>NZ_JACVPS010000006.1 GCF_018881755.1 Polynucleobacter finlandensis | reverse complement strand
TTGATTGTTGGTCGCGGCTTAACAGCTAAAGCACGTGCAGCATTGGGATTACCCGCCTCTACAGAGTTCCGTGTACCTGTGAGCCCTCCAGACAATAAAAAAGGGTTCAGCTTGGCTCAGAAGATGGTTGGCCGTGCTTGTGGCCTGCCTGAAGGTCAAGGCGTTCGTCCGGGGACTTATTGTGAGCCCCACATGACAACTGTTGGATCTCAAGATACAACTGGTCCAATGACTCGTGACGAGTTAAAGGACTTGGCTTGCCTAGGGTTCTCTTCTGATCTCGTAATGCAATCGTTCTGTCACACCTCCGCTTATCCAAAACCAGTAGATATTCGCACTCAGCATGAATTGCCACCGTTTATGACGAATCGTGGTGGTGTCGCTTTGCGTCCAGGTGATGGTGTGATTCATAGTTGGTTAAACCGCCTCTTGTTACCAGATACCTGTGGTACTGGTGGTGATAGCCATACTCGCTTCCCAATCGGTATTTCATTCCCAGCGGGTTCAGGCTTGGTAGCCTTTGCTGCTGCTACTGGCGTGATGCCATTGGATATGCCGGAGTCTGTATTGATTCGCTTCAAAGGCAAGATGCAGCCCGGCATCACCTTGCGTGATCTCGTGAATGCCATTCCTTTATATGCAATCAAAAAAGGTTTGCTCACTGTTGAAAAGCAAGGCAAGAAGAATATCTTCTCTGGCCGTATTTTAGAAATTGAAGGCTTGCCAGATCTGAAAGTTGAGCAAGCATTTGAATTGTCAGATGCTTCAGCAGAACGCTCTGCTGGTGGTTGTACAGTGCACCTCAACAAAGAGCCGATCATTGAGTACATGCAATCTAATATCACTTTAATGAAGTGGATGATTGCCAATGGTTACGAAGACAAGCGTACATTAGGTCGCCGTATTAAAGCCATGCAGGCTTGGATTGCAAATCCACAACTCCTTAAAGCTGATGAGAATGCTGATTACGCTGAAATCATTGAAATCAATATCGATGAAATCAAAGAGCCTATTCTTGCCTGCCCTAATGACCCAGATGATGTAAAAGTATTGTCTGAAGTTGCTGGTGAAAAAATCGATGAAGTCTTTATCGGTTCTTGCATGACGAACATTGGCCACTTCCGTGCTGCTGGTCAAGTCTTGCAGGGCAAGAAAGATATGCCAACACGCTTATGGGTTGCTCCTCCTACCAAGATGGACGCCATGGTCTTGATGGAAGAAGGCTACTACGGCATGTTGGGTGCTGCTGGCGCGCGTATGGAGAGCCCTGGTTGCTCTTTATGCATGGGTAACCAAGCTCAGATCCGTAAAGGCTCTACAGCAGTTTCTACATCAACCCGTAACTTCCCTAATCGCCTAGGTATTGATACACGCGTTTTCTTGGCCTCTGCTGAACTTGCTTCAGTGGCAGCCTTGCTTGGACGCTTGCCAACTCCCGCCGAGTACTTGGAGCAAGTTCAGGCACTCAATGCTAAGTCTGCTGAGGTTTATAGATATATGAGCTTCGATAAGCTAAAGTCATTTAGTGATGTAGCCGATACCGTAACAATCTAAAGTCCTAAACCCTCAGATGTATTGGGGAACAAAAAAGGCGATCAATTGATCGCCTTTTTTCTTAGCAGCCCAGCCTAAATAGCTACTTTAAATCGATAATTTACTTTCTTGGCGTGCATTTTCACGGGCGATGCCTGATACCCATTTATTGGTTGGCAAACCAGTCTTTTCTAGAATCAGCTTTGCCCTCTTCGAAACTTCTTTCCACTCAACCTCGAGTTTGGGTCCTTTAAAACCAATAGCCACCACATTGCAATCATGCGACTCCGGAAACAGTAGGACTCTATTGTCAAATGCCTCACAGATATTTTGTAAGTTGATGTCAAAACTCTTATGACGTGAAAATAAATTGACCGTCATGACGCCGGTACTTTTCAGGATGTCGTAGCAGCCCTTATAAAAATCAAGCGAACTCGCAGCAGGCCCATCGCAAATAGCGTCATAGAGATCCACCTGTACAGCATCGTATTGTTTTTGTTGCTTTGCGCTCTGTACGAATACTTTCGCATCGGTTTGTAGTGTTTCTAGGCGACGATCATCATCCGGAGTAAAGAACATACTCCTTGCTGAAATAATCACAGCTGGATTGAGTTCAACAACAGTCGTTTTTACGGCTGGGCAATAACGATGTTGGAATTTAGTTAATGCACCAGTACCAAGACCCAGTTGGGCTACACGCATACCAGGCTGAGTTTCTAGAAACAGTAACCAAGCCATCATCTGCTGGTTGTACTCTAGGTAGATTTCGTCAGGATCGCGAATGCGCATTGCACCCTGAATTAATTCGCTACCAAAGTGCAGATAACGTACGCCGCCGCTTTCAGAAAAGGTTACTGGCTCCATGCCCAAAGACATGGCTTAGTTCGCCCAGCGACGCGCGTTACGGAATAAACGCAGCCATGGGCTTGCGCCATCTGCAACATCTAACCATTCTGGTGGACACCAGCTCATTTGCACAGCACGGAACACCCTTTCTGGATGCGGCATCATGACCGTAAAACGACCATCAGGGGTGGTAACACCCGTTAAACCACCAGGTGAACCATTAGGGTTCATGGGATAGGTTTCAGTCGGCCTGCCAAGGTTATCTACAAAACGTAATGCTGATAAGCCCTGCTTCTGTAATTGCTCTAAATTACCCTGCTGACTAAAGTTAGCAAAACCCTCACCATGCGCAATTGCGATTGGCAACTGGCTACCTTCCATGCCTTGGGTAAAGATGGATGGCGATGCTAATACTTCAGCCATCACGAGGCGGGCTTCATATTGCTCAGATTGATTGCGGGTAAATTTAGGCCAAGCCTCTGCACCAGGAATAATTCCTGAAAGGTTGCTCATCATCTGGCAGCCATTGCAAACGCCTAATGCAAAACTATCTTGGCGATTAAAGAAGGCTGAGAACTGATCGCGTAATTGCTGGTTAAACAGAATGGTTTTGGCCCATCCCTCACCAGCTCCCAAGACGTCACCATAACTGAAGCCACCACAAGCAATTAAGCCGCGGAAATCATCTAGCTTTGCCATGCCGGCGAGCAAGTCAGACATGTGCACGTCATAACTATCAAAACCAGCCCAGTTCACGGCATACGCCATTTCAACATGAGAGTTAACGCCCTGCTCACGCAGAATTGCGACCTTAGGGCGAATATTCTTTTGAATAAATGGTGCAGCAATATCTTCTGACGGATTAAATGTCAGCTTCGGTGACATGCCAGGGTCAGCAAGGTCGTCTAATAAATTGAACTCGCTATCGGCACAGGCGGGGTTATCACGTAGGCGCGCAATTTGATAGCTGGTGTTGGCCCACATCTTTTGCAGAACTTCTCTGGGCTCAGCAAAGATATTTTTAGCATCGCGCCAAATCTCAATACGGCCATTGGTATTGGGTTTACCGATGACATGACTGTAAGCGCTAAGGCCAAGCTTGCGCAAGACTGCAAACACCGTATCCCTATCTTCTCTGCGCACCTGAACTACGGCGCCTAATTCTTCATTAAACAAGGCTCGTATTGTTTGTTCGTGGCGGCGACCTGAAACTTGCTGCGCCCAATTCTTTGCATCTCCATGATCTGGTTCTTGGCCAACATCTACAGCAATCATGTCTACATTTATAGAGATACCGCAATGGGAGGCAAATGCCATCTCAGCAATACAGGCTAGCAAACCACCATCAGAGCGGTCGTGATACGCCAGCAATTTGTTTTCTTTGCGCAGCTCAATAATGGCAGCAGCTAGCGCTTTGAGATCTTCTGGGTGATCTACATTCGGAGCTACCTTGCCAGATTGATTGAGAACTTGAGCAAGGATGCTACCCGCCATACGATTCTTGCCACGACCAAGGTCAATCAAGATCAGCTCGGTTTCTAAAGCTGCGCCCTTGGCATCTTTTAATGTCAAAGCAGGCGTTAAGGTCTTGCGTACATCGATAACAGAAGCGAATGCAGAAATAATTGCGGAAACCGGTGAAACCACTTTCTTGGACTGATCACCATCACGCCATTCTGTTGCCATAGATAAAGAATCTTTACCGACTGGAATAGAGATTCCCAATGCCGGGCAAAGATCCATACCAATTGCTTGAACAGAGTCATAGAGCTTCGCATCTTCACCGGGTGCGCCGCATGCTGCCATCCAGTTGGCTGATAGCTTGACGTCTTGCAAACTGTTGATATCAGCTGACAGTAAATTGGTTAAGGCCTCACCAACAGCCATACGTGCGGCAGCAGGAGCATCAATGACGGCTAAAGGAGTTCTCTCACCCATGGTCATCACTTCACCGCGATAACCTTTGTAGTCCATCATTGTGACGGCGCAATCAGCGACGGGCACTTGCCAAGGACCTACGAATGGGTCACGAGAATTTAAGCCGCCTACGGTTCTATCGCCAATCGTAATTAAGAATGACTTACTTGCCACACTTGGTTGTTGTAACACCCAGGCAATACACTGCGCTAAATCAGCATCAGTAACGTTGAGCTCAGTAAATTCTTGCTGAACACGCTTAACATCGCGGTGCATGCGTGGTGGTTTACCCAACAACACATCCATTGGCATGTTGATTGGCAAGGCTGCATCAGTTCCAGATTCCTGCTTGCTATCAGTCAATAGAAGTTGACGCTCATCGGTAGCTTCGCCAACGACAGCAAATAAGCAACGCTCACGCTCGCATAAAGACTTCAATAGATCCAAATCTTTAGAATCAATGGCGAGAACATAACGTTCTTGAGACTCATTGCACCAAATTTCCGCAGGACTCATGCCGCTCTCTTCGAGTGGAATGTTGCGTAATTTAAATTTCGCACCTAAGCCAGCACCATCAGCTAACTCGGGAAAAGCATTGGATAAACCGCCTGCCCCGACATCATGTATAGAAACAATCGGATTGTTCTGGCCCATTGCGCGGCAAGCATTAATCACTTCTTGTGCTCGGCGTTCCATTTCTGGATTGCCGCGCTGGACGGAATCAAAATCCAGATCTGCAGTATTGGTCCCAGTTGCAACAGAACTGCCGGTAGCGCCACCCATACCAATGCGCATTCCAGGTCCACCTAACTGAATTAATAGATGACCAGCTTGAATCGGTTTTTTATGGGTATGAATGGAATCAATGCTGCCAATACCGCCGGCGATCATGATGGGCTTGTGATATCCACGGCGAGTGCCATCTAAAGTTTGCTCAAACACACGGAAATAACCACCCAAAATGGGACGGCCAAACTCATTATTAAAAGCAGCTCCACCCAAAGGACCGTCGATCATGATCTGCAATGGTGTAGCAATACGCTCTGGCTTACCGTACTTCTCAGTCTCCCAAGGCAAATCAGTGCCGGGGATATTTAAATTGGATACCGAGAAGCCTGTGAGGCCTGCTTTAGGGCGTCCGCCTATACCGGTAGCACCCTCATCTCGTATTTCTCCACCAGCGCCTGTAGAGGCTCCAGGAAATGGTGCAATCGCCGTTGGGTGATTGTGGGTTTCCACCTTCATCAAGGTATGCACTAAGCGCATATCTTTCTCATAGCGCTGATCTTTGCCTTGCGGCACCCAGGTCTCAGATTCACAACCTTCCATGATGGCGGAGTTATCTGAGTAAGCAACGATAGTGCCTTCGGGGCGAAGCTGATGGGTATTACGGATCATGGCAAACAAGGAAAGTTCTTGATCATCGCCGTCAATCGTCCATGAAGAATTAAAAATCTTATGGCGACAGTGTTCGCTATTTGCCTGGGCAAACATGATGAGTTCAACATCACTTGGATTGCGCTCTAGACGTATAAAATTCTCTGTGAGGTAAGCAACTTCATCATCAGATAAAGCAAGGCCCAACTCTTGGTTCGCTTTGTCTAGTGCAACCCTTCCTTCTGTCAATACTGGAATGCGCAAGAGCGGACGATCTGCCAAAGTTTGGTACAAAGCTTGAGCCTGATCTGTGCTGTCAACAACAGCTTCTGTCATCCGATCATGAATAGCTGCCAAAACAATATTTGTTTGGGTTTGGGTTAATTCTTTTTTAGATTGCCATGCAAACTGAACGCCACGTTCAATCCGGAGCACGTTCAAAGCGCATTGACGCGCAATGTCAGTAGCTTTACTAGCCCATGGCGATACCGTGCCAAATCTAGGGATGACGACTGCGTCTTCACAAAGCTTAGATCCTTTGCTAAACCATGAGTTTCCCGACTTTAACTTTGATACGAAAGGCTGTCCGTAGGTTAAAAGGCTAGCAAGAATTTCTTGATTTTTGACATCGAGATCTGATTCAGACCAGATGAAGTGGAGATACTGAGCCTCAATAGACTCGAGTTCAACACCTTGGGCCGCTAGGGATGCTAAAAGACGCTGTTGGCGGAAGGCTGAGAGGGCATCAGCCCCAGGCAAGAAACGGAAAAATGACATGCCTAGATTATAAGGTTTTGATCAGACCAATCGCCCAGCCTGAAGCTGAAACTGACGACTGCATTGAGCTGCTAAGGCTGGGTCATGAGTCACCAAGACAAGTGTCGAGTTACATTCACGATTGAGCTCAAATAAAAGCTCTATTACCCTGCTTCCGCTAGCCTCATCCAAGCTGCCGGTAGGTTCATCGGCAAACAAGATGGCGGGCTTGCTGATAAAGGCTCTGGCTAGGGCTACGCGCTGTTGCTCCCCACCAGAAAGTGTCTTTGGAAAATGCTGTAGCCGGTGAGACAGCCCCACCTTATCAAGCCAATATTGAGCCTGAATTCGGGTGCTGGCTAAATCAAGTCCCAAGATCTCTGCTGGCAACATGACGTTTTCCAGAGCATTTAGGTGCGGAAGTAGCTGGAAGGACTGAAAAACAAAGCCTGTATGTAAGCTACGCAACTTAGCCCGGCCATCCTCATCTAAGATATTGAGGCTTTGCCCCATCAAACAAACCTCACCCTCAGTTGGTGTATCAAGGCCAGCCAGAAGACTCAACAGCGTGCTTTTGCCAGAGCCGGAGGCGCCAATAATCGCTACACTCTCGCCCGATTCAATATCAAAGCTAATGTCGTGCAAAATGGATAAAGAGTCGTCATTAGCAAAAACCGTCTTGCCTAGTTTTGCGACACTAATTGTTTTTAATAAACTGCTCATTACTTATCTTTTTCCACTGACCTCAGAATCATGAAGCGATTTCACAAACCCTGTAATGCGTTGAGAACGTCACTTTTAGTGGGTCTATTTTGCCTGTTTATTGGATTTAACTCCTGGGCGCAAACAAACCCGGTCATTTTAGTGATGGGCGATAGTCTGTCTGCTGAATATGGCTTGCCTCGTGGTTCTGGCTGGGTCAACCTACTTCAGCAGCAATTAGCGAAGGAAGGAAGTCCGTGGTCTGTCTTCAATGCCAGTATCAGCGGTGAAACAAGCTCTGGAGGGCTTGCTCGAATGGGTGATTTACTCAAGGAAAAGAAACCTGGTCTAGTGTTGCTTGAGCTTGGCGCAAATGATGCATTGAGAGGCTTGCCAATAGCAGAATCAGAAAACAATCTTCGCAAGATGATTCAGATGAGTAAAAAGTCCGGTGCAAAAGTCTTGTTGTTTGGCATGCAGATACCTCCTAATTATGGCAAACGGTACACAAAGCAATTTCGTGATCTGTATTCAACGCTGGCAACCCAAGAAGGCATTACATTACTACCCTTCTTTCTGAGTGGGGTTGCCGATAAGCCTCAGTTATTCCAGGATGATCGCCTTCATCCTAATGTAGAAGCTCAAAACATTCTCTTCAAAAACGTATGGGGCTCTATGGCCCCATACAAAAACATGCTTAAAAATTAGGCTTAAGAATTAACTACCAGCACCACCCGAAGACATTGGCTTGAGTGGATTAATTACCTTAACGCTTGCAGCATCACGCCAATAAGCCATGAATCCCGCAAACTCTGCTTGAGCGCTCAGGGCTTGTATCTGCTGTGCTTGCGCCTGATGAATTTTGGCATCACCACCAGAAGGTTGGCGAACTTGATCAACTCTGTAGATGCTGGCTCCTACGCCGGGATTGGAAACAGAAACAACTGCCGGTAATTTATCCGCATTCACAGACATAACTTCATCCATGGCTTGGCCAAGCAAATTGCCTGGCTTATTGCGGGATACCCAAACTGGGCTAGCGAATCCACTTGAATTCTGAGGATCTTTTTCAAGTGCAGAAAATTTCTCTGCGGCCGAAGCAACAGCTAATTTCTCAGCAGCGCGCTGACTTACCTGGCGCCTTACTTCAGCTGCAACATCCTTAAAAGGCAATGTTTGAGCTGGGTGGAAAGTGACTACTCGAGCCGAGACAAACACACCAGGTGAAGTTTGTACCGCTTCAGTATTGCGCTTGTTTTTTAGAGCTTCATCACCAAACAAAGACTGAATCACTTTTGGGTTGCTCAGAGGATGGTCTTTACCTAAACCCGCAATGCCTCCACGGGTTACGTTCTTTTGAGACTGAACACTTAACTTCAATTTATCCGCAGCTGGTTTTAAGCTGTCTGATTGGTCATAAGTCATATTGGCAAACTGATCAGCTCGTTCGCCAAAAACCTTAGCATCTTCTTTTGGGTCGGCCTTGAGAACGATGTATTCAATATCAATAAATTCTGGACTCTCAAATAACCTAGTATTGGCATCGTAGAAGGCTTGCAGCTCTTCTGGGCTTGGGTTTACTTTGCTTAAGTAGTCTTTGGCGTTAAATTGCAATACCTGCACTGCACGCTCTGTCTCATACAAGGACGAAATTGCCTCTGAAATCTTCGGGCTAGCAAGTTCAGTACGAGAAACGGAGCCAACCAATTGTTGGATCTTTAAATCAAAACTTTGGCCAGCATAAAACTGTTCTTCATTCATGCCATTGCTTGCCAAGAGCTGCTTGAAGCGTAGATCATCAAAGCTTCCATCTTGGCGATAGAGTGCGCGAATTTGCGGAATATTTTGCAAGCTTTTAATGAGCGCCTCTTTGCCGACTTGCAGGTGCAAATCGTAAACAGCAAAGCCTAGAATGCGTTGCTGCATGAGTTCATTCAAAATAGCTTGGCGGAACTGTAGGCTTTGTGCAATTTGGGCATTCCCACCAACCCGTTCAGCTTGACGCTTAGCAGCAGACTCTACTTCTTGTGCGGTGATGGCCTTGCCATTGATTTTGACGATATCAGTCTCTTTATCCATAAAACCGGAATAGCTAGAGATACCAAACATTACAAAGGACGGAACAATGAAGAGCATCAAAACGAGTTGAAGAATCTTTTGGTGCTTACGTACGGTATCAAACATGAGTTAGTCGCTGGGAAATAAAGTCGATGGTGCAGTGTACTAGGCGTTGAGATCTAGAGCAGCTAGTTGGCCTAAAAAGCGATGAAGAATCTTGGTGGGCGCTGACGGGTTCGAACCGCCGACATTCTGCGTGTAAGGCAGACGCTCTACCAACTGAGCTAAGCGCCCCAAAATTACTACAGGGAGAATTGTAACTCAAAGGCCTAGCAAAGGCAGGGTTCCCTGATCCATCAACCTAAGAGGATGTAATGGAGCCTGGAACCCTTTGGGACTAATGCTTCAAAACCTCAGCACCAGCCGTTTTTTCATTAGCCTTGCTCGCCTCGGCAGCTTTTTTAGCCAGCTCCTCTGGGGTTGGATCGGGCAATGCTTGGGGCATGCGTTCTAAGGCAAGCTCTAGCACCTTATCAATCCAGCGAACCGGAACAATCTCAATCGCATTCTTAACATTGTCTGGAATTTCGATCAGATCCTTCACGTTTTCCTCAGGAATTAGGGCAAGCTTAATGCCACCGCGATGGGCTGCCAATAGCTTTTCCTTAAGTCCGCCAATTGGTAATACTTCACCGCGCAAGGTAATTTCACCGGTCATCGCAACATCGGAGCGAATGGGAATGCCCGTCAATACGGAAACCAAAGCAGTTGTAATGGCGATGCCTGCTGAAGGACCATCTTTTGGTGTGGCGCCATCCGGAAAGTGAATGTGAATGTCTTTCTTTTCGAAAGCTTCATCTGCGATGCCAAGACGTCTTGCGCGCGAGCGAACCACAGTACGCGCAGCTTCAACCGATTCCTTCATAACATCACCAATGGAGCCAGTACGAGTGATAACACCCTTACCAGACATCACTGCCGCTTCAATCGTTAACAAATCTCCACCAACTTCTGTCCAAGCTAAACCGGTTACTTGACCCACTTGGTTCTCTTTTGCCGCCAAACCAAAGTCGTACATGCGAACCGATAAGAACTTCTCGAGATTGTCAGCGTTAACCACAATCGGTGCAGCTTCTTTCTTCAAGAGCAAAAGCTTGACCACTTTGCGACAAATTTTGCTAATCTCGCGCTCCAAGGACCGGACGCCGGCTTCACGCGTGTAATAACGGATCATGCTGCGAACAGCGCTTTCCTCAATCTTTAACTCATCTTTTTTCAAACCGTTATTTTTGATTTGTTTGGGAATGAGGTAATTGACGGCAATATTGCTCTTCTCATCTTCCGTATAACCGGCCAGACGAATGATTTCCAGGCGATCTAACAATGGGCCGGGAATATTCAATGAGTTAGCCGTTGCCACAAACATCACATCAGATAGATCAAAATCAACCTCTACATAGTGATCTTGGAATGTGTGGTTTTGCTCTGGATCTAACACCTCTAATAAAGCGCTAGCAGGATCGCCGCGGAAGTCCATACCCATCTTATCTACTTCATCAAGCAAGAACAGTGGATTACGGACGCCCACCTTGGTGAGGCTCGTCAAGATCTTGCCAGGCATAGACCCGATATAGGTGCGACGGTGACCACGAATCTCAGATTCATCGCGCACGCCACCCAAGGCCATACGAACAAACTTACGGTTGGTAGCACGTGCAATAGATTGACCTAAAGACGTCTTACCAACACCAGGAGGGCCAACTAAACATAGGATTGGAGCCTTTACACGATCAACACGTTGTTGAACTGCGAGGTACTCCAAAATACGTTCTTTAACTTTATCTAAACCGTAGTGATCTTCATCCAAAACTTTTTCAGCATTAGTGAGATCGTTATTAATCTTGCTTTTTTTCTTCCAAGGTAAATTCACCAAGGTATCGATGAAGTTCCGAATCACCGTTGCCTCAGCAGACATTGGTGACATGAGCTTGAGTTTCTTTAACTCTGATTCGGCTTTTTTCAGCGCCTCTTTAGGCATGCGAGCAGCTTTAATACGCTTCTCGAGCTCCTCAAGATCAGCACCCTCTTCACCCTCACCTAATTCTTTTTGAATCGCTTTGACTTGCTCATTCAAGTAATACTCACGTTGGCTCTTTTCCATTTGGCGTTTCACGCGTCCACGGATACGTTTCTCTACTTGCAAAATATCAATTTCACTTTCGAGGTCCGCCAAAAGGCTTTCTAGCCTTTGAACAACGTCGGTCATCTCCAACAGTTTTTGTTTTTGCTCTAACTTGACAGGCAAATGTGCACAGATGGTATCGGCTAAGCGACTCGGATCATCAATCCCACCTAAGGAAGACAGGATTTCCTGAGGTACTTTTTTGTTTAGTTTTACGTACTGATCAAACTGGGCCATGATGGCGCGACGCAATGCTTCAGTTTCATGTGCATCTAATGTTGCAATGGGAGTTGGTGTCGCTTCACAGGCAAAGTAGCCCTGGCTATCTTCAATTTGGCTCACCTCAGCCCGCTGAACACCTTCCACGAGGACCTTAACGGTGCCATCGGGCAATTTAAGCATTTGCAAGATGTTAGCGATACAGCCGACTTCATAGAGGTCTTCGACGCTCGGCTCATCCTTGGCGGCCGTCTTCTGGGCTACCAACAATACGTTTTTACCGGTTTCCATAGCGGCCTCTAAGGCTTTAATGGATTTTGGGCGACCCACAAACAATGGGATCACCATATGGGGAAAGACAACTACATCCCGTAAAGGCAGCAATGGGAGCTGAATCGGTTCAGAGGGTAGTAATAAGTGGCCAGGCATGGGGCAAATCCTCCAAAGTAGTCAATTCTCATAAAGTTCTCTAAATAGCAAAAACACTAAATAGAGACATTATTAAGAGATAGCATACTACCTATATGGGCTTGACCCAGGAAAAAACAAGGGGGTGAAATGCGAAAAATGCCCGAAAAAAGGGACAAAACAGCAAAAAAACCTTAAAAATTAAGCTTTTTTGCTCAAATCTTCATGTTCTACATCTTGCTTGTAGACCAAAAGTGGTTTTCCGCCTTCTTGAATGCTAGATTCGTCGATAACGACCTTTTGAACATTCTTCAAGGATGGCAAGTCATACATCACATCCATTAATGAACCCTCAAGGATGGATCGCAGGCCGCGAGCACCTGTTTTACGCGCAATAGCCTTCTTAGCGATTGCTGAGAGGGCCTCTACTCGGACCTCAAGTTCAGCACCTTCCATGGTTAAAAGCGCTTGATATTGCTTTACCAAAGCATTTTTTGGCTCTGTCAGAATCTGAATTAAAGCTTCCTCATCCAATTGCGCCAAAGTGGTTACCACTGGCAAGCGGCCAATCAGCTCTGGGATTAAGCCAAATTTAATCAAATCCTCTGGCTCAACTTCAACTAGCAAATCACTCACGCCACGATCATCTTTACCCGGGACAGTTGCATTAAAGCCGATACCGGTTTTTGCAGTACGTTGTTGAATCACTTTTTCAAGACCATCAAAAGCGCCACCACAAATGAAGAGGATGTTAGTCGTATCCACGGGCAAGAAATCCTGATTAGGATGCTTGCGTCCGCCTTGCGGGGGAATGGAAGCCATCGTACCCTCGACTAATTTCAGAAGGGCCTGTTGAACACCCTCTCCTGAAACGTCACGAGTAATCGATGGATTATCTGACTTACGCGAGATCTTATCGATCTCATCAATGTACACAATGCCACGCTGGGCTTTTTCGACGTTGTAGTCACAAGCTTGCAGTAGCTTCTGAATAATATTTTCGACATCTTCACCTACGTAACCAGCCTCGGTTAATGTAGTTGCATCCGCCATGACAAAAGGCACGTCCAACATGCGAGCCAAAGTTTGGGCAAGCAGGGTTTTGCCAGAGCCCGTTGGTCCAATCAGCAAAATATTGCTCTTTGCTAATTCAACGCCATCCACCATTGCCTTTGCGGGCTTCTTGGATTCTTTTTTATCTACTGCTTCGGTAGGTTTGCCATCCTTGTCTAACTTCTCTTTTTTAGGCTTAGGCAAATACTGTAAGCGCTTGTAATGGTTATAAACCGCTACAGCCAAAGTCTTTTTGGCTTGGTCTTGACCAATAACGTATTGATCTAAATTTTCACGAATCTGATGAGGTGTTGGCAATGCGTCATCGCCTTCACTCTTAGGGAGCTTGGCAATCTCTTCTTGAATGATGTCAGTACATAAATCGATGCACTCATCACAGATAAAAACAGATGGTCCAGCAATCAGTTTTTTTACCTCATGCTGACTCTTGCCGCAGAAAGAGCAATACAGTGTTTTATCTGAACTGCTTGTAGAGGTTGTATCGCTCAAGTGGGATGCCTAACTAATGTAATTTCTATGCAAGCTTATGGACGTTTTTCAATGACTTTATCAATCAAGCCATAGTCACGAGCTTGTTCTGCTGACATAAAGTTATCGCGGTCTGTATCTTTTGCAATCGTCTCCATAGATTGGCCCGTACGATCTGCCAAAATTTGATTGAGACGCTCACGCAAATACAAGATCTCACGTGCTTGAATTTCGATATCGGAAGCCTGGCCGCGTGCTCCACCTAAAGGCTGATGAATCATCACGCGAGAATTTGGCAAGGCATAACGCTTACCCTTCTCACCAGCGCACAATAGGAAAGCACCCATGCTCGCAGCCATACCCATACACAAAGTACTAACGTGCGGCTTGATAAATTGCATCGTATCGTAAATAGCCAAACCTGCAGAAACAGAACCGCCAGGAGAATTGATATACAGAGAAATTTCTTTATCTGGATTTTCACTCTCAAGAAATAACAACTGGGCAATAACCAAGTTTGCAGTTTGATCATTGACTTCGCCAACCAAGAATACAACGCGTTCTCTTAAAAGGCGGGAGTAAATGTCATAGGCACGCTCACCTCGACCAGAGGTCTCGATCACCATAGGAACCAAACCCAAACCTTTAGGCTCTAAATTCTCAAACTGAAAATGATTCTGGTTCATGTCATTGCGCCTTATTCAATCAATTTAATTTGCTAAGCTCTTCGAAGCTAACGGCCTTCTCATTTACCTTAGCAAGTGATGTGAAGTATTTAATTACGTTATCTTCAAGTACCAAGTTCTCAATATCCTTGAGACGGCTTGGGTTGCTATAGAACCAGCGTACCACTTCTTTTGGGTCTTCATAAGTAGCAGCTTGCTCATCAATCTCAGCCTTGATTTGGTCAGCGGTAGCTTTCAAATCCTTTTGCTTAACCAGATCGCCCAAAATCAAACCAAGACGTACACGCTTAGTAGCTTGTTCGGCAAACATTTCAGGAGGGATCGGAGCATCTTTGGCATTCGGAATGCCACGCTGCATGAGATCTTGACGCGCGGATTCAACTAAACGCTCTTGCTCTGAAGCAATTAAGGACTTAGGAACATCCAATTCGCAGTTCTTATCAATTTGGTCCATTACTTCATTTTTCAACAAAGAAGTAATACGACGCTTTACTTCGCGATCTAAGTTTTCTTTAACTTCTTCGCGCATCTTGGCAACGCCGCCTTCAGTAACACCTAATGACAATGCAAAATTGTCATCAACCGTTGGCAGGTGTGCCCAGTTCACTTGTTTAACGGTGATGGTGAACTCTGCAGTTTTGCCAGCAACATCTTTACCGTGGTAATCAGCTGGGAAGCTCAATGGGAAAGTTTTGCTCTCACCGGCTTTCAAGCCCAGGGTTGCAGCTTCAAATTCTGGAAGCATGCGACCTTCACCTAAAACATACTCAAAGTTCTCTGCCTTACCGCCAGCAAATTCAACGCCGTCAATCTTGCCTACGAAGTCAATAATTGCTTGGTCGCCAGCTTGGGCCGCAGTATTTGCGCCGCCATCGCCATGAGGACCAGCCTCACCACGTGGGTGGTAATGCACTTGTTGCTTACGTAGCACGTCTAATGCGCGATCAATTTCAGCATCCGCAATAGTCGTTGTGTACTTGGTTACTTCCGCTTTGCTGAAGTCGCCAATTTTGACTTCCGGCAGCACTTCAAAGTAAGCATCAAAAACGATCTTGTCAGCATCTAACTCACTCTTTGGCTCAAGGCGTGGTTGGCCAGCAAGCAGGATGCCTTCTTTTTGACTGAGTTCAAAAAATAATTCAGAGGCTTTATCAAATTGGATTTCAAAATCCACTTGCATGCCATATTGTTTTTCAACCATATTCTTCGGAACTTTGCCCGGACGAAAGCCAGCCACTTTCATGGTCTTACCAACTTTTGCCAAACGGGCCTCACGCGCTTTTGCCAAATCGGCACGAGCGAATTCCAAAGTCATTTTGCGGTCTAGTTGACCTAAATTTTCTATCTGCACAGCCATTCTCGTCTCTTCATTGAAATCAGGATATGTGAAGCCCAAGCCAAGTAGCTAACTTGTGGTGCGAGGAGGGGGACTCGAACCCCCACACCATTTCTGGCGTCAGGACCTAAACCTGGTGCGTCTACCAATTTCGCCATCCTCGCGAATTCCGCAAACGCTACCGAGCTTAAACTTCACTCTAAAGACGCTAATTCTACAATGCCCAGCGTATTTAGAGGATTCTGCAGACCTCGGCGAATGACGGACGGGGTTGTCTAGGCATCAAACTGGCGCTATTGCCATAGCCAATATTGAGTAAAAAGTTCACTTTTACCCTTCCATCAGGGAAAAACTCCGCATTCACCTTATCAGCATCAAACCCACTCATAGCACCGCAATCAAGGCCCAGCGCCCTCACTGCCATCGTTAGATAAGCACCCTGCAACGCTGAATTGCGAAAAGCGGTTGATTCGATATAAGCATCCTTACCCACAAACCAGCTTTTGGCATCAACATGGGGAAATAATTTTGGCAACTGTTCATAGAAGTCCAAATCCATCCCAATGATGGCCGTAACAGGAGCTGCACGTGTTTTCTCGAGATTTCCCGGAGTAACGCAAGCCAGCAAGCGCTCTTTTGCTTGGGGGCTTTTGATAAAGAGAAATCTGGCTGGATTGCAATTAACAGAGGTCGGAGCAAATTTAAGCAGCTCGTAGAGATCCTTAATTTGCTCGTCCGTGACAGGCTTATCTTGCCAAGAGTTGTGCGTGCGAGCATCAATGAAAAGTTGAGATAAAGCACTCTGCTCGAGGCTCTGACTAATAGCCATAGATAACTCCATATATAAAAGTAAAAAAGATTAGGATTTGTACAGCAAGGCAACGGCATGAACCGCAATGCCCTCACCTCTACCAAGATGGCCAAGAGATTCATTGGTTTTTGCCTTGAGATTGACATGACTTGCGGTCACGCCTAAATCCTCAGCGATGTTATGAACCATCTCTGGTAAAAAGTTTGCAAGCTTGGGCTTTTGACAGATGATGGTGGCATCGACATTCCCGATATGAAAACCAGCAGCTTGAACTTTTTGTAATGCAGCGCGTAACAAGATACGACTATCCATGTCTTTGTAGCGCGGATCATTATCTGGAAACAGTTGGCCGATGTCGTTTAACCCTGCAGCGCCAAGCAATGCATCCGTCAGCGCATGCAATAAGGCATCTGCATCAGAATGACCTAATAAGCCCATTTCATATGGGATGTGCACACCACCCAAAATCAGTTTTCGGCCTACAACTAACGCATGCACGTCATAGCCCTGCCCGATGCGAAATTGTGGGATGTGTGGTGCAGTTGTCATGGTAATTTGTTCTTCTGGCGATTTTATGATGGCTGGCGAGCTGACTGGAGAAGTGTATGCATCAACTCCCAATCTGCTGGATGAGTGACTTTAAAGTTGCGCATGGCACCTTCAACCAACAGCGGTTTTAAACCGGTTAGTTCCATAGCGCTAGCCTCGTCTGTAATGTCAGCCTCCATGCGAATGCCGTCTTCCAGTGCATCATGTAACTTCTTGACCGGGAACATCTGTGGCGTTTGGGCTTGCCATAGGTGATTACGAGAGATGGTTTTCTCAACATGCGCGTAGCTACCAGCAAGAGCAGAATTCAGATCGGCAAGCTTCAAGGTATCGGCTACAGGCAAAGCTAAAAGGCCTCCGCCATTGGACGGCGTTACAGCCTTGATCAATTTTTGGATTAAGTGAGTTGAGATTCCAGGACGAGCGGCATCATGAACCAACACCCAATCCGATTCAGGAATACCAGAGCTCAACATCGCTGCCAAAGTATTTCTAACGGTTTCTTGTCTGGTGGGTCCACCAGTCGGTAAAAAATGAAGTGGTGTATCGCTTGCTACCAAACGGCCAAGAATAGGGTTATCGATAAACCCAGGATTAACACCCACCCAAACAGACTGTATTTCTGGAGTCTGGCAAAAAGCCTCGATCGCATAAGCTAGCATTGGCCTGCCTGCAAGCTCCTGGAACTGCTTTGGGAGATCTCCTCCCAGGCGTGAACCCGTACCTGCTGTAGGCAGCAAAGCGTGGCATTGCGGTAGCGATTGATTTCCAGAACTCATGCCTGATTCTATAATGAGCACAGATGTCTGATGCATTAAATCCAGTACCCCCCATACCCGCTCCACGGGCTGGGCAGCGCTTTACCTTTTCGGGACTGATTGGATCGGCGGATGCGGCCCTGATCGCCCAGTCTGCCCTGCGCTACCGGGGTAATTTTTCTGTCATGGTGGTTTTTTGTGCCCATGCTCAAGATGCACAGCGTCTTCTAGAAGAAATTCCTGCCTTTGCACCACAACTCAAGACAAGGCTTTTGCCTGACTGGGAAATTCTCCCCTACGATCACTTTTCACCTCATCAAGATCTGGTCTCTGAGCGCTTAGCCACCTTATATGAACTCCTCAATGGAAGCTGTGACATTGTTCTCGTACCAGTCACAACCGCCCTTCAGAGGCTCGGACCTCCTGGGTTCCTGTCAGGGCATACCTTCTTCTTTAGACAGGGTGACAAGCTCAATGAAGCAGCCCTAAAGCTACAACTTCAACAGGCTGGCTATGATCCCGTCAGCGCCGTGATGCGCCCTGGCGAATACAGCATCCGTGGTGGCTTAATCGATTTATTTCCAATGGGCTCTAGTCTGCCCTATCGCTTGGATTTATTTGGTGACGAAATTGAACAAATCCGTGCCTTTGACCCTGATACTCAACGCAGTTTGTATCCAGTCAAAGAGGTGCGACTACTGCCTGGTCATGAGTTCCCCTTTGATGACAACTCTAGAACAGCATTCCGAAGCCGTTGGAGGGAGGTCTTTGAAGGCGATCCAACTCGCTGTTCGATCTACAAAGACGCCAATTTAGGAATACCGAGTGCAGGTATCGAATCATATCTCCCACTCTTTTTCGATGAATCTTCCAATTTATTCGATTACTTCCCACGTTCAGGCGATCCTGTCTGGCTTCTTAGCATTGGGGATGTCGAGGAATCCATCCAGGGCTTCTGGAAAGACACTGTCCAAAGATATGAATTCTTAAAACATGATCTCGATAGACCCATTCTTCCGCCAAAAGAATTGTTCCTTGATGCTGATGAGTTCTTTATTCAACTTAAACCGAATGCACGCTTAGTTCTCAATCGAGATACAAACGAGTCGCCCCAGTTCTTGCCGGTACCTGATATTGCAGTTCATCGACGCGATGCTGATCCTATTCATCGCCTGCGCAATGTGGTTGCACAAGAAAAAATTCGTGTTTTGGTTTGCAGCGATAGTGCTGGTCGAAAAGAATCCATTCGCCAATTGCTTGATGAAAGTAATGCTGTCGCTGGTCAGGATGGTAAACCTCTATATCCATTGAAACCAGGGGGGTTCGAGAGTATTGCTGATTTTGTAAAGAGTGAATCCTTATTTGGTTTGGTTACAGCATCGCTTTTTAATGGCTTTTCTTGGCCATCTGAAAATTTACTCGTTATCACTGAGGCAGAATTATTTACCTCGACTGCAAGACAACGACGTAAAGGAAAAACGAGCGAGAGCGCTGATCCTGACATGCTCTTTAAAGATTTGTCAGAGCTTAAAATTGGCGATCCTGTAGTTCATTCTGATCACGGCATTGGCCGCTATCAAGGTTTGGTATTGCTCAATGTAGCGCCACCAAAACAAGCGCCGATCTTTGAAGAGTTCTTGCACCTCGTTTATGCGCGAGAAGCTACCTTGTACGTCCCAGTACAGCAATTACAAATGGTCACACGATATGCAGGCTCAGATCCTGACTCCGCACCACTGCATCAACTGGGATCTGGTCAATGGGATAAAGCCAAGCGTAAGGCTGCGCAACAAATACGTGACACTGCAGCAGAGTTACTTAGCCTTTACGCAGCGCGTGCAATTCGTAAAGGTCATGCCTTTGAGTATTCAAGTCATGACTATGAAGCGTTTGCTGAAAGCTTTGGCTTTGAAGAAACACCCGACCAAGCCAATGCGATTACGGCAGTGATTGGCGATATGACTAGCGGAACACCAATGGATCGCTTAGTTTGTGGTGATGTGGGCTTTGGCAAAACAGAAGTGGCATTACGCGCCAGTTTCATAGCGGTGATGGGCGGTAAGCAAGTTGCTATTCTGGCTCCAACTACTCTGCTAGCTGAACAACACGTTGCTACGTGGAAAGATCGCTTTGCTGATTGGCCAGTACGAATTGTTGAGCTCTCTCGCTTTAAAACCACTAAAGAGATCAACGCCGCTCTTGAAGCCATTGCTAAGGGAGATGCCGATATCATTATTGGTACACACAAACTCCTATCAAAAGAGACCCGATTTGCTAACCTAGGTCTGGTGATTGTTGATGAGGAACATCGCTTTGGCGTTCGCCAAAAGGATGCATTAAAAGCATTGCGCGCTGAAGTGGATATTCTGACTTTAACGGCCACACCAATTCCAAGAACCTTAGGAATGGCGATGGAAGGATTGCGCGAATTTTCTATTATTGCTACTGCTCCGCAAAAGCGTTTAGCAATTAAGACTTTTGTTCGCCGCGAGGGTGATGGCGTCATTCGTGAAGCAGTGCTTCGTGAGATCAAACGTGGTGGACAGGTTTACTTTCTTCACAATGAAGTTGAAACCATACAAAATCGCAAGCATGCATTACAAGAGCTTATTCCTGAAGCCAGTATTAGCGTAGCTCATGGACAGATGCATGAGCGCGAACTTGAATCTGTGATGCGCGAGTTCGTTACTCAGCGTACCAATATATTGCTATGTACGACCATTATTGAAACGGGCATTGATGTACCGACAGCCAACACCATCATCATGCACCGCGCAGATAAATTTGGCTTGGCTCAACTCCATCAACTTCGTGGCCGTGTGGGCCGCTCACATCACCAAGCCTACGCTTACCTCCTAGTGCCTGATCCTGAGGCTCTGAGCAAGCAAGCGCAGTTACGTCTCAATGCAATTCAGGCGATGGAAGAACTGGGTTCTGGCTTCTATTTAGCAATGCATGATTTGGAAATTCGGGGTGCAGGCGAAGTTCTGGGCGATAAACAGTCTGGTGAAATCCATGAGATTGGCTACCAGCTCTATACGGAAATGTTGAATCGCGCTGTTAAATCTTTAAGAAGCGGTAAGGAGCCAGACCTTTTATCACCATTACAAGCGACAACAGATGTCAATTTAGGCGTCCCCGCTCTCTTGCCTCAGGACTATTGCCCCGATGTCCACGAGCGTCTGTCGCTGTATAAGCGTTTTGCTGGTACTACTGATTTTTCAGAATTAATGGGTTTACGCGAAGAATTGATAGATCGCTTTGGTGACCTGCCAGACCAAGCTAAATCTTTTTATGAGACGCATCGCTTGCGTTTGGAGATGTCAGGATTTGGCATTAAGAAAATCGACGCCACCCCAAGCTCTATCCAAATTCAATTTATACCGAATCCACCCATAGATCCAATGAAGATCATTCAACTGATTCAGAGCTCAAAAAATATTCAGCTCAATGGACAAGATAAGTTGAAGGTATTGCCACCAAAAGAGCGTGATTTTGAGAAGTTAGAGCAACGCTTAGACTTTATCCGAAAGATCCTCAGAAGCCTAAACGAATCAGCTATGCTTACTACCGCACAAGCCAATTAATCAGCCACTCAGATTATGATTGACCTATGTCCTCGCCAGTAACACTCGTTTCCTTAGCAAATAGCCCTATCCCACCGGGATTGGGCTCTGCGCTTTCTGAGCATGCCAAAGTACTCGGTATCGAATTGCAGTCCAGCCAAGCAATGCTCTCTCGATCAGGATATTTCTCTGAGCGATGGATGGCTTCCAAAACGCTGATGCCAGAAGCACGGGTTGCCATGCGTGACATTGCTGCCACACATGGTACTGACCTTGCCTTTTTGTCCACGGCATTCATACCTCAAGAAGTGAGGGTTCTGGCAATGGATATGGATTCAACCTTAATCAATATCGAATGTATTGATGAGATCGCCGACTTCACCGGCAAGAAAGCTGCTGTTTCAGAAATCACCGAAGCAACAATGCGGGGCGAGATCAAAGACTTTAAAGAAAGTTTGCGCCGTCGCGTTGCACTGCTTGCTGGCGTATCGGCCGATGTATTGGACTCGGTCTATAAAGAACGTTTACGCCCTAACCCTGGCGCCTTGGAACTTTTGGCAGGCGCCCATCAACGCGGCCTCTATACCTTACTTGTTTCTGGTGGCTTTACATTCTTTACCGAGAAACTTCAAAAAGAATTGGGTTTCAAGCAAACACAAGCCAATACCCTAGAAATCATCAACGGCAAACTCACCGGCAAAGTCCTTGGTGAGATTGTTGATGGTGCAGCAAAAGCGGCCTACCTAGATGGCGCATGCACTCTCATGAATTGCACTAAATCGCATGCAATTACCATGGGTGATGGCTCAAATGATCTACCGATGATGCATGGCTCAGGCATCAGCATTGCCTACAGAGCAAAACCCATCGTCAAAGAAAAAGCCGACGCGGCTTTTGACCGAGTCGGCTTGGATGCTGCTTTACTCTTGATTGCCTAAGCGTTTAGCTTAAGCAATCCGTAGTAACTATTTCGATTACAGGCGCTCAAAAATCGTAGCAATACCCTGTCCGCCACCAATACACATCGTGACCAAAGCATATTTGCCATTTACGCGATGTAACTCATGAATCGCTTTAGTAGCAATCGCTGCACCAGAGCAACCAATTGGATGGCCTAACGCTATCGCACCACCATTAACGTTTGTCTTAGCCGGATCTAGTCCCAAGCCTTTAGTAACGGCCAATGCTTGCGCAGCAAAGGCTTCATTAGATTCGATCACATCGATTTGGTCTAATTTCAGTCCAGCACGTTCAAGAGCAATCTTCGTCGCAGGAATAGGACCTTCACCCATGATGTGGTTTGGCACACCAGCAACAGCGTAAGAAACCAAACGAGCGATAGGCTTATGACCTGCTTTTTTAGCGGTTTCAGCATCAGCCAATACAAAGAAGGCTGCGCCATCATTGATGCCAGATGCATTACCAGCAGTTACGCTGCCACCCTCTTTTTTGAAGACTGCTTTCATCTTCGCCAAAGTTTCCATGGTTGTTTCTGGCTTGCAATGCTCATCGGTATCAAACACGATATCGCCCTTACGAGTCTTGATCGTGATTGGAACGATTTGTGATTTAAAACGACCTTCTTTAATCGCATGAGCAGCACGGCGATGAGACTCAACCGCTAAAGCATCTTGCTCATCGCGTGTTAACTTCCATTTTTCTACAAGGTTCTCAGCGGTAACGCCCATATGACCAACGCCAAATGGATCGGTGAGAACGGCAACCATCAAGTCGAGCATCTTGGTATCACCCATACGTGCACCACTGCGCATTGCTGGTGAGCCATACATCCCACGCGACATCACTTCAACACCACCACCAATACCGTAATCACAGTCGCCCAACATGATTTGTTGAGCAGTAGACACAATGGCTTGCAAACCAGAACTGCACAAACGGTTTAGAGCCATCGCAACAGATTCCATTGGCAGGCCAGCCTGAATAGAGGCTACGCGTGCAACATAGGCATAACGGCTATCCGTTGGAATAGTATTTCCAACAGTTACGTAATTAATTAAAGCTGGATCTACACCAGAGCGGGCTACCGCCTCTTTCATCACAATGCCACCGAGTTCAGAAGGCTCAAAACTACTGAGTGAACCATTGAAGGTGCCAATTGCGGAACGTACCGCACTTAATACAACGACATCACGACTCATATCAATCCCCTTAGCAGAGCCCCAATTGGAGCAAATTTAGTAATCCTAGCTCAATTTTTATGCGAATTTCAAGTTTCGGCTATTAGGTCATGCCCTTGGGAGCTAATCACCGTGGCACGGACAAATTCACCTACACGATAGCGCTTGGAGGGTTTGCTGGGTGGCAAAACCCTCACCAAACCGTCAATTTCAGGGGCATCGCCAACTGTTCGCCCTATTCCACCATCAGCGTCAATCCGGTCTATCAGCACCTGAATGCGTTTACCGACCTTCTTTTCAAGGCGTTTAATGGAAATCTCTTCTGCCTTAGCCATAAAGCGGGCTCGACGATCTTCGCGAATGGCATCCGGAACCGGCTTTTCTAAGAGGTTGGCAGTTGCCCCATCAACAGGCGAGTAGGCGAAGCAACCAGCACGATCAATTTCCGCCTCATCTAGGAAATTTAAAAGATAGTCAAATTCGACTTCCGTCTCACCAGGGAAACCAGCAATAAAGGTGCTGCGAATCACTAAATCGGGGCAGGCTGCTCGCCATGCCTGAATCCGCTCTAAATTCTTTTCACCGCTGGCCGGACGTTTCATTCTTTTTAAGACGTCAGGATGAGCGTGCTGCAATGGAATATCTAAATAAGGTAGAACACCATAACCGTGTTCAGAAAACTCTGCCATCAAAGGCAGAATGTCATCGACATGGGGATATGGGTAAACATAATGCAGTCTCACCCAGGCTTGATGTTCTCGAGCGATTTGATTTAAGGCGTTCACCAAATCAAACATGCGCGTCTTAACCGGTTTGCCATCCCAAAATCCGGTGCGGTACTGAATATCAACGCCATATGCGCTAGTGTCTTGAGAAACGACTAATAATTCTTTCACGCCAGACTCAAACAATCTTTTTGCTTCGAGTAGCACCTCGCCAATTGGCCTAGAAACCAAATCGCCACGCAAGCTCGGAATAATGCAGAAAGTACAGCGATGATTGCAGCCTTCAGAAATCTTTAGGTAAGCATAGTGCTTAGGCGTTAACTTCACACCAATCGGAGGAAGCAAATCGGTAAAGGGGTCATGCGGCTTAGGGAGATACTGATGAATGGCTTGCATCACCTCAGCTGTAGCGTGGGGGCCAGTGACAGCAAGGACTTTGGGGTGAATACTCTGAATGAGATCGCTTCCATCAGCATTTTTCCGAGCACCAAGACAGCCCGTGACAATCACTCTGCCGTTCTCAGCCAAAGCCTCACCAATAGCAGAAAGACTTTCTTCTACCGCTGAATCAATAAAGCCGCAGGTATTGACCACAACAAGATCGGCGCCAGAATAATCTTTGGATGTTTCATAACCTTCCGCACTCAATTGAGTCAGAATTAATTCGGAATCCACCAGAGCCTTGGGGCAACCCAAGGAGACAAACCCTACCTTACCCGCCACAACTATTCTTTTTCTTCTTTAGCGGCTGGCTGGGTAAACGGAAAACCTGTGAACAGATTTTGAGAGCCCTGCATTTGCTCTTGCATCTTCACAAAGAGATCTTTGCTTTGGTCCATGTAGTTACCCATGAGCCCTTGCATCAGCGGGTTTTGAAGATTTAACATTTGCGCCCAAGCTTCAGGACTGCTACCAGCACCCATGCCCTTTGATTGATCGCCCAACTTATGGTGAATATCAACAAAAGATTGCATTGTCTTCTCGAGGTAATTTCCCATCAAGCCTTGCATTGAGTTGCCATAAAAGCGAATAATTTGAGAAAGCATCTGGGTTGAAAATACTGGAGAACCGCAAGCCTCTTCTTCCAAAATAATTTGCAGCAAAATATTGCGCGTCAAATCATCTTCAGTTTTGGCGTCAACGACCTTGAATGGCTCTCCACCCATAACCAAACCTTTAATGTCAGACAGAGTGACATATGTGCTGGTCTGAGTGTCATAAAGACGTCTATTGGGGTACTTCTTGATGAGACGGTCTTCACCAACTCGCTTGGAACGGGCTACCATATATTTTTCCTAATTCAATGTAGTGCAACGCAACATCGGCATAGTTTATCCCTAGTTTGATTAAAAGGTAAATATGCCGATGTTATGGACTACTAGTGGCTATTTTTAGCCTGTATGGATACCGCCATTTAAGGAGAAGTCAGCACCAGTGGCATAGCCACCATCTACAGACGCAATCCAGCAGCAAATAGAGGCTATTTCTTCAGGAGTTCCCAAACGCTTTACCGGAATACCAGAGACAATTTTTTCCAAGACATCCTCGCGGATCGCCTTAACCATATCTGTGCCGATATAACCTGGAGAAACGGTATTGACAGTAACACCCTTGGTGGCGACTTCTTGAGCCAAAGCCATGGTGAAACCATGTAAACCAGCTTTTGCTGTGGAATAGTTTGCTTGGCCAAACTGACCTTTTTGACCATTCACAGAGGAAATATTGATGATTCGGCCCCAATTGTTCTCGCACATGCCATCGATAACCTGTTTGGTCACGTTGAATAAAGAATTGAGGTTGGTATCAATAACAGCCTTCCATGCATCAGGCGTCATCTTACGAAATACGCTATCACGCGTAATGCCGGCGTTGTTGACTAAGACATCCACACGGCCTACTTCAGCCTTCACCTTCTCAAAAGCGATAACAGTGCTTTCCCAGTCAGAAACATTACCCTCTGAAGCAATAAAGTCATAGCCAATTGCTTTTTGCTCTGCAATCCAGCGATCTTTACGTGGAGAATTTGGGCCACAACCTGCAATGACTTTAAAGCCATCTTTAGCCAAACGTTGACAAATAGCTGTACCGATACCGCCCATACCACCAGTTACATATGCGACTTTTTGAGACATGGATTTCCCCTTTTAAAAAATTGTTGTTGTTATGCTTAATTAAACCGCTGGACCTAATTTTTCTTTGACATACTTGCCAGGTGCAGCTTCTAATTTCTTGTACTTCGAGTTACCAAATACTTTTCTTGCAGCAATTTTTTCGCCACCAAACTGGGCAAGCCATTTTGTATAGTCAGGCCACCAACTGCCTTTAATCTCTTTTGCATCTGCAAGCCACTCATCCGCTGTCTTAGCAATCTTGCTGTTTTCAAAGTAATACCGTTTATTTTTTGCTGGTGGATTAATCACACCTGCAATATGTCCAGAGGCGCCAAGAACAAAATGTTTTTTGCCGCTCAGAATTTGCGTAGATTGATAGGCTGATTGCCACGGCACAATATGATCTTCTTGAGATGCATAAATATAAGCTGGGCAATCAATTTTGCTCAAATCAATTTTCTGGCCACATAAACTGACTTTGCCAGGTTTCACCAAATCATTCTGTAAATAGGTATGGCGTAAGTACCAGCAGTACATCGCACCAGGAAGATTGGTGGAATCACCATTCCAATACAGCAGATCAAATGGTGGCGGTGAATTACCTTTGAGGTAATTCTCAACAACGTAATTCCACACCAAGTCGTTTGGACGCAGGAAAGAAAAAGTATTACCCAAATCTAAGCCAGACATCATGCCGAACTTGCCTGATTCACCACCAATAGTGGTTTCTCGCATCTTGACCATCGTCTCATCAATAAAGACATCTAAGATCCCAGTGTTAGTGAAATCCAACAACGTTGTTAGTAGCGTCAAGCTGGCAATAGAGTTATCTTTTTTAGCAGCCAAGACAGCCAAGGCAGAGGCGACTAATGTGCCACCAACGCAAAATCCCAGAATATTAATTTGATCTGTGCCGCCAATGTTTTTGGCCACTTCAATCGCCTTAATGACGCCATCGCCCACGTAATCTTCCCAGGTCACCTTGCTCATGGAGTCATCAGGGTTCTTCCAAGAAACCAAAAAGACTGTATGGCCCTGCTCCACCATGTAGCGCACAACTGAGTTCTCAGGCTGTAAATCCAAGATGTAGTACTTATTAATGCACGGTGGCACCATTAAATATGGACGCGCGTACACAGTCTCTGTAAGTGGCGTGTATTGAATCAGCTCAAAGAGTTCACAGCGGAAAACCACTTGACCTTCGGTAGTGGCAATATTTTTACCAAGCTCAAAAGCGGTTTCATCTGTTTGAGAAACTTTGCCCTTTTTCATATCAGCCAACAAATTAACGATGCCATTCTGAAGGGACTGCCCTTGCGAGCTAATGATATTTTCTAATACTTCGGGATTGGTGGCGATGAAGTTTGATGGAGAGAGCGCATCAATCATCTGCTCGGTAGTGAACAGAATCTTTTGCCGAGATTTTTCATCGGTGTCTACTGCTTTGGCCAAGGCCATTAAATGTTTTGCATTGAGCAAATAAGTCGCGGCAATGGTTTTACTCCATGAGGAGTGCCAAGCCTTTCCAGAAAAACGGCGATCCTTAACTTCAATCGCTTCTGGATTGGTAGCAAGATGTGCTAACTCAGTGAAATATTCTTTCTGAATTTCTGCTAAACGGTCTGGCGGAATCATCGCCATGTGATGGGGTGCTAAGGCCGGTGCTGCGCCCATATTTGTGCCTGCAAACATAGTAATCTCTTCAATTGAATTTAGACATTCTCCTTCTATAAACGCTATAGAGTTATACGCACTAACCCTAGCCCAATGGCTAAGCTAGTAATAACCCGAAGAATCGAATAGAAAGATTACTGAGTAAACCAAATCAATGAGGCAAATCGACCAGAGATCGCATCACGGCGGTGCGAGAAAAAACGTTTTTGATCGGTGACGGTGCAAAAATTACCACCATAGATCTGCTCAACACCCAGAGTAGATAGGCGAGATTGGGCCAATAGGTAAAGATTTGCAAAATATTTACCTGGTCGACCAGGGATAGCTACAAACGCATTACTAGGAAATGCTATCCCCGCTCTTAAAAAGGCTGCATAAACATCTTCTCCCACTTCAAATGCTGCGGGTCCAATAGCAGGACCCATCCACGCCATGATCTGGTTTGGAGTCATGTCTGCATCGAGCTTGAGCATTTCGGTCACGGTATTTTCTAAAACACCCGCACATAAACCTCGCCAACCCGCATGGGCTACACCGATAACACCCCCCGCTAAATTGCTAAAAAATATTGGTAAACAATCAGCCGTCATTACCGCCAACACTTCATTGGCCTGATTGGTCACCGCAGCATCTGCTTGAATAGCATCCTCAGACGAACGCCTTCGGTTCATTGGGGTGCTGACAAAAGTGCCATGTACCTGCTCTAGCCAAATGGGCTCAGATGGTATTTGGGCTCTTAAGATCGCGCGATTGGCCTTGACGGCTCGGGCGTCATCGCCCACGTGATCACCTAGGTTTAAGGATGAAAATGGTGCAAGACTAGTGCCGCCATCACGGGTAGTTACCAGGCTATGAATGTTTGGCGGTACTGGCCAGTCAGGCTTTAGGACTTCCACTGTTCTTAATCACTATTTAAGGAAGCTAATAAAACAGATTCTTTTGGAAGATCATCAGCACTCATGCCAACTTGGCTCAATAGAGTCATTAAATCCTCAGGTGGCAACCTAAACCAGGTCATAGTCTTTAAGGTGTCTGGGTGCTCCAAACTCAATGCAAAAGCATGTAAAGCCTGTCGCTCAAAAGGCAGGGATTTTGCAATGCCAGGAGTTTTTTTCCGGTACACCTGGTCGCCCAAGAGCGGAAAACCTAAAGACTCGAGATGTACCCGAATTTGATGTGTGCGGCCGGTCTCTAAACGACATTCCAGCAAAGTCGTGGCCGAACCCTCAAAAGCCCCCTTGGCCAGTCGTCTAAACATCGTGGCTGCGGGCTTGCCATGCGCCGAACCAGCTGCCATTTTTAAGCGGTCCCGTTGATCACGCCCTACAGAAGCCAATACTTTGCCTTGAGTGGGCGCTTCGCCCCAAACCCAAGCCAAGTAGCGCCTGCCTACTGTGCGTTCTTGGAGCTGTCTAACCAGCGCCGTTTGAGCCAAGGCGGTTCTAGCAACCACCATCAAGCCAGAGGTGTCTTTATCAAGACGGTGGACTATGCCTGCCCTAGGTAGGTTTTTAAGCTCTGGATACTGAAATAAAAGGGCATTTAATAAGGTCCCCGTCCAGTTGCCAGCCGCAGGATGGACCACCAAGCCAGGAGGCTTATTCACCACAATGATTGACTCATCCTCATAAACCACCTCTAAAGGGATGTCTTCAGGACTAAAGGCAAATTGCTCGGGCATTTCTTGTGGAAAAACCTTAATACTCTCGCCACCGCGGAGCAAATAGCGAGCTTTTGTCACCTTTCCATCAACCGTGACTGCGCCAGCCTCTACCCAGGACTTCAAACGATTACGAGAGTAATCAGGCAAAGAGCTAGCTAGAACCTTGTCTAGGCGTTCACCATTAACATCAAGCGGGATTTCTAAGGCAATGAAATCCTCATCATCGATATAATCAATAGGATTCGAATCCGGAGTTTGCGGCAATGCCACGCTTAAAAGGCCTTTCAGTTATGTCAGATGTTATTTCAGACGCCAGTTTAAGGCTTACCGCTGCTATTGAGCCATTAGCGCATAAAAGCCCTCTGTCTTTGAGAGTTCTTACGCTCAGCTTTTTTTTGGTTTCCAGTATCGCCATCCTTTTACTAAGTGGTTGCGCTGGTAGCGATGGAGCTAAGGACGATACCGATATTTGGTCTGAAACCAAACTCTATTCTGAAGCGAACGCTAAGTTAAACGATGCCGACTTTGCTAAGTGCGGTAAATATTTTGACAAGTTAGAGGCACGCTTCCCATTTGGGCCTTATTCACAGCAAGCACAGATCAATGCTGCTTACTGTTACTGGAAAGCACAAGAGCAAGCTCAAGCTTTAGTCGCCATTGATCGCTTCATCAAACTTTTTCAAGGTAGCCCCAACTTAGATTACGCGTATTACTTAAAAGGCTTAATCACCTTCAATGATGATCTGGGTTGGTTAGGAAAATTCACTGGACAAGATTTAAGCGAACGCGATCCTAAAGCAGCTAAGGAAGCGTTTGAATCTTTCAAGGTTGTTGTTGAGCGCTTCCCAAATAGTAAATATGCGCCTGACTCTTTAGACCGCATGCGCTATATCGTTAACTCACTCGCAGAAGCAGATGTCATCGTGGCACGCTTTTACTATCAGCGTGGCGCATATTTAGCGTCTGCTAATCGTGCCCAGCTGGTGATTCGTGACTACGATCGAGCGCCTGCGGTCGAAGAGGCTCTTTACATCTTGGTGAAATCTTACGAAAAATTGGGCATGAAGGATCTGAGCGATGATGCTAAGCGAGTCTTAGTGTTGAATTTCCCCGATGGTCAAATGCTCTTGACTGGTCAACGCGCTAAAGCTGAGCGCAAGTGGTGGCAGCTCTGGAATAAGTAATTCCTAAGAAGCCCCTAGAAATAATTTATTTTATTTCCACGGCCACTCGTGGAGCCACGGCACAAAGAAGCTCGTAGCCAATGGTTCCGCTCATCTGCGCAACATCATCCACTGGAACTTGAGCTCCCCATAGCTCGACACGACTACCAATATGCGCTTGAGGCGCATTACGCAGATCAATCGTCATCATATCCATTGAGACACGCCCCACCAGTGGACAAATCAGCCCAGAGCCATCAGAGGCGCCACCGTCAACCCACACCGGTGTACCGTCTTTTGCTTGACGTGGATAGCCATCTGCATAACCACAAGCAACCACTCCAATGCGCATCGCTTCTGGTGCTTCGTAGCGGCCGCCGTAACCAACGCGATCCCCCTTCCGCAATTCTTGAATATCAATAATCTCGCTGTGCAAATGCATTACCGCCTGCAAATGAGCATGCTCAATATCTTGATAGCTTCCTGTAGGTGAAGCGCCGTACAACATGATGCCTGGGCGAACCCAATCTCCTAAAGCATTGCGATGCCATAGTATGGCTGCAGAGTTCGCTAAGGATGTTGGTGCCGCAATGTCCGCAATCATCCCATTAAAACATTCGAGCTGCGCGCCAACCGTAGGAGATTGATCAACTTGATCGGCATTGGCAAAATGGGTCATATGGTGCATATGACAACCCAAAGCATGGAGACGATGAAAGGCCAACTTGTAGAGCTCAGGGTTTAATCCCAAGCGATTCATGCCGCTATTCATTTTGAGGAAAACATTAAAAGGTTTGGCGCCCTTCGAATGGAAATCTTCAAGCCATTGAATCTGGTTCTCGCAATGCACCACTAAGTCGCATGCTAGTTCCTGCGCGAAAGCCAATTCATTTTGATGAAATAAACCCTCTAATAATAAAATTCGACCCTTCCAGCCCCTATCCCGCAACCAGCGCGCATCCTGAATGTCCAATAGCGCAAATCCATCAGTTGACTCCAAGCCCCTCAGAGCCGCTTCAAGACCATGGCCATAAGATCTAGCCTTGATAACAGACCAGATTTTGGACTCTGGAGCCAGCTCCCGAACACGGTTTAAATTATGGCGAAAGGCCTCGGTGTGAATAGATGCCAAAATTGGTCTATTAATCAAGCTATCATCTGTAAGACCCATATTCACCCCTCCTTTCATGCTTTAATTGTATTAATGACTAGATTGTACGAATGAACCGTAGTTTTTACATCATTATGGCGGCGCAATTTTTTTCGTCGCTTGCTGATAACGCCCTACTGATTGCAGCCATTGCCCTCTTGGCCCAGCTGAACGCGCCGGCCTGGATGACGCCTTTGCTCAAACTCTTTTTTGTGCTGTCTTACGTCATTCTTGCAGCTTTTGTCGGCGCCTTTGCAGATTCCCGCCCCAAAGGCAATGTGATGTTCATTACCAATACGATCAAGTTTGTTGGCTGTGTGGTGATGCTATTTGGCAGTCACCCTTTATTTGCTTATGCCATTGTCGGTTTAGGTGCTGCGGCGTATTCCCCAGCTAAATATGGCATTTTGACTGAATTGCTCCCCCCGGAGAAGCTGGTAGCAGCCAATGGCTGGATTGAAGGGCTGACGGTTGGCTCAATCATCATGGGCACAGTACTGGGTGGCGTACTCATCAGTAGCACGGTATCTCAAAGTCTATTGAGTTTCGATATACCTGCCTTTGATACCGGTATTGATACGCCAGCAGAATCGGCCATCATGATCATCATGACGATTTATGTCGTTGCAGCCCTCATCAATCTACGCATTCCAGATACCGGTGCTCGGTATGTTTCACAGAAAACCAATCCTATAGAACTCGTCAAAGACTTTGCAGTTTGCTTTAAGACGCTCTGGAACGATCGACTTGGTCAAATTTCCCTAGCGGTTACCACCTTGTTTTGGGGTGCTGGTGCGACCTTGCAATTTATCGTCATCAAATGGGCTCAAGTTGCTTTGCATATGACTCTCTCTCAAGGCGCTATCTTGCAAGCCATCTCCGCCGTTGGCGTTGCCGGAGGTGCAGTATGGGCAGCCTGGCGAGTACCATTGCGTCACTCCTTAAGCGTGCTTCCTTATGGGATTGCAATGGGTTTGGTGGTCTGCGTTATGGCAGTCTATAACTCCGATATGTTGCCCGATACTGTCTTGTGGACTGTTGGCAAATTACAAGTCAATCTCAATTTAATTCCAGCGTACTTCTTATTAATTCTGGTTGGCTGGTTGGCTGGTTATTTTGTAGTGCCAATGAATGCGCTTCTGCAACATCGTGGCCACGTTTTAATGTCTGCAGGACATTCCATTGCAGTACAAAACTTCAATGAAAATATCTCTGTGCTAGTGATGCTATTAGTGTATTCACTGCTGATTTGGCTAGATGCCTCTGTTCAATATGTGATTATTGGCTTCGGCATTGCAGTGAGCTTGATTATGTGGATGGTGATTAAGCGTCATGCTGCGAACCAAGCAGAATATGACTCTATGCACCTTATCGGCGAACATAAACACTAAAATTTCAGTGCGTTGTTAGATTAAATATTTTGTAAGACGGATTTAGCCAAGAGCAAATCTTGCCACAGCAAGGACTTATCCTTAGGCCTAGAAAGTAACTGAGCCAAATCAAAAGAAGCAATCAACGGAATCTCTTCAGCAAGATCGCATTTGAGAGCCAGCACAGTTTCTCTTAGTTCCGGCAGCGGATCTCGCTCACCGCTTAGCTTTTGGGCTGCAGGACCACCAAATGCAAAAGCAATAGTAGGCAAGCCGTTTTCAGGAATTTCTAAGGCGTTTAAATTATCCGATGGATTTATCCAAGACCATTCGCTTGGTGACAAGCCCAGCACTCGAATGGCATTTTGAAACAACACTTCAGCATCGCCTTGGGGTTTATTACCAAAAAACCACCAAGTGCCATAAGAGGCCTTCTCTGGCGCAGCGTTTGCTTGAACCTCTTGAGTATTGCTAGCAGTAACTTCTGTGCTTCGTGCTGCCGCAACTGTATCTCGAGAAGCCCATTCAGCAATACCCATTTCTTTTAGAAAAATAGCGTTCGTGGATCTGTTCATGGCTCTAGCTTAATCGATTTAGCCATTACTGCTGCGTCTTCACGTAAACCGGTTTGTGGATTTGCGGGGTAATAATTTTTTCTTGTACCAATCTGTTCATAGCCAATAGATTGGTACAAATTGACCGCCGCAGAATTAGATGGCCTGACTTCCAGGATAATGCGTGGCATCTGCTGTTGAACCGCTACAGCTTCAATGGCATTCATCATTCGAGCCGCAAGGCCTAGTCTGCGTAATTTTGGAGAAACCGTGATATTGAGCAGATGTAACTCATCTACTGCGGGAAATAGAATGCAGTAAGCCCACAAGACTTGTGGATCAAGATATGAGCCTTTAATCGCCTGATCTAGTTGCGGGCGTATGCAATAAGCCCAATGACCAGCAGTCAAAGAGTCTGAAAAATTCCCTCGAGTCCATGGATGGATATGAGAAACCGCCTCGATAGCCAGAACTTCATCTAAATCAGCAGGCAGCATTGGCAAAAAAGAAAGCTCAGCAATGCCCTCTTGGATAGACTCCTTTGCGTGTAATTCTTTAGTCATACTCAGATGTTAGCTTGCTTACGTTCTTCAGCGGTGAAGGCAACCTTATTGCGAACATATACCGGTTCTAACTGATGGATATCTTGTGCAAGACCAGCGCACCACGATACCTTCGCACAGGCAAGGACACCAAGTGCGCTGATGCTAATTTCAGGGTCAAGTTGCGTTTTTAAGAATACATTTTTTGAGCGCGCAAATAATCGATCGCCGTATTCATTAATGGCACTGCCAGCAACGAACTCAATATCATCCAATACGATATTTTCTGGCGAAGTTAAAGCCACTTCACCAAGTCGCATAGGCAAGCCTGAAGGGGTAGTTTCATAGTGAGCCCAATACACTTCATTCATGCGAGCATCAATGGCTACGAGAAATCTCTTTGGCGCTGCCGCTAGAAAGGCTGGCTCCTTAATGAGCTCGGCGGAAATGGCGTCAAGGCTGATAACCGGTAACACAGGGAGCTTGGTAGCAACTGCCAAACCCTGAACTGAAGCAAGGCCAAGCCGCACCCCAGTGAAGGCGCCAGGCCCGACACCAATCGCAATCGCATCCAGTGAAGACAAGTTAATCTTTGCGGCATTCAGTAATTGCTCAATCCATGGCAACAAAAGCTGGCTTGCACCTGCAGAAACTTTTTGATGCAGGAATGCCGGACTTTCATCATCAATAGACAAGGCGACAGAACACCAAGCTGATGAGGTATCGATAGCCAGTATGCGGGTCAATGGGAGGTTTCTATCAACTTAAGGCAGAAATCACTTCGGGCGGAGCTTGAACTAGCTCGATCAATACGCCCTCGCCTGAAAAGGGAAACTCATCATTTCCTTTGGGGTGAACAAAGGTAATGTCATGACCACCTGCACCACGGCGAATACCGCCAGGAGCAAAACGTAGGCCATTAGCACTAAGCCATTCAACAGCTTTAGGTAAATCGTCCACCCATAAACCAACATGGTTTAAAGGAGTTTGATGTACAGCAGGCTTTTTATTGCTGTCGAGTGGCTGCATTAAATCCACTTCAATCTCATGCGCACCTGAGCCAATCGCACAAATGTCTTCATCGACATTCTCACGCTCCGATACAAAAGTACTCTTGTATTGGAAGCCCAACAGATCAACCCAAAGTTTGCGAAGGCGATCTTTATCCTCGCCCCCTATAGCGATTTGCTGAATACCCAAAATCTTAAATGGCTTAGACATACGTTTCCTATTCGAAGCGAATGATCAATTGATCAACCGCTAAACTTTCGCCCACTTTCGCACAGATTTCTGCAACCACCCCGTCTTGGGCTGCCGTTAAGGTATTTTCCATCTTCATCGCCTCAATCGCAGCCAATTTCTGGCCAGCTGTCACAGTCTCGCCTACTTTTACGGAGATGTTGGTAAGCAGTCCTGGCATTGGTGACATTACCAATTTTGATGTATCGGGTGGAACTTTGACAGGCATACGGCGCTGAAGCTCGGCACCTAAATGACTGAGGACCATACATTCGTATTGGGCACCGTCTAGCACTAGGAAATATTTCACGCCACGACGCTCCACTTGAGCGGTAATCTTGCTGGTGCCATTAATCGTAGCGCGCAAGCAAATTTCGCCTGGACGCCAGTTGCTGACGATGTCATAACGACTCACACCAGCTGCATCATCAATATATACGGAGTAAGTGGAATCTTTTAGCTCAACCCGAATTGGAATTTCAATCGGGTCATCTTTAGAGCCCACACGTGCGCCCGTTACCACTACAAACTGCTTTGCAATGGTCATTTCATGGCCGACTAACTGACCATCAATCATCTTGATGTGCTCAAGATAGCGGTAACGCATAAATGCAGCCAAGGCGGCTAGACGTCTTGGGTCAAGCGGTTGAACGGAGTCTGTCTTAAAGCCATCCGGATATTCTTCAACAATAAATCCAGTGGTGAAATCGCCAGCCACAAAGCGTGGGTGCTGTAATAAAGCAGCCTGAAATGGAATGTTTGAATGAATACCGCGAATCACAAAATCATTCAAAGCTGAGCGCATTTTTTCAATCGCTTCATTACGATCCTTGCCGTGAACAATGAGCTTAGCAATCATGGAGTCGTAATACATCGGGATCTCACCACCCTCATAAACGCCTGTATCAACACGTACACCTCCCACCTCTTCTGGTGGACGATATTTCACTAAGCGCCCTATTGAAGGCAAGAAATTACGGAATGGGTCATCCGCATTAATACGACATTCCATGGACCAGCCATTCAGCTTTACATCTTCCTGCTTGAATGACAGTTTTTCACCAGCAGCAACCCGAATCATCTGCTCAACGAGGTCAAGCCCCGTAATGTTTTCGGTGACAGGGTGCTCAACTTGTAGACGGGTATTCATCTCCAGAAAATAGAAAGACTTGTCTTTTCCAACGACAAATTCAACGGTGCCTGCAGATTGATAGTCCACCGCCTTCGCTAGGGCCACTGCTTGCTCACCCATCGCTTTACGGGTAGCGGGATCAATAAAGGGTGATGGTGCCTCTTCAATCACCTTCTGGTGACGACGCTGAATGGAGCAATCACGCTCATTGAGATAAACAACATTCCCATGAGCATCGCCAAGAACCTGAATCTCAATATGGCGAGGTCCTTCAACAAACTTCTCAATAAAAATTCGATCATCACCGAAGCTATTCATGGCCTCAGTTTTGCAAGCAGCAAAGCCTTCAGCAGCTTCTTTATCGTTAAATGCAACACGCAAACCTTTACCACCACCGCCAGCAGATGCTTTAATCATGACTGGATACCCAATACCTTGGGCAATCTTCACGGCCTCTTCTGTCGTAGCAATCGCCTCATTGTGGCCAGGGATGGTATTAACCTTAGCTGCTAGAGCAAGTTTTTTCGAGGCAATCTTGTCACCCATCGCTGCAATGGACTGGTGTTTTGGGCCAATGAAGACAATGCCCTCTTCTTCGCAGCGTTTAGCGAATTGCTCATTCTCAGATAAGAAGCCATAGCCAGGATGGACCGCTTCAGCGCCGGTATCTTTACAAGCCTGAATGATTCGCTCCATCAACAAATAAGACTCGCGTGAAGGTGCTGGCCCAATACACACAGCCTCATCGGCCATTTGCACGTGCCGAGCTTCTTTATCTGCTTCGGAATAAACCGCCACCGTTTTGATGCCCATCTTCTTGGCGGTTTTCATTACACGGCAAGCAATCTCACCGCGGTTAGCAATCAAAATTTTCTTAAACATTTTCGTAGTCATGATTATTTGGCGCCTTAAAGAGGAATGTTGCCGTGTTTACGAGCAGGATTCTTCAATTCTTTATCTTTCAACATTGCCAAAGAGCGTGAAATACGTTTACGGGTTTCATGCGGCAAGATAACGTCGTCAATATAGCCACGACGACCTGCCACAAAAGGGTTTGCAAACTTGGCTTTGTACTCTGCTTCACGAGCAGTAATTTTTTCAGGGTCAGATTTTTCTTCGCGGAAGATAATTTCTACGGCGCCCTTAGGGCCCATTACTGCAATTTCTGCAGAAGGCCAAGCGAAGTTGACGTCTCCTCGCAAATGCTTAGAGGCCATCACGTCATAGGCTCCGCCGTAAGCCTTACGGGTAATCAAAGTCACCTTAGGTACTGTGCAATCAGCATAGGCATAGAGCAATTTCGCGCCATGCTTAATAATGCCGCCGTACTCTTGAGCGGTACCAGGCATAAACCCAGGAACATCGACTAATGTCACTACTGGAATATTAAAAGCGTCGCAGAATCGCACAAAACGTGCGGCTTTAATGGAGGCTTTTATATCCAAGCAACCCGCTAGCACTAAAGGCTGGTTGGCCACGATACCAATTGAACGACCTTCCATACGAGCAAAGCCAATCAAGATATTTTTTGCATAATCGGGCTGAAGCTCAAAAAACTCACCATCATCCGCAATCTTCGAAATCAACTCTTTCATATCGTAAGGTTGATTTGGGTTCGAAGGCACCAAGGTATCTAATGAAAAATCAGGCTCTTCTGTGCGCATAGCACCATGAATCATCGGTGGTTTTTCGCGATTGGATAATGGCAGGTAATTGAAGAAACGGCGCAGCATCATGATGGCATCAACATCATTGTCAAATGCCAAATCACATACGCCAGATACTGTGGAATGCGTTACGGCACCACCCAATTCTTCTGCAGTCACATCCTCATGCGTAACAGTCTTGACTACCTCTGGACCCGTTACAAACATATAAGAACTATCTTTCACCATGAAGATGAAATCCGTCAGCGCTGGTGAGTACACAGCACCGCCAGCGGAAGGTCCCATGATCAAAGAGATTTGCGGAATGACTCCTGAAGCAGTGACGTTACGCTGGAAAATTTCTGCATATCCGCCTAATGAAGCCACCCCTTCTTGAATACGCGCACCACCAGAGTCATTCAAACCAATCACGGGTGCGCCAACTTTGAGGGCCTGATCCATGATCTTGCAAATTTTCTCGGCATGGGCCTCAGACAAGGACCCACCCAATACAGTGAAGTCTTGTGAAAACACAAACACCAGGCGGCCATTGATCATGCCGTAGCCAGTAACAACACCATCGCCTGGAACAGTTTGATCAGCCATCCCAAAATCATGGCAGCGGTGCTCAACAAACATATCCCACTCTTCAAATGTGCCTGCGTCTAGCAAGAGCTCAATACGCTCTCGGGCAGTGAGCTTCCCTTTTGAGTGTTGCGCCTGAATACGCTTTTGCCCACCACCTAATCTGGCAAGTTCGCGCTTAGCTTCAAGCTGTTGAATAATGTCCTTCATGCTGACTCCTTAGAAAAATTCATGCCCCATTGCTTCGAGTAAACGTCTCGCAGCAACAGAAGCGGCCATGGTTCCTTGATTCACCTCAGCGCTCAAGCTGGGCAATAGTTCTTGTACTGCTGGATGATTCTGAAAAGCATTTTTTAAGCCTGCGCCAATCCGATCCCACATCCAAGAGCCTGATTGTTGCTTGCGTCGCGCTTGTAGCAAGCCATTCGCATTTTGTAATTTTTGATATTGAAGAATTTTTTCCCAAAGTTCTGGGATGCCAGCGCCTTGTAGAGCGCTCATACACTGGACTACTGGATGCCAATAATCCTGATCGTGGGAAGCATGATCAGGGTTTCCCTGGAAACCCAATAAACGCAATGAGCTGCTAATAAATAATTGCGCGCGCATGGCGGCATCCGGGTCGATGTCGGCCTTGTTGATGACAATCAAATCAGCGATTTCCATGACACCTTTTTTAATTGCCTGAAGATCGTCACCAGCATTGGGGAGTTGCAATAACAAAAACATATCGGTCATCCCTGCAACCGCGATTTCGCTCTGCCCTACACCAACCGTCTCAATAATGACCACATCAAATCCAGCGGCCTCTGCTACCAGCATGGCTTCACGCGTTTTTTCAGCTACGCCACCTAAAGTTCCAGATGAGGGACTTGGCCGTATAAAGGCAGCGTCAAGAACAGATAAACGCTCCATCCGCGTCTTGTCACCCAATATGGATCCGCCAGATAGAGTCGAAGATGGATCAATAGCCAATACGGCAACCCTGTGACCTTTTTCTATCAGGTAGAGACCCAAGGTCTCAATTAAAGTTGACTTACCGACACCGGGTACGCCAGAGATACCCAAGCGAAACGATTTACCCGTTTTAGGAAGCAAAGTATTCAGAACTTCATCTGCACGCTTACGATGGTCTAAACGCGTCGACTCAAGCAGGGTAATAATCTTAGCTAAAGCACGACGTTGCGCTGACGAGGGTGCGCCGGTAAGATCACTTACTAAAGTCTGATCGGCGGCGTTTAGCATGCTCAGCGATCCGAACTTAAGTCGGCTTTACAGATTTACGAATCTGCTCAAGCACATCTTTTGCTGATGCCGGAATTGGAGTGCCTGGGCCATAGATTCCCTTCACGCCAGATTCATAGAGGAATTCATAATCCTGACGAGGGATGACGCCACCAACGAAAACGATGATGTCATCAGCGCCTTGCTTCTTCAATTCTGCAATGATTGCCGGAACTAAGGTCTTATGACCAGCAGCTAAGGTAGAAACCCCCAGAGCATGAACGTCATTTTCAATCGCCTGGCGTGCACACTCTTCTGGAGTTTGGAACAATGGTCCGATATCGACGTCAAACCCAAGATCGGCATACGCAGTAGCAACTACTTTAGCTCCGCGGTCATGGCCATCTTGACCCAACTTGGCAATCATGACTCGAGGACGACGTCCAAAGTCTTTGGCAAAGTCAGCAATTTCTACTTTGAGTTTTTCCCAGCCTTCGGCTGAGTCATAGGCAGCTGCATACACACCGGTCACCTTTTGAGTATCGGCGCGATGGCGCCCGTAAACTTTTTCCAATGCATCAGAAACTTCACCAACGGTAGCGCGCAAGCGAATGGCATTGACTGCCAATTCGAGCAAGTTTCCAGTGTTTTCTTCTGCAGCCTTTGTTAATGCATCTAATGCAGCTTCTACTTGCTTGCTATCGCGCTTCGCTTTAATCGTATTTAAGCGTGCAATTTGACTATCGCGAACTTGATCGTTATCAATCATGCGCACATCAACTAAATCTTCTTTAGCAAGCTTGTATTTATTGACGCCAACAATCACGTCAGATCCAGAATCAATCTTCGCCTGTTTCTCGGCAGCAGCAGCTTCAATTTTGAGCTTAGCCCAACCACTCTCCACCGCCTTAGTCATGCCACCCATACCATCTACTTCTTGAATAATTTCCCAAGCTTTATCGGCCATCTCTTGTGTCAAGTTCTCCATCATGTAAGAACCAGCCCATGGATCAATCACACTAGTAATATGGGTTTCTTCTTGAATAATGAGTTGCGTATTGCGGGCAATGCGACTTGAGAATTCAGATGGCAAAGCAATGGCTTCATCAAATGAATTGGTATGCAAAGATTGGGTGCCCCCAAATATCGCGGACATTGCTTCGATCGTGGTGCGTACAACGTTGTTGTATGGGTCTTGCTCTGTTAGAGACCAGCCAGATGTTTGGCAATGCGTGCGCAACATCAGTGACTTTGGATTCTGCGGGTCGAAGGCCTTCATGATGCGCCACCACAGTAGTCGGGCAGCGCGCAATTTAGCAACCTCTAGATAAAAGTTCATGCCCATTGCAAAGAAGAATGAGAGGCGACCCGCAAAGCCATCCACATCAAGGCCTTTGGCCAATGCCGTTTTAACGTACTCTTTCCCATCAGCCAGCGTGAAAGCTAATTCCAAGACTTGATTGGCACCAGCTTCTTGAATGTGATAACCCGAAATCGAAATCGAGTTGAACTTTGGCATATGCTTAGCGGTGTACTCAATAATGTCGCCAATGATGCGCATGGAAGGCTCTGGTGGGTAAATATAGGTGTTACGCACCATAAACTCTTTCAGAATGTCATTCTGAATCGTTCCAGAGAGAAGTTCTTGCTTTACGCCCTGCTCCTCACCCGCAACAATGTAACCAGCCAAGACCGGCAGCACGGCACCATTCATCGTCATCGATACGGAAACTTTGTCCAATGGAATGCCATCAAACAAAATCTTCATATCTTCAACAGAATCAATTGCCACACCAGCCTTACCAACGTCACCCGTTACGCGCGGATGATCGGAGTCATAGCCGCGATGTGTTGCCAAATCAAATGCAACTGAAACGCCTTGACCACCTGCATCAAGTGCTTTGCGATAAAAGGCATTGGATTCTTCGGCCGTAGAAAAGCCAGCGTACTGACGAATCGTCCAAGGGCGAACTGAATACATTGTGGCTTGTGGTCCACGCACAAATGGCTCAAAGCCTGGCAATGAGTTTGCATATTGCAAACCATCTGTGTCCGCAGATGTGTAAAGTGCTTTTAAGTGAATACCGTCAGGGGTTTTCCAACCTAATTCATTGACGTTACCGTTGGGTGCAGATTTTTGTGCTGATTTCTTCCAGTCATCCAAATTACTTTCTGACACACTTGGCCAAGTAGTTGACGCAGATTTTTTTTCATTGCTACTCATAAAGCACTCCCAGTTGGCTTTATTGCTCTTATGCAACATTAATACGCCTATTCTGCTTGACTTTTTTGTATTTGTCTAGATACTGTATACATAATTATGAATACAAAACTAATTAATCGCCCCTTATACGAAGACGTGGCAGAACGCCTTCGGGCACAGATATTTGCCCATGAACTGGCGCCAGGCAGCTGGTTAGACGAGCAAAGCCTGGCTCAACAGTTCGGCATCAGCAGAACCCCAATGCGTGAGGCGATCAAAGTATTGGCTTCAGAAGGCCTAGTAACCACCAAAATGAATCGTGGCGCCTATGTAACCGAGGTTGATAGGCGTGATTTAGAGCAAATTTTTACTGTCCTCTCCTTGCTAGAGGGCCAGGCAGCGAAAGAAACAGCCTCTAAAGCGACTGAGGAAGAATTAAATCTATTGGATGACTTACATCACCGCCTTGAAAAAGCAGCCGCAGATCGGGATGTAGAGCAATTTTTTGAAATTAACGTTAAATTTCATGAGCTTATACAAGATATTGCAAGTAATACTTGGATGAATGGGGTCATAGCAGACCTCAGGAAAGTACTAAAACTCCAACGTCGCGACTCCCTGACACGCACTGGACGGCTTCAAAACTCCCTCCTTGAGCATCGAGAAATCCTGCAGGCCATCCTAAAGCGCGATCCAACGGCCGCTGAAGCCGCCATGCGAAAACACCTAGCACGAGGCCTAGAAGCAGCAAAGTAATCAATCAACCTTAAAAAAGAAAAAGGCCTAGAAAACTAGGCCTTTAACATTTTGCGCAGAGGGCTTATTTCTTAACGACGAAATTTCCTGGCAAAGAAGAAACATAAGCAGCGATATCACGTAAGTCAGCATCAGAGAAAGCCTGAACCTGTGATGACATCACTGCATTGCTACGGCCATACTGAGCATTGCCATTACCTACTTGATAGGCATGCAAAGCATAGTAGAGATAGTCAGCATGTTGGCCGGCTAACTTAGGATAGACCGGCAAGATTGGTGCATTTAAGCCGGCGCCATGACAAGAAGCACAATTGGCCTTCTCAACCAGGGCTTGGCCTTTATCCAGGTTAGCGGCATTCGCCAAACCAATGCTAGACAATAAAACGGCGGTAAATAGTGTGACTTTCATAAACAGGTCTCTAAATATCACTTCAATGGGTTATTAGGTGAGGTGGCAGTCTGCGCAGCATAGTATTCGCCGATATCAGCCATATCTTGATCAGATAAGCTCGTGGCAATCGCGCGCATCGTTGGATGCTTTCTTTCGCCTTTTTTGTACTCAGACAATGCGGTAGCAATATAGGCGCCGTTTTGGCCACCAATCATTGGAACCTTATAAACCAGAGGATAGTCAGCACGGTAGTCAGGAATGGAATGGCAACCAATACAAAGCCAAACCTTACCTTTGCCCGCATCGGCTGAACCCTGAACATCGGCAGCCTGGGCTGAAAATCCAGCAAATGCCAAAATAGCGCAAGCGGCTAATTGGGAGAGAGTGAAGAGTTTTTTCATAAAAATCACTATTTAATCGGTTTGATCCAGAACAAGTTGTGGAAGTATAGCGGAGAGAAGGCAAAACCGTCTTATAAGCACTAAAAATTGGCAAAAACGCTGATAATTACCTCCCTTTTACCTATACTGAGGCGCTCAATAAAGGACTTTTAACACGATATGACCCAGAATAAATCTCGCTTTGATGGCTCCCAAACTTATGTGGCCACCGACGATCTAAAACTAGCTGTTAATGCGGCGATTACTTTACAGCGCCCCCTTTTAATCAAAGGCGAACCGGGAACCGGCAAAACGATGCTGGCAGAAGAAGTCGCGGCTGCCCTGAAGATGCCCTTGTTGCAATGGCATATCAAATCTACCACCAAGGCCCAACAAGGTCTCTATGAATACGATGCTGTTAGTCGTCTGCGCGATTCTCAGTTGGGTGATGAAAAAGTAAATGACATTCGTAACTACATTGTTAAGGGTGTCTTATGGCAAGCGTTTGAAGCGAACGAGCCTACCGTACTACTCATTGATGAAATTGACAAAGCCGATATTGAGTTTCCAAATGATCTGCTGCGCGAAATTGACCGCATGGAGTTTTATGTTTATGAAACTCGTGAACTGATCAAAGCAAAGCACCGCCCTCTTGTCATCATCACCTCGAACAATGAAAAAGAATTGCCGGACGCATTTTTGCGTCGCTGCTTCTTTCATTACATTTCTTTCCCGGATGCGGGCACGATGCAAAGTATTGTGGACGTACATCACCCTAACATTAAGCAAGGCCTACTTGATGCAGCCCTCAAATCGTTTTATCAAATCAGAGCCCTGCCGGGCCTTAAGAAAAAGCCTTCTACTTCTGAATTGATTGACTGGTTAAAGCTTCTCTTGGCCGAAGATATCCCAGCCGAAGCCCTCTATAGCTCTGATGAAAAGATTGTGGTGCCGCCTTTGCATGGAGCTCTGCTGAAGAACGAACAAGATGTTCACCTCTTTGAACGATTAGTCATGATGAATCGCAATCATCGCTAATCGCTAGATCACCCACTCATTTAGATGCTGATTCAATTTTTCCTCAATTTGAAGGATGCCAAAGTGCCGGTGTCAGTAAGAGAATTTTTGACACTACTTGAGGCGCTCAAGTCTGGTGTGATTGAGCCTTCCATTGATGATTTTTACCAATTGGCCAAAATGACTCTGGTCAAGGATGAACAGTACTTTGATCGCTTTGATCAAGTCTTTGGCGCCTACTTCAATGGTATCGAGCAAATTATTGCGCTCCAGCCAGATATTCCACTCGACTGGTTAGAGAAAAAACTCCAACGCGTATTGACTGATGAAGAAAAAGCAGCACTAAAGAAGCTGGGCGGACCAGAGGCGCTGCAAAAACGTCTTGAAGAGCTCATGAAAGAACAAAAGGAATGGCATGGTGGTGGCAAAAAGTGGATTGGCGCAGGTGGCTCGTCCCCCTTTGGTCATAGTGACTATCACCCTGAAGGTATTCGGATTGGCGGAGAAAGTGCCGGCAATCGCACCGCAATCAAAGTCTGGGAAGCACGAGAATTTAAAGACTATGACAGCGATCTCGCCTTGGGTACACGCAATATCAAATTGGCATTACGCAGACTCAGACGCTTTGCTAGAGAAGGCTCTCATCTAGAGTTGGACTTAGACAAAACGATACATTCAACCGCTGCCAATGCTGGCATGCTTGATATCCAAATGCGGCCTGAGCGTCACAACCAAGTAAAAGTATTATTGCTAATGGATGTGGGTGGTTCGATGGATGATCACATTCAAAGGATTGCAGAGCTCTTCTCTGCTGCCAAAACAGAATTTAAACACCTTGAGCATTATTACTTTCATAACTGCGTGTACGAGAATTTGTGGCAGAGCAATCGTCGACGTCGTGATCAAGTTACAAAAACTCAAGACATCATCAATAAATATGGTCCTGAATACAAGCTTATTTTTGTGGGAGACGCCACGATGTCGCCCTATGAAATTTTGAGCCCAAACGGTTCCGTTGAATACAACAACCCAGAAGCCGGGGCAACCTGGGTCAATCGCCTGATTGATCACTTCCCTCATTTTGCCTGGCTTAACCCCGAACCTGAATCGGTCTGGCAATATCGTCAATCGATCGATATTATGCAAAAACTCATGAAAGATAGGATGTATCCAGTTACATTGAATGGCTTAGAAAGTGCCATGCGCCAACTTTCAAAGTAAGATCAAGTCATTCATTTCAAACGTATATTTATCCCTAGAGAAACCATATGACTACCAATATTAGCGATCGCTTAAAATCCCTTGGAATTGACCTGCCACCACCAGGACCCCCTGCTGCTGCCTATGTTATGGCTGCTACCACAGGCAACACGGTATTTTTATCCGGTCATATTGCTAAGCGGGACGGCAAGCCATGGGTTGGAAAATTGGGCGTGGACATGAATACTGTAACTGGTAAAGCTGCAGCTAGATCTATCGCAATTGATTTGATCTCCACATTGCAGAGTCATCTTGGTTCACTAGACAAAGTAAAGCGCATTGTCAAAGTCATGGGGCTCGTGAACTCGACATCTGAATACACCGAGCAACACTTAGTGATTAATGGCTGCTCAGAGTTACTTTTTGAAGTCTTTGGTGATGCTGGTAAGCATGCACGCAGTGCCTTTGGTGTAGCGCAAATTCCTTTGGGGGCTTGCGTTGAAATTGAGTTGATTGCTGAGATTTAAAAATCAGCTCAATGTGAGCTTTTCTCGTTGGATGTCTTCAAAGGTGTCGACATCCAGCACAAATCCTTGAAGCTCTGTTTGCATTAACCTCAGTAGTTCTGGGTGCTTGTCCATGTATGGGCGGCATACCATGTCTGGAATAGCCAAAATATCGTTGATAGCGGCATAGGAAAATAAAACAGGATTACCTCTCCTGTTATCAACGATTGGCAAAATCACTTCCTGATCTTTCTCTTTATGAGAATACTCATCAAGCAAGGCTTGCACTTCTGGTGATCCAATCCCAGGTTGATCAGATAGTGCCACCAACAGCACATCGTATTGACCTTGCAAGGATTCAAGGCCCAAGCGCACGGATGTTGCCTGACCATCTTTTGAGGATAAATTTCTAACGACGGTAATGGGAAATGGTGAGACTTGTTGGATGGAATCAATCTCATTCTCAATGAGGTCCGCATGAAAGCCTGTCACCACAACAAATTGAACCGGCTCAAATGTCACCAAGGCAGTGCAAAACCGCCTTAAAAGCGACTGGCCATCTCTTTTAAGAAGCGCTTTAGGATGAGATCCCAAGCGGCTACCCTCGCCAGCCGCAAGCAATAAGACTGCTAAACGAATCGATGCGTTGGGGGATATTCCTAGTGTGTTCATTAGGGTGATAATAAATAGATATTTCAAAAACAAAAGATAAAGCATGAACAGCACCGATTTAAGCGTTCTCAAGTCCGCTGTTGACTGGCTTAAGGCCGGTCATCCAGTAGCGATTGCCACAGTTGTACAAACCTGGGGCTCCGCACCAAGGCCGGTGGGTTCTTGGCTAGCCATTCGTCAGGACGGGCAAGTTGCAGGATCAGTATCTGGCGGTTGCGTTGAGGATGATCTTATCCGCCGCGTACAGACGGAGATTCTGACGCGTAACATACCTGAAATGGTTGTTTATGGCGTCAGTCAACAAGAGGCAGCTCGTTTTGGCATTCCTTGTGGCGGCACCCTCAGATTACTCATAGAACCAAAACCTGAGCTGGCGGTTCTAGAAAAGCTCCTCAATGCCATCTCATCACAGCAAATTACCCTGCGCAGCGTTGATCTTTTAACTGGCAAGTCCACATTGGAAGATGGTGATCGAAACGATCTTTTCTTCTGCAATGAGAAGGTCATGCGCACTACCTATGGACCACGCTGGCGCATGGTACTGATTGGTGCTGGTCAGCTATCACTGTATACAGCAGACTTTGCATTAGCCTCAGACTTTGAGGTGATAGTGATTGATCCGCGCGAGGAGTATGCCGAAGGTATTGCACGAAATGATGTCGCCTTTATTAAAGGCATGCCTGACGATGTCTTGCTTGAGCTGGGTATCGATGCCCATACCGCTGTAATAGCCCTCACACATGACCCCAAACTCGATGACATGGCGCTCATGGAAGCTCTCAAGTCCCCTGCTTTTTATGTTGGTGCCTTGGGTAGCAAGATCAACACCCAGAAACGTAAAGAACGTCTCTTGGAATTTGATGTTACTAAAGCGCAAGTAGATAAATTACATGGTCCTGTTGGGCTCCACATTGGCGCACTAACCCCACCAGAAATTGCTGTGTCGATCATGGCTGAGGTGATTGCTGTGAAGTACGGTATCGCCAGTCCAAAGTAAGTAAGGTAACAATGAAAAAACCCGGCAGTGTGCACTGACCGGGTTTCTTTGTTAATACAGAGGATAAGAAGAATTAGTTTGCTTTAAGCTTGCCATCCTTCAGGCGAGGCTCAACAAAATGGCCCTTGCGAGCACGATTGCCAGCGAATGACTTCAAGGTTTTAGCGTCCAAAGAGAGTTCTGTTGGCTTACCGGCGCGACCCGCACCAGAATATGTGGCGCCATCAGGACCAACAGCGATCGCTGAAGCTAACTTCTCTGCTCCATCTAAGCCCATCAAGATCACACCCTTGCCGCCTGTTGGCAAGCGTTTTAACTCATCTAATGGGAAGACCAATAACTTAGAGGCTTCAGATAGGCAGGCAACCTGTTTCATGCCAAGCTTCACTTTAGCTGCGCCTAAAGGTGCATCGCCACCAGGGAACTTGGCATCGATACCAACGAAGGATTTGCCGGCCTTATTACGTGTTGTCATATCAGCGACATTGGCCAAGAATCCATTGCCCGATCTGGTCGAAATCAAGACAAGATCATCTGGTTGACCAGCGTAATAAGCCACCATCTGCGAACCAGGGGCTAGATTGACATAGCTGGTTAATGGCGAGCCATCACCACGAGCACCTGGCAACTCACTCACGGGCACGGTGTAGACGCGACCATCACTACCAAATCCTTGCATAACATCTACCGTACGGCATTCAAAGGTGGAATACATCGCATCGCCGGCCTTAAAGCCAAACTGGGTAGCATCGTGCTCATGACCTTGCCGAACGCGTACCCAACCTTTTTGGGAAACAATCACCGTAACAGGCTCATCAATCACTTTAGTCTCTGCAACCGCGCGCTTATCTTCCTGAATCAAGGTGCGACGATCATCGCCGTAATCCTTCATATCAGATTCGATTTCTTTGATGATGCGCTTACGCAAAACAGTATCACTTTGGAGTAAGCCTTCTAATTCATCGCGTTCAGCTTTCAACTCTTTGAGCTCTTGCTCGATCTTGATACCCTCAAGGCGAGCTAACTGACGCAAACGAATATCAAGAATATCTTCAGCTTGACGATCGCTGAGTTTGAACTCTTTGATTAAGTCGGCTTTAGGCTCATCGCTATTGCGAATGATCTTAATCACCTTATCAATGTTCAGAAGAACGGTTAAACGCCCTTCCAAAATATGCATACGGTCTTTGACTTTACCGAGGCGATATTGGGTGCGCCGCGTAACAGTAGCAACCCGGAACGCAATCCACTCGGAAATAATTTCTTTTAGGCCTTTTTGACGTGGTCGACCATCATTGCCAATCATCACCAAGTTCATTGGCGCATTGGACTCTAAAGAGGTGTGTGCTAGCAAGAGATTGACGAACTCATTCACGTCAATGTTTTTGCTCTTCGGTTCAAAAACCAAGCGTACAGCTGCGTCCTTACTAGATTCATCACGAACACCGTCCAACACATTCAGAATGGTGGATTTGAGATTATTTTGCTCGGGCGTTAAGGATTTCTTGCCGACCCTGACTTTTGGATTGGTAATCTCCTCAATCTCTTGCAGCACCCGTTGTGATGAGGTTGCTGGAGGAAGTTCATTCACCACAATCTGCCACTGACCGCGAGCAAGCTCTTCAACTGACCAACGCGCACGAACTTTCAGGCTACCGCGACCAGCTTCATAAATCTGAGCAATGTCTGCTGGCGTTGAAATAATTTGGCCACCGCCTGGGAAGTCTGGTCCAGGAATAATCTCCAGCAATTCAGCTGTAGAAAGTTTAGGGGTCTTCATTAAAGCAATTGCTGCTGCAGCTACTTCACGCAAGTTATGCGATGGAATCTCGGTTGCCATACCAACAGCAATTCCTGAGGCGCCGTTGAGCAAAACAAATGGTAAACGCGCTGGCAATAACTTAGGCTCTTGGAATGAACCATCATAGTTCGCCGTGAAATCGACCGTACCCTCGTCAATCTCGCTTAGTAGTAAGTTCGCAATCTTGGTTAAGCGTGCCTCCGTGTAACGCATTGCAGCAGCGCCATCACCATCGCGTGAGCCAAAGTTACCTTGACCATCAATTAAGGGGTATCGCAGAGAAAAACTTTGTGCCAAACGTACTAATGCGTCATATGCAGATTGGTCGCCATGCGGATGAAACTTACCGAGCACATCGCCCACAACGCGGGCGCTCTTGACGGGTTTCGCATCGGCACGCAGCCCCATCTCGCTCATCGAGAACAAAATACGGCGCTGGACAGGTTTTTGACCATCCGCCACATCAGGCAATGCCCGACCCTTCACAACGCTAATAGCGTAATCCAAGTAGGCGCGCTCGGCATAAACAGCTAGCGTCAAACTATCTTTGTCGTCTTCGTTTAATTCCACAACCTTTGGATCATGTGGATCCTTAGGGCCACCAGCAGATGCTACTTTTGCGGTGGACTTCGGAATCTCAACAATATTTATCTCGTCAACGCCAGAAAATAAATCAGCCTGATCCAGATCGGATGTGCCTGGTGTTTTTTTAGTAGCCATTAAATATCTGCCTCAACTTCATTACCGCGCTCTTCTAACCAATCGCGACGCGCACCGGATTCTGATTTACCCATCAACATGTCCATAGTCTTGATTGTTTCATCTTGTGTCCATGCACCTAAAGTCACCGGTAATAAACGGCGGGTATCTGGATTTAGGGTGGTATCCCATAATTGTTCGGCACTCATCTCACCCAAACCTTTGAAGCGAGAGATTTGCCAAGCAGATTCTTTAACACCGTCTTTACGCAGCTTATCTTCAATCGCGGTTAGCTCGCTTGCATCCAGTGCATAGATTTTCTGCGCAGGTTTCTTGCCGCGTGCTGGTGCATCAACCCTAAACAAAGGCGGGCGGGAAATATAGATATGCCCTAAATCAATCAATTTAGGAAAATGCTTATAGAACAGGGTTAATAACAGAACTTGAATGTGCGCACCATCAACGTCTGCATCGGACAAAATACAAACCTTGCCGTAACGAAGGTTTGATAAATCAGGAGTGTCATTAGCGCCATGGGGATCAACGCCAATCGCTACGGCGATATCGTGAACTTCATTATTGGCAAATAGGCGGTCGCGCTCGGCTTCCCAAGTATTGAGAACCTTCCCGCGTAAAGGCAGAATGGCTTGGTATTCTTTATTGCGACCCATCTTCGCTGAACCACCGGCGGAATCTCCCTCAACTAAGAAGATTTCATTCATGCCGATGTCTTGGCTCTCACAATCGGTGAGCTTGCCAGGCAGAACAGCTACACCAGAAGATTTTTTCTTTTCTACCTTTTGCCCGGCGCGTGTTCTTGCTTGGGCTTGCTTAATCACCAAATCAGCCAACTTGCGACCGTAATCAACATGCTCATTTAGCCAAAGCTCTAAAGCAGATTTTGTATAGCCAGAAACCAGGCGAACGGCATCACGTGAATTTAAGCGCTCTTTAATCTGACCTTGGAACTGTGGATCCAATACTTTTGCTGACAAAATAAAGGAAGCGCGTGCAAATACGTCCTCAGGCATAAGCTTCACACCTTTGGGTTGCAGCGCATGCATCTCGATAAAACCTTTTACTGCGTTAAATAAACCTTCACGCAAGCCGCTTTCATGCGTGCCGCCAGCAGGTGTTGGAATTAAATTGACGTAACTTTCACGCACTGGCGGACCATCTTCAGTCCAGGCGACAACCCAAGCTGCGCCCTCGCCCTCAGCGAATGAATCATCATCGCCATTGCCAGTTGCGTATTGCTCAGCTTCAAATGGTGGAATCACTTCAGCACCATGACCAGCTTGCGCTATAGCTTCATTTAAGTAACCACGTAAACCTTGGGCGTATTGCCAAGTTTGGCTATCACCAGATTTTTCTTGAATCAAAGTCACTTTGACGCCTGGCAGCAATACCGCCTTTGATCTCAGTAGACGAATTAACTCAGGCATCGGGATCGCTGAGTTATCAAAATATTTACCATCAGGCCAGGCACGAACTCGCGTACCGTGCGACTTGTCGTCCTTACCTGAAGCGCGTGTTTTCAGCTTCTCGATGACTCTGCCGTCTGCAAAAGTCAGTGTTGATACTTGGCCTTCACGCCATACGGTAACTTCTAAGCGCTTGGATAAGGCATTCGTAACAGACACGCCAACACCATGCAAACCGCCAGAGAAGGCATAAGCACCGCCGCTACCTTTTTCAAACTTACCACCTGCATGTAACTGGGTGAAGACAATCTCCACGACCGGCAATTTCTCAGTCGGATGCATTCCCACCGGAATACCACGGCCATCATCCTCAACACTCACACTGCTATCAGTGTGCAAAGTAACGGTAATGTGCTTACCAAAACCACCAAGGGCTTCGTCAGAAGCGTTATCCAGGACTTCCTGGATCACATGTAGGGGATTGTCGGTGCGCGTGTACATTCCAGGCCGCTGACGGACTGGTTCCAGTCCTTTTAGGACTTGGATTGATGATTCGCTGTATTCAGAGGTTTTACGGGTAGCCATGCGCGCAAATTGTAGTCATGTCTGAGGCAAAGTCGGAACTTTTCCCGAATTACCCCATCATCCATGCCAAAATTAGAGCATGGGAGCCTTAAGTCATATACGTGTTTTAGATCTAAGCCGGGTGCTAGCTGGACCTTGGTGTGCGCAAAACCTCGCCGACCTTGGTGCCGACGTGATCAAGGTCGAGCGGCCAGGAGCTGGGGACGACACTCGCCACTGGGGGCCTCCCTTTGCGAAAGACGCCCAAGGCAAAGATACCGAAGAAACCGCCTATTTCATCGCGATTAACCGCAATAAACAGTCGATTACGGTCGATATTAGCCAACCAGAAGGCCAAGAAATCATCCGCAAGTTGGCCGCTGAATCGGATATCGTCATTGAAAATTACAAAGTCGATCAGCTCAAAAAGTATGGTTTGGACTACGAGAGCCTTAAAAAGGTCAAATCTGACCTAATCTACTGTTCCATAACGGGATTTGGTCAAACAGGCCCTTATGCCCATCGCCCAGGGTATGACTTCATCGTCCAAGGTATGGGTGGCTTTATGAGCGTGACCGGCGAGGAGCATGAATTTACTGGGGCAAGCCCCCAAAAAGCCGGTGTTGCCATTGCCGATATCTTTACTGGCATGTATGCCAGCACAGCCATTTTGGCCGCCGTGGTGCATCGTGATCGCACTGGAGAAGGTCAATATATCGACATGGCACTCTTAGATACTCAGATTGCGGTGATGGCCAACGTAGCAAGTGCTTATTTGTGCTCTGATGAAGTCCCATTACGCTGGGGCAATGCTTCTCCAACCATCGTTCCTTACCAAACCCTCCCGACAGCCGACGGCTGGATCATTGTTGCCGCTGGGAATAACGGTCAATTTAAACACTTCGTCACTGCGGGGGGCGAAGCCCATCTCGCAGACAATCCGCTCTATTGTGAAAACCCCCTGCGTGTTCAACATCGCAAGCAATTGGTTCCTTTGCTAGAAGAAATGACTCGCAAGAAAACCAAAGCAGAATGGATTACCTTGCTTGAAACAGCACGCGTACCTTGTGGACCCATTAATAATTTCAAGGAAGTTTTTGAGAACGAGCAAGTTAAAGCGCGTGAGATTGAGCTCCATGTACCTCACCCCACCACTGGCCAAATGAAGCTAGTCGCCAGTCCAATGCGTCTCTCCAAAACGCCAGTGGAGCTGCGGATGCCACCGCCAACCTTAGGTCAGCATACCGATGCGATATTGCATGAGCGCCTCAAGCTAGATACTCAAGCGATAGAGCAACTGCGCAAAAAAGGAATTATCTAAACCCAATGTCTGATAACAAGCCAGCAAACTCACTATCTCTCAAACAAGTATTGATATTTGGCGGCCTCATGGTGACGCTATCCATGGGTATCCGCCATGGCTTTGGCTTATTCAACCTACCTATCACCTCTGCTAATGGCTGGGGTAGAGAAACCTTTGCTCTGACTATTGCGTTGCAAAATCTCATTTGGGGCGCCTTTCAGCCGATCACTGGAGCACTAGCGGATCGCTATGGTGCGTTCAAAATCATGATTGCCGGTGGTATTTTGTATGCGCTTGGATTGACTGGAATGGCTCTCTCGAGCGATGTATTGAACTTTACATTTGCTGGTGGTCTACTCATTGGTCTTGCACAAACAGCAACGACTTATAGCGTGATCTACGGCATCTTAGGACGCAACGTCTCTGCAGATAAGCGTGTTTGGGCAATGGGTATTGCAGCAGCAGCAGGATCATTCGGGCAATTCCTGATGATTCCAACAGAGCAAGGCTTGTTAAGTAATTTTGGCTCGCAAGATGCGCTCCTGATACTTGCCTTGATGGCCAGTCTGATGATCCCAATTGCCTTTATGTTGCGTGAAAAGAATTTTGTTCACACACATAATCTCGGCGATCAAACGATCAAAGAGGCCTTGCGCGAGGCCATTAAAAATCCAAGCTTTAGATTCCTGACTTTGGGTTATTTTGTTTGCGGCTTTCAGGTGGTCTTTATTGCCGTTCACCTTGCCCCTTACCTGAAGGATTTATCCAAGATTTATCCTGATGTTGGTGCACCTGCCGTTGCAACAACTGCTTTAGCCCTAATTGGACTGTTCAATATCTTTGGCACCTATGCTGCAGGCATGTTAGGCCAACACTTCCCTAAGCGTTACTTACTGTCTGGCATCTATTTGGGAAGATCTATAGCCATCATTGGCTTCCTATGGCTACCACTAAGCCCCATGACTACCTACATCTTTGCTTCGATGATGGGTTTCCTCTGGCTTTCTACCATCCCCCTCACCAATGGGATTGTTGCCCAGATCTTCGGTGTTAAATACCTCACCATGCTTTCTGGTTTAATTTTCTTTTCACACCAACTGGGCAGCTTTTGCGGCGCATACTTGGGTGGCTATCTATTCGATAAGACCGGCTCGTACTTAATTGTTTGGGAAATTGCCATTGCCTTGGGCGTTTTTGCTTTCATGATCAATCTACCCGTCAAAGAACGTGCAATCCACCGACCTGCTACAGCCTAAAAGAAAGAAGAGTCTCATGCGGTGGACTCTTTACATTGCTGCCTTGTTCATTTTGGCGGCAGTATTTTCAAGTTACTTTGCACCCACTATGATGGTTGCCTTAACAAACCAGGTTTGGGCTCTTTGTGGTTGGTAATAGTTTCAATACCATATTTTTCAGCTCGCCGTAGCACAATGGATAGTGCACATGCCTCCTAAGCGTGGGATACAGGTTCGATTCCTGTCGGCGGGACTCCAAACCACCCTGTAAGCCAATAGACTCAATAGATATAAGGCTTACAGGTCGATTTTCTGGATACTAATCTGGTCAACTCACTGGTCACTTTTGTACATTATCGAAATGAGAGTACTATGACTGTTAGGAATGCTAACAGGGGTAGTTCATGGCTAAAGCAGCTAAAGATTTCAAGTGGCAATATTCGATAGTTCAAGATGGGATGGTCTACTACCGCAGAGTGATCCCACTGGCAATCCGAGAGGCTCATAACCTTCCAAGGTTCGTAAAGAAGGCTACTGGGGTTTCAGCTGCTAATGGTGCTGAAGCGGTGGCTGCAATCACTAAGCTCAATGGTCTCCAAGAACGGGAATGGTCACAACTTGAGAAAGGTGTTACTGGTTCTACTACCCTACTAAAGCTCCTAGCCCTACTTAAGGCTAATGGTTTTGCAGGACTTAAGGAAGGTGGATTCGAAACTCTCACTGGTGGTGAACAGGTCTACATAGATGGTGAACGGGACACAGTTCAAACTGAAGTAATGGAGTATCTCCAAAAGCTGCTTGCGACTAATGGAAGCCTCCCTCCAGAGCTCTCACTGCTATCCAAGATGACTGATATATCTAACGTAGCCACCATCCCCACAACTCTCTCAGTAGCCCTATCAGATTACCTCTCAAGACATAAGAAGCCCTCCACTGGTCACACCTATGATTCAACCAGTTGTATCTCCAAGTTCATTAAGTTACACGGGGATATGGTTGTTACGGACATCCCTCGAAGCATGGCTCATGATTACGTAAGTGATCGGCTCAATAGTAAGGTTAAGACCACCACAATCAGACGAGAGTTAAACCAACTTGGGGCTATAGTCGCAAAGGCTTTCCTTGAGCTAGGAGTGGAGAAGAAGTCTCCCTTTTCGTCTATTGATATACCCGGTGAAGGTCTAGATGCCAAGCCCAAGAAACCCATCACAACAGTGAAGCTAGAGAAGCTCTTAGCAACAATCAGAACAAGCAAGACCAGCTCACACTTGATAGCCAAGATCCTACTAAATACAGGCATGCGTATTGCTGAACTAGCAGTAGCTAAAGTGGAAGATGTACACCTTGTAGATGCCTCGGGAACACCCTTGGAGATTCCATTCATTACAGTAGTCCCCAATGCCTTTAGAAGGCTCAAGACCAATGAATCTGAAAGGGCTATACCCTTGGTAGGTATATCGCTAGAGGCTGCTCACGAGGCTGTGAGACAGGCTGGTAAGGCTGAATATCTCTTCCCTCAGTATGGTAAGAAAGATGGTGGCACTAATGCCTCTGCAGCTGTCAATGCTTCACTAGATTTCGTGGATATAAACAGTCACGAGTTCCGTCACTTCATATCAACTCGCATGAGAGAGAAGATGATCCCACTTGATGTGAGAGAGACGATCACAGGGCACAGCTCCAAAGGTTCTAGCGAACTGAAGGGCTATGGAGAAGGATACAAGCTTGAACAGTTACACCCAGAGCTACTTAAGGTAGCCATCCACTAACGATTAAAGCCTAGCTAGGTAGAGCGACATAGTAGAGCTGTAAAACCAGACCCTCTGTTGATTCTTTGGATGTTAGCTCGACTATTCCAAGGACTACCTAGCGAAGCCCCCTATATCAGTTGCCACTGCCGAAGCGTATAGTTATAGGATATATAACTGAAGGTTGAACATGAAGAAGATCCTAGCTGTATTTGTCTCAATATCCATATTTTCCGCATCCATCTTTATGACTGGTTGTGCAAGTAGTGTTGCTAATCCAGTGCCTGTCGCTCAAGTTGGGGATGAAACTAAGACTTGTGATGCTATCGCTAATGAAATGCAGAAGATGGTTACTGCTCAGGTAACAGCTGATGGTGATAAAGATAAACAGATCGGAACGAATGCAGCCCTCGGTGTTACTGGGATCTTCCTTCTAGGTATTCCTTGGTTCTTTATGGACTTAGGTGGTGCAGCGACAGCAGAGCAAAAGGCTGCCAGAGCAAGGTATGAACGCCTTGAGCAAATGCAGATTGATAAGAAGTGCCCTGCAACTCCAATAGTTAAAGAGGAGCAAGTTAAAGATGGTGAGAGCATTATTCGTACCACAACTCCAATGGCTGAATCAGCCAAGCCTAGCCCAGCTAGAGCGGCAATTACACCAGCCGGTAAATCACAGACAGCAAGTGAAATGCCAAACCCAGCTAAAAAGCTAGAAGATCTAAACACTATGCTCAAAAAGGGATTAATAACTCAGGATGAGTACAACGCTAAGAAGACTGAAATTCTTAAGAATATGTAAGGGTTGAAAATGAAGAAGATCCTAGGTTTACTACTGGTGACCACTGGGTTACTAGTCGGTTGTGCAACAACTGCAAATTATGAAAAGGTGCTTAACTCATGGGTGGGCTCCCAAGAGAGCGCCTTAGTTTCATCATGGGGACCACCTAGCAGTGTTTACCAGTCTGATGGGGTTAAATACCTTACATACAGCAAATCCAATTCTGGCTATATCCCAGGCGTTGCACCAAGTTATCAAACAACATATGTCGGAAATACAGCATACACAAACCCAGTAGGAGGCTCTCCTGGTTTTGCTTATAACTCCAACTGCTCGACAACCTTTACAGTTGCCAATAGAGTCATAACAAACTGGCGATATGAGGGCAATGCTTGTCGCTCAAGATAGCGCCTGATTTTTATGTAGCTGATATAGCCTAACAGACGTTCGATAGTTATAAATAGAGGGATGGATTATGAAGAAATTTACTCTTAAACACGTGTTAATTGCTTATTTTATTGGAGTTCTAACTGCAGGAACATCTGCAGCAATTGCAGCAAAGATGGTTGGAGGTAATGGCTATCTCATGGGCTGGGAGGTAACCATAAATGGTAAATCAATTTGTGATGACCCCTATATTTGGAGTTCAACACATGAAATTGAGTGTGACTAAAAATTCTATTAAGGCAGCGCTACTACCTACTGTTACATTCTCATTAATAGGATGCCAACGCCCCAACTTCCACAAGCTCCTCCAATTTGACTATCAAGCAAGCTAAGTCTGAATTTCTGGATTTAGGATTTAAGAATGCAACTGAATCACTCAGTCAATGTGTACCAAGGATTTCTAAATGAAAAAAATACTAATCTCGTTAGCTGCCATACTCTTCCTGGTAACGGGTGCTTATGCCCAATCTCAGCCTGTAAAGATGAGTAAGACAGGCATCTGTCATGCCCCTAACTCTACCTACTACTCACAGACAAAGAACTTTAAACCCTATAAGACTTTAGATGAGTGCCTAAAGGCTGGTGGAAGGATGCCTAAGAAATGAAGAAGTTACTTTTTATAGTCTTGATGATTCCACTTTTAGCAAATGCTAGTAATTGGGTTTATGTTGATAAAAACTCTTATGGGGATACTTTCTTTGTAGATTCCCAGTCAACGCAAAGAAGTGGTAATTCTGTGACCTTTTGGGAAAAAGTAAATTATGGCACTAGAGGTAAATATGGAGACCTTAGCGCAAAATTGAATTCGACTATTAACTGCAAAACCAGAGAGAAAATAAATCGATACTCAATGTTCTATGATGATTTGGATAATACCGGAAAATTAACTACATCTGGGGCTACAACATCTGAACAATGGGAACCAATTGCACCCGATACGATAACTGAGGGAATAATGAAGTTTGTCTGCAAGCGATAAATATCAACAATGAATGACCTCGAATACGTAGGCAAGGTCAAAGGATTGATGACCTTCAAAGAGCAAGAACAGGCTCGCCTAATAAAGCACATGGTTGTTCCAGCTAGTGAACTTGCAGCAAGGAAACAAGCAGAAATAGATCGAGCTAATGCTTTCACTCGTAGTGCTGAGGATGAGTCCTTCTATAACCGCACAGAACCTTCAGTATCCCCAGTTGACCCTAGTCCCATTGGGGTGAGAGTTGGGATTATTACTCGTGAACCCTTTGAGGACTTGCCGTGAAGAGAATAAACATTTATCTGAGTACTTTAATCCTGATAACTATCGCTATCTCTGGATGTTCCTCGACCTCTGGAGTAATAAAGATAGGCTTAGATACCTACACCATTGCAACCTCTGCATCATTTGGTAAAGGTGGAATCCCAGCAGCCAAAAGAATTGCATATGAAGAAGCTGGAGAGCAATGTCAAAAACTAGGAAACCTTGAGGTATATACGCTCAGTGAGAAGAGTAATGGCACTACATGGGTAGATGGAATGTTTCGTTTTGAATTGAATTTTCGATGCCTAAGACCAACCGATCCCGAATTCAAGAGACAAAACTTACAAAGTGCCCCCGATTCTATTATTGAGAACAGAAGTAGATAGATGGCTTCAGCCATCATGCGAGGAACAACCATGAAGAGACTGCTTATGCCCCTACTGGTTACCACTGGTTTACTAGTGGGTTGTGACCAGTTGAGCTCCTTTGATAAACCTAAGACCTACTCTTGCCACGATCTTCAGAATCCAGCATATACACAGTCACTAAGTATCAGCAAGTCAAAAGCTGTGTTTGATACATGGAACTACAAAACCTATTGCCGTAATTTTGGTAACAAAGTCTCCTATGGAATGGAGCAGATAGACTGTGATAACCAAACAAAAATGCAAGGTGGTTATATGGTATTAGACTTTGATGAAATAGTCGGTAGAGCTGTTAGGTCTATAAGGGTAGGAGATCAGACAACCGATATTCAATCCTTTGTTTATCAATGCACCAAAGTGGCTAAGCAATGAGACTAACTAAGACCTCCCTATTCCTCCTCGCATGGCTTGTAGTCCTACTATCTGGCTGTGACCAGCTAAAGTCCCTTGATAAGACCAAGAATTTTATATGCGAGTTCACAGACCACTCTGGCAGAACTTCATTAACAATCAAAGACAACAAAGCTACCTTTGGAAAAGTTGAATACCCTTATGCCTGTAAGCCAACTGGAAATGTCCGTTGGTTTGGGGCAATGAAAGATTCTTGTGATGGTGGCTATGATCCTAAAGTTGATACTTGGTTCTTAATCCAGTTTGACGAGGTTGCCGGGACATTGGTAGAGACCAGTCAGGCTGGAGCTAAAAGCTATCGCAACTCCAATGAATACATATGTAAGAAGGCTGAGCAATGAAGGTAACTAAGACCTCCCTATTCCTCCTTGCATGGCTCGTAGTCCTATTAGCTTCACCACTAGCCCACTCAAAGTCACCCTCACCCTACGCTGGTAACCAAGGTAACCCAAGCACAACTACTGTGCATGGCTATACGAAGAAGGATGGGACTGTGGTTGCTCCCTATCAACGCACTGCTCCCAATGGGACACAGAGGGACAACTGGAGTAGTAAGCCTAATGTGAATCCGTATACGGGCAAAGAAGGAACCAAGGAGCCACAGAAATGAAGAAGTATTACAAAGTCATACTTTTTATCCCTTTAGTTGCTCTCGCTTTATGGGGGATAAATTACTACGGACATAATTATTCACATTCCGAGGAATATCTTATATGTGAAGCCACCTCAATAGAAGGAAAAAAAACTCTTCCACCTGCTGGGGCAAGTATTCTTCCCATTACTGAATATATCAATATATCTAGGTGGTTTTATGGAAGCCACATCTCAATTAGATTGCAGAATCTCACCACTATTTTTCATCATGAAGAATGTAAAAAGCAGGATGCTATTTTGCGTTGCTTCTCAGTTGGGGATAGTGGGGCTACAAATTTAACCTTTAACTTGGCTACCAATGAAGGCAAAGCAACCATTAGGACAAAATATGGTGAAGTGGAGACGACAAATTATGACCTCAAATGTGAGTTGCAGAAATAGCTTAACGGAGAGATTTATGGACAGCGACCTTAAGAAAAAACTAATCCTGATTGGGGCTGTCTTTATGGCAGTAGTAGCCTTCTATTACATTGCCTCCCCATATCAAAACTGTAAGAGAAATACAGGTGGCGATGTGGATGGGCATTGCTTTACAGCCAGTGTCAGTTGGTAAGACTTTTGTAATCACTAACAACGAGGGCATTAAATGACAACGCTAAATTACACTGAGACTCAAGAGAGAAACAAGAAGAGATTTAAGACCCTAAGGTTATCCTTCTGGGGAAACATGAGTGTTGTTCCTCTATTTGTAGTTATCTCAATGCTCCCTGAAGATGTACAAGGGTTTGCATCTCTGTTAGTCATTCTATTTGGTTGTGTGTGTGGTATTACCTACCTCATTATGCTGGGGACTCTTGCTGCACAAGCTAGGAAGAATGCGTTTTTATGGGTTTTTGGAGCTATGATCTTTAGCTTTATTGGTGTGATTGTCACTTACATGAAGATGAAGATCATTGCCATTCAGAACCAGTGGGACTAGAAATATTTTTACTGGAAAATTCGTCTAGGTACTCGATCCAATCTGGCATGTGATTACCCCCAGTGCCCCTCAAAGAATCGCTGTGAATCGACTCAGAATCGGCTTTCTGGTGGTGGTATTCACAGGTGTAACAACTGGCAACTACATCCCTAACCATAGGTGTACCACTGGGGTCATGAGAGACCTCAGGACACCACGATATAACCTTCCAATACACATGCAGCCACTAATGCTAGAGGTCACCACGGACTTCCTAGTGGCTCCTACATATAGCCTCCTATTTAAGGGATCGAACCTGTAGATGTAATATGGGTTACAGGTTATTCACAGTGGAGATCTGGGCACTAGCTGGACACTTCATCCAAACAATCCCACTGATCAGGAAAAGGCGGCACAGAGTGCTCGATACTGAATTTAATTTGCCATCCTTCAGTTAGGGTGTGGCTCTCCCAGGAGGCAGCTAACGACCCATAAGCGACAGTGGCATCAACTTACTGCCGAGTGCTTTAAGCCTTCTGCCCTGCGCCTAAAACCAAATCAAAGCTAATGGTTGAGCCCTGTCGTTCGCCGCTCTAGATGTAGCTTATAGGTAAGCCAATACACGCATCCAGCAGATACTACAAAACTCAGAGCCAAAATAAAAGTAAAGGCGCCAGAAATATGGGACCAAATGATTAACTGAATCAGCATCAATAAAGCACTAAACACCACTGGAATCTTCCACCAGCCTTTTTCGTATTGAGACCACAAGACCGCACTGGAATCTTTTATATTTACACCGTAGAAAGGGCAATCCTTATCAGCGTTCGAAAAAAATCGGCAATCTGTAGAACTTTTATTCATGAGAAACCTCGACTGGAACATTAATCTTCACTTCATCACTCACCATAGGTATGTATTTACTTAAGCCAAAATCAGAACGTTTAATGGTACTAGTGGCTTGACCAGAACAAGTATTTTTTCCATTACTTTTGACGCACTGAAAATTACTCACTACCAAAACGATTGGTTTTGTAACTCCCAACATCGTGAACTGACCCTCTGATCCGACAACCTTATCTCCAGTGAAGATGAGTTTGTCTGACTTATATGTCATGGTTGGAAAATTTTTGACATTGAAAAGCTCAGGATCCAATAGATGCTCTGACCAAGCTTTCCACCAACCCATATCTAAAGAATCTGTAAATATTGTTAAATCAACGCTGCCACTTTTAGCCTTGAAATCAAGGATGACATTTCCGCTGGTTTTATTGAAGCGCCCCGAAAGCGTTGAAAACCCCAGATGCTTAACCTCAAAATTTGGCATGGTATATGCGGGGTTAATGGTGTAGTTTTCCGCCGCCTGAGCTACAGAAGCAAAGACTAGAAAGAGAATGGCAAAAATCGGATAGTGTTTCATATGGGCCCTTTGCTAATTTGACTTAGCTTCAATTGGGAATGACTCTAAATACATCGCCACTGCCTTCATCTCATCACTTGTTAATGGATGGCTTACTTGCTTCATAGGGGTACCAGGTCGATCATCGGTGTCCTGGAAGACTTGCAACTGCTTAATGATGTAATCAGCATGCTGATTTGCTAAGCGTGGAAATGCACCCATCCCCTGACCATTTGGACCGTGACAGGCGATGCATGGTGGCGTACCTTTATCTAGCAGACCTTTATCGTAGATTGCCTTTCCTTGGGCCATCTCTTCTGGGTTGGTTCTGACATGATTACGCTCAGAAGTTTGGCTGGCATAGTAATCAGCGATTTCCTTAATCTGCGCATCTGTCAGATTCTTTGCAAGACCCCACATATGCTGTACGCCTACTGCATCTGATCTTTGGTGACTCCTGAAATTTTTGATTTGATCTACGAGATAGTCGGGCTGCTGACCTGCTAATTTTGGAAAGAATGGCGAAACTGAATTTCCATCTACACCATGACAAGTGGCGCATACCTGAAGAGCTAAAGTTTTTCCAGCCACATTAGGATTGGCAGTGTCTCGGCTTCTGTCCAGATTCTCGCAGCCTGCCAATAGTAATGAACATATAGCAAGACCACAGAAATAAGGATTTAATTTAAGTTTCATAATCAATATCCTTAATAAGCAATCCATGCGTATAGCCATGTAGTATTGTTATCGCTTGCTTTTCTACAGGGGTTACCTTGCGTGGTGTCGTTATAGCAACTAGTACCCCCCATATATTTTGTAAATGCGGTGTACTGCAAAGTTAATCTTATATTTTGTATGGGTTGATACCAGATCGATGGAATCCAAGCTGTAGAGTTCGGCGAATTATTCGCGCTTGCGGACCAATTACTCAGTCCCGTATTGGCAACACCATACGCATTTGAATCTGCAGTGCCGGTTACGTTCTGATAACCTAGACCAGCGCCATACGTAGCATTGTAGACATAACTCACTTTTCCGAAGACAGAATTTAATTTATTTACTAAATTACCAGCTGGGCCTCCGATAGTATTATCTGTAATGTTTTCTTTCAAATATCGCACTTGGGCAGTTACTGTATGTGGGTTTAGCAGATATTGATATTGAGCATCGATGCCTCGATCTTGATAATTGGTCGTGCCCCCACTCAAGTTTGGTGGACCCCCGCTCACCATGCCAGCACTTTCCGAGTTATACCCATATTGAGCCGCGTTCATCCCCATAGCGCCCACCATCAGATTGTGCGCACCCCACTCTGTTGTATAGGCTAAGCGGAAATACGGATTAGTACCTTTTAAATACGCCTTTGGAAAATTAGGATTGCTGTTGTTATTACCATACGCTAAAAACGAAGTTGCTCCAGTAGCGCTTTGGTAGGCATCAAGCTCAGCATAAAAGTTTTTATTTAAGTAAACATATGCGCCATAGCCAGCTGTCTGTGCTCCCGCACCACTTTCAAGATAAGTTGCCACTGGAACACCACCTGCGAAAGCGCCCCGAGCTCCTTGTGGAGACATATATGGATAAGCCCAAGTGGGATGCGAATTCCAAACATCAGTGACGCCTGGATTGTTATTGAGTGAGGCACCCCAAATCAAATCGTGCGTAGGGCCTGCATAATGATCAGCATATCGCAAATCAAAATTATCGATTCCGAAATGACCTTGGTTATTAACGCCTCCATTATTTGAGGATGCCGCCCAACCATAAGTAAATTGACTAAATAAACCTAGATTATCAAGAATTTTCCCTGCTAGAAAAACGCTAGCGTTATCAGCTTCGAAGCGCCCATTCTGCTGATTAATATTACTAGTAGTGACAGTGCTGCCATCTGAGCTTGTTCCAACATTGTTCCTGGTACTTGCCATACCTCCAACAAACATTGCAGATAGAGGAATGAGTTGGCGCTCACCTTGCGTATAACCAGTCAGCTTGAAGTAGCGTCCGTACGGCGTTAGTTCGGGGTACTGGCCGCCAGCATGGCATGCAACGCAATTTTGCCCTGTCTGTCTAGCAAAGGCAGGTATGGCATAGCTTGTTTTGGTAGCTAATGTTAACAATAAAAGGGTAAGAGCTACTGTCGCTAAGTGCAAAATATTCCGATGTCCAGACGCGAGCTCAGATTTTTTTATTGCCATAAAGTCACTCATTGATGACTCCTCATTCAAATTTTTGAATATCTACAGGCCCATTTATATCCCCCTTTTTTCCATTAATTTTGATGTAGATCAAGAGATGAAGCACTTGTTTTTTTCGTCAGATAAACATGATGCGAAATAGCCACATGCTGTAAAAATATTCTGCAATGCAATACATTTTTTACTCGTAAATATTTATTGACATTTACCTGTGTCGGCGTAATGTAGGTCTCAGGACTTCGAAAAAGGAGAATTGCTATGGATCAGATCTATAACGAAAAACGTCAAGTACAAGTAGGCGATACTGAATTGTGGCTTATTTCTATTACCGCTTTTTTTGGTGTATCGCTGCTCATTTTTGGGATTCTGACAGCCCTAGGCGGTCCAGTATTCTATGAAAGCTTGGGTGATAGCACTACTTTGTTGACATTAATTGTAGGTATGTTTTTGTTTCTTCTTTTGACAATAAATTACCAAAGACGGCGCCGTTAAATCTAGATCTCCACATCCAAGATTACGTTGAATTACGTATTTCAAATGGCTAATGGCGTATTACTTTTTTAACTTTCCAAAGGCCACTGCTGGCCGTTTAGAGACGCCCATAAACTGACTCAACCACCCCACTTCCCAGCCTGACCCCTAAGTGCCTTAATATGGCTATTGGCAAGAGCTATTAAGAATCCAACCAGGATCTTGAGTTAACTACCTGTAACCACCGGGTAACCATGACTCAGCCACCAGTCTCCTTACGTGAAGCAAAGATGTCCCAGGTGTACGGTCGTAAGTGTCAGATTGCTGGATGTTCCCTACACAGGAAAAGTGGCAAGAAATACTGCAATAAGCATGAGCACGGGTTCCACCTTAAGGGCGACCCGATGCAAGTGTCGATCAAGATCAGCAGTCTCCAGAGGTCAACCCAGGAAATCCAAGAGTTACTTGAGGCAAATAAGAGCAACCCCTCTCTTCATGACCTCAGATTAGCCTTGGGAGAACGCTGGGTGATCCTAGGTAAAGCTGTGGATAGATACCTGAAGCAACAAGCAGATGGACTAGCGGGTGTCAAAGGTCAGCGCAAGGGCTACCAGGTGCTTCAGAGCCTTCTAAAGAATGTTCCCATGGATGAGGTGTTGCTACTGTGGGTATCCTTCCAGCGCTTTGAAGATAGCACCCCTGGGATCTTTGTTAATCAGAGGTCTTACAAGCATCAACTGGTTAAACATGTGAGACGCATCAGTCACTTTGTTGACCCTGCTCTGATCAATAAGAGAACAGGTAAGAAAATAGTCAAGTACGTTGTTGAGATGGGAGTGCCTGAAGTTAATACCGTATACGACCTTCTCAACCAGGTCTTCGGTGTATCGGGGTATCAATTTAGTAAAGCTATTGCCAAGAGAATAGATTCGAAGGAAGAATTGGATAAACGAGTTCGGTCTGCTTTGGTGGGGATCACTTGAAAAGAGTTAAGAAGGACTTCAAGCTTGTAACCGACACGCTGATGGTTGATTACAACTTGCTGGCAAATGAAGGGTCAGAAGCAGAATCAATCATTGAGGAAATATTTGAGGTCTATCTTCAGGATTACCTCAAGGACTTCACCAGAAAATCCTCTGGTCGCCTTCTTAAATCAATCGTCACTAATATTCTTGCCAATCTCCTAAATGCGGAAAGTCAGGGGTATTCATCCTTAATTTATCCAATGGGTAAGAAGAACTTTCAAGCTAGTCGCTATCTTCCCAAGTTCATAACTGAGAGACTAGTGGTTAGGGCAGTTCAAATACTTGTCGATGCCAAGGTAGTCATCCAAGATGTAGGAACCAAGAAGATGATTCAGATTCGCTCAACCTTCGGAGGAAGCGATACTTCATTGGTGCAACAGGCGGCATCCCTTCGATTTACTGAAGATATTTGCTATGGGGATCTGGAATGGGGAAGTTTTAGCGTTAGACCGGAGACGGAAGTCATTATTCTTAAATCTAAAAGAAAGACGCCCTCGTCCTCATCTGAGTTAGTTAACTACACTGACACCACAAATATGGGCAAAGAAATTAAGGAATCGATCCGCCCCTTCGTTAGAAAGATCAATGACTACCTACTGAGCCATACGATTGAGTATTCGGGTGACCACTTATGTGATCGATCTAGTACCTCCTACCATCGAATTTTTAACCAAGGGACGATTAAGCGAGGGGGAAGGTATTTTGGACATTGGGCGCAAAACATCCCCGCTAAAGAGAGGCATCTAATCCGCATTGATGGGCAGAAGGTTATGGATCTGGATTACCAGGCTATGTATTACAACCTGCTCCTCTATCGAGATGGCGCTACAGAAGCACCGCAAGAAGACCCCTTTCTAATACCTGGCTATGAAGAGTTTAGGGGGACGTTTAAGACTTTGGCTTATGCCCTACTCAATAGCTCATCCTTACTTAAAAATAGTCCAGAAGGTCTAATGCCTCCTGGATGCAAGCTCAGTTACAGCACCCTTAAAACCATCCTCATCCTGCACCTACCCATATTGAAGAAATACCTAAAGTCTGAGATTGGAATGGAGCTCATGAATCTTGAATCCCGGATTATCGGTAGAGCAGTCATGAATATGATGGATCGGGATAATGGCTTCGTGATCTTGCATGATGGACTCTTAGTCGCTCAGAACTCCAAGCATCCTGAAGGATGTATGCATGAAGCATTTAGTCACATTATTGGGTGGGATTCCAAGGTAACCAAAGAAATGCATTGATACCTTTAGTTGACCAGTAGCTACCTCTGGTATTACTAATCTAGTTACTTCTTATGGTGGTATTACTAGATCTAATACTGGGGGTGGTATTGCTCATTACTACCTTAGCTTAACCTTAGTAACGAGGGGGCAACCCCCACCCCTTTATAGGGACATATTTTTAAGTTAATTCTCTGTAACCTAAAGTGGTGTTGCCCTCTGAGTTCATTATTGATTTAGTTCTGAGTTTATTAATGATAGATGCGAGATAAAAGTCCTAAAAGTATTGCAGCTAGGAAGCCTTGCTGAGAAGATAACTCTAGAGAAGGTAATGGAAGTCGCTTATAGGCGTGCTGTGAAGGAGCTTAAAGAACCCCTACTTTTGCCCTGTGGCATCCGTTTTAACAACGATCCCGAAGAGTGACAGAGCAATATCCTTTAAAGTGTCCAATATCAGGGGTCGAACTTATTTGTCAAGTGGATTTATGAATAATTTAGGTGGTCACTATTGAGACTAAAGCTGTACACTCTTAAAAAATGTCCTACCCGCAGAGCCTTATTCTATATAGTTTGTAGGTTAGCACCCTTATGGATATTAGCCTGTCGGCGGGACCAAAACTTATCCACAGCTTTTGTGGATAAATCGACAAAAGTTTTCGTAAGTCACCGATTTGTATAGACAGACCTGTCTTGCCTAAATAATAGGCACTACTTACCAGTAAAGAAATAATCGTTTACATTGTGTATAAGCCAATACTTGATATAGCTAAAGAATATAAAGACGGAGACAGAAATGAAAAAGATTCACCATGGATGTGCAAGCGCAGCAAGTTTCATTGCTGCCACTATTGTGTGTTGCGCATCAATCACACTCAGTGCATACGCACAAAGTACATTTCCGAATAAGCCAATTCGTTTAGTTGTTCCGTTTCCTGCTGGTGGCGCAACTGATAACATTGCGCGCCCCATTCAGAATGAATTACTTTCTACAGCGAAGTGGACTGTTGTCATCGATAACAAACCAGGTGCCGGTGGAAATATTGGCGCTGAAGCGGTAGCAAAATCTCCGCCTGATGGATACACCTGGCTCATGGCGTCAGTTGGCACGCACGGAATTAACCTTCCTTTGTATACCCAAGGTGGTGGCAAATTACCTTTTGATCCGGTTAAGGATTTCACACCGATTACGCTTGCTGCTGAGCTACCAAACGTCATTGTGCTCAACCCAGAATTTGCAGCAAAGAACAATATCAATTCCGTCAATGACTTAATCCGCTACGCTAAGGCCAATCCAGGAAAAATCAATATGGCCTCTAGTGGCAATGGGACCTCAACCCATATGGCCGGAGAACTATTTAAGTCAATGACAAAGACATTCATGACCCACCTGCCTTATAAGGGCAGTCCGCCGGCCGTGACTGATCTCATGGCGGGCAATGTAGACCTGATGTTTGATAACTTACCTTCTTGCATTAACTACATTCGTGCTGGGCGCCTAAAAGCACTGGCGGTGACTAGCTTAAAACGCTCACCTGCATTCCCGGATTTGCCAACCGTTGCTGAAGCAGCGAATTTACCTGGCTATGAAGCAACTGCCTGGTTCGGAATTGTTGGTCCCGCTGGAATGCCGCAAGATCTTGTCAATAAAGAAAGTGCGGAACTCATCAAAGCCATCAATAGCCCATCGGTAAGAGAAAAATATATTGCAATGGGTGCAGAGCCGGTTGGCAATACGCCAGCGCAATTTACTGCCTACATTAAGAATGAAATTGCCAAGTGGACTAAAGTTGTAAAAGACTCTGGTGCAAAAGTCGATTAATGACTTAAGTAGCGATATTTCAATTACGGGCATTAAAAAAGGGCGCTTAGCGCCCTTTTCTTTTTTCGTGCTTCGATAAATCACTTCCCTAGTTGTGAGAGCAGCTTTGATGGAGAGATCACCTCTTGATCTAACACCAGCTCAATGAGAGCACCACGATTGCTTGCTAGAGCTTTGGCAAAAGCTGGAGCAAACTCATCAGTCTTACTCGCTCGATATGCTGGCATACCAAAGCTATCTGCAAACTTAATGAAATCAGGATTGGTTAAGCCCGTGCCCATGACGCGTTGATTGAACTCGCGCTCTTGATGCATGCGTATAGTCCCGAGCATGCTGTTATTGACTAAGAGAATGATTGGGAATGCTTCATAACGCGCTGCTGTTGCTAGCTCTTGGCAATTCATCATGAAATCACCATCACCACACACTGCAATCACCACTCTGCTGGGATCCACAATTTTTGCAGCGATGGCCGCTGGGAGGCCATACCCCATAGAGCCGTTTGCAGGCGCTAATTGACTTTTGAATCCGCCATAGGGGTAAAAGCGGTGTACCCAGGTTGCGAAATTACCCGCACCATTAGTCAAAATGGCATTACGGGGAATGCTGGCAGGTAATGACGCCATGATGTGGGCGAGTTGCAGATCACCTTTGACTGTAAGTGGCGCTGAAAAGGCCAGATACTCAGCATGAGCGCCAGTCATCGCTTGTAGATCGTGCTGCTTACCCATTTGAACTTCACTCAAAGCAGCGCAGAAGTTCTCAGGACTGCAGTTGATCGCAAATTCTGGGCGATACACCCGACCAAGTTCATCCGGACTAGATAAAACATGAATGACCTTATTGCTTGGTGTTGGCACAGAGAGGATGCTGTAGCCAGCCGTGGTCATTTCTCCCAAGCGCTCACCAATGACTAGTAAAGCATCTGACTCTTGAATGCGTTTGACGAGTGCGGGGTTGGCGCCAATCCCCAAGTCACCGGCATAACAAGCATCTTGGTTATCAATTAGGTCCTGAGACCGAAAGCTCGTAGCAACTGGAACGCCTTCACGCTTCGCCCAAGCACTCAATACTTCACAAGCAGATGCATTCCAATTGCCGCCACCAGCCAGAATCATTGGCTTCTTGGCATTGGTAAAGAGCTCCATAGCATCATTGAATATAGCGAGATCTAAGCCAGGCTGAACAATATGCGCTGCTGCTGTTGGTTTCTCGTGAGCATATTCGTAAAGAATGTCTTCAGGCAATGCCAGCACTACAGGACCCTTACGCCCAGACTGCGCAATATGAAAGGCATGAGAGACAAATTCATCAATCCGATCAACCCGATCAATACTGCCAACCCACTTTGTGCATTCCGAATAGAGACGGCGGTAATCCATCTCTTGAAAGGCTTCGCGCTCCACCATATCAGTACCAACCTGACCAATCAATAGCACCAAGGGCGTGGAGTCTTGATACGCAGTATGTATTCCAACCATGGCATTGGATGCACCAGGCCCACGGGTCACCATCACTACGCCAGGCTTGCCGGTGAGTTTGGCGTAAGCCTCTGCCATGTAAGCTGCGCCGCCTTCTTGGCGACAGGTGATGAAGCGAAAGTCCTTGGAATGATCAACTAGGCCATCTAATAAGGGCAGGAAGCTTTCCCCAGGGACCCCAAAAGCCAAATCAACGCCCTGTCTTACCAAGGCGTTTGCCAGAATTTGGCCGCCGTGTGGCAATTTATTCTTTGTCTCCATCTTTTTCTCTTACACTTTCTATATGAATACGCTCAACACCAGCACTCTAGCTGCATTAGAGGAGATGCTACAAAACACTGCCAGATCGGCCCCGCCCGACTATATGCCGATTTACTTTGAAGGCGGGAGTAACAGCAATCAAATTATTGGTCATCTTAATCCTGAATTTATTCCTTACCTGCAAGAATCATTACTGAAGGATCCGATTCCCAATATTGCACTCGGGCACGAGGCTTTGCATATTGCATCCGTGCGACCTATTGAGCTTTCAGCCAACCTAAACGCCTTGGCAGAAAGAATGCGCTCGGGAGGCTTTATCCCTGGATGGCGCAATGAAGAATTTTCTTGGCTTGATCAAAACGGTCACGAGTATTTCCGCTTAGAACGAGCGGCATTTAGAACCTTTGGCTTTAGAAGTATGGCTAGCCACATCAACGGTTACACCAAAGCAGGCAATGTATGGCTTGGGCGCCGCAGTGAAAGCAAGGCAACCGATCCTGGACGGCTGGATAACTTGGCATCTGGTGGCATTGCTGCAGATGAAACCCCTTTGGTTAATGCCTGCAGAGAACTCTGGGAAGAGGCTGGTGTGCCTCCACACATTGCAGCCCAGATTACGCCTGTTGGCAGAATTCATATGCGTCGACCAATCCCAGGCCGAGGCTTTCATGATGAGCAACTGTATGTTTATGACCTTGAGCTTGCCGATAACTTCATCCCCACCAATCATGACGGTGAAGTCAGTGGTTTCATCGAAATTTCCCTTGCCGAGGCTGCAGCCCGCATTTTGGCTGATGAATTCACCAGCGATGCCGCCTTTGTAACAGCGGATTTCATACTGCGGAACCATAAATAGCCTTAAATCAGCCCCTTGATGTGGATCATCCCTAGGGCGGCATTTTCGTGGTTAAATCTGAACTAAGGATGAAACAGGGGTGCCCTCCAATGGATATTTTGCTGGAGGTGCTGAGAAAGACCCTAAAACCCGATCCAGGTAATGCTGGCGTGGGGAGTTACATCAGACCGACACCCGGTTTCGTCCATCTAAAAACGCTAGGAGATGGACATGAGTACAGGCAAGCCTGAAAGCAAAAACGCTAAACACGAGATTCCAAGCTTAAAAAGCTTAGAACGTGACTTCGGTCAAAAATTTGCCTATCCGGCATCCACCAAAACATATTTAGAAGGTTCGCGTCCAGATATCAAAGCGCCCTTCCGCATGATTGAGCAATTGTCTACCCGCGTTGGCGAACAAATGGTGCCTAATCCGCCTGTCCCCGTTTACGACACATCCGGCCCTTATAGCGATCCAGAAATAGTCATTAACCTAGAAAAAGGTTTACCAAGATTGCGTGATAACTGGATTAAAGAGCGCAATGACACCGAACAACTTGCCGGGCCTAGCTCTGAGTACGGTGTTGCACGCTCTCAAGATCAAGCCACGCAAACTTTACGCTTTGCTCACATTAGCGCACCACGCGTTGCTAAAGTTGGCAGCAATGTTAGTCAGATGTACTACGCTCGCAAAGGCATCATCACACCAGAAATGGAATACGTAGCACTACGTGAATCCATGGGCATTGATCAGTTACGCAAGAATCCAGAATACAAACAACTCCTCAAGCAACATCCTGGCAAGAGCTACGGCGCCAACTTACCTGAGACAGTTACCGGTGAATTTGTCCGCTCTGAAATTGCTGCTGGTCGCGCCATCATTCCTGCGAACATTAATCACCCTGAATTAGAGCCAATGATTATTGGTCGCAATTTCCGCGTGAAAATTAACGGCAACCTTGGTAACTCTGCTGTAACTTCTTCCATTAATGAAGAAGTTGAAAAAATGGTTTGGTCAATTCGTTGGGGTGCTGACACCATCATGGATCTCTCCACTGGTAAGCATATTCATGAAACCCGTGAATGGATTATTCGTAATTCACCAGTACCTATTGGCACCGTTCCCATCTATCAAGCACTGGATAAAACCGGTGGTGTTGCTGAAGATCTCACCTGGGAAATGTTCCGCGATACCCTGGTAGAGCAAGCAGAGCAAGGCGTGGATTACTTCACAATTCATGCCGGTGTATTGCTACGCTATGTGCCCTTAACGGCTGATCGTATTACTGGCATCGTTTCACGTGGTGGATCGATTATGGCCAAGTGGTGTTTAGCTCACCATAAGGAAAACTTCCTCTACACAAGATTTGATGAAATCTGCGAGATCATGAAAGCCTATGACGTGTCATTTAGCTTGGGTGATGGTTTGCGCCCAGGCTGCATTGCGGACTCCAATGATGCTGCGCAATTTGGCGAACTCCATACGCTGGGCGAACTCACTGCCAAAGCATGGGAGCATGATGTTCAGGTGATGATTGAAGGTCCTGGTCACGTGCCAATGCAGCGCATTGAAGAAAACATGACTGAAGAGCTTAAGCACTGCTTAGAAGCCCCCTTCTATACCCTTGGACCATTGATTACCGATATTGCTCCAGGCTATGATCACATTACGAGCGGTATTGGTGCTGCACAAATTGGCTGGTATGGCACTGCCATGCTGTGCTATGTCACACCAAAAGAGCATTTAGGTTTGCCAGATAAAGAAGATGTGCGTGAAGGCATCATTACTTACAAGATTGCCGCTCATGGTGCCGATCTTGCAAAGGGATTACCGGGTGCCCAAGTTCGTGATAATGCTTTATCTAAAGCCCGCTTTGAATTCCGCTGGGAAGATCAATTCAATCTAGGTCTGGACCCAGAACGTGCACGTGAATATCACGATGCAACCCTGCCGGCTGAAGGCGCGAAGATTGCTCACTTCTGCTCGATGTGCGGTCCTAAGTTCTGCTCTATGAAAATCACGCAAGAAGTACGTGAATATGCAGCTACTTTAGATGCTGATGGCAATCCAAAGGTAGCGAAGGTCATTCCGATTACAGAAGTTACGGATGCGGTCCAGGAAGCTGCGAAGGGCATGGAAGAAATGTCAGCAGAGTTCCGTAAACGCGGTAGCGAGATCTATCAGTAAGCAATATCGATGAGTCAGTTCGCTAATAGCAAATATGCAATAGTAGGCGCCGGTCTGATGGGTCGGATGCTTGCTGTTGCGCTTGCTCAGCGCGGAGCCCAGGTGAATCTCTTTGAGAAAGGCAGCACAAGCGCTGATCTCTCGGCAGCCCGAATCGCCGCAGCAATGCTTGCCCCACTGGCTGAATCTGCCATCACGGAAGATAACGTGGTCCGTATGGGAGTCCATAGCCTACCTCGCTGGAAACAAGTCATTGAAGACTTATCAACGCCGGTATTTTTTCAGCAAAAAGGCACGCTCATTTTGTGGCACCGCCAAGATGCAAGTGAGGCAGATCGCTTTACGTCCCACCTTGAAAGAAATAGCCGCAATAACCAGCAGCTAGTTGCACCACAAAAACTCGATAGCCAATCCCTACGAGATATTGAACCTAGTGTTGCGGATCGCTTTACACAGGGCTTGTATTTACCTGATGAAGGGCAGCTTGATAACCGACAGTTGCTAGATGCCTTGCTCATCGAACTGGAGTTGTTGAAGGTCAAATGCCACTGGAATACCTCTGCCGAACCAGAGCAATTGCGCGCAGATGGTGGCTACGACTGGGTAATTGACTGTCGCGGACTTGGTGCTAAAGCTGCATGGCAAGCTGATGATGCGAGTCATAACCCCTTACGTGGCGTGCGTGGCGAAGTAGTACGACTTTATGCACCCGAGGTCAATCTACAACGTCCTACTCGTTTGATTCATCCGCGCTACCCGATTTACATCGCCCCCAAAGAAAATCATATTTACGTTGTGGGTGCTACTGAAATTGAATCTGAAGATCTCTCAGAGGTCAGCGTGCGTTCCGCCATGGAGCTTTTGAGTTCGGTCTATACCGTGCATAGTGGTTTTGCAGAAGCCCGTATTTTAGAAATGGCAACACAATGTCGCCCAACCCTAAAAGACAATCTTCCAGAAATTAAATTTAGCAAAGAAAAAGGTCAAGCTGGATTGATGTTGATTAATGGTTTATATCGCCATGGCTTTATGATTTCACCGGCAGTCATGGACTGCGCATTAGAACTTCTCGATGAGGGCAATAGTAAGACAGCCACGGATCTGGGCTTACGCGTCAATAAAGTACTCGGCACTCAAGAGCTCAGTCTATGCGCGTAATCATCAATCAAACAGAGCGTCAACTTCCCTTGGGAAGCAATGTCAGTGATGTGCTTGGGCTGATTGATGCCAAACCACCCTATGCGGTTGCTGTAAATCTGAGCTTCGTTCCAAAAACAAAACATGCCGAGCACATTCTGCATGAGAACGATCGTATTGAAATCATTGCACCAGTGACTGGCGGGTAAAAGATCAAGATGACTGCACCATTACCCAAACACTTCGCAAATACAGACCCCTTAGTGCTGTATGGGGAAAGTTTTGCTAGTCGCTTATTGCTAGGCACTTCACGTTACCCTTCCCCACACATTCTGGAGAATGCTGTTACAGCATCCAATCCCGCCATGATTACGGTCAGCTTGCGTCGTCAAGGCAGCGCAACTGCAGAAGCGCATAGTGGTTTTTGGGACCTGCTCAAGAAAATGGCGGTGCCCGTACTACCCAATACTGCTGGATGCCACAGCCCCCAAGAAGTCATCACCACCGCCCAAATGGCTCGTGAAGTTTTTGAGACCGATTGGATTAAGTTAGAGCTCATTGGTGACGACTACACCTTGCAGCCTGACACGCTGAGACTGGTGCAAACAGCTGAGACTTTAATTAAAGATGGTTTCAAGGTCCTACCTTACTGCACTGAAGATCTGATTTTGTGTCAACGTTTAGTGGATGTTGGCTGCCAGGCTGTGATGCCATGGGCCGCCCCTATTGGTACTGGCCAAGGGCCACTGAATCCCTATGCCATGAAGTTATTACGTGAGAGACTACAGGTTCCCTTGCTGGTAGATGCAGGGCTTGGTTTGCCATCTCATGCCTGCACGGTGATGGAATGGGGATTTGATGGTGTATTACTCAATACCGCTGTTGCTCTAGCGCAAGATCCTGTGGTGATGGCCAAAGCATTTGCTATGGCTGTCGATGCTGGTCGCTCGGCATTTTTGTCAGGCGCTATGCAGGCACAAGACTCCGCCCAAGCTAGCACTCCATTGGTTGGTACACCCTTTTGGCATCAAAGCTAACTAAGGCAGTTAATATCAAGATATGAGTCTTGTTCGCGACCTAGCAGATCAAATTGTTGCAGCACATCGCGCAGCAGACTTAGCCATTGCGATTCCAGTCTATACCTTTGCTTCGCCACCTCCAAAAATTGATAACGAGCATGCAAGCGACCATTATGAATTGGCTGGCGCCTTAGCAGCAATTGAAATGGGCTTTATTGAGTCTGATGCCAATGTTCTTGGCAAAGCATGGTCACGCATGGTGTATCAAGATGGTGGCTTCGATCCTTTTAAATGGCCCAGAAGACCCGAACATTTTGATTTAATCCCTTGGACGCGCAATATGAATCCCAAGGCCTTTGCCGAATGTCCAAAACGTTTAGGACTGTACGGCGTGATGCCAGACTCTGATTGGATTAAGCGTATGGTTGACGCTGAGCTACCAACCGTGCAACTGCGCTTTAAGTCGGACGAAAAATCAAAGATTAGAAAGCAGATTGCGCAATCTGTTGCAGCGGTTGAGGGTAGTAAGACTTTGTTATTTATCAATGACTATTGGCAAGAGGCCATGGATGCGGGAGCTTATGGTGTCCATCTTGGTCAAGAAGATATGGAGACTGCTGATTTAGAAGCGATCCGCTCTTCAGGCCTACGACTCGGCCTGAGCACCCATGGATATGCCGAGATGGTTTACGCAGATCGTTTTTGCCCCAGTTATATTGCGATGGGCGCAGTCTTTCCAACACCGATCAAGCAGATGCCCACAGCCCCACAAGGTCTAGGCCGGATCTATCAATACGCCAAACTGATGAGTCACTATCCACTCGTTGCCATTGGTGGCATAGATGAAACCAGTATTCATGCGGTGGCACAAAGTGGTGTGGGCTCAGTGGCAGTGATTCGTGCTATTACCAGCGCCAAAGATCCAAAAGCTGCAGTCAAAAAACTTCAAGAATTAATGAAAACCTAAGGGGGAGTAAAACTACCCCTCTTCTTTAGGAAGCGCTGTTGGATAGAATTCGAACATATGCCACAGCGGCCCTGGACCTTCACCAATACTCAAGAATCGTCCAGCCTCTAAACCTGCCTCAACATAAGAAATTGCTTTAGCAACCGAATGACTAAGGTCATGACCATCTGCTAAGTAGGTGGCAATGGCTGAAGCCAATGAGCAACCAGTCCCATGCGTGTTCTCTGTGGGAACTCGATAGTGCTTGAATTCTTTTGACTGAATCACCTCAAGACCGTCCTCCACAGTTCTCCACATTAAGAAGTCAATCAACTGCGTATGCTTTGTATCTAAGTGACCGCCTTTAATCAGCGCTGCCTGTGGACCCATATCGAGTAATTCTTGCGCAGCCAGTTTGAAATCCTCAGGACCAGAAACTTCACGACCCAATAATAAGGATGCCTCATCTAGATTTGGCGTAATTAATGTCGCCATCGGAAATAATTCTTTAATCATGGCTTGAGCTGTATCGTCACCACCTAAGCTAGCCCCAGATGTTGCCCTCAATACTGGGTCTAAGATAATATTTTTTACACCGTGACGACGCAAACTATTTGCCACAGTTAAAACGATTTCTGGGCTCGCTAACATACCAATTTTGACGATATCGGCCCCTATATCCAGAAGCACGGCATCGATCTGAGCCTCAACCACATCAAGGTCTACATCTTGGATGCGAGTGACCCCCAAAGTGTTCTGGGCCGTGATGGCCGTGATGACGGACATCCCATATCCACCAAGAGCAGCAATGACTTTAAGATCGGCCTGCAGCCCCGCCCCACCACCGCTATCGGACCCAGCAATGGTCAGTACTTTGGGGATCTTGATGGAAGTCGGAAGAGTTGCTTTCATCTTGCTATAATATCGGCTTATTCCTCGATAGCTCAGTTGGTAGAGCGCCGGACTGTTAATCCGTAGGTCCCTGGTTCGAGCCCAGGTCGAGGAGCCAAATACAAAAACCACCTTTTTAGGTGGTTTTTCTTTTCCTAACTGCGACGGGTTAATTGATAAAGCTTAAATCAATTCTTTTTTGCGCAGATTGGCTAGGCGGTTGTTCAAACTCTTAAGTGTGAGAAGGTTGTATTTATCGCCTTCAGACCAATGACTACCTTTCCACTCAATACCCTCTGTAGTAATGTTCGCAAAAGGCTCTTTGCCCTCTTTTGCATAGCCCTCAAGAATCGCCATCAATGCAGCTCTATCATCAGATCCGCTTGCATCTTTTAGTGCATCCAAAATAGGCTTCGTGATCGTATCTTTGTAGGTGACTTTTGTATCTGGATGGTTAGGACTCGCTGGCGCTTCAAAGATGTACTCATGTGGCCATTCAAATACATTGCGAGCAGCATTTTTTACAGCCTCTGGACTCACTGTGTGGACCTGAGTATTTTTAGAGTCTCTAGGAAGATCTAATCCTAAGATCCAAGCTTCAAATTCTGCAATACGGCTATAGCGCTTTTCTTCACTATCCCGCTTCTCCTCTTCTTGCGACATCAGCAAGGTAACCCAAGCCCAAGCAATATCTTTAGGCGTAGAAAATTCCTGAGACAGTATGTGGCTAGCTCGCTTGAGGATGGGTTTTGATTTGAGCTTGGTCATTACATTCTTTCGTTGATGCCTTCAATATGAGGTGGTAAAGCTAGGGAAGGCTCCGGTCCATGCGGATAAGGCTCACCACAGACTGCATAGAATACTCCTCATCAATATAAACGCGTGGCATGCTAGCTTACGACTAGAACCGAGAAATCAGAGGCGATTAAAGCCAAAATGAGGAGAATTGAGCAAAACTCTTGTTATTCACTAAAATAGACCGATGACTAAGATTCCAGAACTTCTTGCCCCAGCTGGCAGCCTTGATATGCTCAAAACCGCTTTTGATTTTGGAGCGGATGCCATTTATGCCGGTCAACCGCGCTACTCCTTGCGAGTGCGAAACAATGATTTTGGCAAGATCGAAGTTCTTCAACAAGGAATTGACACAGCACATTCGCTAGGTAAAAAGTTTTATCTAGTATCCAACCTGCTTCCTCATGGAGCAAAGACGCGTACTTACATCAAAGATATGTCACCCGTAGTGGCTCTGAAGCCCGATGCCCTCATCATGTCAGACCCGGGTCTCATCATGATGGCTAGAGAAGCTTGGCCAGATATGCCAATTCATTTATCAGTTCAGGCAAACACCGTGAACGGGGCTTCTGCAAAATTCTGGCGCTCGGTTGGCATTAGTAGGGTCATTTTGTCGCGCGAGCTTTCCTTTGATGAGATCGAAGAAGTGCGTCAAGATTGTCCTGAGATGGAGCTCGAAGTTTTTGTACACGGCGCATTGTGTATTGCTTACTCTGGTCGCTGCTTACTATCTGGCTATATGTCTCACAGGGATCCCAATCAAGGTGCGTGCACTAATGCTTGTCGCTGGGATTACAAAGTGAAACCGGCCCAAACAGCCCCAAGCGGAGATATTGTCTTACTTCAGGAGGGCAAAAGACCAGATGATTTAATGCCCATGGAAGAAGATGAACATGGTACCTACATCATGAACTCCAAAGATCTCCGTGCTGTTGAGCACATTGAGAGATTGACTGCCATGGGAGTGGATTCTTTTAAGATTGAAGGTCGCACTAAATCACCTTACTACGTTGCGCGCACTTGCCAATCCTATCGCACTGCAATTAACGATGCAGTTCAAGGAAAGCCATTCGATAAGACTTTACTTGGGAATTTAGAAGGCTTAGCGAATCGTGGCTACACAGATGGCTTTTATGAACGTCATCACGATAAAGACTATCAACTCTATATGAGAGGCTATTCTCTATCCGGCAGAAGTCTTTATGTCGGAGAGACTCTCGAGGTAGATGCAGCATCCGGGCGCGTCAAGGTAGATGTTAAAAATCGTTTTTCTGTTGGAGATAAGCTAGAGATCATTGAGCCGCAAGGCAATCAAGATATGGTCCTAGAGCAAATGTGGAATACCAAAGGGGAATCTATCGATGTGGCCCCAGGTTCAGGCCACTTTGTCTGGATACAACTTCCATTAACAAGTAAGCATGCCTATATTGCTCGCTATACCAATGAGCCAGCAAAAGTAGAAGCGACATCTTGTTGCAACGACCAAGCCAGCTGTTCAGTCGACTAATTGGCTTGGTCCTATTTAGATGCTGCTAAGACGTTCGATTACTGAACCACAATATTGGCGCCCTGCCTTAGTTGATTCAAGTACTCAAACTGCTTCTTCTGGGTTAGGCCTGCACGAATAGACGCTTTTGCTTGCTCTAGTGTTGGCGGCTTGCTCGATTTTTTATCTTCCAATTTAATGAGATACCAACCTTGTGGCATCTTGATGGGCAAAGGTGAAACTTGTCCTACTGACAGCGCCACCAACACAGAAGAAATTTGTGGTGAAACTTGGCCCGATTGAACCCAGCCTACCGCACCACCCTGAACTTTGTTTGGGGCCAAAGACATGCTCTTGGCAACTTTATCGAATGCCTCGCCCTTTTTAATTCTGGCTAAAGCAGTTTTGGCATCCTCTTCGGTAGCAACGGCAATATCACTCACCTTGTATTCCACAATCGTTCCTTGTGGTCCAAGTGAGGCAACTTCTCGGTTGTACTCAGCTTGAATATCACTATCGGACACTGGATTTTGAGCGCTGAATGTTGCCAACTCAAGATCAGCTAAATAGTTCTGACGAATTTGCGCTAACTGACGATTTGCTTTATCGGAATTGGCCAAGCCATCACGATCAGCCTGTTGGGATAAAAGAGAAATTTCAATTAATTTACTCAGCACTGCATTACGCAATTCTGGTGAATCTTTTTGGCCTTGAGATAAAGCAGCTTGAATACCCTGCTCGACTACATCATTGGTAATAACAGTGCCATTAACGCTGGCGGCAGCATTCGGCGGAAGATTGCTTTGTGAATAGACCGAACCAGAGAGTGCTGCAAGGGTTAAAAATGGAGCGATAAGACTGGTAAATGACAATTTCATGGCAAATGCTTTCTAGTGGATTTAGACTCAATCTTAACAGCCCATGCTGCAGCCCTTTTGATGGAGAATCGGAATTTCTCAATGAATTTTGGGTTAAACGCCCTGACACTTACAATTATGTGATGAACCCAAGCCAAACCCCTGAAAACAAGCCCTTGAGTATTAAAGTCCGCATTGAGAATGAAGCCAAAAAGGCCCTTCTTTTGACGCTCTATCTGGGTGTATGGTTCTGCGCCATCACCTTCTTAGCGTTGACTGCTTTAGAAGGAAAGCCTATTCATGCAACGATTTTTGGTCTTGCAATGATTAAAGCGGGTATTTGCGCAAAGTTTATGTTGATAGGTCAAGCCGCCTATCCATTAACCATCAGCAAAAAACATGGCATCATCCCCTCGCTGTTGGCGAACTCCTTTATTTACTCAATCATCGTTCTGCTGCTGAGTTACCTAGAGTCTGGAGTAGATGGCCTCATCCATGGTCGACACTTTATTGATTCAATTCTTTCATTTGGGCATTCTGATCCAATTTATATTCTGTCCCTCTCCATTATTTATTGGCTCATTATTTGGCCTTATCTTTTATTCGTTGGCATAAAAATGGCGCTGGGTGATGACACCACCATCGAACTACTCTTTGGCCCGCGCAAGACCGGCCAGTAAATAAAGATGTTTTTTATACGCTGCGTTTTTAGTATTGCACTATGTATTACGACCGCCATTTCTTACGGTCAAGAAATTGAAGCGCGCGCCTATTCCAATGCGCCGATAGGTATGAACTTTGTTACTGCTGGAGTTGCTCAAGCTAAAAGCGGTTCATATACGCTAAACACAGAGGCGGTGAGCCTGACACATGTCCTTGACGTTGCCGGGCAATCAGGCAGACTCACCTTGACAGTTCCCTATGCAGAACTCTCCGGTGTAGGGCGCGTTGGCGGTCAGTCCATTAATGCATCTGCTGAAGGTCTATCAGACCCTATGATCAAAGCATCCGTCAATCTTTATGGGGCACCAGCATTAACAAATGGCCAATTTGCGAGCTACCAACAAGACCTCATCATTGGCGCCAGCTTAGCCGCTACCATCCCCTGGGGAAAGTACAACAGCAGTCAGATGGTTAATGTGGGAGCCAATCGCTCCTTAATTCAGCCGGCAGCAGGCCTCTCTCAAGCCATTGGGCCCTGGCGCCTAGAATTGGCTGGTATGGCGACTATCTACACCAGCAATACGAATTACATGGGTAGTAATACACTCTCGCAAAATCCCGTGTACTCAGGGGAAACACATGCCATCTATTACTTTCCCAACACCGCCTGGATCTCTGCAGATGCTACCTATTTCACGGGTGGCCAAACCTATGTCAACGGCATGCCAGCTAGCGGTACACAAGAAAACTGGCGCTTTGGCAGTACGCTCTCCTACCCCATTGATAAACAAAACTCCATACGCCTTAGCGGCAGTAAAGGTGTTTATTCACGCACTGATACCAGCTATAACGCCGTGGGGATTTCCTGGCAATATCGTTGGGGTGGCACGCCTTAGATGAAATCTGGCACCTATCGCTACAATTGCTAGAAACCTCAATTTAGCAACATTTAATAAATATAAAAAACGAGACAAGAATGACTACAAAGCCAAAAGATCCGAAGACCACTGAAACTGGCTTACGCAAAGGACTCACCAGTTATGGCGACAAAGGTTTTTCCCTTTTCTTGCGCAAAGCATTTATCAAAGGTGCTGGCTATACCAATAGCGCACTAGATCGCCCGGTAATTGGCATCATTAATACCGGTAGCGCCTACAACCCTTGCCATGGCAATATGCCTCAACTGATTGAGGCAGTGAAACGTGGTGTCATGCTTGCAGGTGGTTTGCCAATGGACTTCCCTACCATCTCCATTCATGAGAGCTTTGCAGCGCCAACCAGTATGTATTTACGCAATCTCATGTCGATGGATACCGAAGAGATGTTGCGCGCTCAACCCATGGATGCAGTGGTGATGATTGGCGGCTGCGATAAAACGGTTCCAGCTCAAATGATGGGCGCCGCTTCTGCTGGTCTTCCAGCAATTCAATTAATCACCGGCTCGATGTTAACGGGTTCGCATCGCAGCGAACGCGTTGGCGCCTGTACCGACTGCCGCCGTTACTGGGGTAAATTCCGCGCGGGCGAAATTGATGAAGCTGAAAAAGATGAGGTCAATGATCAACTTGTCGCCAGTGTTGGCACCTGCTCCGTGATGGGTACTGCCAGTACGATGGCATGCATTTCAGAGGCATTGGGTATGACGGTTCCTGGTGGCGCATCTCCACCGGCCGTTACCGCCGATAGAATTCGAATTGCCGAAGAGACTGGTACTCGTGCAGTACAAATGGCTAAAGATGGTTTAACCATTGATAAAGTATTGACAGCCGATGCATTTGAAAATGCTATGCGTGTTTTATTGGCGATTGGCGGGTCTACCAATGGCATTGTGCATCTTGCAGCCATTGCTGGTCGCATGGGGCTTGAAATTGATTTAGAAGCGCTCGATAAGATGGGTGATGAAACTCCTGTCTTGCTTGATCTCAAGCCATCTGGTGATCACTACATGGAAAACTTCCATGATGCCGGCGGCATGACTACCCTCTTGCGAGAACTCAAGCCTTTATTAAAACTCAATGCGATGACTGTTACAGGCAGAACATTGGGTGAAGAAATTGATGATGCTCCGCCTAGCTTTAAACAAGATGTAGTGCGTAAATTTAATGATCCCATTTATCCCCGCGGCAGTATTGCAGTCTTGCATGGCAACCTCGCCCCAGGTGGAGCGGTGATTAAGCAGTCTGCAGCCAATGAAAAGCTCATGGAACATGAGGGTCGCGCAGTGGTATTTGAAAATGCTGAGGATCTAGTCACTCGTATTGACAGTCCAGATCTTGATGTCACAGCAGATGACATCCTGGTATTAAAGAATATTGGCCCCAAGGGTGCGCCCGGGATGCCCGAAGCTGGCTATATCCCCATACCCATGAAATTGGCACGTGCTGGCGTGAAAGATATTGTGCGCATCTCTGATGGCCGCATGAGTGGGACGGCATTTGGCACGATCGTATTGCATGTCACCCCAGAATCGGCTATTGGTGGCCCATTAGCTCAAGTGCGCAACGGCGATCGCATTCGTTTAAGCGTCAAGAACCGCGAAATTAGTCTGCTGATTTCTGATGAAGAACTGGCCAAGCGCATGAAAGATAACCCCATCACCGAACCGACTGCAGATCGTGGCTACAAGAAATTATTCTTAGACACAGTGACACAAGCAGATAAGGGTGTGGATTTTGATTTCTTACGCGCTGCGAAAATGGTTGGCAAAACACCAAGAAAATAAAGATATGGAGAACTCTATAGGCCTAGCTTATAGAGCCCTGAGTTCACGACGCAAGATCTTGCCAACGTTGGATTTAGGCAGATCATGAACAAAGATGATTTTTCTTGGACGCTTGTAACTCGTCATCTGCTCTTTGCAAAACTGAATCACTTGCGCCTCTGTTAGATGCTTATCATCTTTGACGATATAAGCCTTAACGATCTCCCCTAGCTTACGGTGGGAAGCTCCAATAACGGCACACTCTCGTACTCCTGGAATCTGTGAAATGACTTCCTCGACTTCATTCGGGAATACTTTAAAACCAGCAACAACAATCATGTCCTTTTTACGATCAACAATCGTAATGAAGCCCTCATCATCCAAGATACCAATGTCGCCAGACTTGAAAAAGCCATCCACCGTAATAAAGCGTTTTGTTTCTTCCGCTTGATTCCAGTAGCCCGCCATGACTTGGGGGCCCTTGATACAAATCTCTCCTGGCGTCCCATTTGGCAACTCCACACCATCATCATCCAAGATAATGACATCCGTACTGGGAACGGGCATACCGATAGTTCCGTTAAAGCTATTGACTAAAGGTGTGTTGACGCACACCACAGGCGAGGTTTCAGATAAACCGTAACCCTGAGCAATAGGAATGCCTGTGAGTTTTTGCCAAAGATCTGCAGTTTTCTTTTGCACAGCCATACCACCACCAATAGTCACCAACAAATTGGGTAGCTTCACATGCAAGAATTCAGGTCGGTGAATTAGGGCATGAAATAAGGTGTTTACTCCTGGGAAGATGTTGATGTTGGGATGCTTTATAAGCATCTTGATAAACCCAGAGATATCCCTTGGGTTAGGTACCAGAATCAACAACCCCCCTTTGCGCATACCCAGTAAAGCACAAGCAGTTAAGGCAAAAATATGGGTCAGTGGCAATGCACATAAGAAGACCAACTGCTCCACTTTTGCATCTTTGAGTCCGGGCTCCAGCCAAGTTTCGATTTGAATGACATTAGCGAGGATATTTCGATGAAGCAGTATGGCGCCCTTAGATATCCCAGTAGTACCGCCGGTATATTGTAAGAAGGCAATATTATCCAAACCGATTCTAGGTTTAGAAAATGAGTGTTCTTTGCCAAGCTTCAAGGCCTCATTCAATCGCACGCATGAGAAATCCCATGGAGCCACGAGCTTTTTAATATGGCGTGCCACGAAGTTGATCACAAGACCCTTGATGCCCAGAAGCTCACCAAGGCTACTCACTATCACTTGCTTTAGCTGCGCCTGATCTGCAATCTGCTGGTAGATGTGGCAGAAGTTTTCTAAAATCACCAGAACTTCGGCACCGCTATCTTTGAGTTGATGCTCAAGCTCTCTGGGTGTGTACAAAGGATTGACGTTGACAACTACAAAGCCTGCGCGCAATGTACCCAGCATGGATACCAGGTATTCCGTCACATTGGGAAACATAATCGCTACTCGGGCGCCAGGCTCAAGACCTTGGGTCTGAAGATAGGCAGCAAAGTCTTTCGAAAGGCGATCTAGCTCACGGTAAGTGAGGGTCTTGCCCATAGACTCTAGTACATTGCGATTGGGGTAGCGCTTAAACGATTCTTCGAATATCTCCACTAATGAAGAATAATGAGAGAGGTCTATCTCGTGAGGCACTCCCTCGGGGTAATTCTTTAGCCAGGGCTTTGCAGAATTCACACGCTTACCCTGATTAGAACTTCATTAAATCATTGAGCTTTTCTAAAAAAAGCGTCTGGCCATGATTCACCTTTGCTTGCCAATCCTTTGCGGAGTCTTCATTGGCGTCATCAGTAATATATTTAAATGACTGCCATGGAATTCCATGCTGATGAGCAACTGTAGCAATAGCAAATAGCTCCATATCTACAACGTCGACCTTTTGTTCATCTAACCATGGATCAAATGCAGTCACAAAGCTATCTCCAGAGCCACATACATGTTCACCGCTCAAGGAGAAGTATTCAAATGGTCTTGGACAAAACGGTGTTTGTCCTCTTGGGGCCAAAGGTTCAGTTTGCATATCACGCTGAATCACCCTAGCGATTTCTAATAAGCCTTGCAGTTGTGGATTGACTTTGCCGGCGGTGCCAAAGTTCACAATTCTTTTGGGTTGCAACTCCTGCATTGCCTTGAGCGTGGTGAGTGATGCATTAATCTTGCCAATTCCAGAATAGACAATCTTTACCCCCTGCGGCATTGCTGCGCGCTTGAGCTCGGACTCCAATGCGGTAATAATGAGCAATTCTGTTTTCATGTCTGCCAATAATGAATTTATTAGATTATCTACCCGGAGTCCCAGACTTTCCTAAGCCCGGAATTCTCTTTAGGGATATCTCCCCGTTATTAGCCAATCCAGCAGCTTTTAAAGAGGCTATTCGCCAATTAGATGATCTGGCCAAGACTTTTGATTACACCCATATTCTAGGGATTGAATCGCGCGGCTTCATCTTTGGTTCAGCCCTGGCTCACCATGCTCATAAGGGGTTGGCGCTTGCCAGAAAGCCTAATAAGCTCCCCTTGGCAAGCCACCGAGAAGCCTACGGCCTTGAATATGGCAACGACTCCTTAGAACTTCAGCAGTCCACCTTACCGCAAGGTGCGCGTGTTTTATTAGTTGATGATGTCTTGGCTACTGGAGGCACCTTGATTGCTGCCAATAAGCTACTCAAGAGTGCTGGCTTTGAAGTGTGTGGTGCCTTAACCTTGTTAGAAATCGCGGGCTTAAATGGCTCAGCATTACTCACACAACATGGAATACAAAATAAAACCTTAATAGTTGCTTAGAAAAGGTTTAAATGATGCTCTTGGCGCTTTTCAAAAGCTTCATTGCACCCCAACCAACAGCGAGCGCTTTGCTAGCCAACTTGGGCTTGTAATGGGCCAGCACTGCAAAGGCAGTACTCCATAGAACTGGGTTATTACGCAGGAAATTAACAGTATCGATCCCCTTGTCAGCCCAGGAGAGTGGCTTTTCCCAGGGTTCAAAGTGGGCGGAAAGTTCCTGCCGCTCCTTAGCCGACCTATTCTGCAATTCTTGACGGCGCTTTTCTAAGACCTTGAGATTGTTGCCCATTACTTAGACAGTTCCTCGCGGTCTTTCTGGAGCTCAGAGATAGTAGCTTCAAATAATTTGGGCATGGTTCGCAAAGATTGCAGAATGACCGCAGCCAAAATCACACCTACCGCTAAAAATCCACTCGTTAATAAAGTGAGCGCCAAGATGCGGTCGGTTTCCCAGCTATAAATCACGATCAACAATGCCAGCATCACCAAGCCAAAGAATAAAAAGAATAAAGTAAAAACAATCATCACCAGCAAGCTAATGAATTTGCTTCTGGCAATTTGTACATCCGTTGAGATTAATTCAAGACGGGTTTGCGCAATCGAGGCACCAGTGGAAACTAAATTCTTGAGCGAGGAAAGTAAATTTTCTTGTGACATTATTTTCCTAGCGGCGACGAATGAATAAGCCGATCAACAATCCTAGACCAGCAGCTACTCCAACAGCCTCCCAGGGATTTCGATGCACAAACTCATCAGCGCTTTCAGCAACAACTTTCGCTTTATCGGTTAATGAACCTTGTGCATTCGAGAAATTCTCTTTTGCACTGGAGAGTGTCTCTAGCGCCTTTGAGCGAATTGAACCGATCACGCCATCCTCTTGTCCTGCCGTCGCCTTAATCAAAGCCTCAGCATCTGCCATCAGGGCTTTGAAATCGCCAACCAATTGCTCAGAATCAATGCTCGCTTCCGGATGTTCAATGTGTGCTGGTTTTCTAGCTGTCATGGCATTACCTTAAAAAATGGCCTATGTTCCATTCTAAGCAATTATGAGTTCCCACCCAATAATAAAACCGTCATACCGGCATTTCCTTCCTTAAAAAGCTTTAGATGCCGCTTTAAGCTGGGGCGTCTTCTCAATAGGGCATGGTAAGCATCGCTTGCATAAGCAACATCCTCGCCAAAGTAATATTGATCAACTCGATCTGAAAAGTAATTATTTTCTAGAGCATCATGTAAAGCCCATTTAATGCGACCACCCTCACCACTCGACCCGTAACCATGAATAAGCAGTATCACTTTGACTCCCGCCTCACTCGCACGGCGTAAATGGTGAGTTAAGCGGTCCAACGCTTCTTCTGCACTTGGGCCGCCCCGTTTTAAGTTCAGCTCAATCGTGTCGCTCAGCAATACAGGCAGGGTCTCGCTACCGCAATGCTGGCAGTGATGCATTAGTGGCCGAGGATTGCCACAATCAGGACATTCGCATGGGAGAGCCATTTAGAAATTCCTGTTATAAATATCGAATAATAAAAAGGAGACAGTAATGCATTGCACCATTATGAAGGGGCTACTGCTTGCCCTGCTATTGATTTCTATTAACGCATTGGCCCATAAACCCAATGAACCGACTCATCAGATATATCCCGAAGGTGATTTAGCCCTAGAAAATGGCTCGGTCATCAAAGACTTTGATCTGTCATATACAACTCAAGGCACATTAAACGCTGATAAGAGCAATGCCATCCTCATGGTCACTGCGATTGGCGGAAATCATCATCGCATTGACTACCTGATTGGCCCCGGAAAAGCGCTTGATACTGATAAATACTTTGTGATCTGCACTGATGCCATTGGTAACGGGCTAAGTACTTCACCTTCAAACAGCAAGTCGCAGCCTAATGTGAGTTTTCCAGAGTTCAATATGCGCGATATGGTGAACAGTCAGCATCGCCTGATTGCCGACCACTTTGGCATCAAGAAATTAGTCGCCGTTGTTGGTGCTTCGATGGGCGGCATGCAGGCACTGCAATGGGCCGTTTCTTATCCCAATGCCATGCAGGCCATTATTCCGATTATTCCACTCGCCAAAACCCATGCTTGGACGACTGGCGTACTGGAGATGCTACGTCAAAGCATCATGACTGACCCAGCTTATCAAGGTGGTAAGTACGATAAACCCGTTGAGCAAGGAATGCGTCTTTGGTCTGGATGGCTCAGTGGTGTGATTGTGAGAACCCCCGCCTATCAAGATCAACTAAATGCAACAACCGAGGCCGAAGTGGAATATCTCAAAAAGGTACAAGACAGTGGCTGGAAGCGTATGGATGCTAATGACTGGATCTGGCAATCACGTGCTTACGACCGCCATGATGTTGGCCAAACCAAAGGTTTTAATGGCGATACAGCTGGCGCCCTCAAATCCATTAAAGCTAAAACTCTCATCCTCGCTGGCACCGGTGACTTACTCAATCCTGAAGCAGATGCCAAAGCATCGGCCAAACTAATTCCAGGAGCAAAGTATCTGGCTATTAATGATCGCTTGCCTATGGGGCATCTATCCGGCGCCGGCGCAACTAAAGATGAAAATGAATTTCAGAACAAGGTGATCGCAGAATTCTTGGCAACACTTAAAAAATAACAAATATTCAAACAGCAGGAGACAAGCATGGATCATCAAAGACGAAAAATATTGCAGTATTCATTGGGCGTAGCATCACTGCCCATCATCGGTGGCATAGGTACAAGCTTAGCTCAACAGGGTTTATCTGCACCCGGTGGATATGATTTGTTAGTGACAGGCGCGCGCGTGATTGACCCGTCACAAAATTTAGATGCGGTAATGGATATTGGTATCCGCAATGGCCGCATCGTTGATATACAAAAAGATTTACCAAAAGATAAGGCTGCTCAGCAAATTAATGCTAGCGGCAAAATCATTACTCCTGGTTTAGTTGATTTACATGCACATACCTACCCTCAGGCCTCTGCCATTGGTTTACCGGCCGACGAACTGGTACCATTTACTGCCACGACCACCTATGTGAGTGCTGGCGATGCTGGTGGCAATAACTTCTCTGCCTTCAAACACTACATTCAGGCACAAGCAAGAAGTCGCATGTTTGCATTTGTTCACATTTCATCTATTGGCTTGGCTGGCTACCCCGTAGGCGAAATGAGAAATATCGATTACGCCAATATTGATTTAGCAGCACGGGTTGTTAATGAAAATCCTGACATCGTTCTCGGAATTAAAGTTCGCGAGACCCTGGATGTCGTTGGAGAAAATGGCATTGAACCATTACGCCGCGCAAGGGAAGCGGCAGAACGCTCAGGCGTTAAAGGCGCTCGAGTGATGTGTCACATTGGCAATGCCCCTGGAGACCTCAGTAAATTATTGGATCTGTTGCGCCCAGGCGATATCCTGACCCATGCCTATAGTGGCGCAGGTAATAACACCGTACAAAATGGCAAACTCATTGCAGCGGCGCTAGAAGCAAAAAAACGCGGCGTCATCATAGATGTTGGTCATGGCGGTGGTAGCTTTGACTTTACTATTGCCGAACCTGCCATCCAGCAAGGTTTAATACCGGATACGATCTCCTCCGACTTGCATGCTTTCAGTGGAAACTCTCCCAGCATTCCTTATTTACCCAATGTTATGAGTAAGTTTTTAACGCTTGGTTTTAGTTTGAATCAAGTAATAGCCATGACAACCAATAGACCAGCAGCAATTATTAATCGAGATCCACTGCTGGGCACTCTCAAGAAAAATGCCCCAGCCGATATATCTATTTTGGATCTGGTTGAGAAACCTGTGGAATGGTTGGACACGCGCGGCAATAAACGACCTGGCATGTATAGCCTGGTTCCAGTACAAACAATTCGTGCAGGCAGGCCTTTCGGGCGACCTTTTGTAGCCCCCTTCGGCTACTAAAACTTATTACGCAAGGCCTCTCAAGGTCTTCCGTATCTCTATCTTATGAGCAGTACTTCATCTCTAAAGTACTTGCATCTTTGGCCTTATCGTCAACCATTTGATTCATTGCCTTTTGGGCAACTTCTCGATTGTCCTGAACCTTTAGTGTTGCCGAAATCAAACTTGCCACATCTTTGCGGATAGCTGTATTGCCGTACTGAAGATTTTTCAAGGTTGCCACAGTCTCAGCTGAAATCTTGCATTGTTGAGTCATCAATGCCGATGAATCAGTTGTTGTGTTGGCATAAGCAAATGCAGCTACGGATACACAAACGCCTGCTAGTAATGTCTTTTTCATTTTATTTCCTAACTTTCTGACCGCACGTTGGACAACAACCTGAATCTTTTGCTTTAAATTTTCTGAGCGCTGCGTAAACACTAGATTCCGAGATCTCCATCTTTCTCGCAGCCTGAGCAGCACTCAAACCCTTCCCCACCCACTCAATCGCTTGATGGGTTTTTGGCACCAGTCTTTTCATAACGCTCCTTTCGAGTAATCACTATACCACAGAACTTCAGATGTTGTGAAGTTGTGAACAATTATTTGTAGATGTTGTTTTAATGCTTCAAAGCTCTGTATTTAGATTGGTAGTTGCCTAGCGGCCCTAAAGAATTCCAGGCGTGGCAGTTTCGGAGTAGAAAAAGCAAAAGCCGCCCGAAGGCGGCTTTCAGTAAAACAGTTAAAACGAGTTAAGCGGCTTTACGGCTTTTTGCAGCAGGCTTAGCAGGTGCGTACTGACCCTGAATGTTTGCCAATGCAGCGTCAACACTCTTCTCAAAGTTTGCAAATGCATCAGTTGCAGTAGCGCGAACTTGATCAAACTGTTGGAGTGAAGTTTCGAAAGCAGATGTGAATGCAGAGATAAAAGCCTCTGAACCAGCAGGAGCAGTCTTAGTAGCTTGTTTAACAAACTTAACTAGATCGTCACGTGCATCATCAATAGAAGCGTCAACTACTTGAGCAACTTCTTTGTTACCGTTACGAACTACTTTGTTAACTTTAGCTTGGTAAGCAGCAGCGTACTTAGCGGCTTCTTGAGCAACTTCTGGCTGAGCTAATTTAGATAATTGTTGTGCATCTTTAATAGCTAACAACTGTGCGCTAGCGTCTTGAGCTGCGGCTAAAGCATCTTTAGCAGCTGCTTGATTAATTTCTGCTAATTCTTGCGCGCTTTCAACGGCTACTTGAGCTAAATGTTTTGCACTTTCAACAGCTTTAGCTTGAGCTTGAGAGATTTGATCGTTTAATTGGTTTTGAAACATGATTATTTTCCTTACTTAAGTAGATGAGTTAATTTGTTGCGATGCACCATTCTAAGGAAGTTTTTGTGCACTTGCAACATTTATTTGGTGCAAAGCAACAAAAAGTTAGAAAAGTGCTCTGAATAGCCTAAAAATGGCCATATAAGCCAAGATTATGTTGATTCTGCCCCACGCGGATGTAAAGAAAATGACCCTGGAAGAGACGATAGTATGATTCGGAGGGTCTAAGGGAGCTAAAAATGTACCGTATTGCTTTGTTACTAGTAGTAAGTTTTGGGTTATTGGCTTGTGCCAATAACGATAAAAAGGTTGGTTCATGGGAAATAAACGATGTATATCAATCGACCATGGTCACACCCAATCCAGTTACTGGTGAAAAAACCTATGTTGGGCCACCCATTAATACAATGGATGCAGCCAATACTTACGAGATGTTTAGCTTAAGAAGCGAGCAAACAAAGCAAGGCGTCAAATCGTATGAACTTCTCGTTCACCTCACCTATTTTTCACAATGGCGTTACTACGATTCAGCAAGCTTAGCGAACGCCCCTGCCCCTACTTTCAAAGTGATTTCCAGAGAAGCTGGTGTCTGCGAAGCGAGTGGCTGCACGTTTAAGGAGCTGCTCTCGATCAGCCTAACGGATGCTTTCTTAAAAGATCATCTGAAGAATGGCTTTCAAATGAACATCTCTTCAAAATCGGGAGTGAAGACTGATCTGTATGTGCCACCTCAATATATCCAAGGATATTTGAAGGCCGTAGATGGAATCAGTCGTTAGGCGACTTTCTAATACAGTACAGGGGAAATAAATAAAGGGGCTAGTAGCCCCTTTATTCATATAAATACTGGCGGAGACGAGAGGATTCGAACCTCCGATCAGAGTTTTAGCCCCGATGCTCCCTTAGCAGGGGAGTGCCTTCGACCAGCTCGGCCACGTCTCCGTATTAATGCATTTACAACGCCCCACAGTTTAACGGATTACCGCCAGACAGTGGGATTACTGCTTAATCCTTACTTTTGATCGAGCTCGAACGCCTTGTGTAAAGCGCGTACAGCTAGCTCCATGTATTTCTCATCAATCACAACGGAGATCTTGATTTCGCTCGTAGAGATCATGAGGATGTTGATGCCCTCTTCCGACAAAGTACGGAACATCTTGCTAGCAATACCCACATGAGAGCGCATACCAACGCCGACAACTGAAACCTTAGAAACCTTTGGGTCGCCAGTAATCTCTTTGGCTTCAATATGGGCTTGAACACCACTCTTCAAGAGGTCAAGCGCCTTTTGATACTCGGCACGAGGGACTGTAAAAGTGAAGTCAGTCTTACCTTCGTATGACTGATTCTGAATGATCATGTCGACATCAATATTTGCATCAGCGATCGGACCTAAGATTTGATAGGCGATACCTGGGCGATCAGGAACTCCCAGAACGGTAATCTTCGCTTCATCACGCGCAAAGGCGATGCCGGAAATAACGGCGGCTTCCATAGTGCTGTCCTCTTCAAATGTAATCAAGGTGCCCGACTTCATTTCAATGTCGAGGGGCATCAAAGGATCTGTCAGGGATGACAGAACCCGGGTTTTAACTTTGTACTTACCGGCAAACTCAACCGAACGAATTTGTAACACCTTCGAACCTAAGCTGGCCATTTCCAGCATTTCTTCAAAAGTAATTTTGTCTAAACGACGCGCATCTTCACAGACGCGTGGATCGGTGGTGTAAACACCATCTACGTCGGTGTAAATCAAACACTCATCAGCCTTCAGGGCAGCTGCCATCGCAACAGCGGAGGTATCTGAACCGCCACGGCCTAATGTTGTGATGTTGCCTTGAGGGTCAACACCTTGAAAGCCTGTGACCACCACTGCACGACCAGCATTGAGGTCAGCTAGAATTTTTTTATCGTCAATGGATTTAATGCGCGCTTTAGTAAATGATGAGTCTGTATGCACAGTGACTTGCCAACCCGCATAACTCACAGCGTCAACACCTTCACGCAATAAAGCCAGCGCCAATAGGCCGGAGCTAACCTGCTCACCTGTTGAAGCAATCTGGTCAAGCTCGCGGGGATTTGCTTCTGGATTAATATCTTTTGCCAACCCCAACAAGCGATTGGTTTCGCCTGACATAGCAGAAGGAACCACCACAACCTGGTGACCAGCACGCATCCACTTAGCAACGCGCTTGGCGACATTCTGTATGCGCTCAACTGAGCCCATTGAGGTGCCACCGTACTTATGAACAATAAGAGCCATAAAAACTGTCTATTTAACTATCTGTAGCAGGGAAACAAATCCCTGTGTGTCTAAAAAGGGCTTATTTTACAGGGTTTTGTACCCATTCAGGCAGCACTCGCTTGCCTGATGCCTTGAGGTGGGGGTAACTGACCCCAAGACCGGCGACAGCAATTAAATTGCCATCGATGTACAGCAATGGCGCCTGGCGCAACCAAGGGGCGATATCACCCTCCTGAAAGAGATTCTTCAGGGTTTTGCGTGGGGTATTCGCCTTCAGTTGCAGCTTTTCAGAGCCCTGGCGCACTTTGAATTCCACGCTGCCCCGCTGCTGGCACTCAGCAACCCACTGCGCTGAAAGACCGGGAGTCTTGCTTCTTAAGGAGATGGGTCTAAATACCCACTGCCCAGTTTCTTGAGAATCTTGCTCTTTTTGGGTCACCTGCAAATGCCCGCGCCATAGACGAATACTCGAGCCATCATGGCGCCACTCCAGTTTGGAGTCTGATTTAACCTGTTTTAAATCTGCCCACCAGGAATGCAAGCGTTCTTGTGAGGGCATTGCAAGCTGATGACTCTTAAGCCAAAAACGAATGAGATTATTCGCTGCGGGTAAATCTCTTTCGGCCAGCTTAAGCAAGGACTTAAGCGTCAATTGATTTTTGTTAAGGATAGCTTTGCCATCTTGATGAGCAACCCTATCTAACAACACTTGTGCATCAGCCATCAATTGAGCGCTTCTGGCTAAATTAGCAATTGCGTCAGGCTGAATTTTTTCTAGTCGCGGAATAATCTCTTTGCGAATAGCGTTGCGGCGGTAGCTGGTGTCTTGATTACTTGGATCTTCAATCCATTTAAGTTTGTTTTTCTTAGCGTAAGCCTCTAGCTCTTTTCTGTTTTGGTCCAAAAGCGGCCGTTTGAGAAAAATATTTTTAGCTTCTGAATCTAAAAATCTCTGCTCTGGCATACCAGACAGCCCAGCAGCACCAGCACCGCGTAAGAGCTGTAACAAAACCGTTTCTGCTTGGTCGTTTTGATGGTGGGCCAGCAATAAGTCTGTAATGCCATACTCAAGACAAAGATCAGTCAAGGCTTCATAGCGTCCCGCTCTTGCTCTAGCCTCGATATTGCCTTGCGTTGTATCGCCCGCTAAATGCAGTAGCCGAAAGTCAAAATGGATTTTGTATTTTTTGGCTAGCTTCTCGCAAAATAACAGCCACTGATCAGCGCTCTTTTGTAAGCCATGATGAATATGAAAAGCCCAGATCTCGACCGGGGCCTCGCCTGATGTTTTTGTGTCTGTCTTTTTGGTGGCCAACTGATTTGTTTGCTGTGCTTTGCAAACAATATCGAGCAATACAACCGAATCTAGGCCGCCGCTCAAGGCAACTGCGATTCGCTTGCTTGCCTTAAGACTTGCTGTCGATTTCCTTGAACTTGCCATAGCTCATCAAACGCTCATGGCGACGCTCTAACAGCGCATCCACTTTCATACCCTGGAAGGTCTTTAAGGATTCGGCCAATGCTTTACGCATATTGACCATCATCGTGTCGTAATCACGATGTGCGCCACCAACTGGCTCAGCCACAATCTTGTCAATCAGCCCCAAGGTTTTCAGGCGTTGTGCTGTTAAGCCCAATTGCTCTGCTGCTTCAGGTGCTTTTTCTGCAGTCTTCCACAAAATAGAAGCGCAACCTTCTGGCGAAATCACTGAGTAAGTTGAGTTTTGTAACATCAGTACAACGTCGCCCATCGCAATCGCTAATGCTCCACCCGAACCGCCCTCACCAATAATCGTGGCGATGATGGGAACTTCTAGCTCAGCTTGCACATAAAGGTTTCGGCCAATCGCTTCGGACTGATTGCGCTCTTCTGCATCGATACCCGGAAAAGCACCCGGTGTATCAACAAAGGTAAATACTGGTAGACCAAATTTTTCTGCAAGACGCATTAAGCGCATTGCTTTTCGATAACCCTCTGGACGACTCATGCCAAAGTTTCTTAAGGCGCGCTCTTTTGTGTCACGCCCCTTTTGATGGCCAATGACCATGCATGGCTCATCACCGAAGCGCGCTAAGCCTGCAACGATCGATTGATCATCTGCAAAATTACGATCGCCATGCAACTCATGGAAGTCTGTAAACAAGGCATTGAGATAATCTAATGTGTACGGTCTTTGGGGATGACGGGCAACTTGCGATACCTGCCATGGCGTCAGATTGGCATAAACATCTTTAGTCAGCTGTAAGCTCTTTTCAGAGAGCGTTTTGATCTCATCAGAGATATCTACTGATGATTCATCTTGTACAAATTGCAGTTCTTCAATCTTCGACTCTAATTCGGCGATTGACTGCTCAAAATCCAGGAAAGTCGTTTTCATAGCTTGATTTTAATATTCAACTGGGATGGGGTCGATACTTCTCCACATATACCAGGTTGCAACCGTACGCCACGGGGCCCAATTGGCAGCCACCTCACGGGCCTCATGCCGGCTAACAGGCTCTCCACTGAAGTAATTGAGGGAAATAGCCCTAATGAGGCCTACATCGTCCAAAGGCAGGATATCTGGCCTGACCATGTTAAAAATCAGGAACATTTCAGCTGTCCAGCGTCCAATTCCCCGAATTGCGGTTAATTCCTTAATAACGCTTTCATCATCCATGTCTTTCCACTGATTTTTGTGCAATCGACCAGAATTAAAGTGATCCGCCAAATCACGGATGTACTCCACCTTACGACCAGACAATCCTGCGGCGCGTAACTCTTCAACAGTCAATGCCAAGATGTTTTTAGGGTTCACTTTCTTTTTGGCGACAAGCAGAACTTTGTTCCAAACGGATTGTGCCGCAGCTACAGAAATTTGTTGTCCAACAATTGCTCTCGCTAAGGTAGTAAAAGCATCGCCACGGGTGACTAAAAAACCAGAGCCGTATTTCGGAATTAATTTCTTCAGGATACGGTCATGCTTCATGAGTTCAGTGCACGCCTGACCCCAATACTCTGGGGCAATATCTTCAACAGTCACATCCACACTCTTTTCTTTTACAGGCGTCACTATGCTCTACGCCACTCAGTAATGCCGCCTGGCTTATCTTCCAGCACCACGCCCTGCTCTAACAAATGCTTGCGAATTGCATCGGCTTTTGCAAAATCTTTTGCTTGTTTAGCAGCAACACGCGCAGCAATCTGCACTTCAATCGCTGCGGCATCCAAACCTTGATCACCATCTCTTGACCCTGCTTGCAAGAAAGTTGTTGGATCGCGTTGCAAAAAATTGAGGCTTGCAGCAAGCGATCTTAAAGTGTTCGCTAAGCGTGATTTCTCATCACCTTGCGCTCGATTGAGTTCAGTCGCTAAATCAAACAGTACCGCTATCGCTTCTGGTGTATTAAAATCATCATTCATTGCCGCTGTAAAACGCTCAACCCATGGGGATGCAGGATCCAGTGGCGTATTGCTGATCACGGGCACTTGAGCAAGAGCGGTATATAAACGCACCAAGCCCGTACGCGCCTCCTCTAACTGAGCATCGCTGTAATTAATGGGGCTGCGGTAATGCGCCTTAAGCATAAAAAAGCGCACTACTTCAGGATCAAAACTTTTTAATACATCTCGAATTAAAAAGAAATTGCCTAATGACTTAGACATCTTCTCTTCGTTCACCCGAATATGGCCGTTATGCATCCAGTAATTAACAAAGGGATCGTCACCAGCTTTGCGAGCTTGGCCATACAAAGCGCCTTCACTTTGCGCGATCTCATTTTCATGATGAGGAAATTGCAAGTCTGCGCCACCACCATGAATATCAAAATGCTCGCCAAGTAAGTCACATGACATTGCCGAGCACTCAATATGCCAACCAGGCCTACCTTCACCCCAAGGGGATTTCCAACGAGTATCAGCAGGCTCATCAGGTTTGGCACTCTTCCATAGAACAAAATCCAGAGGATCCCGCTTACCACCACCAATAGCTACGCGCTCGCCAGCATTAAGCTCATCCAGGCTTTTGCCTGAGAGCTGTCCATATTGCGGAAATAAGCGAACGGCAAAGTTCACATCGCCCTCATCGACTTGATAAGCCAGCTCATTTTCGATCAAGCGGCCAATCATGCCCTGCATCTGCTTGATGTAATTGGTGGCACGCGGTTCTTGATCGGGATGCATTAAACCCAGCTCTTCCGAATCAGTATGCATCGCCTCAATAAAACGATTGGTCAGTGCTGCAATCGGTTCGCCATTCTCAACGGCGCGCTTAATGATTTTGTCGTCAATATCGGTGATATTGCGCACATAAATCACCTCATAGCCACTTGCCCTTAACCAGCGCACCACCATATCGAAAACGATCATGACGCGCGCATGGCCAATATGACAAAAGTCGTAAACTGTCATGCCACAGACGTACATCTTCACCTTGCCCGGCACGATGGGCTTAAATACCTGTTTAGAACGGCTAAGGGTGTTATAGATTTGCAGCATATGGCTATAAAAGGTGGGCAAGTTGCGCCAATTTGTTAGACTGAGCGCTGAGTATATCGAATGAGTCAGTTTTACACCCTTCCCCTTATGTCAGCTACCCCTTCAGCATTGCGTCAAATCCATATTTGGATCTTAGGTACTTTATTAGTCGCTATTGGCCTAGCAGGGTGCAGCACGCCAGGTCAACAGCAAGCAAGCGCTGAAATTAAAGCCTTAAATGCACAGCAAAGCGAAACACCAGCCGCTGCAACTCAGCCCTATTTGGGTGCGTATGGCCCTAATGATCCACCTAGGCTCTCTACCAATACGGGCTACGACCCTCTAAGCCCTCAGCTATCTGAGGAAGTGGGTCTACCTTTCCTCTCATTCTTGATTATTGAGCCAGATCCCGTCACCAAGAACGCAGTGCCCTCTGATGTGGAGAAACTCCTCAAGGCGCGCAAATATCCTGAGGCGATCGATCTCGTAAACACCCACATTAAAAAATCACCCCGCAATGTGCAGCTGCGGTTTTTGAAGGCACGTCTACAAATTGAGCAGCGCCAGTTTGATCAAGCCAAAAAAACTTTACTGGAAATTACGCAGCAATTTCCGGAGTTGCCTGAGCCCTATAACAATCTTGCCGCCTTGGCTGCAAACCAAAATCAGTGGATTGAGGCGCGCGATTATTTGGAGCTTGCCCTCAAACTACGTCCAAGCTACGCTATTGCCTCAGCCAATCTGGGCGAAGTCTATATTCGTCTAGGCGCAAAGGCCTATGAGAACGCAGCTGAAGCACAACCCAATCAGCGCATGTTCAGCAACCGTGCAAAGGCATTGCTTGAGATTTTGAAGCCTACACCTAGAGCTGCTCAACCAGCGGCTAGCAATAAATCTATTTCACCCACTAACTGATCAGAAAGCAGACCAAACAATGGCGAAAGTACTTCTCAAAACCAATAAAGGTGATATCACCCTTACCCTTGACTCTGCAAAGGCACCTAAAACTGTTGCCAACTTTTTAGAGTATGTCAAAAAAGGACACTACGACAGCACTATCTTTCACCGTGTGATTGATAATTTCATGATTCAAGGTGGCGGTATGACTGCTGGCCTAAAAGAAAAGTCTTCTGGTGCCCAAATTGAAAACGAGGCTGACAATGGCCTGAAGAACGAACGTGGCACTGTAGCCATGGCTCGCACAAGCGATCCTCACTCTGCTACCGCGCAGTTTTTTATTAACGTGGGTGATAACGATTTTTTAAATCACAGCGCTAAAAATGCACAAGGCTGGGGTTATGCTGTATTTGGCAAGGTAACTGATGGCATAGATGTGGTTGATGCCATTCGTAAAGTAAAGACTGGCAACTCCGGCTTTCATCAAGATGTGCCAACTGAAGATGTCGTGATTGAAAAGGCTAGCGTTCTCGAGGAATGATTGTGCAGTTCTCGAGCGCCCTGCTCATTTCTGACTTGCACCTCACGCCGTCAATGCCTTTGACGGCGCAACGCTTCTTTGATTTTTGTGAAAAAGAAGGCCCTGGGGTCGAAGCGGTTTTCATCCTAGGCGATTTATTTGAATATTGGATTGGCGATGATGCTGCATTGGATTCGCCTTTTCAGCAAGAAGTTAAAAGAGCGATTGCCAATCTCTCAACCAAAACCAAAACGTTTTACATGCATGGCAATCGTGACTTTCTGATTGGTGCTGATTATCTTAAAAAAACGGGTATGACTTTATTGCCAGATCCATCTAAGATTGTTATTGCTGGCAATGAGTACATTCTGTGCCATGGTGATTCACTATGCACTGCTGATGTTGGCTATCAAATCTTCCGCAACTGGGTTCGTAAACCTTGGCTACAAAAAATATTCTTGAGAATGCCTTTGCATTGGCGTAAGTCGATTGCCAAAAATCTGCGTAGCAATAGCTCTGCTCAATATCAAAGCTATGCAGGTAATGCCCCTGAGGAGAGGGCTAGAAAAACCAACGTCACCTTACATGCCTGCGCTGCCCTGCAAAGAGATTTGTCTGGCAATAAATTAATCCATGGGCATACCCACCTACCTGCTCATCATCATGAGCAGTTGCATGAACAAACTTGGCAACGCTGGGTGTTATCGGATTGGGATTTAGATCATCCCGAAAGCAGCTTACCGAAGGCAAGCGCCCTTAGAATTGATGCGAGTGGCGTGCATTACACCGACCTAGTAAAAGCTCAGTAAACACCACAACTGCAGTCTTCGTTCCTGCTGACCTCTTTAGCAGGTCGAGTACTTTGATAGACACTGAACCATTTGGGCAAAAATCCGTGGATTGGCGGACATCACTTCGCCACTTTGCAAGAAGCCTTCTTCGCCACGATAGTTACCAATCAGGCCACCAGCTTCAGTAATCAATAGCGCTCCAGCTGCCATATCCCACGGCTTGAGATCGCTCTCAAAGAAACCATCGTAACGGCCCGCAGCCACATAAGCGAGGTCTAAAGATGCAGCGCCTGGGCGACGCAGTCCAGCACACTGACGTGTCATATCGGCAAATATTTTTAAATACTTTTCAAGATCTTGGTCTTCGCGATATGGAAAACCCGTTCCCAACAAACAACCTGCCAAACGATCTTGGGTCGCAACACGCAAACGCCGACGATCTAAGTACGCACCGGCGCCACGCGTAGCGGTAAAGAGTTCATCGCGGGTTGGATCATAGACAACCGCTTGTTGAGTTACGCCATTAACTGCCAATGCGATTGATACCGCATATTGAGGAAAGCCGTGGATGAAGTTGGTTGTGCCATCTAATGGATCAATGATCCAAACATACTCAGCATCAGCGTTGCGCGCACCAGTTTCTTCAGCCAGAAAGCCGTGGCTTGGGTACGCCTCACTCAGGGTTTCAATGATGGCAGCTTCTGCTTGTTTGTCCACCTCAGTCACAAAATCATTGTGCTGCTTGCGATCAACCTGCAAGCGCTCCAAATTGAGGGAGGCTCGGTTAATGACGGTTCCTGCACGACGAGCGGCCTTAATGGCCACATTTAACATGGGATGCATAGTATTGATGGACAAATTAAATAAGAACAAACTCGCGATATTGAAAACTACAGGACAATAACGAGCTAACAGCTTGATTCTAAACGATCACACCCTTTCCAACCAAAATCGCCTCGAACCGAACCCTAATATGAATACCGCAGAAGCCAACTTAATCCGCTGGGCGCTTGTTGAGACAAGCCACCCTGGGAACGTAGGCTCTGCTGCGCGAGCGCTTAAAACCATGGGCTTTAGTGATTTGCGCCTGATTAATCCCAAGGTCAAGGGCATTGCTCAAGAACCCGAGGCTATCGCTTTAGCTAGTGGTGCCGGCGATGTCTTGGCGACTAGCCAAGAATCCAATTCCCTAGAATCCTCGCTGCAAGATTGTTCATTAGTTTTAGGTCTTACCAGTCGAGACCGTGAGTTTGGGCCCCCTCCAATTGATTGGGCATCTGCCCGCGCCCTGATTCAAGAGACCGTGGCAAATCATCGGAGGGTTGCAATGGTCTTTGGAACGGAAAGAACTGGTCTAGAGAACGAACATCTAGCCTTGTGCACCCATCGGGTATGGCTCGATGCAAACCCCGCCTATCCCTCGTTAAACCTCGCCCAAGCGCTGATGGTTTGCGCTTTTACCCTCAGAGAGGCTCTCAGTAAGCCCTCTAGCGTCACTCAAGGTGCTCAGGACTTGCCTGACTATGCAGATCCGGCTGCTGTTGCGGCCATGCTGGAGCACTGGAGAGAGGGTTTAGAGGCGATTGGCTATCTTGACCCTTCCCATCCTAAGAAGCTCATGGCTCGCCTACAGGCCCTATTCTCTAGAAGTCGGCTTCATAAAGAAGAAATTGATCTTCTTCGGGGCATCGCAAAACAAATGCTCCTGAGAAAATAAGCGTATCCCGCTAAAATCAAACCATGCTTAATTCGCTTTTCGACCAAGTCGACTCCATCATTGCCCGTGACCCTGCCGCAAGAAACCGTCTTGAGGTCATCACCTGCTATCCCGGCTTGCATGCTATTTGGCTGCATCGTATCTCTCATTTTTTATGGTCTCTTGGTCTCAAGTGGATTGCACGTCTGTTATCCGTATTTGCAAGATTTTTAACCGGGATTGAAATTCATCCGGGGGCCAAGATTGGCCGGCGCGTATTTTTAGATCACGGCCTTGGCATTGTGATTGGCGAAACTACTGAGATTGGTGATGATTGCACGATCTACCAAGGCGTCACCTTAGGTGGCACCTCGCTTTATAAAGGTGTGAAGCGCCACCCTACTCTTGGCAAAGATGTCGTGATTAGCGCTGGTGCAAAAGTGCTGGGCGGCTTCACAGTGGGCGACGGTGCACGCGTTGGCTCCAATGCTGTGGTTCTGAAAGAAATTCCAGCTGGCGCGACAGCAGTTGGTATTCCTGCGCGAGTACTGCATCCGGATTTACCCAAAAGCTCTGACAGCAAAACCAAAGAATATTTTTCTGCTTATGGCATCACCCCAAACGTGGATGATCCAGTATCGATGGCTCTAAAAGGTTTGATCGACGCGAGCCTTGAGCAAGAGGCAAAGATAGTCGCTCTTGAACAAGCTTTAGCAAAATTAGGAAACCCCGCTAGCGACACTAATTTAAATGAAGAGAGTGACACCAAGCGCGACCTTGGCGCCCTAAAAGAATGGCTTAAAGAGTAAGTCTTAGAATAAATCTTGCTTAGTGCAAGGTTCGAGGATTGGGGTTATTTAGAGTGCTGTTGTCGAGCAAACTATCTAGATCTTCCTCATCATCCCCATCTTGATCATTTGGCATACCAAAGATAAAACTCTCAGCACCTTCAGGGTGGCCATTTTCAATTTCATTACGGGTTGCTTCACGAATATCTTCTACCTGAACCCAGAAACGTAAAGCCATACCAGCAAGCGGATGGTTCCCATCTAACACCACTTGATTGTCAGCAACATCGGTGACGGTATAAATCAAAGTATCTTCATCACCATCATCAACTTCTGCGGCTAAGCTTGCTGCTTCGGCACCCTCTTGGGCCTCAGCTTCAGGAACACCCTCAAATTGCATACCTACTTCTAGTGGCTCCGGAAAGCGCACACGCGGCTCAATCTTGAGTAGTTCTGGATCGTAGTCACCAAATGCTTCATTAGGCTCGAGCTGAATAGTGGCTTCATAGCCAACATCCTGACCATCTAACATAGTCTCGATTTTTGGAAAAGTGCCGTCATAGCCACCGTGCAGGTATACCATCGGAGAATCAGGTTCCTCAATGACATTATTCTGAGCATCGGTTAACTTGTAGCGAAGGGATACGATTGTATTTTTTGCGATCTTCATGCGGAATTCATCAAACATTTATTTTTAATTAGTTTCTATATAGCTTTTACTTTATGACTTCATTTTACTTGAGCAAGCCGTACGAGCCTCCCCAAGCACCCAAAACCTTGCCTCTAGACGAGCCGTGGGCCTTATTTGGGGGAATCAGCCCGCAAAAGTTCATGAAAACCTATTGGCATAAAAAGCCTATGCTGATCAGAGGCGCCATCCCAGCATTTAAGCTCGCCCAAGAAGCAAATGAACCTTTGGCAAGCCCCATTTCTGCAGAAGGCCTTTTCAAGATCGCCGGTAATGATGCTGCTGAATCTAGACTCATCAAGGCTAAGCCTTGGAGCTTTACAGAGGGTCCATTTCACAAAAGAGCATTACCCAGTATTGATACCCCCCATTGGACGCTACTTCTTCAGGGCATGGAGGCACATCATCCTGCAGCAGCCAAGATCCTGTCCTGGTTTCGATTTATTCCAGACGCTCGTCTTGACGATTTGATGATTAGTATTGCGGGTCCAGGTGGTGGTGTTGGACCCCACTTTGACTCTTACGATGTGTTCTTAATTCAAATGGCAGGTCGTAGGCGCTGGCAAATTTCAGAGCAGAAAGACTTAAGCCTCAACCCCAAGTTACCCCTCAAAATTTTGCAAAGCTTTAAGCCTGAACAAGAGTGGGATCTAGAGCCAGGCGACATGCTCTATCTTCCGCCCCATGTTGCGCATGATGGCATTGCACTGGATGCTGGCTGTCAAACCTGGTCAGTGGGGTTTCGCTCACAAAGTTATAAAGAGTTACTCCAAGAAGGTCTATGGCGCTTAGCAGAGTCTCTGGAAGATATTCCAGAACTAGAGCAACACTTTGCAGATCCGATGCAAGCGGCTAGCGCCAGTGCAGAGCAACTTCCAGCAGAACTTATCAAGCAAATTGAAGGGAAGCTAAAAGGCTTGAAGCTTGATCAAGTAAGCAGCTTTTTACCTGGGATTACCGCCTATTTAAGCGAACCTAAGCAACAGGCTATTTTCCGTGCTCCTATTGAGCCACTTTCACCAGGTGAGTTTGATAAGATCTTGGGAAGCAAGGCACTCAAACCCCACCCCCAGACTCGCATCCTCAGCCTAGGTGCAACCGTCTTTTGCAATGGGGAGAATGTCACCAAAAGGGAAACAAAAGCGGTATGCCTTGCCTGGAGAAATCTTTCATCCCACAAAGAGCTCGCTCGGTCAATAGGACTCAAAAGTACCGATGAGAGTAGTCTTTATGTGGCTTACACGGCAGGCTGGTTAATTTTTTAATCCAGAATTAAAGACGTGGCTATAATAATTGCTGGAAAACACTTAGGGATTAGCCCTTAGTTTTTTCTAGCAACAATAACCGGTTATTGATGTTCATTCTTAAGAGGAAATTACAAATGAAGAAGTCACTCGTATTCGCTGCAATGTTAGCTATCGCTTTGGCCGCTTGCGGTAAAAAAGAAGAAGCAAAACCTGCTGAAGCTCCTGCTGCCGCTCCTGCTGCTCCTGCTGCTGAAGCTCCTGCTGCTGCTCCAGCTCCAGCTGCTCCTGAAGCTAAGAAGTAATCTTCTTCTTGAAGAAAAAAAGCCGCTGAAAAGCGGCTTTTTTATTGCTCATATTTTATTGAGAATAATTAGCGACTTAATTGCTCGGTAAGTAAAGTGAGAAGCTGTAATCCAGCTGGCGTATTTTCTGGTTTGCCATCCGCATCTTGTACATATACTGTGGATGCTTCATCACCAGTCTTCTTAACCACTACCTGATACTTCTTAGCTTTCAAGCTTGAGTCATCCTTACTGCTAAATAAATTAGTGAAGAAGCCTTTGGTATCACCAAGGTCCTTAGGATTAACGTAGCGCACGAAGTAAACCCCGTTTGAGCGGTCTCTATCTTCAACCGTAAAGTTTGAGCGATCAAGGGCTAAGCCAACATCGCGCCAGGCACGGTCAAAACCAGCGTTGACATCGATATGGGCTTTATTAACGCCGTCTTGTATTAATTTAGCCTTAGCCGTCTTGGGTCCCAAAGGCACTGCAACCATCGCTTTAGCTTGCTCTTGTGTCATCCCCAAACGCTCCATTAGGCGAGCCAAAAATGCAGCTTCTAACTCAGGATCATTGGGGCGCGAAGTCCAAATAGTGGATAAACAAGTGCCAGTGGTATCAGTCGTACATTTTTCAATAGCGCCACGCTGGGTAATATAAATCTCGGTTTCAGTGGGCTTGCTGACTTCTAAGCGAGTTTTGTATTTATCGCGTTCGCCTGTGTCATAAACAGAATCAAGGGCCCCGCCGATCGTTGAACGAATCCAATCTTGCGCAATCTTGGCACGGTTTTCTGCCCAATCAGTTTCCATAATGCCGGTAGATGGTGAGTCAACAACTAAGAGAAAACCATTTTCTTGCCAGAAATCTTTTACCTGTGGATATAGCTCAGGCGCTGGCTTTTCAACTACCAACCAGCGACGCTCACCGTCACGTGCGATGCGCATACCCGGTATACCGGTCATGACATTGGTTCGCAATTGCGCAGACTTCTTTACGGCCGCGTTGTACTCGGACATGGTGGCAGTGCCGTCCTGAACAATGTAGCGACGATCCGCTTGTGAAGTAATTAAATCAGGCGGATAGGATAAGTTAGGGCCACGAACTGCGCCAGAACTCTTATAGTCAACGGCATCGTTAGAGGTAACTGATTTACAGGCGACTAAGCCAAAACCCACGAACGCTAGAACAGCAACAGCCGAAATCACTCGACGGAGAATTTGCGCAACAATCATCATAGTAAACCGGCCTGTTTTAATGCAATCTTTAAAGGTTCGCGCAATGCAGCGCTTAAGGGAGTCAAAGGCAAACGAATGCCTGCAGTAATTTTTCCCATTTCATGCAGAGCCCATTTGACTGGAATTGGATTTGCTTCTGTGAACATGGCTTTATGCACTGCAATCAACTGATATTGGATCTCACGTGTCCGCTTCACATCATCAGACATCGCAGCAACACATAACTCATGCATTAAGCGTGGCGCAACGTTGGCAGTAACGGAGATGTTCCCTTTACCGCCCATCAACATGAGCATGGCCGCAGTCAAGTCATCACCAGAAAATACAGAAAAATCACTGTATCCTGCGCGCTTCAGAGCGTCAAGCAATAAAGTGCCCCGCTCCAGACTACCGGTTGCATCCTTAATGCCAATAATGCCCGGCACTCCAGCCAAACGCACTACCGTATCACCAGCTAAATCGGCAACTGTGCGTCCAGGGACGTTATACAAAATCACCGGCAGATCGACAGACTCAGCAATCTTCTTGAAGTGCGCATACATACCCTCTTGTGTGGGCTTGTTGTAATAAGGTACGACTTGTAAGCTGGCATCAGCACCAACTTCTTTAGCAAATTTGGTTAAATCAATAGCCTCAATCGTGGAATTACCGCCAGTGCCAGCGATGACTGGAATGCGTCCAGCAATATGCTCAACAGTTGCACGAATCAGCTCACAGTGCTCTTCTACAGAAACAGTTGGAGACTCACCGCTAGTACCCACAATGACAATCCCATCCGTGCCTTCAGCTACATGCCAGTCCAATAAAGACCGTAAGCTAGCGAAGTCCAAGCTGCCGTCTTCAAACATCGGCGTAACGATGGCTGGCATGCTGCCAGCTATGGGCTTTTGACTACCTTTGGAATGGCTTGTGTTTGTCACCGAATATGTACCAATTTTCTAGCTAAGTTAACCAGCAAATTGTAACGGAATGCGCCCTTTTAACCCGCCTTTTACGGCACAAATCCGTTGAATCATGGCTGGTTTGGGGTGATCCACGTAAATATCCTCGTAAGCGAGTACCTGCAGGCCATGGCTTTGGGCTAAAGTAAGCAATTCCCCTGGATTTAAGAGGAAATTAGGATTGGAGGGTTTGCCGAATTCAGAATTTCCCAAAGCGAAGGTTTCGTAGATCAAAATGCCACCGTCAACCAACATATTAGGCAAAAGATCAAGATAAGGACGATAGAGGTAATTGGTCACCACAATGCCTGCAAATTGATGATTCGCGAGTGGCCAGACCTCCCCCTCTAAATCCAGCGTCTCAGTCTGTATTAAAGGCAGCTTCAAAGACTCTAAACTTGTGGTGTCGCGATCTACTGCCAAAACTGAATACCCCAAATGAGCCAGGTAGAGAGAATGTCTACCAGAGCCGCAGGCCAAATCCAATACCAAGCCTTCTTGAGGAATTGCTGAGGCAAAGCGTTTTACCCACGCAGATGCATCAATCAGTTCATTGTGAGTGCCAGGCATTACTTGCGCGGCATTAATCGTAAGCGAGGCCCATTGCTTCGCGAACCTCTCTCATGGTTTCTTGTGCAACTTTACGTGCCTTATCGCAACCATCAGCAATGATGGAGCGCAACAAGCTTGGATCATCCAAATACTTTTGCGCGCGCTCAAACATCGGCTGCTGCTCCAAAAGAATCGCATCAATCACAGGCTGCTTACATTCTAAGCAACCAATGCCAGCTGATTTACAGCCCTTCTCAACCCATTGCTTGGTTTGTGCATCTGAATACACCGCATGCAATTGCCATACGGGGCAACGTGCGGGGTCGCCCGCATCAGTGCGACGAACTCGCGCAGGATCAGTGGGCATAGTCCGAATGGATTTAATCACTTCGTCCGGTTGCTGGCGAATGCTAATGGTATTGCCGTAGGACTTGGACATCTTCTGACCATCGATGCCTGGCATGCGCGATGCTGAAGTCAACAAAGCTTGCGGCTCAGGCAGAATGATTTTTCGAGAGCCTTCTAAAAAGCCGAACAGTCTTTCGCGATCTGCCATCGATAAACTTTGCGCTTCTTGTAATAAGGCCTTAGCCTGTTCAAGCGCCTCTTCATCACCGCGCTCCTGAAAGGCCACGCGCAACTCTGCATACATCTTGGCGCGCTTGCTACCCAATTTCTTGACAGCTTCTAACGCCTTTTCTTCAAACCCAGGTTCACGACCATAAAGATAATTGAAGCGACGTGCAACTTCCCGAGTCATTTCTACGTGAGGCACTTGATCCTCGCCTACTGGCACATGCTGTGCTCGGTAGATCAAGATATCAGCAGCTTGCAGCAACGGATAACCCAAGAAGCCATAGGTCTGCAAATCTTTTTCTTTTAATTTCTCAATTTGGTCTTTATAGGTCGGCACACGCTCGAGCCAGCCTAATGGGGTTCCCATCGACAGCAAGAGGAAGAGTTCGGCATGCTCTGGTACCTTGCTCTGTATAAACAAAGTGGCTTGGTTTGGATCTACGCCAGCAGCCAACCAATCAATCACCATATCCCAAACCGATTGCTCAATCACATCCGGAGTTTCATAGTGAGTGGTCAATGCATGCCAATCAGCAACAAAGAAGAAGCATGGATACTCAGACTGCAAGCGTACCCAGTTTTTTAAAACACCGTGGTAATGACCTAGGTGCAAATTACCTGTAGGTCGCATGCCAGAGAGAACGCGTTCAGCAAACATCTTTTTCTTTATTCTTAATGAGTAATTCGTTAAACAATCTGTTAATGAAACGCTGACCACACCGGCGTCAGATGATCAGGTAAATGCGGCAAACGCCCTAAATCAATATGACTTTCATTCGGATCATGAAAATCAGATCCACGTGAAGCTAAAAAACCATACTGCTGGGCAATTTTGCCGTATGTTTGATACTGATGTGGACTATGGCTACCGGTAATCACTTCAATCGCTAATCCACCAATATCTTTAAAGTGTTTGTATAGCTCATCCATTTGCATGGCATTCAGCTTATACCTACCAGGATGAGCAATCACCGCCACACCACCAGCTGCTTTAATCCAAGCGACAGCATCATCTAGAGTTGCCCACAAGTGTGGCACATAGCCCGGCTTATCTTCAATCAAATAATTCTTAAAGACCTGCTCTGTATCGCGACACACACCCTGCTCTACCAAAAACCGTGCAAAGTGTGTTCTCGAAATGAGGTCATGGTTGCCAGCAAAATGTAGAGCGCCTTCATAAGCACCCGGTATACCAACTTTTAGTAGTTGCTCTGCCATCAATTTGGCGCGATTACCGCGGCCATCGCGAGTACGACGCAAGCCTTCTAAAATTCCAGCGTGGGCAGCGTCAATACCAAGGCCAACAATATGAATGGTTTGACCCATCCAGGTTACAGAAATCTCTACGCCACCTAAATAATCCAGACCTAAAGCGCTAGCGGCAGCACGAGCACGCTCTTGTCCACCAAGCTCATCATGATCTGTCAGCGCCCATAAATGGACGCCATTGGCGTGTGCACGTTCGGCAAGCTCTTCGGGTGTCAATGTCCCGTCGGAAACAACTGAGTGGCAATGCAAATCGGCATTTAAGGTGGAAACGCTGGTCATAACCCTATTTTAGGTCAAGCCGGTGTCAATCACACGGCGAGGCGCATCTAAGTAGTCCCGAGACTGCATTTCGATAAGGCGGGAGACGGTTCTGGAGAATTCACCGGTAATCTGGCCTTCCGTATACAAATCACCGACTGGAACCTCTGCCGAGATGATGAGCTTAATCTTATGGTCATATAAAACATCAATCAGCCAAATAAAGCGCCGAGCTTCATTGGTCATACGGGGTGGCATATAAGGGACCCCAGACAAAATCACCGTATGAAATTGATTGGCAATCTCCAAATAGTCATTCTGGGATCGAGGGCCACAACACAGGGTCTGGAAATCAAACCACACCACCCCATCAGCCATATAAAGCGGTCTTAATTGCCTAGATTCGATATACAGGATCGGACAAGCATTTTCTGGCTGGTTGCCAATGAGTGTCTGATACATCTCCTTAAGAGCCACGTCGGTTTGCTCATTCAGTGGCGTCAAGTAAGCCTCAACCTGGGCCATTTGCACTCGGCGATAGTCACTACCAGCATCCACATTCATGATGTCTAACTGTGACTCCAACAACTTAATTGCCGGAATCAGTCGATCGCGATGTAGCCCATTGGGATAGAGTTGATCAGGGCGATAGTTTGAGGTCATTACAAATTGCACGCGATCTTCAAATAAGGCAGTAAGCAGGCGATACAAAATCATCGCATCTGCGATGTCATTGATGTGGAACTCATCAAAACAAATGAGGCGATAGCGTTTAGAGATCCGTATTGCTAGCTCATCCAAAGGGTCAGCAAGGCCAGAAAGCTCATGCAGTTCACGGTGAACTTCACGCATGAACTCATGAAAATGAATGCGAATTTTCTTCTCTAAAGGGGATGCAGCATAAAAACAATCCATCAGAAAGGATTTGCCGCGACCGACGCCACCCCACAAGTAAATACCACGGGGTAATTTAGGTTTAAATAATTTCTTTTTTAAGCCGTTGCTGCGAATTTCTTTATAAGCAATCCACTCGTCTTCGCATTGTTGCAGGCGCTCAATGGCGCGAAGCTGCGCGGGATCGCTATGATACCCGCGCGCTTTTAACTCTTGATGGTAATACTCTAATGCTTTCAATTACATATTTAATGCACGTTGATCCGTTGCCAATGCTGCCTCGCGCATCACTTCTGACAAGCTTGGATGTGGATGACAGATACGAGCAATATCCTCCGCCGCCGCTTTGAATTCCATGGCAACAGCAGCTTCAGCAATTAAGTCAGAAGCATTTGGTCCAATGATATGAACGCCAAGGATTTCATCTGTCTTTGCATCAGCCAAGACCTTTACGAAACCATCGGCACGGCCCATGCCCAGTGCGCGGCCATTGGCAGCAAATGGGAACTGACCCGCTTTAAAAGCAATACCAGCCTCTTTGAGTTGTTGCTCTGTCTTACCAACCCAAGCAATTTCTGGATCGGTATAGATTACCCAAGGAATACAGTTGTAATCAATATGGGGTTTTTGGCCAGCAATAATTTCTGCTACCAATACGCCTTCGTCTTCTGCTTTATGTGCCAGCATTGGACCGCGCACCACATCGCCAACGGCGTACACGCCAGGCGCTGCTGTTTGGCAGGTATGGTCATCAATGGGAATAAAGCCACGCTCATCCACCTTAAGGCCGATTTTGTCTAAGCCTAATTTATCGGTATTGGGCACACGACCAACAGAAACGATTAAACGATCACATTCCAACTTGGCTGCTTTGCCAGCGCTATCGGTGTAGTTAACGACCACGCCTTTTTTATCAACCTTCACTTCACCGATCTTGACACCAGTGTGAATGTTCAAGCCCTGCTTGCTTAATAGCTTTTGCGCTTCCTTAGCGATGCCCAGATCACAAGCACCCAAGAATGAAGGCATTGCCTCCAGAATAGTCACTTCAGAGCCAACACGACGCCAAACAGAGCCTAACTCCAAACCAATCACACCAGCGCCAATGACGCCGAGTTTTTTAGGGGTGGAGTCAAATTTGAGTGCGCCTTCGTTATCGCAAACCAACACATTGTCTACAGCAATACCAGGCAAATGACGCGCTTTGGAACCCGTAGCAATAATGACGTTCTTAGCAGTCACTATTTCTTTATCTTTGCCATCAATTTTGACTTGATAACCATCAGCAGTTTTTCCTTCAAAAGATGCATGTCCTTTGAGCAAAGTAATCTTGTTCTTGCGAAATAGATACTGAATACCACCGGTCATCTTCGTCACGATGTCATCTTTACGAGACACCATCTTCTTCGAATCGATGCTGACTGACCCAACTTTAATACCGTGATCAGCAGCATGATGGCTAATCTTCTCAAACTCTTCTGAAGAGGCCAATAAAGCCTTAGAAGGAATACAGCCAACGTTTAAGCAAGTTCCACCTAAGCGTGGCTCACCCTTTGGATCGTCATAGCTCTGTGACTCAGCACAGGCAACCTTAAAGCCCAGTTGCGCAGCACGGATTGCAGCGATGTAGCCGCCGGGGCCACCGCCAATAACTACTACGTCAAATGATTGACTCATGATGTCCCCTCTTACAAATCAAGGAGGAGACGTGAAGGATCTTCTAAAGCTTCCTTCATGGCAACCAAACCAAGTACTGCCTCACGACCGTCAATGATGCGGTGATCGTATGACAAAGCGAGATAGTTAATTGGGCGAATCACCACTTGACCATTCTCAACCACTGCACGCTCTTTAGTTGCATGTATACCTAAAATCGCAGATTGTGGTGGGTTAATGATTGGAGTTGAGAGCATGGAACCAAATACACCACCGTTAGAAATGGAGAATGTGCCGCCAGTCAATTCTTCAATCGACAACTTACCATCGCGTGCCTTGGCACCATATTCAGCAATCTTCTTTTCGATATCAGCCAAGTTCATTTGATCAACGTCACGCAAGATTGGAACAACCAAGCCACGTGGCGAGCTTACAGCGATACCGATATCAAAGTAGCCGTGATAAACGATGTCATTGCCGTCAACAGAAGCATTCAACAATGGGAATTTCTTCAAAGCATGAGTTGCCGCTTTAACAAAGAAAGACATGAAGCCTAACTTAACACCATGGACTTTTTCAAACTGGTCTTTGTACTTGTTACGCATGGCAATCACTGGAGCCATATTGACTTCATTAAAGGTAGTCAAGATTGCATTATTAGCTTGTGATTCAAGCAGGCGCTCAGCAATACGCGCACGCAAACGGCTCATTGGCACACGCTCTTCAGGGCGATTGCCAGTTGGAATAGGTGCGCTTGGTAAGGCGGCAGACTTTGTGCCACCAGCAACTGCACTAAGCACATCGCCTTTGGTGATGCGACCATCGCGACCAGAACCGGCAACTTGAGCTGCGCTCACATTATTTTCTGCCATCAATTTAGCGGCAGAAGGAGCTGCGGCAGCACCGGCAGATTTTGCAGCTGGAGCGGCTGCAGGGGCTGGAGCAGCAGCTGCGGGAGCAGCGGCGGCGGCTGGTTTAGCAGTTGCAACAGCAGTGCTATCGATCTTTGCGATCAATTGCTCAGCAATTACAGTACCGCCATCAGCAATCACGATCTCAGTCAATACACCAGCAGAAGGCGCGGGTACTTCCAGCACCACTTTGTCTGTTTCGATTTCAATCAAGATCTCATCTTGACCGACGGCATCGCCAACTTTCTTTTTCCATTGCAACAAAGTGGCTTCTGCTACTGACTCAGAGAGTTGGGGAACTTTAACTTCAAATATAGCCATGATTAATCCTATCTAATGTATTTGGTGTGAGTTATGTCAACGATTACTTCGTGACCACATAACCCTTTAGTTTTGCAAAAGCTGCATTAAGCAGAGACTTCTGTTGTTCTTGGTGCAGGTGAGCGTAGCCACAAGCTGGCGATGCTGATGCAGGTCGGCCTGAATAAGCCAACTTCATACCATCAGACATGTTCTCCAACAAGTTGTGCTGAACAAAGAACCATGCACCTTGGTTTTGCGGTTCATCTTGACACCACACTACCTCTTCAAGTTTTGGATACTTCTTCAGCTCTGTAGCAATCGCTTTGTGCGGGAATGGGTATAACTGCTCCAAACGAATAATCGCAACATCGCTCAACTTCTTCTCTGTACGAGCCTTGGCTAAGTCAAAATAAACTTTGCCTGAACAAACTACTAAACGAGTTACCTGCTTCGGATCAATAGCAGCATCACGCTCAGAGATGACTGTTTGGAAGCCGCCTTTAGTGAACTCACTTAATGGTGATGCAGCTTCTTTATTACGCAATAAGGATTTTGGCGTCATCAAGATCAAAGGCTTGCGGAACTGACGAATCATCTGGCGACGCAATACGTGGAAGATCTGCGATGCAGTAGTGGGTTGAACCACTTGCATATTGGTATCAGCACATAACTGCATAAAGCGCTCTAGACGTGCAGATGAGTGCTCTGGGCCTTGGCCTTCATAGCCATGCGGCAGCATCATCACAAGCCCGTTAGCACGGCCCCACTTCACCTCGCCCGATGCAATGAACTGATCAATCACTACTTGAGCACCGTTAGCAAAGTCGCCAAACTGCGCTTCCCATATGGTTAAAGTATTTGGTTCGGCTGCAGCGTAGCCGTACTCAAAACCGAGCACAGCCTCTTCCGATAAAATCGAATCGATCACCAGGAATGGCGCTTGATCTTTAGTGACGTGTTGAAGCGCGATATAAGTACCGGTATCCCACTTCTCACGATTTTGGTTATGCAACACAGAATGGCGATGGGTAAATGTGCCGCGGCCGCTATCCTCACCGGATAAACGGACTGGATAGCCACTTGCTACCAGAGATGCGAAAGCCATATGCTCGCCCATACCCCAGTCAACATTGACTTCACCACGACCCATGGCAGCGCGATCACGGTAAACCTTCTCCACTAGTGGATGCGCCTTAAAGTCTGCTGGAATGGTAGAGATTTTCTCTGCCAAACGCTTCCACTCAGTAAGCGGAATAGCGGTATCCGCCTCATCAGTCCATTTCTTATTCAGGAATGGCGCCCAATCGACTGCAAACTTGCCTTTGAAATTACTTAAGACTGGATCAGAGGTTTGCTTACCTTCGTCCATGGCAGCGCGATACTCTTTGACCATTAAGTCGCCAGTACCGGCAGGCAATACACCTTGGGTTTCTAGTTTATCGGCGTAGACCTTACGTGTTCCAGGGTGCGCAGCAATGATTTTGTACATCAAAGGCTGAGTCATGGCTGGAGTGTCTTGCTCGTTGTGCCCTAACTTGCGGAAACAAACAATATCAATGGCCACATCTTTATGGAACTGAGTGCGGAACTCAACAGCCAACTTGGTTGCCAATACTACGGCTTCAGGATCATCGCCGTTCACGTGTAATACAGGAGCATCAATAATCTTCATGATGTCAGTGCAATACAAGCTTGAACGTAAGTCGCGTGGATCAGATGTTGTGAAACCAATTTGATTGTTAATGACGATATGGATCGTGCCGCCAGTGGAGTAGCCGCGAACTTCAGCCATTGCCAAAGTCTCTTGCATAACGCCCTGACCTGCAATCGCCGCATCACCGTGAACCAATACTGGCAATACTTGCTCGCCCAATAAATCGCCACGACGCTCCATGCGAGCACGTGCAGAACCCTCTACTACTGGATTAACAATTTCTAAATGGGATGGATTAAAGGCCAATGACAAATGCACTGGACCGCCCGGAGTTGAGATATCGCTTGAGAAGCCTTGGTGATATTTAACGTCACCTGCTGGCAATGTTTCTGGGCCTTTGTGCTCGAACTCTGCAAACAAATCGGTTGGCATCTTGCCCAAAGTATTAACAAGGACGTTCAGACGACCACGGTGGGCCATGCCAATCACAATCTCTTGTACACCCTTCTCGCCAGCATCGCGCACTAGCTCATCCATACAAGCGATGAAGCTTTCACCACCTTCGAGTGAGAAGCGCTTCTGACCTACGTACTTAGCCTGGAGATAGCGCTCCAAACCTTCTGCAGCGGTTATACGATCAAGAATCTGGCGCTTTTCATCCACATTAAAGCGCGGTGTTGAGCGAATGGACTCTAATTTTTCTTGCCACCATTTTTTTATCTTCTGGTCAGCAATGAACATGTACTCGGCACCAATCGTGCCGCAATAGGTTTCACGTAAAGCCTGTAATAGATCACGCAATGTCATTTCGGTTTTGCCGAAGAATGTATTGCTGGTGTTGAAGACGATATCCATATCGCCATCAGTGAAGCCATAGAAGGCTGGATTTAATTCTGGAATATCCGGACGCTCAGTGCGTTTCAACGGATCAATATCTGCCCAGCGATTACCAACGTTGCGATACGCGGCAATCAACTGCTGGACAGCAACGCGCTTGCGACCCATTTCTGAGTCAGCCGAATCAGAAACCGTTCTGATGGGGCCTTGCTTAGCGCGCTCAGCAAATGACGCAACAATCGGTCCATGAGCAATATCCACTCGAGACGAGCCATCTACCGCTGGAACCTGTTTCACGTTATCAAAATAATCTCGCCAATGATCAGCAACAGATGCTGGATCGTGCAAGTAGGATTCGTAGAGTTCTTCTACGTATGGGGCGTTTCCGCCGAAGAGATACGAGTTATCTCTTTGGTCCTGCATCATGATGCTCACCTTTCATCGGGTTTCCCGAATAAAAACTGTGGTTAAAACCACTCGCATTCAGGCTTCACCATCCTGCGAATTGATCTGTGCAAATACTGCTTACTACCCCACTAATTTAACACGATTAACCACTTATTCATAAAGGGCTTTCCCTGATTTTCCTATTCCCACGGGTATTTACCCATTAGATCTCCATGAATAAGAACTTTCCTACTGAGCTTTCAGACATTCCCGACAGATTGAAATCAAATTGATTTTTATTCTCTAAATCTTCAAGTGAATTAATGACATTAAGGAAATATGAAAGCAATTACCCCTGAAATGGAATATCTCAGCACACGGCAAAGTGCCAAAGTCCTGCAAGTCTCCCTTGGCACAGTCCAGAAAATGGTGGAATTAGGCGAATTAATCGCCTGGAAGACCCGTGGCGGCCACCGGCGGATACTTGCGAGCTCCTTAAATCAGCAGCTCCAAAGGCGCAAACGTGCAATGCGGCAAAAAACAACCCAAAACTGCATTGCTATGGGTATCTTCAGAAGAATTGAGAATGGTGAAGAGTTAAAAGAGTCCATCCAAGATTGGCAGCTTAAAGTGGATATGGATATTGCGATAGATAGCCTGGAGGGATTAATGAAAGCAGTCTCCATCGCCCCAGATCTCATCTTCCTAGATGCATTGATTCCACCCGTTGAACAGGTCCATCTCATCCATTATTTGAGTAAAAACAAGGACACGCAGCATATTCCTATATTGGTAGATGAGGGATTTATCAAACTTCACCCTGGAGTGATCGTGCTTGCAGATGAAAATTCTGGGGGTGTTAGGCCGCCATCAACAGAAAGCATTCAGGAGGAATTGGAAAATGGCCTGATTGAGTTAAATCCCCTCATTATTGGCTACCCTGAAACCGATCCAGAACAAGACCCCTCGATAAACTATAAAAAAAATCGCCACGAGCTTCTCGAGCCCATCTTTATAGAGGCGCTGAGCAGGAAGTGCGCCTAGCATTAAGATTCGACATTTGAAATACAAAAAGCCGCACCAGTTTTGGGCGGCTTTTTTAGTAAAACTGAATTAAATCAATGCATTAGATCAAATAGTTGCTACGATCTCTGCCATCAATCCACTTAGGCGCTTTACCCCGACCAGTCCAAGTCTCGCCTGTTGATGGGTTGCGATATTTTGGGGCTACCTTGCCACTTCCGCCTTTAGATCCGGCTTTACGGCTGAATAAGTCTGAGGCGCTTAAGTCATATTGCTCAATAATTGCTTTTGCATTTGCAATGCCATCAGCCTTTTCACGCTGAACAGCTTCTTTAATCTGTTTATCTAGCAACTCACGTTGCGCCAATAGCTCTTTATATGAAGACATATATTTACTCCCAAATAATTAAATGTAATTTATAGCAATTAATCAGATAATCTGTTAATTATGGAGTGATTATATACACTTCTAGATAAGTCACAATATAGTCATGCGATTAGTAAATATCCTATATTTATCAAGGTTTAATAGCGGTAGTAATTGATTATACGTATAAAAAATATAAATATAATAATACCAATAAATATTATCTTCTTAAAATAAATGTACCGCTAGACTTGGCAGTTACCTCACCGGCATCATTCAGAACAACAGCTTCGCAGTAATTAATAGTCTTGCCAGACTTCAGCGTAGTGCCCTCCACAACAATCTTTCCTACGCTTGGGCGTAAAAAACTAATTGTCATATCAACAGTAATAGCGCCGGAGGCATGATTCATGCTGCTGCGAGCTGCGGCGGCCATCGCAAAATCCAGCAAAGTCATGATCAGGCCACCGTGAGCAACCTGAAAGCTATTCTCGTACTCAGGCTTTAACTGAACGCTAATGCGAGACTTGCCTCCCTCAGCAAACTCAGGCACTACGCCCAAGTGATCCAGAAATGGGATATTGAGTCCAAAATAGTTGACTGGTGTCCGGCTAGGAGACGAGGAATTCTCAGTGCTCATAAACATTCGTTTTTCATGGTTGGATGTATTGGTCGGGGCGAGAGGATTTGAACCTCCGACCACATGCACCCCATGCATGTACGCTACCAGGCTGCGCTACGCCCCGACGGAAAACAAAATTGTATCAGTAACTATTTAGCGAGAATCTGCAGCACTGCTTGCAACTCATCGCGCAAGCGTAGCTCGCCACGCGCTTCATCTAAGCGATTTCTGGCACCGCTAATCGTGAAACCCTCTTCATAGAGAAGAGATCGAATTTTACGAATCAATACGACTTCGTGATGTTGATAGTAACGGCGGTTACCGCGTCGTTTTTGAGGGCTTAGCTGTGAGAATTCTTGTTCCCAGTAACGCAAAACATGTGAGCGTACTCCGCACAAGTCTGCAACCTCACCAATAGTGAAGTAACGCTTGGCGGGTATCGGCGGCAACTGCGAACTATGCAGTGCTGCGCCAGAGTCAAATGCTGTTTTCTCGAGCATGAGACTCAACTACGTCCTTAAGCTTTTGACTAGCGTGAAAAGTCACTACACGGCGAGCTGCAATCGGAATCATTTGACCTGTTTTTGGATTGCGACCTGGACGAGCTGATTTATTGCGCAACTGAAAATTACCAAAACCGGAGATCTTGACCTCAACACCAGCCTGTAGTGATTCACCAATACGATCAAAAAAAGCGTCGATCATATCTTTTGCTTCACGCTTGTTTAGCCCAACTTGGTCAAAGAGCGCTTCAGATAGTTCATTTTTTGTAACGGTGTCGTTGGTAATTATTTCGCTCATTGCCAGTCTCTTATATTGCTATTTATATGATATTTGACTAATACTAAACCTAGCGCAGACGTGCGGCGCACTTTTTCTCAACAGTGCCCAATAAAGATGCCATAACTGCATCAATTTGGGGGTCTTGCAAAGTTTCATTAGGGTTTAGCAGAGTCACACGGAACGCTAAACTCTTCTCATCGTCAGCCATACTACTAGAACCAGTCTTGGGCTTGAATTCATCAAAAAGCTCTATCGAACGCACAAAATTCTGCTTACTAGCCGTCATAACATCGAGCAAAGATTGTGCCGAGACATTCTGTTTGACGACTACCGCTAAATCTCGCTGCACTGCAGGAAATTTACTTAACTCTTCTGGCGCGGGCAAGCCCAACTCACGAATGGCTTCTAAATCTAATTCAAAAAGGATGGGGGCTTGGGGTAGTTCGTAGGATTGCTGCAAGCCAGGATGTAATTCACCAATCCAGCCAACATTTAACATGCCCTCTGGTGTCTGCAACACAATATTAGCTGAACGACCAGGATGCAATGCTGGATGCACAGCAGTTTGAGTAACGAAATGGAGCGGATCTAAGACTCGCTCTAAATCGCCTTTGACATCAAAGAAATCGACTGCGCGATTTGCACTTCCCCACTGCTCCGGCACAAATGCACCATAAGCTATACCGCCAATCCGTTGAGGCTGTGCAAACCCTGCTACTTTGCCAGCTTCTTCAGCAATACTGGTATCACGCTTAAATACACGACCAGTTTCAAATAGGCGAACACGGCTGGCACCCCTATTGAGGTTAGCTTTGAGATTACCCAATAAGCCACCCCAAAGATTGCTACGCATTACGCCATACTGACTGGCAATCGGATTTAATACCTTAATGAGGTCTTTTTCCGCTACCCCGGCAAGACGCTGTTCGCTTTCTTGATCGGTAAAGCCAAAATTCACAGCCTCTTGATAGCCTTGCAAGGCAAAACGCTGGCGCAATAAATGAACGCCCCGCTTTGCTTCGGCTTTAGCACTCATTTTTAACGAGGCAACCGGAGGTTGATCTGGAATATTCTCGAAGCCGTACATACGCGCAACTTCTTCAATCAAATCTTCTTCAATTTCAATATCAAAGCGATAGCTTGGTGGCGTCACAACAAAAACATCATTCGCATCTTGTTTGAACTCAAAGCCAAGGCGCTTAAATACGTCTGCCACAATGTCATTGGTTAGGGGAATGCCGATGACTTTCATCGCACGCGCTAAACGCATACGTACTGGTTTGCGTTCTGGCACATTGAGAATTTGATCATCAACAGGACCCGCTTGACCACCGCACACTTCAAGAATGAGAGAGCTTAAATACTCTAAGCAAATAACAGTAGCTTGTGGATCTACACCACGTTCAAAACGATGCGCTGCATCGGTACTGAAATTAAAGCGACGGGCACGGCCTTGAATCGCAGATGGCAACCAATAAGCTGCCTCTACATAGATATTTTGAGTGTCATCGCTGACGGCGCAATGATTGCCACCCATGATGCCGGCTAGGGCTACCGGACCAGTTTGGTCGGCAACAACACCCGCATCCTGTGTTTTTCCTGAAGAATCAGGACCAAGCAGAGTAACTGTTTGGCCGTTGAGTAATTCGAGGGTTTCGCCAGCCTTGCCCCAACGCACAGTGATGTCACCAGATAACTTATCGATATCAAACACGTGGGTGGGTTGACCCATTTCTAACATGACGTAATTGGATAAATCGACTAAAGCAGAAATACTTCTCTGACCGGCGCGAGCTAAACGCTGCACTATATGGCTCGGCGTTTTAGCTTTTGGATTAACGCCGCGGATCATGCGACCAGCAAAACGACCGCACAAGTCTTTATTCTCAACAGTCACCTTGATTTTGTCTTGAATGCCTGTAGTTGGAGTATTCCATTTTGGAGTACATAAAGCAGCGCCAGTAATGGCAGAGACTTCACGAGCCATCCCAATTAATGACAAGCAATCAGCCTTATTAGGCGTTAACTTAATCACAAAAATTTGATCATCCAGATCGAGGTACTCGCGGATGTCTTGACCTACTGGCGCATCGGCAGGCAATTCCAAAATACCTTCGTGGTCATCGCCTAAACCTAGCTCGCGACCAGAGCACAACATACCTTGACTCTCTACACCGCGCAGCTTGCCTACTTTGATCATGAACGGCTTGCCACCAGCTTCTGCCGGTGGGAGCTCTGCACCAACCATGGCACAAGGAATTTTGATCCCAGCACGTGCATTCGGGGCACCACAAACGATTTGCAATTCGTGACCAGTACCAGCGTCTACTTTGCAAACGCGTAAACGATCAGCGTCGGGATGTTGCTCGGCAGACAGAATTTGTGCAATCACAATCTTCGTAAACGCGGGGGCTACTGAATGCTGCTCTTCTACTTCAAGACCTGCCATGGTCATAGCATGACCTAATGCACCGCTATCAAGCGCTGGGTTTACATACTGACGGAGCCAAGATTCTGAAAATTGCATAGCCTTATCTTTACCGTTCTGCTTAAGCTGGAAATTGCGCTAAGAAACGTAAATCATTCTCGAAGAAGAGTCGCAAATCATCAATGCCATAACGCAACATGGTTAAGCGCTCTAAGCCAGAACCAAAAGCAAATCCGGTATAGCGTTCTGGATCAATACCCATATTACTCAATACATTTGGATGCACCTGCCCTGCTCCAGAAATCTCCAACCAACGGCCGGCTAACTTGCCGCCACCAAAGGCCATATCAATTTCAGCAGAGGGTTCTGTGAATGGGAAATACGATGGGCGAAAGCGAACCTGTAATGCATTCGTTTCAAAAAAAGTTCTTAAGAAATCTGTATAAACGCCCTTAAGGTCTGCAAATGAGACGGTCTCAGCAATCCACAAGCCTTCAACTTGATGAAACATCGGCGAGTGCGTTGCATCACTATCCACGCGGTAGGTTCTGCCAGGCGCAATCACCTTGATTGGCGGCATGACATCGGCATGAGCGTATTTCTTAACGTGCTCACTGGCATAACGAACCTGAATCGGACTGGTATGCGTACGCAATAACAAAGGCTTCTGTTGAGAATCTTTGCCATCAATATAAAAAGTATCCTGCATCGAACGGGCGGGATGATTCTCAGGGCTATTTAAGGCTGTGAAATTAAACCAATCGGTTTCAATTTCAGGGCCGTCAGCAACATCAAACCCAATGGAGCGGAAGATTTCTTCAACGCGCTCCCAAGTGCGCATCACGGGATGTAAGCTACCAACTGCTTGACCACGACCCGGAAGGGATACATCAATGGATTCAGCTGCGAGACGTTGCAGCAATACGGCATCAGCCAAAGCTTGGCGACACTCTTGGAGAGCCACCTCTACTGCTGTTTTGACTTGATTAATTTGGGCGCCAGCACTTTTGCGCTCGTCAGGCGACATTCCACCAAGCGCCTTGAGACGCTCGGTGAGAACACCTGATTTACCGAGGTACTTGGCTTTGGCATCCTCTAGAGCTGCCGCATCGGCAGCTCCGAGGAAATCACGTTTAGCATCCTCGACAATGTGGTCGAGAGAAACCATTGCAGCTTAGTTTTTTAGTAACTAAGAATTAAGCTGCAGCGCTTACTACGGATTTGATCCGAGTAACCAAAGCGGCAAAAGCTGCTTTGTCAGCAATGGCCATATCAGAAAGTACTTTGCGGTCAAGTTCGATCGCAGCTTTCTTCATACCATTCATGAATACGCTATAGGTCATGTCATGCTGACGTACTGCCGCGTTGATACGAGCAATCCACAAAGCGCGGAATACACGTTTCTTATTGCGACGGTCACGATATGCATATTGACCAGCACGCATAACCGCTTGCTTAGCAATACGGAATACGTTCTTACGACGACCGCGGTAACCTGTTGCGGCATCGGTGATTTTTTTATGACGGGCTCTTGCTGTAACCCCACGTTTGACTCTTGGCATTTAATTCTCCTAATTTAGTCTGAGGTTAAGCGTAAGGAAGCATGGAGCGAATTGACTTAACGTCTGCCTTCGCAACTTCGGTAGTACCACGCAAATGACGCTTGTTCTTTGTGGTCTTCTTGGTGAGGATGTGGCGTTTGAAAGCCTGACCTCGTTTAATCGTTCCGCCTGCGCGAACCGTAAAGCGCTTTTTAGCGCTACTCTTGCTCTTCATCTTGGGCATAAAGCACCCCTTCATCTACTTGTGCAACATAGGTGGCAACCGACGGTCACTCTTCCTGTACCTAGAAGCACTTCTAAAAACCAGAGTCTTGCGACCCCTCCCTACATAAACAACAATCTAACTCCAAAGAATTGTCTTGTTACTTAGCCTTACGAATGGGGGCCAATACCATCACCATCTGGCGGCCTTCCATTTTTGGAAACTGTTCGACTTGGCCATGTTCAACAAGGTCCAACTTCAAACGCTCCAACATTCTGACTCCGATTTCTTGATGGGCCATTTCACGACCCCGAAACCGCAGCGTAATCTTTGTCTTATCACCATCTTCCAAAAAGCGGATTAGATTGCGTAGTTTCACACCATAGTCACCATCATCAGTGCCGGGACGGAATTTAACTTCCTTCACCTGAATCACCTTTTGCTTCAGCTTAGCTTCATGCATACGCTTAGCTTCTTGGTACTTGAATTTGCCAAAGTCCATGATCCGGACTACAGGAGGCACAGCTGTCGGAGCAATTTCAACCAGATCGGTCTCTTTCTCTTCGGCTAAAGCCAGGGCTTCACTCAACTTAACTACACCGATGGGTTCACCATCCAGTCCAATCAGACGCACTTCAGGAGCAGTAATTTCCCGGTTAATGCGCTGCGATTTATCAGTAGCGATCTTCTAATTCCTTATAAATTAACAATAAAAGCCATCCACCCCTAGCTTTGCTCGGGTCCGACCTTCTGGGATATATCCTGCTGGAGTCGGGCAACGAAGGCTTCAAGAGGCATTACACCTAAATCCACTCCGCCACGGGCACGAACGGCCACAGTATTACTTTCAGACTCTTTATCACCAACAACTAGCAAAAATGGGATCTTCTGTAATGCGTGCTCGCGTATTTTATACGTAATTTTCTCATTTCGCAAATCGGATTCGACTCTAAACCCTTGTTTTTTCAACGATTGCTGGACTTGTTGTGCATATGCAGCAGAATTATCGGAGATATTGAGGACAACGGTCTGGGTAGGAGCAAGCCAAGCCGGCATGTTTCCAGCATGGTTTTCGATCAAAATACCGATAAAACGCTCTAAAGAACCCACAATTGCCCTATGAAGCATCACTGGGGCCTTGCGGGTGTTTTCTTCGGTGACATATTCAGCGCCTAAGCGCTCAGGCATGGAGAAATCTACCTGAATGGTGCCGCACTGCCAAGTGCGCCCAATGGAGTCTTTGAGGTGATATTCGATCTTAGGGCCATAAAAAGCACCCTCGCCTGGCAATTCTTCCCATTCTTGGCCGGAAGCTTTCAGGGCTCCACGAAGGGCCGCTTCCGCTTTATCCCAAATCGCATCATCACCGACACGTTTGACTGGGCGCAAGGCGAGCTTAACTGCAACCTCAGTAAAGCCAAAATCTTGATATACCGCACGCACCGCTTTATCAAAAGCAGCTACTTCTGACTGAATCTGATCTTCTGTACAGAAAATATGGCCATCATCTTGAGTAAAACCACGTACGCGCATCAAACCATGCAAGGCACCCGATGGTTCATTGCGGTGGCATTGACCAAACTCGCCGTAACGCAGTGGCAACTCACGATAGCTATGCAATCCAGAATTGAAAATCTGTATGTGGCCAGGGCAGTTCATCGGCTTCAATGCATAAGCACGGTTCTCCGACTCCGTCGTGAACATGTTTTCTTTGTAGTTATCCCAGTGGCCTGATTTTTCCCAAAGCCCGCGATCCAAAATTTGTGGCGCTTTGACTTCTTGGTAGCCTTCGTTTTGATAAACGCGGCGCATGTATTGCTCAACTTCTTGCCAAATCGACCAGCCCTTTGGGTGCCAGAAAATGAGGCCTGGGGCCTCTTCTTGGAAATGGAATAAATCTAAAGTCTTACCTAAACGGCGGTGGTCACGCTTCTCTGCTTCTTCCAACATATGCAGGTAAGCGTCTTGATCTTCTTTTTTCAACCAAGCAGTGCCATAGATACGCTGCAACATCTCATTCTTACTATCGCCACGCCAGTAAGCACCAGCAAGCTTCATGAGCTTAAATACTTTGAGCTTGCCAGTAGACGGTACATGGGGGCCACGACATAAGTCGGTGAACTTACCTTCTGCATAGAGTGAAACATCTTCACCTTGTGGAATGCTAGCAATCAGCTCAGCCTTGTAATGCTCACCCTGATCTTTGAAGAATTTGATCGCCTCATCACGGGGCAATACGCTACGCGTCACTGGCTCATCTTTTTTAGCCAACTCAGTCATTTTCTTTTCTAGAGCAACTAAGTCATCGGGCGTAAAGGGGCGATGGTAAGAGAAGTCATAGTAAAAACCGTTATCCACTACTGGACCGATGGTGACTTGCGCTTCTGGAAATAATTCTTTTACGGCGTATGCCAGTAAATGTGCAGTGGAATGACGCACAATTTCTAGCGCCTCAGGACTCTTATCGGTAATGATGGCGAGCTGACTATCTTTGTCGATCACAAAACTCGTATCAACCATCTTGCCGTCAACAATGCCACCCAAGGCGGCTTTAGCAAGCCCACTGCCGATGCTTTGGGCAACGTCAGCTACGCGAACGGGAGCCTCAAATTCACGTTTTGATCCATCTGGCAGAGTTACTACTAGCATGACCACTCCATCTTGTTTATATACGGCAACATTTGCATCAGTACAGCACGACATCCACTAAAAAGAAAGCGCGGAAGCTTTAGGCAACCGCGCACTTTTGGGTCTTTATTCGTTGGTAGGCTCGATTGGACTCGAACCAACGACCCCCACCATGTCAAGGTGGTGCTCTAACCAGCTGAGCTACGAGCCTAAAAGAAATATTTTACCCTAATCGGTAAAACAAAAACTTAATTGCCAATTGAGTCGGAAAAAGTACGGCTCATGAGGCGCTAGGAGTTAGCCAACAACTCAACTACCCTAATGCTAGATAAATTTACCAACAATTTAGTCCTCTATAAATAGGCACTAATTTTAATAATTCTTGTGTGGCCTAAACGTGGCCCAAAAATAGACTGGTTGTAGACTGAATCAGTCTTATTTTGCTCGTCAAGTTATTGCATGAAATAAAACCTTTTTTGACGCATAAATATATCCTAAAGGGCCGTTTCTTAACCCTCCTTACGCCTCCATTGCCATCTACCCATGCTATTTCTCTGAAGCATTACCCAACAATAAATCAAAGCTAAAGGTGGATCCCTGTCCATCGCAGCTCGCAACGATAAGCTTACTACCCATGAGCCCTAATAGTTCATTGCTAATATACAAACCTAAGCCCGTACCACCAAAATTGCGAGTAATTGAGTTATCTGCCTGAGTAAAAGGCTCTAATATTTTGACCTGAGCTTCGGGAGACATACCGATACCTGTATCTTTAACACTAAAGCGCAAGGTTATATTGGAACCTTCCATACCTTTTAGACCTACCGTAAGGGTAATGGTTCCTTTCATGGTGAACTTAATGGCATTGCCAATCAAGTTACTGAGCACCTGGTTAATGCGAAAAGCATCGCCTATAAGCTTGGTCTTTATATCGAGCTTACTTAAACAGATCAATTCCAGGCCTTTGGCTTTAGCGCTTTCAATAAAGAGGTAATGAGCGTTGGATAAAATATCCGTAAGCTGGAAAGGAACCTGATCTAACTCCACCTTACCAGCCTCTAACTTCGAAAAATCAAGAACATCATTGAGAATCGTCAGCAAAGATTTAGCAGAAGATTCAATACCAACTAGGTAGTCATGTACGTCTGGACTTATAGGTTGATTTAAGGCCAAAGAAGACAGCCCAATGATCCCATTCATTGGGGTGCGGATCTCATGGGACATATTGGCAATAAATTGCGTTTTAACTTTGAGGGCGGCTTCAGAGCCTTTATTAGCAATGACTAGTTCATTAACCCGTGTAGCTTTTTCTTCATTAGCAATAAAAAGCTCTGCGGCTCGTTTTTCTTTTTCTTCATTAGCAATCAAAAGCTCTGCAGTACGTTTTTCTTTTTCTTCATTAGCAATCAAAAGCTCTGCGGCGCGTTTTTCTTTTTTTTCGTTCTCGCACAACAGCTCTTCATTGGCAATGATTAATTCATCCACCCGTTTAGCTTTTTCTTCATTAGCAATAAAAAGCTCTGCAGCGCGCTTGGCTTTTTCTTCATTGGCAATCAAAAGCTCTGCGGCGCGTTTTTCTTTTTCTTCATTGGCAATG
>NZ_JACVPS010000005.1 GCF_018881755.1 Polynucleobacter finlandensis | reverse complement strand
GCGTGCTGCAGAGCTAGTTATTGCTAACGTAGAACTCAGTTTCCAAAATAAAGAAAAGGCAAAGCGGGTTGATGAGCTAGCCATTGCTAACGTTGAAAAAGCTGATCGTGCTGCAGAACTAATTATTGCTAATGATGAAAAAGCTGATCGTGCAGCAGAGCTAGTTATTGCTAACGTAGAACTAAGCTTCCAAAATAAAGAAAAGGCAAAGCGGGTTGATGAGCTAGCCATTGCTAACGTTGAAAAAGCTGATCGTGCAGCAGAACTGGAGGCCGCACTGTTGGGAAGGAAATCGGCCAATAAGAAAGTTTATCAAACTGAGTCGAAATTCTTGGCATGCCTTAATGCTCTTGCCATGGCTCGAGATAATGAAACGGGAAACCATATTCTTCGCACGCAGCACTACGTTAAAAAACTCGCATTGAGACTAAAAGAGATGGGAGGCTATAAAATAAAGTTGAGTGATGAAATGATTAAACTTTTATTTAAGGCTGCGCCATTACACGATATTGGAAAGGTGGGAATTCCCGATAGCATCCTACATAAGCCGGGACGATTAAATGATGAAGAGTGGCAGGTTATGAAGACGCACGCTACTATTGGCAGAGCTATTCTTGCTTCTGCTGAGCTCGAAACTCAAGGTGGCAGCGGGGTAATAACAGTAGCGATTCAGATTGCCGGCGACCATCACGAGAAATGGGATGGCTCTGGATACCCAAGTGGTTTAAAAGGCGAAGAAATATCGTTACCCGCACGCATCATGGCGCTTGCAGATGTTTATGATGCCTTGATGAGTAAGCGTATTTACAAGGCTGAATGGAGCCATGAGGATGTTGTGAGCGAAATAGCATCCCAGCGTGGCAAGCACTTTGACCCTCTAGTAGTGGACGCTTTTATGATGGAAAAGGCTGGATTTCTAGCTATCCATTCTAAATATACAGACGACTAACTGATTTAGGTCGTACTCTGCCTATTGAACATTACCAGAGTGATTGACTGCACCACCGTCCATCATTCCATGAAGAATAATTCCAACTGACGGCCATGCTTAGAGCTGGAAATCTGCTTTACATTCCATTCAATAACGAGCTATTTTAGGAATCCCAATGAAAGAAAGCGGGTATTTGACGCTAGCTAAATACCAGTTAACCGTTTGATGCTTCGGGGCCGACTTTGAGTACGCAACTATTTAGAACCATTGACTGCTAAGTTTTCGAGCTTTATACCCCCTGATATTAGGCATGGTTATAAAAAAGCCCCCATGGGAGACTCATTGGATTAAATAATGGGTATTCCAATGAAGATTTCTATTAAGGTCATGGCATTTCTATTGCTAGGCTCCAGCATTTCTAGTCTAGTTTTAGCTGATGAGGCTGTTGTTCCGAGGGTGCTCCCTTCAGTGGCTATTGAGCCAATTAAGCCAACGATCAATGCAGAGGATATTGCTAAAAAACTAGCAAATCCAATTGCCAATATGATCTCCGTACCACTTCAGTATCAATTCAGCCGTGGCATAGGCAAAAACCAAGGTGGCTCTGAGCAAACATTGCTATTTCAACCGGTAATTCCTTTTAATTTGGGCGGTGGCGATACTTTTGTTGTCCGTCCTATCGTGACTGGAGTGAGAGAAACTAGCATTCAAGGCCCCAATGGTCAGTCTGCATCAGGCTATGGGATTGCCGGTGTTACTGTGGAATCCTTTTATGCACCCAATACGAATTCATCTTGGATTTGGGGCATTGGTCCGTATGCCCAGTCTCCTTCAGGCAACAGCGGCCATTATGGCTCTCAGCAAACCGGTGCCGGTGTCACTGCGGTAGCCCTTAATCGTGATGGTCCTTGGACTTATGGCCTACTGGGATTTCAATCTTGGAGTGTAGGCGGCAACCCAACGTTTGGGACGCAAAATAATTTGTTTGGCGAACCTTTTATTGCATACACCACCAAATCTGCATTTACTTTTGTAAGTAATATGCAAGCGCAGTACAACTACGATTCACGTCGCACATCAAATCCGCTATATGTCGGTGTATCTAAAGTAGAAGTGATTGATGGAGTCCCAATTTCATTGGCTGCTGGCCCAATTTATTACCTCAGCAATACACCTGGAGGTCCATCGGGATGGGGCGGTCGGGCTACTGTCACCTTAGTAATTGCCAAGTAAGGGAATTTAACTCCTACTCTTCATTCAATATATAAAGGTATTTGGACATGACCACCATACTTAACCGGTTATTACTGGTTTCAGCTTCAGCTTTCTTTAGTGGGAACGTCTTAGCGACTGAATTTATCGACCCTCCTATTGTTGCTAAACCCACGATGATCACGGTCTATCTTGCTAAGAAGATTGTTACGATGGATCCAGCTTTGCCAGAAGCAAAAGCAGTAGCAGTTTCTGATGGAAAGATTATCTCTGTTGGCTCTTTAGCTGATTTAAAGCCATGGTTAGATCAATATCCTCACCAGATTAATCGCCAGTTTGAAAATAAAGTGTTGTATCCAGGGTTTATCGATCCCCATAACCATCCCATGTTGGCAGGATTGATTCAAACTGCTTTCCCCTTGACTTATTTGCCTTTACCAAGCCCATGGGGTAAAGCATTCCCAGGAGTGCCTAATCTCAAGGCGGCTATTGCTAAGTTGAAGGAATATTCAGCCTCTATTGCGGATCCCAATGAGTTATTGCTGGCATGGGGTTATGACATTCCCGCAATGAAACAAGTGCCCAACAAACAACTACTCGATGAGGTATCAACAACCAGACCGGTATTGGTTTGGGATGCTTCAGAACATACTATTTTTCTAAATTCTGCTGCACTCGCTAAATACTTAACTAATCCTGAGGAAGTAAAGAAAATACCGGGTGTTGAGATTAATCCTGATGGGTCTTTGACGGGTGCTTTTTTAAGCTCGCAAGCTACCCAATATGTCATTAAGCACACTGGTACGGATTTTATGAATCCAGAACGGCTCAATAAGGGCATGCTGTATGCCAATGACCAAGCACAACAGGGCGGCATTACCACCACCTCCGAAATGACTTTTGGGATTCTAGATATTGACTCCGAGAAGGTGATGATGAAAAAGTTCACCAGTTCAGACGTCACCTCCTTGCGTATTTCCCCTGTAGCTATGGCCGATAACTTTATTGGGAAATATGGAGATCAAGCCGTTGAGCAAGTGAAAGAATTGCAAAAACTCAATAACGATCGCCTGCTCTATAAAGGCGTGAAGTTTATGGGTGATGATGCTTATCTTTCACAAACGATGATGCTTGAAAACCCTGGATATACCGATGGACATCACGGAACTATTTTTTATCCAACGCCAGAAGCCTTCAAACAGGCGATGCAACCTTGGTGGAACGCTGGTTTTCAGATACACGTACATACCAACGGTAATGGCGGAAATAAAAATGTCTTAAATGCTTTGCAATTGTTGCAAGATGAAAAACCCCGTTTTGATCACCGTTTTACCTTTGAGCATTTTGGCGTGACATCTTCAATGATGATTCGCAAGGTCAAGGCCTTAGGCGCTGTCGCGAGCGTCAATCCAGCTTACTTTTATACCCGCGCTGGTATTCAGGCATCTTCCATTGGCACAGACCGAATTTCTTATGCAACCCGCGTAGGTGATTTGGTGCGAGAGGGGGTAATAGTAGGACTGCATTCTGATAATCCAGTAGCCCCACCATTGCCATTAACTGAGGTCTGGGCAGTCGTGAACCGTCAGAACCTCTATACCGGCAATAAAAAATGGGCGCCTGCTGAGGCTGTAACTGTGCAACAGGCTATGCGTATGGTAACGATCGATGCGGCCTATGTCATGGGGCTGGAGAACAAGATCGGCAGTATTGAGCCAGGAAAATATGCTGACTTCGTAGTGCTATCTGACGATCCGATGACAGTGCCTAAAGAGAAAATTAAAGATGTGCCAGTAATAGGAACAGTGATGGGCGGTAGATACATTCCGGTAACTGAAACCAATCATTCACGACCTTACTAATTTAATAGATCAAATGGCTCGAATTTCCAAAATACTCTGCTTCAGTTTGGCCTTACTCGGTCCGTTCTTGGCTCAAGCTGAAGAGTCCCTCTCCCCAATCCCTCAGGTCTTGCAAGAGTGGCGGTTTGATGTAACTCCTTACCTATGGTCTCCTGGCATTAATTCCTCATTATTTATTAATGGAGAATCCCGGGGTACGTCCAAGTTCTCTTCAAGCGATGTATTGAGTAATCTGAAATCAGGAGGCATGATTTCAGCAGAGGCGCATTACGGTCGCTGGGGGGTGATGGGAGATTTGGTTTCCGCAACCTTGCAAGAAACTGGCAATGTCAAAACTACTTTGCAACAGAACATTTTGACTGGGGCTGCTACTTACACCATCCTTAACAACAAAGATGCCTATGTAGATGGTTTATTAGGAGTTCGCAGTATTGCGGCCACGGCTACCATCACTGGTACTTCGGGCGGCTCCGGCTCTGTCTCTACGATCGATCCTATCGCCGGATTCAAAGGCCGTTATCGAATTGCCGATTCAACTTGGTATGTCCCTTTCTATGCGGATATTGGCGGCGGGGGCGGCAAAACCAATGTCACTTGGCAGACGATCTTGGGTGTTGGCAAAACCATTGAAAAGTGGGTCGATGTTTCGCTTTCGTATCGTTATTTGTATTACGACATGGAAGGTAGCGGCCTTTTGCAAAAGACTACCTTCAAAGGCCCACAGTTAGCCGCAACCTTTAACTTCTAATGAATTTAGCCAGAAAGAGTCTATGAAATCTCTAGCCAATTATCTTGTTGCCTCATCACTGCTATTTTCCTCTATTGGAAATACGATTGCCTGTACCGCAATCGTAGTAACCGATCTCAAAGGCAATGCCTACCATGCACGAACAATGGAGTTTAGTTTTCAACTGCCAAGCTCACTGACTTACTTTCCGGTCGGGACGCGAATTGAATCAGCAACCCCATCAGGCAATCAAGGACTCACCTTCAATACAAAATACGCCATTTTAGGTATGACCATTCCTGCAGTCACTACTGCTAAACAAGTATTGGTAATCGAAGGTGCTAATGATCAGGGGCTCAGTATTTCTGGGAATGAATTAAACAACTCCAGCGCGCCTCCTGTAGGTGCTAATCCATCAATTATCTTGTCAGGAGCGGATTTTGGAGCATGGATTTTAGGTAACTTTAAGACAGTTGCTGAAGTAAAGTCGGCCATGCAAGATGGCAAAGTTGAGTTTTGGCTGCCTAAGATCCCAATGGTAGACAACATGGTTTTGCCACTTCATTACGCCATTACCGATAAAGTTGGAAATGGTTTAGTCGTTGAATTTCAGAACGGCAAAAAACAAGTGTATGACAACCCAGTCAATGTATTAACTAACGGTCCTGAGTTCTCTTGGCATTTGACTAACTTGAATAACTATACCCAAAACAATATCAATCAAAATACAGGTCAGCTCGGTAAGCTAAAGCTGGCTACAGAAGATTCGGGTATTGCCTTATCAGCTCTGCCATCGTCCCAAACAGCGGCGGGTAGATTTGTAAAAGCAGCTTTTTATGCAAACTATGTCCGTAAAGCAAAGACACCAGACGAGGCAATCCTCACTTTGGGCCACATTATTAATAACTTTGATAGACCATATGACTTAACGGTTGATGGTCCTGGTGGAGTGGGGGATGGTCCAAGGACTAGTGGAAAGTCTACCGAAGTAACAGACTGGTCAGTGATGAATGACCTATCGAGAAACCTTCTGTATGTCAGAACCATTGAACAGCTCAATTGGACGGTGATTGATATGGCTAAGTTAAAAGATGTAGCAAAAATAAAAACTGTTTCAACCTATGCTGTGGGACGGGCTGGTGCTGAAGCATTTAATTTGTTCTATCAATAGAATTTTTAAGAACGATTATGGGTGGTAGATATATTCCGGTAACGGAATCGAATCATTCACGACCTAATGTAAAGCCAATCTATATCCAGTACTTCTAAAGCCATTAGAGCTCCACAATGTTACCTATTTCTAAATAGTTTTATTGGGATTGAGTTCATTTATCTAATAATTGAAAATTATGCATCCATTTTTAGAATCAAATTTAGAGTTAATTAAGTATGCTCCAGCTTTCTTTGCAGTTTCAATCTGCTTGTTTATGGGGTTGGGATGGCTTTTTGGGTCGTATCGAACGGGGAAACACGGAATAAAAAATATCGTTGTGAGAGACTCTTTGGCTGCTGCCATTTATGGTATGTCTGCCTTGGTGTTGAGTTTTACTTTTTCAAATGCATCAAATCATTACGATATCCGCAACGAAGCAGTTCGATCTCAGGCTAATGCAATTAAGGAAGTTTATCTATCCACAAGCTATTTACAGCCTGCCGATCAGAAGTCAATCACAAAATCTTTACGGGACTTGTTGGATTTAAGATTGTCCGCATATCAAGATAACAAAACTATCCATGAGGTTAACCTTGGCACCGAGAAAATATCTACACTGGTGAGGCAAATTAATGAGGATGTTGCAAAAGCTTCCTTAAGCGCACCTGTATCTAAAAAATATCTGGTTGGAGAAATTTTAGCACCGCAAATGCGTAATCTTGTAACAGTATTTGATGTCGGAGCAATTAAATTCAAATCTCATCCACCGCAGCTAGTAATTCATTTTCTATATCTTTTGCTGTGCATAGGCGGCGTGTTAAGTGGCTATACCATGGCGGTAAAAAATGAAACCGACTGGTTTATGGCTGTTATATACCTTTTGATGATGGGTATTGGCTTCCAGGTGATTTTGTCACTTGAAAATCCAACCTTATTAATGCCATACGTAGAATTTAATAAAGACCTATTGCATCTAAAAGAATCTTTATCCTAGATTTTATTGGGCCTGAAAAAATATTTAATTAATTCATAAGCCGTTTAAATGAAAAGATGCTGACTTGTCAATATGCGAATTGATCGACCCATCAGCGCAACATTTCGGACAGTTCACGACCCGTTTTAAGGCATCTATGATCTGGCGGTCAGTAAATTTTTAACGCTTCATGTAGAACTCCTCTTTATTCGAGAAAATTCTACCTCTTAGGCAAGTTAACCCGCGGGGAGATCACCGGATGAATCATCTTTGATTAATCGATGTAATTGATTCCCCCGCCCACATATTTAACTATAAAGTTGAAATATTAAGAAATCAGCGAACTTCATCACAATCTGACTGCCTTTTGTTGATTGCCATCATGAGTTTATTGTTGTCCATATATTGTCTACGGACTAGAAAGTAAAAAAGCCTTCGGAGCTATTAACTCTGAAGGCTTTTACTTATTTGGCTCCTCGACCTGGGCTCGAACCAGAGACCTACGGATTAACAGAGTATGTGAGACACGGTTTAACGCTGACGAGCTCAATCTAACACTTAATTAGGCGAGCAACATTTGCTATATATCTATCGGTTATTGTCTGCTATGAAACCCATATCAGCCACTCAAAACGGGACTTTTTGAGGCTTCTGACGGGCAGAGAACGGCCAACAGCAGTCCTTCGCCAATACTTAAATTCAAGTCCCAATAAGAGTGCAGGGGGGTAACCCTAGGTTTTGATGAAATAGCCTCTAAAGCATTTGACCTATATCAATGAGGTAGGTAATCTACTAGCAACAGACCTTCGAGCTGCCTTAGCGTCCTGCTAAGCCTGCCGCCTTAGATTTCGGATATAGTAAAACTTTTGGGGCGAAATATGAATGTTGAAGAATTAGGCTTAGATCTAGCCAAAGCTTCAAGCCCTGCTTTTTTGGTCAATGATTTAGTCAAAATCAAAAATAAAACTCCGGTTGGACACTACCGTACACCATTTTATGTACGTGGAAAAACGGGTCGTATTGAGCGTGTTTTAGATGAGTTCATCAATCCAGAAGAAGAAGCCTACGGCAAGAATGTAGGTAGCAAAGTTTGGCTTTATCGAGTTTCTTTTGCTCAACAAGAACTATGGCCAGAATATCAAGGTGCTTCGATAGATCAACTCCAGATTGAGATTTCTGAACATTGGCTTGAACCTGCTTAAGCGGAGAAAATATGACAGTTCCAGATCATCACGACCATGACCATAAGCACGATCACGATCATGACCACACCCATCCAGGTGTCACAAAAGACGAAGAGCCCTATGGCTACTATGCGACTCTTGAGCTAGCAGTACGTGAACTATTAATTGAAGCGGGGTTGATTACTGCTGATGAGCATCGTCGTCAGATTGAAATCTTAGATTCACGCTCTCCTGTACTTGGGGCCAAAATAGTTGCTCGTGCATGGACAGACCCCGAGTTTAAAAAACGCTTATTAGCGGATGGTTCTGCTGCATGTGAAGAACTGGGGATCACCATGTATGACGGCGCCCATCTCATTGTTCATGAAAATACTCCTCAAGTTCACAACATGGTGGTTTGTACGCTCTGTTCATGCTATCCACGTCCCGTGCTGGGCTTGCCACCAGACTGGTATAAGAACAAACAGTATCGAGCTCGAGCAGTCAAAGAGCCTCGTGCGGTCTTAAAAGAATTTGGCACTACCATCCCAGATCAAGTGAGTATCCATGTACACGATTCAAATGCAAACATGCGCTACTTAATTCTGCCTTTACGTCCAGCTGGAACTGAGCATTTGACTGAAGAAGAGTTAGCTAGTCTGGTAACCCGGGATGCGATGATTGGGGTTACTATTGTCAAATCATCATTAGTACAGACGAATAGGGGTCAAGCATGAGTTCAACAAAAGGCCTGATTTCACACTTACCAAATGATATCGGCGGGAAAGATGCTGACGCCATCAACATGGAAGAGCATCCGATGCTTCCTTGGGAAAAACGCTGTCATGCACTTTTGGACGTACTTGCTACCCATCAAATTGTTAACACTGAAGAAAAGCGTCGCGGCGTTGAGAATCTGGGATCTGAAATCATCGGTAATCTTACGTATTACGAGCGCTGGATTGTTTCAGCAGTCAATATATTATTTGAAAAGCGTATTTTGACCCCCGATCAAATTGCTAATAAAACTAAAGAGATTTCAGAGCGGAAGTAATGCAAATGAGAATGCTTATGCTTATTTAGGTGGAATATTCCATCTTTTGCGTAGCTCCTCTAATGGCTCGCGAGCATAATCAAAATAATTGATCCCAAGAACTAAATCAATATTGACCTCTTTACCTCTTTTTAGGGCGGTAGAAATGCGCTCGAGTCCATTAATTACTTCCATGTCATGTCCTAAGTGAGGAGCTCCAGCAACAATCGTTTTCAGTAAGCCACCTTGGAAAATACTAAGTACTCCCAAGAAATTCATTACTGCACTTTGTGATTCTGTAGCCATGGTGCTAAAAGCAGCTACTTCTATTTCTCCAATACCATCAGAATCATAATCTGCTAGAACATGAATCCAATCATGATGCGCTACCGCTTCATTGATACCACCAAGTACGCCAGGAAAAGTAAAGTTCTTTTTTTTGTAAAAATCCCAAAGACCTCTGCCTAAGCTACCAGCAGGGTATTGCTGCAGATTTTCATAGCGCGTGGCTATCTCATCTGATACTTCGAGAGTCATCATGGTTGCGCTCAGACCATACTTTTGATCTAGATCAGCAAAGTTAGGTGAGGTAAGATCTTTATCGTAAAAATAATTTGAGCGGTAGAAGTCTTGCTGGGCTTGAATGGTTAATTTCTTAGAAAGGTCTCGAACTAATGCTAGACCATTATTTTCAATGCCTAGTTTTTGAGCCCACAAATTAATAGCATTAGAAATTTCTGGTGAGATCGATGAACATAATAATTCAGTTGCGAGCATTAAATCGAGGACTTCATTGCGCTTTTGAGGTTCTGGCATTGCTAAAGAAAATTCCTCAATACTGAGGGGCTCCAGTGTATGGAAATCACAGTCATAGGACATGAGCTTATGAAAGATAGTCTTTAGGAATCGTGGTTGTATCTCATCGAACCAACCATTTTGGCGGCAGGTACTGACAACAGCTTGCGCCATCAGTGGCGCATCAGCAGGGGTTGTGTGCTTGAAGAACATATTTTCTATTTAACTTTGCTTGGTAAGTGAATAGGGTTTATCAAGATTTGCTTGCATCTCATGCGCTTATTCCCAAAGTATCAATAGATAAGTGCCAGAAAGTAAAGTGCATTATTGGAGGCATTCTAATTACTTTTATTTCTGGCACGGCTATTGCCCATCTATCAAGTGCCACTTCACTAGTGGCATACCCTCGGTATCGCAATTCTATCCATTCTAATTAGACTTATTTTTAATATAAGTAACTTAATAGTCTTATTTAGATCAAAAGGGGGTTAGAGTTTATCTAACAGAACTTCGAGCTGCCTTAGCGTCCTGCTAAGCCTATCGCCCCAGATTTCGGAGTTTCTACACTTCACTGCGAAAGAGAGTTCAAAATGGCTTATGGAATTATTCACTTTTATCCAAATGGGACTAAATCTCAATATGATGCTGAAATTGCAGTAGTTCATCCTCATGGTGGGGCAGGCCTTCCAGCGGGTCAGCTATATCATGCAGCTGGACCTTCCCCTGGTGGCTGGTCAGTAGTTGCTATTCATGACTCTAAAGAAACTTGGCAGAAATTTTTAGATGGTGTTTTATTACCCACAATCCAATCGCAAATTAAAGATGGGTTTAAATCTGAACCTCAGGCAACCTATTTCGAGGTTGACCACTTACAAGAATCCCAATAACTCATTTTGAAATAAGCAGACCACATAAAAAATGATTAGATGCCTGCAATAAGACCTGCTTCGGCAGGTTTTTTTGTTGTCTGGTCAATGACTGCTTTGGGTCGAGTAGAGTCTCCGAGGCTTAAGTAGAGCGATTGTCTGCTTCATAACTTAAAACAGTCTTAAGTGAAAATTGAATTTTACTAGCAGGGGGGGCTTAGCCAACCCGCTTTAAGGTTAACGGGTAGTATTGCGCATGGTTAATTTATCTAGCTTTTTTGGCCCACTTTCCTTTATCGGGCTTCTTGCGCTTTCCAATGTCTTTATGACCTTTGCGTGGTATGCCCACCTAAAGAATTTATCTTCAAAGCCTTGGTGGATGGCGGTATTCGCAAGCTGGGCAATTGCTTTGTTCGAATATGCTTTTCAGGTTCCAGCAAACCGTATTGGATTTCAATACTTCTCACTTGGGCAACTTAAGATTACTCAAGAAGTAATAACTTTGGCCGTGTTTGTGCCGTTCGCTATTTTTTATATGGATGAGCCGTTTAAGACTGATTACATTTGGGCTGGACTATGCCTATTGGGCGCTGTCTATTTTATGTTTAGAAGCTAAGGTATTTATAGGAGCTCTTTGATCTTCAGTCAAGAGGAGCTTAGGCCGCCAAAGAATGCTATATCTAGTTCTTTGCTAACTGACCATAGTCCCTTATGGGTCGGTAGTTGCCCAACGCTAGAAACTTACCCAAAGTCTCAAACCGGCCATGAGGAGTCTTTCGCTGGCGTCTAAAAAAATCCCAATAAGAGTACGGGGTGATAACCCTCGGTTTTCATTCAATAGCGCCTAAATCATTTGACCTATATCACTATGATGGGCATTCTACTGGCAACAGACCTTTGAGCTGACTTGGCATTCTGCCAAACCTACCGCCCCAGATTTCGAATATCGTTCTATCCTCGGGGGGGTCTTGCTTTGCCTATTACACTGTTTAATCTCAATTCTGAAGATACCCTCAAGCTTGCTCTTAGGGTGATTGATTCTGCTAGTGACATTATTCTCATTGCCGAAGCTGAGCCTATTGAAGAACCTGGACCCCGTATTGTTTATGTTAATAAGGCCTTTGTTAACGAAACGGGCTTTTCTGCATCAGAAGTGATTGGGAAAACCCCTCGAATTTTACAAGGGCCCAAGACGGATAAAGTCACGATCGGGCGAATTAGTGCTGCTTTGAAAAAGTGGCAACCCATTCGTGAAGAGGTACTTAATTACAAAAAGAATGGCGAAGAATTTTGGCAAGAACTGAATATTTTTCCTGTCACTGATCAAAGCGGGCGATATACCCATTGGGTTTCAATTCAACGCAATATCAGCGCACGCAAGACATCTGAAAAAATTCATTTAGAAACAAAATATTTTTTGGAGCAATCACAACAACGTTTAATACTGGCGACTGATGCTGGAGGTATCGGTATCTGGGATTGGAATATTCTGACTGGCGAAGTCAAGCACAATCAATGCTGGATAGAATTACTAGGGGAAGATCCAGGGCAGACCTATTTCTCTGTTGAGGATTTTAAAAACCGCATTCATCCTGAGGATTTAAGTGTAATTCTCGATCGCTTAAACGTATCGCTTGCTACGGGCAAGGAGTACCAGGCTAAGTACAAAATGGTACGAGGTGATGGTCGTGTAGTTTGGGTGGAAGATAAAGGGGCGATTGTAGAGCGATCTGAGTCGGGAGAACCGCTGCGAATGGTGAGCACCATTAAAGATATAAGTGAGCAAGTGGCCGCTCAAGAAAAGATACAAGAACTCATCTTTTTTGATTCCTTAACTAATCTCCCTAATCGCCAGTACATTCAAGACCGAATTCATCGGACCATTAGTGAATCGGCTCGCAATAAAACCTATTCTGGATTGATGTTTTTGGACCTGGATAACTTTAAAAATGTAAATGACACCTATGGTCATAATATTGGAGATGTGCTTCTTAAAGAATTTGGCGCCCGAATACAGAAGGCCATACGGCCTAAAGATATCGTTGCTCGCATTGGTGGGGATGAGTTTTTAATCCTGTTTGAAGAGATTGGCACTACTCTTGCAGATGCCAAAAAAATACTGGAAGAAGCGATTGAGCGTATTTTAGAGGGGTTCACTGAGCATCATGATCTGGGTGATGGGGTTTATGTTCAGGCTAAGGCAAGCATTGGCATCGTTATATTTGGCGATCAAGAGAGTCAATTTGATGATATTTTTAAGTATGCCGATTTAGCCATGTATGCAGCCAAGAGTGATCCACATCTCAGCCATCGCTTCTTTGATATTGGTTTAATGGAGCAATTTAAGCAAAAAAGTAATTATTTTGCTCGCTTAAAGAATGCCTGCGCATTAAAACAAATATCGACCGTGTATCAACCAGTAGTCGATCGCAACCAAGACGTAGTGGCCTATGAGGCTTTAGCGCGTTGGAACGATCCTGAATTCGGAATAGTCATGCCGGATGACTTTATTCCATTTGCCGAAAAAAATGGTTTGATTATTGAAGTAGGTAATACCATTATTGAAAATATTTTCAGCAATCAAGATCTTTGGAATTCCCCAGAAAATGATCAGCAGCCTGATGTCATGATCAACATTAGCGCCCATCAGTTGATGAACTTGGGTTTTGCTAAGAAATTTATTGCTAGTTGTGAGCAATTTCATATTCCAATGAATCGGATTCATCTTGAAATCACTGAGAGTATTAATATTGGGAATGTAGATGCAGCGATTGAAGTCATGTTGTTTCTTAATAAGCAAGGTGTGAAATTTGCTCTTGATGATTTTGGTACGGGCTTCTCTTCGCTGACCTATTTGCAAAAACTCCCTATTCAATATTTGAAGATTGATAAGTCCTTTGTTGCGGGCTTAGGCGTTAGCTCTGATGATGAAGCTATCGCTACTAATATCCTGATATTGGCTCGAGGGCTTGGGATAAAAGTGATTGCTGAAGGGGTCGAGACCCAAGCACAGTTTGAGTGGCTCCTCTCAAAAGGCTGCGATTATTTCCAGGGCTGGTATTTTGGTCACCCTGTTGATAGTCTTAAATTTTGATGATTTTCTGTGGATAGTAAATGTCCGTTGTGGGTCGGTAGCGGTCATTACGGAGACGATGCACACAAAAGATCATTGCTTTCGAAAGAAGATTCTGCATGCAGAGTGCTAGGCACTCAATAAGTACTAGCCTCAATCTCCATTATTTAGCGAGTAGTACTTCTAGCTTTTCTGTGTCGATGCAGAAATTACGGATGCCTTCAGCAAGCTTCTCTGTTGCCATGGCGTCATTATTCAGTTGCAGGCGAAAGTTTGATTCATCAAGCTTAAGCTCAGTAATATTTTCATCAGCCAAGGCCTTGGCAGCATTGCTGGGGTCAAGCTTTTGATTGACCGCTTTGTTGCTAGTCTGCAGTTCGGCAAGTAGCTCTGGGCTGATCGTGAGCAAGTCGCAACCAGCCAATTCCAGAATCTGGCTAGTGTTTCTAAAGCTGGCACCCATAATTTCAGTCTTGATGCCAAAGTGCTTGTAGTAATGAAAGATGCGCTTGACAGATGTCACGCCGGGATCATTGGCGCCACCGTGATCGACATCACTCCAGTTGCTCGCGAGTTTGGCTTTATACCAATCGGTAATGCGTCCGACAAATGGTGAAATCAGTTTTGCATTAGCGGCTCCACAAGCTGCAGCTTGAACTAAAGAGAAGAGCAAAGTCATATTGCAATGAATGCCTTCAGCCTCAAGCTCTTTTGCTGCAGCAATGCCTTCCCAGGTACCTGCTAATTTAATCAACACGCGTTTGCGATGAATTCCATGGGATTCATATAACTGAATCAGGTGCTTAGCTTTTGTAACGGTGGCTTTGGTATTAAATGACAGGCGAGCATCAACTTCTGTCGATACGCGGCCAGGGACAATCTTGAGAATCTCCAATCCAAAAGCGACCAAGATGTAATCCACCAGATCGGTAGGCTGCATGCCCGGATGGGCTTGCTTGACTGAGGCAACGAGGGCTTGATAGTTGCTCTGTTGGGCCGCTTTGAGGATGAGAGATGGGTTGGTAGTGGCGTCTTGCGGCTGAAATTCCTGCATACGCTCAAAATCACCCGTATCCGCTACTACGGTGGTCAAAGTCTTAAGTTGGCTCAGTGTTGAAGTGCTGGTCATAGGGAAACGGAACGCTCTTTATTAGGATTGCCTCTGAATATCATATGATAGATGGAATAATGCATTTGCTCCACAATCTACAAGGGTATTGGCTACATCATGAATCAGGATCAGTTAAAACAAATGGTGGGAGAGGCAGCTCGCGATGAGGTGCTTAAGCTCGCCCCCGGGCAAGTTCTGGGTGTTGGGACAGGCTCTACGGCCAACTGCTTTATTGATGCCTTAGCGCCCCACAAAGATCATTTTGCAGGCACGGTTTCTAGCTCTAACGCGACGACTGAACGTTTACTAAAGCATGGATTTAAGGTTCTCAATCCCAATGATGTCACTGGCTTACCTGCCTATGTAGATGGCGCAGATGAAATTGATCCAGCCGGCCACATGATTAAAGGTGGTGGCGGTGCCTTGACCCGCGAAAAGATCATCGCCTCCATGGCTAAGCAATTTATTTGTATTTGCGATTCCTCCAAGCAAGTACCTGTTTTGGGCAACTTTGCCTTGCCCGTTGAAATTATCCCTTTGGCTCAAGGTGTTGTTACCAGAGAGCTTGAAAAGTTGGGTGGCAAGGTTTCATTGAGATTGGTAAAAGGGGCGCAGGAGCCTTTTGTCACAGATAACAGTGGCTGGATTTTGGATGTTGCCGGCTTGAAGATTGCAGACCCGAAAAGCATGGAGTCTCAAATCAACCAGATTGCTGGCGTGATTACTGTTGGCTTGTTTGCTAAAGAGAAGGCCAACATTCTGCTGGTGAGTAATGCTGCCGGCGTTGCGCGGATCATCCTCTAATTAAAAAACCCGACGGGGGAATGAATCTCCCATCGGGTCTGTTTGCCATGATGATCATGGCGCAGACAATCGGAAGGTAATTTGTTCCGATGCCCATGAGTGCATAGATGCGCTCATTTAAAGTGGCTTTCGCCAATGCGAATCAACACTATAACTGTCAACCCACGATTCAATCCTATGCTTCCAAATTCCTGAAGTCAACACGTCTTGAAAATATATTTTCAGAATGTGTTGCAAGTGTTGCGCCAAATCAATTGTTGGGATGCAGCACTCAGTCTGCGGGCGGAACGTAACCTTGAGCAGTGTCAGCGCCACCTTCGAAGAAATGTTTTTCAACTTGCTTTAGTAGGTACTGGCGTGCACGTGGGTCAGCCATATTCAGGCGATTCTCATTGATCAACATCGTTTGCTGTTTGAGCCAAGCTGCCCAAGCTTCTTTGGAGACTTGATTCCAAATCTTTTTACCCAAATCACCTGGAAGTGGAGCGAAATCTAAACCTTCAGCCTCTTTATTGAGTTTGATGCATTGAACCATGCGTGCCATCTGTAATGCCTTTCTAAATACTAATTATCTATTGGTGAGGCTAATAAATTGTGAATGTGATCTTATAGGTCTTTGGTTAAGACCATGGATTTGCGATCCCAGTTGTAGATTTGCTTTCTTTCTTCAGGCAAATCATCAACGCTAGCTCTTTTGAATCCGCGCTTTAAGAACCAGTGCTCGGTTCTTGTGGTTAGAACAAACAAACGCTTGATGCCTTCTTGTTTGGCACGCATTTCGACGCGTTTTAATAAGCGCTCACCATCACCTGATCCCTGTACATCTGGATCAACGGCTAAGCAGGCAAGCTCCCCAACGCCGTTAGGGAATGGGAAGAGGGCGGCGCAACCGAACAATACGCGGTCATGCTCAATTACTGAAAAGCGTTGAATATCGCGCTCAATCACATCCTGTCCGCGAGCAGCCAAGATGCCTTCTTCTTCAAGAGGCATAGTGAGTTGCAAAATACCGCCGACATCATCTTGGTTGGCTTCACGTAAGTTCTCAATATCTGAAGACGCCAACATCATGCCAATACCATCGTGGGTAAATAATTCTTCCAATAAGGCGCCATCTTGATTGCATGGGAGGAAGTGAACACGGCTTACACCAGCACGAATCGCCCTGCCAGAGATGTTGAGTAAACTCTTCATACCCAAGTCGAGCTCTTGATGATGTTGGCCTACATATTCTTGAAGTTGTGGCATGGAAAGTTCGGTGATGTAATCACCTTCTTCATCTTTCAATCCAGCATGTGGGCTTAAGAAAATCAATTTATCGGCTTTTAGTGCGGCAGCGGTGGAAGCTGCAACATCTTCGAATGCCAAGTTAAATGCCTGTCCTGTTGGAGAAAATCCGAGCGGGGAAAGCAAGACGATCTTGTTGCTATCAAGAGATAACTTGATCGAGGTCGAATCTACTTTACGTACGAGGCCAGTATGAATGTAATCAATCCCTTCAACCACGCCTACTGGCATTGCCGTAATAAAGTTTCCCGAGATTACAGAGATGCGTGATCCTGCCATCGGGGTATTTGGTAAGCCACGACTAAATGCTGCTTCAATATCGAGACGCAATTCACCGGCAGCTTCTTTAACGCACTCAAGTGCAGCGGCGTCAGTAATTCGATAGGCATGTATGCTGCTCTTACCAAACTTGCTTTTAATCTTTCTGAGCATGAGTTGTTCTTCAATTTGGGGACGTATGCCGTGTACAAGGACAATTCTCATGCCCATTGCGTGGAGCATAGCGATATCTTCGATCAGGTTCTCAAGACCAATTTCTTGAACCAGTTCTCCAGCAAAGGCAATAACAAAGGTCTTTTCGCGAAAGCTATGAATGTACGGCGCAACGTCGCGTAGCCAGCCTACGAAAGGAAAGTTTGAGCTGGATTCTTCGCTGCTTTGAGCGGGGTTTGGTGCATTTGTTGGCATAGTGAGAAAATTATAGGGTGCAAGAGCCCATAAACCAACAAAAACCCCCAGAGAGTGCCAAGCCTGTGCCTGCTTCCAACACCTCGCGCAAGCTAGAGATCCGCTTTCCGGAAGAGTTGCCAGTCTCTGGACAGCGTCAAATCATCAAGGATGCCTTGCAGTCGCACCAGGTGGTGATTGTTTGCGGCGAGACGGGATCAGGTAAGACCACTCAGTTACCGAAGATCTGCCTGGATATGGGCAGAGGAACCATGAACGGTGGCAAGCTCATAGGTCATACCCAGCCACGTCGTATTGCAGCGACCGCTACCGCCAAGCGCATTGCCCAAGAGCTGGGAACACCTATGGGACAGGATGTGGGCTACCAAGTGCGCTTCTCCGATAAGACGGGCCCGAATGCCTCCATCAAATTAATGACTGACGGCATCTTGTTGGCCGAGACCCAGAGAGACCCTCAGTTGCGCGCCTATGACACGCTGATCATTGATGAGGCACACGAACGCAGTCTGAATATCGACTTTCTCTTGGGTTATCTCAGGCGTCTGCTGCCAAAGCGCCCCGATCTCAAGCTCATCATCACCTCAGCCACGATCGATGCACAGCGCTTTGCGGAGCACTTTACGATCAATGGCAAGATTGCGCCGGTCATTGAGGTCAGCGGCAGGTTATTCCCTGTTGAGCAGCGCTATGTGCCTTTAGAGCCTGATGTCAAACCTGACGGCAAAAAAGAATCCAAAGAAGCAAAAGAAATACCCGATGCAGTAGCTGAGGCGATTGCCAACGTATGGCGTGAGGGCGCTACCGGTGCTGGCGATGTACTGGTTTTCTTACCTGGTGAGCGAGAGATACGAGATTGCGCCGAAGTATTACGCAAAGACCATGTTCTGGCCCAACGCTTTCATCCGGAAGTCTTCAGTTTATTTGCACGCCAATCGATTGCTGAGCAGGAGAGGGTTTTTAGTCCTGGCAATGGTCGCCGCATTATTTTGACGACGAACGTAGCTGAGACCTCTTTAACTGTGCCGAATATTCGTTATGTGATTGATAGTGGCTTAGCTAGGGTCAAGCGTTACTCCTATCGCAATAAGGTTGAGCAACTGCAAGTTGAGCCGATATCGCAAGCTGCCGCCAATCAACGGGCGGGTCGTTGCGGACGTGTTTCAGATGGTATTTGTATACGTCTATATAGCGAGCTAGATTATCTTGCCCGACCTAAATTTACTGATCCAGAAATCTTACGCAGTTCATTAGCCGCAGTCTTGCTGCGCATGAGCGCATTGCACCTACCGAAGATTGCAGAGTTTCCCTTTATTGATAAACCATTGGGTAGAGCAATTGCAGATGGTGTTCAGCTATTAGATGAGTTGGGCGCCATTGAATATGATGAAGCGCAAGATGCCGATGGAAAAGACCTTAACAATAACTTCAGGCTTACTGCAATCGGTAAGCAGCTCGCTGATCTACCCTTAGATCCTCGAATTGGCAGAATATTGTTGGCAGCAAAAGATCAAAATGCATTGCGTGAAGTCACCATCATTGCATCAGCGCTTGCTACTCAGGATCCACGCGAAAGGCCACTTGAGCAAGCCGCAGCCGCTGACCAAGCGCATCTGCAGTTTGCCGATGAGCGTTCTGAGTTTCTCAGTTTTGTAAAACTCTGGGATTGGTATCAAGATGCCTTGCAACATAAACATAGCAATCGCCAATTAGAAACCCTCTGTAGAAGTAAATTCCTGTCACCGCGTCGCTTACGAGAGTGGCGCGACGTGTATGGTCAATTGCATACGATGTTGGGTGAGAAGGGTTGGAAAGAAAACGGCCTAGCCGCAACGTATGAACAAATTCACTTATCGCTACTAACCGGCTTGCTAGGTTATGTGGCCAAAAAAGAAGAAGACGAAAAATCACAAGAGCGCGGTAGTAAGACTGGCGGCTATATCGGCGCTAGAGGGATACGGCCATTTATTTGGCCTGGCTCAACCATTGGCAAGAAAGCGGGTGCGTGGATTTTGGCAGGTGAGCTGCAAGAGACCAATCGGATGTACGCTCGCACGATTGCCAAGATCGAACCGCAGTGGGTTGAGCGTGTAGCAGCGCATCGCCTCATTAAGTCCTTAAGCGACCCATTTTGGGATAACCGCCAAGGCGAAGTCATGGCCTTTGAACGGGGCACTTTGTATGGCTTGCCGATTTATCACGGTAGGCGAGTGCGCTATGAGCCCCATGACCCCGTGATGGCGCGCGAACTATTTATACGCCAAGCATTGGTTCAAGAAGAAATGTTTGGTCGGATGGATTCTCCAGGGCTTGAGCGTGAGACCGAGACCGATGCTAAGAAAAAATATCCAGACTGTTTTGGATTTTTTTGGCACAACCGCAGACTTATCAAAGACATTGAGGCTCTAGAGCATCGTTCACGTAGGCCTGACGTCTTGGTCGATGATGAATTGCTCTTTGCTTTTTATGACTCGCGCATACCAAACAGTGTTTCCAGTAGAGAAGGCATGAAGATCTGGTTGAAAAAGCCAGATTCAAGCGGTGAAAAACCTGATACTCAGCTGCGCCTAGCAAAAGCGGATTTGATGCGCCATGAAGCAGCGGGCATTACGGTGGATCGTTACCCCAAAAAGATGACGGTAGGCGGTACAGAGTTGGGGATGACCTACCACTTTGAGCCTGGCAGCCCCAAGGATGGTGTAACGCTGGTAGTGCCACTCACGCTGTTAAATCAGGTGGATGGCCGTCGCTGTGAATGGCTAGTACCTGGTATGTGTGAAGAAAAGACTTTGTTATTACTCAAGTCCTTGCCGCAGAAACTGCGGCGCCACTGCGTACCGTTGCCAGAGTATGCCAAGTCCTTTTTGGAGCGCATGCTCGAAGAAAAGCACTTTGGTGTGGGAGATTATTTAGATAGCTTGATTGCCGATATTCGCAAAGAAAAAGGTTTGGAGATCAAGCGCACAGACTTTAGGCCAGAAGCGTTGCCAGCCCATTCATCCATGAACTATCGCCTGATTGATGAGCATGGTCGTCAATTAGATGTGGAGCGTAACTTATCTCGTTTGCGCGCCGAATATGGTGAGACTGCTAGAAGCGCCTTTCAGGCGATTGCTCAAGAGGCTGCTCAGGTCGAGTTTGGCGTTGAGGCTAAGCCAGCAACAGTATTAGGAAAAGCATCCCCAGGAGACGCTGCTCGTAAAGTCGAGCAGGGTGGCTATAAGTCTTGGGAGTTTGGTGAGCTGCCAGAAACCTTGGAGATTCAAAAAGGAAATCGAACCTTATTTGGATATCCTGCGCTCGTAGACCGTATCGATGCATGTGACTTAGAAGTGTTTGATGACTTGGTAGAAGCCAGAAAGCAGCACTGGCAAGGATTGCGTCGCCTCTTCTCCATATCGAATAAAGAAACCCTGAAGGCTTTGCAAAAGCAATTACCAGGCATTCGTGAATTAGGTCTTTTATTTATAAATGTGGGGTCTGTCGATAACTTGATAGAGCAGATTCTGAATTTGGCGGTTGAGCGAGCCTTTTTAATGGACCCGTTACCAACTAGTGCAAGCCTGTTCGAGTCGCGCCTCCAAGAAGGTAAGCCGCGTTTAGCGTTGATTGCCCAGGAGATTTCTCGGCATGCCCTCAATGCATTGCAGGCATACGCAGACTTGCAGAAAAAACTCCCCCAAGCAAAGGCAGCTTCTGCTGCAGCCCATGCGGATATTCAGACGCAGATTCAAGGTTTGGTGTTCCCAAAATTTGTATCTGATATCCCCTACATGCAACTAGTGCATCTGCCGCGCTATTTAAAAGGGGTGGCGATGAGGATCGATAAGTTGCGCGCTAACCCAAGTCGTGATGCTCAGTGCCAAAAGGACTGGGAGTCCGTTCAGCGTCCTTGGCAAAAATTACTTCAAGGCAGCAAGGGTTCAGCCTCTTATGCCATGGTGGAAGATCAAGCCTTGCAAGACTTTCGCTGGCAGCTGGAAGAGCTCAGGGTGGCCCTATATGCACAGGAACTAAAAACCCCAACGCCAATGTCATTAAAGCGTCTCGAAAAGGTTCTAACGAGCTTACGTTAGGCCAAATCTGGGTTTTAGGTCCCCTTGGATTGCTTACAATAGGGTATGTATACATTTCATCAGAATCATCGCTTTCACAGTCTGGCAACCGGTATTTTCCTAGCCCTCATTGCCAGCGCCTCGCTGACCTTCGCTCAAACAATTCCAGCTTCAGCTCCAGCGCCCACTCCGGCCGAACCTAAACTCGCCATCGTGTTGAATTCAGCTGAGGCAAGTGTGAGCTTGATTGATATGTCGACCAGAAAAGTCATCAAGACAGTTCCAGTTGGCAAAGAACCGCATCACCTGATGCTCACCCCAGATCAGAAGACGCTTCTGATTGCCAATGCAGCGGGTAACGATGTTCAGTTAATGAATCCAGTCAATGGAGAATTGACTGGAAAAATCCCGGAGATTATTGATCCTTACCAAATCGGCTATTCACCAAACCATAAATGGTTTATTGCTAACGGCAATCGTTTAGATCGCGTTGATATTTATGCGGCTGATGGCGCCAATTTAAAACTTGCCAAAACGATTAAGTTGGCGAAGACACCAAGTCACATTGCCTATACATCCGATAGCAAGATTGCTTTCATCACATTACAAGACTCGAGCGAACTGGCTGCGATTGATTTAGCGACACAGACACTGCTTTGGAAAATGCCAACAGGTAACACACCTGCGGGCTTGTGGATGACGCCAGGTGATCAGTATTTATTGGTTGGCATTACTGGTGAAGATAATGTGCAAGTGATCGATTGGAAAAATCGCAAAGAAGTCAAACGCATCTTGAGTGGTAAAGGGGCGCATAACTTCCGTCCTTTAGGCGATAAGAAGCAAGTCTTCGTGAGTAATCGCATTGCTTCTACGATTAGCTTGATCAATATGCAGACTCTTGAAAAAGTAGGTGACATCACAGGCCTACCTTCTGGCCCAGACGATATGGAAATCACGCCCGATGGAAAAACAATGTGGGTGACATTTCGTTTTGCAAAAAAAGTGGGTGTGATTGATATTCCTTCCATGAAGCTCATTGCCACGATTCCTGTTGGAAAATCTCCTCATGGCGTTTTCTTCACACCGCGGGCTGCTTGGGAATAAATGTTGCGCCTTTTTGCCTTCTTCGTTTCGCTAGCTTGTTCTTTCTCAGTTCTGGCTCAGGGTGCTACTTGCAATAAGACTGTTTACCTTAGCTTTGATACGGGCAATATGTCAGTTGCGCAACTGGTATCTGATGTGCTCAATCGTCAACACGTTAAAGCCACCTTTTTTCTTGCCAATGAAAAAACCAGTCGTGGCGATTTTGCTTTAGACGATTCTTGGAAGTCATTCTGGCAAGATCGTTTGCGAGAAGGGCATCACTTTGGAAGTCATACCTATGATCATGTGTACTTTTTGAAAGATGCACCCAATAAGGATGTGTTTGAAAGGCCGCAATTTGGTCCCAAAGCTGGTGAAACGATTCTGTATAACGAAGCCAGTTTTTGTAGAGAGATTCGCAGGGTGGACGACCGCTTTAAGGAGTTGACGGGCTCATCGATTCAAAAAATTTGGCGTGCACCTGGGGGAAAGACTTCCCCACGTCTAATCAATATGGGTAATCAGTGTGGTTACCAGCATATTGGCTGGAACCATGCTGGATTTTTGGGGGATGAGCTTGATTCCAAAGTACACCCCAATTCAGTCTTATTAGAAAAGGCGAGCCGCAATCTTCAGGATGGCGACATCGCTATGGCACATCTAGGGATTTGGTCTAGAAAAGACCCTTGGGCCCCAGCAGTTCTCGAGCAATTGATTATCAATCTGAAGAATCGCGGTTTTTGTTTTGCTACCCTGCCAAAGTAAGGCAATTAGTCCACAATAAGCCATGGATTTGAGCTTCATCACCACGCCGATATCAGCAGGATATGCTGCCGTACAAGAGTACTTGTTCGACAATATCCTTGCCCCCATTTTATACCATTTCAACCTCATGGGTTGGGCGGAAGATGCGTTTGATGGATTAGATTGGTTTTTGTTTGGTTGCATCCAGATCTTGTTAATCATCGTAGTTCTAAGAGTCTGGGAGCGCATTGCACCAGCAGAAACCCAAGAGCGTTTCGCTACGGCTACAAAGGCCGACGTGATGTACACCTTATTTCATCGCCTTGGTATTTTTCATGGTCTGATATTCATTGCTTTATCAGGATTCTTTTTTGAGATGGACTCGATCTTGCACGACTTTCGCTTTGAGCGTCTCAATGTTGAATCTTGGTGGGAACCCATCACATCCATACCACTCATCAGCTTTTTAATTTATCTGATCTTGCTTGATCTGGTTGAGTATCTATACCACCGCGCTTCGCACACCTTTAACTGGTGGTGGAAACTCCATTCTTTGCACCACAGCCAGACTGTCATGACGGCATGGTCCGATAATCGTAACCACATCCTCGACGACGTTTTACGAGCAGTGGTATTTGCATTCTTTGCCTTGCTGTTTGGAGTGTCGCCAGGCCAATTCATCGCTTTAGTGGTGGTGAGTCAATTTATTCAAAGTTGGCAACATGCCAATATCAAAGTAAGCCTGGGTAGATTTCAGCATCTCTTAATATCCCCGATGTTTCATCGCATGCACCACGCTGTTGGCTATGGTCATGAAGTGATAGGTAAGCCCGGAGTCTTAGGTGGATGCAATTTTGGAATTCTGTTTCCTTGGTGGGATGTCTTATTTAAAACGGCCATCTTCCCCAAGGAGATCTATCCAACCGGAGTGAGAGACTTATCCGTTTCTAATAATCTTTTAATTCAGCAATGGCAATGCTTTGTGCTCTCGCTTCGAGAGATTAAAAAATCGCTGCGCAAGTAGTATCAATACTTGGCATATAGGAGTTTTATGGAAGATTTGCAGCAAGTGATCAAATCCTTTGGCTTAGCGCTTGTGGGTACGATGCATCCGCGCATGATGTGGTTGAGTTTGCGCCCCTTTCTGATTGTGTCAGTGTTATGGGGTTGCACGATCTGGCTCACTTGGACTCCCGCCCTAGAAATGCTCAGCACCTTTCTCACAACATCGATGTTTACCAGTTGGATTCAGGATGGCTTAATCTGGGCTGGCTTTGAAAATGCCAGAGCATGGATTGCCCCTTTATTTTTCGTGATGCTGCTAATTCCGCTCATCTGCATCAGCTTGTTAGTGCTCATCGCCTTTACAACCGTTCCTGCTATTGTGAAGACGGTTGCACGGCAATCGGCCTATAAGGATTTGGAATGCAAACGTGGCGGCGGTTTACTGGGAAGTCTTTTTTACACCTTGTGGTCCGCATTGATTTGTTTAGCGTTAGTCATGCTGACATTGCCGGTGTGGTGGATGCCACCCTTGGTGGCTGTGCTGCCGCCATTGCTCTGGGGCTGGTTAACCATGCGTTTAATGTCGTATGACGTATTGGCAAAACATGCCAGCGTTGAGGAGCGCGATCTTTTGCTTGAAAAATATCGCTGGTCTTTGCTGTCGATGGGAATCGTTTCTGGTTTGTTTGGTGCTGTGCCGACATTCTTCTGGGCAACATCTGCCCTAGCGCTCGTGTTATTTCCTGTGGTGAGTTTTATCGCTGTTTGGATCTACTCTTTGATCTTCGTCTTTGCCGCACTGTGGTTTAGCCATTTCTTATTGGCGGCGCTAAAAGAATTACGACGTGAGGAGTTGGATAAAGCGCTCACCGTCGAAACACGCGTTATTGAATCGGAGCTTCCTTATCATGGTTGATGCAGTTAAAACAGTTTCTATTGATGTTCCTGCAAGCGCAGCACGGCGCTTTGGTTTGATTGTGATTGGTGATGAGATCCTATCCGGTCGTCGCCAAGATAAGCACCTCAGTAAATTGATTGAGCTCTTAACGGAGAGAGGCTTAAGTCTTTCTTGGGCAAGATATGTGGCCGATGATCCCGAGCAAATTACCGCGATACTCAAAGATAGTTTTGCGAGTGGTGATGTGGTTTTTAGCACTGGTGGTATTGGTGCCACACCAGATGATCACACTCGTCAATGCGCTGCTTTAGCTTTAGGTACTAAAACAGAATTACATCCCACCGCTAGAGAGCTGATTGCGGGCCGGATTCAGTCGACGGCAGAGGGCGATCCCATTAAAGCGGACTTGAACACGCCAGAGAATCAACACCGCTTCAAAATGGGTGAATTTCCGCTCGGTAGCGACATCATCCCCAATCCTTATAACCAGATTCCAGGCTTTAGGATTAAAGAGCATCACTTTGTCCCAGGATTTCCAGTGATGGCGGCACCCATGATGGCCTGGTGTTTAGATACCTATTACAAAGATCTTTTTCATCAAGAAAACTGGGCTGAGCAGAGCTTTATCGTTCCCAAGGGGGTGGAGTCCACTTTAACCCCACTGATGGAGCGTATCGAGGCCAATTTCCCTGGGGTGAAGGTCTTTAGTCTGCCGTCTGTAGGTGACCCCTCAAAGGGCGGTGTGTTTGCAGAGCGGCATATCGAATTGGGCATTAAGGGCAACGCCAATCTACTGGATAGCGCTTGGAATGCCCTTCGAACGGGCACGCAAGAACTGGGTTATGAAATTCATGATCTTAGCTAGCGGTAGATAGCACTAAACTGGTGCATTAAGCCATTTTTCTGCCGTACAAGGGGTATTTGAGCACTTAAATAGTGCAATAATGAGACATCCCACTTGTTTGCTTCAGTAAATTACATACATCCATTAGGCATGTTTGATGCCTGGAATGAACAAGGGTGAATGCCTTAAGTTTTGAATTCCAAATTTAGTTAATAGAGGAGAGTTGCATGACAACCAAGACCGTCGCTGATGTGATGAAGTTAGTTAAAGAGAAAGAATGTACTTTCGTTGATTTCCGCTTTGTAGATACAAAGGGCAAAGAACAACACACAACAGTACCTATCTCCCATTTTGACGAAGACAAATTTGAGAGCGGTCATGCATTTGACGGTTCTTCTATCGCTGGTTGGAAGGGTATTGAAGCTTCTGATATGTTGTTGATGCCTGATCCAACAGCTTGCTACATTGACCCATTCTATGAAGAGTCAACATTGGTCATCACATGTGACGTGATCGAGCCATCCGATGGCAAAGGTTACGATCGTGACCCACGTTCTATCGCTAAACGTGCCGAAGCTTATTTGAAGAGCACCGGTCTAGGTGATGCAGCTTACTTTGGTCCAGAGCCAGAATTCTTTATTTTTGATGGCGTCCGTTGGGGTGCTGATATGCAAGGTTGCTTCGTGAAGATTGATTCCGAAGAAGCGCCATGGTCTTCTGCTGCAGAAATCGAAGGCGGTAACACAGGCCACCGTCCAGGTAAAAAAGGTGGTTATTTTCCAGTTGCTCCTGTAGATACATTCCACGACATGCGTTCTGAAATGTGTTTGATTCTTGAATCCCTGGGCATTCCTGTCGAAGTACATCACCATGAAGTTGCTGGTCAAGGCCAAAACGAATTGGGTACGAAGTTCAGCACATTGACACAGCGCGCTGACTGGACTATCTGGCAAAAGTACGTCATTCAAAACGTTGCTCATGCTTATGGCAAAACAGCAACCTTCATGCCTAAGCCAGTAGTTGGCGATAACGGTTCTGGTATGCACGTTCACCAATCCGTTTGGAAGAATGGCGAGAACTTGTTTGCCGGTAATGGTTATGCTGGTTTGTCAGAGTTTGCTCTCTACTACATCGGCGGCATTATCAAGCACGCTAAAGCATTGAACGCGATTACCAATCCAGGTACAAACTCATACAAGCGTTTGGTTCCAGGCTTTGAGGCGCCAGTGAAGTTGGCTTACTCTGCACGTAACCGTTCTGCTTCGATTCGTATTCCACACGTTTCCAGTCCTAAGGGTCGTCGTATTGAGACTCGTTTCCCTGATCCATTGGCTAACCCATACTTGGCATTCTCTGCCTTGTTGATGGCTGGCTTGGATGGTGTTCAGAACAAGATTCACCCAGGTGAAGCCGCTGACAAGAACTTGTATGACTTGCCACCAGAAGAAGATGCAAAGATCCCAACCGTTTGCGCAAGCTTGGAAGAGGCTTTGGAAGCTTTGAAGAAAGATCATGAGTTCTTAACTCGTGGTGGTGTATTTACTGAATCCATGATCGATGCGTATATCAATTTGAAGATGGAAGATGTCACACGTTTCCGTATGACTACTCATCCTATCGAATTTGATATGTACTACTCCCTGTAAGCGAAGGAGAGAACTTGAGCGCAGGACTGTTGCGCAATTCGTTCAAGGGAGCAGCTTCGGCTGCTCCTTTTTTTCCGACATTGCTTGATCAGATGCCTAATGCCATCTTGGTATTTGAGGCGGAGAACCAACAATTGGTTTATGTCAATCCGGCTGCTGAAGCAGCGCTGGATCTGTCGCGTAAATCACTTGAGGGGCAGTCCGTGCACGATTTGTTTGGGGATAACGCGCCTTTAAACTCCATGATTGAGGAAGTGCGGAGCGGTCAAGTCATAGCGCAACGTCAAGAAATGGTTTTGCATTCTATGCCGGGTAGCATTCATCACGAATCAACACCTGCGCACGTAGTCATCGCGATGTTTGACGATCCGGATCTGCTGATGATGGAATGGTTTCCGATCGATCAGCAACTTCGCAGTGAGCGTGACGAGCGTGTTACACAACAAGTGGAAGCAAATAAGGAACTCATGCGGAACTTAGCGCATGAAATCAAAAACCCTTTGGGTGGCATTCGTGGGGCGGCACAGCTTCTAGAGTTTGAACTCCCAGAAAAAGGCTTGAGGGAATATACCCAAGTCATCATTAAAGAATCCGATCGGCTACAAACATTAGTAGATCGTCTTCTGGCACCACACCGTAAAGCACACGTCATTGAAGCGTTTAACGTCCATGAGGCCTTAGAGCGCGTTCGTAGTTTGGTATTGGCGGAGTTCCCTAAAGGGCTTCGGATCATTCGCAACTACGACACGAGTCTTCCCGATCTCCTTGGGGATCGTGAGCAACTCATTCAGGCGGTACTCAATATTGCGCATAACGCAGCCCAAGCACTTTCAGATGAAATTGCCGCCGGGACTGCCCAGATAGAGTTAAAGACTCGGGTTGCCCGTTCAGTCACGATTGCTAAACAGCGTTATAAGTTGGCGATGGATTTACAGGTCATTGATAACGGGCCTGGCATTCCAGAAGATATTCGAGAGCGCATCTTTTTTCCTTTGGTTTCAGGAAGAGAAGGCGGCAGTGGACTTGGCCTTACCTTGGCACAAACTTTTGTTCAGCAGCATCAGGGCTCTATTTCTTGTGATAGCCGTCCTGGGCGTACAGATTTTCATATTCAGATTCCATATCGTAAGCGGGAGAAATAATCATGAAACCAATTTGGATCGTCGATGATGATCAGTCTATTCGTTGGGTGTTAGAGAAGGCTCTCACACGTGAAAATATTCCCCATAAGAGTTTTTCAAACCCAAATGATGTCCTCAATGCCCTTGAGAAAGAGTCACCTCAAGTATTGATCTCCGACATCCGGATGCCGCGCGGCAATGGCTTGGAGCTATTGCAGCACGTCAAACAGAGCCATCCACAATTGCCGGTCATCATCATGACCGCCTATTCAGATTTGGATTCTGCCGTATCCTCTTTTCAAGGCGGCGCTTTTGAATACCTCACTAAACCATTTGATTTAGAAAAGGCGATTGAACTGATTCATCGTGCTATTGAACAAAGTGATCGTAATCAATCTGGCACTAAAGATTTAAGTGCTTTTGTTCAAGACGCTAGCGAAATCATTGGTCAGGCTCCAGCGATGCAAGAAGTGTTTCGCGCCATTGGCCGCTTAGCGCAGTCACATGCCACTGTATTGATTACCGGCGAATCTGGTACTGGTAAAGAGTTAGTCGGTTTGGCGCTCCACAAGCATAGCCCGCGTGCTAGAGGCCCATTTGTGTCGCTTAGCACAGCAGCCGTTCCAAAAGATCTATTGGAATCTGAATTGTTTGGTCACGAACGTGGTGCATTTCCAGGGGCACAAACGCTGCGTCGTGGACGCTTTGAGCAGGCTGATGGAGGCACCTTATTCCTAGATGAAATCGGTGATTTGCCATTTGACTTGCAGACTCGCTTATTGCGAGCCCTAACGGATGGCCATTTCTATCGAGTTGGCGGTCAAGACCCCATTAAGGTGAATGTCAGAATCATTGCGTCCACCCATCAAAATTTAGAGTCACGCGTTGCTGCTGGATTCTTCAGAGAAGATTTATTGCACCGTCTCAATCTGATTCGTTTGCGCATGCCGCCATTACGTGAGCGTGCCGAAGATATTCCCTTACTCGCTCGTCACTTTATGCTCAGCTGTGCCAAATCTCTGGGTGTTGAACCTAAGAAGCTTTCTGATGAGGTTCTGAAAGATATCGGACAGATGTCTTTCCCTGGTAACGTGCGTCAATTAGAGAACCTGTGCCATTGGCTTACAGTGATGACGCCTTCCAATGTAATTGGTGTCAGCGATCTGCCGGGTGATTTCTTGGCCGAGGTCAATGATCAACCGATGACTCCTCAGGGAGACGCTTCTCAAGCGGGAGTAGCTGTGTCACGAGGTGGAGCGGTGGATTGGGAGGCTGGCTTAAGTCGACTCGCTGCCAAGATGTTGCAAGACGGTGACAAGAATGTCTATGACGCTCTGTGCGCTAAATTTGAAAAAGCGGTTTTGCAAGCCGCTTTAGAAGTGACGCGTGGCAGAAGAGTTGAAGCAGCACAACGTCTTGGTATTGGCCGCAATACGATTACTCGTAAATTGCAAGAATTGGGTATAGATGACTGATTCAGTCCGGATAGCGGCGTGGAATGTGAACTCTTTAAAAGTTCGCTTGCCACACGTTCTCCGTTGGTTGAGTGATCAAGAAAAGGCTAAGAAACCGATTGATGCTTTGTGCTTGCAAGAACTCAAGCTCACCGATGATAAGTATCCCCACAAGGAACTAGAAGAGGCTGGCTATCTGAGTCTTGCTGCTGGCCAAAAGACATACAATGGCGTCGCCATTATTGTGAGGCGTGCTGCCTTAGCGCCTATTGCAACCGATCTAGAGACCACTTTTCTAAAACCTATTAGAAATATTCCTGATCATGCTGATGAGCAGCAGCGCATCTTAGCTGCCACAGTGTGTTTCAAGGAAACGCAACCGATAAGATTGGTATCTGCGTATTTTCCAAACGGACAGTCACCTGAAAGCGAGAAGTTTGCTTACAAACTCAACTGGCTAAACGCGTTACAGTCTTGGCTAACAAAAGAACTACAGCAGAATCAGCGTTTAGTGCTCTTAGGTGATTTCAATATCGCCCCGCAAGATGCTGATGTGCATGACCCTAAAGCGTGGGAAGGGCAGAATCTTGTTTCGCCACAAGAGAGAACAGCTTTTCAGGATTTGCTGAAACTAGGATTTGAAGACTCCTTCCGGATGTTCGAGCAAGCCCCTAAAGCGTTTAGCTGGTGGGATTACCGGATGATGGGTTTCAGACGTAATGCAGGGATGAGGATCGACCACATCCTGCTGAGCGAAGCACTCAAAGAAAAATGCAGTGCCAGTATCATTGACAAAGAGCCACGTACCTGGGAACAGCCTTCTGATCACGCCCCAGTGATTGCAGAAATCAAAAAGACCTAAGCTAATGAGGAGTGGTTTTCAGCCACTGCTACCATCCCCGTTTGGTCCTATGGCCTCCATTGGGCCGAACGTAGCTATTCACGCGCTCTTGTGCGCTAGCTAACCACGATTCCACAACATCAAAAATGAATCGACCTCCATATATCCACAAGTGATTTGATTTAGATCAAGCCTAAGGAAAATTGGAGGAATAGGATTTGTATATAGGTGCGAACAATATTCAAGATTACATCGTTGTTTATAAGCAAAGCTAATACAAAACACATAAGGGCATCATGAAAGTTCAATTGGATGCGCCTCAAGAAGGCAAGCCCCAAGAGGGGATAGCGCATCATTTTTCACGTCGCCTATTCATGCAGTACTCCATCGGAAGTGTTGTGATGTCTTACTCCGGATGGTGTTTGGGTGAGAAAAATGAGACATTTACTACCTACAAAATTGATAGCGAGGTCAAAACAACAGTAGAGCGCATGCTTTCTTTTTCAATTCCAGAGTTAGTCAAATCTCCAGCCTCGGGCAAAGGACTTGCCCCTACTGAATTGCATTGTGTAAGCCAATATAAAAAATATCAATATGGCAACTATGCCTATGGCCCTGGTCTGCCAATCGAGCGACGCTTTGACTTAATGCCGGTGGGCTACAAAACTACAGGTATCGAGAGACTACATCGCTTGAGTTCATTCTTTACGATCAGCGATATACATTTAACAGACAAGCAGGCAGGCAATCAATTGATTGCAATTCAACAATTGGATGCTGAATTTGGCGCACCCATGACCTCAATCTATTCGCCGACGATGTTAACTACTACCCAGGTTCTTGATGCCTCGATTCAAACTGCAAATGCGCTGCATTCAACTCACGCATTTGATTTTGGGTTGTCCTTGGGGGATACCTGTAACTCTACCCAATATAACGAGACTCGGTGGTATCTGGATATTTTGGATGGCAAAGTCATTTACCCCAATACCAGTGGGGATGCCACTCAAGATACCATCTCGTATCAGCGGCCTTTTAAGTCTGCTGGGTTATTGCCCGAAATTCCTTGGTACCAAGTTAATGGCAATCACGATCTTTTTATGATCGGGAGCGTATCTGTTGATGCGGATCCAAGCCTAAGGCTTAGAGACTCCTATGTAAGTGATCAGATCTGGGCTATAGATGACGTGCTCAAGCCTATAAAAGATTTTCCATTTTTCCCATGTCTTTTTGATACTACAGTGAGCTTAAAGTCGCCAGTCTATTACATGGGTACGATCAACGGTGCATCTGAATCTGGAGAAATCATTGATGCTGGACCAGTCAGTACTTTTTTAAAGCAGCCCACCATTTCTTCAAACCTGAATCGCCGCTCGCTTACAAAGAAAGAGTGGATTGCTGAATTTTTTAACACGAGTTCTTTACCTCGCGGCCATGGATTTCATTTAGTAGATCCCAATTATGAAAAGGAGGAGTCTGGATTTTCTTGCTACAGTTTTTTGCCAAAAGCCGATATACCGTTACGAATGATTGTTTTGGATAATGTTCAGGATCCCAAAGATGGCAGTCATGATATTCATGGGCACGGTTATTTAAGCGCCACCCGGGTTAAATGGTTACGCTCACAATTAAATCTTGCAAAGAAAAGACATGAGCTGGTGATCATTGCATCGCACGTTCCACTTGCAGTAGCACCCATTGGAAGTGAGATGGAGTGGTGGGAGTCAACCCGTGACCCTCATGCAAAGTTAAAAAATGCTATCGCTCTTGCTGAATTGGTTTCTGAAATTCAGGCCAATGGCCAGGTTTTATGTTGGCTAGCGGGTCACCGCCATGTCAATACGGTCAAGGCATTCAAGGCGCCTCTAGGTGCTCCCGCAGAGCATGGATTTTGGCAAATAGAAACCAGTTCTTTGCACGACTTCCCACAACAGTTTCGTACACTACAGGTCTATCTTAATAGGGATTACAGCATCTCTATTGTGACTGTGAATGTTGATCCTGCAGTACGTGAGGGAACGCCTGCTGAAAGTGGAAGGCGTATGGCAATTGCAGCTCAGCAAATCTTACAAAATGATATGCGACCAAATACGCCTAATGTAGAGCGTGCATTCGGAGTTATACCTGTTAGCTCAATGGATCCAACGCGGCCGCAGAATGGAGCGTCTGATGCATCCATTCGATATGGAGATATTGGGGGAGTGCCATATTCAGCCTCTTACAACGCTGAATTATTCAAGCCCTTGAGCCCCACCATGGTTAAGGTACTTAAAAATCGATTTCCTACATGAACAACTTCATCATTTCAACACCTAGGACTCGAGACGTTTTTAGACGTCACTTTGCAAAATATGTATTTGTCCTTGCTAGCTGTTGCATGGGACCGCTTGCTCTGGCGCAAGCACCCTCAACAATCTTGGCTCCGGGGCAAAGTCTAGGGATCTTTCTGGATATTGGCCCTGTGCCTAATCTGCGCGATCTTGGCGGGTATGTAACTAGCGGTGGGGATGTTGTAGCGAGGGGAAAAGTCTATCGCTCCAATGAGTTCTACACTATGGATTCGGTAAATTTAATTAAACTCCAGGCGCTCAAATTAAAGACTGATTACGACTTACGCACACCAGCTGAGATTAGCGCGCAGCCCGATAAGATTCCCCCAGAGATGAAGTATGTTCGACTTAACGTCATGGCGGATGAGGACTTAATCGTAACCCCCGATCAAATAGGTGAGCTTTTCCAAAACCCCAAATTAGCTAGTCAAAAATTAGGTGGAGCAAAAGGGGTTGAGGCTAGTTTTGTTAGGCTTTACCGGGATTTTGTCTCGCTTCCGAGTGCACAACAGTCGTATCGAATTCTCTTTCTATCATTGTCGGATGCTGCTAATTTGCCTGGAGTCTTTCACTGTACAAATGGTAAGGATAGGACGGGGTGGGGGGCTGCAGCCTTGTTAACCTTCCTTGGTGTGCCTAAAGATGAGGTGTTAGCTGATTACTTACGTAGTAACAACTATTTATTACCAATGCACCAAAAAGAGATCGATGCATTTATTGCGGGGGGTGGCGATCCAGGCATTCCATCAGCGCTCTTTGGCGTGAAGCAAAAGTACTTAGAAGCCTCTTTTGATGAAATGTATAGCCGGTACGGAACAGTTGAGCGATATTTCTCAGAGGGCTTAAAAATCAACTCTACCCAGCAAAAGCATCTTCGTGAGATGTATCTAATACACAGTCTTAAAGTTCTTGCGCATTTTTAGGATTAAAGGTCTGATGACCGCTTAGGGTCGAGAAGCGCCCAATTAACTGATTTGACCCAAATGGCTCCAATCGGCCATTAAGCGACTTCTGCAGGGTTTAAGTATTTATAGTAGCTTTCTGTCATTGGTTCAAAAGCACAACATTGGTGCATACATCTGCTTGACTTATAGGATTTGAGTCCGTAAGTTAATGATTATGCTTATGCAAAGTTATACATAAAGCCATGCAAACACTGAGCCTTTACTTCCATTTCTTTTTTGCTTTTGCGGCATTTTTAGTAATGTTTGGCGCTAAAAAAGCAAGTCAATTAGATAAAGTAAACCACAATCCTGTTTACTGGTTAATTGGCATTAGCATGATGTGTATCGGGTTTATTTTATTTGGACTAACTCCTTATTACCCGGATTTATTCGTCACAATAAGTACTGTCACTTTTATTTTCTCGAACATTGCAATTGCTTTATTGCTACATTCTTGGAGAGGGCGGCTTAGCAAAGTTAGCCTGTATGTTTTTTGGATTTCATACATCATCTCTCTTTTGCTCTACGAAGCATTTCGTAAAGACTTTGATTTAAATGCCCGCATATATTTTGTCAGTAGCGTCCTTGCCATAATATGCCTTTGGTCCTTAATAGAGATCATTAAATATACCTATAAGCATAATTTTCGGTCGCTCAACCTGTTTGCTTTGAGCTTCATTTTCGGCATTCAGACCTGTGCATATTTGTATAGAATTTATATTTCGATTGAGGTTTCGACAGGCCCTATTGTTATTGGAGCTTTGTATCAGGAGCCTTTGTATGGGGCAATAACTCGATTATTGGCTGTCGGCCTTTGTTTAATTGTTTATATTCTGATTGCAAATATTTTTCTAGAGCGTTTATGGATATACGAGCAAATTAATTCCAAAACTGCAGAAAGCACAATGCTTCAAAGTCTAAATGCTCTTGCCATGGCTCGTGACAACGAAACAGGTAACCATCTTGTCCGCACCCAAAACTATGTCAAAAAACTCGCCTTAAGATTAAGGGGAATGGGGCATTACACAAATGAACTAAGCGATGAGGCCATTGAGATTTTATTTAAGGCCGCACCACTTCATGATATTGGTAAGGTGGGTATTCCCGATAATATCTTGCATAAGCTGGGTCACTTAAATGATGAAGAGTGGCAAGTAATGCAGTCTCATGCCGCTATTGGTGAGGCGGTTCTATCATCTCCCGATATTGAAGTTGGTGGTGATCAGGGTCTATTGAAAAAGGCCATTCAAATAGCTGGCGGACATCATGAAAAATGGGATGGAACAGGGTATCCACGGGGATTAAAAGGGGAGGAAATTCCACTACCTGCACGCATTATGGCGATTGCCGATGTTTACGATGCCTTAGTAAGTGAACGGGTTTATAAGTCTGGGTGGAGTCATGAAGATGCCGTTAAAGAGATCGTATCAAAGAAGGGCATCCATTTTGATCCGTTGGTTGTAGATGCTCTTATCGCAGAACAGTCCAATTTCCAAGAAATAGCCAATAAATATCGAGACAACTAGACGTCCGCTTTGGGTCGTTAGCCGCCTCTTATATTCAATGATTAAGCTAAGCCACCATGACGCAATAGCGCATCAATACTAGGTTCGCGCCCCCGAAATGCCTTGAATGATTCAGCAGCAGGGCGGCTACCACCAACTTCTAGAATTTCTTGGCGATAGCGTTTGCCAGTTTGCTGGTCTAGTACGCTACCGTTCAGTTTCGCTGCTTCTTCAAATGCTGAATAAGCATCAGCTGAAAGTACTTCAGCCCATTTATAACTGTAGTAGCCCGCCGCATAGCCACCAGCAAAGATATGGCTAAAGGAATTAATCCAACGAGAGATTTCTGGTTGGGGAATGATATTAAATTCTGTAGCGGTGTTTCTAGAGAGTTCGAGCACAGCTTCACCTTTTGCCATAGTGACATCAAAAGTGGAGTGCAATCGCCAATCCGTTAATGACATCACAATTTGACGTAGTGTGCCTAAGCCATTTTGGAAGTTCTTCGCTGCCAACATTTTGTCAAACAAGGCCTTAGGCAAAGGCTTACCAGTTTCTGCATGAGCCGTCATTTTTTCTAAGACTTCCCATTCCCAGCAGAAGTTTTCCATGAATTGACTTGGTAATTCAACGGCATCCCATTCGACCCCATTGATGCCAGAGACTCCTAAGGCGCCAACTTGAGTTAAGAGGTGATGGAGGCCATGACCACTTTCGTGAAAGAGGGTGATGACATCATCATGTGTAATAGTAGGCTGACGTAATTGCCCATCTACTTTAACTGGTGGGGCAAAGTTACAAACCAAGTAAGCCACCGGAATCTGAATCTCACCATTGGCAAGCTCTCGTCTACCTCTCGCATCGTCCATCCAAGCGCCGCCACGTTTGCCGGGTCGTGCATAGGGATCCAAGTAAAAATAGGCAACAATTTGCCCATCCTCATTACTGACTGAGAAGGACTGGACATCAGCATGCCAAGTTGGTAAATCAGCTTGATGAATCTTGACCCCAAAGAGTGTCTGAATGACTCCAAACAAACCTTCTAGCACTTTAGGCAATGGAAAGTATTGCTTGAGTTCATTTTCAGAAAAAGAGTAACGCGCTTGCTTGAGTTTTTCTGAGTAATACGGAATATCCCAAGGCTGCAGTTCAGTATTTGCAAAAGCTTGCAATTCATCCCAATCCTGTTGGGCAAACGGTTTAGATTTCTTGGCGATATCACCCAAGAACTGATCCACTTCAGAAACAGTATTGGCCATCTTTGGCGCTATGCTCAGTGCAGCGTAGTTTGCAAAGCCCAGCATGCGGGCTTCTTCATCGCGCAGTCGCAGTTGTGCCAACATATTCTCGGTGTTATCCCACTCTAACTTGCCATTGGTAAATTGGGGGGCTAATTCAGAGGCGCGGGTCACGTAGGCCTGGTACATCAATTGACGTAAGGCACGATTTTCTGAGTACTGCATTACGGGATAGTAAGAAGGGAAGTGCAAAGTAAATGCCCAGCCCTCTAGATTCGTCTGCTTAGCGGTATCTGCTGCAGCGGCAATCGCATCCTCTGGTAATCCCGCTAGCTCTGCCTCATCTGTGATGAGATGAACAAAGCCATCAGTAGCATCTAAGACATGATCGGAAAATGCTTTACCAAGAATGGCTTGCTCATCTTGGATTTGGGCGAAGCGGGGTTTCTGTGCATCAGTAAGCTCGGCACCGCCCAAACGAAAATCGCGCAAGGCGTTTTCGATGACTTTTTTCTGTGCCATGCCAAGCTTGGAAAATTCAGAACTACTTTGAATCACTTTAAATTTTTCGTAGAGCGCTAAGTTCTGGCTCAAACTGGAAAAGAATGCTGTGACCTGCGGCAGCATCTCGCCATAGGCAGCTCGTAACTCCGGTGTATCCGCCACACTATTTAAATGGGAGATGACGCTCCATGATCTACCTAAGGATTCAGTGGCATCCTCCAGCGGTTCAGCTAAGGCATCCCAAGTGCAAGGGGTATTGGCATCAGTGGCTTTATCAACAGCTGCTTCTGCTGCTTTCAATAAATAGGAAATTGCCGAATCAATATGCTCAGGCTTTACTTCGGCATAAGCAGGAATGCCGCGGCCAAATGTAATCAGTGGATTTTGAAGCGGGTGGGATGGAGTAAAAATAGTCATCCCTCTAGCTTACTGTAATGCAGCCAATCTTGCTAAATGACCCTTAGCGCTGAGCTACTTTTTTGCTGCTTTTTCAGCTGCCTCGAGGGTGTTCATGAGGAGCATGGTGATGGTCATCGGACCGACGCCACCAGGAACTGGCGTAATCCAACCGGCGATATATTTAGCTGTATCAAAATCCACATCGCCACATAGCTTCCCATCAGGCAGGCGATTGATGCCCACATCAATGACAACCGCGCCAGTTTTGATCATGTCGCCACTAATCATCCTGGGTTTACCGGTAGCGACTACCAAAATATCTGCATCTTTAGTGTGGTGCGCTAAGTCACGGGTTTTGCTATTGCAAATGGTAACTGTTGCACCAGCCTGCAATAACAACATCGCCATGGGTTTACCAACAATATTGGAAGCGCCAACAATCACCGCGCGAGCACCACGTATTGGGTAATCAATGCTTTCAAGCATCTTCATGCAGCCGTAAGGGGTGCATGGTTTGAATTCTGGATGGCCAACCATCAAGGCACCAGCATTGGCAACGTGAAAACCATCAACATCTTTTTCAGGGGCAATGGCTTCGAGTACGCGCTCAGAGGCAATATGTTCTGGCAGTGGCAACTGGACCAAGATGCCATGAATAGCGGGATCAGCATTCAGCGTTGCAATGCGAGCAAGCAATTCTTCTTCGCCTAACTCGACTGCATAGCGTTCTAAAACAGAATGAAAGCCAACATCTTCACAGGCCTTTACTTTGTTGCGAACATATACCTGACTAGCGGGATTATCGCCAACCACAATGACGGCAAGACCAGGTCTGACGCCTTTTGCGGTAACAATAGCTCCGCGAGCCGCAATCTCTGCTCGAAGTTTCTTAGAGAGGAGGTTACCGTCAAGGAGTTGCGCAGGCATAACTGTAGACAAGTAATCAGTTAGGTTGAGGATCTGATAGCGCTAAGCGGAGCAAGTCAGCGACCGTATTGACATTCAGCTTCTCCATGATGTTGGCGCGATGCGCTTCAACCGTTTTAATGGAGATACCGAGATCATCGGCGATTTGTTTGTTTAAGCGTCCAGCAACAATTCTTTCAAGGACCTGGCGCTCACGTCCAGTGAGCTTGCTTAATAGACTTTGGGTAATCTTGCGTTGACTTGCTTGTGAATAATCGATACGGGCTTTTGCAAGCATGCGATCCACTAAGCCACACAAGTCATTTTCTTTAAATGGCTTTTCAATAAAATCTACTGCACCACGTTTCATGGTAGATACCGCCATAGAGACATCGCCATGACCAGTAATGAATGCAACTGGCATTGGTACATGTTCACTGAGCAAACGCTCTTGAAGCTCTAGGCCGGACATTCCTGGCATACGCACATCCAAAATTGCGCAGGAGATGGTGGACTTATCAGTACTTTGTAATGATTGGAGGAAGCGTTCCGCACTAGCGTGACAGCGAACGACATAGCCATTGCTCTCTAACAGCCATGTAAGGGAATCTCTCACAGCTTCATCGTCATCTACGACGTAGACTACTTCGGCTTGGTTTGGTTTTGTCGCTGTGCTGATATTCATATGGGATCTCGCGCGTAAGCCTTAAAACGGTAGTTAAACAGCTGCCTTGGAATCGGGTGATTCTAGGGGTATCAATATTGTAAAGGTGCAGCCAACCAACTTGGTATGTTCTGGATCCATGTGATTTTTGGCCCAAAGCCGACCATGGTGGGATTCAATGATTGAGCGGCAAATATTCAGGCCCATTCCCATGCCATCAGCCTTGGTGCTGAAAAAGGGCTCAAACATCCGCTGGGTGACGGATTCCGCAATCCCAGCGCCAGCATCGGTTACCTGGATCCGGAGCATGGCTGGGAAGGTGCTGGTTTCTAGATCGGCCGATATTTTGACCGGCGGGGCCGACCACCGGGAGGATAGGGGGTAAACATCGCGCAGGCTATCTAAAGAGTTTTTGAGGAGGTTGACCAAGACTTGCAGAATCAAGACAGGATCAAGGTCTACGTTGGGAAGATTTTCGTCCACATGGGAGGTGATATTTAAGCGATGTCGGTGGGCTTCAATTTCTACTAGACCAACTGCATCATTAATGATGTCGCCAATAGAGCATGATTTACGAACAGGCTCACTGCGTTTTACAAAGCCCCGAATGCGTTGAATGATAGTACCCGCACGAACTGCTTGCTCTGCTGCTTTTTCAAGTGCTGGCAATATTTCTTTACTAATTTCAGGATCAGCTTGCGCCTTCAGACGTTTAGCAACACCCATGCAGTAATTAGAGATTGCTGAAAGGGGTTGATTTAATTCATGCGCGAGTGATGAGGCCATCTCACCCATCGTTGTCAAACGACTCGTGAATTGCATGCGCTCTTCTTGCTGACGACTAAGATCATCAGACGCTTTACGAAGTGTGATATCGGTTGCAATTAAGAGTTGTGCTAAATGGCCATCCACCCAAGGAATGAAGCGACGCCGAACCTCATACCACTTGATGCCGTTTTCCGTAAGCTGGACATCTTCCGACTCTGACTCTTGATAGAGCGATGAGGGCGGAATTCCAGGATTGCCATCTTGTAACTCTTCCGCAATCATCTGCATGGTGCTATGCGCTATTTCGCCGCCGGCTAAATCGAGATGCCCTATTGGATTATCGCCAAAGCGTTCACGGTAGAAGCGATTGGCAAATAGTAGCTCACCAGTTTCAATCGAGATCACAGAAACAGAGGCATCAAGTCCTTCCAGCACGGTAACAAAACGTTCTTGAGAAGCAGCCAATTCTTCACGAATCTTCCTAGGCTCAGAGATATCAATTAAGGACGTCACCCATCCGGTTTGACTGCCTTTTTCATTAATGAGCGGCGCAATGAAGGTCCGCGTCTGAATTTGTGATCCATCACGACGCAAGACTCCTCCCTCTATTCCACCCTTCATGCTTGAAGCGGTCTTGAGGTCTAGAGCGCGATTCATTTTATCGGTCAACTCATCTTTTCTGCCTTCAGGCCAGAAGGGGAAAGGGGGCTTAAGCCCAATCAGCTCTTTTGCTGACCAACCCGTCATCTCGCAAAAAGCACGATTCACGTAGGTAATTCTTTTTTCCATATCGTGGGCTCGTATACCTACTGGAGTCGAATTCTCCATCGCGCTTCGAAAGTTGGTTTCAGTACGAAGATTGGCTTCTGCTTCTTGGCGCACTTGCATTTGTTTTAGAACTGACCACAAACTCCAAATCACAAATGCGCTTAAACCTAGTACAACCCCAATCAGCATTCTGAATGTGAGGTTTGTTGGTGGCGGGAAAGTATCAATACGCAACACGAGATTGGGGCTCAATACGCCGATATCCAAGCTAGTTTGATTGCTAAATGAACGCTTGGGGGTATCTCGATCCGAAGAAATCGCCAACATCTTCTCGTTATCAGTTAGTAGTGTGAAGCGATATTGACTTTTGAGTTCGCCAGGGATGACATCTAGTACACCTTGCGCTGTATAGAGTGCGGCCAGTACCCCAGTAATCTCACCACCATTTCTCGTTGGCACCACCTGCCAGAAAACAGTTCTTCTTTCTTTTGCTAATGGTTCGTCACTAGCAAGATTGAGTGTGATGAATTGACTGAATGCAGGGCGATTAGCCAGCTTACTTAATTCGATTGTTTTTCTAAGTGCCTCATGGATGAGCGGGCCACCCTCAGTTTTTTGATACCAATCGGGTTGACCGCCTGATTGTGGCATCGCCCATTGGCGCGCATTATTCTCATTGAGCCAGATGATTTGTGAAATTTCATGATTTCCGAGTACTAAATTTTCAGCTTGATCTAGTGCGCTTGCACGTAACTTTGCCTGATCCGTACTGGCAGCTAAATCTCTACCAATGGAAATGAGCAACTCGGTGTTATTCAAAAAGCGCAGTTGAATACGCTGCTTTGCAAATGAGAGCTCTCTAAATAAAGAGGATTCTTGTTGGGTTTTTTCCTGCAGTTGGAGTGTCCCCAAAATAACTCCCATCACCGCCGTAAAGATCACAATTGCTAGCAGTGGGGTGTAAACAAGCCTAAACCCCCGTATTTTGCGGAGCCATTTGCTTGGGCTGAGTAGCCAGATCGAAAAACGCTTGAATTTCATGGAATTTCGCTATTTTGCCCTATTAGAGCTAAATTTCTATGTTTTTCAATGATTTAGATGCATTGCAATAAATTACCACATTATGAGAAATACTATCATTATGTGAAAAATTCCTTGTTTACACCCATATACCTTTTTAGAATGTTGCCTATACAGTGAACGGTTAAAACAGTATTCCACATGGAGGCAGGTTATGGCAGCGGTTCCAGAACAAATTTTAGGTAAGACAAGCGCTCAGGATGCTGATCCTGCTGAGACTCAAGAATGGTTACAAGCCCTTGATGGCGTTATCAAGGCTGAAGGACCAGAAAGAGCAGCCTATTTAATAGATCAACAAATTTCTCATGCTCGCGTGAATGGTGTCAATCAGCCATTTCATGCTGAGACGCCTTATATCAATACCATCCCTGTAGAGCAGCAAGCGCGCTTACCAGGTGATCAAAACGTTGAGCATCGGATTCGCTCTTACACTCGTTGGAACGCAATGGCCATGGTCTTGCGTGCCAATAAAGATACCAACGTCGGTGGCCACATTTCTTCTTTCCAGTCTGCAGCAACTTTGTATGACGTTGGCTTTAACCATTTCTGGCATGCACCATCGCCTGAACATGGTGGCGATCTGATATTTGTTCAAGGACACTCCGCTCCAGGTGTATACGCTCGTGCGTACATGTTGGGACGCTTGGCCGAAGAGCAGTTGAATAATTTCCGTCAAGAAGTTGGCGGCAAGGGAATCTCCAGTTATCCGCACCCATGGTTGATGCCAGATTTTTGGCAGTTCCCAACCGTATCAATGGGCTTGGGCCCCATCATGGCAATTTATCAAGCCCGTTTCATGCGCTACATGCAAGACCGCGGCTTTATCAAAGCAGAAGGTCGCAAAGTATGGGCCTTCTTGGGTGACGGCGAAACAGATGAGCCTGAATCATTGGGCGCCATTGGTATGGCTGGCCGTGAAAAACTCGATAACCTCATATTTGTTATTAACTGCAACTTGCAACGCTTAGATGGTCCTGTACGCGGCAACGGAAAAATCATTCAAGAGCTTGAAGGTGAGTTCCGTGGCGCTGGTTGGAATGTGATCAAAGTAGTTTGGGGTGGTCAGTGGGATGCTTTGTTTGCTCGTGACAAGAAGGGCATTTTGATGCAGCGCCTTGGCGAAATCGTTGATGGTCAATACCAAACAATGAAGGCTAAGAACGGCGCTTATGTTCGTGAGATCGTATTTAATACTCCAGAACTGAAAGCATTGGTAAATGACTGGAGTGATGACGAGATTTGGGCGCTCAACCGTGGTGGTCATGATCCCCATAAAGTCTATGCCGCTTTCCACTCAGCCGTAAACCATCAAGATCAGCCTACTGTTATTTTGGCTCACACTATTAAAGGTTACGGTATGGGTGGTTCTGGTGAGGCGATGAATATTGCTCACCAAGCCAAAAAAATGAATGCCGATGACGTACGTCGCTTCCGCGATCGTTTCGAAATCCCCGTAAAAGATGATCAGTTAGAAGAAATGCCATTAGTGAAATTTGCTGATGGCAGCACTGAGCTTGATTACATGAAGGCACGCCGTCAAGAGTTGGGCGGTTATTTACCGCAGCGTCGCACCAAGGCTGAGAGTCTGCCGGTTCCTGCTTTGGAAGTGTTTGCCCCAATGCTAGAGGCAACCACAGATGGGCGTGAGATTTCTACGACGATGGCATTTGTGCGTATGCTCAATACCATCTTGCGTGACAAAGTCCTAGGTAAGAGAGTCGTTCCGATTGTGCCAGATGAATCCCGCACCTTTGGTATGGAAGGCATGTTCCGCCAACTGGGCATTTGGAATCAACTCGGTCAGCTTTACACCCCAGAAGATCATGATCAACTGATGTTCTATAAAGAGGATAAGCACGGTCAAATTCTGCAAGAGGGCATTAATGAAGCTGGTGGTATGTGCGATTGGATCGCTGCAGCTACTGCTTACTCTACGCATGGCGTTCCCATGTTGCCTTTCTATATCTTCTACTCCATGTTCGGATTTCAACGCATCGGCGATTTAGCATGGGCTGCTGGCGATATGCGTAGTCGTGGTTTCTTGCTTGGCGGTACTGCAGGTAGAACCACTCTGAACGGTGAAGGCTTGCAGCATGAAGACGGCCATAGCCAAGTATGGAGCGCTGCCGTTCCAAACTGCATCAGCTATGACCCAACCTTCTCGTTTGAAGTAGCGGTAGTCATTCAGGACGGCATGCGTCGCATGCTAGAAGTTCAAGAAGACGTTTATTACTACATCACCTTGATGAATGAGAACTATGCCCATCCAGCCATGCCGAAGGGTGCTGAACAGGACATTATTAAAGGGATGTACAAGTTGACATCAGTAGGGGATGCCAATGCCAAACTGCGTGTTCAATTGCTCGGTTCTGGAACGATCTTCCGTGAAGTCATTGAAGCAGCACAGATGTTGCATCAAGATTGGGGCGTTGCCTCTGATCTGTGGGGCTGCCCAAGCTTTACAGAGCTAGGTCGTGATTGGACTGCCGTTCATCGCAGCAATCTTCTCAATCCTGCTGCAGCACCTGTCTTGTCGCATGTAGAAAAATGCTTGAAGGACACAACAGGTCCTGTGATTGCCGCCACTGACTATGTTCGTTTGTTTGCAGAACAAATTCGTCCAGCTATTCAGCACATGGGTCGTCGTTATGAAGTTCTAGGAACGGATGGTTTTGGTCGCTCTGATACTCGCGAGAAATTGCGCGACTTCTTTGAAGTAGATCGTCGCTGGGTGGTGTTGACTGCCTTGAGATCTTTAGCTGACGCTGGACAGTTTGATCGTCAAAAGCTAGCTGAAGCCATCAAGAAATACGGCATCGATACAACTAAACCTAACCCAATGACGGTTTAATAAGAGACTGAACATGAGCCAAATAATAGAAATTAAAGTCCCCGATATTGGGGATTACAAAGATGTGCCTGTGATCGAAGTCTTGGTTAAGGTTGGTGATAGCGTTGAAAAAGAACAGTCAATCGTTGTGTTGGAGTCTGACAAAGCGACGATGGATGTGCCTTCGAGTCACTCCGGTGTGGTTAAAGAAGTAAAGGTCAAGATTGGTGATTCACTTTCCGAAGGTTCGGTAGTGATCATGCTGGAAGAGGGCGCTTCATCTACTGCTGCTGCTCCTGCGGCAGCCCCAGCTCCAGTAGCCGCTGCCGTGCCTCAAGCCAAAGCCCCTACTGTAGAGCCTCCGATTAAATTGGCTCCACCTCCACCACCAGTAAGCAATACACCTCCTCCAGTAGATGACAACGTTAGTCATGCAAGTCCATCCGTACGCAAGTTTGCGCGCGAACTTGGTGTGACAGTTTCTCAAGTCAAGGGAACTGGTCCAAAAGGCCGTATTACTCAAGATGACGTTCAGGCATATGTAAAGGCTGCAATGAGTGGTGGCGGTAATGCTGGCGCTGCATCTGGTGGAAGCTTAGGCGGCTTGAATTTAATTCCTTGGCCAAAAGTGGATTTTGCTAAGTTTGGTGAGATCGAGCGTCAACCACTCAATCGGATTAAGAAACTGACTGCTGCCAATTTGGGTCGCAACTGGGTCATGATTCCGGCGGTGACGTATCACGAAGATGCAGATATTACTGATTTAGAAGCTTTCCGTGTTCTCACCAATAAAGAGAATGAGAAGAGGGGTGTCAAGATCACAATGTTGGCGTTCATCATGAAGGCCGCCGTTGCAGCACTGAAAAAATATCCTGAGTTCAATAGCTCGCTCGATGGCGATGACTTGGTGATCAAGAAATATTTTAATATTGGCTTTGCTGCCGACACGCCAACTGGTTTGGTTGTTCCGGTCATTAAGGATGTCGACAAAAAAGGCATCTTTGAAATTGTCAAAGAAACTTCTGACTTAGCTGCGCTGGCACGTGAAGGCAAACTTAAGCCCGATCAAATGCAAGGTGCAAGCTTCACCATTTCTTCATTGGGTGGCATTGGTGGTACTTACTTCTCGCCGATCGTGAATGCTCCAGAGGTAGCCATCTTAGGCGTTAGCAAAGCTGCTATGAAGCCGGTTTGGGATGGCAAGCAATTCGTGCCACGCTTGATCTGCCCATTGTCGTTAACTGCTGATCACCGTGTGATTGATGGTGCGCTTGCTACTCGCTTTAATGTCCATGTTGCGCAACTCTTGTCCGACTTCCGTCGTGCAATTCTGTAAGGGGGATCTATGTCAAAACAGATGATCCTTGTACCAGATATTGGTGATTACGCAGATGTGCCTGTGATTGAGGTGCTGATTAAAGTTGGCGATGTCATTGAAAAGGAGCAGCCTTTATTGGTTCTTGAATCTGATAAAGCCACCATGGAAGTTCCTGCTGATGCCGCTGGAACAGTGACTGCTATTTCTGTAAAGATCGGTGACAAGGTTGCCAAAGGCAGCGTTATTGCCGAGATTGAAGTGAGTGGCGCAGCTGCAGCTCCAAAGCCTGCCGCTTCTGCGGTTCCGACTCCAGCTCCAGTTGCAGTAGCTGCACTTGCTCCTGCGCCGCTTCCCACTCCAGTCGCCGGTCAATACAGCGGTAAGGTAGATCACGAATGCGAGATGTTAGTTCTAGGTGCTGGCCCTGGTGGTTATAGCGCAGCCTTTCGCAGCGCTGACTTGGGTATGAACACTGTATTGGTGGAACGCTATGCCACTTTGGGCGGTGTTTGCTTAAACGTTGGCTGTATTCCATCCAAAGCCTTGTTGCACACCACATCTGTCATGGACGAGGTCAAGACAATGGCCAAGCATGGCATCACCTTTGGCGCACCCAAAATTGAAATCGATCAACTGCGTGGCTACAAAGAATCTGTCATTGCCAAGTTAACTGGTGGCTTAGCTGGTATGGCTAAGGCTCGCAAGGTCAAAGTCGTGCGTGGCCTAGGACATTTTTTAGATGCTAACCACGTTGAAGTTCAACTGACTAGTGGTGATGGACAAGATCTCACGGGTTCCAAAGAAGTGATTCGTTTTCAGAAGGCGATTATTGCCGCCGGCAGTCAGCCCGTGAAATTGCCATTCTTGCCAGAAGATCCGCGGATTGTGGATAGCACTGGCGCTCTGAAGTTAACGAGTATTCCAAAGCGCATGCTGGTCATTGGCGGCGGCATTATTGGTTTAGAGATGGCTACCGTTTACAGTACGCTTGGCTCACGCATTGATATAGCCGAGATGTTAGATGGTCTCATGGCCGGCGCAGATCGTGACCTGGAAAAGGTCTGGGAAAAATTCAATGCCGGACGTTTTGAAAAAGTGATGCTCAAGACTCGTGCGTCTAAAGCTGAAGTCAAGCCTGATGGTATTCAGGTGAGCTTTGAGGGCGAGAATGCTCCAACTGAACCACAGACCTACGATTTAGTATTAGTAGCGGTAGGGCGCACGCCTAACGGTAAGAAGATCGATGCAGCGGCTGCAGGCGTGCAAGTAGACGAGCGTGGATTTATTCCAGTAGATAAACAGATGCGGACCAACGTTCCCAATATCTTTGCGATTGGCGATCTTGTTGGTCAACCGATGTTGGCTCACAAAGCGGTTCATGAAGGACACGTCGCAGCAGAAGCAGCCGCTGGTCAAAAGTCTTATTTTGACGCCAAGCAAATTCCTTCTGTTGCTTACACTGACCCAGAGGTAGCTTGGGCTGGTTTAACTGAAGAGCAATGTAAGGCACAAGGGATTGCCTATGAAAAAGGTCTGTTCCCATGGGCTGCTAGTGGACGTGCTATCGCTAATGGACGTGATGAAGGTTTCACCAAACTCCTGTTTGATGCCAGCACACATCGCATTATTGGCGGCGGCATCGTAGGCACTCATGCGGGCGATCTGATTGGCGAGGTTTGCTTGGCAATTGAAATGGGTGCAGATGCAGTGGATATCGGTAAAACGATTCATCCGCATCCAACGCTCGGCGAGTCAGTAGGTCTTGCAGCTGAAGCAGCGCATGGCCACTGTACTGATTTACCACCAGTCAAGAAAAGATAGGTCTCCATTTTATTTTCACCGTATTAAAGCCCTGAGAAACCAGGGCTTTTTCTTTTGCAGTGCAATAAAAATTATCAAGTTCAGTTCGTCAGTGTGTGAGATGATTTACAGAATGTCTAAAGTAATTCGACTCCTTCATGGCGAATTTGGTAGAGTGGCACTCCTTGAAATGGATGCCCCCTTGGTTACTCATGCCCATCACCATTGCCACATCTTATGCAAGGTAGCGGGGCCAGATATCGCGTTTCAGGTGAGGGGGCAACGGTGCCCGTTAACAGATAACAATGCCGTACTTATTAACGCCTGGGAAGAGCACTCTTATCTTCATATGCCAGTTAATGGGAAAAATCCGATTTTGCTAGCGTTATATCTTGAGCCAAAGTGGCTCGCCTCTTTTAGTAAAAAATTCTTGGCAAGCAGCCACCCACGTTTCTTTATAAATAATCTTTCTGGTCTTGGCTCTCATCAAAAGCAGGCTCTAGAAAAAATTTCAATGGAACTTTGGTGGGCCGATCAGATTACTCATGATTATCTTGAGTCTATGTTGTTGGAGTTGGCCTTAAGTTTTATGGTGAATACTGATGTTTTAACTCAGGGTGATTTGCGAAACTCTCAGAATAATTTGGCTTTTATGGATCCAAGAATCCGTAAGGCAATCCATATCATGCGCACCTCACCTCAGGGGTTGAGTGATATCTCAACAGTTGCCCAAAGCGTAGACCTTTCCCGCTCTCATTTTTTTGAGCTTTTCCGTCGATGTACTGGACTTTCTCCAATTGTTTTCGCGAATGTTCTGAAGATGGAGTTTGCTTTTGATGCTTTAGCCAATAAAGATGATAATTTAATTCACATCGGCGATGAGCTCGGATTTTCAGCCCAAAGTCATTTCACTCGATTCTTTAAACAGCATCAAGGAGTTACCCCTAGCCTCTATCGTCAGCAGGTAGAAAAAGCCCCAAAGCTAGACTCCTAGGGTTTTCCTCATACACAAAATCGGACTCCAAGGTAAGTCACTGGACTTTGAGGTAAGCGTTAGTAACAAACGATCATTAAGCTTCTTTCAGTCTTAGCTATTAAATATCTTTCTGAAAAGAGCGCATTGAATTCAAGTACAAACTATTTAGGTAAACCCTGTGAGCGAGTTGAAGATTCTGCGCTTTTGACAGGGGGCGGCCGTTATTTAGACGATCTCCCTTTACCTATTGGTACTCTTTATGCGGCTGTGGTTCGCTCTCCAATTGCCCATGGAAAAATCATCTCTGTAGATGTTTCTGCTGCATTAAAAGTTAATGGCGTGCGAACGATTCTGACAATTGATGATGTTCAGGCTTGGTCAAATCCGTTAGTAGTGGCCGTCAAAACACCAATTCGTCAGTGGGTATTGGCAAGTGAGTTTGTGCGCTATGTGGGTGAGCCAATAGCGGTTGTGGTTGCCGAATCTAGAGCGCTAGCTGAAGATGGGGTAGAAAAGGTATTGGTAAATATTGAACCACTGCCTGCAGTTGTCGATGTTGATATTGCAATAGAAGATGATGCGATCATCCTTCATAAGGATATAGGCACTAATTGTGTCTCAGATCGCTCCTTTCAATACGGTGATCCTGATGCTGCATTTGAGCATGCAGCGAGTATCGTTGATATCGATATTCGCTACCCTCGTAATTCTTGTACTCCAATGGAGACTGGCGGGGTAATTGCAGTGTGGCGTGGCGCTGACTCCTCATATGAGGTGACATCGAATTTTATGGGCCCTTTTTCACTGCATGTCGTAATGGCTGCGGCGTTGAAAATCCCCGGAACAAAACTTCGTCATCACGTTCCGCCAGATTCTGGGGGAAGTTTTGGGGTAAAACAATCAGTTTTGCCTTACATCATTATGTGTTGTTTGGCATCGCGTAAAGCGGGTGCGCCGGTGAAGTTTATTGAGGATCGTTTAGAGCATCTCCAGGCCGCTACTTCGGCGACATCACGACACACGTATTTGCGCGCTGCAGTAGACGTGTCTGGAAAAATATTAGCATTAGATTACGATCAAATCGAGGATTGTGGCGCTTACTTAAGGGCCCCTGAACCTGCAACCCTGTATAGAATGCACGGTTGCGTAACTGGCCCATATCAAATTGAAAATTTGAAAATTCGTAACCGTGTAGTGTTGATCAATAAAACACCAACTGGTTTAGTCCGAGGATTTGGTGGTCCCCAAGTTTATTACGCACTCGAGCGACTGATTCATAAAATTGCAAAGCAATATGGCAAGACTCATCAACAAATAGCAGCGCTTAATTATGTTCAAAAGAATCAATTTCCATATCGTGCTGCAGCGGGGGCATTATTGGATTCTGGCGATTACCAGCAGGCTTTGGCTACTTTAGAGGCATCGCCTGAATTTAGAAAGATGTTGGATCGTCGGGACCAGGCTCAGAAGGAAGGGCGTTACTACGGCATTGGTATAGCCTCCATCGTGGAGCCATCTGTTTCTAATATGGGCTACATTACAACCGTCCTTACTCCAGAGCAGAGGGCTAAGGCGGGGCCGAAAAATGGCGCAATTACTTCGGCAACGGTAAGCATCGATCCATCTGGTCATATTTCAGCAAATATTGCGTCCGCTCCAGCTGGGCAAGGGCATCAAACGGTTATCAGTCAATTATTGGCAGATATTTTTGGCCTGTCTCCGTCGCACATTCAGGTGAATGTCGATTTTGATACAGCAAAAGATGCTTGGTCGATTGCCGCTGGAAATTATTCTAGCCGCTTTGCTGGTGCAGTAGCTGGAACTGTATTTCTGGCCGCAGAAAAATTAAAAGTACGCATTGCTGCTTATGCGGCCCATGTCCTTAAAGTGCAGCCGGAGGATTTGATCTTTGCTAATGGTCGAATTGCAGTCGCAGGCCAAGAAGATGAAGGCATTCCTTTTTCCAGGATGTGTGGAAACTTCCATTGGGCGCCTGCATTAGTTCAAAAGGCGCTTGGCCCGGATACCTGTTTAGCGCTCCATGAAACGCAATTTTGGAGTACGGATGTGTTGGAGGCGCCGGATGAGAATGATCGCATTAATACTTCGGCTGCATATGGTTTTGCCTTAGATGCTTGCGGTATCGAGATTGATCCGGATACCTGTTCGGCTAAGATTGATCAATATGTGACCATCCACGATGCTGGGAGAATTCTCAATCCCGCACTTGCTGATGGTCAGGTCTATGGCGCTTACGCGCAAGCTGTAGGAGCTGCACTATTTGAAGAGTTTGTCTATAGCAGTGATGGAAATTTCCTGTCTGGAACTTTCGCAGATTATCGTTTGCCAACTGCAAGCGATGTTGGCGTACCCAAAATTTATCACCAAGAATCTCCCAGTCCCTTCACTCCATTAGGGTCTAAGGGTATTGGCGAGGGTAATAGTATGAGTACCCCTGTGTGTATAGCAAATGCAATTGCTGACGCTTTAGATCAGGAAAATATCGTGTTGCCTGCAACGCCCAGCAGAATTCATGCTCTTCTAGTTAAGAAGGGGGTCATTCAGCAAGAAAAAGCATTCAATAAGACGTCATCCATGACCCCAAATAGCGATTACCCCTTGAAGGCTAGAGGGGAGGTTAGATTAATGCTTCCCCCTGAAGAAATTTTTGCTGTGTTGCTTAATTCGGCGCGCCTAAAAAATGTCATTCCGGGCTGCGAATCAATCGATGAAGCCCCTCTTTCTAATGGGATACGATTTGACTGCATTGCGGTCGTGCGAATTGGGGTGGCAAAAGCAAGATTTGAGGCAAGAGTGGATTTGACCAACATTCAAAACCCGCGCAGCTTTTCTTTGGGCGGAGAGGGTCGAGGTCCTTTGGGAATGGCTCTTGGTATGGGGCAGGTCACCCTTAGAAAAGAGGGCGACATCACAATATTAGAGTATGACTATCAGGCTCAGGTTTCTGGTAAGTTGGCTGCAATTGGCAGTCGATTGCTAGAGGGGGCGATTCGTTTGGTATTAGATCAATTATTTAGGGCTCTGGCAAAAGAGGCTGGTGCGAAACCTGATGGTTGGTTGTTAACCCTCATCAATCGTATACGCGCAATTCTGGGGGCAAAGAAATGAAGTCTGCCCCATTTCAAATGCATCAGGTCAGCACAAAAGATGAAATTCTAGAGTTATTAGATAGATATGGTGACGATGCGCGAATTATTGCTGGCGGTCAAACCTTGGTGCCGGTATTGGCAATGAGAGTAGCTAGCCCAGATCATTTAATTGATATCAATCAGGTTGCTAGTTTGAAACGTTTTGGTATCTCAGGCAGATCTCTTGAAGTTGGCGCTTGCGTTAGACAGTCTGAATTGGAGGGTTGGGATGAGCTTACCCGGGCGCAGCCCTTGTTGGCAATGATGCTCCCTTGGATTGCGCATACTCCAATTCGTAATCGCGGAACTGTCTGCGGTTCAATCGCTCACGCAGACCCAAGTGCTGAGTTGGTCCTAGGGCTTGCAGTGTTGGATGGCTCGGTTACTTTGGTTAGTAAAAAGAGAAGACGTATCGTTAAAGCAAAAGATTTTTTCTTGGGAGCGCTTCAAACTGACCGACAAACGAATGAATTCATCGAGGCAGTCCATTTTCCCATTTCAGGAGCAGCAACTGGCTATGGCTTTGCCGAGTTTGGTTATCGGCATGGAGATTTTGCAGTAGTTGCTGTAGCTGTTATCAAGGATGGGGATAGTTGGACCATTGGCTTTGGCGGAATAGATGACACTGCTCGGGTCCATAAAATTAATGCTGAGTCGTTTGATCAAGTGAATCAGTTCCTCGATGAATTGGCTTCAGAAACAGAGGTGAGGGAGGATCCCACCGCAACTTCGGGTTTGCGTCGGCACCTCATGCGAACTCTTGGCAAGCGTGCTTGTAAACAAGCCATGGAATTCAAAAGAGGTTAAATGCGATGAAGAATAAATTGGTGAGATTAACTTTAAATGGTATTGAGCGTGAAGTCTATTGCGAGTCACGCACCACATTATTAGATTTTATTCGTCATGATCTAGGTGCAACAGGCACGCATGCAGGTTGCGAGCATGGTGTATGTGGTGCTTGCACGGTTGAGGTCAATGGTGAAATTATTCGCTCTTGCCTGATGTTTGCGTGTCAGGCCGATGGCGCCATTATAAAAACGGTAGAAGGTTTTTCAAAGTCCGGCGAAATGTCTGATTTGCAAATTGCCTTTAAAAAGCATCATGCACTACAGTGTGGTTTTTGCACGTCTGGATTTTTGATTTCCGCCGAAGACTTGCTTAGGAAGAGCCCAATGCCTACTGATTTAGAGGTTCGGGAGGGTTTATCTGGAAATCTATGTCGTTGTACTGGGTACGTTGGAATTATTGAGGCGGTTTTAGAAGTTGCATCAACTAGAACGCAGGCAAAAGGAGATAAGCATGCTTGATTTAGGTCGAACCTTTTTGCAGGCAGTTGAGCGTGAGCCAGGAAGGCTGGCAATTGTAGACGGAGACAAGCAATATTCATATGCTGAGTGGGCACCTCATATTGGAGCGATACAACACTTCTTTTATGAACAGGGCTTAGTGCGCGGAGATCGCATCCTGACTATTTTGCAGAACCGCTATGAGGCAGCGACAATTCACTGGGCATGCCAAATGGCGGGTATTGCGATCGTCCCGCTGAACTGGAGATCCAAGCCTGAAGAAATTGACTTTTGCGCTCAAAATACTGATGTAAAGTTGGCTTTTGTAGAAGGGGTCTCTCTAAAAAATTACCAAGACTCAGAGACGGGACGATTGATACCGGTTATTTTATGTGCTGATGCAGAGCCCTTAAAGGATCAGTTTTATTTTGAGCAGTTAGTTGATGCAGGTGTTGACCCATTAGCAAACGGTCTGGTTGAGGATGTATCCGTAATACTTTTTACTTCGGGAACAACTGGCAAGCCAAAAGGTGTCCCTAGAAAGCAGCGCGCTGAAAGGGCGGCGGGTATAGCTCATGTTGCTCAAAATCAATACGCAATGGGCGAAGTAACGCTTGGGGTGATGCCGCTTTATCACACCATGGGCGTTCGAACCTTATTGTCTCTTTGTATTGTCAATGGTACTTATGTGGCTGTGCCCCGCTGGGATGTGGATAAGGCGATTGATGCTATTGAGCTTCAAAAGGTTACGCATTTGTACTTGGTTCCTACCCTCTACCACGATATGTTGCAGTCAAAAAACTTTACCTCAAAAAGAGTTGCCTCTGTGAAGAAGCTCGGATTTGCCGGCGCTCCAATGCACGACGCACTTTTACTGAGATTGAGCGAGGCTTTTGCACCAGATTTATTTGTGAATCATTATGGATCCAGTGAAATATATACGTACACAATTAATCAAGATGCCGTAGCAAAACCTGGTTCAGCTGGTAAGGCAGGCTTGAACGCTCGCATTAGGGTTGTTAAATTAGATCAAGGTTCAGAACAAACTCAGCCAACGCAATTGGCAGCATTCAAAGAAGAAGGTCAAATCATTTGTGATTTATCTGGTGATGAGGCTTTCGAGGGATATTGGAAGCGACCTGATGCGGATCAAAAATCGATACGTCACGGTTGGTTTTTCACTGGTGATACTGGCTACTATGACGATGCAGGCGACCTGTTTGTGACTGGTCGAGTAGATGACATGATCATCTCTGGTGGGGAAAATATTTCTCCAGTTGAAATTGAATCCATTCTATCTTTACATCCCTCTGTTGGAGAGGTGGCTGTTGCTGGATTAAAGGATGACCGGTTGGGGCAAAAGGTCGTTGCTTTTATTAGAGCCTCTGGCTTAGTAGATTCCCAGGCATTAGATGAATATTGTCGAGGATCAGACTTAATTAACTTTAAGCGCCCTCGGGAATATGTATTTGTAAAAGAAATCCCCAAGTCCCCTGTGGGCAAGGTATTGCGACGGTTGTTAGTTGCTGGCGAATATGAAAGAGCTTAATTTTCACTTGAAAGACAATATGACTACAAATTTACGACACCCCTTTAGTGCTATTTTGGATAACTTAGATGGTTTTTATGTTGATATAAATGAATCTCAACAAAGGGCCGACATTGTCTTAAAGCGGCCACCATTTAATGTGATCCAAATGCCACAGCGAGATCAATTAAGGGCTACATTTGAAGCGCTCGATGCAGATGACCGTGTTCGCATTATCGTATTGCGCGCTGAGGGCGAGCATTTTTCTAGCGGTGGAGATATCAAAGGGTTTCTTGAGGCCAGCCCAGAGCATGTTTCTAAATTAGCATGGAATATTGCCGCTCCAACTCGTTGCACCAAACCTGTTATTGCAGCAAATCATGGTTATTGTTTTGGTGTCGGCTTTGAGATTTCTCTGGCATGTGATTTTCGTATTGCAGCGGAATCAACCCTATACGCACTACCTGAGCAAAAATTAGGACAGATTCCTGGTTCTGGTGGTTCCGCACGATTACAAAAGATGGTTGGTATCACGAGAACGAAAGACATCGTCATGCGCTCTAGGCGCATTAAAGGGCAGCAAGCATTTGAGTGGGGTGTAGCTACAGAATGTGTTCCAGACTCTGAACTTGCTGATGTTGTTTCTAGGTTGGTAGATGAGTTGCGAGCATTTTCTCCAATAGCTCAAAGAACAGCCAAAAAGATGCTTAATGAGACTGAGGATTGTTTGTTAACTACTGCAATTGAAGTTGAGGGACATTGTTATAGCCGTTTGCGTAATTCAGAAGATTTCAAAGAAGGGGTAGAGGCTTTCCATGGAAAACGTCAACCCAATTTTGTTGGCCGTTAATTTTTATAGGAGACGTAAATAATGAAAAAGCAATTTCAAACAAAAAAAATCGCAATTGCAGTAGCGTTGAGTCTTGGCGCTTCGTTTGTTTCTGCACAACCGAGCCCAATTAAGATTGGCGTTGTTACGCCCCTATCAGGCACTTATACGCCGATTGGTGAGCAGGTAAAAATGGGGTTAGATTTAGCCGCAAAAGAGATCAATGCTGCTGGCGGTATTGGTGGTCGAAAAATTGATTTGATTTATGAGGATGAAGAAGCAAATCCAGCTGTTGCAACTCAAAAGGCGGAAAAACTTTTTCAAGTTGAAAAAGTTGATTTCTTAACTGGGACTGTAAATTCAGGATCCACTTTGGCGGTAGGTCAACTTGCCGAACGCAACAATAAGCTGATTGCAACTACGGTGTCTTTTGCAGACTCGATAACAGCAGATAAATGTTCGCCAAACGTATTTCGTGTTAATGCACGGGCTGGAATGCAATCAGCAGCCTTGGCGGCATGGGTTGATAAAGAGATTCCCAAGGCGAATATTTTCTTTATTGGACCAGATTATGAAATGGGTAGAAGTACAGTTTCTGCCTTTAAAAAGGCGTCTACTGAGAAGGGTGCCAAGGATGTTGGTGAAGTTTTTGCTCCATTAGATAACAAGGATTATTCCCCTTACTTCGGTCAGGTTAGAGCTGCAAAACCAAATGTAATTTATACCTCGGTTGCTGGCAATGATACGGTAAGGTTATTTTCACAAATGGATGAATATGGCGTTAACAAAGGCGTCACTATTGTTGGTGCATCTGGTACGGTTACATCTCAAAATATGGGAGCCATTGGTAAATCTGCAAATGGATTTGTGACAGGTGTTGGCTACTCACCAAAATTAGACAATCCAGCCAATAAAAAGTTTGTTGCAGATTTCCAAAAAGCTTATAGCAAGCTTCCTGATCTATACGGCGCAGATTCCTACGGACTCCTATATTTCTACAAAGCAGCTGTTGAGAAGGCTAAATCTACTGAGACAGATAAAGTTCGGGCAGCAATGAACGATTTAAGCTGGCAAACACCGCAGGGAATGAAAAAGATGCGCGCAGGTGATCATCAGGCTATGCAAGATATGTTTGCGGTTCGCGTAGAGAATGGTGAGTTCAATATTGTTGGTAAAGTGCCCTCAGATCTGGCTATTGGCCCTGATACTTGCACTCGTTTTTGATGGGTAATCAATTCCCTACATCTTCTTATTTGAGGGTGTAGGGGGTTTTACTGTCACTGATATTAAATATGGGATTGGTTTTTCAATGCTAGAAAGCTTGCAGTATATTTACGCGCCTCAGATAATCAACGGGCTCTCCATTGGAGTTGCTGTAATCCTAATGGCTTTAGGTTTAACTATCATCTTTGGTTTGCTGGATGTAATTAACATGTCGCATGGTGAGTTTTATGCTGCTGGAGCTTTCTTTAGCGTAACTCTGGTTGCAATGGGTGTTTCATTTTGGGTATGCCTATTATTGGTTCCATTGCTTTTGGTGCCAATTGGTTTTGCGATGGAAAGGCTTTTGATTCAGAAAGTTTTTCACTATAAGGATCGCCATATTCTTACCCTGTTATTGACGTTCGGTATCGCCATGGTTTTGGAGGATAGTTACAAGATCATCTGGGGGGCAAATCCTATCAAACCTAGTGCGCCGATCTCTGGCGCTAGCGAAATATTAGGAGTGATGTTTCCGAATTACCGCTTATTTTTAATGGGATTTGGCGCATTACTTATTTTGTCGGTTTGGGTGTTGATATACAAAACTCAGTTGGGTGCGATTGTTAGGGCTGCAGCATATGACAAGGACATGAGTTCTTCTTTGGGTATACCAGTTATGCGGGTTTATGCATTGACTTTTGCTTTTGGTGTAGCTTTGGCGGGCTTAGCAGGTGTTTTACTTGCTCCGATTTACTCTGTTTTTCCTACTATGGGTCGCGACTTTATTCTGATGGCGTTTAGCGTTGTCATAGTAGGGGGGCTTGGGAGCATTAAGGGTGCGGTGATTGCTGGGATTTTATTGACACAACTCCAATCTATATCTTCTTTATATATTTCACCGGTATGGTCCGATCCTTTGGTGTTTGCCGTGATGGTTCTGGTATTAATGTTCAAACCCACTGGCTTGTATGGGGGCATGAAGAATGCTTAATCCGCGATCCAGAGCAATTCGTTTTATAGAGCTGCTGTTGCTAACTTCTGCTGTTGTGTTGTTTATTGTTGGGGCGATCCTTGGTGATACCTTTTTTCTAAGATTGGCTACAGAGGCATTGATTTTTGGTGGCCTTGCTATGTCTGTTGATCTATTGTTAGGAATTGTTGGTCTACTATCGCTTGGCCAGGCACTATATTTTGGTTTTGGAGCCTACTTGTCTGCCGTGGTTCTAAAGGAGATTTCTCCATCTTTTCTTCTGGCAATTGGAATTGTTGCATTAGCTTCTCTTGTGTTGGGTTGGGTTGCTAGTTTTATTGCCCTAAGATCAAAGGGCGTCTACTTCGCTTTAATTACTTTTGGGCTGGCACAAGTAGCCGCGAAGGTTGTCTACAACACACGTAGCCTTGGCGCATCTGACGGCATGATGGGAGTACCAATTTTGCAAATCTGGACTCCTTTTGGGTCTCTCGATGCTGGTCAACCCGGGACATTTTTTGTCATTACATTTTTAACTATTGGCGGCTTATACGCTCTTTTAAAGTATTTCCTCACCACACCAATGGGATCACTTTGGCATGCGATCAGATCAAACGAAGATCGCCTGCCATACATAGGTTATAAATCTAAAGGACCTAAACAAGTTGCTTTTGTATTGGCCGCTGTTGTGGCCTCAGTCTCAGGCGCCCTCTATCCTATGTTAAGGGGCTTTGTATCACCAGAATTAATGTTCTTTAGCGTTTCTGGAAATGCGGTGGTGACAGTTGTTCTCGGTGGCGTTGGCACGTTGATAGGACCAATATTGGGCAGTGTGCTTTTGACATCATTTAAATCAATTATTGGAACCTGGACCGTCCATCATCATATCGTTATTGGAATTATCTTTGTTGTTATTGTGGTATCTGCCCCGAAGGGTTTGGCTGGTTTGTTCGTTAGGCGCTTTAGCAAAATCCGCTCTCCAGAAGGGGGTGAATGATGGATAAGATTGAATTCATTCTTAAGGCTAGCAATTTATGTAAACGCTTTGGTGGGCTCTCAGCCGTTGATAATGTTAGTTTTGAAGTAAAGAGTTCAGGGGTAACTTCCATCATCGGCCCGAATGGAGCCGGTAAGAGTACGCTGTTCAATTTATTGAGTGGCAGTTTTATGCCGGATTCTGGGACGGTATTAATTGGTGAGTGTGATATCACCAGCATGAACCCCGAAGCGCGGTTATCAGTAGGAATGGCTCGGTCATTTCAAATAACCAATCTCTTTTTTGATCTCTCTGTTATTGATAACCTACGAATCGCAAGTCAGGCCCTTGAACCCCATTCCCGCCTGTTTCTACCTTTAAGCAAGAGTGTGATAGCACTTGAAAGGGCTGATGAGCTGTTGGAAGAATTTGGGCTAGTCGAAGCTAGAAATCAACTTGCAGGAGCTCTATCTCATGGCCAACAGAGACGTTTAGAGATTGCGGTAACTCTAGCAACGCGACCAAAACTTTTACTATTAGATGAGCCCACTCAGGGGATGTCTCAAGCAGATACCCAGGAAACTGCTGAGCTTATTAAGCGGTTGGGCTTAAATATTACTGTCTTATTGATTGAGCATGATGTTGACTTAGTGATGGATTTATCTGGTACGGTAATTGTGATGGCGCAAGGGCGGAAATTGGCAGAGGGTGACCCAAATCAAGTCCGCTCTAATCCTCTTGTGCAAACGGCGTATTTTGGGGAGGAGTTGGCATGATTTTGGAAATGAATGATGTTCATGTCAATCTTGGACTCTCCCAAGTATTACAGGGAGTAAATTTATCCATACGCCCTGGTGAGACAGTTGGATTATTCGGTAGAAATGGTGTCGGCAAGACAACAATTGTTAAAACTATCGCTGGCTGGCACAAACCCTCGAAAGGAAAAATTCTTTTTTGTGGTGAGTCAATAAATAATTTAGCCCCAAATCAAATTACGCGACTTGGTCTAGGCTTGGTCCCTGAGGATCGTCGCATATTCCCAGGCTTAAGCGTTGAGGGTAATCTCAAGCTTGGATTGATGCAGGTTCCTCCATCCGAACGTAAATCTGCAGAGAAACGTATACAAATGGTTCTCGATAGATTCCCACGCTTACGTGAGAGAAGAGCTCAAGCTGGAACCACTTTATCTGGCGGTGAGCAGCAAATGTTGGCTATGGGTCGAGTTTTGGTTGGTAACCCAAGGCTATTATTAATTGATGAGCCAACTGAAGGTCTGGCACCAATGGTTGTGGTTGAAATATTTCGCTTAATGGAGGAGTTAAAGTCTCAAGGAATTGCCATTCTATTGATTGAGCAGAATATACATAAGGCAATTCATTTATGTGACAGACATCTGGTAGTCGAGCGCGGAAGGATAGTGCTAGAAGGCAATTCGAAGGAACTAGAAGAGCGCAAAGAATTAATTAGGCGCGTTAGTGTTTGAAATTTATTGGAGATGTTGATGTCCCTTAAAAAATTTGGTATTTTTCTCGTAATTACAATCAGTATTTATGGGTCTATCGGGCAACCTATATTTGCGCAAACTGCTTCAACTTACCCTGACAAGCCGATAACGATTGTTGTCCCTTACCCGCCGGGAGGATTTAACGATACCTTGGGGCGGATCGTCGGAAAGAAGTTAAGTGATGCCTGGGGTGTGACAGTTCTTGTAGAAAATAAGCCAGGCGCAGGAACTACTATTGGCACTAATTTTGTAGCGCGATCCGCTCCAGATGGTTACACAATATTGGTTGCTCAGTTTCCATTTGCCGCCAATCCATTCATCTATAAGTCATTACCTTACGATAGCAACAAGGCTTTTTTACCAATTGTACTTGCGGGTAGGGCGCCAATGGTTTTGGTTGTCAATGAAAATTCTAAAATTAAAACATTGTCAGATTTACTAACCGCTGCGAAGAAAAGCCCCGGGAAGATTGATTACGGCTCCTCTGGATCTGGATCATCTGAACATTTGGCGATGGCATTATTTGAAAATATGGCTAACGTCAGCCTAAACCAAGTGCCTTATAAAGGTAGCACTCCCTTGCTAACTGATTTGGCCGGTGGTCAAGTTGAAGTAGCTTTTGATGTTTTTCCGATGGTTCGCCCATTCATTCAATCCGGAAAAATTAGGCCAGTGGCTATTGCCACAGATTCAAGATCCCCACTATTGCCCCAGGTTCCAACCGTTGCTGAAGCTGGTTTAAAGGGCTACGAAGTTTCTTCATGGCATGGGTTTATGGTTCCAGCTGGAACACCGTCAGCAATAGTTGATAAATTAAATAAGCAAATTAATGTAATCTTGTTACAAGACGATATTAAAAAAACATTTAATGATCAGGGAGTTGTTCCAGATGGTGGAACAGCTGGACAATTTGAGGTATTCATCCGAAAGCAAATGGAAGTTTGGAAAAAAGTAGTATCACAAGCAGGTATAGCTCCAGAATGAAATTTGTAGTTAACTCTAAAGGCGGTCTTTGATGAAAAAGTTCTCCCAACTTCGCCCATGGTTAGCGCATTTAGCTTCCACCAATCGTTTAGTCGCCACAAAAAAGAATATATTTCTTAAGCATGAATTAGCGGCAATTGCTAAAAAACTTGACGGAAAAAGTGGAGTTTTTTTTCCAGATCCGGGCGGCCATTCCATTCCAGTGGTTTCGGGCTTTATGTCTTCACGTTCTTGGATTGCTGAGGCTATGGGCGTCGAAGAGGGTGCATTACTTCATTCATTTCGGTTGGCTGCTGATAATCCACTGCCTTGCAAGCTAGTTGACGATGCCCCCTGTCAAGAAGTTGTGCATAGAGACTTTGATATTCGAACTTTATTGCCCGTCCCCACCCATAGCGAGCATGATAGCGGCCCTTATATTACTGCCGGTTTAGTGATAGCAAGAAATCCTAAGACTGGAATTCAAAACGTATCGATCAATCGGATCCAAGTAAATTCAAAAGACCGAATGGCTGTATTGATTTTGCCTAGACACCTCCATGCATTTCAACAGGCTGCAGAAGAGTTAAATCAGTCTTTGCCTGTGGCAGTAGTTATCGGTGTAGATCCTCTTACTCTGCTTGCATCACAGGCGATAGCGCCAATTGATTCGGATGAACTTGAAATTGCCGGCGCTTTGCATGGAGAGCCTTTGGAGGTTATTTCGTGCTTAACTAATGATGTCAGGGTTCCTGCAAACTCTGAAATTGTGATTGAGGGTCATATTCCGCCAAACGTTCGAGAGCTAGAAGGGCCATTTGGGGAGTATCCAAAATACTATAGTTCTCAGGAGAAAAGGCAGGTTATTGTAGTGGATGCAGTTACGCACAGAAAAAATCCCATCTTCCATACAATCGTTCCAGCAGAATTAGAGCATTTACTGCTTGGTTCCATCCCTAGGGAAGCGACTATTTTGTCTTATCTCCGTAGAAGTTTTCCTGGCGTCTTAGATGTGCACCTCTCCTTGGGTGGCGTTGGTCGTTACCATCTCTATGTTCAAATTAAGAAGACACATGAGGGTCTCCCCAAAAATGTGATTGCTGGCGCATTCAGTTCACACTATGATGTGAAGCATGTTGTGGTGGTCGATGAGGATGTTGATGTTCATGTTCCATCTCAAGTTGAATGGGCAATCGCCACTCGTTTTCAAGCTAAGCGTGGATTGGTTGTCATTCATGATGCGCAAGGATCTGTATTAGATCCCTCAACCACCGTTGGTCTACCTATAGATGTGGACGGGGTCATACCATCTCACTACCAAGGCATGAGCTCAAAGCTTGGATTCGATGCAACCAAGCCCTTGGTTTATGAGGGTCATGTCTTCACAAAAGTGAAGATACCTGGCGAGGATGAGGTTGATTTAGAAGCGGTTCTTGATAATCAATTCCCTATATCTTCGTATTTAAAATCAAATTAATTTAGGATCATTTTGAAAAAACGCTTAATTGTTGCCATTACTGGAGCATCTGGAACAATCTACGGCATACGCATACTAGAGGCATTAAAAAATCTAGGTATTGAATCTCATCTTGTGATGAGTGATTCGGCAAAGTTGACGATGTCTGCAGAAACAGATTACAAGCCATCTCAAATTGAAGAGTTGGCTGATGTAGTGCATTCTGCAAAAAATGTTGGGGCTTCTATAGCTTCGGGATCATTTAAGAGTATGGGAATGGTTATTGCTCCATGCTCGATTCGAACTTTGTCAGAGATTGCCAGCGGGGTTACAAGTAGCTTGGTTTCTAGGGCCGCAGATGTAGTTTTGAAAGAGCGTCGTCGTTTGGTATTGCTGGTAAGAGAGACGCCGCTGCATGCAGGCCATTTACGCTCCATGATTCAGGTTACAGAGTGCGGTGCTATTGTGATGCCGCCCGTCCCAGCTTTTTATGCTAAGCCACAATCACTCAATGATATGGTGAATCATACGGTTGGAAGATGTTTAGATCTTTTTGATTTGGACAGTAAATTAGTCGCTCGCTGGAGCGGTATGGAAGGTGGCAAATGACCTTATATGTGTATTTTAAGTTTATTGTTGCCGAGTATCCAAGAGCGCTGGAAATCATTAGGGCTATGCAAGATAAGTTATTGGGTGAGTATGCAGGTTTGAGATGTAATTTATTGAAAAGGCCCAATGCTGACGATGAGGGTAGGGAGACTTGGATGGAAACATACGAACTTATCACATCAGAGCAAGTTGGATTTCTTAACCGTCTTTCAGAATTGGCGCTTGAGTTGAAGTTGCCTCAGCCTAGGCGGAATGAGATATTTATCTCTCTCTAATGAAAAAGCCTCGATTGTTCGAGGCTTTTTCATCTATAACCTCTAAACCAGATTACTTTTTCTTAGTAGCCTTCATGACTGTGTCGGTGGCATTCGTCAGGTTGCTTTGCGCAACTTCAACAGCATGCTTCACAGCTTTTTGGCTAGTTTCAAATACGTTGCTTGCTGAGGCAATGGCTTGCTTCATTGCTTGAACAGCAGCATCAGAGCCAACTGGGGCATTCTTAGTCCAGTCTTCAACCAATGCGTTAATTTTCCTCTGACCCGCTTGAAATTCTTTTTCTGCTGACTTCGTAAAGCTCGCTTGCGTTTCATGGGCCAACTCGTAGAGATGACGGCTATACGCCATGATCTTCTCTGCCATAGGCTGAACAGTTTCAGCTTGATGGGCGAGAAGCTGCTGAATATCTTTTATTTCCAAAGCTTTTTTTGCATTGTTCATGCTGTCACCAAGACTTTGCTTGGCGATGTGCATATTGAGCTCTATTAATTTTTCAATACTTTGGAGCGCTTGATTTGTGAGTCCGCTCAAGGTTTCTAGATTTGCTTTTTGTGCTGCTGCAATCTGTTCTGGTGTTAAGTTCATTTCCATCCCTTTCAATTGGACTCACTTGTTTCCCACTATGAGGCTTTGCTTTTTGAATATCCACTTTAAAACAGCCTAAAATAAGATCTTATATAAAAAATCTAATATATTCAATAAGTTGCTTATGAAATTTAAACTCGAAACCTTCATTGGTCCAATATTTGTCCTCATTTGGAGCACTGGTTTCGTGATTGCACGAATGGCGATGCCTTATGTGGAGCCAGCCACCTTCCTTTTTTGGCGTTTTGCAGGGGTTTTGATGGCCATGGCAGCGCTTAGCCTTGTATGGAGAATTACCTGGCCAAGTCGGTCACAGATGCGCCATATTGCGGTTGCTGGCCTCTTATTGCAGTTTGGTTATTTGCTCGGAGTTTGGTTTGCCGTTCGGTTGGGGATGACTGCAGGGTTGGTTGCCATCATCGTGGGTCTTCAACCGATCGTTACCGCTTGGTTTGCCGCATGGGTTTCAGAAAAAGTCTCTCCAAAACAATGGATAGGATTGGGCTTTGGTTTTGCTGGTGTGGCATTGGTCGTTTTAGAGAAGATTAGCTTTAACCATATCCCAGTTTTAAGCTACGTCTTGGCGTTTGCTGCATTGCTATCCATTACCTTTGGAACGCTATATCAGAAGAAGTACTGCCCAGTGTTTGACCTACGTGCAGGCTCATCCATTCAGTTTGGGGTGTCAGCCGTTCTCTGTTTTGCTTGTATGTATTTCTTTGAATCCGGTGTGATGGTGTGGAATGCTTCAGTGATTGGGGCATTGCTTTGGGCGATTTTTCCTTTATCCGTTGGATCGATCAGTTTGCTGTTCATGATGATTCGCAAAGGTGCCGCTACCAAGGTGACAAGTCTGCTGTATCTCACGCCACCAACCACTGCGCTGATGGCTTGGCTTTTGTTCGATGAGCCATTTAATCTGATGATGGCTGCTGGCCTAGCTTTGACGATGACTGGCGTAGTGCTGGTCAACGCTCGTCAATCGAATACCGTGGCAACAATTGCCGAATAGTGGTCACTAAGGGGTTGAATTCGTCAAAGTGGGGCGAATAATTCCGACTTAACGCGCGAAAGTATTTATCATTCCGTATGTCGAAAGTTTTGGAAGGTTGTTTGGGGATGCATTTGAATCGATTTTGGCTCTTTATCTTCACTTGTCTGTGGATGACAAGTACTGCTATTTATGCTCAACCAGCATCTAAAGACAAGGCAACTAAGCCTGTAAAAGCGACTACTAAGGTAGTTGTTAAGGCGCCTAAAAAACCGAAAACTGTTCGCATCACCGTAACCCGCCCAGAAACTCCCGTGGTTGAAGCTAGACCCTCATTTGCTACTGCCTTAGGTTTGCGTGGCCAGCATGATGAATTGAGTTTGAAATCTAGCGTTGCCATTGTGATGAATCAAGATACCAAAGAAGTCTATTTTGAGAAAAATCCTTCAGTTAGCTTGCCCATTGCATCCATCACTAAGTTGATGACAGCGATGGTGGTATTGGATTCTAAATTACCGCTTGATGAGACTTTGATCATTAACGCGGATGACGTGCATATCTACAGAACATCTCGCCTTGCTGGTGGCACTGAACTCACTCGCGAAGAGGCCTTGCATCTGGCTTTAATGTCCTCTGAAAACCGTGCTGCGTATACCTTGGGAAGAAATTACCCTGGTGGCATTTCAGCATTTGTAGAGGCGATGAATCACAAGGCCAAAGAGCTCAATATGGACCACTCACACTTTGCAGACCCCACCGGGCTGATGAGTGAAAACGTCGCCAGTGCTGAGGATCTAACGCGCATGCTTGGCGCCGCCTATCAGTACAAAACCATTCGTGAGTTTTCAACCTGGCCAGACTTAACTATGGTGATTGGTAAGCGCCCACAAAAATTCTTAAACACCAATCGTTTGGTGCGATCAGGTGATATGAATATCGGTTTGCAAAAAACCGGCTTTATCAATGCTGCCGGTAAATGTTTGGTGATGCAGGCAAGAGTCAACAACACACCATTGTTGCTGGTGTTCTTGGATTCTGTTGGCACGCAATCACGCTTTGCAGATGCGGTCAGAGTGCGTGATTGGTATGAGCGCATGCCTTCAGGTGAACCTCGGCCAATACGTCGATTGATGTAAAACACATTCCGATGCCCAGCATTGGCATTTAGTCTTTAGTGCTGCCGGGTTCGCTCGATTTGGGTTTAAAGCCCATGCCTTTAGAAATTTGCACGGCGGTATCTTGTAGTGCGCGTAACCAGTCCGCATGAATGCGATCGGTTGGCGCGCTCAGCGAGAGACCTGCGACCAATTTTCCGGTGTCATCCAAAATGCCAGCAGCCAGACAACTCACACCAAGTTCCAACTCTTCATTGTCTTTAGCATTGCCTAATTGTCGAACTTGATTGAGTTCAACTTCTAGCTTAGATAAATCGGTGATGCTATTTCTGGTGTGCCCAGATAAACCTGTACGGGTTACATAAGCACGAACTTGGCTAGCATCGTCACTGGCTAAAAAGAGTTTACCAACCGAGGTGAGATGCAAGGGTGCACGTCCACCAATTGCTCTCACTACCTGCATGCCCGAACGCTCGCTATAAGCACGATCAACATACACAATCTCATCGCCTTGGCGAACAGAAAGATTGACGGTTTCACCTGTCAGTTTATGCAGTGCCCGCATTGGTGCTTGAGCTGCTTCGCGAACGGAGAGTCTGGCTTTGACCAAGTTACCCAGTTCTAGTAGGCGTAAGCCCAGTCGATAAGTCCCGCCATCGCCACGCTCCACCATGCGGCAGGCAACCATATCATTCAAAATTCGGTGGGCTGTGGAGGGGTGTAGACCTGTTTGCTCGGCCAATACCTTCAGACTGGCAGATTCTTCATGTTCAGCAAGGGCATCTAGCAAATTCATCATGCGCTCAACTACCTGAATAGCTGTTTTGCCAGCTTCTCCAGGTACTTTTTGAGCTCTTTGGACTTTGCTTGTATTCATAACTGCAATTGTAGCGATTCTGCCGAGGATTGCATATTATGAAATCCCATTTTGGGGCATGAAGCCCTAGTAAGCCTAAAGGGCTTTATTTGCGCAGGGCGCTAACACACTCAGAAACGAGGTCTGGACCTCTGTAGATCAGACCGCTATAGATCTGTACCAAGCTAGCCCCAGCAGAAACCTTCTCTTGTGCGTCTTGTCCAGAGAGGATCCCGCCAACACCAATAATCGGTAAATCATTGCCAAGACGCGCTTTTAAAGTCTTAATCACCTCGGTCGAGGCGGCTCTGACGGGGGCGCCAGATAATCCACCCGCCTCGTTGCCGTGTTCTAAGTTAGCGACTGCAGTGCGAGAGACCGTGGTGTTAGTAGCAATGATGGCATCAAGACCAAACTCCAACAGGAGGTCAGCAATTAAATTGATATCTGCTACGTCCAGATCTGGAGCAATTTTTAAGAAGAGGGGCTTGCGCACACCAAAACGATCACTCAGTTCTTCCCTTGCAACATCAAGACTGCCCAGTAATGAGCGGAGCATTTCTTCGCCCTGCAAGGCGCGGAGATTCTGGGTATTTGGTGATGAAATGTTCACGGTAATGTAAGAGGCGATTTCATATACAGCTTTCATCGCCAAGACATAGTCACTTGCAGCATCTTCAATAGGGGTGCTGGCATTCTTACCAATGTTCAAGCCTACTACCCCAGCATTTTGCCAATAGCGAGAGCGGCGAACCCGTGCGACGCAAGCATCCACACCATCATTATTAAAGCCCATACGATTGATGAGCGCTTGTGCCTCGGGCAGGCGGAACATTCTGGGTTTGGGATTGCCTGGTTGCGGCCTAGGTGTCACGGTACCAATTTCCAGAAAACCAAAACCCAGTGCACCTAGGGCATCAATATGTTTGCCATCTTTATCTAGTCCAGCAGCAAGACCAATGGGATTGGGAAAAGTAATGCCGCAGATCGTACGAGGATCTGGTGCTGGTTGCGTAACAAAGCGTTCAAGTAGGCCCCAGCGATAGGCGCGATCCATATTGCTTAATGTCAGGTTATGCGCACGCTCTGGGTCTAGACAAAAAAGCCAAGGGCGCAAAAAGGAATAACTGTCGATCATGGGTAGATATTATGGCTCAGCGATGACTTGCCAGTGATCATTGATCAATCCTTCGATGGGTTGATACTTGGATTTGTAAGACATCTTTTCACTATCTTCAATGTAGTAGCCAAGATAGACATAGGGCAGCTTGAGGTCTATGGCTTGCTGTATCTGCCAAAGAATGCTGTAGCTGCCGTAACTTGCCCCACTGGTTTCGGTATCGAAGAAGGTGTAAACCGAGGAAATACCTTGTTCCAGGATGTCGATCATGCTGACCATCCGAAGTCGGCCCGGATGCTGATCATTGGCGCCATCTCTAAATTCCACAATTCTGGAGTTCACGCGACTTTGCAATAAAAACTGCATGTACTGATCTTGATCTTCTTGATCCATCTCGCCACCAGAATGCCGACTATTTTGATAGCGCTGATAGAGTTGGTAATGCTCTTCCTGATAGCCGAGCTTTAAAACGTGCGCCTCTAGGTTGCTGTGTTTTTTGAATGCGCGACGTTGGCTACGAGTGGGATTAAATTGATTGACCAAGACTCTGGTGGCAATGCAAGCTCGGCATTCATCACAATATGGGCGATAGGTATACAAGCCACTACGACGAAATCCTGCATTGACGAGTTCGCCGTAAATATCAGCATGAATTAAGTGTGAGGGCGTAGCAACTTGGGAGCGCGCTGTTTTACCTGGTAAATAACTACAAGGGTAGGGTGCAGTGGCATAAAACTGCAATGCGGTGAGAGGGAGTTCTTTGAGTTGCGTCATAGCCAATGATTCAGAATATCTTTTCCAAAATCCCAAGTTATGTCTATATTAGTTTGATTTAATGAAATCTGCATTTGGCGCAAAAATGCTTCCCTGGAAATCGGTGCAGCCCCCAGAGAACTCAGGTGTTGGGTCTCTTGTTGACAATCGATCATCGCTACTTGATGCTGCTGGCACCACGCACACAGAGCAGCCAATGCTAGCTTAGAGGCATCGGTTTGGCGGCTAAACATCGATTCACCAAACACCATCCCACCAAAGGAAACGCAGTACAGACCGCCGATGAGTTGGTTTTGCTCTATTACTGCAATGCTATGTGCATGACCTTGTTCATGCAGCTGTGTATAAGCCTCCATGATTTCATGGGTGATCCATGTGCCATCTTGTTCTTTGCGTTTACTGGTAGCGCAAGCCCGCACCACAGCCCCAAAGTCGCTATCCACCACAATCTGTGAATGCGAATCGTTGCAAAAATGGCGTATGGATTTTTTTAAAGAGTCACTGCACTTAAAGTTCTGCGGCATTAAAACCATCCTTGGGTCTGGTGACCACCACAGTACAGGTTGATTATCTGAGTACCAAGGAAAAATACCCAATTGATAAGCTGCTGATAATTGTCCGGGATAAATTTTTTCACTCACGGCGATTAAGCCCGGGACGCTAGGGTCTGGATCTTCTTCATAAAAGGGGTTGGGGAAGGCGTCATCTAAACCTAGCCAACGTATTTGAGCCATAGCCTTAGAAACTTAAATCTTCTCGCCGCGCAAGACATCGCGACTACGCACATTGAGCTCGATTGAACCCTCAAATAGACCGGCAGCACGATCTGCAAAAAACCATTCCAGCGTTTGTTTCACCGTCGGAAAGGCAATCTCAGCCCAAGGGATATCTTTTTCATCAAAGAGTGCTACCTCGAGACTTTCTTCACCAGCCAAAAAATGGGGAGTTGACATGGCGGCGAGATAAAAAAGGTGAACTTGTTCAGCATGCGGCACATTCAGTAGTGAATACAAAGGCCCAATCTCTACGAGAGCGCCAGCTTCTTCAAGGGTTTCTCTCACAGCGCCAGCGCTAGTGCTTTCACCAAGCTCCATAAATCCGGCTGGGAGCGTCCAATAGCCAAGTCTAGGCTCAATGGCGCGACGACAGAGTAATACTTGATTTCCGTAAACGGGGATGCTGCCGACGACGTTGCGAGGATTTTGATAATGAATACTGCCGCAAGCGTCACACACATGACGTTCACGAGTATCGTCAGCTGGAACTCGGATCGTAATGGGTGCTGCGCAATTGGAGCAGAACTTCATGAATACTTTCTAAAAATAAGCTGAGATAGGACCACGCAAAGCATTACTTAGCATAATCTCTTTTGCATTTATTACATCATCAATAGTCAGGTTGGCTTCACGGATATTCCATTGAGGATTAGCAAGCATGCTGGCACGCATCACTCCTGGCAGAACGCCCGCAGATAAGGGTGGCGTTAGCCATTCGTCAGAATTATCAAGCTTGATAAAAATGCTAGATCTGCCACCTTCCGTTACGAAGCCCTGCTCATTGGTGAAGAGCGCGTCAAAGCCACCCTTAGCCACTGCCGCCTGCCAAGCATCGTCATACATCTTCCTGTGAGTACTTTTATGGCGTAAGAGCGCATTGCCGGGATGCAAAATGGCATCTGCTGGATTTTCTAAGAGATCCTTCGCCCAAAAGATTTTGACTTTAGCTGGTAGGGGGTGAAGCAATCCCAATGTGCAAGATAATTTTCCGCTGACTTCGAGATCAAGCCGTAAGCGACATGCTTCATCCGAGTCGACTGTCATGCAAGTTGCAGCAATCAGCTCCTTAGCGTCAGATTCCTGAAAGGGAATTCCGAGCGATGCGGCGGAGCTGCTAAGGCGATTTAGATGTGAGTCGAGCAACTGAGGCGCGCCATTTTTAATGAGAATGGTTTCAAATAAACCAACGCCGCTGGGTAGATCAGTTAAGAATGAAGATTTGATATGACATTCCTGCCATTCTTGCTTGGGTATCGAATCAATCGTAATGCCTGCGCCAACGCCAAGAGAGAGGGTGGATGTGAGTGTATCGGGATCTTGTTGGATTTCAATAGTCCGAATAGGAACACTCAAGGCAAAATCACCATTGGGATCAAGCCAACCTAATGCTCCACAGTAATAGCCGCGATCTTCTGGCTCTAAATCCTGAATAATTTGCATGCTGCGTTTCTTAGGCGCACCCGTTACTGAGCCACAAGGAAAGACGGCCTGCAAAATATCGGACAAGCTGGTTTCTGGCTTCAGTTCGGCCTGAACGGTTGAGGTCATTTGCAAAACATCGCCATGTCTGGCAACTTCAAAGAGTTTTGGAGTGTTGACTGATCCAGGAATGGCGAGACGACCTAGATCATTGCGTAGCAAATCGACAATCATTAAGTTTTCTGCGCGATTTTTTGGGTCATCCGATAGCTGATTCGCTGAACTATCTAAAGCACTGGCAGTACCTTTCATTGGCATCGCTGTAATCAGATTGCCTTGGCGTTGAATAAACAGTTCAGGTGATTGCGAAAGAATAAATTGCGGGTTGTTTTCAATCAGCGCGCCAAAGCGACCGGGCTGACGTTTGCGTAGCAGAGAATACAGAGCCAGTGGTGAACCATAGGATTTTCCCTGGATGCGATAGGTGTGATTGATCTGATAGGTATCGCCGCAACGGATATATTCTTGAATACGCTCAATGTCAGTAGCAAAGCGTTCTTCAGTAAGAGATTCATGAACATCCGATACGCCAGCAATACGATCTGCTGGATCGAGTGCCACTAAGCGACTTGTGATCAGATCATCCACTTGCTCTTTTGAAAGCGCTTGATAAGTGTTAAAAGACCATGCCTGAATGAGGGGGTGTTTTGAAGCTCTCGATGGTAAGTGGTGAATGAGATTCCCAAGTTCGTATGCAAAGGCTGCTACTACAAACTCTCCACGACTCAAGGAGCTAGAGATTTCTGTGAGGCAATGATTAATATCTTGCCAAGACTGTTCGTCAGTATTGCTTGGGTAAATGCACCAAGAGTGAGACGCATCTTCATAAAGGCGACTCGAGGGTTTGCTTGAGCTACTTTGCGAATCATCTAGCAAAATCATTGCTAACCCTCGGTTACCTAGAGTTGATTCATTATTTGAGAATAGTCGCCGACTCGATGATGACAGTTTTACTTGGTACATCAGACATGCGACCCGCGACTATGGTCGGTACTTTGCGAATGGCATCAATAGTTTGTGAGCCAGAAATCACCTTACCGAATACTGTGTAGCCATTGCCCATTGCGTTCGGGTAATCAAGGCCTTGATTATCTTTTACGTTAATAAAAAATTGGGCTGTTGCAGAGTCAGGATCAGAGGTGCGAGCCATGGCAATGGTATAGATCTGGTTCTTCAAACCATTTTGAGCTTCTGAAGCCACCGGTGCATTGGTTGGCTTTTGATTCATATCCGGAGTAAAGCCCCCACCTTGAATCATGAATCCATCAATGACGCGATGAAAAATAGTGCCGTTATAAAAACCGCTTTTGACATAGTTCAGAAAATTAGCGCTTGTCTTAGGTGCTTTTTCAGAATCAAGCTCAACGACAAAGTTACCCATATTGGTCTTGAATTCCACTTTAGGGCCAGCTAAAGCCAGGGCGCTCAGGGAGCAGCCAATAGTGAGCAACAGGGCTGCGATTATTTTATTCATGGTTGTCCTAATAGTGGGTGGTTAAAAGCCGTTGGGCATGTGTTTAGCATTTTGATAGGCTAATTCATCAAACATCTTTGGGTGCTTCAGAAAATCTAAAGTCCAATCTATTGTATCGACACCCCAGAAGCATTGCCCGTTGACAACCAAACTCGGAACGCCAAAGGCGCCGTCACTCTGAGCCTGATTGGTATTAAGGATGAGTTTTTCTTTAACCTCTAGAGATGAAGGGATTGCGGTATCTGCTGATACGCCTAAATAGAGACAAAATTCTGACCAGGCCAAATTGGGATCTTTGCCTTCAACCCAAACAAATGTAAAGGCGCGCTCAACTGTTTTCCAATCGGCATTAATCTGCACTAGTAAGCGTTGTGCAGCAACAGTTGAAAATGGATGGTGTGCAGGAAACTTGAATGGCAACGCTAATTTACTAGCCAGCCAAATGCAGTATTGATAGGTGTGAGGCCTTTTGGCAGCGATTTCGCCTGGCCCATGATTATTCGTGGAGCGTAATAGTCCGCCCAACAGAATGGGAACTGGCACGATATCTAAATATTGATCTAAACGTTGGCGTTGCATGACGTAAAAGTAAGAAAAAGGAGAGATGATGTCGTAATAAAAGACGGCTTTTAGTTTGGAACTCATTTCTTCTTGGCCTCTAGATCTAGTTTTCTTAAGAAAGCCATCTTCTCTGCGATCTGGGTTTCTAGTCCACGCTCAACCGGCTGATACCAATGTGGCTCACTCATACCTTCAGGCAGGTAGCTTTCTCCGGCCGCATAGCCATGCGCTTCATCATGGGCATAGCGATATTCTTTTCCATGCCCCATCTCTTTCATCAGCTTAGTCGGTGCATTGCGCAAATGATTGGGAACAGGCTTGCTTTGATCATTTGCAACATATGCGCGGGCGGCATTGAAGGCCATATAACTGGCATTGCTCTTCGATGCGACCGCTAAATAGATTACCGCCTGCCCAAGTGCTAGCTCACCCTCTGGGGAGCCTAGTCGCTCATAGGTTTGAGCTGCATCATTTGCCAATTGAATCGCTCTGGGATCGGCCAGGCCAATATCTTCCCAAGCCATGCGAATAATGCGTCGGGCTAAATAACGTGGGTCAGCACCGCCATCGAGCATTCTGCAAAACCAATACAGGGCTGCATCGGCATTGGAGCCCCGCACGGATTTATGAAGCGCAGAAATCTGATCGTAAAACTGATCACCGCCTTTATCAAAACGTCTTGCATGAACCGTTAACGCATTGTCAATGAATGCCTGATCAATCTTGGTGATTGAGGCGCCTATACCGGAAAGCGCATTGCTTATTTGTTCAACCAAGTTCAACAGGCGACGAGCATCACCATCCGCATTGGTAATAAGGCTATCGATTGCAGCAGCATCAAACTCAATCGTGGGCATGGCATGCTGATGTGCTCTGTCAAAGAGCTGCCGTAATTCTGTAGAACTCAGAGACTTCAGTACGTATACCTGTGCGCGTGATAGCAGGGCTGAGTTAACTTCAAATGAAGGGTTTTCAGTAGTAGCACCGATAAAGGTAAAGAGACCAGATTCCACATGCGGTAGCAAAGCATCTTGTTGGCTCTTATTGAAGCGGTGGATCTCATCCACGAACAAAATTGTTTGGCGGCCATATTGCGCCATGTTTTGCTGGGCTTGCTCAATCGATTCACGAATCTCTTTCACGCCAGCCAAGACCGCTGAGATGGCAATGAAATCACGATCAAAAGCTTTGGCGGACAAACGGGCTAGCGTTGTTTTGCCAACGCCTGGAGGCCCCCACAAAATCATAGAGTGGGGCTGGCCTGAACCAAAGGCTAAGTTGAGTGGTTTGCCAGATGCCAATAAATGGGTCTGACCAATCACTTCTTCAATCGTTTTTGGACGCAAAGCCTCCGCTAGAGGTGGCGGTGGTGTGCTATCAAACAGACTGGACATTACCGAGCTGAATTACGCCTGTATAAAGAGAATAACGATGGCCGCCCAAATCAAGCAAGTCACAGCAACGGTGGTCAGATGCTTGCGCATGGCCATAAACGCCTGTCGTGCTTCATCGCTCTCAAAATAGTACGAGTAGGTGTTTTGATCGATATTGCGTTGGATGACTAAGGTCGCTGCAAGAATTAGTAAACCCACAGGGATATAAATATGCAAGGCAACCCAAGAAACCAGCGCTGGAATAACACCCCAGATCCATGCATTTCGATCTACCCAACGATCGCCACTCAAAGGTTTGCCTAGAGTGTGTAAATTTGCCCCCCAATGGATTGCACCCATAAATGATGTGATGATGGCGCCATAGCCAGCCAAAGACTCTGCGCTCAGATAGTTCACAGGAGTTGGCGCCAGCTGGACCATGAGGGCTAATGCGACAAATGGAATTAGTCCGGCATAGGCTAATTTACGTATGAGTGGTGATAAAGGGTTCACAAAAAGTTTCTAGGTAAGGGTTAGTTGAAGGATTATTTATTGTAGGTATAAACGCCGCGACCAGTCTTGCGGCCTAAGTATCCGGCGGCAACCATTTCACGAAGTAGCGGACAAGGGCGATATTTAGAATCGCTGAAGTTTTCGAAATACACTTCCATTACTGCTAGGCATGTATCTAGGCCAATTAAATCTGCCAGTGCTAGGGGACCGATTGGTTGATTGCAGCCCAACTTCATGCCTGCATCGATATCCTCAGGACTAGCTAAGCCTTCATATAAAACAAAGAATGCCTCATTAATCATTGGCAGCAGAATACGGTTAACGACAAACCCTGGGGAGTTCTTAACGGTAATAGGTTCCTTGCCAACGCGTTTGGCCATTTCAATAATGGCAGCATGAGTGGCATCACTGGTTTGCAAACCGCGTATCACTTCAACCAAAGCCATCAAGGGAGGTGGGTTGAAGAAATGCATACCAATAAAACGTGCAGGATTTGAATCGAGTGCTGCAAGCTTGGTAATCGAAAGTGATGAGGTGTTTGTGGCAATGATTGTGTCTTTATCAACAATCTCATCGACCTGCTTCAAAATCTTTTCTTTAATAGCTTGGTTTTCTGTCGCAGCTTCAATCACTAAGCCCAGGCCTTTGAAGTCGGCATAAGAGGTGCTGCCTTTAATCTTTTTGAGCGCCGCTTCTTTGGCTTCAGGCGTTAAGGTTTCTTTTTTGACGAGGCGATCGAGACTTTTGCTAATTTGCGATAAGCCGCGCTCAACCGCTGCATCGTTAATATCGACCATCACGACATTTAGACCAGCAACTGCACATACTTGTGCAATGCCATTACCCATAGTTCCTGCGCCAATTACGCCAACAGACTGAATGCTCACGTTATTTCCTTTTTTGATACTGGGTTGAACCAAATAATTGCTCTCTTGCTTTATCGTCATGCAAGGGCTTGCGTAATGCAGTTAATACTTCAACGCCACGCTTGACAGCAGGGCGCTCTCCAACTTTTTCAAACCAACGCTTAAAGTGCGGATATTCATTGATATCGATTCCTTGATTTTTCCAATTTCTGGTCCAGGGAAAGATCGCCATATCCGCTATGGAATATTCTTTTCCTGCCACATAAGCATTATCTTTTAATTGAGTATCCAGCACTCCATACAAACGCTTTGCTTCATTGGTGTAACGGTTGACTGCGTATTCGATTTTCTCAGGGGCGTAGAGCCTGAAATGGTGGTTTTGCCCAAGCATGGGGCCCAATCCCCCCATTTGGAACATGAGCCACTGAAGGACTTCATATTTTGCCCGGGTTGTTTTGGGAAGAAACTTCCCAGTTTTACCTGCCAAATAGAGCAAGATGGCGCCAGACTCAAAGACGCTGATGGGTTTGCCATCTGGACCCTTTGGATCGACTATCGCTGGAATCTTGTTATTGGGGCTGATCTCTAGAAACTCGGTTTTGAACTGGTCTCCAGCGCCAATATCCACCGGATGCGCAATCCAGTCGCGACCAAGTTTATAACCACATTCTTCCAACATGATGTGTACTTTGTGGCCATTGGGTGTTGGCCAGCTATATACATCGATTACATCTTTTTTGATCTTATTCATGGCCATCAGATTGTCTTTCTAAAGTTTCTCTAAACGCTGTAATGCATCAGTGAGGGTTTGCTCTTTTTTAGCAAAGCAAAAACGAACCACACCAGATTCAACCGGCGTTTCATAAAAGGCGGAAACGGGAATGGCGGCAACTCCAATCTCAGTGGTGAGCCAAGTGCAAAAATCAGCCTCGTTCAATTTACTTTGTGGTGATGCAATCTTGCTGTAGTCAACGCATTGGAAATACGTACCAGGTGTGGGTAGCAATTTAAAGCCAGTTTTCTCTAAGCCTGCTTTAAAAAAATCGCGTTTAACTTGATAAAACTTGGGAAGATTAAGGTAGTGCTGTGGTTGCTCCAAATACTTGGCCAGTCCGTATTGCATTGGCGTATTGACTGTGAAGACATTGAACTGATGTACCTTACGAAACTCTTTCATAAGCTCTACTGGTGCAGCTACATAGCCAACTTTCCAACCGGTAACGTGATAAGTCTTGCCAAAGCTCGATATTAGGAAGCTCCTGTTGACAAGCTCTGGGTGCCTGGCAATGCTCTCGTGCAGTGCACCGTCGTACACCATGTGTTCGTACACTTCATCACTCAGAATCAAGGCATTGGTATGTTTGACTAGTGCTGCAAGCTTATCCAAATCAGACCGCTGCCAAACCATTCCCGTAGGATTGTGTGGTGTGTTGATCATGATCAGGCGGGTTTTGGAGTTGATTACTTTTTCTAACTGATCCCAGGGAATTTCATATGAGCTAACTTGATTCTGTTCATCACGAATAGCCTTCAATGAAACTGCAATCACTTTTCCGCCGGCCAAATCAATTGAGGGTCTATAAGAATCATAAGCAGGCTCAATGATGACCACTTCGTCACCAGGTGAGACGCAAGACATGACGGCAGTCAAAATGCCTTGAGTACCGCCCGCGGTAATAGTAATTTCTGAATCAGCATCATATTCATGCCCATACAAGCGCTGAATCTTGTCGCGTATGCCATTTCGCAATTCTGGAATGCCTATCATTGGCGGATATTGATTACGATCGTCCAGCATCGCTTGGTTTACTTGCGCAAGTAAATCTCGATCACATGAGAAATCAGGGAAACCTTGTCCTAAATTAATCGCCTTGTGCTTGGCCGCTAATGCTGACATCACTGTAAAAACAGTAGTACCTACCTTTGGTAGTCGACTTGGGAAAATAGGGCTCAGGGAGGACATTTGAGTCATTAATCGGGTTTAGGGCAATAAGCCTGAGGAATCGCTAGAATGGTGGGATACATTACTAAATTGTGCCATGCTGATCGTACTTTCTCCTGCTAAATCTCTCGACTACAAAACCCCTGTCAAGGTGAAGTCCACTACCTTGCCGGATTTCACCTCAGAATCAGCCAAATTAATTGCCGAGCTCAAGAAGTTGTCTCCTCAAGCGGTGGCAAAGCTGATGGGATTATCAGATCAGCTGGCTGCCTTGAATGTGGGCCGTTATCGCGACTGGTCCAAGAAATTCACAGAAGAGAATAGCAAGCCCGCCATATTTGCCTTCGATGGTGATGTGTATGACGGCTTTGATGTGAAGACCCTCAATCCCAAGGCTTTGGACTTTGCGCAGGACCATATGCGGATTTTGTCTGGTCTCTATGGCGCTCTACGGCCTTTAGATCTGATGCAAGCCTATCGCCTAGAGATGGGCACCAGCTTTAAAAATCCCAAAGGAAAAGATTTATATGCCTTTTGGGGAGATGCGGTAACTAAGTCTTTGCAAAAGATTTTAGATAAGCAAAAACGTGCCGTATTGCTCAATCTCGCTTCTGAGGAGTACTTCAAGGTTTTGCAGCCTAAGGATCTAGATTGCGAAGTGATTTCTCCGGTGTTTCATGATGCTAAGGATGGCAAGTACAAAATCATCTCTTTTTACGCAAAGCGTGCCCGTGGCTTGATGGCCCGCTATGTTGTCGAGAATCGCATTACTGATCCAGCGGACTTAAAAGGCTTTAATCTGGATGGGTATAAATATTTCGCAGCAGATTCAACACCCAGTAAACCCGTTTTTCGTCGTGCGGAGAAAAAATAGTTATGGCCGTTCATCGCACTAAGTCATCGCAGCGCAGCTCTCCTGAGGTTGAACGTTTAGTTGCCGATGCCATTTCACTCGCTGCCTCAGGCAGTCAGATTGAGGACCGTTTCTGGGAGGGGCGCTTAAACACGCGACTCATGCGCTTACTCAAAAGCCAAAATCAGAATGTGATCGATGCGGCACTAGATCAGACTTTTCGAATCAATACCGTTGCCTTTGAGGTGTTGGCAGATATTGCCGAAACCTTAGCTGAATCTTTAACGCTCGAAATTGAAGATCAACAGTGGGATGTGCTCTTGTTGGCGATGCCAATCGTTGCGCACACGCGCTATCAGATTCCGTCTGGCCCATTGCCGGTGAGTGTGATTGAATCAACTGCAGCAGCCTTGCAGGCCTCGATCGTGTCAACAGATACCCGCTTAGCCATTATTCCTTGGCTCTATAGTATTGATCAAATGCCTCATTCCCATTGTCAGACGCGTTTACTGACTGAATCTTTGGCCAACGCTGCTGTTAGCGGCGGGGAAGTGAAGCTAGAGTTGCGCGATATGTCTGAAACGATTGCAGTCTTGGCTGATCCCCGTTTCGTGATTGCCGTTGTGGCTGCGCCAAGTGGTACGCCACTATTTCGTTGGCAGGCAGAGCCCCCAACAAGACAAGAGCGTGGCGTGAGTTTGATTGGCTGGCAAACCGCAATGCAGGAGCCTATGGGCTCCTTGCTACCGGGCTGTGAATTTGAGCTTCTATTGCCTGAAGCGTATTTCACGAATTGTCGTCTGGCAGACAAGCATGTACGTCCATTGAGTATTCGTGCAGCCGTCAATTATCTAGAAACTACCTTGGGTATCTTGCCTGCTGGTCTATCTTGTGTGGTTGGTGCATTTGGCGAAGAGCAAGCGGATGAATATCGGATTTCTTTCAGTATGAAAGGTTCACCCGAAATTGTTTACGGTGTGATTTGGCCGTTATATGACCGGGAGAGCGTTGCTAACGATGCACTCAATGACGTATCGGACGATGAGAGCCCCATCAAAAGAATTTGCGATGCTTTACATGAGGCTGGTGTGGAAGATGTATTCCGACACGCTATGTTGTTTGATCCCGAGTTGTGTGATGACTGTGGCGCACCATTGTTTCCTGACCGCTCTGGCGAAGCAGTACACGCCGAGATGCCAGATGATGCGCCCACACAGCAACCGCTATTTCATTAATGCGATAACAACCCATTAGCGCCATCAGAAAATAAAAAAGCCGAGAAGTTCTCGGCTTTTCTACAAAGTAAGACTGTATTTACTGCTGAACAAAAGGCTCAGTACCTGCAAACAGGTGGGGTAATTTGCCCGTCTTCATTTCGGCCGTTTGGCAGAAATCGGCAAGGCGTGTACCTGTCTTGATATTGAAAAGCATTGCCTTGTTTCCAAGCACTACAAGATCATGACCAGTTGTCGTGTTCTTGTAACGCAAGCTACCAGGCAGGGAGTTTTCACGACTCATTTCAATGGTCTTAGATTCCCAAGTGAGCTGAATTTTTTCAGCTGTACCTGAGGTCTTGAACTGACGACTTTCTTGACAGCTCCAACTAGTGACTTCCTCGGCAGCGTGAACACTACCAAGACCTGCCAAGATCAGACCAATACTGATGAGTGTACGTTTCATTATCAAGTAGCCTTCTTTATGAGAGTAAATGTTTAACGCCTTCTTGCTCTTCCAAAAGTTCATTGAGAGTGTGGTTCATGCGTTCACGTGAGAACTCATCAATTTCCAAACCTTCAACCATTTTGTATTCGCCGTTTTCGCAAACTACTGGATAGCCATAAATGACTTCAGCCGGAATCCCGTATTCGCCTTTAGAAGGAATACCCATAGTGACCCATTTGCCGTTGGTGCCAAGCACCCAATCATGCACGTGATCGATAGCAGCATTAGCCGCGGAAGCAGCAGAAGAAAGTCCGCGCGCTTCGATGATGGCCGCGCCACGCTTACCAACGGTAGGGATGAAAGTATCTTTATTCCAAGCGGCATCATTGATGCTGTCTTTTACAGACTTGCCATCGATAGTGGCAAAGCGATAGTCAGGGTACATCGTTGGGCTGTGGTTACCCCAAACAACCAACTTTTCAATATCAGCAACAGGCTTGTTCAACTTGCTAGCCAATTGTGAGAGTGCGCGATTGTGATCGAGGCGCAACATTGCTGTGAAGTTCTTGGCCGGCAAATCTGGAGCAGATTTCATAGCGATGTAAGCATTGGTATTGGCTGGGTTACCAACGACCAATACTTTGACAGTGCGTTTAGCAACGGCATTCAATGCTTTACCTTGTGCTGTAAAGATTTGTGCGTTAGCCGAAAGCAAATCTTTGCGCTCCATGCCTGGGCCACGTGGGCGTGCGCCAACTAGTAGGGCAACATCAATGTCTTTAAATGCTGTCATTGGATCTGAATGTGCGCTCATGCCAGCTAACAGCGGAAATGCACAGTCGTCCAATTCCATCATTACGCCAGCCAAGGCTTTCTGAGCTTTTTCATCTGGAATCTCTAATAACTGAAGAATCACGGGCTGATCTTTGCCCAAGAGGTCGCCATTGGCGATGCGGAATAGTAGGGAATATCCGATTTGACCGGCTGCACCGGTTACGGCGACACGCATTGGGGCTTTTGCCATTACTAATAACTCCAGATTGAGGTTAATTAATGAAAACTTTTCTATTATCCATTCAAGTGGGTGGATTTTCCATTTACACTGTGAATCCTGTCTTATATAAGACATGTGAATACCTTGATTTTAGCCACTTGAACTAGCTCTGGAGTTAATTTGTCGATTCCTTCTTTGCCGTCAGCCTCATTTAGCCCTCTATATCAACAGATTAAGGCGATGATTTTGGCTAGTTTGCAAGCTGCAGAGTGGCTTCCTGGCTCTTCCATCCCCAGTGAAATGGAGCTAGCAGCCCGATATTTAGTCAGTCAAGGCACGGTTCGCAAGGCCATTGATGAGTTAGCAGCCGAAAACCTCTTGGTGCGTAGACAAGGTAAAGGCACTTATGTAGCCACCCACCAAGGTGATGACTGGCAATACCGTTTTTTGCGACTAGAGCGAGAGTCAGGCGAAAAATTTCATCTGGTAAATCGTTTTTTGGCTTGCACTCAACAGAAATCCACAACATCCATAGCGCACTTGCTTAAATTAAAGGCAGGTGACCCTGTCATCCGTATTGAGCGTATTCAGAGTTTTAACGGCAAACCGATTGTTTTTGAAGAGATTTGGCTCTCGGCTTCCCGATTTAAGGGTTTGACCCTAGAAAAACTGAATGCCTGGTCAGGACCGATGTATGCGTTTTACGAAAGTCTCTATGGCACCCATATGGTCAGGGCAGAAGAACACATTAAGGCCATCAATGCTGATCAAGAGTTGGCGAACTATTTAGAGCTCCCACTTGGTCATGCGCTGCTCTTGGTGGATCGTGTTGCGTTTACCTACGGGAATAAACCAGTAGAAATTCGGCACGCAAGGTACGACACTTCACAACAGCACTATGTGAATAAATTGAATTGATCTATATCGGTAAAAACCAGTATTTAGACCCTTATAAAGCCAAAAAATCCACACTAGCCCTAAGGTTTCCAATAGAATATGTTGCGATACAACAAAGTAGCAAAGAACCTCCAACTAACGATTGAGATGACACATGGTTGATGCAAATCAGGAAGTAAAGAGTGCCAAACCGGTTTACCGAAATATTGGCCTCGCCCAGTTAGTAAAGTACCGCCTCCCTTGGGCTGGCAAAGTTTCCATCCTTCATCGCATTAGTGGTGCAGTTTTATTTCTGATGCTGCCGTTCATTCTCTATATCTTCGATCAGAGTCTTGCTTCTGAGTTGAGCTATCAAAATTTCCAAGCTATCACTGGCAACGTTTTAGTCAAAATCATTTGTCTCGGCTTGATTTGGTGTTTCTTGCACCATTTCTGCGCAGGCATTCGTTATCTCTTGCTCGATTTAGAAATCGGCGTAGAGAAGCATGAAGCGAATCGTTCGGCAATTGTTGTTTTCTGCATTGGCGTAGCCCTGACCGCAGTGGTTGGCCTCAAATTATTCGGCTTGTACTAAGCGCTCATTCATTAAGGAAATTTCATGCCTATTTATCAAATTGGACCAAAGCGCTTAGTTGTAGGTGCTCATTACGGCCTTAAAGAATGGATCATCCAACGCATTACTGCGATTGTGATGGTGGTGTTCACAGTTGTTTTATTGGTCGACTATTGCATTACGGGCAGCGCTACCTATGAAGGTTGGGCGGGCTTATTTAGCAACCAATTCATGAAGCTGTTAACGCTGGTGACATTCATTAGCTTGTTCTATCACGCTTGGATCGGCATTCGTGACATCTGGATGGATTACATCAAGCCAGTCAGCATTCGTTTAACACTTCAAGTATTCAGTGTTTTGTATCTTGTAGCGTGTGCGGCATACGCCGTACAAATTTTGTGGAAAGTGTAATTAGATGACCGCGATTAAAAAAGCATTGCCACGCCGCCGTTTTGATGCGGTGATTGTTGGCGCAGGTGGTTCAGGAATGCGCGCTTCTTTGCAATTAGCAGAAGCCGGCTTGAACGTTGCGGTATTAACAAAAGTTTTCCCAACACGTTCACACACAGTTGCAGCGCAGGGCGGTATTGGTGCCTCTTTAGGCAATATGAGCGAAGACAATTGGCACTATCACTTCTATGACACTATCAAAGGCTCTGATTGGTTAGGTGACCAAGACGTCATTGAGTTCATGTGTCGTGAAGCTCCAAAAGTGGTTTACGAGTTAGAGCACTTTGGTATGCCTTTTGACCGTAACCCAGATGGCACTATTTATCAGCGCCCATTTGGTGGTCACACAGCAAATTATGGCGAGAAACCAGTTCAGCGTGCTTGTGCTGCAGCTGACCGAACCGGTCATGCCATGTTGCACACTTTGTATCAGCGCAACGTACGCGCTAAAACCAATTTCTTTGTTGAGTGGTTAGCACTTGACATCATCCGCGATGATGCTGGCGACGTAGTCGGCGTGACAGCGCTGGAGATGGAAACAGGACAGCTCTACATTCTAGAGGCCAAAGTGGTGATGTTGGCAACAGGTGGTGCAGGGCGTATTTGGGATGCTTCAACCAATGCCTTTATTAATACTGGTGACGGTATGGGTCTGGCAGCACGTGCTGGCATTCCATTGGAAGACATGGAGTTCTGGCAATTCCACCCAACTGGCGTAGCTGGTGCGGGTGTATTGCTCACAGAAGGCTGTCGCGGTGAGGGCGGTATTTTGCGTAATAAAGATGGTGAACGTTTCATGGAACGTTATGCACCAACTTATAAAGACTTAGCCCCACGTGATTTCGTATCCCGTTGTATGGATCAAGAGATTAAAGAGGGTCGCGGTTGCGGTCCTAACGGCGACTATGTGGTTTTGGATTTGACCCACATCGGTGCCGAGACCATCATGAAACGTTTGCCATCTGTCTATGAGATTGGTATTAACTTTGCAAACGTTGATGTGACTAAAGAGCCAATTCCGGTTGTGCCAACCATTCACTACCAAATGGGCGGCATTCCTACCAATATCAATGGTCAAGTAGTTATCCCTGCCAATGGTATTCATAACGAAGTGATTAATGGCTTGTACGCTATTGGCGAGTGCTCTTGTGTATCCGTCCACGGTGCCAACCGTTTGGGTACCAATTCATTACTCGACCTCTTGGTATTTGGTCGTGCAGCTGGCAATCATATTGTTGGCATGAATTTGAAGGATAAAGAATTCAAGCCATTACCTGCTAATGCTGGTGAGCAGACTCTTGAGCGCGTTGCTCAATTGGATAACTCCACTTCAGGTGAATACGCACAAGACGTTGCAAATGACATTCGCAAGACGATGCAAAAATACGCTGGTGTATTCCGCAATCAGGAATTGATGGATGAGGGCGTTCGTCAGATGGCTAAGCTCACTGAGCGCGCTAAACATTTGTGGGTCAAAGATAAATCGCAGATCTTCAATACAGCTCGTATTGAAGCTTTGGAAGTTGCCAACCTTGTTGAGACTGCTAATGCAACCATGGTTTCTGCGGCAGCTCGCAAAGAAAGTCGTGGCGCCCACTCACATGATGACCACCAGCATCGCGATGATGACAATTGGATGAAGCATACGCTTTGGTATAGCGAGGCGAATCGCTTGGCTTATAAGCCAGTTCAATTGAAACCATTGACGGTTGAGTCCTTCCCTCCTAAAGACCGCACTTTCTAAGCGAAGAGAAATTAAAAATGAGTGATATTCGTATATTTGAAATTTACCGTTACGACCCAGATGTCGATGCAGCACCACGCATGGAACGCTATGAGTTAGAACTCACTGGTGAGCGGATGTTATTGGATGCCTTGATTTCTTTGAAAAAGCAAGACGAGTCCATTACCTATCGCCGCTCATGCCGCGAAGGTGTCTGCGGTTCTGATGCGATGAACATTAACGGCAAAAACGGTTTGGCTTGTTTAACCAATATGTTGACCTTGCCTAAAGTAATTACTTTGCGCCCATTGCCTGGCTTGCCAGTCGTGCGTGATTTGATCGTCGACATGACATTATTCTTCAAGCAATATTTGTCCATCAAGCCATACTTGGTCAATGACAACCCACCTCCAGAAAAAGAGCGTCTTCAGAGCCCTGAAGAGCGTGAAGAGTTAAATGGTTTGTATGAGTGCATCTTGTGTGCATCATGCTCAACTTCATGCCCATCATTCTGGTGGAACCCTGACAAGTTTGTTGGCCCAGCTGGTTTACTCCAGGCCTATCGCTTTATTGCGGATAGTCGCGATGAAGAAACAGCACAGCGTTTAGATAATTTGGAAGACCCATATCGCCTGTTCCGTTGCCATACCATCATGAACTGCGTTGACGTCTGTCCTAAGCATTTGAACCCTACCAAAGCAATTGGCAAGATCAAGGAATTGATGGTACGTAGGGCAGTATGACCCTAAGCAATGCAGAGTTATATCGTTTAAAGAGTGATGCCCGCAGAGGCTTGCTTGAGAATGATTTAATTCTGCGGCGTTTTTTTGATCGCTATGGTGATCAATTGAATGCAGAAGACGGCAAAGTGCTTGGCCAACTTTTAGCGCTTGAAGACAATGATTTAATGGATTTGTTGATTGGGCGCAAAGATACAGTTGCGGCGCTTAAAGAGTCTGCTGACACAGAGGCTTTTAAATGCTTGATGTTGAAGTTGAAGGAAAAGTAAATCAACATTTTGGTGCACACGCATCAAGGTGGCATGAATAATAGGTGTATTACTTATATTTTTGAAAGAGTAGAGGATCGAAAATGATTGAATCAGACATCAAGGCTAAATTGTCGTTCTCAGACGGCACACCAGATATTGATCTGCCTATTTATAAAGGCACGGTTGGTCCAGATGTTATTGACATTCGTAAACTCTACGGTCAAACCGGCAAGTTCACTTATGACTCCGGTTTTTTGTCTACAGCCTCATGCAATAGCAAGATCACCTATATCGATGGCGATAAGGGCGAGTTGCTCTATCGCGGCTATCCGATTGAAGATTTAGCGAATAACTGTGACTTCTTGGAAGTTTGTTACTTGTTATTGAACGGCGAGTTACCAAACGCTGCTCAGAAACAAGGCTTTGAAGAATTGGTGATGCACCACACCATGGTTCACGAACAAATGCAATTCTTCTTGCGTGGTTTCCGTCGCGATGCACACCCAATGTCTGTATTGACAGGTTTGGTTGGCGCCATGGCCGCTTTCTACCATGACGAAATTGACTATACCGATGAAAAAGCGCGCGAAGTAGCTCAGATTCGTTTAATCGCCAAGATGCCAACATTGGTGGCAATGGCCTATAAATATTCAGTAGGACAACCGTTTATCTATCCAGATAACTCTTTGTCATACACGGCTAACTTCATGCGCATGATGTTTGCTACTCCCTGTGAAGAGTACAAAGTTAATCCAGTGTTGGTACGGGCTTTAGATCGCATCTTTACTTTGCATGCTGATCACGAACAAAACGCTTCTACTTCAACCGTTCGTTTATGTGGCTCTTCGGGTACAAATCCATTTGCGGCTATTTCCGCTGGTATCGCTTGCCTCTGGGGTCCAGCTCACGGTGGCGCAAATGAAGCTTGCTTGCAGATGTTGAATGATATTCAGGCTAATGGCGGCGTTGATAAGATTCATGAATTCATTGCACAAGTAAAAGATAAGAATTCAAGCGTTCGCTTGATGGGCTTTGGCCATCGTGTCTACAAGAACTTTGATCCACGTGCCAAATTGATGCGTGAGACTTGCTATGAAGTATTGGAAGAACTCGGTCTACAAGATGATCCATTATTTAAGTTGGCAATGACTCTTGAAAAGATTGCTTTGGAAGATGAGTATTTCGTCAGCCGTAAACTTTATCCAAACGTTGACTTCTACTCAGGTATTGTTCAGCGCGCATTAGGTATCCCAACAGAAATGTTTACCTGTATTTTTGCCTTGGCAAGAACTGTAGGTTGGATTGCTCAGTGGGAAGAGATGATTACTGATCCTGAATACAAGATTGGACGTCCTCGTCAGCTGTATGTTGGTGAGACTTCACGCAAAGTTCCCAACATTTCTGTGCGTAAATAAGGCAAATAAAGAACTCTATGTCCCGTACTCTTTACGACAAATTGTGGGATGACCACGTTGTTTACTCAGAAGATGATGGCACAGCGACGATCTATATTGATCGTCAGTTGTTGCATGAAGTCACTAGCCCTCAAGCTTTTGAAGGTCTGAATCTCGCTGGGCGTCCGGTATGGCGCATCTCTGCCAATCTAGCAGTTTCTGATCACAACGTCCCTACAACGGATCGTTCTGAAGGGATCACTGACCCGATTTCCAAGCTTCAAGTAGATACCCTGGATCAAAACTGTGATGCTTTCGGTATCACGCAATACAAAATGAATGATGTGCGTCAAGGCATCGTTCACGTGATTGGACCAGAGCAGGGCGCTACATTGCCAGGTATGACTGTAGTCTGTGGCGATTCACATACCAGCACACATGGTGCATTTGGCGCACTAGCATTTGGTATTGGCACTTCAGAGGTGGAGCACGTATTAGCGACTCAAACTTTGCTCATGAAAAAGAGCAAAAATATGCTGGTTCGCGTTGACGGCCGTTTGCAACCTGGTAGTACTGCTAAAGATATTGTTCTCGCAGTGATCGGGAAGATTGGCACTGCTGGCGGTACTGGTTTCACCATTGAATTTGCGGGTGAAGCCATTCGTAGCTTGTCGATGGAAGGTCGTATGACTGTCTGCAATATGGCGATTGAAGCAGGTGCGCGCGCCGGACTAGTTGCTGTAGATGAAACTACCATTGAATACATTCAAGGCCGTCCTTACGCACCTAAAGGCGAAGCGCTGAGACACGCTATGCAATATTGGCGCACTCTGCATTCTGACGCTGATGCGAAGTTTGATGCCGTTGTAGAGTTACGCGCAGAAGAGATTGCACCCCAAGTAACCTGGGGCACTTCACCAGAAATGGTTCTCGATATCAGCGACCGTGTACCGGATCCTGAAAAAGAGCGTGATGCCAATAAGCGAACCGCCATGGAGCGTGCTTTGGAGTACATGAATCTCGTACCCAATACACCGATCAGCCATATTGCTGTTGATAAAGTATTTATCGGCTCTTGCACCAATAGTCGCATTGAAGATATGCGCGCTGCAGCTAAGGTTGTTGATCGCCTAGGTAAAAAAGTTTCTCCGCATGTGAAATTGGCAATTGTGGTGCCGGGCTCAGGTTTGGTCAAAGCCCAAGCAGAACGAGAAGGCTTGGATCGCGTATTTAAGGCTGCTGGTTTTGAATGGCGTGAACCGGGTTGCTCTATGTGTCTGGCAATGAATGCCGATCGTCTTGAGCCGGGTGAGCGTTGCGCTTCCACTTCTAATCGTAATTTTGAAGGTCGACAGGGCAATGGTGGTAGAACGCATTTGGTTAGCCCTGCGATGGCTGCTGCTGCAGCGATTGAAGGACACTTCGTTGACATTCGTAAGATTTCTTAAGAAAGCACAGTGATGAATTTATCTTCGCTTACCGTGATTAAAAAACTCCTGATAGTTGCTGTAGCTGGAATCATTCTCTCGGCCTGCTCCAACATGATGGAGGGTCTTGGCAAAGATATGCAGACCATGGGTAATTCAATGGGTGGTTCCAATACATCGCAAACCAACAATCAATCCCAAACAAAAGGGAAAGATGTTGTGGTGACGCCTGTTAAGTAAGCCAAGAAAAAATTCAGCAAAAGATCATCATGGAAAAATTTACGGTATACAAAGGATTGGTTGCTCCCTTAAATCGGGAGAACGTTGATACTGACGCGATCATTCCTAAACAGTTTCTAAAGTCCATCAAAAAGACTGGCTTTGGCCAAAATTTATTTGATGAGTGGCGTTATCTTGACCATGGTGAACCGGGCCAAGATTGCAGCAATCGACCCATTAATCCCGATTTTGTTTTGAACCAAGCGCGTTATAAAGGCGCCAGCATCTTGTTGGGCCGCAAGAATTTTGGTTGTGGCAGCTCTCGTGAACATGCACCTTGGGCCTTAGACCAATACGGTTTTAGAGCAGTGATTGCCCCCAGTTTTGCAGATATTTTTTATAATAACTGCTTTAAAAATGGTCTTTTACCGATTGTTTTGACTGAATTGCAGGTTGACCACCTGTTTAACGAAACCCTGGCTTTTAGCGGCTATCAGCTCACTATTGACCTTGCAGCCCAGCAAGTCATCGCTCCTGACGGCGCAGCCTACAGTTTTGAAGTGGCTCCTTTTAGAAAGTTCTGCCTACTCAACGGCTTGGACGATATTGGCTTAACCCTGCAACATGCAGATAAAATCAAGGCTTATGAAGCTGAGCGCATCCTCAAAATGCCTTGGCTTGCGACACAACTGCCGTAGTTTTATAGAGTTAAAGGCCTTTCATGAAAATTGCAGTCCTCCCGGGCGATGGTATCGGCCCGGAAATCGTTGCTGAAGCCGTTAAGGTATTAAACGCGCTCGGCCCTAAATTTGATCTTGAATCAGCCCCCGTTGGTGGCGCTGCTTATGATATTTCTGGCCATCCATTGCCACCAGCCACTTTAGAGTTGGCAAAAAAAGCGGATGCAATTTTATTTGGCGCCGTTGGCGACTGGAAGTACGACACCTTAGCGCGTGAGCTTCGCCCAGAACAGGCGATCTTAGGTTTGCGTAAGCACTTAGAGTTATTTGCTAATTTCCGTCCAGCGATTTGCTATGACGAACTTACTGCAGCCTCGAGCCTGAAAGCAGAGATTGTTGGCGGCTTAGATATTTTGATTATTCGCGAACTCAATGGCGATATTTACTTTGGTCAGCCACGCGGTATTCGGACTTCAGAGTTGCCTTTGTTTAAAGGTGCTCGCGAAGGCTACGACATGATGCATTACAGCGAGCCGGAAGTTGAGCGTATTGGTCGTGTTGCCTTTGAAGCAGCGCGCAAGCGTGGTAAAAAAGTTTGTAGTGTTGATAAAGCCAACGTTTTGGAAACATCCCAACTCTGGCGTGAAGTCATGATTCGGGTTGCCAAGGATTATCCGGATGTAGAGTTATCCCATATGTACGTGGATAACGCTGCGATGCAACTGGTGAAGGCTCCCAAGGCATTTGACGTTGTTGTGACTGGCAACCTCTTTGGCGACATTCTTTCTGATGAGGCCGCAATGTTGACGGGTTCTATTGGTATGCTGCCTTCAGCGTCTTTAGATAAAAATAACAAGGGCCTGTATGAGCCGAGTCATGGTTCTGCTCCGGATATTGCTGGCAAAGGTATTGCTAATCCTTTGGCAACGATCCTGTCTGCTGCCATGATGCTGCGCTACTCCTTGGGCATGCCTGAGCAAGCCGATCGTATTGAAGCGGCAGTACAAAAAGTATTGTCACAAGGCTTGCGTACGGCCGATATTTATACCGAAGGCACGAAAAAAGTCTCTACTGTGGAAATGGGTAACGCTGTTGTGGCGGCGCTCGCTTAATCTATTCAACCGAATTCCATTTATTAAATAGCAATCATCATGGCAAATACAAATATTCCCTTAGTAGGCTTAGTTGGCTGGCGCGGTATGGTCGGCAGTGTTCTCATGGAAAGAATGTTGGCTGAAAAAGATTTCGATCTGATTGAGCCGGTATTTTTTAGCACTAGCCAAGCGGGCGGCGCCGTGCCTCTGCTGAATGGCCAAAAAGTGACTAAGAATGAAAACACCCTGCAAGATGCCAATGACATCAAGGCACTTGCACGCTGCGACATCATTTTGACTTGCCAAGGCGGCGACTATACCAATGATGTGTTCCCGAAACTGCGTGCAGCGGGCTGGACTGGTCATTGGATCGATGCCGCTAGTGCATTGCGCATGAAAGATGATGCTGTTTTGGTTTTAGACCCAGTCAATCGCCCTGTAATCGACAAGGCATTAGCTGCTGGCGGTAAGAACTGGATTGGTAGCAACTGTACCGTGAGCTTAATGATGATGGCGATGGGCGGCTTAGTCAAAGCTGACATGGTTGAGTGGATTAGCGCCATGACTTACCAGGCTGCATCTGGTGCTGGTGCACAGAACATGCGTGAATTACTTTTGCAGATGGGTGCTTTGCGCGATAGCGTCGCAACCGAGTTAGCTGACCCTTCTTCATGGATCTTGGATATTGATCGCAAAGTGACCGCAACTTTGCGTTCGGCAGATTTTCCGAAGAAAAACTTCCGCAATACCGCTTTAGCAGGTAGCTTGATTCCTTGGATTGATGTTCCTGTTGAGAATGGGCAAACCAAAGAAGAGTGGAAGGGCGGCGCTGAATTTAATAAGATTCTTGGTCGTCCAGCCTTCCGCACGCCTGGCAGTATTCCAGTGGATGGTTTATGTGTGCGTGTTGGCGCTATGCGTTGTCACTCACAGGGCCTCACCGTTAAGTTGAAGAAAGATATCCCCATTCAGGAAATCGAAGCCATTTTAGCCAATGACAATCAATGGGTAAAAGTGGTTCCAAACGATCGTGAGACTACTGAGCGCGATTTATCGCCTGCAGCCGTAAGTGGTACTTTGACTGTGCCGATTGGTCGTTTGCACAAGTTGGCAATGGGCCCAGAGTATCTAGGCGCTTTCACAGTTGGCGATCAGTTGTTATGGGGCGCCGCTGAGCCACTACGTCGCATGTTGCGTATTTTGCTCGAGGCTTAATGTTTCGATTACTCCAACTGGGTTTTACAAAAGCGCTTTGCTTAGTTTTACTAAGTTGGTCTTGTGCAACTGCTGCACTGACATTGGGTCCGCCGCAACTATTATCCCGACCAGGCGAGCCGCTTCGGGTTGAAATTCCGATTCGTCTAGCCCCAGAGGATCAAAGCGTTCTCAATAGTCTGAATGTGGCCATACCTAATAAGGCTGCGTATTCTCGTCTAGGTATCTCCAGCAAGATTTTGGATTTAAATCCTCAAGCGATGGTCTATCGGAATAAACAAGAACGCTTGATGGTATTGGTAGAGACGGTTGATGCAGTTCCAATGACAGATGATCCGTTCTTGGATCTTTTGCTGAATTTGAACTGGTCATCTGGCAGCATCAGTAAAACATTCACCTTGTTATTGGGGGATGTACAAAAAATTACTGTTAAGCCAGGTCAAACGCTTTCAGAGATCGCCGCACAAATCACGCCGCAGTTGGATGGTGCTACCTTGGATCAAACGATTGTGGCTCTGTTTAAAGCCAATCCAGATGCTTTTGCTAGTGGCAGTATTAACCGACTTGCTGCCGGTGCTGAATTAAGCAAACCCAGTCAAGCCTTATTGCGCTCCATTAGCCCGGCTGAGGCAAATCATTTTGTCGCAGATGCCTATGCGCAGTTAAACGCTGATCAGACAGCCAAGACAGGGGGCTTAGAGCTTGCTAAAGGTAAGACTGTAAATCAAGAAAGCGCTCCAGCGGATCGTCTCAAGATTGGCTCAAGTACTGAAGGTAATGCTGAGCAGCGCCGCTATACCGAGGAGTTGGTTGCTCAGGAAAAACAGCTTGAGCAGACACGTGCACGTGTAGCGGAATTAGAAAAGCGTATTGCTGATCTTCAAGGGCTATTGCAAAAAACACAACAGCAAAAACCTGCGGAGCCCAACTTTGGTTTAGGTAACTTTGCACCAGCAGCTGTTGCTATTGCATTGATCGCTTTCACGGGGCTATTGCTCTGGTTCTTGGCTCGCAATGCACGCCGCTCAGAGCTGCAAGATTATTCAAAACCCATTCATGTGCATACTAAGGCTACAGAGGCACCGGCTATTGCAATGCCCGAGAGAGCAAAGGCCTTGTTTGCTGGAATTGATTTAGATCTAGCAAAGCCTCTTGCTGTAACAACCCCCATTCCCAACGCTTTATCAACTCCTGGTAGTGCGAATATTTCAGACAGTGCGTTGGCAGATACTTTGCGTGTGAAGTTAAATCTGGCGCGTGCTTACATCACGATTGAAGATTTTGCTGCTGCTAAGAAGTCACTGGCTGAAGTATTAGCTTTGAGTAACGCTGTTGATCCTGCGATGACGATTGAAGCTCAGAGTTTGCTGTCTGAGCTTCAGCACCGCAGCCACTAAGGCCTGGCCATGCGCATCGCCCTTGGCCTGCAATACGACGGTAGCTCCTATTCTGGTTGGCAGTCACAACTCAGCCTTAATACTGTTCAAGATAAATTAGAGGCCGCTATTACCCGATTTGTCGGCGATAACTCTACGGACGAACTCGTTCGAGTCATCACTGCGGGCAGAACCGATACGGGAGTCCACGCGTTGGGCCAAGTGGTGCATTTTGATGTCAATGTAGAGCGTGAAGACTGGTCATGGGTAAGGGGGATTAATTCTTTTTTGCCAGACTCAATTGTGGTGAACTGGGCTAAACCAGTCTCGGAAGAATTCAGTGCACGTTTTTCTGCCTACGAGCGTACTTATATTTATGCAATGCACGCTGGACCATGTCGATCACCGATGGCTGCTGCGCGTGCTGGTTATTTGATGATGCCCGCTGATAAATGGTTTGATGTTCCTGCGATGGAAGCAGCTGCGCAATGTCTGATTGGCGAGCATGACTTTTCATCTTTCAGATCCTCTGAGTGTCAGGCTAAGAGCCCGATCAAAACCCTGTATTCAATTGAGATCATTTCAGCTCAGCCTTGGTTGTATTTCAAGATACGTGGCAATGCTTTTTTGCACCATATGGTCAGAAATCTCGTTGGCACTTTTCTGATGATTGCTACAGGTAAGCAGTCGTCAGAGTGGATGTCTGAGGTGTTGGCTGCTAAAGATAGAAGGGTTGCTGCGCCGACATTTGCCCCGGATGGTCTGTACTTAGCCAAAATTGCCTATCCAGATGAATTTGCTATTCCTGAGCCCTGGCTAGAAAATTCTTGGTTACCACCGATTCTTCTGAAAGACTATTAAAGAGGCTTAGCCTTATCATCACCTTATGGGCTTATTGACATACTCTCCGGGTCGAACTCGGGTCAAAATTTGTGGTTTAAAGACCCCGGCTGACATTGATGCTGCTGTTGCTGCAGGGGTTGATGCCGTCGGTTTTGTGTTCTATCCACCAAGCCCTAGGGCCGTAACGCCGAATATTGCCGCCCAGTTAATCTCACGCCTACCCACAGGAGTCGATGCGGTTGGCTTGCTTGTAAACGCCTCAGAAGCCGAATTTGAGGCAATTAAGGCCATTGCACCGATCACTCTCTGGCAGTTTCACGGCGATGAAAGCCCCCAAGATTGCGCCAGATTAGCGGATAGCCAACCCTGGATGAAAGCAGCAAGAGTAGGATCAGGCTTCGCTTTTGACGAATTTTCCCTACAATATGGGCAAGCAAACGCCTTTTTGCTAGATGCCCTGGTTGAGGGTTACGGCGGTGGGGGCGTTCCTTTTGATTGGCAAGGAATTCCACAGACATGGGTAAGCGCAAACGCGCATCGGGTCGTTTTGAGTGGTGGATTGAACACGCACAACGTGGGCGAGGCGATTGCACGCCTACATCCTTGCGCGGTTGACGTCTCTAGTGGCGTTGAAAGCAGCAGGGGCGTTAAAGACCCTACGTTGATGACTGAATTCATCAAAGCTGTTCGAGCAGCAGATGCGCAGTCAACACCCTAATCAATTTGCTGTAACTAAATCACAAAGGTAGCTATGTACGACAAGCCAGATGCAAGAGGACACTTCGGTCCCTATGGTGGTGTGTTTGTATCCGAAACACTCATGTACGCCTTGGATGAGCTCAAAGAAGCTTATGCTAAATATCAACATGATCCAGAGTTCATGGAAGAGTTTCACTATGAGCTAAAACACTTTGTTGGTCGTCCATCACCGGTTTATCACGCCAAGCGCTGGAGTGAGATGTTGGGTGGCGCACAAATTTATCTTAAGCGTGAAGACTTAAACCATACTGGCGCGCACAAAATTAACAACGTGATTGGCCAAGCGATGTTGGCTAAGCGCATGGGTAAGCCACGCATTATTGCAGAAACAGGAGCAGGGCAGCATGGTGTTGCTACTGCGACGATCTGCGCGCGTTTTGGTTTGGATTGCACGGTATACCAAGGCTCAGTCGATGTGGCCCGTCAGGCGCAAAATGTCTATCGCATGAAGTTGCTCGGCGCCAAAGTTGTACCGGTTGAGTCTGGTACTAAAACCTTAAAAGACGCACTCAATGAAGCGATGCGCGATTGGGTTACCAACGTGGACAATACCTTCTACATTATTGGTACTGTTGCAGGGCCTCATCCTTACCCGATGATGGTGCGTGATTTTCAAAGTGTCATCGGTGAAGAGTGCAAAGTCCAGATGCCTGAGATGACAGGTCGTCAACCAGATTATGTGCTGGCTTGTGTTGGTGGAGGATCCAATGCGATGGGCATTTTTTATCCTTATATTGATTTCCCTGAGGTCAAACTGATTGGTGTAGAAGCTGCCGGCCATGGACTTAATAGTGGTTTGCATTCTGCAGCTCTCTGTGTTGGCAAGCCTGGCGTACTACATGGCAATCGCACCTATTTGCTGCAAGACGAGAACGGTCAAATCTCTGAAACCCATTCTGTTTCTGCAGGCATGGACTATCCCGGTGTTGGTCCTGAGCACGCATGGTTAAAAGACTCTGGTCGTGCGGACTACGTGGCTATTACTGACGAAGAAGCACTCAAGGCATTCCATGATTGCTGTCAGATTGAAGGCATTATTCCTGCGCTGGAGTCTGCGCATGCAATTGCCTACGCCTGCAAGATGGCGCCAACCCTCGGAAAAGATAAAACGATTCTGGTGAACCTCTCAGGTCGCGGTGATAAAGATATGCATACGGTTGCGCAAGCAACGGGTTCAGAAGGTTAAGTGATGTCAAAAATTACCGCACTCTTTAAAGAATTAAAAGCATCCGGCAAAAAAGGACTCATTCCTTTTATTACTGCAGGCGATCCTGATCCAAACATCACCGTGGAGTTAATGCATGCCTTAGTGCGTGGCGGTGCCAATGTGATTGAGTTAGGCGTGCCGTTTTCTGATCCGATGGCTGATGGTCCTGTGATTCAGCGATCTTCTGAAAGAGCTTTAGCAAAAGGTGTGACTTTACATAGCTGCTTAGAGATGGTGAAAGCATTTCGCAAAACTGATGCAGCTACACCAGTTGTATTGATGGGCTATGCAAACCCTGTTGAGCAAATGGGTGCCGAACGCTTTGCGACTGAGGCTAAAGATGCAGGCGTTGACGGGGTGTTGATAGTCGACTATCCACCAGAAGAGTGTGTCGATTTTGCTGCGCGCATGCGTATTGCCGGAGTCGACCCGATTTTCTTGTTGGCACCGACATCATCACTAGAACGAATTAAAGAGGCTGCCAAAATAGCTTCTGGTTATATCTATTATGTGTCTATGCGCGGCGTAACCGGCGCCTCCCACCTCAATACTCAAGATGTGGCCAGTATTATTCCGAAAATTCGGGAGTCTACTGAGATTCCGATTGCTGTAGGTTTTGGCATCAATGATGCTGCTAGCGCCAAGGCAGTATCGAACACAGCTGATGCTGTGGTGATTGGTAGCCGAATTATCCGGATTTTAGAAGATTCACCCCCAGGCCAGGCAGTACAATCACTTGAAACCTTTATACGTGAAATTCGCGTCGCCTTGGATAGCTAAAAGACATGAGCTGGATCGATAAATTACTCCCACCACAAATTCAACACACTGACCCTGCGAATCGCAAGTCAGTGCCTGAAGGTTTATGGGTCAAGTGCCCCAGCTGTGAAACCGTTCTGTACAGCACTGATATCGAGGCTAATTTATCGGTTTGCCCTAAATGCAGCCATCACATGCGGATTGGTGCGCGTCAGCGTTTAGATGGCTTGCTAGATCCAAAAGGCCGTTATGAGATTGGCGCAGATATCTATCCAATCGATCCACTGAAATTCAAAGACTCTAAAAAATATCCGGATCGCTTGAAGGAAGCTAATGATGCTTCTGGCGAGTCAGAGGCTTTAGTGGTTCTTGGCGGCAAGATTGAATCCATCCCCGTAGTTGCCGCATGTTTTGAGTTTCAATACATGGGCGGTTCAATGGGTTCAGTTGTTGGTGAGCGATTTGTGCGTGGCGTTCAAGAAGCCATTGATAAGAAATGCGCCTTTATTTGCGTCACTGCAACTGGTGGTGCGCGCATGCAAGAAAGTTTGCTGTCTTTATTCCAGATGGCTAAAACCAATTCGATGTTGACCTTATTATCCAAAAAAGGTTTGCCATACATCAGTGTTCTGACCGACCCAACGATGGGCGGTATCTCGGCAAGCTTTGCCTTCATGGGTGACGTAGTAATGGCCGAGCCTAAAGCCTTGATTGGTTTTGCTGGTCCCCGCGTGATTGAGCAAACCGTCCGAGAAAAATTACCGGAAGGTTTTCAGCGTTCTGAGTTCTTGATGCAAAAAGGCGGAATTGACATGATTGTTGATCGTCGCCAGATGCGCGCGGAAATCGCCCGCTTGCTTGCCTTGCTGCAAAAATTACCAGAGCCGTCTGTGGCAGGTAGCGTAGCTGTTTAACGCACTTGAGCACTGCCCACCAAGCCCCAATCCTTTTTTCCAGCCTTGAGGCTTGGCTTAGTCACCTAGAAACTGCCCATCCTGTTGGCATCGACATGGGTCTTGAGCGCATTAGCCGGGTTAAGGCGGCGCTAGGACTTCAATTTGATTGCCCTGTCATCACTGTTGCGGGCACGAATGGCAAAGGCTCTACCTGTGCTTATTTAGAAAGTATTTTGATTTCATCTGGCTATCGTGTCGGATGTCACATGTCACCCCACCTCTTGAAATTTAATGAGCGCGCGAAGCTCAATGGAGAAGAGGTCAGCGACGCCCTCTTGTTAGAGCATTTCACTGCCGTAGAAAATGCCCGTGTGAGCTTGGTAGATGCACCGACATTAACTTATTTTGAATTCACGACTCTAGCCATCATGCATCTTTTTGCTAAGGCGCAGTTAGATGCAGTGGTATTGGAAGTGGGCATGGGTGGTCGCTTAGACGCCGTCAATATTGTGGATGCTGACTGCGCCATTGTTACCAGCATTGATGTTGATCATGCTGATTTCTTGGGTGGTACGCGTGAAGCGATTGCTCTAGAAAAAGCTGGCATATTTCGGCCTGGGCAAATTGCCATCTGTGGTGATCCAGTGCCACCCCAAACCTTGATCGACTATGCTGAAAAATTAGGCTGCGATCTTTGGTTGCAAGGTCGAGACTATAACTTTCAGGGTGATAAACAGCAGTGGGGCTGGGCAGGGCGCAAAAAGCGTTTTAGTGGTCTCGGTTACCCTGCTTTAAGAGGCGCAAATCAAATACTCAATGCTTCGGCGGTGATTGCTGCCTTGATGGCACTCCATCAGCGTTTACCAGTCAGCGCACAGGACATCCGCAATGGCTTTGCCATGGTTGAGCTGCCAGGGCGCTTCCAAGTACTCCCAGGTCAACCTACGGTTGTCCTCGATGTTGCTCATAACCCTCATGCAGCCTCTACTTTGGCTCAAAGCCTTGAACGGATGGGTTACCACCCCTATACCTACGCCGTTTTTGGGGCAATGGCAGATAAAGATATTGAGGGCGTAATCAAGCCCTTGTTAAATATTGTGGACTTCTGGTTTTGCACTGATTTGCCTACTCCCCGAGCAGCCAGCGCACATGATCTGGCTACCAAGCTCCAAAACCTTGGTGTAGCGGTCAAAAACGGCGATGATGGCGGCATTGAGACCTTTTTAGATCCTGCTGCAGCGTATCAAAAAGCCCTGTCTAAAGCGGGTGAGGGTGATAGAATTGTGACCTTCGGATCTTTCTATACAGTTGCTGGCGTAATGGCATATAGAACCAACCAGGCGCATTGATTAATGATTCGTTTACCGAAGCTTTTTAAGCGGAAACCGCAGTCTGATGACCTTGACAGAGGCTCAGTAGGGGCAAGACGCACCACTAAAAAATTTACCCCACGTGCACTGCAGCGCTCATTTGAGACTCAGGAAGAAGCGCTTACCGAAGATCCAGAGCAACAACGCGCCAGACATCGTCTTATCGGTGCAGCGGTATTGGTCCTCGTAGCCGTCGTTGGACTCCCCAGAATTCTTGATAACAAGCCCAAAGCAGTGAGTAATGATATTGCCGTCAATATTGTTACTAGCCTGCCTAATCCAGTGGCAAACACACCAGCTCCAGAAGTAAAGACTGTAGAGAAGACTGAGGCCAAGATCTCACCAGACCCAGCCCCCAAAGAGAAGGATCCGCTCCCAGTTAAAGTTGCCTCTACTCCAGTAAGCGCGCCAGTAACTGAAACCAAGACAGTGCCTGCACCAACACCTACAGTAAACAAATCTCCCGCCTTAGGATTGGCTGCTGGCGAAGAGGTGGTTGTATCCACCACAAAGCCTAAAGCCGATACCCCAGCTAAACCTGCCGCGGCCTCGACTGGGTCTGGTAAGTTTATTTTGCAGATTGGGGCATTTGCTTCGGAAGATCGAGTCAATGGTTGGGTTTCAAAGCTAAAAGCCCAAAAGATTCCAAATGTTGTTACAACTAAAAAGGGTGCTGACGGCGTAACCTTATTTCTACTCCGTGCCGGCCCATTCCCCGACAAAGACTCTGCTGATACCGCAGAGAAAAAGGTAAAGGCGATGGGCTTAACGCCCCGCCTAGTTGAGGTAGGTTCACCTTAATGGATCACCTGTCCACCCTTAACTTAACTACGGTGGATTACTTCACCCTAGTTGTGCTCCTGGTTTCTGCATTGGTCGGAATTTCTCGTGGCTTATTTAAAGAAGTCTTGGCTTTGGCTTCATGGTTTATTGCCTCTTGGGTTGCTTACCATTACACCAACTATCTTTCGACCGAATGGTTATCCACTTTTCACATGGATGAACTCTTAAGCCTTGGAGTGAGTTTTTTAATTCTGTTTGTGTTGACTTTGATTGCCTGCGGTCTTTTAGGCGGGGTAGTACAAAAGATTTTGCTTTCTGCAGGATTGAGTTTGACCGATCGTTTTTTAGGTTTGGTCTTTGGCGTGTTACGTGGCGGCTTGATTATTGTTATCTTGGCAACCTTAGCCGCTTTAACCCCAATACCTCAGAGCGTTGCTTGGCAAAAAGCGATTACACGTCCTGCAGTTGATATGGCTACAGGTTTAATTAAGAGTTGGCTGCCGCCTGATTGGGCAAAGCAATTGGGTGATGCAATGCCAAAAATTTCACCCACAGTTACACCTTCAATAAAAATAGGGATTTAGGTCTATGTGCGGCGTCATTGGAACAGTTTCCCATTCCCCAGTAAATCAGCTTCTCTATGATGCCTTGTTGCTCTTGCAACATCGCGGACAGGATGCTGCCGGTATTGCCACGATGCATGGCAACTCTTTCACGATGCATAAGGCCAATGGCTTGGTTCGAGATGTCTTTAGAACACGCAACATGCGCAGTCTGCATGGCAACGCAGGTATCGGGCAGGTTCGTTATCCAACCGCAGGTTCCGCCAGTAGTGAAGAAGAAGCTCAACCTTTTTATGTCAGCGCACCTTACGGCATTATTTTGGCGCACAACGGTAATCTCACCAACGCGCCGAGCTTGCGTGTTGAGATGGCGTACCGCGATCGTCGTCATATCAATACCAATTCTGATACTGAAGTATTGCTCAACGTTTTGGCCGATGAACTTCAAAAAGAAACTAATAGTGCGGCATTAGATGAAAGTGCGATGTTTAACGCTGTTACAGGCGTTACCAAGCGTGTGAAAGGCTCTTACGCAGTGGTGTCACTGATCGCCGGCTATGGTTTGCTGGCATTCCGTGATCCATTCGGCATTCGTCCTTTATGTATTGGACGGATAGACACCTCCAAGGGTCCTGAATGGATGGTGGCTTCCGAATCCGTAGCGCTTGAAGGTCTTGGCTTTACCTTTGTTCGTGACGTTAATCCTGGCGAAGCAATTTACATCGACCTGGATGGTAATTTCTCATCACGTCAATGCGCAACAGATGCCGTTCTTACCCCATGTATTTTTGAATATGTATACATGGCTCGTCCAGATTCAACGATTGATGGTGTCAACGTTTACAACGTACGGATGCGCATGGGCGATTACCTTGCCGAGAAGATTCGTAAAGAAACCATTCCCGGCGAAATCGATGTCGTTATGCCGATTCCAGATTCAAGCCGTCCTGCTGCAATGCAAGTGGCTAAGCGTTTAGGGGTTGACTACCGCGAAGGCTTCTTTAAGAATCGTTATATTGGTCGCACCTTCATCATGCCTGGCCAAGCTGTACGCAGAAAATCAGTCCGTCAAAAATTGAACGCCATGCATGTCGAATTTAAAGACAAGACGGTCTTGATTGTCGATGATTCGATTGTTCGCGGCACAACCTCTTTTGAGATTGTGCAAATGGCTCGTGAGTCAGGCGCTAAGAAAGTGATCTTTGCATCAGCTGCGCCACCAGTGCGCTTTCCGAACGTATATGGCATTGATATGCCAACCCGTAGCGAGCTAGTGGCTTATGGGCGTACAGATGAAGAGATCAACAAAATGATCGGCGCAGACCAGCTGATCTATCAAAGTGTTGAAGATATGAAACGGGCTGTGAGTGATATCAACCCCAATATTAAACACTTTGAAGCCTCATGCTTTGACGGTAATTACATCACTGGTGATATTAATGAGTCCTATTTGGATGCTTTAGAAGCGGCTCGTAATACTACTGAGGCACAAGCAGATCGCCAACGTGACTCCAGTGACTTTGCTCGCTCTCAGCTCCACTTGCATTTGGCTACCGAAGACTAAAAAGCGACAGCGGATGCGTCTCACAGAGGCAAATCTGCAATTCGGTGTCAAAATAGCCTTATGACTAGTAAAACTAAACGCCAAAAACCTGACTTTTCTAAGCTTGCGCTCGAAACCTTAGCAGTTCGCGCCGGTACACGCCGTACTGCCGAGTATCAAGAGCACTCAGAGGCGATGTTTCTGACATCTAGCTTCTGCTTTGATAGCGCTGAACTCGCTGCTGATGGTTTTGCTCATGCCGACAAAGGCTTTATCTATTCCCGCTTTACCAATCCAACGGTCAGCATGTTTCAAGATCGATTGGCCGCTTTAGAGGGTGGTGAGGCATGTATTGCGACTTCATCTGGCATGGCTGCTATTTTGACTCTAGCAATGGCCCATTTGCAGGCTGGCGATCATGTGATTTGCTCGCGCTCGGTTTTTGGTGCAACGATTCAGTTATTTAGCAGCATCATGGGTAAATTTGGTGTGACAACAACGTATGTCGATTTGGCTGATGCTAAATCATGGCAGGCTGCCGTTCAACCCAATACAAAACTCTTTTATCTAGAGACGCCTTCAAACCCCTTAACTGAGATTGCTGACATTAAAGCGATTTCTAAAATTGCTAAGAAGGCTAAAGCACTTTTCGCAGTGGATAATTGTTTCTGCACGCCTGCCTTGCAAAAACCACTGGCTCTTGGCGCAGATGTTGTGATTCACTCTGCAACTAAATACTTAGACGGTCAGGGTAGGGTTGTTGGTGGCGCAATCGTCGGCAGTAATGACTTTGTCATGGGCAAAGTGTTCCCGTACGTTCGTACTGCTGGCCCAACGCTTTCTGCTTTTAATGCCTGGGTATTCTTAAAAGGTCTTGAGACTCTCGAGTTGCGCATGAAGCAACAAAGCCAGAATGCTTTGGACTTAGCGCTCTGGCTAGAAAAACAGCCTGGCGTAGAACGTGTTTACCATCCAGGATTAAAGTCACACCCGCAACATGTCTTGGCTAAACGCCAGCAAAAGGCGGGTGGCGCCATTTTGTCTTTCACCTTAAAGGGTGGCAAGAAGGCTGCATTCAAACTGATCAATCAAACCAAGCTTTGCTCTATTACTGCAAACCTTGGCGATACTCGTACGACCATTACACACCCAGCAACCACGACGCACTGCCGTGTAACGCCTGAAGCTCGTAAAGCTGCCGGCATTACGGATGGCCTAGTACGTATTGCGGTGGGTCTTGAGAATGTGATCGACCTGAAGAATGATCTTGTCGGTGGCTTGAAGAAGTAATTCAAGTTCCCATATGAGCTTTTCTGATCAAACCAAGTTTTGGAACGAACGTTTTAATAAAGAAGAATTCATCTTCGGTAAAGAGCCGAATGAATATCTCGTCAAACAAGCCAAACAATGTCTAAAACCAGGTAATGCAGTCTTATGTATTGCTGATGGCGAAGGGCGTAATGGTGTTTGGTTGGCTAAACAGGGCATGCAAGTCGATGCTTTTGATGTCTCTGATATTGCATTGGCCAAAGCCAAGCAATTTGCCAAAGATAATTCCGTAGAATTAAGTCATACACTTTGCGATACAGATGGGTGGAACTGGCAAGCAAATTCTTACGATGCCATTATCGCCATCTTTATCCAATTTGCTGATCCAGCAATGCGCGAGCGCATCTTCAAACAAGTGTATTTAGCATTAAAGCCCGGTGGTATTTTTATTCTTCAAGGCTACACCCCAAAGCAGTTGGAATACAAAACTGGTGGTCCATCTGCGCTCGAGCATCTCTATACCGAAGAGGGTATACGTCAACTAGCGAGTGAACTCAATATTTTGGATCTCACTTCTTATGAGCAAGAATTGTCTGAAGGTGCTAGACATAGCGGCATGTCTGCTTTGCTCGGGCTAGTTGCTCAAAAGCCAAGCTGAATCAAACACAAACCCGTTCAATCAAAGATTAGTTGCGAAAGTGGCGAGGATCGTTGATGGGGCGCAGTGGCATGATGTGAATCTTGCTTTCATCCAACTCAAGATACGTTGATCTACCAATATCAAGCGATAGGCGCTTTACTTCTGCCGCTGAAGCTTCCCAAGTAATACGGTGATCACTGTCTTTGATACGCAATTGGATAACCGCAATCTGTCCCAGTGCGCTGATGTTTTCAACGTCGGCTGGAATTCTGGTATTGCTGGAATCTTGGTGAAGACTCAGACCCTCGGGAGGAATAACCCAAGCGACTGGTGTACCAGGTGGGATCTTGCCTTTATCAATCACATTAAATTGCTTGTTGCACCCATCCCAGGTGAGGTTGCCTGCGTTAAAGACGCCTTCAAACATATTGTTGATGCCAACCAATTCTGCAACTCGAGAGTTTCGTGGTTTTTGAAAGAGTACATGTGGCGATGCCGTTTGCAGACTAATGCCTGCATCAATCACGGTGATGCGATCGGCTAGTAAGTTTGCCTCGCGTAAATCGTGGGTCACTAGAAGAATGGGGATATTCAGATCCTTGCGAAGCTCGGCTAGAGTTTTATAAAGACTTTGACGCGTTGGCGCATCGACTGCTGAAAAAGGCTCATCTAAGAGCAGGATCTTTGGTTGTCTAGCAAGCGCCCTTGCCAAGGCAACACGCTGTTGTTGTCCGCCAGACAGTTGATTAGGCATTCTGGCCACCAAGTCAGCAATACCCATCCGCTCTAACCACTTCAGCGCTATGGATTTTTGTTGTGGACTGTTTAACCCAGAATTTTGCAGTGGAATACAAACATTCTCTAAAGCAGTTAAATGAGGAAAGAGGGCGTACTGTTGAAACAGAAATCCGCAAGAACGCTTTGCAGGCGATAAGGCAACACTCACTCCGCGCAACTCATCACCCTCAAACCAAAGCTCATCGTCACATTCAATACGTCCAGCGCTAGGATTGCGCAAGCCAGCAATGGTTCGCAGAACGCTGGTTTTACCGCTTCCTGATGGACCCACTAAGGCATGTAGTTCACCTGATAGACACTCTAAGTTCACTTGAAGTGGCATTGGCAAGTCTTGAGCTATCTTAATTTTTAACATTAGATAGCTCGATTCAGGGAAGATGATTTTCTAGGGCTAAGAACACCATATGACAGTGCAATAGCTAGTAAAGAGATAGCCAGCAGCAATAGAGAGAGCAAGCCTGCTCCAGCAGTATCAAAACTTTGCACCTTGTCGTAAATAGCGATCGAAACTGTTTTGGTTTCACCGGGAATAGCGCCGCCAACCATCAGCACGACTCCGAATTCCCCAAGGGTATGAGCAAAGGTGAGAACCGCTGCGCTAGTAATGCCACGCCAAGCTAGAGGCAGTTCAATGAGTCGAAATGTTTGCCAGGCTGACAGTCCGCTAACTTGCGCAGCTTCACGTATCTCTGGATTAATGGATTCAAATGCGCGTTGTATCGGTTGAATAGCAAATGGTAGGTTGACTATCAATGATGCAATCAGAATGCCCGTGAATGAGAACACCAGAGGTATGCCAAAAATACTGCCTCCCCCAAACCCCACTAAGAAGTAATAACCAAGAACAGTCGGTGGCAATACTAGGGGGAGGGCTAATAAGGCCTCAATCCACCCCTTGCATGATCCAGCCCTAACAAGGGAGTGGCCAACCCAGATCCCAAAAGGCAGTAGCAAAACTAGCGTCCAGAGGGCTAATTTGAGTGATAAAAGGATGGCTTCTAGATCAAACACACCTTTATTGTATTGCCACTCAATGCCCTTATTAAACAATTGCTTTACATAATACTTTATGATATATTATAAATAAGTAAATTAATAAAAAGGCAATAAATGTCTAAGACAGAGAGTTCAAGGCTTCCTCAGCCATATTGGAATCCCCTAGTAGCAGGTCTGCTACTGGGCGTGGTTCTGTTGGCTACATTTGTGACGACAGGCCACGGATTGGGTGCAACGGGATTTACAACACGCTTCACTGCTTGGATGGGGATGCAGATCGTGCCGGTTGCAACTAATGCAAACGACTACTTAGGTGGCATGGTGGAGGACGGCAAACCATTAAGCGCTTGGATAACTTGGCAAGTTATAGGTGTTGCACTTGGCGCGCTTATCTCTGCATATTTAGCACATAGAATTCAGTTTCAAATGGACGGTCGCAAGTTTTTAGGTGGCTCTAAACGGCCATTGACTGCCCTACTAGGTGGGGTATTGGCTGGTTTTGGTGCCCGCATCGCCGCTGGTTGCACTAGCGGCTTGGGCTTATCTGGCGCAGCAGTCTTGAGCCTTGCCGGCTTTACTTTTTTATGCACATTCTTCGCCGTGGGATTGCTTGCCAATCTCCTTATGAAAGAGGAGAAATAATATGGAAATGATCATTTCAGGCCTTCTTTTAGGTGGCGCGTTTGGATTTGTATTGGAACGTGCTGGTTTTGGTAACCCCAATAAATTAACTGCCCAATTTCGTTTGAGCGATTGGTCAGTCTTTAAGGTCATGTTTACAGCCATCGTCTTTGCTGCTGTTGGTCTCATGATCTTTGAAAGACTTGGTATTGTGGCTAGCGAGGAGTTATTTGTCCCGCCTGCATTTTTAGGCGCCGCTGCTTTGGGTGGTGCGCTAGTTGGAGCTGGCTTCGCTATTGGCGGATATTGCCCTGGGACCTCTGTTGTTGGTTTGATGTCTGGCCGCATCGATGCAGCTATCTTTTTAGTGGGTTTATTGCTCGGTACAGTGATATTTGCTGGCGTTTACCCAGCCATTGAGTCTCTAACCACCTTAGGTAAATTTGCCAAGGCTGATGCCTTACCAGAAGCTCTCCACGTATCGAGTTTTTCAGTTAATGTGGTGATGGTATTAGCAGCGGTAGGCGTATTTCTTCTGGGATCGTGGATGGAAAAGAAGTCTTCAGGCCCGGTAAGCTCCACAACGAATTAATGCACTTTTAAGGGAAATTTATGTCAAAGAAATCAACTGTCGCAGCTTTAGTATTAGCGCTATCTGGTCTAGCTGCCGCTCCTATTGCGCATGCTGCAGACGCACCCAAAACACCGGCTGGCGCAGAGCAAAAAAATCCTTGTGGACCTAAAAAGGATGCTACAAACCCATGTGGTCCGGCGAAGAAAAAAGCTGCAAACCCATGTGGTCCAGCAAATCCTTGTGGCCCAAAAAAACGTAAGACAACTGATTAATTACAGTTGATGCTTATAAAAGAAAACCTTTCTTCCGCAGCACAGGATCTTGCTGGTGTGCAAGCAGCCTATGCAAATAGGGGTATCTCGTTGAGTGAACTTGCCTTATGCGGCGCTAAAGAGTTTGTAGAGTGGCAGCATTATCCAAATAATGACTTAGTGGATGCTATTAGTGGGTATGAGTTTTATTACCACTCACATTCATCTGACGAGATGCCTAAAGGGGAGCATGGTCATTTTCACCTTTTCAAACGTCATGCTACAAACCCAGAAAAGTTTCATCATTTGATTGGCATTGCCTTGGATCCTAAAGGAGTGCCAGTAAGAATTTTTACGACCAATCAATGGGTCACTGGCGAGAGCCTATTGGCTGCGTCAACTGTATTAAGGCTCTTAAAAAATTTCAATGTTTCAGCTAAAGGACGAATGAGTCCATTAGCCAAGTGGATCAATGCATTTACTAAGTTGTTTTATGCCGAAATGGAAAAATTGATTGTCGAGCGCGATCGAGTTATCGAAAATCTCGTTAAAAAAATGGGTTCTAGATCGGTAGCGTTAGAGTCTAAAAAACATCATGTAGTAACTCAGTGCAAGATTGACCTCATGCAAGGTCTTTCAAAACATTTATCAGCATCACATTAATGAAGGAATGGAAATGAAAAAGATTCAATGGATATTGGCCTTTGCTATAGCTTCCCTTGTTGGCTTGGCTCAGGCCATCACCTTACCGGGTCCGGTAGTTAGCGCCGATTGGCTCGCCAATAATCAATCTGAAGTACAGATCATTGAAGTTAGAACTGATGTGGCTAGCTACCTAAAAAATCCAGAGTTTGATGTGGATAAAAAGACGGGAAAGAAATTCTTAGTCGAAGTAGGTGGTCATATCAATAACTCAAGCTTGCTAGACTTCAAAAAGGTCAGGGTTGAGCGCATGTTGGATGGTAAGAAGGTGAAGTTCTTAATCCCTGAAAAAGCAGACTTTGAAAAGTTGATCCAGTCATTGGGCGTTAATGCTGATAAACCCATTGTGCTAGTACCAATGGGTCAGGATATGTCTGATGTAGACGAGGCATTAAGAACCTATTGGCAGTTCAAGGTATACGGCGAAGACCAAATTGCTGTGCTTGATGGTGGTATTGCAGGGTGGCTTGGTCAAGGACGCGAATTCAGTACTGCAAATACTCCAAAAGGCGTGGGTAATTGGATTGCAAAAGCAGAGCGCAAAGAATTAATTGCCAGTTCTGATGACGTTGCAGCAGCATCAAGCAGCGGTAAACCTCAGTTACTCGATGCTCGTCAGCCAGCCCAGTATTGGGGCGTGGCAAAGAGTCCGGCCGTGATGATTTATGGCCATGTAGCAGGCTCCAAGGAATTAGCCCCGGAATTATTAACCAGGCCAAATAATGGCGCATTGTATTTCTGGAATAAAAATACTTATGAAGCTTTAATGGCCGCTAACGGATTGAATACTAAAGCAGCCACTATCAGTTATTGCAATACAGGACACTTGGCTGCAGGCGGTTGGTTTGTTATGTCCGAATTGGCTGGTAATAAATCGACAAAATTATATGATGGGTCTTTAGCTCTTTGGACCCTTGAGGGCCGTCCACTGGTCGGCGTTCCACTAAATTAACCCATTACGAACATGACAGTCATCAATTCAAAAATTAATCTTAAGAAAATGCAAGCATCTGCTGATGAGGCTTGCCGCCTGATGAAAGTGCTATCAAATCGCGATCGTATGTTGCTGCTCTGCGAGATCAGTCAGGGTGAGAAGTGTGTTGGAGAGCTCGAAGAGGCTCTCGACATTCATCAGCCAACACTTTCGCAGCAATTAACCGTATTGCGTAATGAAGAATTAGTTGAAACAAGAAGGGAAGGTAAGCAAATTTACTACTCCCTCTCAAGCAGTCCAGTATTGGATGTGATGGGTATTTTGTATAAAAATTATTGTGGTAAATAAAAAGGGGTATTAATATGAAATGTAACGTCGGCGGTATTGATCGTGTATTGCGTATTGTTGTTGGACTGGTTTTGATCGGTTTGGCAGCCAGTAATGTCGTTGGTGTATGGGGATGGATTGGTATTGTTCCCTTGGCTACCGGCCTATTTAAGTTCTGCCCGCTGTATCCAATGCTCGGCATAAATTCATGTGGAACAGGTTGTGGCGGCGGAGGTTGCTGCAAGTAAAACTTGCTGAGGTATTCCTATGTACTAGGGATACCTCAAGTTTTATCCCCAATACAGCCCGACGCACATCAGTAGGGCGTATAAGTGAACTCCCAATATATTGCAGGGAATGATGATCGCTAGTTGAGAGCGATCTAATGCACGCCTCTTCAGCTCAATGCTGCAGTGAATAAATAGCGGCATTATAAGAATTGTTAGCAATGTAAAAACAGGCGTAAGTAAGCAATAGACAGCTAGTATTTGCAGCCCATAGGCACTGACGAAAAATAGGGTGTACCACTTCCACAGGTCCCGGGGCAATGATTGCGCGGCCAAAGTATTCTTTCTAGATGCTTTATCAGCCTTGATATCAGGCACTTGATTTAAGAACAAAATATTAGCAACCATCAACCCATAGGATATTCCGATGGGTATTAACTGCGCGTCAATGTGGCCTGTTTGTAATGCAGAAAAACCGATGACTACAAGAGACCAGGCTATCGCTATGGCGATCTCACCTAATAATCCACGTGACATTAACTGTAAAGGTGGTGCCGAATAGGACCATCCGATGATTACTCCTGCAATTCCGATTGCCAGAAGCATCCAGGTGCTGATATAGCAGAGATAGAGGCCAAGGATTGCAGATAGCGTTAAAAGTAACAATCCAAAGCCGAAGATTTGCTTTGGGCTAAAAATATTATTTTGAATATAACGACTTCCGCCCGTGAATGGACTGATCCTATCAACATTTATGGAGTCACTTCCATTGAGGTGATCAAAGTAATCGTTCAGCACATTGGCAGATGCGTGGACCAACAACACTATTCCTACTGCAAGAGTATTTATAGACCACCCTGCGCTGCGAGAGCTGTAATTACACAAAAACCCAATTAAACAACCCAACAAGGTAATTGTTAGAAATGTTGGTCTGGTGGCTAAGAAGTATTTATTTATAGTAATCATTTAAAAAGGCTGCCGAAGCAGCCTTTGGTTAGGTCTTAAGATATCACCCTTTCTTAGCGTAAGCAGAGCACCAGCCTTTAGCAGCAACTTGCTTGCCAGCAAACAGTGCGCAACCACCAGCAGCAGAACCAGCAGCACCTTGATAGAGGGCGCAATTACTACAAGCTTGTGGAGCAGCATATTTAGCGTACTTTGCTTTATCTACTTTAGAAGCATCCGCTTTGTAACCCAATGCAGCTGCTTGTGGATCTGTTTCAGCAACCATGGCTTGAGCTTGCACCTTGCTATTTAAAGCCAAAGTTGCAGCACCTGCGGCTGACATGATCATAAATTGACGACGGGTAGTTTTCATAGTTTCTCCAGGTTAAAAAAGACATTTGTAAATAAGACTAAGTGCAACTAAAAAAGTAAAGATAGAAAAAATTTGCTGAACTCTTGGACCGCTAATATTTTTTTCTAATATTTTTCCAAATAAGAGTCCAATTAATGCACCAATTGCAAAAGGTCCTGCAATAGACATATTGAGTGTGCCACTGGCAAGAGAAATGGTTGCGCCACCAGCTGAGACAATGGCAAGCACGCCTAAAGAGGTGGCAACAATTGCTTTCATTGGTAAGTCGGTAAAATTTTTCAAAGAAGGCACGATGATGAACCCGCCTCCAACACCCAATAGCCCTGATAGAAAGCCGGCAGTTGCGCCAGCAAACATCAAGGCTCTTGCGCAGGGAACTGTCCATATCAATTTTCCAATTGACATATCGAGTTGGCAGGGCGGCGGCTTCATCATTGGCGGAGTTGTTCCTGCCAACGTTTGAGATGCTTGAATATACATACGAGTTGCTACGTAGATTAAAACCGCACTAAATAAAATTAGTAATGGTGTATTGGGGGCATGTTGTCCAACCCAGAGTCCAAGTGGCGACAATATCAATCCAAAGCTAGCCATAAATATCGCCGCTTTATAGCGCAATACTTTTTCCTTCAAGCCGATTAAGGCCCCTACGCTAGCCGCTAGGGCGATTGCAGATAAAGCAATCGGTCCAGCTTCAGCGATAGGCATATGGAAAGCGAATATGAGCAGAGGAACAGATAAAATCCCGCCGCCTGCTCCCGTTAAACCCATCAGCACTCCGACAAAAATGCCTAGTGCTGGTGCCGTCAAAAAACTTTCCATTATTTAGTTTTCAAAAGGACGGGCTAACCATTCCCTGCCTTTAAGCATGGCATTCCAATACAACCAAGGAAGGACATCCTTTTTGAGGATCCAAGCAAGTTTAGTGGCCTTCAACGGATTAATAAGCCAAGGGAATGTCGGTAACAGTTTTCCGCCATATCCAAATTCTGCTAAAACAATTTTTCCCCGCTCAACTGTTAGCGGGCATGAACCGTAACCATCGTATTTCAATGGCATTGGCTGATTCGACCTAAAGGCTAATAAATTCTCGGCCACTACAACCACTTGTTTTCTAGCGGCAGCCGCAGTTTTAGAGTTCGGGGAGGAACAGCAATCGCCTAGACCAAATATATTTGGGTAGCGAGTGTGTTGCAAAGTATGTTGATCAACCTCAACCCAACCAGCAGCATCCGCTATCGGGCTTCCTTTAACGCAGTCTTGTGGGCCTTGCGGTGGGACTACGTGCAACATATCAAATGATTTTTCAACTTGTGTAATGTTGCCTTCCGCATCCTTAACGGCAAAGGTTGCTTTTTGTTCTGGCCCATTAACTGATATGAGGTTGCAGCTAAAATTTAATGTGGCATTGTATTTTTTTACATACTCCATCAATGATGGCACGAAGTCTGCAACACCGAATAATGCCCCGCCTGCATTATTTAACTCGACTTCAATGTTCTTGAGATTCCCTTGCTTTTCCCATTCGTGGCAAGACAGATACATGGCCTTCTGTGGTGCTCCAGGACATTTGAATGGCAGTGGAGGTTGGGTAAAGATCGCTTTACCTGATTTCATTTTTTTGACTAACTCCCATGTATATGGAGAGTGCATATAGCTGTAGTTAGAAGTCACACCATTCTTACCAATTGTGTCTGTTAGGCCTGGAATAGCATCCCAATTTATCTTCAGGCCGGTAGCAACAGCGAGGTACTTATATTTAACTGGATCTTCGTGACTAAGTATTACTTCATTCAATTCAGGATTGAAACTGCTGATCCTGTCTTTGATCCACGTAACACCTGAGGGCATTACATCTTTGGTATTCCGCCTGCTATTTTTGACATCAAATGCTCCGCCACCGACGAGGGTCCATGATGGTTGATAGAAGTGGTGATCTGATGGCTCAATAATGGCTATTTTTAGCGTTTTATCGCGACATTTCAGACTTGCTGCTAGACCGATACCAGCAGATCCTCCACCTGCAATGATCACGTCAAAGACGTTGTTTTGCTGTTTTTCACTCAACTTTATCTCCTCCTAAAGCAATGGTTATATAGAAACCCCGCTTATATAACCAAAAGTAATATATATATAAGGGTTAGTTATTAGTGTGTTTTTACCAGCTTTATTAAATAATTGCACTTAGAAATTTTACTTAGGCGAGCTTGAGATGAATCCAGTTGTAAAGGGCTTTTTTGATCCAGAAACATGGACAGTGACTTACGTTGTTTATGAGAAGCCGGGATCAAGCTGCATCATTATTGACTCAGTACTGGCTTATGACCCAAAATCAGGGCGTACACACACCAAACCGGCCGATGAAGTCATTGAGTTTGTAAGGCGCAATGAGCTTAAAACCGAGTGGATTTTAGAAACCCACGCGCATGCTGATCACGTTACCGCCGCTCCTTATTTGAAATCTCACCTCGGCGGAAAGATCGCCATTGGCGACCATATTTCTGTAGTGCAGGGTGTTTTTAAGGGCATATTCCACCTAGAGCCAGGTTTTCCAGTGAACGGCTCCCAGTTTGATCAGCTTCTTAAGGACAATCAAGAAATTCGTTTTGGCAATCTCAGCATGAAGGCGCTGTTTGTTCCTGGGCATACGCCTGCATGCATGGCATACCAGGTAGGTGATGCCATCTTCGTAGGCGACACCATGTTTATGCCAGATGTTGGTACAGCACGTTGCGACTTTCCAGGTGGTGATGCGCATACCTTGTATCAATCAATGAAAAAGATTTTGAGCTTTCCGCTGCAGACGCGTTTGTTTATGTGCCATGACTATCCACCCAATGGTCGGCCAGTTAATTTTGAAACGACTGTTGCAGAAGAAAGAAAATCCAATATTCATATGCATGACGGCATTTCTGAGGAGCAGTTTATCGAGATGCGCACCACCAGAGATGCCACGTTAGAGATGCCAGTACTCATTTTACCGGCGATCCAAATCAATATCAGGGCAGGTGAACTCCCGCCCAAGGAAGCCAATGGGATTTCTTATCTGAAAATTCCCGTTAATGCGCTGTAACAAATTACAAAAATTATATTTAGAACATACATTCAGAGGAACTTTTATTCAATGACGCGAATAGATACAAAGCGAAGAGGCCAGATTCAGCAAGCCCCTGAGAATTTTTTAACCCAAGATGCCATTACAGACTTAAACAAAAATGGTATGGATGACACCCGTCGCGGCTTTATGCGTAATGGATTTATGGCTGCCCTTGGCGGTGCCGTTGGTCTGGGCGCCTCTATGAATGCACTGGCATCCTCAGAAGGGGATCCTGCAATTCTTGAAAAACAAGTATGGCAAACGACCTTAGGCAAAAATGTAGCGACGATGCCATATGGCACTCCATCTATTTATGAAGCCAACCTCATTCGCCGTGAATCACCAGGCTTGACACGTGTTTCAGCAGCATCCGTTGCATTCACACCATTGCAAGGGCTCTTTGGCATCATTACTCCAAACGGCTTGCATTTTGAAAGACAGCATCAAGGTTGGTACAACATTGATCCTGAGATGCATCGCTTGATGGTAAATGGCTTAGTTAAACATAATCGTGTTTTCACAATGAACGATTTAATGCGCCTACCGTCTGTATCGCGCATCCACTTCATTGAGTGTGGTGCAAATACTGGATTGGAGTGGGGTAACGTCGCAGTTCCAACTGTGCAGTACACCCATGGCATGCTTTCTTGCTGTGAATTTACTGGCGTACCTTTATCTGTGCTTTTAGAAGAGTGCGGCGCAGATCTTAAAAAAGGCAAGTACCTCTTGGCTGAGGGTGGTGATGGTTCGGGCATGACTCGTACCGTCAATTTAGACGACGTACTAAATGATGCCATCGTTGCTTGGGGCATGAATGGTGAAATGTTGCGCCCAGAAAATGGTTTCCCTCTTCGTCTAGTCGTTCCTGGTGTGCAAGGCGTTAGTTGGGTTAAATGGTTGCGCCGTTTAGAGGTTGGCGATATGCCATATGCCACTAAAGATGAGGCAGTTCATTACAACGATCTAATGCCGGATGGCCTGGCTCGTCAATACACCTCCATTCAAGAATGCAAATCAGTGATTACAACGCCATCAGGCGGTCAACAGTTGTTGGATAAAGGCTTTTACAACGTGAGCGGTTTAGCTTGGTCTGGTCGAGGAAAGGTAAAACGTGTAGACGTTTCGTTTGACGGCGGCAATAACTGGAAAATGGCTCGATTAGAGACCCCGGTTCTTACCAAAGCATTAACACGCTTCAATATTGATTGGGTGTGGGATGGATCACCAGCAATACTTCAGTCCAGAGCCATTGATGAAACGGGTTATGTTCAACCACCTATTAAGTTGCTAAGAGATGCACGCGGCACAAGGTCGATTTATCACAACAATGCAATTCAATCTTGGAAAGTAGATTCAAACGGGGAGGTTAGCAATGTTCAGGTTGGTTAAGTTTGCTACTTCCGCAATTCTGCTCTGTATAACGCTAGCAGTCGCTAGTTCCGCTGTTGCACAAAAATCGAATGCTAAATTTCCGGGAATTGGTAGGGATGCCACTCCTGCAGAAGTCGCAGCTTGGGATATTGATGTGCGACCTGACTTCAAAGGATTGCCAAAGGGATCTGGCTCAGTAGAAAAAGGGCAACAGCTTTGGGAATCCAAATGCGCTGTCTGTCATGGTACCTTCGGTGAATCCAATGAAATCTTCACTCCAATCATTGGCGGCACAACTCAAGACGACATTAAAACAGGTAGGGTAGCTTCGCTTTCCGATAGAAAGCAGCCACAAAGATCTACCATTATGAAGGTTGCCACCGTTTCTTCGCTGTGGGACTATATATACCGCGCAATGCCTTGGAATTCACCAAGATCATTATCGGCTGACGATACTTTTGCGGTAGTAGCCTACCTCTTAAGTATGGCTGAAGTTGTGCCGGATGACTTTGTGCTCTCGGATGCCAATATCGCTGAAGTACAAAAAAGAATGCCTAACCGAAATGGCATGACGCTAAAGCATGGTTTATGGAATGCAAAAGGCAAGCCCGATGTTCAAGCCAGTGCTTGTATGCATAACTGCGTAGCGTTTGTGCAAATTGGCTCTGTTTTGCCTGACTATGCGAGAAGCGCACACGGCAATATTGCAGAGCAAAATCGTGAATATGGCCCTTTTAGGGGTTCTGACTCCACCAAGCCACCGCTAGAGAAGTTGCCTGGCTCGGGTTCCACACAAACAGTAGCGCATTCGGCTATTGCTAAACCAAAGACGCCAGAAGACTTATTTAAGGAAAATAACTGCTCGGCATGTCATGCCAAGGCCACAAAGCTGGTGGGACCGTCCACCTCTGAAATAGCCAAAAAATACCAAGACCAATCTGGAGCAGAGAATAAGCTGGTTGCGAAGGTAAAAGCGGGCGGTTCTGGGGTATGGGGACCTATTCCTATGCCATCGCACCCTGACGTTTCTAATGAGACACTTCATACACTGGTTCACTGGGTGCTAAGAGGTCAGTAATACAGACTAGACTCAAGTAAGATAATTTAAATTTAATTTATTAATAAGTTTCAAAAAAGGAGTTTTTATGAATCAGCAACGTAGAGCGTTAATAAAGTATTCAGCAGTATTTGGATTAATGGCTTCGGCTGGTTTGATCAGCGTCGCTCAGGCAGAGGAATGGAATAAAGCAGCATTTGAAGGCAAAAGCCTCGATGATGTTTTTAAATCCTTAGGCGCTTCTAGTCCCGATAAGTCATCTGCAGTGACATTGAATGCACCAGATATTGCAGAAAATGGTGCCGTTGTTCCCGTGGGAATTTCAACAACGCTCAAGGCCGAGCAAATGGCCATTTTGGTTGAGAAAAATCCAAGCACTCTTGCTGCTCAGTTTTTCCTCCCAGCAGGTACCGAACCTTTTGTGACCACCCGCATCAAGATGGGTCAAACATCGAATGTTTATGCTTTAGTCAAAGCTGATGGTAAATGGTCAATGGCCGTTAAAGAGATCAAAGTGACTCTTGGTGGTTGTGGCGGTTAATTAAGCCAAATCAGAATATCTATTTATAAAATATTAAGGAATAAAAATGTCAGATCCAATGCGCGTTAGAGCAACCGAAAAAGACGGTATCGTCGATGTAAAAATTTTGATGAAGCATGATATGGAATCAGGGCAACGTAAAGATGCTTCTGGAAAAGTCATTCCAGCGTGGTTTATCAGTGCACTCAATGTAAAAGCCCAAGGCAAAGATGTATTCAATGCTCAGTTTGGCCCAGCAGTCTCAAAGGACCCATTTTTGAATTTCAAATACAAGGGTGCCAAAGGGGATAAGTTGGTTGTCAATTGGGTTGACACTAAAGGCGATAAGCGCACCGACGAAGCAACCGTTTCTTAATGATTAAAGAATAATAGGTATACCCATGGCTCCTGTATCCGCTTTATTAAAGAGATGTCTTATTTCATCGCTGTTGATTGCGTTTGGTCAAGGCGCATTTGCGCAAACTGCCGCTGATGACATCGCCAAATACCGAGAAATGATTGCGGACGGCAATCCATCTGAGTTATATGAGATGTCTGGCGAGGAGTTGTGGAAAAAACCTGCTGGCCCGAAAAATGCCACATTAGAAAAATGTGACTTAGGTCTTGGCCCTGGAGTGGTCGATGGCGCAGCAGCAGTGCTACCAAAGTACTTCAAGGACACCAACCGTGTGCAGGATCTTGAATCTCGCTTGATGACTTGCATGGATAAGCTGCAAGGCATACCTTCACAGGGCATTATTGATGCTAAGTTTGGGGCTGGCCCTAAAAAGGATATGGATGCGATTGTTGCTTACATCGTTACCCATTCAAAAGGCAAAAAAATTAACGTTAGTACTGCCCATCCAAAAGAAAAAGAAATGTATGCCATGGGTAAACGTGCCTTCTTCTTTCAGGGCGGTCCTTTTGATTTTTCTTGCGCCTCCTGCCATGGAGCAAGCGGTAAGCGGATTCGTTTGCAGGACCTACCAAACATAACGACTCAAGAAGGAGCCGCACTTGGCTGGGGATACTGGCCTGCTTATCGTGTTTCAAGTGGTCAATTTTGGACTATGCAGCAAAGGTTAAATGACTGCTTTAGACAACAACGCTTCCCATTCCCAATTTATGGCTCTGACGTAACCATTGCTCTATCAATGTATATGGCAAAGAACGCCAATGGTGGAATGATTCAAACTCCTGGATTGAAGCGCTAAGAATATGAAGACACTCATGATGACATCGACAAAACACCTTTTCTTGGTATTTCTTGGTTGTGGTGCATTGGCTATTTCCGCTAATGTTTCCGCGCAACAGAAAGCTGATCCCCAGTTTGAAAAGATGATGAAGAATAGTTTCCGAGCTGAAGGCATCGCCGGTCTTGATCGCATTGATCAAGATGCAACGCAAAAGTTTTGTTCGGATCCAATTTTTGCATCTAGTAAGGCTGGCGCTGCTAAAGCTATTGAGATCCAGAAAATCAATATGGCAACGATTAAACAACCGATGGATGGCAAATACGTAGGCGATTGGAAAAGCGGTGAGGCTATTGCCCAAAGCGGACGTGGGGCAACGTGGACAGATACGGCTACAACCCCTATCGGTGGTGGCTGCTATAACTGCCATGAGATCGATAAAAAAGAGATTTCATACGGCAATATTGGACCAAGCTTATGGAATTACGGCAAGAACAGGGGCTACTCTCAGGAAGTGATGACCTATACGTGGAATCGCATTAATAATTCCAAGGCATACAACGCCTGTAGCAATATGCCCAGGTTTGCACACTTCAAACTTTTGAACGAAAAACAAATACAAGATCTTATGGCGCTGCTATTGGATCCACAATCACCAGTTAATCAATAGGCTTTACATCATGTCAATTAATCGTAGGGAGTTTTTGCAAACTCTCGCTATCGCTTCGGCTGGTGGTTTGAGTCTCAACTCTGATTTTGCTTTTGCCCAGGAATCGGCTAAGAAGTTTTATGAGCTGCCTAAATTTGGCAATGTTCATTTACTGCACTTTACTGATTGTCATGCGCAGCTATTGCCGATTTACTTTCGCGAACCGAATGTTAATTTAGGAATTGGGATTCAACAAGGTCGTACACCCCATTTAGTTGGCGAATATTTCCTACAAGCAAATGGCATCCCTGCGGGAACAAGAGATGCGCACGCATTTACGTACCTAAACTTCACAGAAGCAGCAAAGACTTATGGAAAAGTAGGTGGGTTTGCACATCTATCGACACTCGTTAAGCAGATGAAGGCTTCCCGACCAGGTTCATTGCTATTGGATGGTGGTGATACATGGCAGGGCTCAGGAACTGCCTTGTGGACCAATGGCCAGGATATGGCCGATGCTGCTTTAGCTCTTGGCGTCGATATCATGACGGCTCACTGGGAAATGACCCTCGGTGAAGAGCGCGTCATGGAGATTGTAAACAAAGACTTCAAGGGCAAAATTGAATTCTTAGCTCAGAATATTAAGACATCTGATTTTGGTGATCCCGTTTTTCCGGCTTATACGATTCGGAAAATGAATGGCATTCCTGTGGCGATTATTGGACAAGCCTTCCCATACACGCCAATTGCTAATCCTAGTTATATGGTTCCGAACTGGACTTTTGGCATTCAGGAAGAGAACCTGCAGAAGACGATTGATGAGGCTAAAGGAAAGGGCGCAAAAGTCGTCGTCCTCTTGTCCCACAACGGCATGGACGTGGATTTGAAGCTAGCTTCACGAGTGAGTGGGTTGCATGCCATTTTGGGTGGCCATACCCATGATGGTGTGCCGATTCCAGTCCAAGTTAAGAATCCTGGCGGCATGACCTTAGTGACCAATGCTGGCTCAAACGGCAAATACCTCGGTGTATTAGATTTTGATGTCAAAGGTGGTAAGCCCGTCGACTTTAGATACAAACTCATGCCAATTTTCTCGAACCTGATTCCAGAAGATAAATTCATGTCGGCGTTGATTCAAAAAATTAGAAAGCCTTATGAATCGAAGTTGCAGGAAAAGTTGGCAGTTACAGATAGCCTGCTTTATCGTCGTGGCAACTTCAATGGCAGCTTTGACCAAGTGATATTAGATGGCTTGATGGCTCAGAAGAATGCAGAAATTGCTTTTTCACCTGGATTTAGATGGGGAACTACCTTATTACCAGGCCAAACTATCACGATGGAAAATTTGTTGGATCAAACAGCAATTACATATCCGTACACTACCGTCAACATGATGACGGGGGAAACGATTAAGACCATCTTAGAAGATGTTGCTGATAATCTCTTCAATCCAGATCCGTATTACCAGCAAGGTGGCGATATGGTTCGGGTTGGCGGCCTGCATTACACCATCGATCCAGCAGCTTCAATGGGTAAGCGCATTTCTGAAATGCGTCTCAATGGAAATCTCATTGACGCCAATAAATCTTACAAAGTAGCAGGCTGGGCTCCCGTAAGTGAGACAGCTAAAAATCTTGGTGGCGAGCCAATCTGGGATGTGATTGCCCGGCATTTGCGTGACATTAAAACTGTCAAGGCCGTCAAACTCAATGAACCAGTAATCAAGGGTGTTTCAGGAAATCCTGGCATCGCTCCCATCTAGACCTCAATCAATATGAAAGTCCATATGCCTAAGTTAGCTAAATTATTCCTCAATACTATGTTGGTGGGCTGCACTTTTTTGGGATTTGCTCTCAATGTCCATGCACAACAATCGGCAAACCCAACAAAAGTGGTTTATCACATTGATGATGCAGAATCACAGGGTTTAAAGGGCTTACGAAATATCCGAAACCATTTAGATATATCACCAACAACCCAGATTATTGTCGTCACACACGCCAATGGCATTGATATGCTGATGGAAGGTGCGAAAGACAAGAAAAATAATGTGGAATATGCACCATTGATTGGCGCCCTGAAATCACGTGGCGTTCGCTTTGAGGTCTGTGAAATCACTCTTAAAAATAGAGGCATTAAGAAGGATGTCTTCATTCTTGACGCTGACTTTACACCCTCTGGTGTCGTGCGAATTGCTGATCTCCAAGCAAAAGATCACTACGCCTATATCAAGCCTTAGGTTGATTTAAGTCATCCATTATCTAGCCTTCGATCAATGAAGTATTTTATTGCTTCGATATTGAGCCTCATTCTGTCGAGCCTTTGCTTTGCCGAACCCGTTGACCTTGTTAATCTAAAGCCAATTCAGGTTGCACAAAATACCTATTTTGTTCAAGGTTTCCCAGAAATGGGCTCGAGTAAAAACCAGAACTTTATTTCTAATGCAGGGTTTGTAGTAACGCCTAAAGGTGTTGTGGTAGTAGACGCTTTGGGATCGCCAGCTCTTGCGCAAAAGTTGCTCAGTGAGATTGCAAAAATCACAAAACAAAAAGTGGTAGCAGTCATTGTTACCCATTACCATGCAGACCATATATATGGCCTTCAAGTTTTCAAAAAAACAGGTGCAAAAATATACGCACAAGAGCTCAGTAAGGACTACTTAAATTCTGATGCAGCTCGCCAAAGACTGGAATCCTCTAGAGTAGATTTTGCTCCATGGGTCAATTCAAGTACTCACTTAGTGGCTCCTGATCAGTGGATCAAGTCTGAAAAAACATTAACAGTTGGCGGAGTAGATTTTTTGATTTCAAAAGTAGGTCCTGCGCATACGTCTGAAGATTTAATGGTCTATGTGCCTAGTGAGAGCGTCCTGTTTGTCGGGGATCTTGTTTTTAGAGGTCGTATTCCATTTGTTGGCAACGCTGATAGCAAAGGGTGGTTGGCGTCGCTCGACCGTATTGAGGGCTTAAAACCCAAGATCGTGATTCCTGGGCATGGTGCTTATTCACCGAGTCCAACTCAAGACATCGCCTTTACCCGTGAATACTTACGATATCTGCGTGAGTCTATGGGTGAAGCCGCAAGAAATATGGATTCATTTGATGAGGTCTATACCAAGACAGACTGGTCCGAGTATGAGGGGATGCCTTTATTTCGGTCTGCCAATAGGATGAATGCCTATAACATCTACCTTTCCATTCAGGGCGAATAGCAGTTTTGTCATATAGGCTCTAAAATAGCGCTTTAAACGCTAAATCCCTGATTTGCATGAAGTTTCTAATAAAATCCTTGGCACTTGCAGTGATGGCAACATTTTTGCTGAGCTCATCCGTATTTGCGAATGAGCCACTTGCCAATGGCAAGGTAATAGATCAAGAGAAATGCTATGCCTGCCATGCAAAGAAAACGGGTTTTGGAAACGGTGACATGATCTACACCAGGTCTGACAGTAAAGTCACAACGCTCGCAAAATTAAACTCGATGATTTCAGTTTGCAATAGTGAATTGCGATTAGATCTTTTTCCAGAGGATGAGAGTGATGTCTCAAAATACCTCAATCAACAATTTTATAAATTTAAACCTTAAGCAGAATTTTTAGATCATGGATGTTGTAGATATTGCCTCACTAACTAAATCAGCTTTGCTTGCAAGCTTCATTGCGACGTTTATTCTTGGTGCGACCATGCAAAAAACGGGCTTTTGCAGCATGGGTGCCGTCTCAGATATTTTCATCATGAATAGTTGGGATCGTCTTAAGCAGTGGTTCCTTGCTATTGGGATAGCCATCATTGGTTTTGCTGTGATGTCCTATATTGGCCTCATTGATCCGCTTACGAGTTTTTATACCGGCAATAAGTTTCTTTGGCTCTCAACCATTATTGGTAGCATCTTATTTGGCTTTGGCATGGTTTTAGCCTCTGGATGCGGAAGTAAAACGCTGATTCGCATTGGCGGCGGCAATCTTAAGTCAGTCATTGTTTTTCTGGCGCTTGGTCTAAGCGCTTATATGACGATCCGTGGCTTCCTAGGTGTTATACGCATCAATACACTAGATTCTGTTTTTATCAATCTTAATACCCCTCAGGACCTACCAAGCTTGCTCAGCGCTTCAACTGGCATGATGCGATCTTCTTTGCATCTTATTCTCGGCCTAGTGATTGGTTCTGCATTTATTATTTTTGCACTGGCTAAGAAGGCGTTTTGGACTGCTGAGAATCTTTTTGCTGGCATTACCGTCGGCCTCATCATCTGCTCTATTTGGGCTATCTCAGGACACTTTGCCTTTGTAGCGGAAGACCCGAATACCTTAGAAGAGGTTTTCTTAGCTACGAATTCAGGAAAAATGGAAAGCCTTTCATTCGTTGCTCCGTATGCCTATTTCTTGGATTGGCTCATGATGTATAGCGATACATCAAAGGTCCTCACCATTGGAGTGGTTGCCGTCATGGGCATGATTTCAGGTTCGGCCGTAGTTGCACTTTTAACGAAATCGTTTCGCTGGGAAACTTTTCGCAACCCCGAAGATACAGCCAATCACCTGATTGGCGGTGCGCTGATGGGTTTTGGCGGAGTAACTGCTTTAGGGTGCACTATTGGACAAGGCCTCAGTGGTGTTTCCACCTTGGCGCTCGGATCTTTTTTAGCTTTACCAGGGTTTTTCTTGGGCGCATATTTGGCATTACGCTATTTGCAATATCGACTTGCTCCGAACCCCTGCAATTAATCGATTTCATAGATAGGAAATTCAATGCAGATCAACTGGTTAGAATTTACTCCTGGCCCGGCGTTGTTAGGCGGGATGATTCTGGGTCTTGCTGCTGCGCTATATGTACATCTACATGGCCGAATTCTTGGAATCAGCGGGATTATTTCAGGCTTACTGCATCCCAAATATGGCGATGTGCTTTGGCGCTTGAGTATGGTGTTTGGTTTATTAAGCGCGCCATTTTGGGCTGTTTGGCTATTTGATATGCATCCAATCCAAGTCATTGATTCAGATTGGACTGCAGCAGTGGTCGCTGGTCTGTTAGTTGGCTTTGGGTCTGCCTATGGCTCAGGCTGTACTAGCGGCCATGGCATTTGCGGGCTATCTCGCCTATCACCACGCTCTTTAGTGGCTACACTTTCATTCATGTTGGCAGGCTTCATCACTGTATTTGTGATCCGTCACATGATTGGGGCTTAAGATGAGAAAACACTTCACTCTCATTAGCCAATATTTGATTGGCGTATTTTTTGGTTTTGGCCTGATTATTTCAGGCATGACAAATCCGCAAAAGATTTTGAACTTCTTAGATCTCGCTGGTTCATGGGATCCTTCGCTGTTATTTGTGATGGGTGGAGCAGTACTGGTTGGTTTGGCCGGCTTCTATTTACTCACTAAACGCAGCCAGGCTTTTTTTGGTGGCGCCCTGCATGTGCCTACCAGGCGTGATATTTCAAAACCCTTGGTGATTGGTAGCATCATTTTTGGTGTTGGTTGGGGTATAGCAGGCTTTTGCCCAGGTCCCGCCATTGTTTCCATCGGGTCTGGTCAAGCCAAGGCTTTTGTCTTTGTGATTGCCATGCTTGCTGGCATGTGGATCTGTGAGCATTTTTTTACAGCTCATAAGCAATCAGCCTGATTTAGAATCAAAGGTATTAAGCGTCTTCTGTCTGATTAATTTTTTGAGGTTGAAATGAGTCTTCCTATTGCCTGTCATAACGATCAATTCGGTACACTTGGTCAAATTGATCCTAGTCACCTTGCTCTGATTGCAGCACAGGGTTACAAGAGTGTGATTAACAACCGGCCTGATAACGAAGGCGGCCCTGATCAACCAAAGAATGCTGATATTGCCGCTGAAGCTGAAAGACTTGGTCTGCACTATGTATATCTGCCAGTCGTTAGCGGTGCATTTACTCCTGAACAAGTTGTTGAGATGGCCCGTCTAATAAAAACGATGCCAGAACCGATCTTGGCCTTCTGTCGATCGGGTGCACGCTCTACCAATCTTTATCAATTAGCCTTACAGGTTCGCTAAGTAGTCTATGCGGATCGAGATACCCAAAGAAAAGAGGCTTGTGCATGAGATGCTCATGCCGATTCGTTGGGGTGATATGGATGCCCTACGTCATGTCAACAACACGCTTTACTTTCGTTACATGGAGCAGGCTAGGGTAGAGTGGATTGAGACCTTGGGTTTACAAGTGGCGCCTGGAAAGGCTGCCATGCTGATGATGAATGGCTTTTGTAATTTCTATCAACAGTTATCTTATCCGGGTGAACTCATTTTGAAGACATACATTGGCAACCTTGGAAAATCCAGCGTTGACCTCTTTACTTCAATGTCTCTAAGCACAAGCCCAGATGTCATTAGTGCAGAAGGCGGCGCAACTATGGTGTGGGTAGATCTAGAAACCAATAAATCAACTCCTTGGCCGCAATATCTTCTTCAGAAGATGGTTTAGGAGTGCTGCTTGCAGCCTAGCAATCCATACATCCTATCGATCGATCGCTTCAGATCGGAACGCAATCACTTCGATGTCATTATTGATGTTCGTTCACCTGCAGAATTTGCCCTTGACCATGTCCCTGGCGCAATGAATTGCCCGGTTCTCAATAATGAAGAACGCGAACAAATCGGTACTCTCTATAAACAAGTTTCTCCTTTTGCTGCGAAGAAGCTTGGTGCCGCATTGGTTTCTCGCAATATTGCCAATCACCTAGAGAGCTCCTTCATTGATTTTCCAAGAGAGTGGCGCCCGTTAATCTATTGCTGGCGTGGTGGAGAGCGAAGTGGTGCTTTCACACACATTCTGAATCGTATTGGTTGGAAAGCGATGCAACTTGAAGGTGGTTATCAAGGATTTCGTCGCACGGTGATTGATGACTTGGATCAGGCCGCGAAAGACTTTTCCTTTGAAGTGATTTGTGGCATGACTGGCAGCGGTAAGACGCGCGTCCTTCACGAAATCCAAAAGCTTGGCGCTCAAGTGCTTGATCTTGAGGGTCTAGCAATTCATCGTGGTTCTGTCTTGGGTAACGAGCCCAATATTGAGCAGCCCACGCAGAAAGGTTTTGAGACAGCACTCTGGAATGCCTTTCAATCACTAGATAAGAATCAGATTGTTTTTGTAGAGTCTGAAAGTAAAAAAGTAGGCGGCGTACATATCCCCGATCCACTAATGGAAACGATTCGGAGTGGCCAGTGTATTGAATTGCGCTCCAGTACCAAAACCCGAGTTTCTTGGCTGATTCGTGAGTACCATCATTTTCTATCGGATACAGATAGCTTTAAGCATAAGCTGGGGCTGCTCACTTCTCGTTACGGCAAAGTGCAAATAGCCAAGTGGGAAGAAGAGATCGATGCAAAGCATTTCGAATCTCTCGTAGAGGAGTTGTTGGTGATGCACTACGACCCCTCGTATCAATCATCGATTGAGAGAAACTTTCCTAAATACAGCGCGGAAAAATTTGTGCAGTTAGATGATGATGGTGATGAGGCCTTTGCCAAGTCAGCAAAGGCCATCATGGCAGCGGTAAAGCCTTAACTAAAAGCCTGAATACCGGTTTGTGCGCGACCTAGAATCAGCGCATGAATATCGTGAGTGCCTTCATAGGTATTCACAACTTCTAAGTTGAGCATATGACGCACAACACCGTACTCATCTGAAATACCATTCCCACCGTGCATGTCGCGAGCCATACGGGCGATGTCTAAAGATTTTCCGCAAGAGTTGCGTTTCATGATTGACGTAATCTCTGGAGAAGCAATACCTTCATCCTTCATGCGGCCTAAACGTAGGCAGCCTTGCAAACCAAGAGCAATTTCGGTTTGCATGTCGGCCAACTTCTTTTGGATCAACTGATTGGCAGCAAGAGGGCGGCCAAATTGTTTACGATCCATCGTGTATTGACGAGCAGCATGCCAGCACCATTCAGCGGCGCCTAAAGCGCCCCATGCAATACCGTAACGCGCAGAATTTAAACAAGTAAATGGGCCTTTCAGGCCAGTAATTTCGGGGAATTCATTTTCAGTCGGTACGAAGACTTCATCCATGACGATTTCACCAGTGATGGAGGCGCGTAGACCCATCTTGCCAGTGATTTTAGGAGCGCTTAAGCCCTTCATGCCTTTTTCAAGGATGTAGCCGCGTATCACGCCTTCATCATTTTTAGCCCACACCACAAAGACATCAGCAATCGGTGAATTGGAAATCCACATCTTTGAACCCGTTAAAGAGAATCCGCCTGGAACTTTCTTGGCGCGAGTAATCATGCCGCCAGCATCAGAGCCGTAGTTTGGCTCGGTTAATCCAAAGCAACCAATCCATTCACCACTTGCTAATTTAGGTAGATATTTTTGCTTTTGTGCTTCGCTACCAAATTCATTAATGGGGACCATCACTAAAGATGATTGAACACTCATCATGGAGCGATATCCAGAATCGACCCGTTCGATTTCCCGAGCAATCAGACCATAAGAGACGTAATTGAGGTTTGCGCCGCCATATTGCTCTGGAATGGTGATGCCAAGCAGACCCAATTCGCCCATTTCACGAAAAATGGAAGGATCAGTCGTTTCATTACGATAAGCATCATGAATTCTTGGCGCTAGTTTGCGTTGGGCGTATTCAGCAGCTGCGTCACGAACCATGCGCTCTTCTTCGCTCAACTGGGTGTCAAGGAGGAGGGGGTCTTCCCAATGAAAGCTCGGTTTACTCATGATGTTGTGTCCTATTTGATTTTTGATAAGGAGTCCTGTGCGTTTTCAGGAATCGCTATATTCTTACTTCTATTATCCATTTTTTAACGTCTAGAGCACGCCAAAGCCCATAAGCCATGTCAGCCATCAGAAGTCACCATCGTTACTATGACTTAATCTTGGCCGCCTTTGTGGTGGTTCTGTTGTGCTCTAACTTTATTGGCGCCGGTAAGGCTGCTGTGATTGATTTGCCTTACTTTGGCCCTGTCATTTTTGGCGCCGGTATTCTTTTCTTCCCGATTTCTTACTTTTTTGGGGACATCCTGACTGAGGTATATGGCTACGCCTATGATCGCAGGGCTGTCTGGGCTGGATTTGCTGCATTGGCCTTTGCGGCCATCATGGCGCAAATTGTGATTGCACTTCCAGTAGCCCCTGGTGAATATATGGCTCAGTACCAACAGGGCATGGTCTCGGTATTTGGTAATTCCTGGCGGATCGCTTTAGCCTCGATGCTGGCTTTTTGGTGTGGCAGTTTTGTTAACAGCTATGTGTTGGCTAAGCTCAAAATCTGGACCCAGGGACGCTTTTTATGGGTCAGAACGATTGGCTCGACTGCTTTCGGTGAGTTAGTAGACTCCTCCTTGTTTTATGTATTGGCTTTTTACGGGATTTGGCCTATTCAAGAGCTCATACAGGTGGCATTAGTGCAATACGTTCTAAAGACCTCTTGGGAGGTTCTAGCGACGCCATTGACCTATTGGGTAGTAGGCGCCCTGAAGCGCAAGGAAAGCGTTGATCACTACGACATTCACACGAATTTCACCCCATTTCGGGTCAAAGTCTGAATTTGGCTTTAAAGCCGTTAACCCGTTAAAATATTGGACTTTACCCCCATTGCTGGGGTATTCCCTTTGAATTGAATTTCAGAAAGCTAGAAAACATCCGTGCTGTCAGCATCTAATATCACTATGCAGTTTGGGGCAAAACCCCTGTTTGAGAACATCTCCGTTAAATTTGGCGGCGGTAATCGCTACGGCCTCATTGGCGCGAATGGTTGCGGTAAATCTACTTTTATGAAAATCTTAGGTGGTGAATTAGAGCCAACCAGCGGAAACATCAGCCTGGATCCAGGTATTCGTCTTGGTAAATTGCGCCAAGATCAATTTGCTTATGAAGATGTACGCGTTTTAGATGTGGTGATGATGGGGCATGAAGAGATGTGGAAGGCCGCAGCTGATCGCGATGCCATCTATGCCAACCCCGATGCTACTGATGAAGACTACATGCGCGCCGCAGAGCTCGAGGGCAGCTATGCCGAGTACGGTGGCTACACAGCAGAAGCTAAAGCAGGGGAGTTGCTTTTAGGTATTGGCATTCCCATTGATCAACACAATGGTTTGATGAGCAACGTGGCCCCAGGTTGGAAGTTGCGTGTATTGCTTGCCCAAGCCCTTTTCTCAGATCCTGATGTGCTCTTGCTTGATGAGCCAACCAATAACTTGGATATTCATTCGATTCATTGGCTTGAAGATATCCTCAATGAAATCAAAAGTACGATCGTCATCATTTCTCATGATCGCCACTTCTTAAATGAAGTGTGTACCCATATGGCTGATATGGACTTTGGAACACTTAAAGTGTATCCAGGCAACTATGACTCCTACATGCTTGCATCCGTTCAAGCGCGCGCTCAACAGCTGAGCTCGAACGATAAAGCCAAGGAAAAGATTGCTGAACTACAGGCTTTCGTTAGCCGCTTCTCTGCAAATGCCTCTAAAGCCCGTCAGGCTACATCGCGTCAGCGTCAATTAGAGAAAATTGAGATTACAGAAATCAAACCCTCTTCACGTCAAAACCCATTTATTCGTTTTGACACCGAGAAGAAGTTGCACAACATGGCTGTCGAGTGCAACGCGTTAACTAAATCTTATGACCGAACCATTTTTAAGAACTTTAAATTGGCTATTCGTGCCGGTGAGAAAGTTGCCATCATTGGTCAAAACGGTGCAGGTAAGACCACGCTTCTCAAAACGATTCTGAGCAAGCGCTTTGATGGCATTGTTGCTGATAGTGGCGATGTGAAGTGGGCTGAGAATGCCAATGTGGGTGTGATGCCGCAGGACAATACCGAACTCTTCGCTAAAGACGAGTTGCTGATGGATTGGATGAATTGGTGGCGCAACACAGGCGATGACGATCAAGTGATTCGTGGCACCCTAGGTCGCTTATTGTTCTCTGGTGATGATATTGGCAAGTCTGTCAAAGTCCTTTCTGGTGGAGAAAAAGGCCGCATGATTTGGGGTAAACTCATGCTCCAAAAATATAACGTCTTAGCGATGGATGAGCCAACCAACCATATGGATATGGAATCCATTGAGAGTTTGCAAATTGCTCTTGAGAAATACGATGGCACACTCATTTTTGTTTCTCATGACCGTGAATTCGTGTCTGCTTTAGCTAACCGCATCTTAGAAGTCAAAATGGATGGCACCATTAATGACTACTCAGGGACTTACGAAGAGTATTTGCGTAGCCAGGCTATTACTGGTTAAGCAGTTTTAGAGTCTTTTGCTTGGCGCTGGAAGCGCATGGCTGTGCCATCTGCACGGATGCGTTTCCACACTAGGTCTTTTTCTTCCTGACTAAAAAATACCCAGTTACTCACTTCATTTAGGGTGCGACCGCAACCCTGACATATCTCATCGTATAGGGTTGTGCAAACACCAATACATGGTGAATCTGAGTGCTCATCTCCAGTGGAAAGTGAATTAGCTCCGCTCTGGTTTGTTGGATTGCTAGATTGCGTCATAGCGCTACTGTAGACGATTTCAGTGGACTGTGCTCCGCGAGCTCATCAACATAAGCCGCAATACCATGATGCTCACGCTCTAAAAATAATTTGATGGCTTTAGAGAATTGTGGATCTGCAATCCAATGGGCAGAATGGATTGTGGTTGGCATAAAACCTCTTGCCATTTTGTGCTCACCTTGGGCGCCACCTTCAAAGATCTGAATGTTTTCCTGAATGCAATATTCAATTGCTTGATAGTAAGCAGTTTCAAAATGGAGGCAATCGATGTGTTCAAGTGCACCCCAATATCTACCGTATGCCTTTGCATTGAGCTTATCCACAATCAGCAATGAACAGGCGAGACGTTGAGCATCTTTACTGGCTATGATCAAATGCAAATTCTCGGGCATCGTGCTAGCTAGTTCTTTAAAGAAGGACTCGGTCAGGTAGGGCGAAGATTGATGCTCTAGATAAGTGTTTTCATAACAGCGATAGAAAAATTCCCAATCGGCTTTAACTGTCTCTACACCTGGTATATGGGTAAAGCTAATATTTTGAGCTGCAACTATGGCACGCTCGCGACGTATATTTTTACGGCGCTTCATCGTCAAGATAGCTAAAAATTGATCGAAATCTTTATAGTCGTGGTTTTGCCAATGAAATTGCACTGAATCTCGCAACATAAATCCTTGTTGCAGCATGGAATCAATTTCAGATTGTTCTGGAAAGAGAATATGGGCAGAGGAGAGTTTATTTTGGTTAACTATGCTCTTCAGACCGGTAAGAAGGGTCGCGCGTATCTGTGGAGCATCTTCACTGCTGCCACAAAGCAGTCTTTGACCTTGCACAGGGGTAAACGGGATTGCGCAGAGGGCTTTAGGGTAATACTGCATACCGTGTTGCTCATAGGCTTGAGCCCAAGACCAATCGAAAACAAATTCACCATAAGAATGCTGTTTGAGATAGAGCGGCATGGCACCTATGAGCTTGGTGCTGTCGGGTGATTTTAAAACCAGGTGAGCAGGTTGCCAGCCGGTGTTTTCACCAACGCAACCACAGTGCTCTAGTGCACTGAGAAATGCATAGCTTAAGAAAGGGCCTGCATTGGCTGGAACAATGGCATTCCACTCGCCTGCGGATACTTCAGCAAGGTTTCCAATAATCTCGAGTTGATATTCCTGCTGGTTCAATGCAAATTAACGCTGAATCAGTTCAATTTTGTAACCATCCGGATCGGTTACAAAGGCAATGATGGTATCGCCACCCATAACAGGGCCAGCCTCGCGAGTGACATTGCCACCAGCCGCTTTGATCTTGTCGCATGCAGCATAGGCATCAGGGACTTGAATCGCAATATGTCCATAAGCAGTACCCATGTCATATGCATCAACACCATGGTTATAGGTCAACTCGATTTCTGATTGGCCGTCAGCATTACCTTTGCCATAAGCAACAAATGCCAGAGAATACTTTTGCTCTGGGCGTTCAGTTGTTCGAAGCAAATTCATACCCAATACATTGGTATAGAAATCAAGAGAGCGAGCCATATTGCCGACTCGAAGCATGGTGTGAAGAATCATCATGATTTAAATATAACTCGAATTGAATGTTCTTGTTGGGCATGAAAAAACCCAGGACATGCCTGGGCTTGTGATCAGAAGGTCTTAGATTTACTGGATCTTGGCCTTGGCACGGAGTTTTTGCATCATCTCGGTGAACTTAGCCTTTTGCCAATTTTGGTCAGAGGCGATCATTTGCTTTAGTTGATCTTTGATCTCTTCCATTGGTGGGGCCTTGACGTCACGCACATCATCCATCTTAATAATGTGCCAGCCAAATTGAGTCTTCACTGGCTTGTCAGTAATTTGACCTTTTTTGAGCTGAACCATGGCTTTGGAAAATTCAGGAACTAACGATTTTTCACTGACCCAGCCAAGATCCCCGCCAGTAGGCGCAGAGCCTGGATCCTTGGATTTTGCTTTGGCGAGCTCTTCAAAATTTGCTCCAGCTTTCAGTTGAGCGGTAATTGCTTTGGCATCTGCTTCTTTTTCAACCAGAATGTGCTCGACGTGATATTCCTTCCCTGCGTACTGAATCTTTACAGATTCATAAGCAGCTTTAAGGTCTGCTTCTGCAACCCCTTCTTTTTCAACATAGTCTTGAAATACGGCAGCAACCAAAATACCCATGCGTGATTGCTCAATCTGTTCTTTTACAGCGTCACTTTGGGACAAGCCACGATTATTGGCTTCTTGCAGGATAAGTTCTCGGGTGACCAACATCTCACGCGCTTGATCGCGAACTTGTGGGTTGTCAGCTTGACCAGTCTTTTGTACCAACTTATCCAACTGTGCTTTTGGAATGGGTTTGCCGTTAACGATCACGGCATTTTGGGCAAAAACAGGACCCACTATCAGTGTGGCACCAAGTGCAGTGATGCTTAGAATTTTTGGTATTGAGATCATTTCAAATTGTCAAAATAGGTTAGAAACAGTTTGCTGTAGGTATTAAACACTATTTAATGAGTCTTAAACCTCGTCAGGAGCTAAGGCATTGATAGTTAAAGCATGTATCTCGGCTGGGATGTGTTTTTGGAGGGCGGCGTACACAGCCCTATGACGACCTACCAGGTTAAGACCTTGAAATTCTGGGGTGCATATGGTGACTTTGAAATGTCCTCCGCCACTAGCAGCGCCCGCATGTCCTGCATGAAGGTGACTTTCATCTTCTATCAGTAGTTTGGTGAGTTGGAATGAAGACCTGAGATCTTGCTCAAACAGTTTGATGCGTTCTTGATTGACGCTCATGCTGACGGGTGCTCCATATGACGACCGAGCCAAATACCTTGTGCAATAACAAACACAATGAGCAAGCCAGTACTGCCAAATAATTTGAAATTCACCCAAGCCTCTTCTGAGAACTCAAAGGCGACATATAAATTGAGGCAACCCATCAGGAAAAAGAAACATGCCCAAGCTAGATTGAGTTTGTGCCAGACCGATTTTTCACTCTCTTGTTTTAAAGTGATCTGTTTACCCATCATGACTTGAATCCAGTTCTTATTAAAAAACTGTAGGCTAACAAACAGGGCGCCAGAGAATAACCAATACAGAGCGGTTGGTTTGAGCTGAATAAAGGTCTTGTCATGCAAGAAGATCGTCAGGCTACCAAACACAACAATCATGACTAAGCTGACCCATTGCATGGCATCAATTTTGCGGTGGCGATAATAAACCCAGAGGATTTGCCCAACAGTTGCGATCATGGCAACAATGGTTGCAGTGTAAATATCACCTAATTTAAAGGCGACAAAGAACAGAATGATGGGGAAGAGGTCGAATAAAAATTTCATAGGGGCATTATCCAGCTATTTAGGGTCTACTTCTCTTCTGTGGTTTTCGCGTTTGCGCTAGGCTCAAATTGTAAGGAAGCAGAGTTGATGCAATACCTCAGACCTGTTGGCTGTGGGCCATCCTCAAAAACGTGACCCAAATGAGCATCGCAATGGCTACAGCGGACTTCCGTACGAACCATGCCGTGAGTCATATCCTTATGCTCGATGATTGCAGCCGAATTTAGCGGGGCGTTATAGCTTGGCCAACCGCAACCCGCATCGAATTTAGTATCAGATAAAAATAAGGGGGTATCGCAACAAACGCAGCGGTACTGACCTTGATCCCAGTGGTCCCAAAATTTACCGGTGAATGGACGTTCTGTAGCGGCTTCTCGCGTGACGCGATATTCAATATCAGTTAGGGCTTGTTTGTATTCTTGGTTTGATTTTTTCATGGTGTAAATAATATTCTGGTTTGGACTCTAAGATGAGCAGCTTACTGAAATAGATTGCAGATGCTCTGCGGGGGCCTGTGAGTAACTCTCGTTTTCAGGCTGCTCATCAAAAGGCTTGTTAAGAATATTTAATAGCTTATGGACTTCAGAAAAATCATCTTGCTGGGCAAGTTCTATTGCATGTTGGGCTAAATGATTTCTGAGAACGTACTTTGGATTTACTGTATTCATGATCGTTCTGCGTGCTTCATCACCTAAAGACTCTTTTGCTAACCTGGTAAGGTAATCCTTCAGCCATAAATCAATGCCATCTCGATCAATAAAATGATCGCGCAAAGCAATATCTTTAACTAGGGTGCTCTTATCGATGTTTCCTAAACTTCTAAAGAGGGTGGTGTAATCCACGCGGGAATCGTGCATGAGTTGCAGCAAACGCTCAATCAATTCGATATCTGCCTCTTCGGAGGTATGCAAGCCCAGCTTATCTCGAAAGCTTTTTTGCCAAGCCGCTGCGTACGTTATTGGAAATTCTTCCAGAGCACTTCTTAGTAGTGTTTGGGCTTCTTCGTCAGAATGGCTTAGCTCAATCAAGGGCAACATTGCGCTGGCAAGGCAGGCCATATTCCAATGCATGACTTGTGGTTGGCGGTGATAGGCGTAGCGGCCAGAATGATCACTGTGATTGCAAATATGGTCGATCTGAAATTGATCCAAGAATCCAAATGGGCCATAGTCAATGGTGAGTCCTAGGGCGCTGATGTTGTCACTATTCAGAACACCATGACAAAAGCCAACAGCTTGCCATTGAGCGACTAGGGTGGCATTTCTGCTGGAGATACTTTTGAAGAGCTCAAGATAAGGAATTTTAGAGTTGCGACAATCGGGATAATGCTTGGCAATCAAATCATCCGCCAACTCTTTTAATCTCTCGGTATTTTGCAGTGATGCAAAGTGCTCAAAGTGCCCCACACGGACAAAGCTGGGTGCAACTCTGGCGCAGACAGCAGCAGTCTCTCTGGTTTCTCGTATAACCGGCATTTTGGATCCCACCACCGCTAAGGCCCTACTAGTTGGAATGCCTAAAGAGTGCATAGCTTCACTGCAAAGGAATTCTCTAATAGAAGAGCGCAACACAGCTCTGCCATCACCCATGCGCGAGTAAGCTGTTTTACCTGCTCCTTTAAGTTGCAGTTCTTGATTCGCAATATCGCCCAGCAAAATCGCTCGGCCATCACCCAGTTGCCCAGCCCACACGCCAAATTGATGACCACTATAAGCGCTAGCAATCGGGGCTGTAAATTGATTGGATTCTGTTTCGAGGGAATTTCCAGATAGAAGCTCAAGCCACTTGTGATCGGTTGGCAAATCATTGTTTGCGAGTGGAATATCGATCAGCTCTGCACAAGATTTAGAAAACGCCACCCAATAAGGGTCAGGAATCGGAGTAGGTGGGGTATGGCGAGCAGCGTCGTCGCCCTGAAGTGGGAATGCCATAGTGAAGCTATTCTAGGGGGAATTCCCAATCTGCGCCGAAGCCCCTAAAATAGCCAAATGGAAAATAAAGTTCAAATCAATCCAGCCACCCAACTAGCCAATTTGGGTGAAGAATTAAATGTCCCATTTTTGAAGTTATTGGGCGTCCGCTTTTTGAGTGCAGAAATGGGTAAGGGCGAGATTCTTCTGGCCTTAAAGCCTGAGCACACCAATACCTGGGAAGTTGCCCATGGCGGCGTCTTATTGACTTTAATGGATGTGGCTATGGCAGTCGCTGCACGCTCGGCTGATCCTGGTGATCGTAGTGTTGTCACGATTGAACTCAAAAATAACTTTATGCAGGCAGCCACTGGAATCTTACGCGTCAAAGCAGACACTGTTCGCCACACTGCCACGATGGCGTTTTGCGAGGCTAAGCTATACAACGATCAAGGTGAAGTGTGCTGTATGTCTACCGGAACTTTTAAGTACCTTAGGCGCTTGGCGACGCGTAACGCCAAAGGTGAGCGCGTAGTTAACGACGATCTACGCGAGCAGTAGACAATTCTTTTTAAACAGCTAGATTAGATCCTGGTGCGGCAGTCAGTGCACCGGTCACAACATCATGACCAATGGTGCCGTTAGCGTCAAAGCGTCGCTCAACCATTTCAAAAGTCCCATCTTTGCGAACTCTTAACACCGTACTTGAGCGAGTGCCATATGCAGGGGTTTTAATAAATGCGGGGGAGAGTGCTTTTTCCCAGTCTTTGCTGACTCCGGTACTTGGTAACTCATGATCGCTGGCTTCATGAGTATCGGCCAAGAGCTTTAAGTAATGATCCGCATTTTTTAACTGACCACTATCCATGGCCAAGGTCTGAGCAAAAGCAGCTACACGGTGATTTACTTTTGGCCAAGGGGTATCCAGCATTGCATTGGAAAGCCCATACACACCTGGATTTAAGGCTTGCTCAGGAAAAATCTTTCGGGGGCGGATATTTTGACCCATCATCAGGCGATTGCTGACCCAGTGCATTTCTGCATTTGCTGGATCACTCAGATCTGCCATTAATAAATTAAAGCCGTTGTATTGTTGAAAGCGCTTTGCATTGGATTGAATGAACTCATTAGGGCGATCCTTGCCTGTGAGATACATCGAAGATAGCTCTCCCCGCGTTCTCGCATCCGGCTTCTTTTCACTGGGGGCTCGCACATTAGTGAGTGCTGCAAAGCGACCTGTTTTTGAAAAGCCTAGCCATGTCCCTGGGCTGCCCAACACATCAGCCTTGTCTTTGCCTGCTAGTACATGGGGGTGGTCTGCCCACCAATTCATTTGCTCGGTATCGCGTTCGTAGAATTCGTCACGATTGGCAGCCACCACCAATGGGTAGTCTGGGTGTGATTTCCAAGCGAATAAGATCAGGCACATATGAGTTAAGGATCTATATCTCGATCAGTTGATAGGGTAGTAAGCTCATTTTTAACACAGGTCCAGCCACACTACCTAGATGAATTTCTCCATACTCCAGAGCCTCTAGCTTGCACTCTATCTGTAGCTTGATGGAATCAGGCTCTTGGGGATCAATCGCGGAAAGGACCACCATACCGGCTGGTTGTGAAGCGTCATCAGAATGGAATAACTCAACCCCTGGGGCGTAGCTTATCGAGTTCGATAAATCTATGTTGAACCCCGCTATTTGCAAGCGTCGTTTAATCACACCACGATATTGGCTGCGCGCAACGATTTCTTGACCTGGATAACAACCCTTTTTAAAGTCGACTCCAGCAACGGATTCAAAATTAATCATTTGCGGCACAAATTGTTCTTGAGTGGCTAGAACGATTCTGGGAATGGCGCTCAATACTTCAAGTAAATTCCACTGCATGAGTGCAGCCCCATCAACTGAGTATTCAGAGGCATAGGGCGTCGCCATTAAAACTCGTGCAATTGATTGATCTTGATATAAAACATCGGGCATTTTCAAGGCCAGAGAATCGGTGGCATTGGCAGCATCAGCTTGAGAACCATAGAAGCCCGAGATATGCCAAGCATCAGATACATCGCTCACTTTAACTTTGGAGCGTAAGACGAACATTGAAAGTCGCTTGGCAGTACTGGCAGCAATATCTTTTGATATGAAAAGAGCAAAGCGATCCTCTCCCTGTTCACTTTGAGGTATGAGTGCAAGCCATGCACTTGCTAACAAGCGACCCTTGGGACTGCAGTAACCGACTAAACGGACGGCAGCGGGGCCCTCGGCAATTTTGCCTGGTTTTGATCGCTTTAAACCTAAGATTGAATTTGTGAGTTGATTTTGCAAAAAACTCGCTGCATCTACACCCTCAACAAATATCAAACCCCAGTGAGAAAGGGATGCATGTCCAAAAGAGGGGTTTATGAGAGAGTTTGGAGTGTTTTTGGGGGTAATTGTCATCACGCTTTTATCATAGCCTGATGAGCAGAAAATTTCACAGAAGACCACTTTTCACCCAAAAACAAAAGTCGGGGTTCAGGCTGCCCCCATTTCAAATAATGATTCTTGGTTTATTGGTCAGCTTGGTGCTGGTATATGGGGCGATATTTCTGTTGCCGGTCGTGCCAAGCCAATCAAATGCCTCAGATGGTTTGAGCTACCAAGTCAAAATTAAGCCTCAATCAGGGCTCACTGCAATTGCAGAGCAATTATCTGAACAGGGTTTAATGGTTTCGCCACTCCTGTTTAAGTTTGGTGCTGGCTCCTTATTTGTAGCTGGAAAACTTAAACCCGGCACATATTTGCTGCAATTACGCGGTAGCTTGGGTAAGGTGCTCATGCAGATGGCGCGCGGAGATAGAGTCCGAGAAAGTATTGCGATTATTCCGGGAATGACCATTTGGCAACTTCGGGCTTTAATCGACGCACACCCAGCCTTAATTCACCAGACCAAGGGCATGAGCTCAAAAGCACTTCTTCAAAATCTCAATTTGAGTTACCCAGGCGATGAAGGGCTGTTCTTTCCTGACACTTATGTATTTGATCCTGACGAACCTGACATCAACATCTATCGTCGATCTTCCCAAGCCATGCAAAAGCAGTTGGTCCTCGCATGGGAGAAAAAGGAGGTGCAAAGCCCCTTGAAGACACCTTATGAGCTCCTTATACTGGCATCGATCGTTGAGAAGGAGACTGGCAGACCGAGCGATCGTGATTTGGTGGCGGCTGTGTTTACCAACCGCCTCAATAAAGGCATGCTCTTACAAACAGATCCAACCGTTATCTACGGGATTGGCAGTAAATTTAATGGCAATTTGCGGAAAGCAGACCTGCGTAAAGACAGTCCCTACAATACCTACATGCGTAAAGGTCTTCCACCAACCCCGATAGCAATGCCAAGTAAAGAGTCATTGCAGGCTGCCGTACATCCAGCAGAAAGTGCTGCCCTATATTTTGTTGCAAAAGGTGATGGCACTAGCCACTTCTCAAAATCCTTAAATGAACATGAGGCAGCGGTTGATCGATATCAGCGCAGACCTCATCAGACTCCTGTAAATCCTTAAGTTACTTAAACTACCGAACATGAACATTCAGTACCCCGGATATTTTCTCAGCTTTGAAGGCATTGATGGTGCCGGGAAAAGCACCCACATCGAAGCGTTTGGCGAACTATTAAAGCAGCAGCATCCAAACCGTGAAGTGGTCATGACACGTGAACCAGGTGGTACACCTCTGGGTGAACAACTCAGAAAACTCTTGCTCGATGCGCCAATGAATCTAGAAACCGAAGCATTGCTGATGTTTGCTGCACGCCGTGAACATATCGCTCAAGTGATTGAGCCAGCCCTGCAAGCAGGCAAGATCGTGATCTCGGATCGATTTACAGATGCAAGCTTTGCCTACCAAGGCGGCGGTCGAGGCTTAAGCTTGGAAAAACTCAACGCATTAGAAATGTGGGTGCAGGGCAGAACTGACGGTGTCTTACTCCAGCCTAATTTGACTATCTTGTTTGATTTACCTGGTGCCATAGCAGAAGCGCGTCGCTCACAAGTGCGAGCACCTGATAAGTTTGAGCAAATGGATTTGGATTTCTTCGAGCGCGTCCGTCAAGAATATTTGCGTCGGGCTAAGGCTGATCCAAAGCGTTTTCATTTGGTTGATGCCACTCAAACACGTGAAGCAATTTGGGAAGAACTCAAATCACTACCGCTTGAGATCTAAATGAACCAAGCAATGTTTACTGAAACTAGCCAGTCAAAAGTTGCCCCTTGGCTAGCGCCCCTCTGGGAAAGTCTTGATCTCACTACGTTTCCGAATGCGATCCTGTTGCATGGACAGTCTGGCATTGGTAAGTTTGAATTTTCCATTGAGCTAGCTAAGGCTTTGCTGTGCGAGAGTTCAGCCGGGGGAAGCTCTAAACCTTGCAAGCAATGCGAAGCCTGCCATTGGTTTGATTCTGGTAATCATCCTGATTTCATTGCGCTTGTACCGGAGACCCATCGCAAGCTTTTGCCACATGGTGATTTTGAAGCTGATGGCGATGCTCCAAAGAAAACCAAGTCATCACGCGATGACTCAGATGGCGATGTAGCCGAAAAGAAAGAAAAGAAAAATATTTCCATCGAGGAAACCCGCAGTGCGATAGAAGGACTCTCTATCGGTACGCACCGCGGCGGCAATCGGGTGATTTTGATTTATCCATTGGAGATGTTACGTCCAGACTGCGCAAATACTTTATTGAAGTCTTTGGAAGAGCCCCCTGCAAATACGATATTCATATTGCTGGCTGATCGACTTGATCGAGTGCTGCCTACTATAAGATCGCGTTGTCGTTTGTTAAGTGCTCCTAGGCCAGACAGAATCTCTGGCTTAAATTGGCTGCGCACTCAACTACCGCGCATCAGCGGTGCAAAAATCACTGATGCAGATGTTGAATCGATTTATGACGAACAGGGTGGGGCGCCCTATGCAGTTTTTGACTCTTTAGTTGCTAGGCACAATAAAGATGAAAAAGATGAGCTCACAATTGCCATCCAAGCATCGCGTTATATTCTTCAGGCAATGTCACAGGGTGTGCGCATCAACTGGTTGGATGCTGCAGAAAAAACCAGTAAAGCGCAATTTTCCATCTTGCTTGCAACAATGCAACGCTGGGTTTCTGATGTGCAAGCAGTTAGCAATGGTTCTGCGCCACGCTATTACCCAAAACATGAGTCCGCACTGAAGACGCTTTCTCAACAAGCTCGCACACCAAAATTACTGCGTTTCTGGAAATCACTGCTACTGGCTCGTCGTTCTGAAAATCACCCCTTAGCAACCCGCATTCAGTTAGAAGCCTTGCTTTCTCAATATCAACAGATATTTGAAGACTAAAATGGCGGGTCATGTTTATAGACTCCCATTGCCATCTCGATTTCCCTGAATTTCAGACCCGCTTACCAGAGGTCCTGGCCAATATGGCCGAGGCTAAGGTAAAGAATGCACTCTGTATATCTGTGGACTTACCGTACTTCCCCAAAGTTCTCAAACTGGCGGAAGATTACCCTCATCTATATGCTTCAGTTGGCGTGCATCCGGACTATGAAGATACGCCTGAGCCAACGGTTGAATTCCTCGTTGAAACAGCAAAACACCCCAAAATCATTGCGATCGGCGAGACGGGCCTGGATTACTACCGAATGGGTGATCGCAGCTATGAATCGATGGAGTGGCAAAGAGAGCGCTTTAGGGTCCATATTCGGGCTGCAATTGCTTCGGGCAAGCCTTTGATCATCCACACTCGCTCTGCGTCTGTAGATACGCTAAAAATCCTTAAAGAAGAGGGCGCTGAGCGGATTGGCGGAGTAATGCATTGCTTCACAGAATCCTTAGAAGTGGCTAAAGCAGCTATGGAAATGGGCTTTTATATCTCCTTTTCGGGGATTGTGACCTTTAAAAGCGCAAAAGACCTGCAAGAGACCTGTCGACAGGTCCCATTGGAAAGAATGCTGATTGAGACGGATTCGCCATATTTGGCCCCAATTCCATATCGTGGCAAGATTAATGAGCCAGCCTGGGTCGCTAAAGTGGGTGAATTTGTAGCCAGCTTGAAGGGTGTTTCAGTAGAAAAGCTTGCAAATCAAACTTCAGAGAACTTTTTCCAATGTTTTCAAGTAAATAGAGATACTTTATGAAGTTGAATATTAAGTTATCTCATAGTATTGCCGCTTGTTTATTCGGCTTTTCCAGTCTTATTTACAGCCAGTCTGAAGATCAAATCACCAACTTCACAAAAGCAGCTAAATTTGACGATATTTCCGAGATTAAATCCCTTATTAAGGCTGGCGTAAGCCCAAATACGCTAGATCCAAAGGGAAATCCCATGCTTTTCTTGGCAGTTAAGGAAAATTCCTCAAAAGTCATCGATTATTTAACCAATTTGCCTGGCATTGACATTAATCTGCCAAACAAGAGTGGCGAAACCCCATTAATGATTGCATCCATAGAAGGTAATCTGCCGGTGGTTAAGTACCTGGTTTTGACTAAAAAGGCGGATGTAAACAACTCTGGATGGACTCCATTGCAATATGCTTGTACTAGAGGTCATCTTGAAGTTGCAGAATTCTTAGTAGCTAATGGGGCCAAAGTGAACGCACTGAGCCCAAATAATTCAACTGCCTTGATGATGTCCGTGATGTCGGGAAACGAATACCTTGTTAAATACCTTTTGGATAATGGTGCAGATCTCAAAATGCGTAATCAACAGGGGCTAACTGCAATCGACTTTGCTGATATATATACCAAGCCATGGATAGGAGACGGACTGAGATCTAGATGGGCAAAGCTTTACAAATCCCCATATCCAGAGGCTCCAAGCCGTGGTCCTACGAATTAACGATATATGCTAACTGCGTATAATCATTATTATGTCAAATAAGAAATCAACCCATATAAAGTAAAGCAAAAACACTATGGATTTCAGCATCTTCTCTAACCTGCCTAGTTTTAGCACCCTTTTTTCTGAGATTAATGCAGATATGGGAAATAGCCAGATCTGGTTCATCATCGTGGCTGCTTGCCTCATGTTGACGATTCATGGCGTTGCAGTTTTGGGTATTGCTGGTGCATTCCATGCCTTAGATCGCCATATGCAAAACAAGAAGATCTATGGGGCTAATTTCCTCTCGTATTTCATAGCAATATTGTTGATTGTCGGCAGTCATCTTGCCGAAATCGTAGCTTGGGCATATTTATGCGTGGCGTTAAAGGTATTTCCCACCAACCCCCAAACCTTCTATTTTGCCGGCGAGATGTATACAACCGTCGGGTATGGCGATTACAGCCTGTCAGAGCAATGGCGGATCCTACCAATCATTATTTCATTTTCAGGCATCTTTGCCGTGTCAATGTCGGGTGCAGCTATGTACTCAATGATGGGAACATTATTGGGTCACACAAGTCAGAAAACTCAGACTCAACCAGACTAACTAACGGATTAACCGGGTTTTATAGGGTTCTTTTGTTTAAATACTAGTTCTAGGACCCGTCCATTGGCCTCCTGGGAGCGAATGCGGCCCGGAAGCCATTCGAGGTCCTTGGCAAGCCAAATATCGACCTGGCGCTTGTATGGGTCGTTTTCACGTTGCATTAAGGCGTAGTGACGCACTGTCGTCTTCCCTAGGCTGGGCACATCATCAGAAATGGCCTCTCCATAACTTTTGAATTGCCACATCTCTAAGGTGTTGTAGTCAACTACTGGTAATGCCCGAATACTGCCGGCCTCATCTATCTTGCCATCACCATTTAAGAGTGAGGCAAATTGAAACAGCAGACTAAAGCGATCCTGAGTACCTGGCAATAGCTCTGGAGTGAAATCAGGCTTTTCAGAAAAGAACATCTTCCCCCCTCCTTTGTTGTCACGATCAAAACGAGAAAATCGAGGCGCATTCGTGCCGCGTTGTGTCCAGTAGATAGTCGGGGCGATACCATACGCATCGACCGAGCCACGCGATTCAAAAACAAACGGGCCAATAAAGGCGTATGGAATATTGACGTATAGACGATAGTTATTTCCCTCTACAATCCACTGCAGTTCTCCGGTCTGATATTTCTGACCATCCACATAAGCGTCGTAGTACAAAGTGCCTGAATCTGGCAAACGAAAAGCCTGGCCTTGTTGGTCTAATAAGCCGCCCTGCTCACTCGACTCATTCGCAGTGGTATTGCCTTGTTCGGAAGTAATGGGGGGCAGCTTTTTAGACGCCCTTGCTAGCTTTATTTTTTTGGGCAACTCCAGTAGCAAATCTGTTTTGATGATGAGTTCATCGGATACTGCACTTGGCAATAACGGCGACCAAAAAGGGATCCCAAAGAAAAGGACTAAATGCCCCAATACTGAAAGTATTAAGGCGGCAAAAATAACGCGCAGCGATCGACTGCTCAAGGATTTTTTCTTCACCTCTAAATCCAGTGGCAAATAAACCCTAAGGCTTTGCGTGTGTTGAGGTGCTAGGTTGAATAAATTTCAGAACCTGAGGGAGGTATTTTGAGTAGTCAGAGATGCCGTGATCGCCGCCCTCCAACACCAGCTGATGGGCGCCTGAATAAAAAGCAACCATCTCTTTCCAATCTAAGAGCTCATCACCTTTAGCAGCCATCAAGAAATATCTGGATGGGTTTGTTATAGCTTTCACCTGTAAAGCGTTTAACTCATCAATATATTCTGGACGAAAATCAAAGGGCTCTTCACTATCGTAGGCAGTCATCATGCCAACATGTGGCGCAAGCTCCCTTGGAGCCCTAACAGCAGGATTTAAAGCAACCGCCTTGCATCCATACTTCTCAGCAAGAAAATTGGCATAGAAACCACCAAGAGAAGATCCAATGACAACGATTTCATCTGCTTTTGACTTCTCGATATGCTCAATCACTACTTCCATGCTAGCTCTAGGTGAGGCCAGCAGTTGCGGGCAATACCACTCAATTGGATTGGTATTACTGGAAAGTGCCCCTAGGGCCTCTCCAGTCATCACAGCCTTGCTAGATTTTGGTGAGGAGCGAAATCCGTGAAGATAGACCGCCAGCAAGGATGACATTAGATTTATGACTTTTGACCAATTTCAAAGTTTGCCATCATCTCAAGTGCTTTGACCATTGCAGAATGGTCCCAAGCCTTACCACCATGTGCTGCGCAAGAATTAAATAACTCTTGTGCAGTAGCAGTATTCGGTAGCGAGACTCCCAATGCACGCGCACTATTCAAGGCAAGATTTAAATCTTTCTGATGGAGTTCAATCCGAAAGCCTGGGTCGAATGTGCGCTTGACCATGCGCTCACCATGAACTTCTAGGATTTTAGAACCTGCAAATCCACCCATCAATGCTTGACGAACTTTTGCTGGATCGGCGCCGGCCTTAGCAGCAAACAAGAGCGCTTCAGCAACAGCCTCAATATTTAAAGCCACAATAATTTGATTCGCTACTTTTGCAGTTTGACCATCACCATTGCTGCCAACCAGGTTAATGTTCTTACCCATTAAATCGAAAATGGGTTTAATTTTTTCGAAGACTTTTTCATCTCCACCAACCATGATAGATAGCGTCGCATTTTTAGCGCCAACCTCACCACCGGAAACTGGGGCATCGAGGTAGTCACAGCCAAGTGCATTAATCTTCTTGGCAAATTCTTTGGTAGCAATGGGCGAAATAGAACTCATATCTACCAAGACCTTGCCTTTAGATAAACCGGATGCAACACCATTCTCGCCAAAGAGAACTTTTTCGACATCAGGGGTATCGGGAACCATAGTGAAGATGATGTCCGCTTTTTGAGCAACCTCAGCCGCACTAGTGCATTGAATAGCTGAAGATTGTGCAATTTCAGCGGCAACTTTACTACGCGTATAGACAAAGACTTCATGTCCTGCTTTGACTAATTGGCCCGCCATTGGGGCGCCCATAATGCCTAGACCTACAAAACCTAACTTCAATTGATTGCTCATGTCTTAATACCTTTATTTATTATGCAAGTGCGAAAAAACAAATTCGTCTTTTTTATTTTAATACTTGAGGGTTGATGCAAGTTTGTGGAGCACCTCCAGCCAATACGCTGATCACGTTATCAATCGCAATCTTGCCCATTGCTAGGCGGGTTTGAGTCGTCGCTGAGGCAATATGCGGAACAATAACCACATTATCTAGGTCTGCAAGACCTGCGGCTAGCTTTGGCTCATCTTCAAACACGTCTAAGCCTGCTCCAAAAATAACCTTATTTTTCAGCGCCTTGACCAAGGCTTTTTCGTCAACTAGCGGCCCACGAGCAGCATTAATAAGAATGGCTGTGGGTTTCATTTTGGCTAACTCATTTTCACCAATATAGTATTTGGTTTCAGGCAATAAGGGTAGGTGTAAAGAAATATAGTCAGACTCTCTTAGTAAAGTTTCTTTATCTACAAAGCTAGCACCAAATTCCTTTTCAAAATCAAGGTCGCGCTGTTCATTGGTATAAATAATGGGCATATCAAAGGCCGCCGCTTTCCTGGCAAACTTTTTACCAATCCGCCCTAGACCTGCAACCCCTAAAGTTTTACCATCTACATCCTGACCAATAAACGCCATGGGCGCCCAACCCTCCCATTTATTTGCGCGAACATATCTTTCGGATTCAGAGATCCGACGCGCTGTTGCCAGCAATAAAGCCCATGCATGAGTTGCAGTAGCATCATCTAAAACCCCAGGCGTATTCGTCATTACCACGCCCCTTTGTGTGGCAGCATTCAAATCAAAATTATTAAAGCCGACAGCATAATTGGCGACGATTTTACATTGTGAGCCTGCAGCATCTAAAACCTCGCCATCCACTGCGTCCGTTAGCAAGGTAATAATGGCGTCTCGCCCTTTGACGGCCTTGAGTAGCTCTTCACGGCTTAATGCACGATCCAGTGGATTCACCTCAACATCATGAACTTTACGTAATTCCTCTATAGTCTCATTGGGAATCATCCGAGTGACATATACATTGGCTCTTGTCATATTTAGCTCCTAATAAATAAAAAATGCGCAAGCCGACAAGGCTTGCGCGATTGAATGCTATGGCTAGAATCTATCAAGCCATAAAGCACCTTGTAGACTTAACTATTTTCCGTTTTATTCTTATTTCTGCGGTAAATAAAGGCAGTCAAGATAGGCGTTAATACAGCAGTCACGATCACTGAAGCGGCAACTTGAACTGTAGCGATTGGAGCAATGGCAGCAAAAGTTGGGTCAGCCAACGCGACCGCTTGCGGTGTGCCTGTTGCGTTACCAGCGGTGCTCGATGCTGCTGCGCCTGCAACACCAGAACCGCCCAGCAAGCGATCAGCCAGAATACAGACAATGCCAGTAATCACCAATACAGAAATTCCCAGCATGATGCCAGGCAAACCAGCGGTAGTAACAGCCGTGAGGTTAATGCCTTGACCTAAAGTAAATGCCATAAAAGGGATGATGATTGGTTCATGTGAACCGAAGAAGTCTCTTAAATCTTCATCCAAGTTACCCAAAATTGCACCCGCTATGATTGGGGCAATAACGGAGAACATCGTCATCCAAGGAATAACAGCCAGGCCAGCGCCCACCAAAACGAGCATGGTGAGGAAGGGTCCAGTCTCAATACTTTGCGGAACATAAGTGCCTGCATCTTCTTTATTTCCAAAAGTACTGGTTAAGGCAAGGAACATACCACCGTTGGTGTCATTCATGGCGGCCAAGACAGCCAAAGTAGTTAAACCAAAAACATCACCATCAAAAAAATGGGCAACCGCAAGTGCCAGCGCAACAGCAATACCTACCTTTGCAAACATAATCCCAAAACCTCTTTTGAGCATCGTAGGTGCCGCATTTAAAGTCATTTTTGTACCAACGGTAAAAAGGTACATGGCTAAAAAGGTTGGATAACCTTGATTGGTTAAGGCTTGCGTAAAACCGCCAATCTTCATGGCATTTGGCGCAAACGTATTGAGGAGCATGCCTAGAAACAGTGGCACCACCATTAACCCACCTGGCACTTTATTAATTGCTTGATATATTTTCATTGATTACCCTCCCTTTTCAGGAAAAAATACGATGTTCCAATAGCAAAATTTGCTTTTTTATTAGTTATAAACTTTGGATGAAAAGTTCTTCCACGCTTATTTAATCAAGTTGATTCTGAATTTATATTGATCTTGGTCAACATCTAGCGCAAACACCTAGAAGTAAATGCCAATAAAAAGCCCCATCTTAGATATGGGGCTTGCGGAACGGTAAGGGCTAGAATGAGTCTTACTAGCTACTTAAAAGAATGTAATTCTTTGAAAATCGCTGATCGACCTCTAATTGAGCGTCTTTAATATCTTTTACGAAGTTTTTGATCCAATTCATTGCTTATTTTCTCCTATTGCCTGTTATTAATAAGGGTTAACCCTTAAAATTATAATGGTAAAAATTCAATATTGAAAGAATTAAAACAAAAAGCTATAGGAATATGCATAGATTGCTTCAATAACTGCAAAAGGGGCAATTGCGCACGAAATTCTAGGCTAATATCGAAAAGTAATAATCGCCAAACAAGGAAGATATGATCATCAAATTAAGTAAAGCCACCCTGCTTGCCATTGCTTTAGTAGCAAGTTCTATGAATGCCATGTCACAAAGCGGCAAGACTGTATCAACTGACAAGCCGATGGTGATCGATGCTGCTGTCACTAGTAACCGTTACCAGTTGTACGAAGGCGATGTAACAAATGTTGATAAAAAGACTCGCACTATTACCTTTAAAAATAAGGAAGGCGAATCTAAGTTTGTGGCTGGTCCGGAAATCACTAATTTTGCCCAGATTAAAAAAGGCGATCACCTTAACGTGAGTTATGAACTTGCAGTGGCGATTGAACTGATTAAGACAAAAAGCAATGGTATTCGCAGCAAGGTTGAAACTGAATCCGTTACGAGCTCTAAAGCAGGTGAAAAGCCAGCAGAGAAGATTACCAATACAACAACGGTCATTGCTGACATCGTTGCCGTAGACCGCGATAAAAAATTGGTAGCTGTTAAAGGTCCAAGTGGGAAAGTAACAACGGTGTTTGTTAAGAACCCAGCCCTATTAAATGATGTTGCCGTAGGCGAGCAGGTCAAAGTAGTTTATTCCGATGCCATGGCTGCTTCTATTACCACTCCAAAGAAATAATCAGAATTGTTGCTTAAGAAGTAAATGCAGGAACAGTATTTAAGTTTTAAGCTGTATGCTAGCCTCGCTGTAATAGCCCTTCTCTCGGCTTGTGCCAACACCACAAGACCGGGAGCTGTTGGCGTTAACAGGTCTCAATTTATGATGATTTCTTCTTCTGAGGTAGATCGTCTCTCAGCAATTAGCTACAACGATCAAGCACAGAAGGCCAAAGAAAAAAATATTCTGGTCACATCCGGACCAACTTACGATCGATTAAAACGTATTGCCAATCGGCTCATAACTCAGACAGGAGAGTTTCGGGACGATACCCGCCAATGGAATTGGCAGCTTACCCTGATCGATGCCCCAACGCTCAATGCTAGTTGTGCACCTGGAGGAAAGATTACGTTTTACACTGGGATTATTGAGCAACTGAATTTAAGTGACGATGAAATTGCCGCCATCATGGGCCATGAAATTGCCCATGCTATACGGGAGCATGGACGTGAGCGCGTATCTCAAGCGATGGCGCAAAGTGCTGTAGCAAATATTGCAATGGCTGCGGCTGGTGGATATGGTTCAGCTGTGAGCGCTGCCAATCAGGTCGCACAATATGTACTAGTACTTCCAAACTCTCGCCAAAATGAATCTGAAGCTGATGCGATTGGTTTAGAGTTGGCTGCGAGAGCTGGATACAACCCTCAAGCTGCCATTAGCGTTTGGAAAAAGATGATTAAAGCAACTGATGGTAAAAAAACACCAGAGTTCTTATCTACGCACCCTTCAGGTGAAACGCGTATCGAACAATTAACAGCATTAATGCCTGCTGTTGAGCCACTCTATAAAGTTGCACCCAAACCAGATCAAGTGCAAAAGAAAATTTAACGTAATTGTTTGTTAGCTTTTTTCAATAGAGTGCGAATCTTCTGATCACCCTCAAGCATAAGTTTAAAGCGGGACTCGCTTACAAGGACGGCCATCTCGGCGTTATATTGCTCTCTACGCAATAGCTCTACTAAAACACTAGCAACGACAGTGTATGAAATATAGACAAAAAGCGTAGTGATGTCCCGCTGGTCTAGGACTGAGAACTCATTAAAAGGGGCAATAAAAAAGAAGATCAGCAGCGGTCCACTTAATAATACGGTCAGGATCGCCGGCCCAAAACCAAAGAAAAAGGCAATGACGATAGTATTAATTTGGAAGAAAAACAAGGGTAATGAGCCCTCAAGAACGGGATGAAGCGCATACCGTAAGACAAAAGCAAACATGACCCCTGCTAGAGCTATCAGGTAGCCGTAGCGTTTATTGGTGCACCATCTTTTAGCATTTAGATTATGTCTCATAGATGCGTGTATCCTAACCTAATTCAATATGAAAATCTTTAAAAACAATGTCTGAGAACGTTAATACAGCTCAAATAAAGAGCTTAACCATCCTCATTCCAGGCTTAAATGGTAGCGGGCTAGAACTTGGGCAGCTACCCCGCTTCCTGGAAAGTAATGGGCACGAAGTTCTGGTTCCAGAAATTGAGGGTTATCTATACGGCAGCCCTCCGGGTGCATATGAAACCTGGCTTAGTCAGATGGATATATTGATTGATGCCCAGCTAGAAAAATATGACTCTATCCATATCGGGGGGATTAGCATGGGGGCAACTCTGGCTCTAGCCATTGCCTCACAGCGCTCTGATATTAATAACTTAATTCTGATGTCTCCTGTATTGAAGTACGACGGGTGGTCAGTTCCATGGTATCGACCTTTGTTGGATTTCTTTTATCTACTGGGAGTTCGTAATTGGAAATATGCCGAGCGAGAACCCTACGGTGTTAAAAATTCTGAGCTCCGGCGTCGTATTGCTGAAAAATTTAAAACATCTGAAGTATCTGATGTTGGTGCTGCCACCATTACTGCAAGGCATTTACATGCGGCAAAAGGTTTGATGGCTTTTGCCGACGCCTATTTGTATAGCGTTACCAACCGCTTATTGATTATTCAATCTGTAGAGGACGATACTTGTTCGGTATGGTCTGCGAATAAAATTTTGCAGCATACCAATTCCGAGCTAAGGAGAGTGATCTGGCTCGGTAATAGCTATCACATCGTCACAATCGATAATGAGCGTGAGATCGTATTGAATGAGGTATTGAGATTTCTAGATCGCGCCGATGCTGCAAATCTTTCTGTAGATACCTATTACAGCGACCGCAATCTAAAAAAGTTGAAGGCAAGAGACGTAGAGGTATAAGCTCTTTCGCCCACAATGAAAAAGCCTCCCAATGGGAGGCTTTTTAAATTTGGCGGAGCGGACGGGACTCGAACCCGCGACCCTCGGCGTGACAGGCCGATATTCTAACCAACTGAACTACCGCTCCAAATTACAACGCGTACAACAAATGTCACTTACTACAACTACTAGCCAAAATCTTTGGCGTCCCCAGGGGGATTCGAACCCCCGTACTCACCGTGAAAGGGTGATGTCCTAGGCCTCTAGACGATGGGGACCTGGACTACTACTGCACTGCTTATTTTAAACCTTGGTGGAGATAAGCGGGATCGAACCGCTGACCTCTTGCATGCCATGCAAGCGCTCTCCCAGCTGAGCTATACCCCCTAAATCTCGCGATCAAACTACAAGACACTCAAAACAATCCAAGATTTTATCCTATTTTGCTGCGAATGCGCAAATTGCCTACAGGACTACCTTTGATAGGCGTTTCAGAGCTTCATCTTTACCCAGCACCACCAAGACAGAATCAATCGCTGGCGTCTGTGAGGTGGCAAATAAAGCATAGCGCACAGGCATAGCTAAAGCCGGCATCTTTAGTTGGTGCTGGGCTAATACCTGTTTAAAAGCGGCACCATAAGACTCTTTTTTGGGTTCGGCTAATTCGATTGCTTTGATCAGATCGACCAGAGCAGGCTTAATGGCATCGGGAATATTGTCAGCTAACTGTTGAGCACTATGTGATGGCGCCGGGAGATAGAAAAGTTTTGCACCTTCAGCAATTTCGATCAAGGTATTGGCACGATCTTTGAGCAAGGCAACTACTTGCACAAAATCGGGGCCATTTTCAGTATCAATACCCAATGCATGTGCGAATGGCTTTGTGGCCTCAGCCAATTTAACAGGATCAGCATTCTGAATATATTGATGGTTCAACCACAATAATTTTTCAGGATTATGCTGCGCGGGTGAACGCCCTAAGTTATCTAAATCAAACCAATCTACAAACTGTTCTTTGGTAAAGACCTCTGCATCACCATGAGACCAGCCAAGGCGAGCTAAATAATTGAGGATGGCTTCTGGCAAGTAACCTGCTTTTTGATAGTCGCGTACGCTCATCGCCCCATTGCGCTTACTCATTTTCTCGCCAGAATCATTTAGAACCGTTGGTAAATGGGCATACACAGGAGGTGTACCTCCCAGGGCTTTCATGATATTAATTTGACGTGGCGTGTTATTCACATGGTCGTCACCACGAATCACATGAGTGATATTCATATCCAGGTCATCTACTACTACGCAGAAGTTGTATGTAGGCGTTCCGTCAGGTCTTGCGATCACCAGATCATCTAGTTCGTCATTACTGATTTCAATTGATCCCTTAACGGCGTCCGCCCAAATGACAGAGCCCCCAATGGGATTTTTAAAGCGAATCACTGGCTCAACCCCCGCCGGTATTGCCGGCAAAGTTTTGCCAGGCTCAGGGCGCCATAAGCCGTTGTAGCGCGGCTTTTCTTTATTGACCATTTGCTGGTCGCGTAACTTATTGAGCTCATCTTCACTCATATAGCAGGGGTAAGCTAAACCAGCATCGAGTAATTGCTTTACAACTTCCCGATAACGATCGATGCGTTGCATCTGGTAGATGGGCCCTTCATCTAAATCCAGACCTAACCACGCCATTCCCTCAATAATCACATCAACCGCTTCTTGAGTTGAGCGCTCTAAATCCGTATCTTCAATCCTGAGAATGAAATCACCTTTATTGTGACGAGCAAATGCCCAAGGATATAAAGCGCTGCGAAGATTGCCCAAATGTATAAAGCCCGTTGGACTGGGGGCGAAACGTGTACGAATATGCATAAAACGCATTATCTCAGGTCAGTCAAATACCAGCTGAATTTATGAAAAACGTGGATACTTTCATCCTATGAACGAACTACTTGTATTTATGTGTGATGGCGCCCCTGTACGAGGGGAGATTGTCTCGATTGGGAGTGCCTGGCAGGCTGTTTTGGAGCGTCGTAACGACCCCCCTGCTATCCGTAAAATCCTGGGCGACTTTGTTGGTGCTGCCACGCTCCTAAGTGCTAGCCTCAAGTTTGACGGCACTTTGATTATTCAGGCGCAGAGTAAGGGCCCCATTCAACTCCTGGTAGTTGAGTGCAAATCCGACCTATCGATGCGGGCTACCCTGAAACTATCCGTTGATCCCTCTGAGATTGAGCCAGACGCAACGCTGGGCGAACTCTTGGATGCCAGTCATTCAGGCCGACTGGTCATTACTCTGGATCCAGCAGACCGCGAGCCAGGGCAAGCGCCCTATCAAGGCATAGTCGCCCTTCAGGAACATGCTGGCATGGTCATCAAGCCTGTCACAAGCGCTGCTGAAGCCATTGCTTTATATATGCAGAATTCTGAGCAGCTTGATACCCGTATCTGGTTAAGCTCGAATGAAACACACGTTGGTGGTTTATTGCTGCAACGGCTCCCGGATTCTGGAGGGCATGCGCACCTAGATCCACAAGAGGCTGCCGAAGGCTGGAACCGCATTCAGGCGCTGGGCGAGACCATTACAGATGAAGAGCTTCTCACTCTTACTCCCGAAGTGATTCTGCGCCGCCTCTTTCTAGAGGAGTCAGTTAACAGTGGTGTTCGCAGCTTTCCAGCACGCAAAATTCAATTTTCCTGCCGTTGCTCTCGCACTAAGGTTGCCGATATTTTAAGAATGTTGGGCGAGGAAGAGGTAGAAGACATCATTGCTGAGCAAGGCAAAGTAGAAACTGCCTGTGAGTTCTGCGGCAAGATGTATCAATTTGATGCAGTAGATTGCCGACAAGTTTTTAAAACAGATCTGCTAAGTGATGCAACAAGGCCGCCCTCAAGCGGTCATTAAGTCTACTGTTTGATGGTGGCAGGTTGTTGTGGCCTATCGTTAGGCAGAATTTGCACGAAAAACTCACCGTCTTTAATCATGCCGTGCTCAACTCTGGCCCGCTCTTCAATGGCCCGCGTGCCCTCTTTTAAATCCTTAACATCGCCTGATAGTTTGGCGTTTCTTAAGCTTAGCGCACTGTTTTTGGCTTCTTGAAGCTCCAGTTGTCGCTCCATCTCATATACTTTAAGCCATCCACCCTTCCCCAGCCACAAGGGGTACTGGATTGCCATTAGCAATAACAGCATTGAGTAGATGACAATCCGCATAGTCTATTGAAACGCAGTATTGCTTGTTTAGCGTTTGAGGTTATAGAAAACAGACTTGCCAGGGTAGCTAGCAACATCACCCAAGTCTTCTTCGATACGCAAGAGCTGGTTGTACTTAGCAATACGGTCTGAGCGTGACAGCGAACCTGTTTTGATTTGACCAGCATTGGTACCAACAGCAATATCAGCAATGGTGCTGTCTTCAGTTTCACCAGAGCGATGTGAAATCACTGCCGTGTAATTAGCGCGCTTCGCCATCTCGATAGCTGCAAACGTCTCAGTTAATGTACCGATTTGATTAATCTTGATCAGAATCGAGTTTGCAACACCCTTTTCAATACCTTCTTTCAGAATGCGTGTATTGGTAACAAAAAGATCGTCGCCAACCAACTGAATTTTTTTACCAAGCTTCCTAGTGATGTCAGCCCAACCATCCCAATCACTCTCATGCATGCCATCTTCAATAGATACGATCGGGAATTGATCTGCTAAGTTGCCGAGATAATCAGAAAACTCACTCGATGTCAGTTGGAGACCTTCACCGGATAGGTGGTATTTGCCATCTTTATAGAACTCACTCGCGGCACAATCCAGGGCCAACAAGACATCGTCGCCAGCTTGGTAGCCAGCACCTTCAATGGCTTTCATAATCGTTTGCAAGCACTCATGATTGCTCTTGAAATTCGGCGCAAAACCACCTTCATCACCAACCGTCGTTGGCATGCCTTGGGCGCCAAGAATCTTCTTCAGTTCATGAAAAATTTCAGCACCACAACGCAAGGCTTCGCGGAAGCTTTGCGCACCAACCGGCATGATCATAAATTCTTGAATATCCAAGCTATTGTTGGCATGTGCACCACCGTTCACGATATTCATCATGGGCACAGGCAATTGCATAGAGCCAGAGCCACCGAAATAACGATACAAAGGCAGGCCAGCCTCTTCTGCTGCTGCTCTTGCTACAGCCATAGAAACAGCTAAGGTTGCATTGGCACCTAAGCGAGCTTTGTTATGAGTGCCATCGAGCTCATTGAGCGTATGGTCTAAGAAAGCTTGCTCGCTTGCATCTAGACCCAGAATCGATTCTGCAATTTCAATATTAATGTTCTGGACAGCTTTGAGAACGCCTTTGCCAAGATAGCGCGCTTTGTCTCCATCGCGTAGCTCAATCGCCTCACGTGAGCCTGTAGAGGCGCCAGAAGGAACGGCGGCACGACCCATAACGCCAGATTCCAGCAAGACATCGCACTCCACCGTTGGATTGCCACGTGAATCTAAAATCTCTCTACCGATGATGTCAACAATGGCGCTCATCTCAATCTCCTAATTCCAAAATAAAATAAAAATTACTGAAAACTGTCTTCTAAGAATGAGCCAGTTTTCTTAACTACGGAATCAATGGCTACTAAAGATTCCAATAGTTCACGCATACGATTTAATGGCACTGCATTTGGGCCATCTGAAAGCGCTTTGGCCGGGTCTGGATGGGTTTCCATAAAGAGGCCGCTAATCCCCACTGCAACTGCAGCTCGAGCCAAGACGGGGACAAATTCTCGCTGTCCACCACTTGAATTGCCTTGGCCACCAGGTAGCTGTACAGAATGGGTCGCATCAAATACAACAGGCGCATGAGATTCACGCAAGATGGCTAAGCTACGCATATCCGACACTAAATTGTTGTAACCAAATGATGCGCCACGTTCACACACCATAAATTGATCGGGCAGATTTTTTTCTGCAGCCGCTACCCTTGCTTTTTCAATCACATTCAACATCTCGCGCGGCGATAAGAACTGACCTTTTTTAAAGTTCACAGGTTTACCGCTTTGCGCGCAAGCGCGAATGAAATCCGTTTGTCTGCAGAGAAAAGCTGGTGTTTGAAGAACATCAACTACCTTGGCGACCGGTTCAATCTCGCTGATGTCATGGATATCGGTCAGCACTGGCACGCCGATTTCACGTTTGACTTTAGCAAGAATCTCTAAACCTCTTTCCATTCCTAGGCCACGGAACGAAGTACCAGAGGAGCGATTGGCTTTGTCGAATGACGACTTGTAAATAAAGGGGATTTGAAGCGCGCTCGTAATCTCCTTGAGCTCACCAGCGATGTCAATCGCAGACTGCTCTGACTCAATTACACAAGGGCCGGCAATTAGAAAGAAGCGATGCTGTAAGCCAACTTCAAATCCACAAAGCTTAAATGTACTCATATCTCCCCCTTATGCAGACTCTTTGAGGTCAGCATCTTGATGTGTGAGTGCGGCCGTAATAAAGGCAGAGAATAAGGGATGCCCATCACGTGGGGTGGATGTGAATTCCGGATGGAACTGCACACCAAAGAACCATGGATGCATGGTGCTAGGAAGCTCCATCATCTCTGGCAAGGACTCATTAGGCGTTCTTGCTGAAATAATCAAACCAGACTTCTCCAGACGCGGAACATAAGCATTATTGACTTCATAGCGGTGACGGTGACGCTCATTCACCTCGGCACCATAAATACGACGCGCCAAAGTACCCTCTTTTACCGGACAGCGTTGTGAGCCAAGCCTCATGGTTCCGCCCATATCAGAATCATTGCTGCGCTTCTCAACGCGGCCTTCACGGTCAAGCCATTCAGTGATCAAAGCTACCACTGGGTTGTCGGTTTCAGGATCAAACTCAGTACTGTTAGCTTTCGAAATATTGGCAACATGCCTTGCAAACTCGATAACCGCTAACTGCATTCCTAAGCAAATTCCGAGATAAGGAATTTTGTTCTCACGGGCAAAGCGAATGGCCGCAATCTTGCCTTCAGTACCTCTTTTACCAAATCCACCTGGAACTAAAATCGCATCCAGATTATTGAGGCAGTCAATACCGTCTTTTTCAATTTGCTCTGAGTCAATGTAGGTAATGTTGACACGCGTTTGTGTGTGGATACCAGCATGACGCAATGCTTCAATTAAAGATTTGTAAGATTCCGTGAGCTCAACATATTTACCAACCATGCCGATTGTGACTTCATGCTGCGGGTTGGCCATCTGATAAACCAGATTAGCCCAAACAGATAAGTCGGCTGGTTTAGCTTCAATTTGCAGTTCGCGGCAAATCAAGTCATCCATACCTTGGGCATGCAACATTTCGGGAATCTTATAGATCGTATCGACATCCCAAACAGAGATCACAGCATCTTCACGTACGTTTGAGAATAAAGAAATCTTCGCGCGCTCATCCTCGGGAATGGGGCGATCTGCACGACATAGCAGAGCGGTTGGCATGATGCCAATCTCGCGCAATTTCTGGACGGAGTGTTGGGTGGGCTTGGTTTTTAATTCACCAGCGCTGCTGATATATGGAACTAAGGTTAAATGAACAAAGGCACAGCTATGGAGCGGTAAGCGCAGACTCATTTGCCTTGCAGCCTCCAAGAACGGTAGCGACTCGATATCGCCTACAGTTCCGCCGATTTCGCAGATGGCAATGTCAGCATGGCCATCATGACTGGCTTTAGCGCCCCGCTCTACAAATGCCTGAATTTCATTGGTGATATGCGGAATAACTTGAACTGTTTTGCCAAGGTATTCACCACGACGCTCTTTGCTAATGACTGATTCGTAAATCTGACCCGTCGTGAAGTTATTGCTCTTGCGCATCTTGGCAGAAACAAAACGCTCGTAATGGCCTAAATCAAGATCAGTTTCAGCGCCATCTTCAGTAACGAAAACCTCACCATGTTGAAGCGGACTCATTGTTCCGGGGTCAACGTTGATATAAGGGTCTAATTTTAGGAGGGTGACTTTCAGACCGCGGGATTCGAGAATCGCGGCAAGCGAGGCAGCTGCGATTCCTTTCCCTAAGGAAGAAACCACACCACCAGTGACAAAAACGTATTTGGTCATCGCTTAGGCTCTGTTGGAAAAAGTAATTATAACGATAGCGATACCAACTTAAGAAATTTTCTAGGCGTTAATATCTGCCCATCACCATGTTTAAATGGCTCAAAAATGAAGAAATTCCGAATTCAGATCTTTCCAGGCCTTCTGCTAATCGCCCTATTTGGGCTGCAGCCCTTATTCGCCCAAGATACGAGCGTGATTACGGGTGTGTGGAAGACTTTTGATGACGATACAAACCAGCCTGCAGCTTTGGTTGAAATCACCGTTAAAGATGGGGTTTATAGCGGCATCATTAAAAAACTCCTAGATCCAAGCGCCCTACCCACTTGTGAAAAATGCACCGATTCTCGCAAAGGTAAGCCGGTATTGGGCATGGAAATCCTGACTGGATTGAAAAAGTCTGGGGAATCCTATGTTGATGGCCGAATTTTGGATCCAGATGACGGAGAGATCTACCGTACCGAGATGAAGCTCAAGGACCAAGGCAGCAAATTGGAGGTTCGTGCCTATATTGGCATTCCTTTACTAGGCAGGACTCAAACATGGGTAAGAGAAAGGTAAATTTTCAAATATGCGCCTCTTTTTCGCCATTCTCATCACCATTCTCTCGCTTTTTTACTTCCTGCCCTTCGCCATAGCATTTAATAGGAAGCGGGCTAATACAGGGGCGATTTTTGCTCTCAATCTCTTCTTAGGCTGGTCCTTAATTGGCTGGGTCGTAGCCTTGGTCTGGGCACTCAAAGAAGAGCAAGTGATTTAAGCCCTTTTTTGGCACATTTTGGGCCAAAATCAGTAGTTAAACCCATACTCAGAGCATGCCCAAGCTACTACAATAGCCTTGATCGGGGTCAACTTTCCCGCTTGCCATTTTCTGTTGACAACACTTACCTCATAGGAAACACGATGTTAGAAGCCTACAACGCCCAAGTTGCCGAACGCGCAGCCCTTGGCATCCCAGCCCTCCCCTTAACCAAGGATCAAACAGCTCAGCTGGTTGAACTACTAAAAAACCCACCAAAGGGTAAAGAGGCTGAGCTTGTAGAACTGATTACTAATCGTGTTCCAGCTGGCGTGGATGATGCTGCGAAGGTTAAAGCTGAGTTTTTGGATGCGCTTGCAAAAGGCACTGTTAAATCCCCGCTGATCTCCAAATTGAAAGCTACGGAACTTCTAGGCACCATGCTGGGCGGCTACAACATTAAACCGCTAGTAGAGCTCTTAGTTGATTCTGAATGCGGCACAGCGGCTGCAGAAGCACTCAAGAAAACACTCTTGATGTTTGATTACTTTAATGATGTGCAAGAGCTTGCTGAAAAAGGCAACGCTAATGCAAAAGCGGTTATGAAAAGCTGGGCTGATGCCGAGTGGTTTACAAGCCGCCCTGCTGTTCCAGAAAACATGAAGCTCACAGTATTTAAGGTCACCGGGGAAACCAATACCGATGATCTCTCTCCAGCGCCTGATGCTTGGAGTCGTCCAGACATTCCTTTGCATGCAACGATCATGCTGAAGAACCCACGTCCAGGCATTGAGCCGGATGAGACAGGCGTTCGCGGCCCAATGAAACAAATCGCAACGCTACAGAAAAAAGGCAATCAAATTGCTTATGTTGGCGATGTGGTTGGTACAGGTTCTTCACGCAAATCCGCAACCAACTCAGTTCTATGGTGGACAGGTCAAGATATTCCATTCGTACCAAATAAGCGCTTTGGTGGTGTTTGCCTTGGTACTAACATTGCACCGATCTTCTTCAACACCATGGAAGACTCTGGTGCATTGCCAATCGAGTTAGATGTTTCCCAAATGAATATGGGCGATGAGATTGAACTACGTCCATACGAAGGAAAAGTATTTAAGAACGGTAGTGAGATCACTAGCTTCTCCCTTAAATCACCAGTGATTTTGGATGAAGTACGTGCTGGCGGGCGTATTCCATTGATTGTTGGTCGCGGCTTAACAGCTAAAGCACGTGCAGCATTGGGATTAC
>NZ_JACVPS010000004.1 GCF_018881755.1 Polynucleobacter finlandensis | reverse complement strand
AAGCAAACGCCCAAAGAAAAACCATCCGAAGATGGTTTTAGTGTTTCTTGGTGGGCCCTGCGTGACTCGAACACGCAACCAAAAGATTAAGAGTCTTCTGCTCTACCAACTGAGCTAAGAGCCGCATTGCCCTGCTCTTACTTGGAGACGTATTTACTTATGCTCCCATTAAAAGACATTTTCTAGGTATCGCCTATCTTTTGGGCTCGCTTTTAAGATAGCGATATAAGGTATTCCTACTAATACTTAAAAGCTTGGCTGCAAGAGAGATGTTGCCATTTGTCTTCTCTAGGGTTTTCTGAATAGCAATTCTAGAAAGCTGTTTTAACGCTCCCGATTCAAATTCTTCAATGTGGCTCACATTAGCTTGTTCCTCAGATAAGTCGACGGCAATATCGAAGTTCTTCGTTTGGTGAGAGCGGGCATATGATGAGTTCAAAGCAAATTTAAAAAATAAAGATTTAGAAAAATGGGTTCTTAATTCATATATCTTACTTTGGTCTTTTTTGGCGTAATCCAATATTCGATCCAATGAAATATCTAAAAGTTGTTGAATCTTTACAGCTCCAATATCCAAAACATTGATTTCCATTAGCGAAAGCGCGGCACGATCTACTCCAAGTACAGTGCCATTTTCATCGAGTCCCATGAGACCCTCTCCCATTGACCCAAGTCCCTCAGGACTACTATGCACTTTTAGGACAAGAGTGTATTGGGACTCAATAGAGCAAAACAATTGTTTTTCTAGGGAGTGAACAGTTGCTTTGACGAGTCCAATGGTGTGGGGGTGATAAGCGTTTTTGTCCGTTGAGATATCTAAAACACCACTAATGCTTCCATCTGGCGCAAAGATTGGTGCAGCTGTACAGCTTAAAAACCCATTGTTTTCTAAAAAATGTTCAGGTCCATTAATTGAAACTGCAGTTCGTTCAACTAAAGCAGTGCCAATTGCATTGGTCCCGCGATGCTTTTCTTGCCATGAAGCGCCCGTCTTAAGTAATACTCGATCAGCTTTAGAAACAAATTGAGCATCTCCCACAGAATGGACAATAACTCCTTGGTGGTCAGACAAAATAATAACCCCGCCACTGCCAGACATTAATCCATGCAAATAATTCATGGTGGGTTTCGCTAAAGCAATGAGATCACGTCGTTGATCAATGCGAGATTGCAATATAGAGCCACTTAAAATATTGTCAGGTAACTGCTTTTGAAATGCCTCCAGCCCCGAGTGCAAGCACCTTTGCCAAGAACGGTAAACCGTTAAGCCTAATTGTGACTCGAGATTTCCGGCAGGCACGTCTCCGCGAAGAAGCCAGCTTCTTCTGATATCCCGGAGATTGGAAACTTTCATTTTGAGTCCACTAATGAGTTAGGTCAGTACTCGCTAGGGTGTCACATAAATGAACACTTGTTTATTTCGCCACTCAGGAAATACCCTTGTTTATAGCTCTTTTTGAATATTTGAAAAATTGCTGCACTGCATCTGATTGCGTAATTTTTCTGCTTCGATGAAATTGCGCTCTATTGCTATTTCTTAATTGGAATAAATAGCATTTCATAAGCACATTCATAGGAGAAAATCTTGATCTACGAAGCCCCCGGCGCTGCAGGCGCAAAAATTCAATACAAATCTCAGTACGACAACTTTATTGGCGGCAAGTGGACTCCGCCGGTGAAAGGCCAGTACTTTGACGTCATCACCCCAATAAGTGGCAAGGTATATACAAAAGCTGCGCGTTCAAGCGCGGAAGATATCGAGTTGGCGCTAGACGCCGCTCACAAAGCGGCTGATGCTTGGGGTAAGACAGCTGCTGCTGATCGAGCCAATGTCTTATTAAAGATTGCTGATCGCATTGAAGCCAACCTAGAGCTCCTTGCTTATGCTGAAACTGTAGATAACGGAAAGGCTATTCGCGAAACTCTCAATGCGGATATTCCCCTCACAGTTGATCATTTCCGTTATTTTGCAGGCTGTATTCGCGCTCAAGAAGGGGCACTCTCTCAAATCGATGAGACCTCTGTGGCTTATCACTATCACGAGCCTTTGGGAGTGGTGGGTCAAATTATTCCCTGGAACTTCCCTATTTTGATGGCAGCTTGGAAATTAGCGCCCGCAATCGCGGCTGGTAATTGCGTAGTACTAAAACCAGCAGAATCTACCCCTGTTTCCATCTTGGTATTAATGGAGTTAATTGCCGATCTGTTGCCACCTGGAGTACTCAATATCGTCAATGGCTATGGACGTGAAGCCGGGATGCCATTGGCCACAAGCAAACGTATTGCGAAGATTGCCTTTACTGGATCCACCTCTACTGGTCGAGTCATCGCTCAAGCTGCTGCGAACAACTTAATTCCAGCCACCCTCGAATTAGGCGGAAAATCTCCGAATATCTTCTTTGCGGATGTAATGGATAAGGATGATGGCTTCTTAGACAAGGCCATTGAAGGTTTGGTGCTATTTGCCTTTAATCAGGGTGAAGTTTGTACTTGCCCATCTAGAGCCCTTATCCAAGAAAGCATTTATGAGAAATTTATGGAAAAAGTTCTCAAGCGTGTAGCGGCTATTCAACATGCCAATCCTCTTGATACAGACAGCATGATGGGTGCGCAAGCCTCCAAAGAGCAACTTACTAAGATCTTGTCATATTTAGATTTAGGGAAACAAGAAGGTGCAGAAGTGTTAATCGGTGGCGCACAAGCGAACTTGGGCGGAGACCTTGAAGGCGGCTACTATGTTCAGCCCACCTTATTTAAAGGTCACAATAAGATGCGCATCTTCCAAGAAGAAATTTTTGGACCAGTCTTAGCGGTAACGACATTTAAAGATGAAGCTGAAGCTTTAGAAATTGCCAATGACACACTCTATGGTTTGGGTGCTGGAGTATGGAGCCGTAATGGCAACGTGGCATACCGCATGGGCCGCGCCATTAAAGCTGGCCGTGTCTGGACTAATTGCTACCATGCATACCCTGCCCATGCAGCCTTTGGTGGCTATAAAGAGTCTGGCATTGGAAGAGAAACCCATAAAGTAATGCTCGACCACTATCAGCAAACCAAAAACTTATTAGTCAGTTACAGTGAAACTAAGCTGGGATTCTTCTAAGTGGATAGTTAGTGATTTAATCAAAGGGCGGAGTAATCCGCCCTTTTTTATTCTTGGAGTTAGGAAAGGATTAAATATGGTTGAACGCGTTATAGCTACAGATGAGGCGCTAGCCCTGATTGCTCAGCTACAGGCTGAGCATAGTGAAATCATGTTTCATCAATCTGGGGGATGCTGCGATAACAGTGCAGCTAATTGCTATTTACCAACGGACTTGACCATTGGTCCATATGACATCAAATTGGGTGAAGTTGGTGGTGTGCCATTTTTTATTGGCAAGCTCCAATATGAGTATTGGAAACATACACAACTAATTCTGGATGTAATCGAGGGGCATGGTGGAACATTTTCTCTTGAAGGCTCAACTGGAAAAGCATTTCATACTCGTTCACGCCTCTTGACTGATCAAGAATGGCAGTTAATTGAATCCCAGGTCCTGAAAGATTTGAGCTGAAACAATATTCAATATGTAAACGTCTCTTACTGGCCGATTTGAGCCATCTGAATCAATTTGAGAAATTAGGCGCTTTCCGACCCTTAGGAGATATTCCTAAAAGGATGAAACCGTTTCTGGATTGGCATACATTTTAGTAGATGCTTGAAAAATACCATCTATATATGATGAAAATTCATAGTCGCAGAAATCATCACACGCATTTAGATCGCCCTCCAAATACAGTGCCCTAGCTCTACATGAACCTCCACATAAAAGCCTAATGGGGCATTCCGCACATTCTGCCCTAGCGTATATGCTTAAATTTCGTGCAGAAAGCAATGCTGGGCTACTGTTATAGATATCAACAATAGACTGTTCACGAATATTCCCAGCTTTAAAATCTTCCAGGTGCACCAAGTGACATGGGAAAACATCTCCATTATGAGAAATACTAATCTCAACGCCACCTATGGCACACCTAGTTGTTCCATTGTTTTTAAGCTTCATTAGTGAATCACCAATGTTTGCCATAGCCGATACATTCTCAGCGTCAGCTAAGGCTTTGTAATACTTGTCGCCAGAAATTGCTAGCTCAGCATTCAACTTAGCATTGCCAGCATTAAATAGCGGTTGAAATGTTAAACGACCACCATATATTTTCGCCATCTCTCCAATATTCGATATATTTTTCTTAGTTACAGTCATTGCCAAGAGGACTTCAGCGCCATGCTTATCAAGCAAGTCAATTGCAGAGGTAATCTTGTCGTAAGTATCTTGACCGCGATGAAAATCATTTAACTCAGCAAAACTGCCATCTATGGAAATTCTAATTTGATCAAAAGCTCCGGCAATATATTGAGCATTTTTAGAATTTATAGGTGTTGCATTCGTTAATAACTGCGTATGAAACCCTTTGCTACGGCAATACTCTGAGATTTTAGGTGTTGATTTATTTAATAAAGGCTCTCCACCAGTTAAGGCTATATGAATCCCTTTTGATATTCCATATAAGTCATCAATTAATGACTCGTATTCCAAATAGGATAATGACCTTCCTGAGGGAGATCGCTCCTCCGCATAGCAGTAATTACATTTCAAATTGCAATCAGGGTGAACATTCAGATGCACAGAGCGCAGTATCGGTTTGTATACGGCTTGGTATTTTTCCTCCTCATTGGAGGGATTAAAAAAACCATTAGAGATTTGCAAGCTTATGAAAATATTCGCTTCATTTACACTTAATCCTTGCTGACCTACGGACTCAAGAATTTGATCTACTGAGCGGATTCCGTCGCATAACGAAAGCACGTAAGCACCATTTGCATTCGTAACCAACCAATCGGGCTTTGAAGGGACCAGAAATAAGAATTTCCCACTTCTTTCTATCATGACTGAATCAGCCGGCAGTTTTAGGTTCATATATATTTTGAGTTGGAAAATAAAAACGCCGAACAGAAATTAAATCTTGCTCGGCGTTAATTACACTACAAAAATACTTTACGACTATTGACCTGCACAGTTATAGGACTGACCACACTGCCCACCACCACCGCTACAGTTATAGGACTGACCACATGCTGCAGTAGCTTTTGACACATCAACACTAACGCTTAAACCGGGTATAGAGGAATCAAAACCTGATGCCTTCTGAACTTTAACTTCAAGCCCATAAGCAGCTACAGCAACTGCAGCAATCAATCCATACTTTATTGCTCTACGAGTTGTTAAAGAATTCATATTCACTCCTTATGTTAGCTATTTACTACTGTTTCATCCTATTCCTCTAATTCATTTGCGTGTCGCTAGTTAATTGATCCATGTCAAATAAAGGCATAGAATTTATAAGTTTTGAATATTGATCTTTTTTATATACCAAAATCCAATGGATAAAACTCTTTGTAAATGACCTTTTTTGGCCGGACTCAGACATTTGAGATTGCAGTCTAGCGAGCTATCACTGTCCGAATTAGCTCTCAGAGCAGCCAAAGATCCCATTAAGGAACAGGCATCAATCTCGTCATCCCATTCAGTCAGGGCGCTGCAATAACTGCGGTATTTATCTCTTCTTGGTCAATATCCAGTTTTTTAAGAATCAAAGGTAGTACTGCATGGATCGCCCTCATCCCTTCCAGCAATTCATTCATATAGATATCTGGATGGCTGCGCTGACTTTTGAATATCCACATATCCCGGTCATTAGTGTCATCCTTAATGTTCTCAGGATTCTCGGTTATTAAGTCATTCAATTCGGCTTCAAGCGGAAGGCCTAATTCATAAGCCTTCACCTTAATTTCACCAATTAAATTGCTGAAATCACTCATCGTGATGAATTTAAACTTTCCAAATAAAGGCGCGATTTCTTTATTCACATTGACCTTCGCTGTCGCAAGCTCAAGCTGACGATGCAAAATCTCTTGCTTGGCTTCCAGATTTTGAAAGTTTGGATGATTTAATCCCAGGTTGGATATATACATTCCAATGAAGTGATCAATGCAGGCGTAATTATCAAAAATTGATCTGATTAACTCAATGAGGGGCTGCCCTTCAAATGCATCTATCACCGCATCAATCTCATCATTCTCTTCGCCATAGTGGTCATACATGTCCTCATATTCCCACTTCAAAATAAACTCTTGCGGAAAAGGTTTTGGAATGTTGACTCCAATGAGAGCTAAGATTCTCATTAGCTCGGCACAAACCGCTTCATCCTCAATCCCATAATCTAGTTCGGCCTCATTGTTATACATTTGGTAAGTGATCAATTTGGCCCATTTTTTAGCATCGTCCACCGATCCGCAAGAGATTACAAAATCGGGATCAAGGTCTCCAGCCTGGGTTATATAGCGCAGTTTCTTTTCCATAACTGCCGACATTGACTCCCCATTCTTCCACTTGCTGATCTGGACTTTGGAGACACCCATCTCTACAGCTAATTCTGTTTGATTGCATTTCAATATCTCTAAGGCAATTTGCACCAGCGTTTTTCCGTTTGACATATGAGCCTTTTAAAAGTTACTTAATTAATATTAATGTTAAGTAACAATTTATACCTTTATTTGAAGCCATAAAAATTAGTTTTTGACTGCCTGCTCTGTATAAGGTCCAAAGTTTTACGTAATTAGTAGGGCTGTATAGGGGTTTTGATTGACAACGCCTAAATTTCCAAGTAATTTATTAAAATGCAAAATAACTTGGAAATAATAGATCTTCCCGAAGATTCCATCCGGCAATATATTGACGCTAAAAGCGCATTTACCGCTTTAGAGCAGGCCAAATTACGGTCGGCAGAGTTTCGTGGCGGAATGGTTTGGAAAACCGTTAAAGGTAAGGAATATCTGGTGCGCACGACTACTAGGGGCGACCAAACCGGCCTTGGTGCCAAAAGCGCTGAAACAGAAGCCATCTACAACAAATTTACCACCGGCAAAGCGCGCGCAGCAGAACTCTCGTCAGGGTTAAAGCAAGCCGCCGTAAAGCATCAGCGACTAAATCGTGCGCTAAGGGTGGGCAGAACACCCAACATCATTATTGATATCCTGGTTGGGTTGAGTGATGCTGGCATGTCTGACAAGTTCACCATTGTTGGCACTAACGCACTATATGCCTATGAGACTGCCGCTGGGGTACGCCTTAATGAGGCTCATCTGGCAACTCGGGATGTTGACTTGCTATGGGATAACCGTAAAAAGCTCAGCCTGTTCACTCAAGAAAATACCCTTGCTGGCGGTATGTTGGGCTTTCTTCAGAGTATTGATTCAACCTTCACGCTGCGTGATGACCAGCTGTATACCGCTGTTAATAAAGATGGATATGAGGTTGATATTTTGCGTCGTATGGGTCAGGGCAGCGATACTGAGCCTGGTCGCTTTAGTGCTCTGGTTGATGATTTTTGGGTAGTAAAAGCACGCAATGCAGATTGGTTGCTCAGCGCACCCAAATTTAGTGAGGTTATCGTTGGCGTTAACGGCAGGATGGCTCGTATGAATACAGTTGATCCACGTGCTTTTGCTTTATTTAAGCTGTGGATGGCTGATCAATCCGATAGAGAGCCGGGTAAGCGCATCCGTGATGCTAGTCAGGCTCGTATTGTGGTTGATTTGATTAACAGTCATTTGCCGCAATATAGCTTTGAGGATATCAAGGTGTTTCCATCAGCAGTTGCCGACAAGATTGCGGTCGATGATGCGGGCAACCTGAGAATTGTTAAGCCTCTGAAGTGAAGTTGAACGTTTATTTGAATAAAGCAACGTATTAAAATTAAGGCATACTTACCCTGTAGGGCGCATATGCTCTGGAAGCTCCCCATTGAAAATCCGTCAACAAAGTGTCAACCTAAGTTGATAAAAACGTGATGCAATGTGGTTTAATATTAACCAAGCCCAATGACTGTATAAGGGAGGCCTTACTGGCAAAGCTATTAAACTGCTTTGTAATCAGTAGGTGGTCTGTTCGAGTCGGACAAGGGGCACCAAATTAATTAAAGCCTGAATTGGAAATCAATTCAGGCTTTTTGCTTTTCTATTTCTACTGAAGTAAATTGATTTTATTCGTCTCTGGAAGAGCGAAGATTGCAATAGCAGAGGCGTAGCAAAGAAAAATAGTTGGATACCAAAGTCCTGCAAGAGAATTCCCCGAGGCCTGATTTAACCAAGTGATGATCAGGGGAAGTAGTCCACCAATCCATCCGGCTGCAAGATTATGTGGAAGTGTTGCCGCGCTATTTCTATTCTTGGCCGGGAATAGTTCAGCAAGCAATGCTGTTTGCGGCCCAACCACTAGTGAGAGCGCCAATGACAGTGCCGTCAACATGAATAGGATTCCAAAAATATTGTACTGATCATGAGTCTGCATAAATGCAGTTCCAAAATATTCTAAGGCCCGGTATGCCGGCCTTATCAAAACAGTGCCAAGTAGTAGGCCGCTCAAAATCACTGGCCTGCGCCCGAGTCTATCTGACAGCCAGCCTGCAAATATTGTGAGTGGAAATAATACGAGAGTTCCATAGATGCTTAGTTGATCAACCAATTCCAATGGGAGCTTGAGTGTGGTTTTGAGGAATATAGCGGTATAGACCTGGACACAAAAGAATAAAATTGCCCCGCTTGATGAGACGCAAAAGAAGAGCAAGAACATCCTCTTACGAATTTCTGGATCCTTAAAATTATTGGCTAGTTGAGATTGGGATGGTCGGCCGACCTTACTTAACTCCAAGAAGACGGGTGTTTCTTCTAACGCTTTGCGAGCCTGAAATGCAAGCAGCAATAATCCTAACGAAACCCAGAACGGCACTCTCCACCCCCAAGACTGAAATTCTTCTGCAGTGAGCCAGTACTCTAGGAGTGCGATTTGCAAGGTTGAGGCCAGAATACCCAAAGGGCCCATTAATTGTAGGAAGCTGGTTTTAAAGCCTCGATTTTTTTCTCCTGCATGCTCAGTTAGGTAAATAGCGCTTCCACCAATCTCGCCTCCTGCAGAAAGCCCTTGCAACAACCGTAGGCTAACTAGAAAAATCGGCGCCCAAATGCCTACTTGCTCAAAGGTGGGTAGAAAGCCTACGCCCACGGTAGCAATCCCCATGAGGGTAATGGTGATCATGAATACAGGCTTACGCCCAATACGGTCCCCCATAGAGCCAAAGAGAGCTGCTCCAAGCGGCCTAACCACCATACCAACGCCAAAGGTAGCTAGGCTGGCCAATAAGCCTGACGTTGGATCATTCGAGGGAAAGAACAGTGGACCAAACACCACGGCTAAGGTGGCAAAGGTTAGAAAGTCATACCACTCCAAAAATGTGCCAAAACAAGCTGCAATGGCTACTTTTCGATAGGAGGAAGATTTTTTTATCCTATGCAAGTTGTTGATATTATTCAATATTATGTAATTTTATTTAAAATATGTTGCGTAGCAGCAAAAAATTCTTGATTTGTCATATTGGATCAGTTAAAGTTCTATGGTGCAGTGCAATATTTAAGGTCTTTACAGTCTTCCGATCGCTAAATCGCGCACTTAATTGACTAGTTGTACCACTTAATTACTGGAGAAATACATGAACCAAGATCAAATCACCGCTAAATTGTCCCAAATTAACAGCAAAGGCCTTGAGGCTTCATTTTCTTTGAGCGAAGCTGCTTTAGAAAATGCTCAAAAATTAGCTGAGTTGAACTACGCTGCCTCTAAAGATGCATTAGTAAATGCTCAAGACGGCATTCAACAAGTGTTGTCAGCTAAAGATCCAAAGCAAGTAACTGAAATTTTCAGTCCTGATACATTGCAAGCTGCTGGTAACCAAGCTGTTGCTTACCAAAAGAAAGTAACTAAAGTATTGCGCGATGGCAACAAAGAATTCGCAAATGTTGTTGAGTCAAGCATTGACCAGTTGCAAGATGGTTTCCAAGATTGGATCAACACTGTAGCTGCTAACGCACCTGCTGGTTCTGATGCATTTGTTTCTTCTTTCAAGACTGCATACGGTAGCGCATTGCAAGGTTTCGAACAGTTCCGCGCTGCTAGCAAAGAAGCTTTTGCAACTGCAGAAAAAACTGCTGACCAAGCAGTTGACGCAGTTCAAGGTCAAATCGCTCAAGTTAAGAAAGCTGCAACCCCAGCATCACGCGGTCGTAAAGCTGCTTAATTTTTAGATTCAAGTATCACGTATTAAAAACCCCGCTACGGCGGGGTTTTGCTTTGCTACTAATCGAGTATTGATTGTGAAAAATTAATCCGTCTCTGAGTCTGATGAATCCAGCAGAGGAGTAGAAATATTTTTACTGGGCTTAACGCCAAGCTCACGAACTTTCTCAGCAGTACGAATCAAATTACCTTTGCCAGACTTGAGTTTATTAAAGGCATCGTGATAGCTAGTTTGTGCCTGATCTAAACGTTGGCCGAGTTTTTCTAAGTCTTCTACAAAGCCAACAAACTTATCGTAAAGCGTGCCGCATTGCTTTGCGATTTCTAGAGCATTGCGATTTTGATGGTCTTGTCTCCACAGGTGCGCAACAGTTCTCAGTGTTGCCATCAGCGTACTCGGGCATACCAGCACAATATTCTTTGCGAGGGCTTCTTGATACAGATTGGGAGCAGTTTTTAATGCCAATAAGAATGCAGGCTCAATCGGCACAAACATCAACACAAAATCTACAGAGCCAATCCCATAGAGGGAGCTATAGTTTTTCCCTGAAAGTCCTTGAATATGTTGGCGCAGAGATTGGATATGTGCAGCCAATTCTTGTTCAGCAACAATGGGATCTGTGGTCTCTGCATGTCTTGCATAGGCGGTGATAGAGACTTTGCTATCTACCACCAGACTTCTTCCCTCGGGAAGCTTCACGACAACGTCAGGCTGAAGTCTAGAGCCATCGGTCTTAGTATGACTATCTTGCACGAGGTACTCTTCGCCTTTACGTAGGCCTGAGGACTCCAAGATGGATTCAAGAACAAGCTCACCCCAATTGCCTTGGACTTTTGAATCCCCTTTAAGGGCTTGGGTAAGTGAGCGTGTCTCATCAGACATGCGCAAATTGAGATTAGCAAGGCGCTCAATTTCACTTTTCAGAGCAAAGCGTTCACGCGCTTCATTGCCATAGGAGTTGCTAACTTGTTCTTTGAATTCTGTCAGCTTTGTTTGTAGTGGCTTCAGTAAAGCATCTAGGCTGGCAGCATTCTGTTCTGTAAAGCGCTTGGATTTATCTTCCAGAATCTCATTAGCCAAATTTTTAAACTGACTAGTAAGGGCTTCTTTAGCTTCGTTTAAAGATTCAATCCGACCAAGACCTTGTTTGCGTTCAGAATCGAGTTCTGCTTCCAGGCGAATGGCTTTTTGCAGAGCCTGATCTCGTTCGGTACGCAAGCCAATACTTAGCGCTGATTCAGACTGGGCTTGCAATTCACTGCGCGCTAAAGCAGATCTCAAATTGAAGACATAGACCAAAAGGCCTACGCATATTCCGAATGGTAGGCCCGAAAGTAAGAGAGTGCTTAGATCAAATGTCACGGATGTGCGTTTGCGCGTGAAGTGAAAATGAGCTTAAGACTTCACTAATTTCTGCAATTCACCAGTTTGAAACATTTCAGTCATGATGTCTGATCCGCCGACGAATTCGCCATTGATATAAAGCTGAGGAATCGTAGGCCAATTTGCAAATTGCTTGATACCTTGGCGAATACCTTCATCGTCAAACACATTGACGGTGTGAAGGTCTTCTACGCCAGCAGCTTTGAGGATGTTGATAGCATTGCCGGAAAAGCCGCATTGTGGGAACTGCGCTGTGCCTTTCATAAACAACACTACAGGATGGCTGCTAACGATTTCTTTAATTTTTGCTTGAGAATCCATAAATATCTTTCTTGAGGGACGGTATTGGCTGAGGGAATTGATTAATGAAGTTGATTAACGGAGTTGATTAATTGCAGTATTCCTAGATTTTAAGACTTTACGTAGAAAAGGGTTATTAGGATTTAGACTTGCGGCCTGATACCGCTCGGCAATGCCCTGCCAAATCTTTATGAACTTGGATCTCCTGCAGTTGGGCTGCTTTCATTAAATTGACTACAGCATCTGACTGATCAAAACCATGCTCTACAGCCACTAAGCCACCTGGTTTTAGATAGGGATGGACCTGCAAAATAATTGCCTCTAAACAGGATAGGCCGCTGGCCCCATCGGTTAGGGCTGAGGCAGGCTCAAAGCGTAAGTCACCTTCAGATAGATGACTGTCGCCCGCTGCAATATAGGGTGGATTACTAAGGATGACATCAAATGGGATCGCTTCCTTCAGGGCTTCATACCAGCTGCCCTGGGCAAATTGCACTCGATCTGAGAAACCCAGTTGCTCAGCATTCATTTTGGCGATAGCCAGGGCTTCAAGAGATTGATCTGTGGCAGTAACGATGGTCTGTGGGGCTGAGTGGGCTATGGCCAGTGCAATCGCCCCAGAGCCAGTTCCTAAATCGAGGATATTCGCCGGTCTATTGAGTGCCTGTATTTCACGCAGGGCAATTTCTACCAAGATTTCGGTTTCTGGGCGCGGAATTAAAACCCCAGGCGCAACATAAAGCTCGATGTCATGAAAACCTCGCTTCCCGACCAGATACGCAATCGGCTCCCCAGCTAGCCTACTTGCCTCAATCCCTTTCCATTGCACCAAGGCCGCAGGGGACAATTCCATCTCGTCGCGAGATAGTAGGGCTGAACGCGGTAGCTGATAGTGCTTTTCTAAAATAAAAGCGAGCAGGATTTTTGCTTCGTTTTGTGGCAGCGTCGTGCTACTCAATAAAGAGCGCAAAGAGGTATTTGTGCTCATAGCGGATGAGCTTAGCTATCGCCTAAAGCAGCAAGCAGATCAGCCTGATGCTCAGAGGCTAGGGCATTGCATAGATCATCGAGATCACCATCCATCATGGCATCAATCTTATATAGCGTTAGATTAATCCGGTGATCGGTAATGCGACCCTGAGGAAAGTTATACGTCCGAATGCGATCACTTCGATCACCAGAGCCAACCAGAGATTTTCTGGTTTGTGCTTCTAACTGATGTTTCTCGCGCTCACGGGCATCCATGATGCGTGATACGAGTACCTTCATTGCTTGATCTTTATTGCGGTGCTGACTGCGGTCATCTTGGCACTCCACAACAGTGCCAGTGGGCAAATGGGTGATACGAACTGCGGAATCCGTTTTATTAATGTGCTGACCACCTGCTCCAGATGCACGGAAGGTATCTATGCGTAATTCGGCAGGATTAATTTTGACCGCCTCTAGCTCATCTGCTTCAGGCATTACTGCAACTGTGCACGCAGAAGTATGGATGCGCCCTTGGGTTTCCGTTTGGGGAACGCGTTGGACACGGTGGCCACCGGATTCAAATTTCAGGCGTGAGTAGACTGATTGACCAACAAGGCGCAGGACAACCTCTTTATAGCCACCCAAATCCGATTCGGCAGAGCTCACCACTTCCACTTTCCAGCCCTGACGTTCTGCAAAGCGGGTGTACATGCGCAGTAGATCGCCCGCAAACAATGCGCTCTCATCTCCGCCAGTGCCTGCCCGAATTTCTAGGAAGACATTGCGCTCATCGTTTACATCTTTAGGTAGCAAAAGCTTTTGCAGTGTGCCTTCAAGCTCTTCCATCGTTGCAAGGGCTTGCTTCTGTTCTTCATCCGCAAAGTCCTTCATATCAGGATCTTTGCGCATGTCTTCGGCCGCAGCAGCATCCGCTTCGGCTTGCTTGTACAGGCCGAATTGCTCGACCACTGTCGCGATATCGGAATGCTCACGCGTGAGTTTGCGATAGTTGTCCATATCCTTCGTGGACTCTTCAGTGGTTAATAAGGAATTGAGTTCGGCTAAGCGTGTGTCTAGATGGTCTAGCTTAGCCCGCATGCTGGGCTTCATCTAATGGTCTTCTGGCTTAGTGTGTGAGGTAAATAACTTCGGTAATAGTTTGATAAGCGCATCACGTTCAGCGCCATTGGAATGTTGCAAAGCATGTAATGAGCCATGTAGAAATTTATTGGTTAATCCTTGCGCCATCGCATTCAGGACTTCTTGGGGATCATCGCCACGCATCAGGCGTTTCATGGCGCGCTCTAACTCTAACTGCCTTAGGCGTTCGCCTTGTTGCTGAATATCTTGAATAATAGGCACAGCACTACGGCCTTGCATCCAGTGCATGAAATTACCAACACGATCTTCAATGATTGCCTCGGCTTGACTGACAGCTGCCTGGCGAAGAGAAGTACCAGTCTGAATCATTACACCCAAGTCATCTACGGTGTAGAGGTAAATATCATTTAAGCGAGAGATCTCTGGTTCAAAGTCACGCGGCACCGCTAAGTCAATCATGACCATGGGTTTATGGCGACGCTGCTTGAGTGCACTTTCAACCATACCTAAGCCGATGATGGGGAGCGATGATGCAGTGCTAGAGACAATGATGTCGAACTCATGTAGGCGGCTAGGCAGTTCAGAGAGTCTGAATGACTCGGCTTCAATGTTTTCATTGGCAATAGAGTCGGCTAACTCTTGGCCGCGTTCACTACTGCGATTTGCAATAGCAACCGATTTTGGCTTATGTGCGACAAAGTGAGTGGCACACAGAGAAATCATTTCACCTGCACCAATGAATAAAACACGTTGGTCTGAGATAGATCCAAAGACACGTTCAGCCAAACGAACCGAAGCAGCTGCCATGGAGATCGAATGTGCTCCAATCTCGGTAGAACCGCGTACTTCTTTTGCGACAGAAAATGTTTTCTGAAACAGCTGATTGAGATAAGTACCTAAAACACCCGCATCATTTGCGGTGCGTACGGCATCTTTCATTTGACCCAGAATTTGGGTTTCCCCAATCACCATCGAATCTAAGCCACAGGCTACTCTAAAGGCATGGCGTACGGCATCGGATTGTGGCAATGAATAGATGTGAGGCTGAAGACTGCTAGGAGCTAATTTCTGAGTTTTGGCCAGCCAATCAAAGGTGACTTCATGCAAGATATTTTCAGCATCGGGATCATTGGCGGCACAGTAAACCTCAGTGCGGTTGCAAGTGGACAAAATCGTGGCTTCTGGGAGCCCAGCATGATTCGCACCAACTAAATGTTGGCGAAGATCGTGCAACGCTTCTTGAAGAAATTCAGGGTCAAAGGCGACTTTTTCCCGAATGGCGACCGGCGCTGTGTGATGATTGATGCCGAGTGTCAACAACTTCATAATGGTGATTATAGATTTGATGACAGCATCAATGGGGGTAGGAATGGGGTTTTTGGCTTTTCTGGTGATTGGCGGTATTTCAGGGGCGTGCGCTTGGGGGTTTTACCCGGGCGCTAAGTCACGTCAGAAAGGCCTTCAAAAGCTTCTCACAGTAGGATTTATCGGCTTCCTTGCCGCCTTTGCCGCCTCATATCTAGGCCAGTACACCAAATTTTTCCAATCTGGCCAAATGCTGGAGTGGCTCTGCGCCATTATTGTTTCGTGTTTAGCTGGTTGTCTTTATGCTGTTGTATCTAGACGGTCAATTTAGACTGGACCTAATTTACTGATAAATGTACCTTATTACTTGAGCAGATCGCTTAAGGCCTCGTTTAGGATATCTGTCAATTGTTGGTCTAATTGATCTGCTTTTGCTACCAATAGGGATTGACGCAGACATTCTTCGGGGGTGACTGGTAATTGGGCGTCTATGTCTACCGTCTGAAGTGCTTGAGCGCCAATCTTTTTTGAAGAATGATGGGGATTTTGCATTGCTCTAGTAGATACCATCCTTATGAGGTTGTCCAATGCTATTGGGTACATTAACCCACTGAATCTCGGCTTTACTGTGTTGTCTGAGCCACTCATTGGTCTTGGTGAAGTGTCCACAGCTTGCGACCCCTCCTGGTTGTAAAAAGGGCCTACTGGTTTTGTAGACCCCCAAACCCGAGGGGTGCGAGGACTGCAAAATCAGCTGATTGGTGCCGGATTCTATGAGAGGTAATTTAGATTGGGCGTGTCCACCCCAGAGCATCCAGACTAAATTAGGCTTAGCCTGTGCAAGAGCCGCAATCAATCTATCAATCAAGAATTGCCACCCTAGGCCTGTGTGGCTTCCGGCATCACCAAGCCTTACGCTCAGAGCGGTATTCAGAAGTAGAATGCCTTGCTTGGCCCAGTTGCGCAAGTCGCCGTTGGATAAATTCCCAAAACCTTCTAGCGCCAACGCTTTGCTGATATTGCGAAGCGAGCTCGGAAATTCGCGTGAGTTTGTAGGGATATCTGCCGGAATAGAAAATGCTAAGCCTTGTGCAAGGCCTGGAGAGTGATAAGGGTCTTGGCCAATAATCACAACGCGAACTGAGTCTAAGGGGGTGAGCTGTAGCGCTTTGAAAAAGTATTTAGGCTCTGGACGGATATGTTCAGAGTGAAGATCAAGCTCTGCCTGCAAATTTTTCTGCAGTTGATCCCACTGGGCAGTCTCGAAGTAATCCCCTAGTAATTCATGCCAATCCTGGGGGATATCGTCTTTAGAGAACTTGTGCATTAAAGAAGCAGGCAAAAAATTTATTGAGCAGGTTCGAGTTGATATTGCACGGGCGCCTGTTCTTTACGCAAGAAAGTCATGCACTCGTGTTCTAGATCATCCCGATAAAAGCAAATGATGATTGCCTGATCCTCAGTAAGACCACCTAAAATCTTTTCCCAGCGTGCTGGGGTGATGCGCTGTCCATTGATGCTGGCAAGAAGATCCCCGGGGGCCAGTCCCGCTGCTTGGGCTGCTCCGCCGTTTAAGACATGACTTACTTTTAGCCAACCATTAGCATCGGCATGTCGCATGCCAAATTGCAATTTGATATTTTCAGTTTGAGACTGGGCTTTGCGTTGGACTTTAATAAAACGAGAGTCGAACCATTTTTGCACGGGAATATCTTCCACTCCAAAGATGTAGCGCGACTTGAATGCATTCCAAGTGTTATTAAAACCAGATCCCAGTAATTCATGCATTAATACATCTAAGCCATCTTCGGCAATGCCATCAAGAGGGACGCCATGTTTTTGCCAAATGAGGCGCATCAAATCATCAAGGGATTGACGATTTTTGGAGTACTCACGAATCTTGAGATCGAGGCCTAGCGCTAGAAGGGCGCCTTTGCCGTAATAGCTGACCACGGCATTGGGGGTGTTCTCATCGGCTTGGTAGTACTTAGTCCAGGCATCAAAGGAGCTATCAGCCAAACTTTGCTTTTCTCTTCCTGGGCCGCGTAAGATGCCGTTCCAATTGTTGGCAACCAACTTCAGATAAGTCTTCAGGTCAATGCGCTTGCTGCGAAAGAGCTGTAGGTCATCGTAATAGCTTGTGAAGCCTTCAAAGAGCCAGAGTAAGCGTGTATGGTTTCTGCGATCGAGTTGATAGGGCTGAAATGCCTTAGGTTGAATACGTTTAACCAGCCATGCATGAAAATATTCATGACTGCACAAGCCTAAAAATTCACGGTAACTCGTTTCATCTAGCGCAATATTCTTTTGTGGAAGCTGATCTCGGCGACATAGTAGGGCGGTGCTGTTGCGATGTTCAAGGCCGCCATATCCAGATAGCACGGCATTTACTAGGAATAGATAGTTCCTAAAAGGCGCTTTTTTGCTGGTGGGTTCAAAAAGATTAATGGTTGATGTGCAAATAGCATGAAGATCATTGGCGAGGCGCTGCGTATCCACTGAATGTAAGCATCCTTGAATTGCCATAGCGTGGGACACACCGTTTGATTGCCATGCAATGATCTGGAATTCACCCATAGCGACTGGATGATCCAATAGATCATCATAATTTTTGGCGAGATAAAAACCAAAGCCGCGTTCATCGGTTTTAGCTGACTGAAGGGTTGTTTGAACAGTCCAATGATCGGCCAAAGCTGCTTCTGGTGCCGCAATAGCTAAAGCGCACGGCAGATGTTCTTGGCCCACAACCGCCAAACATAAACTACTCGCGTTAAAGAATGCTCGTTCACTATCGAGATAGGCTGCACGAACGGAAGAGTCAAATGCATAGACCGTCGTTAAAATTTCCACAGGCCCACTGATTTTTGGTAGGCGCCAGTGATCGTTATCAATGCGCTCCAGAGCAAGGGGTTTGTTGCGAGCACCAACTACATAGGCTTCAATAGATTCAATGTGTTTACTGAAATCCCGAATTAAATAGCTACCGGGTATCCATGCCGGCATCTGTAGCATCTGTCCATGCACATCCGGATTTCCAATATGCAGCTTCACCTGGAAGCGATGACCATGCAGATCCGCAGGCCAAATCGTATATTGAATAGCTGGTAAATCGGAATTGCTTGCAGGACTCATATCAATAGCGCTCTTAGTCAATTACTTCAGTGTTGCGAGCTTCTTTTCAAGATCGCTGATTTGAACTGCACCCGGAAAGCGACTGCCATCAGTAAAGAACAGTGTAGGAGTCCCTGTGATACCGTAAGTTTTAGCAAGCGCCATGTTTTTATCTACGGGAGTTGTGCAGTCAGTCTTTCCGCCAAGAGCTGTGCCATTTACCATCCAGTCGATATAGGTCTTGGCTGGATCAGCGGAACACCAGATTTGTTTAGATTTTTGAACTGAGTCAGGGCCAAGGATTGGGATGAGATAGGTGTAGATGGTGACGTTATCAAGTTGTTGCATGGATTTTTCAAGGCGCTTGCAGTAACCGCAGTTAGGATCAGAAAAGACTGCAAGTTGTCTAGCGCCATTGCCGCGAACTTGCTTCATTGCATTTGCTTGAGGTAAGTCGCTCCATTTAATTCGGTTTAGATCATTCTGTCTTTGTTCAGTAATGTTCTTACCTGTGGCTAATTCAATAATCTCTCCTTGAATGAGATATTGACTTTTGGTATCGGTATAAAACACATCATTACCAACTTGTACTTCATAGATCCCATTCAGCGGTGAGGCATACACGCTTTTAATCTTGACCGTAGCACCCAACTTTTTTTGCAAGTCGGTTTTGACTTGTTGCTCTGCTTGCGCGTAAACGAGTTGCATAGAAAAGAAAGAGGCGCAAGCAACAATGACGGCTGCTATATATTTATTCAAAATCAATATCTCCAAGGGCGCGCTCAATGAGCCGCCGCTTAATGAAATGGCTGCGATTAACAAATCCTAAGCCAAAATTGCGTAAGTGGCGCTCGGTATTGCTTGAGTCAGAAAATAATTTCTTCAGGCGATCGGTTACCCACAATAAAGCGCTTGTGTCACCTTGACGTTGACGCTCATAGCGACGCAGCAGCACTAAATCATTTGGAGACCTGAAAGACTCTCGTTTGCTTAATATATTTAAGAGGGTGGACACGTCTCTGAGGCCTAAGTTAAGGCCCTGTCCAGCCAGTGGATGCATGACGTGGGCCGCATCACCAATGAGGGCAATCTTTGGATTATGTTCAGGGCCAATAAAACGTGCCGCCCGAATTTTCCTTAATGGAAAAGCCGCTGGAGTTGAATTCAGAGTAAGTGTTCCAAGTTGCTTCGTCACAGCACCATCTGCAATCAGACCTAATTTTTTATCCCAGTCCGCCTGTGTAAGGCCGAGTAGGTCGGAAGCATTTTCTGGGCAGGTAGACCACACCATTGAAACTTGTTTGTTTGGAAGTGGCAACATGGCCACAATATCCCCGCCGGGTAAAAACCATTGATACGCAGTTTCCAAGTGTGCTTTAGTACAGTTCCAATTAGCAACCACTGCGCTCTGCGAATAACTTTCTTCGCTAGCAGTAATTCCAATACTGGCACGAGTCGGGGAGTTGGCGCCATCTGCTGCAACAACCAGCAAGGCTTTTATGGACGAATGATTTTTTAGCTGGAGGGTTACGCCATCCGCATCGGTTTCAATTTTTTCTACTGTATCGGCAATTTGCTCCAATTTATTTTGGAAACGTGCCGCTTGATCCAAAGTATGTTCGATGAGGTTCGATTCGCCAATCCAGGCTAGTTGAGGCGTACCCGCTTCGAAAGCAGAAAGGTGAAGTTGATCGGCTTGCTCACCGCGGTCACCAAAAATTCGCATATCCCGAACAGCTTGTAAGCGAGAGTGGTCCAGAGCATCCCAAATTTGCAAATGGGCCAGTAATTTTTGAGTGCTAGGCGAGAAGGCGTAGATTCTTTGGCCCCACTGTGGCCCTGTGGGAGCTGGCACTAAATTGCCTAAGTCAGGGGCAATCTCAAGGGTTTGCAGCCCGAGTTGCGCAAGCCCTAGGGCGCATGCTTTGCCAGCAATACCGCCCCCAATTACTACGACATCTACCGTGCGAATTTTGGCATTACTGCCTGGGGTGTGAAGGGGTAAATTGTGGCTAGCTTTTGACATATCTCGATGATATCGAAACCAAGCCCTTACAATATCGCTATGTCTGTGAAATGTGGCATCGTCGGCCTGCCTAACGTCGGCAAATCTACCCTCTTTAACGCGCTTACCAAGGCTGGAATCGCGGCGGAAAACTATCCTTTCTGCACGATCGAGCCTAACGTTGGTGTGGTTGAGGTCCCTGATCCTCGTCTGGCCGGTTTGGCTGAGATTGTGAGTCCTGAGCGTGTCCTCCCTGCGGCTGTCGAGTTTGTCGATATCGCCGGCCTAGTAGCGGGCGCCTCCAAGGGTGAGGGTCTCGGAAATCAATTTTTAGCGAATATTCGTGAAACAGATGCAATTACCCATGTGGTGCGCTGTTTTGAAGATGCGAACGTGATTCACGTAGCAGGCAAGATCGACCCCATTGCTGATATCGGCGTGATTGATACCGAGCTTGCCTTATCCGACCTAGCTACTGTTGAAAAGACTTTAAATCGTTCAACTAAGGCCGCTAAGTCAGGCAATGACAAGGAGGCTGCGGCTTTGGTTGCAGTGCTCACTAAGGTTCAGGCGCATTTGGATACTGCTGCACCGGTGCGCAGTATGAAATTAACCGATGATGAAAAGCTCATTCTGAAGCCACTTTGTTTAATTACCGCAAAGCCAGCGATGTATGTAGCTAATGTCAAAGAAGATGGATTTAGCAATAACCCCCATTTGGAAGCAGTGAAGCAACACGCTGCCAAAGAAGGCGCTCCAGTCGTCGCAGTATGCGCTGCAATTGAAGCAGAAATTGCTGACTTGGATGATGCCGACAAGCTCGAGTTTTTGACTGATCTTGGAATGGAAGAACCAGGTTTAGACCGCGTTATTCGTGCAGGTTACGACCTGTTGGGTCTGCAGACTTACTTTACAGCTGGTGTAAAAGAGGTCCGTGCTTGGACTATTCACAAGGGTGATACTGCTCCACAGGCTGCCGGCGTGATTCATACGGACTTTGAGCGTGGCTTTATTCGTGCCCAAACGATTTCCTATGAAGACTTTATTCAGTTTAAAGGCGAAGCAGGTGCCAAAGAAGCTGGCAAGATGCGCGCAGAAGGTAAAGAGTATGTAGTCAAGGATGGTGATGTTTTGAACTTCCTCTTTAATGTTTAATAAAAAACTTCCGCGCTAAAGAAAAAGCCCTTAGTTACTAAGGGCTTTTTTATTGGTGATAGCAATGCATTGACCAAAAAAGGACTAGGCTGCTTTAGCTGCTTTTTCTAAACATTTCGAGATGTCTTCGTAGCGCTTAAGAGCCATTTTAGTTGGCAGCACTTGCTTTTTGCGACCATCTTCATTGGCAGCCATTTTGATGTAACCCATCGCACAAAGGTTCTTCACTCGCCCATGGAGCGTCGCTTGCGAGCCAAGGTCCGAGAGAGAGATTAAATCACCAACCAAGACGGATTGTTTTGCAACAGAGGCTAATACGATTTTATTCAGGAGACTTTCTTCTATGAAATCAAGTTTCTTTCCTGGGTTTATGCGATCGATCGCATCGAGCAAGTTTAAGAAGCGTAGATAGGGGGATGGTTTATTAGTGGGCATTTGATAATGTTAAGTATTAGCCTTAGGGGGAATCACCTTAAGTGGGGGTGATTCTATATCCCATAATCAGTTGTTTGCAACTTGTACGGACTTTATAAAATTAAATCATACTTACGGGATGACTAACAATATATCCGAATGGTCTAAATCATTCCTTATTAGCGCAGCTTCCTATGGTGCCCTGTTTTATGCAAACGATTGGCTCACTAGCACTTTGGTTTATGGCTTAGGGGTTAATTGGATTTACCTGCCTGCAGGCTTGCGTTTATTTCTGACGCTAGTGTTTGCATTGCCTGGTGCTCTTGGGATTGCCGTTGCTTCAATGTTGATTTGTTGGTTGGGCGATTTTCCTCAAGATCTTGTTACTTGTATAGGGATTGGATTGGTCTCGGGTTTTGCGCCATATATCGCGCGCATTTTTGTATTGGCTAACTTGCCAATATCTGCAGATCTGAGTGATTTAAGTCTGCCAAAATTATTGATGTGTATCTTGATTTATGCCTTTCTCAGTTCAGGCATGCATCAGTGGTGGTTTGCGATCAGAGGTTTAGATAACACAGGCAGTCTGAATCATTTCTTCGTGATGTTTATTGGGGACGTCCTTGGGACAATCTTATTGATTGCCGTCATCAAGTACGGCTTAGATCTATTAAAGAAGACTAGAACAATAGCGCTTTAAGAAAATAGTTCACTTAATGCTAGCCCTGGATCTTGTGCCCGCATAAAGGCCTCCCCTACCAAAAAGCCATTGATGTGGTGATCACGCATGAGCTGAACGTCTGCGCGATTCATAATTCCAGATTCCGTTACTAGCGTCTTGGTGTTTGGGACCATCGGTAATAGCGAAAGCGTGGTTTGCAGTGTCACCTCAAAGGTCTTGAGATTGCGATTATTGATTCCTAGCAGCGAGGTTTTTAATTCCAGCGCTTGTTCTAATTCTTGAGCGTTGTGCACTTCAACCAAAACATCTAAACCTAAGTCATGTGCGCACGCTTCTAAATCTTGCATTTGCTTGAGTTCAAGTGCAGCAACAATCAATAGAATGGCATCTGCACCAATCGCACGCGCTTCATAGATTTGATAGGGGTCGATGGTGAAATCTTTGCGCAAAACGGGAATGTTGCATGCTGCACGTGCCTCTTGTAGGTAGGCGTTGCAACCCTGAAAGTAATCCGCGTCAGTTAAGACGGATAAGCAGGCTGCACCATGGCTTTCATAAGAGCGGGCAATGGCCGCTGGTTGAAAATCTTCGCGCAAGATTCCTTTACTAGGACTCGCTTTCTTGATTTCAGTAATGACGCCAGCTTTGCCGGATGCAATTTTTCGCTCTATGGCTCGAATAAACCCACGCGGCTTGAATACGACATCTTGATTGTTGGCTTCAGCACGTTCGCGATGGTTAGCAAGGGAGATTTGCTTTGAATTGCTAGCCACCTCAATCTTTTTGGTAGCAACAATTTTGTCAAGAATATCGCTCATGGATTAATTGGTGTTCGTGGCCGCCACAAAGGCATCCAGTTTTTGACGGGCAGCGCCGCTTTCGATGGCGGCCTTCGCCATGGTGATACCGGAGGCAATATCTTTGCATAGGTCGGCAACGTATAAAACCGCTCCAGCATTCAGGCAGACGATATCGCTAGCGGGGCCAGCTTGCTTGTTGAGTACATCCAAAACAATTTTTTTGGACTCTTCAGCGTTGGCAACTTTAAAGCTATTCGTTGGTGCAGTACTTAGGCCAAAGTCTTTTGGATGAATCTCATACTCACGCACTACGCCGTCTTGCAGCTCGCCAACTAGGGTGGGTCCTTCTAGTGAGATCTCATCTAGCCCGTCGCGACCATAGACCACTAAAGCGTGTTTCATATTAAGAGCTTGCAGTACCCGTGCCTGAATACCAACCAGATCGGGGTGAAACACTCCCATCAGGATATGTTGTGCATCAGCAGGATTGGTGAGGGGGCCTAGAATATTAAAAATAGTCCGCACGCCGAGTTCTTTGCGAATTGGCACAACATTTTTCATCGCAGGGTGGTGGTTAGGCGCAAACATAAAGCCAGCACCCACATTGCTAATACAGTTGGCGACTTGTTCTGCAGAGAGTGCAAGATTGACGCCAAGCGCCTCTAGAACATCTGCACTGCCAGATTTGCTGCTGACACTGCGATTGCCATGCTTGGCAATTTTTGCGCCAGCTCCTGCGGCAACAAACATTGCCGCAGTCGAGATATTGAAGGTGTGGGCTCCATCACCTCCGGTACCGACAACATCCACCAAATGCGCTCTATCTTCCACGTGAACTGGTGTCGCAAACTCGCGCATCACTTGAGCGGCTGCTGCGATTTCACCAACGGTTTCTTTTTTCGTGCGTAGCGCAACCAATAGACCGGCCACCATAGTCGGCGGCATTTCACCACTCATAATCAGGCGCATCATCGCAGCCATCTCATCATGAAATAGTTCGCGATGTTCTATGCAACGTTGCAAGGCTTCTTGAGGGGTAATAGTCATGGTGTTCTGTTGGATGCTTTGTATTTATTTAGACTGCAAGAAATTCTTCAAAAGCGCATGTCCATGCTCAGACAGAATCGACTCTGGATGGAATTGCACTCCTTCAACCGCGAATTCGCGATGACGAACACCCATGATTTCACCATCTGAAGAAGTAGCGGTAATTTCTAGCACTGCAGGAATGCTGCTCTTTTCGATGGCCAAAGAGTGATAGCGCGTTACTGTAAATGGGTTGGGGATACCTTTGAAGACGCCAACGCCAGTATGGTGAATACTATCCGTTTTGCCATGCATCACTTTTTGCGCACGCACAACTTTCCCACCAAAAGCTTCACCAATTGCTTGGTGCCCTAGGCAAACTCCCAAGATCGGAATCTGACCTGCATAGCGTTTGATGGCCTCAACCGAAATACCAGCTTCAGCGGGACTACATGGTCCCGGTGAGATACAAATGCGCGCAGGCTTGAGCTTGCCGATTTCTTCAACGGCAATCTCATCATTCCGAAATACCTTCACCTCCTCGCCCAGTTCAGCAAAGTACTGAACCAAGTTATAAGTAAACGAATCGTAGTTATCAATCATGAGGAGCATCGAGTCCTCCTTGCACTAAATCAGCGGCAAGCAAGACGGCACGTGCTTTGGCTTCAGTTTCTTTCCATTCTGCTGTCGGATCAGAGTCTGCAACAACTCCAGCACCTGCTTGCGAGTGCAATATGCCATCGCGAATAACACCAGTGCGAATCGCAATCGCCACGTCCATGTCTCCTGAGAATGAGAGGTAGCCTACGGCACCACCATAGACGCCGCGTTTCACAATTTCCATCTCATCAATAATTTCCATTGCCCGAATTTTTGGGGCGCCAGATAAAGTACCGGCAGGGAAAGTTGCTCGCAGAACATCCATATTGCTCATATTGTCGAGTAGCTCGCCTTCAACCGAACTGACGATATGTTGAACATGCGAATACTTTTCAATCGACATAGAGTCTGTCACTTTGACTGTGCCGGTCTTAGCAATACGACCCACATCATTGCGAGCAAGGTCAATCAACATGACATGCTCAGCAATTTCTTTTGGATCAGCCAGTAGTTCCTTGGCAAGACGCTCATCTTCTTCTGGATTTGCACCGCGAGGGCGCGTGCCAGCCAATGGGCGAATCGTCACAATTTTTTCACCACCACGTTTTTCTTGACGAACTAAAATTTCTGGTGAAGAACCAACCACTTGGAGGTCACCAAAGTCGTAGAAGTACATATAAGGTGATGGGTTTAGCGAGCGTAAGGCTCTGTACAGCGCCAATGGTGAGTCAGTAAAAGGCTTGCTGATGCGTTGACCAATGACCACTTGCATGCAATCGCCGGCCAAGATGTATTCCTTGGTTTTGCGAACAGCACTTTCAAAATCTTCTGCTTTAAATTTGCGAATGAGCTCAGTCTTGGTGCTAGCTCTGGAGCTTGGAATGCTGACGGGCTTGCTTAAGCAGGCAAGCAATTCTTTTAATCTAACTTGGCCTTTTTCAAAACCATCGTCTTGGCTTGGGTCGGCATAAACAATTAAGTAAATTCTTCCAGCGACGTTGTCGATGACTGCCAACTCTTCAGTCAGCATCAGTTGAATGTCGGGCACACCTAATTCATCAGGAAGGCTGTGCTTAGCTAAACGAGATTCAATATAGCGAACGGTGTCATAGCCAAAGTAACCAGCAAGTCCACCACAAAAGCGTGGCAATCCGGGTTGGAGTGCAACCTTGAAGCGTTTGAAATAAGCATCTACAAAATCAAGCGGGTTATCGTGATTACTTTCAACCACTTTGCCATCTGTCACTACTTCAGTTAAAGGTGCATCAGGTGTACCAGCAGTTCTCAACAATGTTTTGGCTGGTAAGCCAACAAAAGAGAAGCGGCCAAAGCGTTCACCACCCAAAACAGATTCGAGAAGATAGGTATTCTTCTTGCCAAACTCTTGTGTGAGTTTCATATACAAGGAGAGAGGTGTTTCTAAATCAGCCAATACCTCTTTCACCAGAGGAATGCGATTGAAACCCTGCTTAGCTAGGGCATGAAATTCTTCGCGCTGCATTAGGCTTTTCCTGACTTTCCTAATTCTGTGCGCATCGCTTCAATGACTGCGGCGTAATTCTCTTTACCAAAAATAGCTGAGCCAGCAACAAAGGTGTCTGCACCCGCTTTGGCAACTTCTGCAATGTTCTCGACTTTGATTCCGCCGTCAACTTCAAGCCGAATGTGCCGGCCGGTCTCTGCTTGATAGCGATCTAGGCGTGCACGAACTTGAGCAATCTTGTGCAGAGTGCTCGGGATAAATGATTGCCCACCAAAGCCAGGGTTCACTGACATGAGTAAAACTAGATCGAGCAATTCCAGCGTGTGATCTAAGTAATCTAATGGCGTGGCAGGGTTGAATACGAGACCAGCTTGACAACCTTGATCTCGAATCAGATTGATAGTGCGGTTGACATGAGGGCTCGCCTCAGGATGAAAGCTAATGAGATTGGCACCCGCTTTTGCAAAATCAGGAACGATGCGATCAACAGGCTCCACCATCAGGTGAACATCAATCATCGCTGGCTTGCCATTTTTGATGGCATGAGGACGAATTGCCTCACAGACTAAAGGGCCAATCGTCAGGTTAGGAACGTAGTGGTTATCCATCACGTCAAAGTGAATCCAATCAGCTCCAGCAGCTAGGACGTCCTGAACTTCTTTACCTAGGCAGGCAAAGTCAGCCGACAAAATAGAGGGGGCGATAACAAATTGGGGTGATTTCTGGCTATCCATCCCTAGATTCTAGCTTGCAGTTGGCTTCCGGATAGAGCAGAATTCGAGCATGAATCCCCACGAAATCACTATTACGGTCAAAGCCCAGTATTTGCCAGAGCAATCTGAGCCTGATAACAGTCAATTTGCCTTTGCTTATACCGTCACCATCCGCAATACCGGGACGGCTAGCGTTCAGCTCATAGCCCGCCATTGGTTCATTACCGATGGGGATAACGATGTCCAGGAAGTACGGGGTCTTGGGGTGGTTGGTCAGCAGCCTTTATTGCGCGCTGGCGAGCATTTTGAGTACACCAGTTGGGCTACCTTACCCACACCTGCAGGGACTATGCGGGGGGAGTATTTCTGTGTGACCGAGGAAGCACAGTTTTTCCAGGCCCCCATTCCAGAATTTGCACTAGTAATGCCCAGAACCCTTCACTAGATGGTCTTGTGGCAAAAACAGCTTATTTTTTGCCGCCACCAGTCCAAAGTACGATAAATAGCAGCAGACCTAAGGCAATGACTGCCTCGAAGACAAAGAGCAGCATTGGGTATTCATCGAGTAAATTGGCGATCATGATTCTTAACTTCCAAATAGTGGCAAAGCGATTAGCTTGCGCTAGTGTATTCGCTCTGTTGTTTGCCGCTCTTCTGGCAGGCTGTTCGACCCCACCTGCAGGCCGGTCTAGCTCCCGATCCAGTGGAACTTCTGCGGCCCCATATAGCTCTCCCATTTCTAGCTTTACTGCCGTCTCATGGCAGGCTTTGCCAGGATGGCAAGACGACGAACTCACTCAGGCTTGGCCAGCATGGCTTAAAAGCTGTGATGCTTTACGAAAGCGCAGTAGTGAAGTCAATTGGCGCGAGGTATGTACCCAGGCAAGTAATATTTCCCCGCGAGATGGACAAGCTATCCGTCGATATTTTGAGAATTACTTTCAGGCTTATGAAGTGCGTAGTAGCTCGAGTGGAGTTGAAACAGGTTTAGTCACTGGCTATTACGAACCTGTGATGAATGGCTCTCTGACGCGCACCAGTGCTTATGCCGTTCCCCTGTACGCTTATCCAAAAGCATGGCGAAACGCCAAGCCCAGTCCAGCGCCGACTCGTGCCGAGCTCATGAGCTCAGGCGCCTTGAAGGGTCAGGAATTAGCGTGGGTACAAGATCCTGTTGCAGCAGCCTTTATGCAAATCCAGGGCTCCGGAAAAATTCGTCTTGAGGATGGACGTGTTTTGCGTTTAGGGTTCGCTGGCACAAATGATCAACCGTTCAAATCTTTTGCCCAATGGTTATTAGATCGCAAAGAGATCACGCGCAGTGAAGCAACGATGCAAGGTATTTCTCAATGGGCAAAACGCAATCCTAGCCGTGTAGATGACATGCTGAATGCCAACCCCCGTTTTGTTTTCTTTAAAGAGTTGCCAGGTAACGTGAGTGCAGAGTTAGGTCCTAACGGTGCGCTTGGCGTACCCCTGACTGGTGAGCGAAGTATTGCGATTGATCTGAGGTCTCTGCCTTTAGGTGCGCCAGTCTTTTTGGCCACAACCAAACCCCTCAGCAATCAACCCCTGCAGAAGTTAGTCATGGCCCAAGACACGGGAAGCGCCATTGTGGGAGCCGTCAGAGCTGATTACTATTGGGGTTCCGGAGATGCCGCAGCAGAAATGGCTGGTCGTATGAAACAAAATGGCAAGATGTGGGTATTACTGCCGCGTTAAAAATAAATGCTGAAAGGGTTTTATGAGCTACAACACCATTTTGACCAAAGTAGATGGCAAGGTTGCCACGATCACTTTGAATCGTCCTCAAGTATTGAACGCCCTAAATGATGAGTTGATGGATGAGCTGGGCGCAGCGTTGATTGGGTTTGACGCTGATGACAGTATTGGCTGCATCATTATCACCGGCAGTGAAAAGGCTTTTGCTGCAGGAGCGGATATTGCCAAGATGGCAAAGTATGAATTTCATGAGGTTTATCGTCATGACTACATTTCTCGTAATTGGGAGCAAATCAGAAAAGTACGCAAGCCAGTGATTGCGGCGGTCTCAGGATATGCGCTAGGTGGCGGTTGTGAATTGGCCATGATGTGCGACATGATTATGGCTGCTGATAATGCGAAATTTGGTCAACCAGAAATTAAGCTGGGAATTATTCCCGGCGCTGGCGGCACACAGCGCTTACCACGTGCGGTATCTAAGGCAAAAGCCATGGACCTTGCTTTAACGGGCCGCATGATGGACGCGAATGAGGCGGAGCGCGCTGGTTTGGTGGCGCGTATTTTTCCTCAGGCAGATTTGCTCAATGAAGTTTCTGCAATCGCAAAAGGTATCGCGGATATGCCATTGCTGACTGCGATGATGGTGAAGGAAAGCATCAACGCCTCTTATGAAACTTCGCTCTCAGAAGGCATTCATTTTGAGCGTCGTTTATTCCATGCTTGTTTTGGAACAAGCGATCAGAAAGAGGGTATGGCTGCATTTGTAGAAAAGCGCCCCGCTAAATTTACCAATTCTTAATCTAGATTTAGAGGCAGAACTAATTTTTCTCTAAGTAGCGTTGAGCTAGTTTGACCCAATAGTTCACACCTACCGGGATGAGGGCGTCATTGAAGTCATATGATGGGTTATGGAGGTGGCATGGTCCCATGCCATGTCCGACGGAGCGATGATCGCCGTCACCATTGCCCAAGAACACATAGCAACCCGGCTTTTCAAGCAAGAAGAAAGCAAAGTCTTCTGCACCCATCGTAGGATCGATCGCAGTATTGACGTTTTTTTCACCCACGAGCTCAGCCATCACCTCGCTAGCAAATTCGACTTCATCTGCATGGTTGATGAGCGGTGGATAGTTTCTAGAAAAAGTAATTTCTGCTTGGCAATCAAATGCACTCGCCACGTTATGAGAAATCTCACGCAGACGTTGCTCTATCAGATCAAGCACTTCTAAAGTAAAGGTGCGAACGGTTCCACCGATAAAGGCGCTATCGGGAATTACATTGCTGGTTTCTCCCGCATGGAATTGCGTTACAGATAACACGGCAGCATCAACGGGGCGTTTATTGCGCGTAATGATGCTTTGCAAAGCTTGCACGACTTGAGTGCCTGCTAGCACTGGATCCGCGCTATTGTGCGGCAATGCTGCATGCCCACCTTTACCGCGAATCGTAATTTCGAATGCATTGCTAGATGCCATCATGGGGCCAGCGGTTACTCCAAAATGACCTTCAGCAAGGCCGGGCCAGTTGTGTAAACCAAAAACAGCATCGCATGGAAATTGTTTAAAGAGCCCATCATTAATCATTTCTTTTGCGCCAGCGCCACCTTCTTCAGCTGGCTGGAAAATAAAAATGACCGTGCCTTTAAAGTCTCGATGGTTTGATAAATATTGAGCGGCACCTAAGAGCATTGCGGTATGACCATCGTGGCCACAGGCGTGCATTTTTCCAGGGTTAACGGAAGTGTGCGCAAAATTGTTGTGCTCTTGCAGTGGTAGTGCGTCCATGTCAGCACGCAAACCCACCATCTTTCCAGGGCCAAGATCTCCGTCTAGTCGACCGACAACTCCTGTCTTCCCCATGCCACGGAAAACAGTAATGCCCCAGCTAGAAAGTGCTTCGGCAACAAGATCGGACGTACGATTCTCTTCAAAGCGCAATTCTGGGTGGGCATGGATATTGCGCCGTATTTCTTGAATTGCTGCTGCGGAATCGACGATTTCAGGGAGTAATCGCATATGTTTATCTTATCTGAAACCACATGGGGTCGCACTTATTTGGCCCAACTGCATCAGGGGAGTTTTATATGCTCCGCAGCAAACTCAAGCGCTTGTAATGAGTAAGGCTCATTTACTTGCTTTTGTAGGGCTATTGGCAGAGGTGGAATGACTCCAAGAAGGGGTGCGCTGATGCGATCTTTGAGACTTTGGATGTTTTCTTGCAAAAGTGGCATTTCTTCTGAAAGCGTATTAGCAATCCAGCCTGCCACTTGAAGATTACGCATTTTCAAAGCTTCATACGTTAAGAGTGCGTGATTAATGCATCCCAAACGCATGCCCACCACCAGAATGACAGGCAAGCCAATTGCTTTTGCTGCATCCCCTAAATCTTCCTTTTGATTGAGGGGCACTAGAAATCCGCCTGCACCTTCCACAATCACTGCGTCAAATTTTTCAGAGATATTGTGAAAAGCTTTAGTGATGACTGCAATATTTAAGTCAATGCCTTGCGCTTGCGCTACAAGATGGGGGGCTGCAGGGGTGCTTAAGACGTAAGGACATAAATGCATGTCATCGTATTCAAAGCCTGAAGCAAGCCTCAATGTTTCTAGATCTTCATTTAATTCGCGCCCATCTGGACTTCTATAGGTTCCTGCTACAACTGGTTTAAAGCCAACCGTCTTTATTCCAACTTCTTTGAGCTTCAGAATGAAGGCAGCGCTGACTAAAGTTTTGCCAACCTCGGTATCGGTTCCCACAACAAAGAACCCGGAAGCTTGATTGTGAGTGCTCATGCCAATTTCCCCACTTGCACCTGCTGCTCAATCTTTTGTAAAGCCTGAATAAGATTCTTCAATTCTTCAATACTGTGATTTGCTGAAAAAGTAATGCGTAGACGGGCACTGCCTGCTGGAACTGTTGGTGGCCTAATTGCCGGAATCCAGTAACCCATTTCATTCAATAGTTTGGCTGCTGCCAAGGCGTTGGCATTGCTGCCAAGAATGACTGGCTGGATCGGTGTACACGAAGCCACTTTTTCCCAATCGGAAAAATGCATTTCATTTTGCCAATGAGTAATTAGTTGACTCAGTTGACGACGCCGAGCCTTGCCTTCTTCACTTTCAATGATGGCGAGGCTTTTCAGCAAAGCATGTGCAATGGCTGGTGGCGTAGCAGTACTGTAAATATAGGGGCGGCCTTTTTGAATCAGCCAGTCAATAAAAGGAGCTTGTGCACAAATGAATGCACCACTCACCCCAGCTGCTTTACCAAGGGTTCCGATATATATGATGCGCTCTGACCTAATATCAAATTGCTCCAGAATGCCATGTCCTAATTCACCAAGCACACCAAAACCATGGGCATCATCTACCAAGAGTAATGCATCGTATTGCTCTGCAATTTCTACTAGCGCTTTCACTGGAGTGATATCACCATCCATGCTAAAGACACCATCGGTGATGATGAGCTTGAGAGGCTTCGTATCTTTCTTGAGTGCCTCTGTGAGTGCCTCTAATTGCTGATGATCAAATAGTGTGACCGAGGCTTTAGATTGAATGCTTGCTAGGCGCACGCCGTCAATAATCGATGCGTGATTGAGATTGGCAGAGTAAATACTTGCTTCGCCTGGTTTTGCAAGTTTTATTAAGCCTGTAATGGCAGTCAGATTTGCAAGATAGCCAGTACTAAAAAATAGGGCGCCCGCATTGGGGATATGTTTGCTTTGAAAGGAGGCTAATTTTTTTTCTAGCAAATCATGCGCAATATTGTGTCCGCTGATCAGGTGTGATGCACCGCTACCCACGCCATATAAATTTGCACCTTCCGCTAGGGCCTGAATCAACTCTGGGTGATTGGCTAGGCCTAGGTAATCATTGCTACAAAAGGTGTGCAACTTGCGCTGATCAACTATGACTTCTGTATCACAGGGTGACTCGGTAACGCGAAGTCTGCGTTTTAGTAATTGCGCATCAAGCTCAGCAATCTGTTCATTGGCCATACTCAAAGCATGAAATGTATTTTTCATGCGAGCGCCTTATTTAATGCACGCTGTACTGCTTCGCCCATTTGCAGAGTTTCAGTCGAAGACAGAATATAAGGGGGCATGACATAGACAGTATTGCCAATAGGACGAATGAGTACGCCTTCATCTAAGCTTGCGGAGAACATTTCACGTGGGAAGGCATTTGGGTTTTTCATCGATTCATGTTTGATATCAAAGGCCAAAATCATCCCTTGCTGACGCCAGTGCTCAATGCGCGCATCTGTTTTAGCCCAAGCAAATGAGTTGGCAAGTTCTTGCGCCTGGATCAGATTCTTCTCGAGAATATTTTCTGTTTCAAATATCTCTAGGCAAGCTAGAGCTGCTGAACACGCTAGAGGATTTCCCGTGTAGGAATGTGAATGTAAGAAACCATTTTTTGTTTGATCACTATAGAAGGCGCGATACATTTTTTCTGTAGTGAGGCAGAGCGACAATGGAAGATAGCCACCGCTAATCCCTTTGGATAGCGTCAGAAAGTCTGGCCAGATACCAGCGTGCTCACAGGCAAAAAATTTACCGCTGCGTCCGCAGCCAACAGCAATCTCATCCGCGATGAGGTGAATATCAAAGCGATCGCAGAGCATTCTGACTTGCCGCAAATATTCTGGTGAGTACATTGCCATCTGTCCTGCACACTGAACTAGTGGTTCAACAATGATGGCAGCAATATTCTGATGTTCTTGCTCAAACAGTTTTTCAAGAGCATTGGCAGCTTGCTTGGCAACATCCTCAGCGCTTTCACCAGACTTCGCTTTGCGGGCATCTGGCGACGCAACGGTAAATACATCTTGCAGGAGTGAGCCATAGGCGTCTCGAAAAATAGCAACGTCTGTTACCGCTAGCGCACCAAGCGTTTCTCCGTGATAACCATTTTCTAAGCAAACAAACTTTTTCTTATTGGGCTTGTTATTGAGTTGCCAAAAGTGGTGACTCATCTTCAAGGCTATCTCCACTGCAGATGCGCCATCGGATGCGTAGAAGGCATGCCCCAAATTACCTTTTGTTAAAGCGGACAGCTTTTCAGAAAGTTGGACAACGGGTGGGTGGGTAAAGCCCGCTAGCATCACGTGCTCAATTTTTTCTAATTGATTGCAAATGGCCCGATTAATGCGTGGATTGGAGTGTCCAAATAAGTTGGTCCACCAGGAGCTAATGCAATCTAAGAAGGCGTTGTCGTTATCGTCGTAGAGCCAAGGCCCCTTGCCATGGGTAATGGCAATGAGCGGAAAAGACTCATGATGTTTCATCTGGGTGCAGGGATGCCAAACCGCCTCCAAGCTTCTTTCAACCCAGTGCTTTTGATTTACATCAGGAATAACCTTCTTTTTCATCATTGATATTTGACCACTAGTTTTTCCTAATCTAAGCTTCCATCTGTTATGTTTATGACTTGATTTGATCTATTTTCTGGAATTTACCCATGCTGGACGTACAAAGTACTGAAAAACCCCTTACCCATGTCAAATCAAAGGCAGATTTACATAGGGAGGTAAATGCTTCTGGCGCCTGGACTGTTGCCCAGATTGAGGCTTTATTTGACTTGCCATTCAATGATTTGATGTTAGAGGCTGCGCAGACGCATCGTACCAACTTCCCCGAAGGCGATGTGGAATTGGCAACCCTCTTATCCATTAAGACTGGCGGTTGTCCAGAAGATTGTGGGTATTGCCCTCAAGCTGCGCGTTATGACACAGACGTCAAGGCGAGCAAGTTGCTGGATTTGGAAGAAGTGCTGGAGGCTGCTAAAGCAGCTAAAGCTGCCGGCTCCAACCGTTTTTGCATGGGCGCTGCTTGGCGCGAGCCTAAAGACCGAGATATTGAAAAAGTGACTGCCATGATTAAGGGCGTAAAAGCCCTGGGCTTAGAGACCTGTGCCACTTTGGGTATGTTGGAGGCTGATCAGGCCGAGGCCCTTCAGGAAGCGGGGTTGGACTTCTATAACCATAACCTGGATACCAGTGAAGATTTTTATCGCTCGGTTATTTCAACGAGGGGTTATCAGGATCGCCTAGACACACTGTCTAATGTTCGCGCAGCAGGGATGTCGGTTTGCTGTGGCGGTATTGTGGGTATGGGGGAGTCGCGTGAACAGCGGGCAGCTTTCTTGGCTCAATTGGCAAATTTGAGCCCTTATCCAGAGTCAGTTCCGATCAATCATTTGGTGCCGGTTGCTGGTACCCCTATGGCGGATCAGAAGCCAATGGATCCGCTCGAATTTGTGAGAACGATTGCGATTGCGCGCATTACGATGCCTAAAGCTAGAGTGCGTTTATCTGCTGGTCGCCAAGAGCTTGGAAGAGCGGTTCAGGCCATGTGTTTTTTGGCTGGTGCCAACTCTATTTTCTATGGTGAGCAACTACTTACTACCGGTAATCCCGAGGCAGAACAAGACCGTGCACTATTGGCAGAGCTTGGATTAAAGACAAAGCAGAATTGCAAAGCTGAAGTTCTCATCTAAGCTTTTGCGCAGAAATGGCCCTGTTAGATCGCTTCATTATTGAGTTTGATACCGCCCTTCGGTCGGTCGTTGGTGGTGCCAATGCACACCGGCAAACCCCGGGTGCAGATGTGCACTCTGAAGTGGTTTTGGAGTCTTCCGAGCGAGAGCATGCTGCCGGCTTAATGCGGGTAAATCATGTGGGTGAAGTTTGCGCTCAAGCACTTTACCAATCACAAAAATTATTTGCTAGAAATCCAGAGATTCAGGAGATGTTGCATCATTCTGGGCAAGAAGAAATGGACCACTTAGCTTGGTGCGAAACACGCTTACATGAGCTCGGTTCTCATACGAGCTATCTCAATCCATTTTGGTATGCCGGATCCTTTGCAATTGGTATGATTGCTGGCTTAGCGGGCGATAAGTGGAGTTTAGGATTTGTTGCTGAAACAGAAAAGCAAGTAGAAAATCATCTCGAAAGTCACTCAGAAAAATTACCCCAAAATGATCATCGTTCGCGTGCAATTGTTGATCAAATGCGTCTAGATGAAATTGAGCATGGACAGGCTGCCGTGCAAGCGGGCGGAGCGTCTTTACCCAGACCCGTTCAGCAGATGATGAAGGCGATGTCTAAGATCATGACAACGAGTGCCTATAAAATCTGATTTTTGATGCGCTGTTGGGGTAATGCCAAAATTAATATACTGTTCTTTAATACAGTATATTGACCCATTATTGGGGCAAATAGCTAAGACCTATTCTTAAGTGTATTTTCCAAGCTCTTGTTTCAAGTAGTAATTTTTATATCACCATTTTCTTAACACACGACGCTAAGTGATTGTAATCACTAGAGAAATTCCTAAAAAAAGCCCTTAAAACACTTGACCCTCTTATATTGATCCTCTAAAGTGGGAGGAAGTGTGAAAAAGTGGGGTAATTGGTGTTTCAAGGTGCGTCAGCTCTCAATTTAGATGCAAAAGGCCGCATGTCTGTGCCGGCAAAGCATCGTGACGCCTTGTTGGTACAAGGCGAAGGCAGAGTCACGCTCACCAAACACCCCGATGGATGTCTTTTGCTATTTCCTCGGCCGGAGTGGGAAAGTTTCCGATCAAAAGTTGCGCAGTTGCCAATGGATGCCCATTGGTGGCGCCGAATTTTCCTTGGCAATGCTGCCGAGGTAGATTTGGACAGCGCAGGAAGAATCTTGGTTAGCCCAGAGCTGCGTGCCGCAGCGGGCATTGAAAAAGAAGTGATGCTGCTTGGCATGGGTAGTCACTTGGAGTTGTGGGATTCAGCAACATACTCCGCAAAAGAACAGGCTGCCATTGCGCAAGGCATGCCTGAAGCACTAAAGCAATTTAATTTTTGATGACAGGGTGCCATGAACATAACTCATCGCCCAGTGTTACTGGCCGAGGCGGTGACGGCGCTGATCAACAGTCCGCTCATTCAAGATTCAGATTCATCAAAAAACATTCTATTGATCGATGGGACCTTTGGCCGTGGCGGTCATACGCAAGCATTACTCAAAGAGTTGGGTCCGAATGCGCGCATGATTTCATTCGACAAGGATTTGGACGCGATCGCAGTGGGCAATGCAATCAAAGATCCACGCTTGACGATTGTGCACAACAGTTTTGCGCAGATGGATCAGTACGCGGAACCAGAATCAGTCGATGGCATTTTGCTGGACTTGGGTATCAGTTCTCCGCAGGTAGACGAAGCTCATCGGGGGTTTTCTTTTCGTCGCGAAGGTCCGCTCGACATGCGGATGGATACCGATCATGGTTTGACAGCTGCAGCATGGTTAGAACAAGCGCCTCAGGAGGAAATCACACGCGTGATTAAGACTTACGGGGAAGAGCGTTTTGCATTTCAGATCGCTAAAGCTATTGTGGCAAAACGCGAGGAAGGTTTGTCACCAAAAACCACTTTGCAATTGGCTAGCCTAGTTGCGACTGTGGTGCGCACGAGAGAGGCTGGGCAAGATCCAGCCACAAGAACTTTTCAAGCATTGCGGATTTTTATTAATCGCGAGCTTGAAGATTTGGAATTAGGCCTTAAAGCTGCATTGACATTACTAAAGCCTGGTGCTCGACTGGCAGTCATTAGCTTTCACTCTTTGGAAGATCGGATTGTGAAGCAATTTTTGCAGTCTCATGCAAAGGTAGAAGTTCCGCGTGGACTGCCTGTGCGTGAAAAAGACTTGCCACAAAGTGCTTTGGAAATTATTGGCCGCGTTAAACCTAGCAGTGAAGAGGTAAATGAGAATCCACGTGCTCGTTCAGCAATTATGCGTATCGCAGAAAAACGTTTGGGAGTACTTGCATGAATCGTGCAACCCTAACCTTATTATCCCTATTACTGATTTGCGCATTATCTTTAGTGGCAGCGCAGCAGCGCGCGCGTAAATTATTTGTGGCTTTAGAGCGCACACAAGTTGAAGAATACAAATTAAATCAAGATTGGTTGCGCTTGGAGTATGAGCAACGCAATCTTTCAAAGTCTGCACGCATCCGCGATGTAGCTCGTAATCAATTGCGCATGATACCAATCTCACCTGAGCGTACTTTGTACCTCAAGGAGGCTAAGTGAGGCCGGTAGGATTTTCTACTTCTCCAAATTTAGTGTTGCGTCTGCCAATGTGGCGGTCGCGCTTGATGTTATTCCTTTTGTTTTTTGTATTTACATTGCTCTTGATTCGGGCTTTCTGGATCCAAGGCCCAGGAAATGCATTTTATGAAGCAAAAGCGGTGCGTGGCACACAGCGGGAACTTGAGTTGCCGGCGAGTCGTGGAAAAATTTTAGATCGTAACGGCATGGTCATAGCTACTAGTCTTGAAGCAAAGTCGGTGATTGCATATAACGATACCGTTCCAGATGATTTATCTGCAGAAAAAGTTCAGAAGCTTGCGAGTCTTTTGCAGATGAGTGAGCATGATTTGCGTAAAAAACTAAAAGAAGAGCGTAAGCAGGTTTTCTTGAAACGTCAGGTTGATCCAGATGTTGCACAGCAGATTAAGAAATTAGAAATCCCAGGCATTGGCTTAAATAATGAGTACCGTCGCTTTTATCCAGAGGGTGAGGCAATGGCACACGTGGTAGGGTTTACCAACGTCGAAGATCGTGGCCAAGAGGGTATGGAGCTTTCGCGGGAAAAAGATTTAGCAGGACACCCTGGTCAGCGACGTGTAGTAGTAGATCGCTTGGGCCGAGTGGTTGAAGATGTCGCGATTGAACAGTTCCCACAAAACGGTAAGGATCTTCAACTCTCTATTGATAGCAAGATTCAGTATCTAGCTTACAACGCTGTGAAGGGTGCGGTTGAGCAGCATCATGCCAAAGCTGGCGGTGCAGTAGTCTTGGATACGCAAACAGGCGAAATTTTGGCCTTGGCAAATTACCCAAGTTACAACCCGAATGACCGTAGAAATTTGAGTGGCGAGCAGTTGCGCAATCGTGTTATGACAGACACGTTTGAGCCGGGGTCGACCATGAAGCCTTTCACGATCTCTATTGCACTAGAGAAGGGCGTAGTAGCACCAAATACTAATATGGTGATTGGTGCCAAGTATTTAGTTGGCCCTAAGCCTATTACTGACACCCACCCCTACGGAAACTTAACCGTTGCAGAGATTATTCAAAAGTCTAGCAATATTGGTACAGCCAAAATTGCCATGAATAATCTCTCTGCAGAAGAGATGTGGAATTTTTATACCTCCGTGGGTTTGGGACAGGCTCCTAAAATTGGATTTCCTGGCGCGGTGGCTGGCACGGTTCATCCATTCAAGAAGTGGATGCCCACAGATCAAGCTCGTATTGCTTTTGGTTATGGCATCTCCGCATCTTTATTTCAAGTTGCGCGTGCTTATACAATTTTTGCGCGTGACGGCGAGTTAGTGCCATTGACCATTGAGCGCAGTCCAGAATTCAAACCCGGCACAAAAGTGCTCTCAGCTAAAACGGCTACAGAAATGCGTGCCATGCTTGAGACTGTGACTGAGCCGGGCGGTACTGCAGTAAAAGCGCAGGCAGAGGGCTATCGCGTTGGCGGTAAAACAGGTACTGCACATAAGTTAGTTGGCAAAGGTTACGGGAATTCTTATCGCGCTTACTTTGCTGGCATTGCTCCCATTAGTGCGCCACGGATTGTAGTTGCGGTCATGATTGATGAGCCAACTGGTGGAAGCCATTATGGCGGCGATGTTGCGGCGCCTGTGTTCTCCACGATTGTGAGCGAGACTTTGCGTACGCTCAATGTGCTTCCAGATAGCAGTGTGAAGCAAGCAGTTTTAGATGGTGCTGGCCCTGCTGAGATTCATGCTGCTAGCGTATCAGTACAACCTGTGGTTTTAAAAAGATGAGTGTGGTGATGAATATAAAACCCGCTAACTTAATAAACCATTTGCATGGCTTGCTTGATCCATCAGCCAAAGTGACTGCTGATAGTCGCCAAGTTGAAGCTGGTGATATTTTCTTTGCCTACCCTGTTGGTCATGGCAAAGCTTTGCGTGACGGACGCGACTATATATCAGCTGCTTTAAAGAACGGCGCTCAAGCAGTGGTATTTGATCCAGCAGGCATGAGTGGTGAGTATCAGGATCATCCAAAATTCTTTGCTGTTGAGAACTTGGCAAAGCAAGCAGGGCGCTTATGCGCGCAGTGGTATGACTTTCCCAGCAAGCAATTGCAAGTGATCGGTGTGACTGGCACCAACGGAAAAACGACTGTTACTCAATGGCTTGCTCAGGCGCTAGATCAGCCCAATAGTCGCGCAGCTGTTTTGGGTACCTTAGGCTCAGGTTTTCCTGGAGCTCTCGTACAGACTGGCTATACCACCCCAGATGCACCGCGTTTGCAATCGCAGTTAAAGGCGTTTTTAGATGCAGGCGCTAAATACATTGCGATGGAGGTCTCATCGCATGCATTAGAGCAAGATCGAGTGGCAGGTCTAGAGTTCAATTGCGCCGTATTCACCAATCTCAGTCAAGATCATCTTGATTATCACGGCAGCATGGCCAATTACGCTGAGGCAAAAGCAAAACTATTCCAACAGGCTGGTGTTGAGCATGCAGTCGTTAATCTGGATGATGTGTTTGGTCGTGAATTAGCTGCTCAATTATTAGCGCAGAATCGCATCAAAGTATGGGCTTACGCCCTAAGCAAAGATCAGTTTGCTGGCTTTGAGAAGTTTGGCGATCGTCTGCATTGTATTTATGCAAAAGATACGGTGCTGACTGGTGCCGGCTACGCTTCTCTATTTGTACATCAGGGCATTGGAGAGCATGTTGTTAACGCTGCTGTATTAGGCGAATTTAATTTGAGCAATTGCTTGGCAGTGTGGGCAGTTCTGCTAACGCAGGGTATGACATGCGATCAGGCAAGTAAGCGCTTGGGATTATTGCGACCAGTAGCGGGTCGCATGGAATTGATTTCCTTAAATAAAACCCAAAAATCTGAAGGGCCAGTGGTTGTAGTGGATTACGCCCACACCCCTGATGCGCTAGCAAAAGCATTACTCGCTTTGCGTCCGATTGCCAGCGCGCGCGGTGGCAAGATTTGGTGTGTCTTTGGGTGTGGCGGAGATCGAGATGCTGGTAAACGCCCACAAATGGGAAAAGTTGCGCAGCAGCATGCAGACCATATTGTGCTGACTAGCGATAACCCAAGATCAGAAGAGTCAGAAGCGATTATTTCGATGATCCTTTCTGGTATGGATTCCGGTGCGCAGAATATTCAAACTGTTCCAGATAGAGCCGCTGCAATTATGGCTGCAGTGCGCCATGCTGATGCGGCTGATGTTGTATTGGTGGCTGGAAAAGGTCATGAGTCTACACAAGAAATCAAAGGTAAAAAGTTTGATTTCTCTGATCAAGAACATGTTCTTCTAGCGGCAGGAGGAATGGCTTGATGTTAGCAATGACCAATCTTGCCCAGATCCATGCAATGCTGCCAGGTAGCCAGTTGATTAATATTTCTGGTGCAGATGCCCAGCAATTGACTATCTCTAAGGTCGGCAGTGACAGCCGTCAGATTAGTGCTGGCGAATTATTTATCACCTTATCTGGCGAGCGCTTTGATGCCCATGATTTCTTATTAGATGTTGCTAAAGCGGGCGCAAGTGCTGCACTCATTAGCAAGCAGGAAAAATGTCCTGAGAACTTGGCTGCAGTGTGTGTGACTGATACTCGGGTTGGTCTAGCTGCTTTAGCCAAAGCTTGGCGCAAGCAGCACTCTATTCCTGTTGCCCTTGTGACGGGAAGCAATGGCAAAACGACAGTTAAAGAAATGATTGCCTCGATCTTTAAAGCGGCAGTAGGAGACGAGCGCACTTTGGTTACCAAAGGCAATCTGAACAATGATATTGGTCTGCCGCTCACTCTTTTGCGTATGCGTTCTAGTGATCGATTGGCAGTGATTGAGCTGGGCATGAATCACCCAGGAGAAACAGCGCAGTTGGCAGATATTGCTGCTGCGAATATTGCACTGATTAATAACGCGCAGCGTGAACATCAAGAATTTATGGCAACAGTGGCTGCAGTTGCAGAAGAGCATGCAGATGCTTTGCGTGCTCTACCTCAGGATGGTGTGGCGGTATTTCCGGCCGATTCTGAATTCTCTGAGCTTTGGCGTGAAGCGGCAGGGGGTCGCAAGATTATCGATTTTGTATTGAATCCTAATCAAGATCATCAAGCGGCTGGAGTTCGGGGTAGCTTGCTAGGTAATGGCCATGTAGAAATCAAAACGACACAAGGCGTGATTGAGGTTCAATTAAAAACCTTAGGCAACCACAATGTGCGCAATGCATTGGCGGCAAGTGCAGTGGCTGTAGCTGCTGGTGTAAGTTTAGAAAAGATAAAAGAGGGTCTCGAGTCTTTTGATCCGGTGAATGGGCGCATGCAGGCCAAAACCTTAGATGCTCATCACACCTTAATTGATGATAGCTACAACGCCAATCCAGATTCCGTAAGAGCTGCCATTGATGCTTTAAAACAATCTGGGAAAACATCGTGGCTGGTACTCGGAGATATGGGTGAAGTTGGCGATCAAGGTTCTGCCTTTCATCATGAAGTTGGTGCATATGCAGCAGAGCAAGGCATCTCTAAGTTCTTTTCTATTGGGGAGCAATGCAAGTTTGCACTTCAGGGATTTGAAGAGATGAAGCAAAAGTTGAAACTTTCCTCAGCAGCAGAACATTTCCCTGATGTGAATGTATTGAACACAAGATTAGTGAGCGATCTTCGTTTGCGGCAGTCTAGCGACAAGCATTTAAATATTTTGGTTAAAGGGTCGCGTTTTATGCGCATGGAGCGTGTAGTTCAAGCCTTGGTAGAGGAGGCAAAAGCATGCTCTTAATGTTGGCACAGTGGTTGCAAGAGGATTTCGGCTTTTTCAGGGTATTCAACTACATCACCTTTAGAGCAGTGATGGCAACCGTGACGGCTCTATTAATTGGGCTGGCTGCTGGACCTTGGGTCATTCGTAAATTAACGGCCTTAAAGATGGGGCAGGCGGTTCGCACTGATGGTCCGCAAACGCATTTAGTGAAATCAGGCACGCCAACCATGGGGGGCGTATTGATTCTGATTGGCATCTTTGTTTCTTGCATCCTCTGGGCAGATCTCAGTAATCGCTTTATTTGGATTGTGATGATTGTTACCTTTGGTTTTGGCTTGATCGGCTGGGTTGATGATTACCGCAAGGTTGCCTATAAAGACCCTAAGGGCATGGCGTCTAGAGAGAAATTTTTTTGGCAGACTTTAATTGGTTTGTTTGCCGCTATCTATTTAGCCTTCTCTGTTTCTGAGGTAAATAACCTCAAAGTGCTGCAATTATTTTTTGATTGGTTGAGAAGTGGTTTTGCTTTAAATCTTCCAGCCAAGTCAAATTTACTGATCCCATTCATAAAAGAAGTTAGTTACCCGCTGGGTGTTTTAGGCTTCATCATTTTGAGCTACTTGGTGATTGTGGGTAGTAGCAATGCCGTGAACTTGACTGATGGCCTTGATGGCTTAGTGATCATGCCTGTCATTTTGGTTGGTGCTGCTCTTGGTGCATTTGCTTATGTCATGGGTAACGCAATTTATGCGAAATATTTACTCTTCCCTTACATCCCTGGGGCTGGTGAGTTAATGATTTTCTGTGGAGCCATGGGCGGAGCTGGATTAGCTTTCCTTTGGTACAACACTCATCCTGCCCAAGTATTTATGGGGGATGTTGGTGCTCTTGCGCTGGGCGGCGCTTTAGGAACGATTGCAGTCATTGTGCGACAAGAGATTGTGTTGTTTGTGATGGGTGGCATTTTTGTCGCAGAGACTGTTTCGGTTATGTTGCAAGTTTTCTGGTTTAAGTACACCAAGAAACGTTACGGAGAGGGCCGTCGCATTTTCCGCATGGCGCCTCTGCATCACCATTTTGAGTTGGGTGGATGGAGAGAGACACAGGTTGTAGTGCGCTTCTGGATTATCACCATTTTATTGGTCTTAATAGGCTTGTCTAGTCTGAAATTACGGTGAGCCAAAGTATAAAAATGCAGAATTTAAATAACGCCTTCGCAAATCCAACTCTCATTACGGATGAGGCTTACCAAGCTCCTGAGCATTTTTTAATTCTGGGCCTTGGCGAATCAGGCTTTGCTATGGCTAAGTGGTGTCTTCGTCATGGGGTATCTGTAAAACTTGCGGACACTCGCGACACTAACGCATTGAGTGAGATTCAAAATGCTTGGTTGAGTGAATTAGAGTTTGCTGGGCTAAAGAGCTCACACTTTGGACCACTAGACGACGATCTATTAAAAGATGTAGAGGTGATTGGCATTAGTCCAGGCCTATCACCGCTGCAAGAGCCGGCGCAATCATTATTAGCTAAAGCACAAGAATCCCAGATCGATATCTGGAGTGAGATCGAGTTTTTTGCGAGAGCCATTGCTGCGATGGAGCGCATGTCTCAAGCTGATGAGGTTCAATATAAGCCGAGTATTTTGGCGGTTACTGGTACGAATGGTAAGACCACCACCACAGCCTTAACAGGTCAACTGTGTGAGCGTGCAGGTAAGAAAGTCGCGGTTGCGGGCAACATCAGTCCAGCCGCATTAGACAAATTGGTTTCTTGCTTAGAGCAAGCAGACCAGATTTCAGATATGCCAGACATATGGGTGCTAGAGCTCTCAAGCTTCCAGTTGGTTTATACCCACACCTTAAACGCTACAGCGGCAACAGTACTGAACATTACTCAAGATCATTTGGATTGGCATGGTGATATGCAGGCTTATGCGGGCGCAAAAGCCAAAATTTTTGGCGTTGACACTACTTGCATACTGAACCGCGACGATTCTTTAGTCATGGGCTTGATGAATCAAGAGCAGAGGCTCGAGAAAACGGTCATTACATTTGGTACTGGTCGTCCCGACGAGCAGGGCGCATTTGGGATCGAGCATGATTTGCGCGCCGGCGGTATTGATTGGTTGGTATGGGCAGAGGTAGATGAAGATCTTGAGCCAAAGCCAAAACGTCGTCGTAAAGCTGCGGCAGTGACAGAGCCTGAAGAATTAAGACTGAAGCGTTTGATTCCTGCGGATGCATTACGCATTCGGGGTCGTCACAATGCTTTGAATGCGCTGGCAGCACTGGCACTAGCGAGGTCCGCTGGATTACCTATGAATGTGCTCTTGCATGGTTTGCGTGATTATCACGGGGAGCCACATCGGGTACAAAGCGTTGCAATCGTTGCAGATGTTGAGTATGTCGATGACAGCAAAGGCACTAATGTGGGAGCAACAGTCGCCGCCTTAAATGGTCTTGGTAACAGCGAATTTGGTAAGCGTATTTGGTTGATTGCTGGCGGGGAGGGCAAAGGACAAGATTTCAGTCCTTTACGTGAGCCCGCATTACGTTATGTAAAAGGCGCATTTTTAATTGGCAAAGATGCACAGCTTATTTCTGATGCCTTAGGGTCAGATATTCAGTGTGTCGCCAGCGGAACATTAGCAAATGCAGTTCAAGAGGCTGCTAAGCAGGCGCGGTCTGGAGATATTGTGCTGTTGTCACCCGCTTGCGCAAGCTTCGATCAGTTTAGTAATTACGTTGCGCGTGCTGAAGCATTTGTTTCCGAAGTTCAGGAATTAGAAATGCAATTTGATGGAGCTCAGGTATGAGCTTAAGAGAAAAACTATTTCCAGAAAATCGATTGGGCTTCAATCGCTTCTGGAATTTCTCTAGAGGTGGCATTGATAATTTCCGCAGCGGTCTTCGTGATGCAGTCTCCGGGGTTGAGCAAACACGTTCACGCATGATGGAATATGACCAACTCTTGGTTTGGGCAGTTTTATCTTTAGCCTTGATTGGTTTGGTGATGGTGTACTCCGCTTCAATCACTTTAGCCGACGGCCCTAAGTACGCTAATTACAGTAGCAATCACTTTTTAATACGCCATGTCATTTCTTTGGGAATTGCCATTGGCGTTGGCTTCTGGGCCTTCAAGATCCCTACCAAGGTCTGGGATCGTTATTCGCCGATTATTTTTGGTTTCACCGTATTGCTTTTAATTGCCGTTTTAATTCCAGGCCTTGGAAAAGGCGTGAATGGCGCAAAACGTTGGATTCCTCTTGGCTTGATGAATTTTCAGCCATCCGAGTTAATGAAATTTGCAGCCGTGATTTTTGCTGCCACCTATACCGTGCAGCGTCAGGAATATCTGCATTCGTTCGTGAAGGGGATGTTGCCAATGGGTGTGGCAGTTGCACTGGTTGGCGGACTCTTGATGTTAGAGCCTGATATGGGTGCGTTTGTAGTGGTCGCTTTAATTGCATTTGGAATTCTATTTTTGGGCGGCATCAATGCCAAGTTATTTGGTGGATTGATTGCAGTGGGCATATTGAGCGCTTCCACCATCATTGCGCTTTCCCCATTCCGTCGCGGAAGAATTATGGCGTTTATGGATCCGTGGCAAGTCGACAATGCTGCAAATAAAGGCTATCAATTGACGCATTCACTCATGGCTTTTGGTCGCGGCGAATGGTTCGGCACTGGCCTAGGTGGTAGCGTTGAGAAATTACATTACTTACCTGAAGCGCATACCGACTTTATTTTGGCGGTGATCGGCGAAGAGCTAGGTTTCTTCGGTGTAGTGGTGATGCTCTTCTTATTCTATTGGGTTGTACGCCGCGCATTCATGATTGGCCGTACTGCTTTGCAGTTAGACCGAAGTTTTGCAGGCTTGGCAGCAAAAGGTGTTGCCATCTGGATTGGCTGGCAGTCCTTCATCAATATGGGCGTGAACTTAGGCTTATTGCCTACCAAGGGTTTAACGCTGCCTTTGGTAAGTTACGGTGGCTCAGGCATTCTGATGAATGCTATTGCGATAGCAATGTTATTGCGCATTGATTATGAGAATCGTATTTTGATGCGCGGAGGGAAGTTATGACGCAACCTTCCATTCTGGTGATGGCTGGTGGTACTGGTGGGCACATCTTCCCAGGTCTTGCTGTTGCAGAGTATTTACGTATTTGTGGCTGGAAGGTTTCTTGGCTGGGTAATAAAAATGGCATGGAATATCGTTTAGTGAAAGCATGCGACTTCCCATTTGAGGCGGTGGAATTCGGCGGCTTGCGCGGTAAGGGCATTAAAGCCAAACTGATGCTGCCATTTAACTTATTGCGTGCCGGTATTCAGAGTTGGCACATCATGCGCCGCATTAAACCAAGCGTGGTTTTAGGTATGGGTGGATACATCACCTTTCCTGGCGGCTTGGTTACCAAAATATTGAAGCGCCCCCTAGTCTTGCATGAATCAAATTCAGTTGCTGGGAGCGCCAATCGCGCATTGGCAAAGATTGCCATGCGTACCTTGACGGGTTTCCCGAATACGATGTCCCATGCTGAGTGGGTTGGTAATCCTATTCGTGAAGAGTTCGATCGTATGACTACACCCGCTCAGAGGTATGAAGAACGGCAAGGCAATTTATCGATTCTGGTGGTGGGCGGAAGTTTAGGAGCTGCCGCCTTAAATGAAAATGTCCCCGCTGCTCTGGCATTGATTCCGAAAGAGTCTCGTCCAAGCGTGATTCACCAGGCCGGTGATAAGCATTTAGCAGATCTTCAAAAGCGGTATGCAGATTTAGGTGTGCAAGCCGATATCCGTCCATTCATTAACGATATGCCTAACGCCTATGCGCAGGCGGACTTAGTGATTTGTCGTTCTGGAGCAATGACCGTTTCTGAGTTGGCGGCATGTGGCGTTGCCGCTTGCTTAATTCCATTTCCGCATGCGATTGATGATCATCAAACTGCAAATGCAAGATTTTTATCAGATGCGAATGCAGCCGTGTTGTTACCACAGCAAGATCTCAACGCACAAGACTTGGCACTAATGATTCAGAACTTTAGTCGTGAAGATTTAAAAGCGATGGCTGAGCGTGCGCATGCGCTAGCTAAGCCAAATGCAACTCAGCGTGTAGCTGAGGTATGTGCAGATTGTGCGGGGGTCGGTCAATGAAACATATTGTTCAGCAAATTCATTTTGTAGGTATTGGTGGTGCTGGTATGAGTGGCATTGCTGAGGTCTTACTCAATCTAGGCTACCAAGTCTCTGGTTCTGATTTGGCTGAAGGTGTAGCTACCAAGCGTTTAAAAGAATTGGGCGCAATAATTCATATTGGGCATGATCCAAAAAATATTGGCACTGCTGAAGCGGTAGTCATTTCCACGGCTGTAGCCGGAAACAATCCCGAGGTCTTGGCGGCTCGTGCGGCAAAAATTCCGGTGATTCAGCGTGCAGTGATGCTTGGTGAGTTAATGCGTTTGAAGCAGGGTATTGCAATTGCTGGTACACATGGCAAAACCACCACCACTAGCTTGGTTGCATCTGTATTAGCTGAGGGCGGTTTAGATCCAACCTTTGTGATTGGTGGAAAACTCAATTCAGCTGGTGCGAATGCACGCCTGGGGCAAGGCGATTTCATTGTGGTTGAGGCTGATGAATCTGATGCCTCTTTCTTGCAATTATTCCCGGCGATGGAAGTTGTCACCAATATTGATGCTGATCATATGGACACTTATCAGCATGATATGGCCCGCTTGAAGCAGGCCTTTGTGCAGTTTATTCAGCGCATGCCATTTTATGGTGTGGCAGTGTTATGTGTTGATGATGCCAATGTACGCGACATCATGCCGTTTGTATCTCAGCCAGTTTTACGCTATGGCACATCTGAAGATGCGGATATTCGGGCAAGCAATGTGAAGGCAGTTGGAACACGCATGCACTTCACGGTAGAGCGCCGCACTGTGCGTAGACATGGAAGCGTCCCAGGACGACTCCAAATTGAATTGAATTTGCCAGGCTTGCATAACGTGCGCAATGCGCTAGCGGCCATTGGTATCGCCACGGAATTGGGTGTAAGTGATCAAGCAATTATTAAGGCCTTATCTGAGTTTGATGGTGTAGGCCGTCGCTTCCAGCGCTATGGTGATATTCCGCTGGCTGCAGGTGGTAGCTATACCTTGATTGATGATTATGGGCACCATCCAGTGGAGATGGCTGCTACTTTGGCTGCTGCTCGTGGGGCATATCCTGACCGTCGTCTCGTGTTGGCGTTTCAACCACATCGATTTACTAGAACAAGAGATTGCTTCGGTGAATTTGTTCAGGTTTTGAAAAACTTTGATGCTTTAGTGCTGACTGAAGTTTATCCAGCAGGCGAGGCAAAGATTCCGGGCGCCGATGGTAAGAGTTTGCTTAAAGCAGCAATTGCTGAAGATAAAAACATCAAAGCCATGCTTAAATCTTCTGATGCTGCTTTTGCAGCCAGCGTTGCTGAGATGCCTGAAAAACTCAGCGTCATCCTGAGAGATGGTGATGTTCTCATTACCATGGGCGCGGGCTCTATTTCGGCTCTACCCCACACCCTAGCCGAGGTAAAGAATGCCTAAGCTAATCACTTCGTGGGGTGATCGCGTGAAGACAGATCTAGCTAAGCTAGATATTCAAGCACTCGGTCGAGTGGGTGTTTTAATGGGCGGCCGCTCTGGCGAGCGTGAGATTTCCTTGATGTCGGGTAGTGGTGTATTGGAAGCCTTACTTAACAAAGGAGTCGACGCGCACGCGTTTGACCCAGGCCTGCGTTGCCCAACTGAATTAGCTAAAGAAAAATTTGATCGGGTCTTTATTTCTTTGCATGGTCGTTACGGTGAAGATGGCACGATTCAAGGTTTATTGGAATTATTGAACCTACCTTATACCGGCAGTGGCGTATTAGCCTCTGCTTTGTCGATAGACAAAATTGCAACCAAGCAAATTTGGTTAAGCAATGGCTTGACTACCCCCGATTTTGAAGAGCTGACTGCCAATAGCGATTGGAATGCAGTAGCGAAGCATTTAGGCTTGCCACTCATCGTGAAACCTGCGAATGAAGGGTCTTCGCTTGGCTTAACCAAGGTGAAATCAGTAGATGAATTACCTGCTGCTTATCAACTAGCGGCCGGACTAGATAAAAAGGTGATTGCTGAGACTTGCATTATTGGCGATGAGTTGACTTGCCCCTTAGTTGGCGATGGTGTAAATGCTGAAGCATTGCCAGTCATCAAAATCATTCCACCTCAAGCAAATTACGATTTTCATAACAAGTACTTCTCCGATGAGACGCAGTATTTATGTCCAACTGGCTTGGCTGATGAAGTCAATACAGCCGTTCAGAAATTGGCCTTAGCAGCTTATCGTGCACTGGGTTGCAGTACGTGGGGTCGCGCTGATGTGATGTTGGATGAGAAGACAGGTAAGCCCTATCTCCTTGAAATGAACACTTCTCCAGGCATGACGTCACATTCATTGGTGCCAATGGCGGCAAAGGCTGCTGGTATTGAGTATGCAGATTTAGTGCTCTGGCTACTAAGTCAAACGCTTGTAAAAAAGGTGGGCGCATAGCATGCATACCATCGGCGCTATCTTGAACTGGTTTGGTGATACATGCGCCTTCATCATGGCGCCCCTATGGAATCATTCGGATCGTATGCAGAAGGTAAGTCGCTTTTTGATGCGTTGCTTTGCCATCATGATGCTCGTCGGAATTTTAGTGTGGTTAAGCCAGCGACCTGTATTTACTTTGCGTCAAGTGGTGATTGAGCCTGTTGCAGGTCAAACCTTAAAACACATCAATAAGCCCACTGTGAAGCAGCAGGTTTTAGAAACAGTTCAAGGCAACTTCTTTAGCGTCAGATTAGAAGATGTGAAGCGTGGTTTTGAGTCGCTCCCTTGGGTTCGTCATGCCAATGTTCGGCGAGTTTGGCCCAATGGTTTAGTAGTCAGCATTGAAGAGCAAAAGGCATTTGCTACCTGGGATGGTGCTGATAGCCAAAAACTCATGAATAACTATGGAGAAATTTTTAGTGGTCGAGTAGCAGATGTACCGGACGACACTAAGTTAGTTGATTTCAATGGGCCAGATGATGCAGGCAAGGAAGTGATGCGTCTCTATGAAAAAGCCAATGCCTGGTTTAAACCATGGGATGCCGAAGTAAAGAGCTTAACCCTGTCAGATCGATATGCATGGCATGTGAAGTTATCCAATGGTATGAAATTGGAGTTTGGTCGGGATGAAGAGAGCTCCGATAAAACGCTTACAGAGGAACGCGTATCGCGTCTCTTTAAGTACTGGCCACAAGTTCAAGAAAGATGGGCTAACCGAGTTGATGCTGTGGACTTGCGTTATGCCAATGGTTTTGCAGTTCATCTCGCCTCTGCAAGCATTAAGAAGAATGAAGTCGATGATAAAAAAAGTGAGCGTAAGCAATGAGTAAAGACAACCGCGATTTATTAGTGGGATTAGATATTGGCACTTCCAAGGTGGTTGCCTTGGTTGCTGAGTTGGCAGCAGATGGTCAATTCAATGTGGTTGGCGTTGGCCAGACTGCATCCAAAGGATTAAAGAAGGGTGTCGTGGTCAATATTGAGGCGACTGTTCAGTCTATTCAGAAAGCACTGGAAGAGGCTGAAGTGATGGCTGATCGTCAGATTGCCCAAGTATTTACTGGCATTGCTGGTAATCATATTGTGAGCTTTAACTCTAGCGGTATGGTTGCTATTCGGGATAAAGAAGTCAGTGCTGGCGACGTAGAGCGCGTATTGGAGACTGCCAAGGCAATCAATATTCCGACCGACCAACAAATTTTGCATATCCTCGTGCAGGAATTCATTATTGATGGACAAGAAGATGTGCGTGAACCCATTGGTATGAGTGGTTTACGTCTTGAGGTAAAAGTGCATATCGTTACTGGCGCTGTGAGCGCCGCACAAAATATTGTGAAGTGCGTACGCCGTTGCGGCCTTGAGGTAAATGATTTGATTTTGCAGCCATTGGCGTCTAGCTTGGCGGTCTTAACTGAAGATGAAAAAGAGCTTGGTGTTGTATTGGTCGATATCGGTGGCGGAACAACCGACATTGCCATTTATTGCCAAGGATCTATTCGTCATACAGCAGTGATCCCGATTGCTGGCGATCAAATCACTAATGACATTGCTATGGCATTGCGTACCCCAACCATTGATGCGGAAGATTTGAAAATTCAATACGGCATTGCGCGCCAAGATATGGCTGACCCTACTGCCATGATCGATGTGCCTGGCGTTGGCGACCGTGAGCCACGCCCAATGTCGAAACAGGCTTTATCAGCAGTGATCGAGCCGCGTGTTGAAGAGTTGTTCACGTTAGTCAGAGGCGTGGTTCGGGACTCCGGATATGAAGACATGGTTTCTTCAGGAATCGTCTTAACGGGTGGTACAGCCTTGATGCCTGGAATGGTTGAGCTTGCAGAGCAAGTATTTTTACGTCCTGCGCGCATCGGTACCCCAGAGTATCGCGGCCATCTGCATGAAGTATTACGTAGCCCAAGATTTTCAACCAGCATTGGCTTGTTGATGGAAGGTCAAGCGCAGTTATTGCGCGGTCGTCGTGTGTCTCAATCTGGTCCTTTCCAGGGTGTGATGTCACGTATGAAGGAATGGTTTGCAGGAAATTTTTAAGTTTTTTTCGTCGTCGTCAACGTAGTTCGTTTTTTACCTAGGAGGGTATATGGAATTTGAAATGTTAGATCAAGAAACAGCCGGGAAAACCATCATTAAAGTGGTTGGAGTCGGTGGCGCTGGTGGCAATGCTGTCCAGCATATGATTAAACGCGGTGTAAACGGCGTAGAGTTTATTTGCATGAACACCGATGCTGGCGCTTTACAGCGTTCTGAGGCATCTGTGAATTTGCAACTAGGCTCTAGCGGGCTGGGAGCTGGCGCTAAGCCAGAAATCGGTGCGGCCGCTGCGGAAGAAGCGCGTGCACGTATTGCGGATACTTTGCAAGGCGCGCATATGGTGTTCATTACTGCTGGTATGGGTGGTGGCACTGGAACTGGTGCAGCTCCAATCGTTGCCCAAGTTGCCAAAGAAATGGGCATCTTGACGGTTGGCGTTATCAGTAAGCCATTTGATTTCGAGGGCGTGAAGCGCTTGAAGGTTGCTGAAAATGGCGCCGCTGAATTAGAGAGTTATGTTGACTCGCTCATCGTTGTTCTCAATGAAAAACTATTTGAAGTGATGGGTGAAGATGCTGAGTTTGATAAAGCCTTTGCTTGTGCTGATGACGTTTTACACAATGCAGTTTCTGGCATTGCAGAAATCATTAATGTTCAAGGCTTGATCAACGTCGACTTTGAAGATGTGAAGACAGTCATGGGCGAACAAGGTAAAGCCATGATGGGAACGGCAACTGTTTCTGGCATGGATCGTGCGCGCTTAGCTGCTGAAGCTGCAGTTGCCTCCCCATTGCTTGAAGGTGTTGATCTTTCTGGCGCCCGTGGCGTATTGGTAAACATTACCGCAAGCCGCTCGTTGAAATTGTCAGAAACTCGCGAAGTGATGGCTGCAATCCGTGGTTATGCTGCTGATGATGCGACTGTGATCTTTGGTACCGTGTATGACGACAGTTTGGGCGATGCTTTACGCGTAACCGTGGTTGCTACTGGTCTAAATAACCCTCAGGCTCGTCAGAATAGTCAGCCAGAAGTGGTTTGGAGACAAGCAACGGGTACTCATGATGCAATGCCAACGATGGCTGACCTCAATAGCTTTGCTCCAGCAAGCCCATCTGCTGCGATGAGTAAAGCTGGCTTGGACTCAGCATTAAGCGCCAGCGCAGGCATGGCCTTGACTGGTTCTGGCGGTATGCCTTCAGTGGCAGCTCAGCCAGCTCCAAGCGGTGTTGATTACAGCCAATATGACTTGCCAAGAGTATTCCGTAGTTCGCGTGAGGCTACACCTGCCCCTACATTAGGTGCAGATAGCTCTCCACAGGCAAAGACCATGCTGGACAAAGGGGCTGATTATTACGAGATTCCAGCCTTTTTACGTAAACAAGCAGATTAATAAACTGCTCAATACAATAGATAGTTGCGAAATGCCAGCGCGGCGCCCCTCCGGACGACGAATCCCGCGCTAGCGTTGGCATACTTACTAACAACTATTTCATTGGAGATCCCATGATTGCAGTCGGACAAAAATTACCAAACGCTACTCTCTACGAGTTTTATGACGAAGCGACTGAGGGTTGCGCTATCGGACCAAATGCTTTTGAAGTTGAAAAAGAAACTGCCGGTAAAAAAATTGTGATCTTTGCATTGCCTGGTGCATTTACACCTACTTGTTCTGCAAAGCATGTTCCTGGTTACGTTGAGCACTTCGATGCTATTAAAGCCAAAGGTGTTGATGAAATTTGGTGCATCTCTGTAAATGACCCGTTTGTTATGGGTGCTTGGGGCCGTGATCTAAAGGTAGGCAAGAAGATCCGCATGTTGGGCGACGGTAGTGCTGAGTTCACAAAGAAGATGGGTATTGAACTTGATTTAACTGCGCGTGGCTTGGGTGTTCGTTCAGACCGCTATGCCATGATTGTTGAAGATGGCGTAGTAAAAACTTTAGACCGTGAAGCTCCAGGTAAGTTTGAAGTGAGTGATGCTGCTTCTATATTGAAAAAGCTGTAATTACTCTCCTGAATTTATAAACTGATGATGAAGCAACGCACAATCGCTACTCCGGTGAAAACCGTGGGGATTGGCTTGCACTCAGGGCGCAAGGTAACGATATCGATTAAGCCTGCGCCAGTAAATTCAGGAGTTCAGTTTGTGCGAGTTGATACTCCAGAGCAATCGGTCGTTCCGGCCACTGCTCTGGCTGTATGCGATACCCGCTTGGCATCCGTAATACAAAAAGATGGTGTGCGCATATCAACGGTTGAGCATTTGCTCTCAGCGTGCGCAGGCTTAGGCCTGGATAATTTGTTGATTGAGTTGGATGGTGAAGAAGTTCCCATCATGGATGGAAGCGCCGCTTCATTCTTATTTTTAATTGAGTCTGCTGGCATTGCAGAACAAAATGCACCACGTCAATTTGTTGTGATTAAAAAACCGATCGAGGTTCGTGAGGGCGATAAGCTTGCGCGTCTCGAACCATTCTTCGGATTTAAGTTGGATTTCACAATCGACTTTAAACATCCAGCAGTGGATAAAACAGGCCAACGTTTTGTTGTGGATTTTGCTGAGCATGCCTATCGCAGTGAAATTGGGCGCGCCCGCACTTTTGGTTTTGCTCATGAAGTTGAGGCTTTGCGAGAGATGGGTTTAGCGCGAGGCGGTAGTTTGGATAACGCCATTGTGTTGGATGAGCACCGTATCTTAAACAACGAAGAACTGCGCTACGAAGATGAGTTTGTGCGTCACAAAATCCTAGACGCGATTGGTGATCTCTACTTAGTTGGGCATCCCATTGTTGGCGCGTATGTGGCTGTGAAATCAGGCCATGCCTTAAATAATGCGCTCTTACGTAAGCTCCTGGAAGATCCAAGTGCCTACGAAATCAGCTCTTTTTCTGAAAATAAAGCTCCGCAGGCTTATTCCCAAGAAAGTCAGCCCCTCTTTTTCTAAAGGGCTTCTTTCTTACTGTTTGGGTTTGCTTTGAAGTAATCGTTCGACCGCTTTGCGTAAGTCTGAATCAGGCGCCAATTTATCCAGCAGACCTTCCCAAGAACTTCTTGCGACTTGATTAAAGCCACGTGGCCTACTATTTTTATCGCCATCCCTAGGCTTCACTTCCCAAGTGGGGGTGGCGGGCTTTAAGCGAACCTTGATGGCACTGCAAGCATAACCTTTTTTAGCTAACTCATTGATTAAGCTAGGTAAAACTTGCTGAAGACGGCTGGCAATGCTGGCACTGCCCACTAGCAAAAAGAGCTCATTTTGGCCATTGGTACGCCACCCAGCCTCAATTTTAGATGCCAGATGCCCGAGCTCAAGCTCGATTAATGCAAGGTTAAGGCTGGCCTTGAGTTTGGCTAGATCTTCTGTCTTGGCAAGGATCCCCCCAAGACCGTCTGAGTCTCGTAGGTAATCGAGCCATTCATGGGCTACCTTGTTACGGGAGGGCTTAGGGGCAAAGTTCATAAAAAAAGAGGGTGCGGGTGATAAACTCAAGGACTACATTTTCTTCAATATCCCATGGTAATCGGTCTTCTTAAAACCCTGGTCGGCAGTCGTAACGACCGCCTCTTAAAACAGTATCGCAAAGTCGTTGCTAAGGTTAATGCTTTCGAAGCTAGCCTGCAGACTTTGGATGATGCCGCCCTTCAAGCGAAAACCGCTGAATTCAAGTCACGCTTGAGTGCTGGCGAAGCGCTGGATGACATTGCGCCTGAGGCTTTTGCGGTCGTGCGCGAGGCTAGTACACGAGCGATGAAGATGCGTCATTTTGATGCGCAGATTATGGGTGCTCTTGCTCTTCACCAAGGCAAGATTGCAGAAATGGGAACTGGCGAAGGTAAAACGTTGACCGCTACGCTCCCAGTTTATTTAAATGCTTTAACAGGTAAGGGCGTTCACGTTGTCACCGTAAACGATTACTTGGCTCAGCGCGATGCTGAGTGGATGTCCAAGCTTTATAACTTCTTGGGCATGAAGGTTGGCGTGAATCTCTCTCAGATGGATCACACAACCAAGCAAGCCGCTTATGCTGCTGACATCACCTACGGCACCAATAACGAATTTGGTTTTGACTACCTGCGCGATAACATGGTGCAGGATTTAGATCAGCGCGTTCAGCGTGGTTTAGCTTATGCCATCGTTGACGAGGTCGATTCGATTCTGATTGATGAAGCGCGTACGCCACTCATTATTTCTGGGCAGGCTGAAGATCACACCGATCTATATATCAAGATCAATGCATTGCCATCCTACTTAGAGCTACAAATTGGCGAAGAGAAGGCCGATGGTACTGGTGTGATAAAAGCTGGCGACTATTGGGTCGATGAAAAATCACAGCAGGTGTATTTGACTGAACAAGGTCACGATAAAGCTGAGACGATATTAGTGCAGTTGGGCGCATTAAATGATGGTGACTCTTTATATGCACCACAAAATATTACTTTGATGCATCACGTGTACGCAGCTTTGCGTGCACATTCTTTGTATCACCGCGACCAACAGTATGTCGTTCAAAATAAAGAAGTCATTATTGTTGATGAGTTCACTGGACGACTCATGCAAGGTCGTCGCTGGTCAGATGGTTTGCATCAAGCGGTTGAAGCTAAAGAAGGTGTGCCGATTCAGAATGAGAATCAAACCTTAGCAACCATTACTTTCCAGAATTATTTCCGCATGTACGGCAAGCTGTCTGGTATGACTGGTACTGCTGATACTGAGGCTTACGAGTTCAAGGAAATTTATAACCTTGAGACGGTAGTGATTCCTCCAAACCGTCTGAGCCAAAGAAAAGACAAGCAAGATCAGATCTATAAGTCTTCGCGCGAGCGTTATGACGCTGTGATTAAAGATATTGAAGATTGCTATCAACGTGGTCAACCAGTCTTGGTTGGCACCACCTCGATTGAAAATTCAGAGTTGATTTCTGGCTTGCTAGATAAGCGTACATTGCCGCATCAGGTATTAAATGCAAAACAACATGAACGCGAAGCAGAAATCATTGCTCAAGCGGGTCGACCAAAGATGATTACGATTGCCACCAATATGGCTGGCCGTGGAACAGATATCGTATTGGGCGGAAACGTTGTCAAGCAGTCTTCTTTGCTTGAGGCTGATGAAGCAATTTCAGATGCAGATAAGGCCGACAAGATTAAAACTTTACAGGACGAGTGGCAGGGTCTGCACGATCAGGTTTTAGCAGCTGGCGGTCTACATATTATTGGTACTGAGCGCCACGAGAGTCGCCGTATCGATAATCAATTAAGAGGTCGTTCCGGTCGTCAAGGCGATCCAGGCTCATCCCGTTTTTATCTTTCTTTGGATGATCCACTACTGCGTATTTTTGCCGGCGATCGTTTACGCGCTGTGATGGAACGTTTGAAGATGCCAGATGGTGAGCCGATCGAAGCAGGCATGGTGACGCGATCCATTGAGTCTGCACAGCGCAAGGTCGAGGGCCGTAACTTTGATATTCGTAAGCAGTTGTTGGAGTATGACGACGTAGCGAATGATCAACGCAAAGAAACGTACCGCTTAAGAAATGAAGTATTAGAGAGTAAAGATGTTGGTGATTTGATTGCCAACTTGCGTGAAGATGTTCTGCGCACAATTTGTTCGCTCTATGTTCCACTGGAATCCATGGAAGAGCAGTGGGATTTAGTCGGTTTAGAAAATGCGCTTGCAAGTGATTGGGGTCTGACAGTTGATCTCAAAAATTGGGTCGAAGCCGCTGCATCAGTAGAGGATTCAGAAATCGTAGAACGGGTTCTGCAGGCCGCAAAAGAGGCTTACGACGCTAAGGTTGAACTTTCTGGACGCGAGTCTTTTGCTGGGTTTGAGCGCTCTGTGCTTTTGTATAGCTTAGATAGTCATTGGCGTGAGCATTTGGCTGCATTGGATCATTTACGTCAAGGTATCCATTTGCGTGGTTATGCTCAGAAAGATCCAAAACAAGAATATCGCCGTGAAGCATTTGAGCTATATGGTGAGTTATTGAATGTGATTAAGAATGATGTTGTGAAAAGCATCATGACTGTCCAGATTCGTAGTGCCAGTGAACTCGATGAAGCTGCTGAGGCTATGAATGAAGATTTGGCCAAGATTTCGGATGTTCAATATCAACACGCTGATCCTGATAAAGAGGTAGCTGGCTCAACCGGTGATCGTGGTGCAGCCATTGACATTTCGCCTGCGCCAGTTCGAGCTGGACCAAAGGTTGGCCGTAACGATCCATGTACTTGCGGTAGCGGTAAGAAATATAAGAACTGCTGCGGTGCCTTGGCTTAACTGGGATGAGAGGCAGATTTCCTCTTTCTGACTAGTTCTTCAGATGTCGATATAAAGTATTTCTGCTAATTCTTAAAAGTTTTGCTGCAAGACTGACATTACCATTCGTCTTCTCTAATGTTTTCTGAATAGCAATTCTAGAAAATTGCTTTAGAGCCCCTGATTCAAATTCTTCATGGGGAGAAGCTTCTACAAGATCGACAGATAAATCCACTGCTACACCCAAGTCCTCAGTGTGAGAAGAACGCCTATAAGATTGGCCCAAGGATATTTTCAAAAATAAAGATTTGGCAGAGTGGGTTCTGAATTCATAGACCTTACCTTGATCTTTTTTCGCGTAGTCAAATATACGATCTAAGGAAGTATCCAAGAGTTGCAGAATCTTTACTGCTCCAATGTCGAGCGCATTGATTTCTATAAAAGTAAGGGCGGCACGGTCAGCTCCAGCAATGGTGCCATCTTCATGAAGCCCAATGAGACCTTCCCCCATCGAACCTAAGCCTTCTGGGCTGCTGTGTATTTTAAGTATGAGAGCGTATTGAGACTCATTAGAGTAAAACAATTGCTTCTCTAGAGAATGAACGGTTGCTTTGACTAGGCCAATGGTATGCGGGTGATAAGCACTCTTATCTGTGGAGATATCTAAAACGCCACTGATTTTTCCATCGGGCGCAAAGATGGGCGCCGCAGTGCAGCTTAAAAAACCATTGTTTTCTAAAAAATGCTCAGACCCATTAATGGAAACTGCGGTTCGCTCAACCAAGGCAGTGCCAATAGCGTTCGTTCCCCGGTGTTTTTCTTGCCACGAGGCTCCCGTCTTGAGCAATACCCGATCAGCTTTAGATACAAATTGCGGATCTCCAACAGAGTGAACAATGACACCTTGATGATCCGACAAAATAATCACCCCACCACTACCAGACATTAACCCGTGTAAATAGTTCATGGTTGGTTTAGCCACGGCAATTAAATCGCGTCTTTGATCAATGCGGGACTGCAAGATTTGCCCGCTGAGAATGTTGTCCGGCAACCGCTTTTGAAATGCTTCCAGACCAGACTGTAAGCATCTTTGCCAAGATCGGAAAACCGTTAACCCTAATTGGGATTGCAAGCTATCCGCAGGCGCATCCCCGTGAAGAAGCCAGCTTCTTCGGATATCACGGAGATTGGAAACTTTCATTTTGAGTTCACTATTGGGTTAAGTCTATCGCGGTTAATTTATACCGCTAGGTTGTCACATAAATGAACACTTGCTTATTTCATTGATCAGGAAATACCCTTGTTTTTTGGCATTTTTGAATTTTTAAAAATTTGCTGCAGTGCATCCGATTGCTTAAATTTTCTGCTTGTAAGAAATTCCACTCTATTGCCATTTATCGAAAGAGAAAAGAGGCATTTTGATAGAACACTTATAGGAGAAAATCTTGATCTACGCTGCTCCAGGCGCCTCAGGCGCAAAAATTCAATATAAATCTCAGTATGACAACTTCATTGGTGGCAAATGGACTGCGCCAGTGAAGGGTCAGTACTTTGACGTGATTACCCCAATTAGTGGCAAGGTATACACAAAGGCCGCTCGCTCAGGGGCTGAGGATATCGATTTAGCTTTAGATGCAGCCCACAAAGCAGCTGATGCTTGGGGCAAAACAGCAGCCGCAGATCGCGCGAATATCTTGTTAAAAATTGCTGATCGCATTGAGGCAAACTTAGAGTTGCTTGCTTATGCTGAGACTGTTGATAACGGCAAGGCCATTCGTGAAACCCTCAACGCAGATATCCCCCTTACAGTCGATCACTTCCGTTATTTTGCAGGTTGCATCCGCGCTCAAGAGGGAGCCTTATCTCAAATCGACGAGAGCACCGTTGCTTATCATTACCATGAGCCTTTGGGTGTAGTTGGTCAGATTATTCCTTGGAATTTCCCCATTTTGATGGCCGCTTGGAAGTTAGCTCCAGCCATTGCAGCTGGTAATTGTGTTGTTCTCAAACCAGCAGAATCTACGCCAATCTCTATTTTGATATTAGCTGAGCTGATTGCCGATATAGTGCCTGCTGGCGTTCTGAACATCGTCAATGGTTATGGTCGTGAAGCCGGGATGCCATTAGCCACCAGCAAGCGTATTGCAAAGATTGCCTTTACTGGGTCTACGTCTACTGGTCGAGTCATTGCTCAAGCTGCGGCGAACAACTTGATTCCAGCCACCCTAGAGTTAGGCGGAAAATCCCCAAATATCTTCTTTGCAGATGTCATGGATAAAGATGATGGTTTCTTGGACAAGGCAATTGAAGGTTTGGTTCTATTCGCATTTAATCAAGGCGAAGTTTGTACTTGCCCATCTAGAGCGCTGATCCAAGAAAGTATTTATGACAAGTTCATGGAGAAGGTACTCAAACGGGTTGCTGCAATTAAGCATATGAACCCACTAGATACCGATAGCATGATGGGTGCACAAGCCTCTAAAGAGCAACTGACAAAAATTCTTTCTTACTTAGATATTGGCAAACAAGAGGGAGCAGAGGTATTGATTGGCGGTGGACAAGCTAATTTAGGTGGCGACCTTGAGGGCGGCTACTATGTTCAGCCAACGATGTTCAAGGGTAATAATAGGATGCGTATTTTCCAAGAAGAAATTTTTGGGCCAGTCCTAGCAGTAACGACTTTTAAAGATGAAGCAGAAGCTTTAGAAATTGCGAATGACACACTTTATGGCTTGGGTGCTGGCATATGGAGTCGCAATGGCAATGTCGCTTATCGTATGGGTCGTGCAATTAAGGCCGGTCGCGTTTGGACGAATTGCTACCATGCCTATCCTGCTCATGCAGCCTTTGGTGGCTACAAAGAATCTGGCATTGGTAGAGAGACCCATAAAGTCATGCTCGATCACTACCAGCAAACTAAAAACTTATTAGTCAGCTACAGTGAGAGCAAGCTAGGATTCTTCTGATTAGGAGGTTGGTTGCTAAATCAAAGGGTGGAGCGATCCGCCCTTTTTTGCTCTAGTAGGAGTGATAGGAAACGGATATGGTTGAACGCGTTATTGCTACTGATGAGGCGCTTGCTCTGATTGACCAACTCAAGACTGAGCATGGTGAAATCATGTTTCATCAATCTGGTGGGTGCTGTGATAACAGCGCTGCTAATTGCTATTTACCAACCGATTTAACGATTGGTAAATATGACGTCAAGTTGGGCGAGGTCGGAGGCGTGCCGTTTTATATTGGCAAATTGCAATATGAGTACTGGAAGCATACCCAGCTGATTTTGGATGTGATCGAAGGGCAGGGCGGAACCTTTTCTCTTGAGGGTTCGACTGGCAAAGCTTTTCATACCCGCTCACGCCTCTTTACTGATGCTGAATGGAGTTCAATTGAGGCCCAGGTATTGGCCGATCTAGCTTAGAACGTAGCCGCTGCTGGGGTTGAGCTTCCTCTGACATCCCTAAAATTCCCCTCTACAATTGTCGGATCATGACAGTTAACCTCCCACTCCCCCAAAAAGACCAACTCAAGCCTGTGAAGGGTTTTCAGATGGGTATTGCGCAGGCCGGCATTAAGAAGGCCAATCGCAAAGATTTATTGGTGATGACTTTAGCGCCTGGATCTCAAGTGGCCGGTGTATTTACGCTCAATCGATTCTGTGCAGCCCCAGTTCAGGTTTGCCGCGAACACTTGGCACAAGATGGACGCAATGGAGAAATCCGTGCGCTGGTGGTCAATACTGGTAATGCCAATGCAGGGACAGGTGAAGAAGGTATGAAGCATGCCTTGGAAACGTGTGACGCCCTAGCTAAGGATCTCAAACTTCATCCTGCTCAGATTCTGCCATTCTCTACGGGTGTCATTCTGGAGCCTTTGCCAATTGGAAAAATTATTTCTGCGCTTCCAGCTGCTGTCGCTAATTTGGGTGAAGACCATTGGTTTGATGCGGCGGAAGCCATCATGACCACGGATACGCAACCCAAGGCAACATCGGTAACGGTGCAGACTCCAGCGGGTCCAGTTGTCATTACTGGGATCTGCAAGGGCGCTGGCATGATTCATCCAAACATGGCTACTATGCTTGGTTTTATTGCTACTGATGCTGGTTTTGCACCTGGCTTGTTGGGTAATCTCACCTGTGAAATTGCTGACCTGTCATTTAATGCCATCACGATTGATGGCGATACTTCAACCAACGACTCATTCATCATCATGGCGACTGGGCAGTCAGCAGTACAGATTGCCTCGATTGCCGACCCTAGTTATGGAGTAGTTCGTGATGCGCTCATTACATTGGCCCGAAAGCTGGCGCAAATGATTGTGCGCGATGGCGAGGGCGCTACTAAATTTATGACCATTGAAGTACTTGGAGGCAAGACTCCTGAAGAATGCCGCTTGGTAGCGAAAGCAGTGGCGCATTCGCCTTTGGTCAAGACGGCTTTCTTTGCTAGCGACCCTAATTTAGGTCGCATCTTGGCGGCAATTGGTTATGCGGGCATCGTTGATCTGGATGTTAGTCGAGTTCAGATGTGGCTTGGGGATGTTTGGGTTGCTAAGGATGGCGGCCGCAATCCTAGTTACCAGGAGGCCGATGGCCAACGGGTGATGAAAGAAGCGGAAATTACCGTCAAGATCGATTTGGGTCGCGGTTCAGCATCTCAAACTATGTGGACTTGCGACCTATCCCATGAGTATGTTTCTATTAATGCCGATTACCGTTCGTAAGAACGCAGGGCAAAACACAAAAACAAATGAACGAAAAATTAGAAAACTTATTAAGTCATCTCGAGACTTTTTTACCAAAACCACTAACAGCAGAGCAGTGGAAATCTTCTACTGCCTTTAGATGGCGCCGCCGCGATAGTATCTTTGGCAGCATCGGATTCTTGCAACCTGTTAAGCATATATCCGATATTACTTTCGAAGATCTGCAGAATATCGATCGCCAACGCGATGCCATTCGTGACAATACTAAAAACTTCATCCTCAAAAAACCAGCTAATAATATTTTGCTAACTGGTGCCAGGGGCACAGGAAAGTCTTCTTTAATTAAGGCAAGTTTGCATGAGTTTGCTTCTCAGGGTCTGCGCTTGGTTGAGGTAGAAAAAGAGCATTTGGCTGATTTGGCTGACATTACTGAAATCTTGGCAGATCGCCCAGAACGCTTCATCATCTTTTGTGATGACCTCTCATTTGAGGACGGTGAGTCTGGTTATAAGGCTATGAAATCCGCCTTGGACGGATCGGTTTCTGCTCAAGTCGACAACGTGTTGATTTATGCAACCTCTAATCGCCGCCATCTATTGCCTGAATATATGAAGGATAACGAAGCATATGTGCATGGCGATGATGGCGAGATCCATCCAGGTGAAGTCGTAGAGGAAAAAATCTCTCTTTCTGAGCGCTTTGGTTTGTGGCTATCTTTTTATCCGCCAAAACAAGATGAGTACCTCGGGATCGTTGGCCATTGGTTGCGTCACTTTGGATTGAATGATGCTCAAGTGGAGGCTGCTCGTGCAGAAGCCTTAGTTTGGGCATTGGAGCGTGGCTCACGTTCAGGTCGTGTGGCTTGGCAATTTGCTAAGCACTGGGCTGGTTCACACGCCTAGACCAACCCCCAATGAATGAAAATAATCGCCCGGTTACAGAAGTAGCCGCAGGTATCTTGCTAGATTCAGGTGGCCGCTATCTGCTAGGCCAGAGGCCAGAGGGCAAGCCTTATGCTGGTTACTGGGAAGTCCCCGGAGGCAAGATTGAGCAGGGTGAATCTGTATTTGAAGCGCTCAAGCGTGAGCTACATGAAGAGCTTGGGATTGAGATTGCATCGAGCGAAGAGTTGACTGTCCTTGAACACGATTACCCACATGCTTATGTCAGACTTCATGTCAGCATCATTCGCGATTGGCTGGGGACACCTCAAGGTTGCGAGGGCCAGCAATTATCTTGGCAGACGATTTCCGCAAAAGGCCCAACAGTAGGACCACTATTGCCTGCAGCCCTGCCAATGCTAGAGAAATTAAAAGAGTTTTTAGTTTAGAGCTGACAGAGTGTCAGTCTAAAAGGCACATCAACGTTTATCAGTTGCGCCTTTTTATCGCGATCTGCTTTTAAGAAACGAATCGATAGCAAATATTTATTTGCACTGATTTCGGAGTAGATGGAATCATCCTCAACTGCAATGCGCATCAGTTGGTAAACCTTGCCTGATGGGGCTTGCTGAAATGATCCTTGATGCGCAACCACTTCCTTAGCTTCGCCTGACTGACGCAGTAGCTTCAGAAATACTTGACATGCTTCATGCCATGGCAAAAGTGGTGTGACAAAATTTTCTAATAACTCACGACGTTGACTTGTTGGACTATTTTTCCAAGCGTGGTAGCTAGGCAAATCAATTGGACTGGTTCCACCTGGAATATTTAAACGCGTACGAATCGCATTGAGCCATTCGCTTTCAGAGATGACAGCATTAGGTCTGCCGACTGACTGATTAATCTTGACAGATGCAGAATCAATTTCTGCAAGCGTTTGAGAAAGCGCCTCTTGATCCACTTTTTGCGAGGACTTTAAACCATTGAGCGTATATTTTTGACGCTCAAATTCTTTTAGTAAAAGAGATTTGATATCACCACGTGACCCGATGTCGCCTAAGTCAAATAATGTAGCGACAGCGTTGTGGTGTAGCTCTGGGTCATCAGACCTCAAAAAGTGATTAAAACGGGCGAATAAATACTCCAGCCGAAGCATGCTTCGAACTAATTCATTGAAGGGGTATTCGTATACGATCACAAGCCCATATTCTATGACGAAGTGGATTGATCCGTCTTAAATCCCATCATTTTTTGGTGCAAATCCTGTATCTGCGAATTTAATTCTGCAAAGCCCCCTGCGTTATGAAGAATCGAGTCTGCTTGAGATAGGCGCTCATCTCTGCTTGCTTGAGCTTTAAGGATTTTTTCGACCTCCTCCAGGGTGAGCTTGTTGCGCTCCATAACCCTTTTGATTTGGGTTTTTTCAGGGCAGTCCACAACTGCAATATGGTTAAGAAGGCCATGCCAATTACCCGACTCCACGAGAAGCGGAATGACAAACACCAGGTAGGGCTTTCCAGCTTTGCTTAATTCGAGGCCTTGCCGAATAGTTTCTTGACGAATAAGGGGGTGGGTAATGAGCTCCAATGCCCTTCTTGCTTCTGGCTGCTCAAATACTAGGGAGCGCATTTTTCCTCGATCCAGAGCACCTGAGGGGTCGAGAAATTCAGCCCCGAACTGCTCTCGGATGAAGGGAATGGCTGTTCCGCCAGGGGCAGTGATTTGATGGGCAATGAGATCGGTATCGATTACTCCAGCTCCCAATTGCCCCAATAAATCGCTTACCGCGGTTTTGCCAGAACCGATTCCGCCAGTGAGGCCGAGCAAGGGAATGCGTCCCTTCAGGGCCGTTAAATCAGATTGATCGGTAGGATTCTGGTGAGGAGTTGAGGCCATAACAATTGAATGATGCCAGCAATAGCAAGAAATGGCCCAAAAGGAAAAGCGTGACCATAGCCACGCTGATTCCATTTAAGCCAGACTATTCCGCCAATGAGTCCTGAGACTGAGGCTATTAGCAAAATGCCTGGCAAAGAACTCCAGCCTAGCCAGGCCCCGAGAGCGGCGAGTAATTTGGCATCTCCCATCCCAATGCCGTCTTGTTTTTTGATGAGGCGATATACATAGTTTGGGAGCCAAAGTACAACATAGCCCAGGCCAGCCCCGATCAACGCAGACTGGGCATTTGTAAAGCCCCAGCTTGTAAATATACTCAGACCAAGACCAGTAATGAGGAGGGGCAAGGTAATGCTATTGGGCAAGCGAAAGGTCCGGAAATCAACATAAGCTAAATACAGCAATACTCCAATCAGTATTACTTGTAAGTAGCTTGATTCAACAGAAAGCATTAGACGATTTGCCCGAGATTAAAAATTGGTAGATAGAGAATGATGACTAATCCTCCAATGATGGCGCCAACCAAAATGATTAGCAAGGGCTCGAGACTTTGGCTGAGGGTGTTGAGTTGATTGCTAAGTTGAGCACCCAGAATATCCGCGCGTTTATTGAGCATTTCTGGGAGTGAGCCACTTTCTGCGCCAATACGAAGTAACTGCAATGTTTCTACATCGCACAAGGCTCCAGTTGGATCTGCTTTTTTGAGTGACTCACCCAGTGGCCAACCTCGGGTGAGGTGCTTAAAGACCTCAGCGCTAAAGTCATGACTGAGCCAGTGATTGGAAGATTGTGCTGTGATGCGTAATGCATCTGGAAGCGGTAATCCGGAGGATAGTAAATGCCCAAGAGTTCTGCACCAATGCGTCAGCGTGGCAAGTCTAAATAAATTCCCCAATACCGGAATGCGGAGCGTCATGCGATCACAGCCTTTTTGTAGGCGCGGGGACTTTAACCAAGCGGCAATAAATATCCCAAGCAACACTGCCATCCCAAGAAGGAGCTCTATATAAAAATGTTCGATCAGGGTGGAGACTGCTATTAATGCACGGGTAGGCGCAGGTAGCTCAGCCTGAAAATGCCCAAATACATCTTTAAAGACAGGGACAACCCAGACCATCATCACAATCACGAGACCAAAAGAGGTGGAAAGGGTAATGATGGGATAGCTGAGCGCTTGCTGTATTTTTCGGCGTAGTTCAATCTGCTCAGTAAGTTGTTGGCTAATGGTTTTAAGGGCTAAAGACAAATCACCAGATCGTTCGCTAACGCGAATAAGGTTAATAAACTCCATGGAAAATTGACCGCCTTGCTCTCTTAGGCAATGGGAGAGGCTATATCCTTTTTTGAGAAGGGTGTGAATGCGCATTAGCCAGCCGAGCCAAGGTTTCGGAGCGGATTGATAAAGTAGTTCAATAGCATTTAAAAGCGGCAAGCCAGCATGAAGTAAAGCCAACAGATGCTGAGCAAAATGGAGTTGCTCTTGTTTGGTCAATCTTTTCTGGAGCAGGGGATGATCTCTTAATGCCATGTGCCAATCTCAGATACAAGAGAAGCCTCGTTGATGAGTCCAGATTTGACATGACGAATGCCAGCTTCATACATATCTAGATGCTTGATATTTTTGTCTGCCAGCAATGTGGTGTTGAGTATTTCATGTACACCTATTCGGCCCAAGTAACCAGATCCCTTGCAGGCCTTACAAGTCGTCTGATCAGACTCATGGAGGCAGTGTTGGCAGAGGGTGCGAATTAATCGTTGGGAGCTCACGCAACGCAAGCAAGAGTCAATCGACTCCTGATCGATTCCCAGGCTTTTGAGACGGGACAATGCGCCTCTAGCATTGCGGGTATGCAAGGTACTGAGCACCAAGTGACCAGTTTGCGCGGCCTGGATAGCAAGCTGCGCTGTTGCTGCATCTCGAATCTCACCGATCATGATGACATCTGGATCCTGTCTGAGTAGGGCTCGAATGATGCTTGCAAAATCTAGTCCAGCGCGGGGGTGATAAGCCACTTGGTTAACACCAGGAAGGCGAATTTCAATGGGGTCTTCGATCGAGCAAAGATTGCGGTGAATCAGATTTAATTCTCTTAGGCAGCTATACAGCGTGCGGGTTTTGCCGCTACCCGTCGGGCCTGTTACTAAAATAAGGCCGTTTGATTGCTGAATCGCGCTACGAAAAATTTCTAGCTGTTCTGGTAGTAAGCCGAGCCGATCAAGACTAAGGTTCTCAATGTGACTTGGCAGAATCCGAACTACGGCCTTTTCGCCATAGAGCGTTGGCAGTATCGATACACGGCAATCGGTATTGGGCTTACTGAAGTCATGACCAACGCAGAGTCGTCCATCTTGTGGGAGACGTTTTTCGGCAATATCTAAGCGTGCCAATATTTTGATGCGAGTGATTAAGCGCTCGTGAAGATCAATGGGGTAGCGTGATTGAAGCTCTAAGAGCCCATCAACCCGAATGCGTACTAAAGTTTCTTGTGGGCCGGCCTCAATGTGAATATCAGTCGCCCTGGAATGAAGCGCATTAACGATGATTTCATGCCAGGTGCGAATGATAAGAGAGTCATCTTGATGGGTGCTCAATCTTTATCGGTTGTAAGTGTTGGTCGATAAAGCTTTACGGTTCTAACGCCTTGATCATCAAACTGCACAATTTCCATCACGATGCCGGCAATACGAATGCTGACATCGTGGTCAGGAATTGCTTCTAGCTTTTCTAGAATTAGCCCATTAAGAGTGCGCGGGCCATCCAAAGGCAGATCTAGATTCAATAGACGATTGAGATCGCGCAGGGAAGAACTGCCGCTGGCAAGATAAGTTCCATCCGGCAGCCAGCGGGGGTCATTGGAGAGGTTGGAGAACGAGGTGGTGAATTCACCGATTAACTCTTCAACAATATCTTCAAATGTCACCAGCCCAAGGACTTCGCCATATTCATTTACCACCAAGCTTAGGCGCTGTTGATTATCTTGAAAGAATTGCATCTGTTGCAAGACAGGGGTGCCACTGGGAATGAAGTAAGGCTCGTTTACCAAGAGTTTAAAGTCTTGATGTTTTAGTTGAGCATGGCCCAGTAAAGACAGTGCCTTTTTGACTGACAGAATGCCAATGATGCGTTCGGAATCCCCATCACATACTGGTAACTTGTTGTGGTAACAGGTTTCTAGTTGTTGGACTACTTCGTCGATTGGCCTGGAGAGATCGAGAATTTCAATCTTCGATCTTGGTGTCATCACATCATCAACCAAAATATTTTCGAGATTAAATAGATTGAGAAGAATATTACGATGATGGTTTGATACAAAGCGGTTGGACTCGAGCACAAGGCTACGAAGCTCTTCTTTGCTCATGGCTCTATTTTCAGTAGAGGCTTGCAGTCCAGATACCTTCATGAGTCCTGATACAAAGCTATTAATGAACCATAGCAAGGGCTTGAGAATGTAGGTGAGAGGAAGAATGAGCCAGCCAACATTAGAAGCAATTTTCTCTGGGAATGCAGCACCAATGACCTTCGGAGTAATTTCACTAAAAACAATAATCAGCAATGCAACAACTAAGGTTGCGATAGTGAGGACTAAGCCGCTCTCACCAAAAATATGCAGCGCAATCCCAGTGACCAAGATTGGCAGGATGGTATTGATAAGGTTATTAGAAATTAACAATACCGAGAGCAGCGAATCAATTCGCTTTAAGAGTCTTTCTGCTAAAGCTGCTCCTGGGTTGCCTCCATTTGCCATGGCGCGAAGTCGGTGGCGATTGGAAGACAGCATGCTGGTTTCGGCCATGGAAAAAAAGCCGGAAAGCGCTAGTAAAAATAAGACGAGAGAGACCTGAGCAATAAAAGGCCAGTCGTCAAAAAAGGTGTCCATCGGTTATGCCTGCAAAGAATATGGAGGATTCAATATAGCAAAGTGCCATTTCAGAGGCTAGCGGTTTTGTCGTTCGCCCCGCTGCTGTAACTCTTATAGTTGTGTAAGAATCGTCCTTATGGCCTCGCAAGCAAAGAAATCTCCGTCACAAAATGCCCAATATTGCGTTATTGAGGCCCCTTTTGGGCATTTGGGGATTTTGACTGAGATGGTGGACGGCAGTTTGATGTTGTCTAAGATTGATTATTTATCCTCCAAGACTCGCCTAAGTCTACCCAGCAATCAGTTGGCAAAAGAGGTGGCAAAGCAGTGTGCAAGTTACTTCAAGAACCCCTGGCACCAATTTGACCTTCCCTTAAAGCCTGCTGGCACAGAGCATCAGAAAAAGGTTTGGAGAGCTACTCAAGATATTCCACTTGGCAGCACTGCAACCTACGGTGGTATTGCTAAGAAAATCCACAGTGGCCCCAGAGCAGTTGGTACAGCATGTGGCGCCAACCCTTATCCTTTAATCGCCCCATGCCATCGTGTGGTTTCGGCTCAAGGTATCGGTGGTTATATGAAAGAAGATTCGCCTGGACTGTATCGCCAAATCAAAATTTGGCTTTTAAAACATGAGGGCGTTCTTTAGTCTCGATCTACTGCTTTGCCTTCAGCTTTCTTAAAGGGCTACCCCATAAATAGAAAAAACTTTTAATGAGCCCATTGCTACCGGCGGCTATTTTTGTAAAGCCGTAGAAAAGCCAGACAGTATTTCTGGAAAGCTTGATATCTTCTTGCCGCTCGAAATGGTCTCCTGCAGCAAGCTTGTCTAGGGTTAGCACCGCAAGCCCAAATGCCAAGAGGCAAAAACGGCGCATACCTACTTCCTCTTTAGGGATCAGGAGGATGTACGTTAAAGAATCCGATAGTTTTTGATAGGCAATCTGAAGCAGGTCAAGCTGACTCAAGTTAGCTGGCTTCCAAGACACGCCTCTGGCGCGATCCTCGGGAGAGTCTTTCAGGATATTGGTCATTTGCAGTGCTTGACCAAAGGCGATTGCTAGATTCTCATGCCCCTGAATGTTTTTTGAAAATTGGGGAGAGTAGTGGCGAAAGATGCTAGTGAGAAGTTCCCCGACTACTCCAGCGACTACATAGCAGTAGTCTTCAAATTCAGATAAGTCTTTTAAGCCTGCCTCAGTTTGCCGCCCATGAAAACGAGACATCCCTTCGGACATAATGGAAACGCAGCGACTCACTGCCCCTTGATCATGACTGGAGCAAGTATGCAGAATGCGTAATACGGTTGGGGTATGGTCGATCAAATCCAACTCATCATGATTGGAGTAATTTTTGAGAGCGTCAAGACAGGGCTCTACAAAAGATTCAACTGGGGCTCTTTCAAGCACCACATCAAGAAATAATGCTGATAGATTTTTTTTGGCTTCTGGCGTGAGTTCTGCAGCATCTTCTATGGTGTCCACAATGCGACACAGCAGATACGTGTTACCCACTACCTTTTCAATGATTGGAGGCAGCAGGGGGATAGTGAGTGCAAAGGTGCGAGATACCGAAGATAAGATGGCTTTTTGATAAGCCAAGTCGGTTTGGGAGTTCTCAATTAGCAGATTCACAGGGCAATTATGTCAGACCTCTATGCCCCAAAGCGATTCAAATTCCTTAACTGCCAGAAATGACAAGGTCATATAATTTGAGCAAATTCATGTAGGAGATCTTGGGCGATGTTGATTTGGTTTGTCATCATCTATTGGGTAGTGTCAGTCGGCATTGGCTTGTGGGCTGCATTGCGCGTAAAAAATACTGCCGACTTTGCAGCAGCAGGCCATAGCCTGCCTTTACCTATAGTTACTGCCACGGTATTTGCAACCTGGTTTGGGTCTGAGACCGTATTGGGTATTCCGGCTACTTTTTTGAAGGATGGTTTTGGCGGAATAGTTGCCGATCCTTTTGGCTCATCACTTTGCTTAATTTTGGTTGGCCTCTTTTTTGCTCGCCATTTGTATAACCGCCGCATGCTCACGATTGGCGATTTCTTTCGTGAGAAATATGGTCGAACAGTAGAGGTCTTGGTCACTCTTTGTATCGTCGTTTCTTATCTAGGGTGGGTAGCAGCTCAAATCAAAGCACTTGGTTTGGTATTCAATGTAGTGTCTGAGGGAGCCATTACTCAAACTGGTGGCATGTTAATTGGTGCCGGTAGCGTCTTAATTTATACACTTTTTGGCGGTATGTGGGCGGTTGCCATTACCGACTTTATCCAGATGATCATTATTGTTGTCGGGATGCTTTATATCGGTGGTGAGATGACGGCGCAGACCGGCGGCATTGGAGTGGTGATTGAGCGGGCCTCTGCAGCAGGTAAATTTAATTTCTGGCCAGAGATGAACTTGGCCTCCATTCTAGGGTTCGTAGCTGCCTTGTGCACAATGATGCTGGGCTCCATTCCACAGCAAGACGTATTCCAACGTATTACCTCTTCAAAGAATGTGAATATTGCAGTTCAGGCAGCACTCCTTGGAGGTGTGCTGTATTTCATTTTTGCTTTTGTACCGCTGTACTTGGCATACTCCGCAACCATTATTAATCCCGGATTAGTCAATCAATATTTAGATACCGATCCTCAGATGATCTTGCCGAAGTTGATCATGAACCATGCGCCACTCATTGCTCAAGTCATGTTTTTTGGTGCATTGTTATCGGCAATTAAGAGCTGTGCGAGTGCCACTCTATTGGCGCCGTCAGTGACCTTTGCGGAAAATATTGTGCGCGGCTTCTTTAAGCATCTCTCCGATCAAGATCTTCTGAAGATCATGCGGATTACCGTACTCTGTTTTACCGTAGTGGTCACTTTCTTTGCGATTAATTCCCAGTTGTCGATTTTTAAGATGGTCGAGAGTGCATATAAGGTGACCCTGGTTGCAGCATTTGTTCCCTTAGCTTTCGGCGTCTATTGGTCTCGAGCTAATTCTTTGGGCGGATTGTTGTCAGTCGTTTTTGGTCTCACCATGTGGATTAGTTGTGAGATCTTGGCTCCGAATGCCATCATGCCCCCTCAATTGGCGGGCCTATGCGCCAGCATTGTTGGGATGCTGATAGGGGGTTTAGTGCCTAAGGGCTTACTAAAGGCTATCTGAAGGCTCTGCCTAAAAATGAGGCAGAGATTATTTTGTTGCACCGCAAAATAATCTCCTCTAATATTGTATTAATTCAATATTTTTTGTTCTTGTGGGGTTCCTATGAAAATTTGTGTGATCGGTGGGGGTGGCGCCATTGGCGGCTACCTGGCTGTGATGTTGGCGCGAGCGGGCAACGAGGTAACTGTTGTTGCACGTGGGGCTACTTTGGCAGCGATCAAGGAACGTGGTCTGGCCTTGATCATGGACGATCAACCGGAGCCATTGGTAGCCGAAGTTAAAGCGGTAGAAAAAATTACGGATGCCGAAACGCCAGACGTCGTGATTTTGGCAGTGAAGGCTCACCAAGTTGAGCCGATTATTCAAGATCTTGCTGCCATCATGGGCCCAGAAACGATTTTGATTCCGATGCAAAACGGCATTCCTTGGTGGTACTTCCAAAAACTATCCGGTGAATACAAAGACCATTCTGTAGAAACCGTGGATGCTGGTGGCGTTGCTAAGGCCGCTATTAATCCTGACAACATTATTGGTTGCGTAGTGTATCCAGCAACCTTTACTCAAGCGCCTGGCGTGATTCGTCACGTTGAAGGCAATCGTTTTCCATTGGGCGAGTTAGATGGCAAAGTGACTGAGCGTATTCAGAAGATCTCAGACATGATGGGTGCCGCTGGATTTAAGTCACCCATTCTGGAAGACATTCGCTCTGAGATTTGGCTCAAGCTTTGGGGCAATATGACCTTCAATCCAATTAGCTCTTTAACTCATGGAACCTTAGAAGGCATTTGCCAATATCCATTGACGAAAGAGTTGGCGCGCAACATGATGGCTGAAGCGCAAACCATTGCTGAAAAGCTTGGCGTTACTTTCCGCGTAGATATTGAGCGTCGTATTGCTGGCGCTGAAAAAGTTGGCAAACATAAAACATCCATGCTGCAAGATCTAGAGGCTGGCCGCAGTTTGGAGATCGATGCTTTGTTGGGCTCAGTCATTGAGCTTGGGAAAATTACCAATACTCCAACCCCTTGCCTCAACACAGTATTTGCTTTAACCAAATATTTAGATGAAAACGTGCAAACCTCTAAAGGTAGTTTGGCTTTGCCATCGGTATCGGGTTACTAAGATCTTCAGTATTAGTACATTGTAAGTATTAAAAAACCCTTGCTACTGAACATAGCAAGGGTTTTTGTTTTAATGACTGACTGCTTTTATTCGAAGCGATTATCTAAGCGACCAACACCTTCAATGATGATGCTGACATTGCTGCCAGGTTTCATAGAGCCGACACCAACTGAAGTTCCGCAGGCAATGATGTCACCCGCTTGCAGCGGAACATCTTGAGAAATCAGGCTCACTAATTTTGCGGGCGGGAAGATCATGTCGGCCACTGGATAGTTTTGACGCTCCTGATCGTTCAGAATAGTTTTGATATGAAGCTTGCTGGGGTCAACATCGGTAGTGATATACGGACCAAATACACCGAAGGTATTAAAGCTCTTAGAGCGAGTCCACTGCGCATATCCGGGGTCACGATTGAGAATTTCAATGGCAGTGACATCATTGATGCAGGTGTAACCAAAGATCGCTCTAGCAGCTTCAGTTTCATTAGCCTCATGACAGGGTTTGCCAATCACAATGCCAAGCTCACCTTCGTAGACTACTTTTCCAGAATAAGACTTTGGAGTGCGAATAGTTTGATTAGCCGCCAAGAAAGAATTATTCCCTTTTAAGAAGTACAAAGGCTCTACGGGCACTGCATGCTCTAGTTTGGTAACGAGGGCATGAAAATTATCCACCATGGCTACCATCTTCGATGGGGTGCAGGGAATATCTATTACAACATCGGCAAGTTTGAGTGTTTCGCCCGTTGCTTTGGGTTGGTCAAAGAGATTTCCTGAGTAAACGGCAATGTGCTCGCCTTGCACTTGACCGAAACCACTTTTCCCCTGGTATTGAAATCTAAGCCATTGAGCCATAATGAATTCCTATAGAGTATTAAATATTTAGATAAGTAACATCTTACAAGGATGTATTGATGGGCAAGGCCCCTGAACTTACTTTTGCGGCAGAGCTGGATCAGCCAGTTCGGTATATGGAGCGGACGCGTAACTACTATCTTGGTTTGGGTTACGACACGCCGTATGTCTGGGCGCACTATATTGAGACACCCTTCACACCCCTGAGCAAGCCACTTAATCAGTCAGTCTTGGGACTCATTACGACCGCCGTTCCCTATGACGCTAGTAAGGGCCCTCAGGGTACAGGCGCGCCTTACAACTCGGCAGCAAAGTTTTATCAGCCCTATTGTGATTCGGTTGATGGGGATATTGATCTTCGAATTGCGCACGTTGGGATTGATAGGCGTAATGCCAATATGGAAGACAGCGCTTGTTGGTTTCCATTAGTGGCGGCAACAAATGCAGTTAAGGAAGGGCGCATTCAGGCGCTATCGCCTCATTTTTATGGTTTACCGACCAATCGGAGTCAGCGCCATACTTTAGAAATTGACGCCCCTATCATTTTGGAAATGCTGCGAGCTGACAAAGTCAATGTTGCTGCATTGATTCCCAATTGCCCGATTTGTCACCAAAGTCAGAGTTTATTGGCCCGCTATTTAGAGGACGCTGGGATTCCAACGGTCATCATGGGTGCTGCGAAAGATATTGTTGAGTACTGCGGTGTCCCGCGTTTCTTATTTAGTGACTTCCCTTTGGGCAATGCAGCCGCAAAGCCCAATGACCCAGATTCACAAGCACTCAATTTTGAGTTGGCGCTACGTCTTTTAGAAAGCGCTCCGGCCCCAAGAACTACCGTGCAGTCGCCCTTAAGGTGGTCTACAGATCCCGCTTGGAAACTGGATTATTCAAATCTGGAAAAATTATCCGCTGATGAAATCTCGCGCTTGCGGGATGAGGCGGAGAAAGCACGCATTACAGCACGTGAACTAAGAATGAAAAGCGTTGGAGCGTAGATTGCTTTTAGGTTTGTCTTGTAATGGAGTAGTCGCAAAGGGCCAATAAAGCATCAGTTGCTTCATTTTGTGGAAATGCAGCGATGCAATCCAAGGCTAGCTTAGCTTCACGCTGCGCAGCCGCTTGTGTGTAATCTAGAGCGCCTGAATTTTGCACTGCCAATAAAATTTGCTCAAAAATATCTTCTGGTAAATCTTGGTTTTGTTCAATTGCTGCACGCACTAATAGACGCTCTTCCGCACTGCCATTTTCTAGAAGATAAATTAATGGGAGTGTTGGCTTGCCTTCGCGTAAATCATCGCCGGCATTTTTGCCCATCTGTGCTGCGCTAGCTGTGTAATCGAGCAAATCATCCATCAATTGAAATGCGGTACCAATATGACGACCAAAGGCAGCAGCCTGTTCTCTTTCAGCATCACTTGCTTTGGCCAAAATAGCGCCAAGCTCAGAGGAGGCTTCAAATAATTTTGCAGTCTTGTAGCGAATTACCTGCAGGTAACTCTCTTCATTGACTTCAGGATCGTGCATATTGAGCAGTTGCAAAACTTCGCCTTCAGCGATCGTATTAGTAGCATCTGACAGGATTTGCATAACGCGTAAGTCATTTGGCGCCACCATCATTTGGAAGGCTCTGGAATAGAGGAAGTCGCCAACAAGGACGCTAGCGGCATTTCCAAAAGCAGCATTAGCCGTTTCTCTGCCCCTTCTGAGGGTGGATTCATCTACAACATCGTCATGCAGGAGGGTGGCTGTGTGTATAAATTCCACAACAGCTGCCATCTCTAGGGTGTGTGGAGTTTCTTTGCCATTTGCCAGGGCTTTAGCCACTAGCAGTAATAGCGCAGGTCTAACCCGTTTTCCGCCAGCCTGGATGATATAACCGGAGATTTGGTCGATTAAGGCCACTTTTGAGGCTAAGCGAAGGCGAATAACCCCATCTAAAGCCTTGAAATCTAAGGCAATTGGGGCCAAAATTTGGCTTAATTCATTGGTTTTGACAGTGCTCGTCATGCAAGATATAATAATGGGCTTAGCTCATCCAGGGTGGATTAGCTTAAACGTAGAATTAATTTGAGGTTTCACACCATGTACGCGGTCATAAAAACCGGTGGCAAACAGTATAAAGTTGCTGCAGGCGAAAAATTGAAAATAGAACAGATACCAGCGGAAATCGGCAGCGAAATCACTCTTGACCAAGTCCTCGCCGTTGGCGAAGGCGCTTCACTCAAATTGGGTGATCCATTGGTTAATGGTGCCGCTGTGATGGCCACTGTCATCTCCCAGGGACGTCACGATAAAGTGACAATCTTTAAGATGCGCCGTCGCAAGCATTACCAAAAGCACCAAGGCCATCGTCAGAATTTCACTGAAATTTTGATCAACACGATTAAAGCCTAATAAGGCAACGGTACATAGCAGGAGAAAGATATGGCACAGAAAAAAGGCGGCGGCTCGACACGAAATGGCCGCGACTCAGAATCGAAACGCTTAGGCGTTAAAGTATTTGGCGGCGAGCAGATCAATGCTGGCAGCATCATCATTCGTCAACGCGGCACACGAGTTCATCCTGGTGCAAACGTTGGTATTGGTAAGGATCACACTTTGTTTGCCTTAATTGACGGGCAAGTGGAATTCGGCGTTAAGGGTGCTTTGAAGAAGGCCCAGGTTTCAGTTCTTCCGCGTTCATAAGGCGCCTGACTGAGACACGTTTGATTCAGATTTATTCCGAATTTAACTCTTAGGAACAGGCCTCGCTAGTGCGAGGCCTTTTTTATTCATGAAATTTATAGACGAAGCACGTATTGAAGTCATAGCTGGCCAAGGTGGCGCCGGGAGTGCTTCCATGCGCCGCGAAAAGTTTATTGAGTTCGGTGGACCCGATGGTGGTGATGGTGGCAAAGGCGGTAGCGTTTGGGCTATAGCTGATCGCAACATCAATACTTTGGTGGACTATCGCTACGCTAAAACACACACAGCTAAAAATGGTGAGCCTGGTCGTGGCGCTGATTGTTATGGTCGCGCAGGCGATGATATTGAGTTGCGCATGCCAGTTGGTACCATCATTGCTGATTACGATACTGGTGAGCCAATCGCTGACTTAACGACTCACGGTGAGCGTCTTTGCTTGGCGCAGGGTGGTGTTGGTGGCTGGGGCAATATTCACTTTAAAAGCAGTACCAATCGCGCACCACGCCAGAAGACCAACGGTAAAGATGGTGAACGCCGCAAGCTCAAACTCGAATTAAAAGTATTGGCTGACGTTGGTTTATTGGGAATGCCCAATGCAGGTAAGTCGACGTTGATTACTGCAGTCTCCAATGCGCGTCCAAAAATTGCCGACTACCCATTTACAACATTACATCCAAATTTGGGCGTAGTTCGAGTGGGTGCTGAGCGTAGCTTTGTCATTGCAGATATCCCTGGATTGATTGAAGGTGCCGCTGAAGGCGCTGGCTTGGGCCATCGCTTCTTGCGACATTTGCAACGTACGGGCGTGCTCTTACACTTGGTTGATATCGCGCCATTTGATGAAAACGTAGATCCTGTGGCAGATGCCAAGGCTATCGTGAACGAGTTGCGCAAGTATGACGAGGCATTGGTAGAGAAACCGCGCTGGTTAGTCCTCAATAAAGTCGATATGATTCCTGAAGGGGATCGTAAAAAAGTAGTGGCTGACTTTGTGAAGAAGTTTAAGTGGAAGGGTCCTGTATTTGAGATCTCCGCTTTAACTGGCTTAGGTTGCGACAAGCTTTGCTATTCCTTACAGGATTATTTGGATTCTGTGCGTCGCGATCGTGATGATGCTGAAGAGCGCGCTGCAGATCCGCGATATCAAGATCACGCTGAAGATAAAGCCCCAGATTAAATACTCATTTGATAAGCTCAATTGATATGACAGTGCAAAAAGCAAAACGAATTGTTGTCAAAGTAGGATCCAGCCTTGTTACCAATAACGGTGAGGGCTTAGATCATGCCGCCATTGCGATGTGGGCAGAACAAATGGCTGCGTTGTTAGCTAGCGGCCACGAGGTATTGATGGTGAGCTCAGGTGCAATTGCTGAGGGCATGCAGCGTCTAGGTTGGACGAAGCGTCCACAAGAGATCCATCAACTACAAGCTGCAGCTGCGGTTGGGCAAATGGGTTTAGTGCAGGTTTATGAGAGTTGTTTTGCACGTTTTGATTTACGCAGTGCGCAAATCTTATTAACGAATGCTGACTTGGCACACCCTGAACGTAACGCAAATGCTAAGGCCACTCTAGAAACTTTACTGAAGTTGGGCGTGGTTCCGATCATTAATGAAAATGACACAGTGGTTACCGATGAAATTAAGTTCGGTGATAACGATAATCTTGCAGCACTAGTTGCCAATCTGATTCATGCAGATTTGCTGGTGATCTTGACTGATCAAGGTGGCTTATTTACAGCAGACCCAAGACGGGATGCCAGCGCAACTTTATTAAGTGATGCTGTGGCTGGAGATCCTGCTTTAGAAAAAATGGCGGGTGGCGCTGGTAGCGAGCTCAGTAAAGGTGGCATGTTGACTAAGGTATTGGCTGCCAAAGTTGCAGCTCAAACAGGCGCTGCAACGGTGATCGCTTCTGGTCATGAGCCTAAGGTATTAACTCGCCTATTGTCTGGCGAGAAAATTGGAACTTATCTAAGTTCCAAATCAAACTAGAGATACATCTAACTCTAGTTACTGCACCCCAAATGAATTGGTAGGCTTAGTGCCACCAGTAAAGCCATTTGGATTTAGTGCCCGAATAATTGTCTTGATGTTCTTCTCTTGTGAGTTGAAGTTACAAAATGCACCTTGGGCTAAAGAAGCTTGGTAACGATTGGGTACATTGCTCTGAATGCCTCTCCAGGTAGAGAGTGGATTTTCTTTCCAGGCTTGATTTTCAAATGTTCCGTATAGGCGCCATTGAAATGAGTCACAACGAATTCCCTCATATTGCGCTTGTTGGCCACCGCTAGGATTAGTGAGCACAACAATGTAGCGAGTAACCCCATCGGCCCCAATCAAAATGGAATCCGTATCCACCGCAAACTTGAAAATAGTGTGCTGAGATACATAGAATGGCACTAAGGTAGCTTTGTTGGGTGGATTGAGTGGCATTGCCGTAGCACCCTCTTTAAACACCATAGGTGCAAAAGGATCTAAACCGCTTTCCATGGGATCGCCTGCACAAGCAATCAAGCTAAGGCTTATTATTGCGCTGCAAAAGTAGATCGAAGTGCGGCGTAATGTAAGGGTCATTTCGGTTTATCCGTAGGGTTGGGATTTTGTGAATGCTCTTCGCTGCCAGAATAAAGGGATTGAAAGATTTCAAGTGGGGATCCCCACGCGAGCTGTTGCATTCTCATGCCTCGGGAGAGGTAGCGAGCTAATTCAGAAAGGGCTAACTGGTAAACCTCACGCTTGAAGTCAATCACTGCATCAAGCTGGATCCAGAAGGGAACCCAGCGCCAAGCATCAAATTCAGGGTGTTCAGAGACGCGTAGGTCAATATCGCTATCTAGGCCGACTAAACGCAAGAGAAACCAAATTTGCTTTTGACCACGGTAAGCTGCTCGGTGAATGCGCGTGGCGTGTTGGCGGCGTAGGTATTCCTCAGGGACGTCATAACGAAGCCAATCCCTAGTTCGCCCAACAATTTGGACGTGTTCTGGCAATAAACCCACTTCCTCATGCAATTCGCGGTACATGGCCTGCTCAGGGCTTTCACCATGTTGAATCCCGCCCTGCGGGAACTGCCACGAATGCTGCCCAACGCGTTTTCCCCAGAAAACCTCGTTACGGCTATTGAGGAGGACAATGCCAACATTGGCTCTATACCCTTCACGGTCAAGCATGATCGTGCCTCAAATCCTTTAAAATCAATGATTTGATTATATCCATTCATGAAAGCATCACAGTCATTTCTCGCCACGCTAAAAGAAGCCCCCTCTGACGCTGAGGTGGTTTCGCACAAACTCATGGTGCGTGCAGGCCTCATTCGCAAGCTCAGTGCTGGCGTTTATAACTATTTGCCATTGGGTTTAAGGTCCATTCGCAAAGTGGAAAATATCATCCGCGAAGAAATGAATCGAGCAGGCGCCATTGAATTGTTGATGCCAATGATTCAGCCTGCTGAGTTATGGCAAGAGACGGGTCGCTGGGAAAAAATGGGACCAGAGTTGCTACGCATAAAAGATCGACATGATCGTGATTTTCTAATTCAGCCAACTTCGGAAGAAGTAATTACCGATTTGGCGCGTAATGAAATCAAAAGCTACAAACAGCTCCCAATTAATTTTTATCAAATTCAAACTAAGTTTCGCGATGAGCGTCGCCCACGTTTTGGAATCATGCGTGGTCGTGAGTTCAGTATGAAGGATGCATATTCATTTGATCGCGATGCTGAGGGATTAAAAAAATCCTATCAAATCATGTTTGACGCATATACCCGTATCTTTAAACGCATGGGCCTTAAGTTCCGCGCTGTGACTGCAGATAATGGCGCCATTGGTGGGTCAGGCAGTCAAGAGTTTCATGTCATTGCCGATACTGGTGAAGATGCGATTGTGTATTGCCCAAGTTCTGATTACGCCGCAAATTTAGAGGCTGCAGAATCCATTGCTTTGATTGCAGTGCGTGCTGCCGCAACCCAAGCGATGCAAAAAGTTCCCACTCCAGAAAAAACCAATTGCGCTGACGTGGCAAAGTTTTTGAACTTGCCGCTCGAGAAAACGGTCAAATCACTTTTGTTTGCCGCTGATCAAGAGAATGGCCCCGCTAAATTATTTATGCTGTTGGTTCGTGGCGATCATGAACTCAATGAGGTGAAGGCTAGCAAGATACCTGGCATGGCTGAGTCACGTTTTGCTACAGAAGCAGAAATTAAGCAGGCCTGCAATGCACCTGCTGGCTATTTGGGTCCGGTAGGCGTAAGTGCTGCAGTTACAGTCGTGGCCGATCGTACCGTTGCCAATATGTCGGATTTTATTTGCGGCGCTAATGAAGCAGGTCATCATTTGGTTGGCGTGAACTGGGCGCGTGATCTACCAGAGCCACTCGTTTTAGATATTCGCAATGCAGTGGTTGGTGATCCTTCGCCCGATGGCAAAGGCGTAGTGGATATTTGTCGAGGCATCGAGGTGGGTCATGTATTCCAATTGGGTACACGCTACTCTGAAGCGATGGGTTGCACCTATCTTGATCAACAAGGTAAGGCACAGCCGATGGTGATGGGTTGTTACGGCATTGGCGTTACGCGTTTACTTGGTGCAGCAATTGAGCAGGGTCACGATGAACGCGGCATTATTTGGCCGATTTCTATGGCGCCATTTGAGGTGGTCATTTGCCCTATGAATTACGACAGATCTGAAGGGGTTAAAGTCGCCGCAGATCAATTGCATGATGAACTCATGTCTGCTGGTATTGATGTCATCCTAGATGATCGTGGTGAACGTCCAGGGGCAATGTTTGCAGATTGGGAATTGATTGGTGCGCCTTTCCGCATTGTGATCGGCGATCGTGGGCTTGCTGATGCTCAAGTGGAATTTAAAGGCCGCACGGATGCTGAGTCCCAAAATATTCCACTAACTGAGATTAAAGAAAAAGTCATTGCAGCTGTGCAAGCAGCTAAACAATTCATTTCTTAAGCTTGTAACTGTTTATTTTTTAAAGAGTCCGCCAATACCTTTGGCGGCTCCTTTTGCAGCCATGGTTGCCATCGTACGCGCCATCTTGCCACCCTTGAATTGCTTCATCATGGTTTGCATTTGATCGAACTGTGCAAGCAGACGATTGACTTCTTGAACTTCAACGCCTGCGCCGGCTGCAATGCGGCGCTTACGAGTCGCTTTAAGTAATTCAGGTTTGGCACGCTCTTTTGGCGTCATGCTATCAATGATGCCGCGCATGCGCTTGGTTTGTTTATCGGCAGCACTCATATTTGTTTTGGATGCCGCTTGCGCCATATGACTCGGTAATTTATCCATTAGACTGGCCATGCCACCCATTTGCTGCATCTGTGCGAGTTGATCTCTGAAATCACCAAGATCAAAGCCGCCTTTAGAAATCTTGCTTGCTAACTTTTCTGCTTTAGCAACGTCAACGTTTTGCTGTGCTTGTTCAACTAAGGCAAGAATGTCGCCCATACCCAAAATGCGGCTGGCCATACGTTCGGCATCGAAGGCTTCCAGGCCATCCATTTTTTCAGCCACGCCAATGAACTTTAGTGGCACACCAGTGACTTGACGAACAGATAGGGCGGCACCACCACGAGAATCACCATCAAGCTTAGTGAGGATGACACCCGTTAGTGGGAGTGCCTCATGGAAAGCCTTGGCAGTATTAACAGCATCTTGGCCTAACATCGCATCAACCACGAAGAGTGTTTCAATCGGGTTAAGGGTGGCGTGCAAGGCTTTAATCTCTTGCATGAGCGCTTCATCAATACCCAATCGACCGGCGGTATCCACCAGTAAGACATCAAAGTAATGACGACGCGCCCAGTCCAGAGCAGCGATGGCAATATCGTTTGGCTTTTGATCTACGCTGCTGGGGAAGAACTCGGCACCCACTTGCTTGGTCACAGTTTCTAATTGCTCGATCGCAGCAGGGCGATAAACGTCGCAAGAAACGGTCAGAACCTTCTTTTTCTTCTTTTCTTGCAGATACTTAGCAAGCTTCCCAACGGAAGTGGTTTTACCGGCACCTTGTAATCCGGCCATCAGAATCACGGCGGGTGGTTGGGTGGCTAAATTGAGTTCGCCGCTTTGATTGGTGTCACCCATCATGACTTGGGCAAGCTCGCGCTGTACTACCCCGACTAAGGCTTGTCCAGGACTCAGGCTACCAACCACTTCTTCCCCAAGGGCTTTAAATTTAATTTGCTCTAGCAAGGACTTGACGACTGGCAGGGCTACGTCAGCCTCCAACAAGGCCAGGCGGATCTCCCGCAGCATGTCAGTAGTGTTGCTTTCGGTGAGGCGCGCTTGCCCCCGCATTGTTTTAACAACGCGTGATAGACGATCGGTGAGGTTTTCTAGCATTTATCGATTAGACTTTCCAGATGGATATTTTAGGTTACTCAAGTTACGGATGTCTCCCATCTGCGCTTTATTTGATTCTTTTGCTTGTTTTAAGCTTTAGATCAAAGGCTGCAGCGGATTCTCCTCTGTTTTCTGGTCTGGTGCAGGCTGCAATTTTTGTGATTTTGTTGATTCATGGAATTGAACTGCATGATTCGGTATTCACCCCAGAAGGTTTTGTATTTGGCTTTGCCCAAGATTTATCTTTAATTGCTTGGGTGGGCTTGGCTTTTTATTGGTTCCAGTCTTGGTTCACGCCTATTGCTAGTTTGCGTTGGATGGCAATCTTATTTGCCATGATTTATGCATTTCTGCCGTCGATTTTTCCGGGGACCTTAATTTCGCCTCGTGCAGTCTCGGACCCTTGGTTTAAGGGGCACTTCATTGTGGCGACGATTTCAGTCGGCCTTCTCAGCCTGGCGGCAATGCACGCCATGTTGATGAGCGTGCAAGATCGCGCCTTGCATCGTGAGCTAGCCGTTTCCCCTAATAGTCGGGTGGGCCATTGGCTTGAAGACCTTCCACCCTTGATGATGATGGAAGGCTTGCTCTTCAACCTGCTATATGTAGGCTTTGCTCTCCTGAGCTTAACCGTCTTCTCAGGCCTACTTTTTTCCCAGACCTTATTTGGAAAACCTTTGGTTTTTGACCACAAAACTATCTTTGCACTTGTCTCTTGGTTTTTATTTGGTGGGCTAATAGTGGCGCGCTGGAGAGTCGGCCTACGCGGAAGGGCGGCAGTACGTTGGGTCCTGAGTGCATATACTGCTTTGCTGCTAGCCTATATCGGCAGTCGTTTTGTAATGGAAGTCATTCTCCAGAGAGCGTGATGTTTTGATCAAGTGGTTACTCCTATTTGTGGGCGCAAGCCTTTTTTATCTGTGGCTTAAAGGTAAAAAACAGGCCGAGCTCCGCGCCACTGAAAACCTCAAAACGGGCGCCCAAAAAAAAGCTGAGACCCTAAAGCCTCAAGCGATGGTTCAGTGCCAATGTTGCAAAGTTCATCTTCCGCAGGCAGATGCAATTGCTCTAGAGGATCGTTTTTATTGCTCTGGAGACCATCTCAATGCCTTGGATTCCGAAGGCTGGCTCGGTTACGCTGCTTGGCGCGCTTCGCCTAATCATGACTTAAGGCCAGAAGCGTGTGTGCCTGACTTAGCAGTCATTCATCACATTAGCTTGCCGCCTGGAGAGTTCAAGAATCGCTCTTCCACTCAATTCATTGTGGATTTTTTCCAAAATAGACTCAATTTTTCTTTGCATCCTTACTTTGCAGAGATTGCCAACCAAAAAGTATCTAGCCATTTCTTGATTTCTCGAGCTGGAGAAGTCTTTCAGTTCGTTTCCACCAAGAGTAAGGCTTGGCATGCTGGCGTTTCTTCATTTTTAGGTAGGGAGAGATGCAACGATTTTTCGATTGGCATCGAATTAGAAGGAGATGGGGAGACTGCGTTTGAAGAAGTGCAATACAGTGCACTTTCAAGATTAGTGGCAGATTTACAACTGACTTTTCCAGATCTCCAATTTGCTGGGCATAGCGACATCGCCCCAGAACGTAAAACTGACCCTGGAGTCCAATTTGACTGGAAAAAAATGCAGTTGAAGGCTGGTATTTCAGATGAAAAATTTCCCTACGGCTTACATTCCCGCTAGGGTTCATTTTTAGTATGTGAGCACACGCTCACTTTTATACCCTTTATCTAAAAAGGGCTCGAAATTTAGCACCAAGATGGCACTAAATTCAGCATAAAACTTAGTAAAAATACTTATAAGAATTTATTAAAAAAGTATTACTAAAGTAGGAATAATTCCCTATACTTAGTACCAAATGCACTTCAAAACACTAGATGTAGTGTTTGAATACAGCAGTACCCCATTGTTTTTTAACGATTTTTTTGACCAAATAACTATATATATAAGCAGGAGCTACATGACATACGCCAATCCACAAACAGCAGGCCAACCGGCTGGAACGAATAATCCCGGTTTGAACCCTGCTGGGGCATTGAGCCAAACCCCCTCGGCAGGATTTGTTGCCGGAGGTGTTGGAGGCAGCCAGGCAACCCAGTTGTCCGATTACAAAATTATTCGCCGTAACGGTTCTGTCGTAGCTTTCGAGCCATCAAAAATTGCTATTGCCGTAACGAAAGCATTTTTGGCAGTAAATGGTGGTCAGGGCGCCGCCTCTGCCCGTGTGCGTGAGCAAGTTGAACAATTAACCCATGCAGTTGTCCGCGCTTTATTGCGTAGCCGACCAAATGGTGGCACTTTCCATATTGAAGATATCCAAGATCAAGTCGAATTGGCCTTGATGCGTAGTGGTGAGCACAACGTAGCCCGTGCTTACGTTCTTTATCGCGAAAAGCGCAATCAAGAGCGCGCTGCTCAGCAAGAAGTCACACAAGATGCTCAAGCTGCGAACCAAGCTGGTGAGTCCGGCATCAAGGTGACGGATAACGGCGTTGAGAAGTGGCTTGATATGGCTGCTTTGCGTACCATTATTGAGGCTGCGTGCGAAGGTTTGGGCAACCAAATTGATGCAACTCCAATCATCACTGAGACGATTAAGAATTTGTACGACGGTGTACCAATCGCGCAGGTTTATGACTCAGCCATTTTGGCTTCACGTACTTTAATCGAAAACGATCCGGCTTATAGCCAAGTAACTGCTCGCATTTTGATGCACGTGATTCGTAAAGAGATTTTGGGTCACGAAGTATTGCAGGGCGATATGCAGGCGGAGTATGGCACTTATTTTGCGAAATACATTAACGAAGGTATTGCTGCAGAGTTGCTAGATCCACGTATGCGCGAGTTTGACCTGCCAAGACTGGCTGCAGCATTGAATGCTAGCCGCGACTTGCAGTTCAACTACCTCGGTTTGCAAACTTTGTATGACCGTTATTTCTTGCACATCGAAGAGCGTCGTATTGAAATGCCACAGGCTTTCTTTATGCGCGTCGCGATGGGCTTGTCTTTGAATGAGTTAGATCGTGAACGCCGTGCGATTGAGTTTTATGAAATTCTATCTACATTTGATTTCATGTCCAGTACGCCTACTTTGTTCAACTCAGCAACTACTCGTCCACAACTCTCAAGCTGCTACTTGACTACTGTTGATGACGATCTTGATGGCATCTACGAAGCATTGAAAGAGAATGCATTGCTGTCTAAGTTTGCCGGCGGTTTAGGTAATGACTGGACAAACGTTCGCGCCTTGGGAAGTCATATCAAGGGCACTAACGGCAAGTCACAAGGTGTTGTGCCGTTCTTGAAGGTGGTGAATGACACAGCAGTTGCGGTGAACCAGGGCGGTAAGCGTAAAGGCGCTGTTTGTGCCTATTTAGAAACATGGCATTTAGATATTGAAGAGTTCTTGGAATTGCGTAAGAACACTGGTGATGATCGTCGCCGTACGCATGACATGAATACCTCCAACTGGATTCCTGACCTGTTCATGAAGCGCGTGATGGAGAATGGCGATTGGACTTTGTTCTCGCCATCCAACACGCCTGATTTGCATGACAAATACGGCAAAGCATTTGAAGAGGCTTACGTTGCTTATGAGCAAAAAGCTGATCGTGGTGAATTGAAGCCTTTCCGCAGAATTCCAGCGCAACAATTGTGGCGCAAGATGTTGGGAATGTTGTTTGAAACTGGTCATCCATGGATTACTTTCAAAGATCCTTGCAACATTCGTAGCCCACAGCAGCATATTGGCGTTGTTCACTCATCTAACTTATGTACTGAGATCACCCTCAATACCAACGAGAGCGAAATTGCCGTATGTAACTTGGGTTCTGTGAACTTAACTGCTCACATGACTACCGATGCTTCAGGCAAGATGATTTTGGATCACGAGAAGCTCCAAAAAACCATTCGTACTGCAATGCGCATGTTGGATAACGTGATTGATATTAATTACTATGCAGTAGCTAAGGCGCGTAATTCAAACTTGAAGCACCGCCCAGTTGGTATGGGCATCATGGGCTTCCAGGATTGCTTGCATATGCAACGGATTCCTTATGCAAGTGATGAGGCTGTGAAGTTTGCTGATTCTTCCATGGAAGCAGTGTGCTACTACGCTTATCAAGCGTCTAACGAGTTGGCTGAAGAGCGTGGCGTGTACAGCACTTATAAGGGTTCATTGTGGGATCGTGGCATCCTGCCACAGGATTCGGTTGCTTTGCTAGCGCAAGAGCGCGGTGGTTATCTTGAGGTGGATAGCTCTTCCACCATGAATTGGGATGGTTTGCGGGCGCGCATTAAGCAACACGGTATGCGCAACTCCAATTGCGTCGCCATTGCGCCAACTGCAACGATTTCTAACATTATTGGTGTATCTGCTTGTATCGAGCCTACATTCCAGAACTTGTTTGTGAAATCCAACCTTTCTGGTGAGTTCACAGTAGTAAACGAGTACTTGGTGCGTGATCTGAAGGATCGCGGCCTCTGGGATGAAGTCATGATTGCCGACTTGAAGTACTTTGATGGCACCTTATCCAAAATCGATCGTATTCCACAAGATTTACGCGATTTGTATGCAACTGCATTTGAAGTTGAGCCAAGTTGGTTAGTTGAGGCCGCTTCACGTCGTCAGAAGTGGATTGACCAAGCGCAGTCACTGAATATCTACATGGGTGGTGCATCTGGCAAGAAATTAGATGACACCTATAAGTTGGCGTGGTTACGCGGCTTAAAGACAACTTATTACCTCCGCACCATGGCTGCAACGCACGTTGAGAAATCAACAGTTGCTAGTGGTCAGTTGAATTCAGTTTCCAGTGGTGGCGGTGTCAATGGAACAGATGCAGCGGCAGCTCAAGAGGCAGATGGCCCAGTTTGCACAATGCGTCCAGGTGATGCTGGATTTGAAGAATGTGAAGCATGTCAGTAAGCCATTTGCTTACTGATTTGAAATAGAAGAATTAGGAGAAAGTTATGTTGAATTGGGAAGAGGAAGTTGCTCCAGCGTTAGCGAAAGCTGGGCTTGCACCGCAACCGGTAGCAGCGGAGCCACAACGTCCACAGCCAGACCAAGTTGCAATGGCGCCCCAAGTTGCTGCACCTGCAGCATTAGAGGCTGCGTCACTGTCAGGTGGTGTTGCACATCGCGTGAATGCTGCTGATAAGCGCGTGATTAATGCCAAGACAGACGTTAATCAACTGGTTCCATTTAAATATAAGTGGGCTTGGGAAAAATATTTAGCTGGTTGTGCAAACCATTGGATGCCACAAGAGATCAATATGAATCGCGATATCGCGCTTTGGAAAGATCCAAATGGTTTAACGGAAGATGAACGCAGGATTATTAAGCGTAATCTCGGTTTCTTCACTACAGCGGATTCTTTGGCTGCAAACAATATTGTTCTGGGTACTTACCGCCACATTACCGCCCCAGAATGCCGCCAATACCTATTGCGTCAGGCTTTTGAGGAGGCGATTCATACTCATGCCTATCAATATATTGTGGAATCTTTGGGTTTAGACCAGAGCGAAATCTTCAATGCGTATCACGAGATTGATTCAATTCGCGCTAAAGATGAGTTCTTAATTCCGTATATTGACGTGCTGACCAATCCAAATTTCAAGACTGGCACATTAGAAACGGATCAAACATTACTGCGTTCGCTCATTGTTTTTGCCTGCGTAATGGAAGGATTATTCTTTTATGTTGGTTTTACGCAAATACTTGCAATGGGTCGTCAAAACAAAATGACGGGTGCTGCTGAGCAGTATCAATACATCCTTCGTGATGAGTCAATGCACTGCAATTTTGGTATCGATTTGATTAATCAAATTAAGCTGGAGAACCCGCAGTTATGGACTTCCGCGTTCAAAGATGAGATCAAAGCGATCTTCGAAAAAGCAGTCGAATTAGAGTACCGTTATGCCGAAGATACGATGCCTCGTGGAGTGCTCGGATTGAACGCTCCGATGTTCAAAGGCTACCTAAGATACATCTGTAATCGCAGATGTTTGCAAATAGGACTTGACGCCATGTTCCCAAATGAAGAGAATCCATTCCCATGGATGTCAGAAATGATTGATCTGAAAAAAGAACGAAACTTTTTTGAGACACGCGTTATTGAGTATCAAACTGGTGGTGCGCTAAGTTGGGAGTAGTACAGTAATCAAAAGCGTATCGCCGGCTTAATAGGAGATTAGACGGTTGGATAGTTTTAAAGGTCAGCAAAACCAGGCGCAAATCCGAAAACCCTTGCTCAAGGGTTTCTGGACTACTCTCTCTATTTTTTCCAGCAAATTCAAAAAGCCGTTGTCCTTTGGGGCCACGGCTTTTTTTCCAAGATTCATTAGCGTGCAGCACTTAGCATCAAGCCGCGCGCCGATGAATGGCTCGCTCGTCTACTCCAATATGCCGCAAGGCAAGGCGGAAATGAATGGTCGGGTCTTCTTAATCGGTAGTTTGTACTAATCTTCACGTGAAGGAGCATTACTATGGCAATCGCCAAAAAGAAACCTGCTGCAAAGAAACCTGCTGCTAAAAAAGTAGCTAAGAAGCGTCCTGCTGCTAAAAAGCCAGCTGCTAAAAAAGTAGCTAAGAAGCGTCCTGCTGCTAAAAAAGCTGCTGCTAAAAAGCCAGCTGCTAAAAAAGTAGCTAAGAAGCGTCCTGCTGCTAAAAAAGCTGCTGCTAAAAAGCCAGCTGCTAAAAAAGTAGCTAAAAAGAAGCCAGCTGCTAAAAAAGTAGCAAAAAAGCGCGTAGCAAAAAAAAAGTAAGTAAGCCTGCTGCGAAGAAAGCGGGCAAAGCTGTAAAAAAGCCCGTGGCTAAGAAAGCCGCTACTTCAACTACGTTGAATCCAGCTGCTGCCTGGCCCTTCCCAACTGGCACACGTCCTTAAGTTTCGACTTATAGACGGGTGAAGTTTAAAGGGGTCTCTCACGAGACCCCTTTTCTATTGCTGGTTGCAGATTGAGTTAGCTTAGGAGGCTAAAGAACTTAAAAACTAAAGCCAAAGGCTGTTTTGAACTGAGCAGCGATTTCATCTTGGCTGATTTGGTGATTTTGTGGCCCTTGATGGGTAATCTTGATTGAACCCATGAGACTGGCTAGCCGACCTGTTGTCTCCCAATCCATGCCATTTTCCAAACCAAACAGTAATCCACCCCGAAATGCGTCGCCACAACCAGTGGGATCAACCACTTTTGAGGCTGGTACTGGCGGAATCGCTAGGCATTTACCTTTTGAGTAGATATCTGCCCCTTCGGCACCCTTGGTGACGATTAATGCCTCGACACGTTCTGCTACTTTGGCTAAATCAAGACCAGTTCTTTGTGAAAGCATTTCACCTTCGTAATCATTGACTGCTAAATAGCTGGCGAGATTGATTAATTCCAACAGTTCAGGCCCGTTAAACATTGGCAAACCTTGGCCTGGGTCAAATACAAATGGAATGCCTGCTTCAGCTAGCTGATGGCAGTGCTCCCACATTCCTTGGCGACCATCTGGTGCCACAATGCCGAACTTTGCCGCGCCTTTAGAGTTTTTGTTACGCTCTGCAACCACTGCCGTGACTTGGTTAAGGTGCGATTCACCCATTGCGCCTGGATGAAAAGCAGTAATTTGATTATTCGCTTGATCTGTTGTGATCATTGCTTGCGCAGTAAACGCTTGCTCAATTTGCCGAATATGACTTGCATCGATCTGTAATTGCTGTAGACGATCCAGGTAGGGCGCGGCATCACCACCGACAGTCGCCATGATGATAGGGTCGCCGCCTAAGAGACTCAGGTTATAAGCAATGTTGCCAGCGCAGCCACCGAATTCACGGCGCATTGTGGGGACTAAGAAGGCCACATTCAGAATATGAATTTGTTCAGGCAGGATTTGATCGGCAAATTTGCCTTCAAAGTTCATGATGGTGTCGTAGGCGATAGAGCCACAGATCAAGCTAGCCATAAATTAGTTTCCGTTGGTGAGATGAGGTGATGGGGTTGTAGATTGAGGATAAAAAACTCTGACACGATAGCCAGCAGTATTTTGCGACAAGGCAATAGGTAGATCTGAGTGAATGATTTCACCTGCAGGGGCACCTTCACGTAAAAAATCGGGATGTGACTCTTGCCAATTTGCTGGCAGCCACTCTTTTGGTGAGAATTGAATCGATTTCAGCTCAGATTCATCTGCATCCGTCAGAGAAATTTCCAAATACGGCCACAAAATATTGATTGCAAGTCGATTTTGTATTTCAACTTGCAGCGTGGATTGATTTGCGGGCGTTTTAAGCGCCTCTGGCGAGTTTTCTAGTGCAAGGTTGGCCGAGATTATTTTCCACGCAGCAAAATCGCTCACAGGCCGATTAATGCACCCCAGTGAACGACATAATTTTTCATCAAATTGCTGCAGCAGAGAAAATGTGGTTACTGCAACGGCATTAGATGTGCCATCAACACGAGGTGCAAGTATAGGTAGCAATGAATTTCTTGAGATGTGCTCACCAAAAGCGACTAACAACAAGAAAAACAGCCCAAGAAGGATAGCTTTTAGGCTTAGCTTAGAACTTTTTTTTTGAGCCTGCCCAGAAATGCTGCTCTTGCTGTCGGCATTCAGGGTTCCGTGCAAGCAAACCCAGCCTTCACTTTCTTTCCAAACAGAAAGTGTTAACCACTGGCTATAGGTTGCGATCACCTCTTCCGCTTGCCGAGCCAATACGCCAGATAAAACAATTTGACCGCCTGGACGCATCTTATTTACCAGTGCAGGTGCAAGAACTTGTAGTGGATTGGCTAAAATATTCGCCATCACGATGTCGTATTTAGCTTCTGCCGCTAGTTCCGTCGCATTTTCGTTGGGCAAAACGAAGCTGATGACAGTGTGATTAATTTCGGCATTACTGCGGGCAGCTACCATCGCTTGAGGATCAATATCTGTGCCAACAACGGGAGCACAACCGAGTTTTGCAGCAGCAATGGCCAAAATACCTGATCCACACCCGTAATCGAGCAAGCTTTGGCTCTGAAGATTTTTGTGTTCTTCTAACCAGAGCAAACAAAGATGCGTCGTTGGATGGCTGCCGGTGCCAAATGCTAATCCTGGGTCTACTGCTAAGCAGATTGCATTGGGGTCGCTCGGAGCATCATGCCAAGAGGGCACCACCCAAATGCGTTTGCCAATCTGTATTGGCGCAAATTGACTTTGCGTTAAGCGCACCCAATCTTGATCTTCAACCTGCTTTTCTTGAGGAATGGCAAGTTTGAAGCCAGCATCCTCCAGAGATGCAAGCAGATTGGGAATGAATTCTGTAGCGCCTGAATCATCAATCTCTGGATTGAACAAGGCTGTTACAGACGAGCGATCCCAGGCTTGTACTTCTGGAGATAGGCCGGGTTCGCCGTAAAGCGGGTTCTCATCATAGCCACCAGCAGCATCATCCTCAACGGTTACGGAAAGCGCGCCGAGCTCGAGCAGTACATCACCCAAGGGTTCTGCAATTTCAGCAGGGACCGTGAAAACTAGTTCACGGTAAGACATGTGCATCCCATATGGATCTGAGGTGCCTTAAGACTTGCCGCGACTGGCGGCTTGTTCTTCTAGGCGATGCTCTAGGTAATGAATGTTGGTGCCGCCTTCTATGAAGTTTGGATCGAACATGAGTTCGCGGTGTAGAGGTACATTGGTTGTGATGCCATCAATCACCATCTCAGAAAGGGCAATTTGCATCCGGCGAATCGCTTGTTCGCGAGTATTGCCGTAAGCAATCAACTTTCCGATCATAGAATCATAGTTTGGTGGAACCATATAGCCACTGTAGGCATGCGAATCAACACGGATACCGGGGCCACCAGGCATATGCCATGAACCAATTCGGCCAGGGCTAGGAGTGAACTTGAATGGATCTTCAGCATTCAGACGACATTCAATGGCGTGACCGCGGAAGACGATGTCTTTTTGTCGGTATGCCAGCTTGAGGCCTGCAGCAATGCGAATTTGTTCTTGAACGATATCTACCCCAGTGATCATTTCGGTGACGGGATGCTCAACCTGTACGCGAGTATTCATTTCAATGAAAAAGAACTCACCGTTTTCATATAGAAATTCGAATGTACCGGCGCCGCGATAGCCAATTTTTCTACAGGCTTCCGCACAACGCTCACCAATTTTGGCGATCAAGCGACGATCAATGCCAGGGGCTGGTGCTTCCTCAATCACTTTTTGGTGACGACGCTGCATAGAGCAGTCGCGCTCACCTAACCAAATCGCATTGCCATGGGTGTCAGCTAAGATTTGAATCTCTACGTGGCGAGGTTTTTCAAGAAACTTCTCCATGTACACCTCTGGATTACCAAAGGCGCGACCAGCTTCTTCCTTGGTCATGTTGACGGCGTTAATTAAAGCCGCTTCAGTGTGGACAACGCGCATACCGCGTCCACCACCACCACCTGCAGCTTTGATGATGACTGGATAACCAACCTTCTTGGCGGTGGCAATAATTTCTTTTGGATCATCCGGTAAAGCACCTTCAGATCCTGGAACACAAGGCACCCCAGCTTTAATCATGGCGCGTTTCGCTGAAACTTTATCGCCCATGATTCGAATGGATGCTGCCGTAGGTCCAATGAATGCGAAACCTGATTTTTCTACGCGTTCAGCAAAGTCAGCATTTTCAGAGAGGAAGCCATAACCAGGATGGATGGCTTCAGCATCAGTGACTTCAGCCGCTGAAATAATGGCGGGCATATTCAAATAACTCAGTGGAGAAGGAGCTGGCCCGATGCAAACAGCTTCATCAGCCAGCTTGACGTATTTGGCTTCCTTATCTGCTGTCGAATACACCACAACGGTTTTAATCCCCAACTCGCGGCACGCTCGTTGGATGCGGAGAGCAATTTCTCCCCGATTGGCAATCAGAATCTTATCGAACATATCGGCTCTGAGTTAGGTAAAGGTAAATGGGTGAATGCGTGGAGTCAGCATTACGCAATGATGAAAAGTGGTTGATCAAATTCAATACCTTGACCGTTTTCACACAGAATTTGTTTAATGACACCCGCTTGTTCAGCTTCGATTTCATTGAGAAGTTTCATCGCCTCAATAATGCAAAGTGTTTGTCCCACAGCAACGGTGTCGCCAATTTTTACAAAGTCTGGGGATTCTGGGTTGGGCGCACGATAGAAGGTGCCCACCATAGGTGAGCGCGCCACAAAACCGGTTTCAGCAGGCGGCGCGTCGGGAACAGAGGCGGCTTGTGCTGGAGCGGCGCTAGCTGGAGCTGCAGCCTGAATGCTGTGAGTTGGATTCGCGTAAACAACTTGACCCATGCCTTGAGCGCCTGAGCCAGCGTTCACGATGCGAACACGATCTTCGCCTTCATTGACTTCGAGTTCAGAAATGCCTGATTCAGAAACGAGATCAATCAGGGTTTTGAGTTTTCTAAGATCCATGGAAGTACTTCCTCTCTTATGATGCTGAAATTATTTTTGTAAACGTGTAATAGCTGCTTGCAGGGCTAATTCATAGCCGATAGCACCAAGACCGCAAATGACGCCGGTCGCTATGTCTGACAAATAGGAGTGCTTACGGAACTCTTCACGTTGGTGAATGTTGGACAAGTGCACTTCCATAAAGGGAATTGCTACGCCAGCAAGTACGTCGCGCAGGGCAACGCTGGTGTGGGTAAAGGCGCCTGGGTTAATGATGATGAAATCAACCCCATCCTGTTTAGCCTTCTGAATGCGGTCAATTAACTCGCCTTCATGGTTGCTTTGATAGGTATTCAGGTCGACTGCGTGAGCTTTGGCGATCTCACGAAGCTTTTGGTGGATGTCATCCATGGTTGTTTTGCCATAAACCTCTGGCTCACGACTTCCCAAGAGATTGAGATTAGGACCTTGAATTACGAGAATTGAAGTATTTTTCGACATAGATCGATATTTTTAGAGGCAGTTAGGTTCAGTAAGTGAATTAGGCTTTTTGGGCTACAACTGCTTGCTCGATGACAATTGCACCTCATCAAGCACAAGGGAAGTATACCTTTCTGGGAGCTTAAAAAGTCCGAAAGGGATGATTAAATACCCTAATTTAAGGAAATTAGTAGCCTCAAAAGCTGAGCTTGGTAAAAAATCTGCTTCATTTTTAAGCAGATTGGAGGATTCCAATACCCACTATCTTTTATTAAATGATGATAAAAGTTCTTATAAAGCAGATTTAATGCTATTTCTGAGCTCTTCTTCGTTAATTCTGCCTAATTTACTAAATAGCACTTTGCCAGAGGGTGATAGCAAAACTGTGTAAGGCAGGGCAGACTGAGTATTGCCCAGGGCTTTATACATTTGACTGCCATTCATTCCGCCCATGGCAATAGGGTAAGAAACGGGGGTCTTTTTCAGAAATTCGCGTACGTTAGATGGAGAATCGATGGCGATGCCGACAAATAAGACATTTTTATTAGAAAATTCCCATTGAAGTTTCTCTAATTCAGGCATTTCTTCAACGCAAGGGGGGCACCAGGACCCCCAAAAGTTCACCACAAGGACTTTTCCTTGCCAATCTTTGCTATCGAGCACTTTTCCGTCTGGTGATTGCCATTCGTTAGCAAAAAAAGCCTTTACTGCGGGCTCGCTTACCAACCCTGTTTTGGAAATCCAGGGCGAACTAAACATACCTGCTAGAAGCGCTAAGAGGCTAATTCCGCTGATCACAATCCATTGTCTTCGGTTCACTGCAAGTCCTTCGCTAAAATTCGCCAATGCATATTCATATCTTAGGCATTTGCGGCACATTCATGGGCGGCATTGCCGCAATCGCTCGTCAGGCTGGACATCGCGTTACTGGTTGCGACGCCAACGTGTATCCACCAATGAGCACGCAGCTTGAATCTCAAGGGATTGAGCTCATCGAGGGGTATTCGCCCGATCAATTATTACAGCTTGAGTCCATGCCTGATTTATTTGTGATCGGCAATGTGGTTTCTCGCGGGAATCCATTAATGGAAGCCATTCTGAATCAAGGCTTGCCATATACATCTGGTCCCCAATGGTTGGGTGAGCAAGTCTTATTTGGCAGACATGTTTTGGCGGTAGCAGGAACGCATGGCAAGACAACTACCTCTGCGATGCTTACTTGGATTTTAGAATTCAATGGCTATAAGCCTGGGTATTTAATTGGTGGAGTGCCACTCAATTTCACGGTGTCAGCCCGTTTAGGTGAGAGCCAATATTTTGTAATCGAGGCAGATGAATATGACACAGCTTTTTTTGATAAGCGCAGTAAGTTTGTTCATTACCGACCGCGCACTGCCTTATTAAATAATTTGGAATTTGATCACGCAGATATTTTTGCCGATCTTGCGGCCATTGAAACCCAGTTCCACCATCTCGTGCGTACCGTTCCTAACGATGGTCTATTAGTGGTGAATGGCGAGGAGCCTGCGCTAGAGACGGTGATCACTCGTGGTGCTTGGGCCCCAATAGAGCGCTTTGGCCAAGACGCTAAAAATGAATGGTCTTTTATTTCTCAAGCAGCTGATGGTTTTGTGGTGGTTAAGAGTGGCAAAGAAGTAGCGACTGTCACCTGGGCTCCTGACTCAGGCGTGATGGGCACACACAATCAACTCAATGCCTTGGCAGCAATTGCATCAGCACATCACGTTGGTATAGCTCCGGTGGATGCAGCACGCGCCTTGGCGGAATTTAAGAATGTGAAGCGTCGCCTAGAAACAATCGGTATGGCAAATGACATCACTGTTTACGACGACTTTGCACATCACCCAACCGCTATCACTACTACGGTGGATGGTTTACGTCGTCGGGTGGGGACGGCTCGTATTCTGGCTGTCTTGGAGCCACGTTCTAACACGATGAAGCTCGGTGTGATGAAGGCTCAGTTACCAAATAGCTTGCAAGCGGCTGACAAAGTTTTTGCCTTTGGCGCCAGCTCTGGCAAAGAATCTTTGGGCTGGGATCTCAATGAGGTACTGTCTCCCCTGAATGCTAAAGAGCTTAATAAGGCAAAAGCATTTGATGAGTTAGATGCTTTGGTTCTTGCTGTTGCTGAAGAAGCTAAACCAGGCGACCACATACTCGTGATGAGTAATGGTGGTTTCGGCGGTGTCCATCAAAAAATATTAAAAGCACTAGAAGGTAAAAAATGAGCAAGAGATTACAAGATAAAGTAGCCATCATTACGGGTGCGGCTAAAGGCATTGGTTTTGCAACAGCACAGCGCTTTGCACAAGAGGGCGCTAAGGTGATCATTGCTGATATCAATCTAGATGCTGTCAAAGCTGCGGCTGCGCAGATAGCAGGCGCTGAGGCCTATGCTATGAATGTCACCGACCGTGCCAGCATTCAGGCGGTGGTAGATCACATCATGCAGCAGCATGGCCGTATTGATATTTTGGTGAATAACGCTGGCATTACACAAGATGCGCGTTTAGTCAAAATGACCGAAGCGCAATTCGATTCAGTGATTGAGGTGAATCTCAAAGGTGTTTTCAACTGTACACAACTCGTGGTGCCGCATATGCTTGAAGCTGGCTCTGGAGCGATTGTGAATGCTTCAAGTGTGGTCGGTCTGTATGGTAATTTTGGTCAAACAAATTATTCTGCAACCAAATTTGGGGTGATTGGATTTACCAAGACTTGGGCGCGTGAACTGGGCCCGAAAGGCATTCGTGTCAATGCGGTATGTCCAGGATTTATTGCCACCGAAATGGTCAAGGCCATGCCGGAAAATATTCTGCAAGATATTGAAAGACGTTGTTGGCTTGGTCGTCTAGGTACGCCAGAAGAGATGGCAAATGTGTATTTATTCTTGGCGAGCGATGAAGCAAGCTATATCAATGGTGTTGCACTTGAGGCCAGCGGCGGGATTTCACTGTAAGCATGTATCTTTTATATGAGGAAGGTGGCGACATTAAGATTGCCACGGTCCAGTCTGCATCTGGTGCAGGGGATGCTGAGTCATGGCAGGCAACTAGCCTGTCTGGAAAAAAGATCAAGCTAAAAGCCAAAGAGGTTTGGTTGCGTTTTGAAAAGCCCGAAGCTCAAGCTGTAATGGATCAAGCTTCTGCCTTATCTAAGGAAATTGATTTGCAATTCCTATGGGATTGCGCCCCAGAAGAAGAGTTTGGTCTTGTAGATGTTTCGAAAGAATATTTTGGAGATCAAGCGGCGATTCCTCAGCAAGTATCTCTAGCGATTGCTTTGCAAAGCGCCCCCGTCTTTTTTCGGCGTAAAGGCCGCGGCCGTTTTCAGAGAGCGCCTCTGGAACAATTACAAGCTGGATTGGCCGCTTTAGAGCGTAAGCAAAAAGAACTCGATCAACAGGGTATCTGGCAACAAGAATTAATCGCCGGCGCATTTCCTGAAGCCCTAAAGTCTCAAGCGAAGCAATTACTGTTCTCCCCAGATAAAAATACTTCTGCTTACAAAGCCTTGATTGCAGCTTGTACGCAAACGGGTGAATCGCCAGCTCAGTTGATGATCCGCTGTGGAGCAATTAGCTCACCTTTGGATTATTACCAAGGCATGTTCCTCAAGGCGCATTTCCCTAGTGGCGCCGCTCACCATGAAAGCCATGTGGTCGATACCGCTGCTTATGATGCAGTCGTTGCTGAATTGCCATTGGCTGAGGTGAGCGCTTTTTCCATTGACGATTCTGGTACGACAGAAATCGATGATGCTTTATCAGTAACGGCGCTTTCTGATGGAGTTCACCGTATTGGTGTGCACATCGCCGCTCCGGGTCTGGTCATTAATCGAGATGATGCTTTAGATCAGCTTGCGCGTAACCGCATGTCTACCGTGTATTTTCCTGGCGATAAGATCACAATGCTACCGGATTCGGTGATTGCTCAATTCTCTTTGGATGAGGGTAAGCCTTGCCCGGCCTTATCGATTTATGTGGATATTGATGCACAAGGTCAGATTCTTCAAGGTTCACTCCAGATGCGTGCTGAGTTGGTGCCGATTGGAGCCAACTTGCGCCTCGAGAATCTTGAAGACAAGGTTAGCGAAGCTAGCTTGAGGGATGAGTCAAGCAACTATCCCTATCGCCAAGAATTAGCGATCTTGTGGGGCGCTGCAAAACATCTGCACGCACAACGTCAAGAGAAGCGCATTGCTAATGGCTTGCGTGCTGAGCAGTTGGGGGTGATTGATCCCAATGCTTTGGCAAGAGATTTTCATTTTCAGATTAAAGAGGTCGATGGCGTGGAGCGGGTACAAATTACGCCACGACAACGCGGTTCGATCTTGGACACCATCGTTGCTGAGTGGATGATTTATTGCAACAGCGCTTCGGGACGCTTATTGGCGGACCATGGCTTGCCTGCACTGTTTCGGACCCAAAAAGGTTGGGGCCCATTACGCACTCGTATGCAAACCACTCCAGGGCCTCATGAAGGTTTGGGGCTCGATTATTACGCTTGGAGTACTTCACCACTGCGTCGCTATTCAGACTTGGTCAATCAATGGCAGCTCATCGCTTTGGCTAAGCATGGTGTGACTGCCAAGATGGTGGCACCATTTCCACCTAGGGATGCGAACTTGATGGGCATTGCTGCAGATTTTGAGTCTTGCTATCAAGCGTATGCTGAATACCAAGACCGTTTGGAAAAATATTGGTGCCTTCGTTGGATTGCTCAAGATAGCGAACCCAAGACACTCTTCGTTCGCCACCTGAAAGAAGGTATGTCCAGAGTGGAACTGATTCCACTGCATTTGCCTATTCCTGAGTTGGCTACCCATCCTCGCATGACGCGTGCTGAGGTGATTATTTCGGATGTCGATCTATTGCAATTAACTGCAGGGGTCAGGATCTTGCAAATTGAGCTACCTGTAAAGCCGGCTGAAGAGTCTACTGAATCTGTTGCAGAAGCGCCTGACGATGATGCAAGCGCTACCTAAATTCCTGCAATCAAATCGCCTTGTGAAGATTCAAGACTATTTGTTAAATGCTTGGCGTCGCCACCCTTTTCGTCTAGCACTTTGTATCTCTCTATTAATTCATGTGATTTTTTTATCCTTTCGTTGGGGTATTGGTGAGATTCAGAATCGGCGACTCAATACGCCTTTGAGTGTGGTTTTGGTTAATGCGAGCAATCCAAGTCCACCAAAGCAGGCGACTAAATTAGCGCAGGCTGATTTACAGGGCGGCGGAAAAAGCGTTGATCAAGATGCAACAGCGGTCCATCGGGCGAGACTGGGCGCACAAGCCCAACTCGAAGTTTTGGAAAAACAGCAAAAGCAGATGCTGGCAAAAATGGATGCTGACAAGGCGCGCTCCGGTGGTCGAAAGAGTGGGGATGAGCAGCGCTCGGTTTCTCAGTTAAATTCCCTGGAAGCCGAGTTGTCTAAACGCTTACAGGTGGTTGGGCGCGAGCCCCGTCGTAAAGTGTTGACGGGCTCAAGCACTAAAGCAGTAGCATTTGCGCAGTACTACGATGCTATGCGCCAAAAAATTGAGACTTATGGGAGTACCTTTTTCCCTCGTGCGAATGGCAGGCCTTTGTATGGCAGTTTGGTAATCGTGGTGAGTGTGGATGCGCAGGGTCGTATCGCTAATAACGCTCAGGGTAAGGATGGCTTAAGTATTGGGCGCAGTTCCGGTAATCCCGAGTTGGATCGACAGGCCTTAGCCATTGTTCGAGCGTCAGCACCTTTTGGGGCGTTTCCAAGTGAGATGCATCAGCAGATTGACGTGCTCGATTGGATTTCCACTTTTGAGTTCACGCGCGATGGATCTGACCGCCTAGAGTTGCGACGTTAATACAATTTAAAGAAACCCCTCAAGAAATTCGCTTATTCTGTAGGCACTATGAGCTCTATTCCCGCTAACGATCTTCATGCTGACCCTAGTCGCTTTCCTGGCTTGGATGTCTATGCTGTCGCCGGGAATCCCATTAGCCATAGCAAGTCGCCCGCTATTCATCAACGCTTTGCTGAGCAATCGAAGCAAGCAATCCACTATGGGCGCCTGCAACCAGCTATTGGTGAGTTTGCCAAAGTTGCTAAATCCTTTTTTGCTGCTGGCGGCAAGGGCATGAACGTCACCGTTCCGTTTAAATTAGATGCACAAGTCTTGGCAGATGTTTTAACGCCGCGAGCAAAGCTGGCTGGCGCTGTAAATACCCTGTGGATTAAAGAGGGCAAGATTTACGGTGATAACACTGATGGTGCGGGCCTGGTGCGGGATCTTGTAGCGCAGGGTATTCAGATTCGGGGGGCACGTATTTTGCTCTTGGGCGCGGGTGGCGCTGCTCGTGGCGTGATGGGGCCTTTGCTTGAGCAAGAGCCAGCCCAACTGATCGTTGCCAATCGCTCCAGCGCTAAGGCTGATGAGCTGGTTGGTTTATTTCATGATTTTGCAAACAATCATCATGCTCAGCTTGAGTCACGCGCATTGCTCGATCTGGAAGACCAAATAAAAACTCCGCTAGCTTTTGATCTCGTTATTAATGCGACTGCTGCTGGCTTGAGCGACCAATCCCCGTTGACAGCCCAGGCAGTAAGTCATGTTTTTGTGCCGAGTTCATTTGCTTACGATATGGTGTACGGCAAAACGACGGCCTTTATGCAGCAAGCTTTGCACCGAGGTGCTCGGGTTAGTGATGGCTTGGGTATGTTGGTGGAACAAGCCGCTGATGCATTTCTGATATGGCGTGGCGCAGATGCATCGATTGATCCACGTTCTGTTTTATCCGAGTTGCGCACCTAATCCTATTTAGCCAAATTTATTTCTAATGCGTTGGCTCAGTTATTTTGTAAAGTGCTTGCTGTGCGGCTTCATTGCGATGCAGATCTACTTTGCGCTGCAGATTGGCCTATGGTCCAGCCTTAATCCGAGTGGTACCGCTTTTCAGAGGGCTGAACGCTGGCGTTTATGTAGCTGGCATTGGTCTTGCTCTATTGAGTCTCATTGGGTGCCGTACGACAAAATTTCGGCAAACTTAAAGCGGGCTGTATTGGTGAGTGAAGACGACATCTTCTTTCAGCACAAGGGTGTTCGTGTTGAGGATATGCAAAAGGCTTGGGAAAAGAATCAACAACATCATCAATTTAACGCTAACTCCAAGGTGGCATTGAGGGGTGGTTCTACTATTACCCAGCAACTAGCAAAAAATTTATTTCTGTCTTCAGAGCAAAATTATTTTCGCAAAGGCCAAGAGCTTGTTGTAACTGGCTTGCTAGAGTTGATGCTTTCCAAGCAACGACTATTTGAGATTTATCTCAATTCTGTGGAGTGGGGTGAGGGCATTTTTGGTGTGGGTGCAGCCGCCCAACATTATTTTGTGACTACGCCTGCCGTATTAGATCGTGAACAGGCTGCAGCATTAGCATCGGCTTTGCCTGCACCTAAGTGTTTTGATAAAGCCCAGTACTGCCGGAAAGCCAATATTCACTTTCCAACTCGTCAAGAATTTATCCTGGAGAATATGGACAGGGTCGCTTTGACGCCAATCCCAAAGAGTGGGTCCCGCTAGTTTTATTTTGTGGCTGCAGAGCGTAAGGCATCTCGAGTACTTTGCGCTACCTTTCTGGCGGCTTCTGCAAAATCAGATCCAGAGCTGGCATACAAAATCGCTCGAGATGAGTTGATCATCATTCCCATCCCTGGTTTATTGGCAATACTGCCTGCTTTGACGGTGGCGTCAATATCACCACCTTGCGCACCGATCCCCGGAATCAGCAGTGGCATTTCGCCAACAACGGCCCGGACCTTAGCAATCTCTTCTGGGAAGGTAGCGCCAACCACCAGGCTGATTTGACCGGAGCTATTCCATTTTTTGGCTGCTAATTTGGCCACATGAAGATAGAGTGGTTCGCCACCAGGAGCAACATTTAAAAATTGCAAATCTGACCCACCAGGATTAGAGGTGCGGCACAAAATAATGACCCCTTTGCCAGCGTGTCGCAGGTAAGGCTCAACCGAATCAAAGCCCATATAGGGGCTAACAGTGACGGCATCGGCGCCATAGCGTTCAAAGGCTTCCATGGCGTAGTGCTCGGCTGTACTGCCGATATCTCCACGTTTAGAGTCCAGAATCACAGGGATCTTGGGGTATTTATGCTTCAGGTGCGCTATGAGTTTTTCTAGTTGAGCTTCGGCGCCCTGAGATGCAAAGTAAGCAAATTGGGGCTTAAAGGAACAAGCTAAATCTGCTGTGGCATCAGCGATTTCTCGGCAGAACTCAAAAATGCCCTCTGGTTTCCCTTGTAGCGATGGGGGTAAGCGCTTCGGATCTGGATCCAACCCAATGCACAGCATGCTGCCTTGGGAAGCCCATGCAGACTGGAGTTGCTGGGTAAAGGTATTTGGACTGGAGTTCATTGGATTTGAGCTTATTTTAGTGAAACTGTCATGGTCTATAGGATAAACTAGCGCACATTCCTTAGGAGTTCACCATGATCAACTTGTTCGTTCTGCAAAATGGCCGCCTCTCTCAAGAGCAAGTCGAAGATCGCAATGAATTGTTGCAATATTCAAATCCTATCTGGATTGACGTTGTCGATCCCGAAGAGGAAGAGCTTATCTGGATTAAAGAGGCATTTGGTGTACTTTTGCCTGAATTAGATGATTTAGGTGACTTAGAGGCTTCAGCTCGCTATTTCGAGGCTGATGACGGCCATTTGCACATTCGTACTGACTTCCTGTTGGACGAAGAAGAAACTTCTCGTAACGTCCGGGTTGCTTTCGTGATGACCAAACAAGTTTTGTTCTCTATTCATGATGAAGATTTACCAGTGTTCCGTTTGGTGCGTTTGCGTGCCCGTTTACGCCCAGGCTCAGTGAGCAATGCAAAAGATGTTTTGCTCGACTTGTATTCAACCGATGCTGAGTACTCTGCCGATGCCTTGGAAGAGGTTTACGAAAATTTAGAGCGTGCTGGTAAGCGAGTGCTTTCTGACGACATTAATGATGCCGATGCTGCCGAAGTTTTAGAAACCATTGCAACAGAAGAAGATACAAACGGACGTATTCGTCGCAATGTGATGGATACCCGCCGCGCACTTTCTTTCTTAATGCGCAGCAAATTATTATCTGATGAGCAACAAGAAGAAGCACGTCAGATTCTGCGAGATATTGATTCTTTAGAAAACCATACCGCATTCTTGTTCGATAAGATTAACTTCTTAATGGATGCAACGGTTGGTTTCATTAACTTGAACCAAAGTAAAATCATCAAGATCTTCTCGGTGGTATCTGTCGCCTTGATGCCGCCAACATTACTGGCCAGTATCTGGGGTATGAACTATAGATTTATGCCGGAGCTAGACTTATCCTGGGGTTACCCAATGGCTATTGGCGTCATGATTGTGTCTGCGATCATCCCACTTTGGTACTTCCATCACAAAGGTTGGATGAAATAACTTACTAAGTTATTTGAGAAGTTCAATCAGCTCAGAAAGTGCATAGTCGCGGGCTTGTTCGCGAACTGCTTGGCGATCTCCAGAAAATTGCATCGTCTTGCAGATAGTGATGGCTACTAAATTTTCTTTTGTAATCGTCCAGCCAAAACAAACGGTACCCACTGGTTTTTCTATTGAGCCGCCTGCTGGTCCTGCAATGCCGGTAATCGAAACGGCGACGTTAACGCCAGCATTTTTTTGTGCGCCCTCTGACATTGCTTTTGCGACTTGTTCACTCACTGCTCCAAAAGATTCAATAGTTTCAGTTGGCACGCCCAGACATTCTGTTTTGGCTTGATTGCTATAGGTAATGTAGCCCCGCTCGAACCAGTCACTAGAGCCTGGCAAGTCTGTCAAGGCTGCACATACAAGTCCGCCGGTACAAGATTCAGCCAGCGCTAGCGTCCAGCCCCTGGCAATGAGGTGCTTAGCGACTTCCTTGGCGATGTCTAAGGTAGAGGTCATATAGATAATTGAATGGCAACTTGGACTGCGACGATCACAAGATACGTTAGGAAAGCTGCAGCGAGATCATCCGCGATGATTCCAAAACCTCGCCAAAGAGTTTGCTTTATGTTGGAGGGTGCTTGGTTATTATTTTCTTCGAGATGTTTGAAGTGATGATCAATCAAGCCAATTGGCCCTGGCTTAGCAGCATCAAAGAAACGAAAGACGCCAAAGGCTAAAGCTTGCATCCATATTGTCATGGGCATTGTGAGTACAAGAATGAGCCAAAAGGCCACAACCTCATCCCAAACGATGCCGCCAAAATCCTTTTTGCCAAGCTCTTCACTGACTTGTCCGCAGATCCAGCATCCCAGCAAGATTCCCACGCCAATAATCCAGAGCCAGTTTGCAGTAGTGAGGAAATAACTTCCAATCAGAAAGCTAGCCCATGCCCACAGAGTGCCAGCAGTACCTGGCGCTATTGGGCTGAGTCCGCTACCAAAGCCAAAAGCAATGGTACGACTTGCAGACCCCAGCATCCATTTAACAGTTGGCTTTGCGCTTAGACTTTGGTTTATTTCTGGATTCATGCAAAGTGATCGAATGATTTAAGAAGGCCTGCAGTCTCAGTGACACTCAACGCTTCACCATTTTTATTTAATAACTGAATGCTTGCTTCTGCAGATTGCATTGTTTTAACGTTACCGATGTGCGTGATTGCTATATGTAATTTTTTGCTGATTTCATTGACGGCATTGCATTGCTCGGGATGTGCTGTAAAACAAATCTCGTAGTCATCTCCGCCACATGCAGCAAATTGATTCTGAATGGCTTCACTCTGATGTTGCAGTGTTACAGATTTTGGGATGCGATCGAGAAAAATCTCGGCATCCACTTTAGATTGTTTGAGTATGTGCTTTAGATCGCCCAAGAGCCCATCGGAAATATCCAGGGCTGCGCTAGCAATACCCCTTAAGCAGATTCCCAGATCAACTCTGGGAGTAGGTTGATGCATGCGAAGTTCAATCGTTTGTAAATCGATGGTGGAAAGGTGTAATTCATGACGCAGTGCAGCAAGTGCGAGTCTTGCATCGCCTACAGAGCCTGACACCCAAATCTCATCCCCTGCAATCGCCCCAGATCTCTTAATGGCTTTTCCGAGGGGGATGCTGCCAAAGGCTGTGATGCAAATATTGAGTGGACCTGCGGTAGTGTCACCACCAATCAGTGGGCAAGAATATTTTTGTGCAACTGCAAATAAACCGTTGCTAAAGGCCTCTAACCAGCCTAAATCGGCATGGGGTAATGCGATAGCCAGCGTGAAACCAAGCGGCTTAGCGCCCATGGCAGCAAGGTCTGAGAGGTTAACTGCTAAGGCTTTGTGGCCCAACCATTCTGGGTTGGCATTCGCAAAAAAGTGCCGCCCTTCGACCAGCATATCGGTAGTAATGGCAATTTCTTCTTCTGAGTGAGGTTTGATGAGGGCGCAATCATCCCCAATCCCCAGCGCAATCGATTGGCCGTCTGGAGAAGGCATAGCCTCCGCCCTCGTTTTGAAAAAACGTTGAATGAGCTCAAATTCGCCAAGTTCAGAATGCATGCCTCATTTTATGGCTCTTAGGAGTTCTTCATCTGAGAGGAATAGAATAAAAGGCTCAATATGTCTTACAACGAGTTAACAGATGACCCAATCAAGCAATAGCAAAGATCAACAAATTGCAGACCTTAGAGATGCTGCGCTTCATTACCACGAGTTTCCAGTCCCTGGAAAAATCGAAATTGCACCAACGAAACAGCTAACCAATCAACGCGACTTAGCGTTGGCATACACCCCTGGCGTTGCTGCACCTTGCTTAGAAATTGTTAAAGATCCGGCTAATGCTTTTAAATACACGGCGCGTGGAAATTTGGTTGGAGTGATTACTAATGGCACCGCTGTTTTAGGTTTAGGAAATATTGGGCCATTGGCAAGTAAGCCTGTGATGGAAGGTAAAGCAGTTCTCTTTAAGAAATTTGCTGGCATTGACGTATTCGATATTGAGATCAATGAGAACGATCCCGACAAGTTAGTAGAAATCATTGCTGCGCTTGAGCCAACCTTCGGCGGTATTAATTTAGAAGATATTAAGGCGCCTGATTGCTTCGTGGTTGAGCGCAAGTTGCAAGCGCGCATGAAGATTCCTGTTTTTCATGATGATCAGCATGGAACTGCGATTGTGGTTGCCGCGGCTATTTTGAATGGCTTAAAAGTGGTTGGTAAAGATATCGACAAAGTGAAGTTGGTGACATCAGGTGCTGGTGCAGCTGCTTTAGCCTGCTTAGACCTTTTAGTAGATCTTGGCATTCCTCGTAAAAATATTTGGGTAACCGATCTTGCTGGTGTTGCCTATAAAGGGCGCGTAGAGTTGATGGATCCTGAGAAGGAGCCGTTCTGCCAAGAAACTAAGCTGCGTACACTGGCTGAAGCAATTGAAGGTGCCGATATTTTCTTGGGTCTCTCTGCTGGTGGCGTGCTTAAACAAGACATGGTGAAGAAGATGGCTCCCAAGCCATTGATCTACGCCTTAGCAAACCCCACCCCAGAAATTCTGCCTGAAGAAGTAAAAGAAGTTCGTCCTGATGCAGTCATGGCTACGGGCCGCACAGACTATCCAAACCAAGTCAACAATGTTTTGTGTTTCCCATTCATCTTCCGTGGTGCCTTAGACGTAGGTGCCACCACGATTACACGTGGCATGGAAGTCGCGGCTGTAAAGGCCGTAGCAGAGCTAGCTCAGGCTGAGCAGAGTGAGGTTGTTGCTTCTGTATATGGCATTGAGAATTTATCATTTGGTCCCGAATATTTGATTCCAAAACCATTTGATCCACGCTTGATTACTGTGATTGCACCTGCAGTTGCAAAAGCGGCGATGGATGACGGCGTAGCTTTACGCCCCATTAAAGACTTTGACGCTTATCGCAATCAATTGCAGCAGTTTGTGTATCACTCCGGCACTTTGATGAAGCCACTGTTTAGTATTGCTAAGCGTGTACCGGCTAACCAAAAGCGCATTGTCTTTGCCGAAGGTGAAGACGAGCGCGTATTGCGCGCAGTCCAAATCATCATTGATGAGCATCTTGCAACACCGATTTTGATTGGTCGTCCTGCGGTGATTGAGCATCGTATTGAGAAATTTGGCTTGCGCATGAAGGCTGGGAATGACTTTGAAATCGTTAACCCAGAAAATGACTCCCGTTTCCGTGATTTTTGGCAGACCTATCTCGCTTTAACAGAGCGCAAAGGCGTTACAGAGTCTTTTGCTAAGCTAGAGATGCGCCGCCGTAATAGCTTGATCGGATCCATGTTGATTTCTAAAGGCATGGCCGATGGCATGATCTCTGGAACGATTGGCAAAACTGCAACGCATCTGAAATACGTTGATGAAGTGATTGGCAAAGAGGCGGGTGCAAATGTTTATGGTGCGATGTCCGGTTTAATTCTGCCTGGTCGACAAGTATTCTTGGTTGATACCCACATCAATATTGATCCAACAGCTGAACAGTTATCAGAGTTAACACTGATGGCCGCAAGTGAGATGCGCAAATTAGGACTCGTTCCAAAAGTTGCACTGCTCTCGCACTCCAACTTTGGTTCAAGCAACGCACCTTCTGCAATCAAAATGCGTGAGGTGTTAGCTCTACTGAAGATTGCGGACCCGAAATTAGAAGTCGACGGCGAGATGCATGGCGATAGCGCATTGGATGCAACCATTCGTGCTGGTGCTGTTACTTCTTCATCGTTGAAGGGGGATGCGAATCTGCTTGTTCTGCCAAATATTGATGCTGCAAATATTTCTTACAACTTATTGAAGACAGCTGCGGGTAATGGCATTGCGATTGGCCCATTGTTGTTAGGAGTCGCTAAACCGATTCATATTTTGACGCCAGCTGCGACAGTGCGACGGATAGTCAATGTGACGACTTTGGCAGTTGTAGAGGCCGCTAGTAATGCCAGGGGGATCTCTTAAGTGCTTCTAATATATGTAAGTTAGTGATAACTTACATATATTATTTCTATATAAATCAATGGTTTATATAAAATGTACTGTATTTGGGCTTGATTTGATGGCGGGATAAGGGTAACCTAGCACCCATCATGAATAATCGCTCTGAAAACACCAATACAGCAAGCTTCGATGAACATAGCCGGGCTGAAAGTTGGGACAGCAATGATCGACTTGAAACTGAGTCATCCGCTGCCAATGTTTATGCTCAGGGTGGTTTATCTCGTTTACAAACCTATGCAGCAAATCAAGTTTCGGGGAAAAAAGTGACAGCTACTTGGCGTGCCGCTTTGGCCGTTCGTGATGCCGGACCACCGGCAATGTTGCGCAGTGTGCGCCCTAATATCGTGCAATCTATTCGTGCTTTCCGCACGCCAGATCTGCAGGAAGCTGCTACCGAATTAGGTCAGCACTTTATTTACGCTAGCTGTGCCCATGCAATGACTAAAGGCGAGGTCCTTGAGTCTATTGCTACTGCTTATTCGCTTACTAAGCAGCAGGCAAAGAACTATGACCCGCTCTTAGATGCATTGACTACTTTGGTAGATAAGTCAGGCCCACAGCCAGGCTTCGTGGTAGTTCTAGAGGGCTTGCCTTGTACACAGAAGTTCGACAAAGAAGCACGCGAGACCTTGTTGGATGTCTTCCGCGATGCAGTTGATTTCTGGGCTGAGCGTCGTACGCCTTATCGCGTCTTCTACTCATTCGCTTAATCAGCAAGCAATTCGATGTAGCCTAATCGCCTCTATTTGAGGCGATTTTGCATTTCTGGGTTCCAAATAGTGTGAACGGCTGTAATCGCTACAACACCAGCTGTTTCTGTGCGCAGCACCCGTTCACCCAAAGATACGAGCTGATAGCCTGCAGCTTGGGCGAGCGCCTCCTCCTCTGGGGAGTGACCACCTTCTGGACCAATCATTAAGACGATATCTTGAGGCACTGTCTCCATCAGCACTGAATGCATGCTTTTGGTGGCATCTGGACTTAAGAGTAGCTTTAATGTTGGCTTTTGCGAGGCTTTAAGGAAGCTCTCAAAGCTTTGAATGGGCTCTAGGTTAGCTAGAACGGTCCGATCACATTGTTCGCAGGCAGCTTGAATGATGCCCTTCCAGTGGAGCAGTCGTTTTTGAGCGCGTTCCGCATTATTGGGCCCAGTGAGTTTGATAACGGAGCGCTCGCATTGCAAGGGGGCAATATTTTGGGCGCCTGTTTCAATGGCCTTTTCAACAATCCAGTCCATTTTATCGCCACCAGCAAGGCCTTGGGCCAATGTAATGGCATAAGGGCTCTCACGATGGGTGTCAAGGCGAGCTTGGGTTAGCAGAGCCTCCCCAGATTTAGCAGTCAAGGATAGGAGCTCTGCCTGGGCCACTTGGCCTTTTCCATCGAATACTGGGAAGCTTTCGCCAGCTTGGACGCGGCGAACTCGCAAATGGTGGGCTACCTCAGGGGTGAGGGTGGTTGGCTTTTGGATTTCCCAAGGCCCGGGAAGATAAAATTGAGGCATTACTGAAATATAGCCAATTTATTTTCCCCGAGACCACTTTTACGATGTCAAACCTACAAATTCGCATGGCCAATGCCATTCGCGCCCTTTCGATGGATGCAGTTCAACAAGCCAATTCAGGGCACCCTGGGATGCCCATGGGGATGGCAGATATTGCCGTTGGACTTTGGAATGAACATTTACAACACAATCCGACAGATCCACATTGGATGAATCGCGATCGTTTCGTTTTATCAAATGGTCACGGTTCCATGTTGTTGTATTCGCTCTTACATCTCACTGGTTACGATTTACCGATTGGTGAGTTGAAAAATTTCCGTCAGTTGCATAGCAAAACTCCAGGGCATCCTGAGTACGGTATTACTCCCGGCGTTGAAACAACCACTGGACCTTTGGGTCAGGGAATTTCCAACGCGGTAGGGATGGCAATTGCAGAAAAATTATTAGCCGAAGAATTTAATCGTCCCGGGCATAACATTGTTGATCATCACACTTATGTTTTCTTAGGCGATGGTTGTTTGATGGAAGGCATTAGTCATGAAGTGTGTTCATTGGCTGGTACTCTGAAACTTAATAAACTGATTGCTATGTGGGATGACAACGGCATCTCTATTGATGGCAAGGTTGTCTCTTGGTTTAACGAAGATACGCCAAAGCGTTTTGAGGCTTATGGTTGGAATGTAATTCGCGCGGTGGATGGTCATGATGCAGAGGCAGTAGCAGCGGCTATTGCACAAGCCAAGAAAAGTGATAAGCCAACATTGATTTGTTGCAAGACTGCAATTGGTCAAGGCTCACCCAATATGGCAGGTAGCGACAAGGTACATGGTTCTCCATTGGGCGCTGCTGAGATTGCGGCAACCCGTGTTGCTTTGAACTGGCCTTATGCTCCTTTCGAGATTCCAAAAGATATTTATACGGCATGGGATTTTAAAAAACGCGGCCAAGCAGCCGAGCACGAGTGGAATAAGAAGTTCCAAGCTTATAAAAATAAATATCCAGAACTTGCATCTGAATTGCAGCGCCGTATGCAAGGAGATCTATCGAAAGATTTTTCTGCAACACTGAATGCGTATTTGAAAACTTGCCAAACGAAAGCAGAAACGATTGCTACACGTAAAGCCAGTCAAAATGCGATCGAAGCCTTGGCTCCAGCATTGCCTGAGTTCATGGGTGGTTCTGCAGATTTAACGGGTTCCAACTTAACCAACTGGAGCACATGTAAACCAGTACGCGCTGATCAGTGGGGCAACCACATTAACTACGGTGTGCGTGAATTTGGTATGAGCGCCATCATGAATGGCATTGCTTTGCATGGCGGTTACATTCCATTTGGTGGTACATTCCTCACCTTCTCTGATTACAGTCGTAACGCCTTGCGGATGGCTGCCTTAATGAAGTTGCGTAGCATCTTTGTGTTCACCCATGATTCGATTGGTTTGGGTGAAGATGGCCCAACACATCAATCGGTTGAGCACGTGGCTAGCTTGCGTTTGATTCCAAACCTGATGGTTTGGCGTCCATGTGACACCACTGAAAGTGCGGTAGCGTGGGGCTCAGCCATTGAGCGTAAGAATGGCCCAAGCGCTTTAATTTTTAGTCGCCAGAACTGTCCATTTGTGTCGCGTAATGCGCAACAGATAAAAGATATCGCGCGCGGTGGCTATGTCTTGCGTGATTCGAAGAAATCCACGATTGATGCGGTCATCATTTCTACAGGTTCTGAAATTGCCTTGGCTTTGCAAACAGCCGAGCGCTTAGAAAATGAAGGCTTAGGAATTCGGGTGGTGTCGATACCTTCAACTACCGTATTTGATCAGCAAGATGCTGCTTATAAGGCCAAAGTATTGCCTGCGAAAGTTCCGCGTATTGCAGTCGAAGCTGGCGTCACGGATTTTTGGTGGAAGTATGGCTGTGCAGCAGTGCATGGAGTGGATACCTTCGGTGAATCCGCACCTGCGCCGGTGCTCTATGAATATTTTGGCTTGACGGTGGATCAGATTGCAAAAACCGTCAAGCAATGTATTGCTCTTAAATAAACAATAATAAAAGCTGAAATAAGTATTCATTACAGAATTCAAATTAGTAAGGGGAATTAAATGACAATTCGTGTCGCTATCAATGGTTATGGGCGTATTGGACGCATGGTCTTGCGGGCTTTATATGAAGATCAGCTTAATGGAAAGCCAAGACGGGATATCAAGATTGTTGCGATTAACGCAATGGGCGATATCGATATCAATGCCCATTTAACGCAGTATGACTCTGCGCATGGACGTTTTCCTGCTGAAGTAAAAGTCGATGGTGATTGCATGGTGGTGAACGGCGATCGCATCAAGATGTTCTCAACCCGCAATCCTTTGGAAACGCCTTGGGGTGAGTTAGGCGTTGATTTAGTGCTCGAGTGCTCTGGCAAATTTACTTCTAAAGAAAAAGCCATGGTGCACATTTCCCAGGGCGCAAAGAAGGTATTGATTTCTGCGCCTGGCGAAAAAGATGTGGATGCCACGATTGTTTACGGCGTGAATCAGCAAGTGCTCAAGGCAAGTGATGTGGTTGTATCCAATGCGAGTTGTACTACCAACTGCTTGGCGCCATTGGTTAAGCCATTGTTGGAGAAAATCGGTATCGAATCTGGCCTGATGACCACTATCCATGCGTTTACAAACGATCAAGTTCTCACTGACGTGTATCACAAGGATATGCGACGTGCCCGTTCTGCAGTGACCAGCATGATCCCCACTAAAACCGGCGCGGCAAAAGCGGTTGGCTTGGTATTGCCAGCTTTAGCAGGGCGCTTTGATGGTTTTGCGATGCGCGTTCCGGTCATCAATGTTTCTGTAGTGGATTTAACTTTTGCTGCCAGTCGCGCCACGAGCGTGGATGAAGTGAACTCAATTTTGAAGGCGGCCAGCGAGGGTGAGCTGAAAGGCATTTTGGGCTTTAACACCTTACCTTTGGTTTCTATCGACTTCAACCACGATCCACGCCCCAGTATTTACGACGCTTCACAAACTCGTGTCTCTGCGGATGGCAAGTTGGTGAAAGTATTAGCTTGGTATGACAACGAATGGGGTTATTCAGTGCAAATGTTGAATGCTGCTGAGGCTTTGATGGCTGTAAAGTAGGTCAAGATTCGTTAAAAGTACTGTTTTATATGAAAAAGACCTCTAAATGAGGTCTTTTTTCTTTATCTGCGCTTATTTACTATATTTGCCTATTTCTGTTTATTCCGGCAATTCTTCTTATCGCAGTGCCCATACATGGCTAATGTGTGCTCCTGGAGCTTAAATCCAAGGTTTTTGGCGATGTCCCGTTGCCGTTTTTCTATAGCTTCGTCTACAAACTCTTCTACATGCCCACAATCTAGGCATACCAAATGGTCGTGATGTTGCCCTTCATTGAGCTCATAAATCGCCCGACTATCACCCTTGGAGGACTCAAAATGACTGCGAAGCAACAGCCCAGCTTGCTCAAACTGTGTAAGAACGCGATAAACAGTTGCTAAACCAATTTCTTGATCATCTTTTGCGAGTGCATTAAAGACGTCTTCAGCGCTAAAGTGGGTGCCACCATTCTGATGAAAAAAGTCCAGAATCTTCATGCGGGGACCAGTGGCTTTTAGGCCAATATCGCGCAAATCTGCTGGAGTAGGGTTTTGGGTCGTATTCATGGCTTTGGGCGCTAAAATCAATGTCTTAATGATACGGCCAGCCATGCAAAATTGCCTTGAACTTTTTAGACGTTTTTTGAATCCAGCTTTGCGGAGCTTTTGGACTGTTACCTTTATTGGGTTTATCGGCCTTAGTGGGTGCACTACCGCAGTGGATGACACCCAGCGTACCTGGATGAATAAGATTTTTAGGCCTTATGTGCCAGATATCGTTCAGGGCAATTTCGTATCTTCGGAGCAATACTCTAAATTGAAACTGGGTATGACGCGTGAGCAGGTACGACAAATTTTGGGTACTCCTTTATTAGCAGATTACTTCCATGCAAATCGCTGGGACTATGTTTTTGAATTTAAGCGCAATGGTCAAGTGGTTGGTAAAGATCGTCGCATCACACTGTTTTTTGATGGTGACAAGCTCGTGAAGTTTGAGGGCGATGCCTTACCAACGGATGTGGAGTTGGTTGCTGAGATTGATAGCTATGCTAAAGCGAAGCGCTCATTTTGGGATGTGATGACAGGCTCGAATAAAGCGCCAGTAACACCACCTCTCCAGCAGCCTGAATTACTGGTACCGAGCAAAACTGATAACTTGCCTGCTGGCACACCCATACCTGTTGCTAACGAGAGCAAAAGCTCATTCTGGGACTTTTTTAGTTTTTCAAAAAAGCCAACAGAAGGACAACCCGTGCCATCAACTGAAGCATTGGGACCTGGCGCTTTGAATGTTCCAGTGGCAACCGAAACGAAGTAGCTATAGGCAGTAAGCAGAATTACTTTTGTATGGATGTCAGAGCAAACGGCTTTGAATACCTTTGATAAGAAGCGAAGAAATAAATGATGAAGATTGCAATTGCTGGAGCAACCGGTCGCATGGGAAAAATGCTGATTGAAGCTGTGCTCAATACTGCTGATACTCAACTAGTCGGTGCGCTAGAGCATAGCTCCTGCCCGCAACTGGGTGAAGACGCTGGCGCATTCTTAGGTAAAAAAACTGGCATAGCGATTACTGCTGATATAGCGCAAGCGCTTAGTGGAGCAGAATTCCTGATTGACTTTACCCGTCCAGAAGGAACAATGGCGCATTTAGAAGTAGCCGAAAAAACTGGCACCAAAATGATTATTGGCACCACTGGTCTGAGTTCAGAGCAGATCGCAAATCTTAAAAAGGCCTCGGGAAAATTAGCAATTGTGTTTGCGCCCAACATGAGTGTAGGTGTCAATGCGACCTTCAAGCTTCTGGAGATTGCTGCCAAGATGTTGAACCAAGGTTATGACATTGAGATTATTGAAGCTCATCATCGCTATAAAGTAGATGCGCCTTCAGGTACAGCATTAAAGATGGGTGAAGTAATTGCCGACGCCTTGGGTGAGAAATTAGATGACGTGGCTGTTTATGCTCGTGAGGGTCATACCGGCGAACGTAAAGAAGGCTCCATTGGGTTCTCAACCATTCGTGGTGGCGATATCGTTGGTGACCATACGGTTCTGTTTGCTGGTGATGGCGAGCGGATTGAAATCAGCCATAAATCCTCGAGCCGTCAATCCTATGCTCAAGGCTCTTTACGCGCAGCACGCTTCTTGCAAAACCAAGCGTCAGGCCTATATGACATGCAAGATGTTCTAGGCTTGCGTAAGTAAGGCATCTGCAAAAAATTACCCGATAAAAATAGAAGAAAAGAGTTGTATTGAATGAGTAAGGATTACGACCACCGCAGTATTGAAGCGGCAGCGCAAGCTGATTGGGAGAGCGCACAAGTTTATAAAGTGGCTGAGAATGCAGTTGATGCCACTGGTAAGAAAAAACCAAAGTACTACGCCTGTTCAATGCTCCCTTACCCATCCGGTAAGTTGCATATGGGTCACGTACGCAACTACACCATCAATGATGTGATGGCACGTCAATTGCGTATGCAAGGCTACAACGTATTGATGCCAATGGGCTGGGATGCATTTGGTATGCCTGCAGAAAATGCAGCGATTCAGAACAAGGTTCCGCCGGCCAAATGGACCTACGACAACATTGCTTATATGAAAAAGCAAATGGCTGCGATGGGTCTAGCGATTGATTGGTCTCGTGAAGTCGCCACTTGCAATCCTGACTACTATCGTTGGAATCAGTGGCTCTTTTTGAAGATGTTAGAAAAGGGGATTGCTTATCGCAAGACCCAGGTGGTGAACTGGGATCCAGTTGATCAAACTGTTTTAGCTAACGAACAAGTGATTGATGGTCGCGGTTGGCGTTCTGGTGCTTTAGTCGAGAAGCGTGAAATTCCAGGTTATTACTTCAACATTACCGCATATGCAGAGCAATTACTTTCTGGTTTGGATAGCTTAGGTTGGCCTGAGCGCGTTAAAACCATGCAGCAAAATTGGATTGGTAAAAGTCGTGGCGTGCGCTTTGCGTTTAAGCACGAGATTGCTGATGCCCATGGCAATTTTATTCAAGACGGTCAGTTGTATGTGTTCACCACACGAGCAGATACCATTATGGGTGTTACTTTCTGCGCTGTTGCAGCTGAACATCCTTTGGCTACACAAGCAGCCGCTAACAATCCAGCGCTTGCCGCCTTTATTGAGAAATGCAAAACCGGTAGCGTGATTGAAGCCGATCTAGCCACACAAGAAAAAGAAGGGATGTTCACTGGTTTGTATGTGACCCATCCCCTGACGAATGAACCGGTACCAGTCTGGATCGGTAATTATGTGTTGATGTCTTATGGTGATGGTGCGGTGATGGGCGTGCCCGCACATGACGAGCGTGATTTTGCATTTGCGCTCAAGTATGACTTGCCTATTAAGCAAGTGATTGCCTTGCGCGGCCCTTCTGAGATGTTTAATGCCACCCGTTGGCAAGATTGGTATGCCCAAAAAGATGGGGTTGAATGCCTTAATAGCGGTAAGTACGATGGCATGTCATATGAGGAGGCAGTTGCTGCTGTCGCCAAAGATTTAGAAGCAATGGGTATCGGTGAAATCAAAACGACTTATCGTTTGCGCGACTGGGGAATTTCTCGTCAGCGCTATTGGGGTACCCCGATTCCCATTATTCACTGTGGTGACGATCAAAATCCAGGATGCGGTGCAGTTCCAGTTCCAGAAGCGGATTTACCGGTGGTATTGCCTGAGGACTGTGTACCGGATGGCAGTGGAAACCCACTCAATAAGCGTGCGGACTTCCTCAATGTGAAGTGCCCAAAATGTGGCAAGCCTGCGCGTCGTGAGACCGATACGATGGATACTTTTGTGGATTCTTCTTGGTACTTCATGCGTTACACCGGCCCTAAAGCGACAACAATGGTCGATGAGCGTAATGAATACTGGATGCCCATGGACCAATACATTGGCGGCATTGAGCATGCCATCTTGCATTTACTCTATGCACGTTTTTGGACTAAGGTCATGCGTGATCTCAACTTGATTACCTTTGATGAGCCTTTCCAGAATTTGCTAACCCAAGGCATGGTTCTCAATGAAACCTATTACACAGAAGATGCCTCTGGTAAGAAGACATGGTTAAACCCCCTTGATGTTGAGTTAGATCTTGATGACAAAGGTCGCCCCCAAGGCGCCAAGTTAATAGGCGACTCCTCTGGCACCCCGGTCATTATTGGTGGTGTTGAGAAGATGGCCAAGAGCAAGAATAATGGTGTTGATCCACAGGCCTTGATTGATCAATATGGCGCCGATACTGCTCGTATCTTTACGATGTTCGCTGCCCCACCGGAGCAGCAGTTGGAATGGTCTGGTGCTGGTGTTGAAGGCGCATCGCGCTTTTTGCGTCGCGTTTGGATGTATTCCAGTAGTCAGGCTACTGCTATTAGTGCTGCATCAGATAGCTTGCCAGCCAACTTAAGTGACGTTGAAAAACAATTGCGTCGCGAAGTGCACTCCATTTTGAAGCAGGCTAACTTTGATTATCAGCGCCGTCAGTACAACACCATTGTCTCTGCTGCCATGAAGATGTTAAATGTTCTTGAGCCAGTGAAGTTGGGTGATGGCAATGCTATTAGCGCTCCTGTGTTGAGAGAGTGTTTGGGCATTCTCTTGCGCATCCTTTATCCAGTAGTACCTCATTTGACGCATGTGCTTTGGCAGGATGCTGGGTACTTCAAAGTATTTGGACCTATATTAGATGCCCCATGGCCTACGGTAGACGATGCAGCCTTGGTTCAAACGGAGATTACGCTCATGTTACAAATCAACGGTAAGTTACGCGGTGATATTCGTGTTCCGGCTGATGCGTCTAAGGAACAGATTGAGTCTTTAGCATTACAAAGCGAGCCGGCCTTAAAAGCTCTAAATGGCGGACCACCCAAGAAGGTGATTGTGGTTCCAGGTCGTTTGATCAACATTGTCGCTTAAGTCATTACCCAGACCTTTAATAGAAACTGAATATATGAGCCAAGATCAAAAAATGCAGTTGGATGCAAAAGGAATCAATACTTTGCGCCGGGCTACGCTTGGTCTATTCGGCTTGCTGTCAATGGGCTCATTAATGGCTTGTGGCTATCGTTTACGTGGCATGGTTGATCTTCCCTATAAGTTTATTGCCATTACTGGCAATCCTTCGCCGCCGATGCGGGCTGATTTACAGAGAGTTATTTTGACTGGAACAGATGCGAAAGTGGCTATTAATCCAAAGGATGCGGATTTAATTCTAGAGATCACCAACGATATTAGTGGTCGAGAGATTTTGGCGTACAACTCTAATGGCCAAGTTTCTGCCTACCGTTTAAATATTCGAGTTGGTTTTAGGGCTTTTGATACCGCAGGTGCTGAAATTGTTCCTGAGGCGGAAATTTATATCACTCGCGATATGGATTTCTCAGTTTCTACTGTTCTGGCAACGGATGTCCAGCAGCAACAGTTCTTAACCTCTATGCGTAGTGATTTGGCTGTGCAGATTTTGCGCCGAGTAGCTGCCTCCGCAAGAGCTCCGCAAGCCAGAAGTTTTTAAGGGGAGTAATGATCTCGCATGGTTAAAGTGGATGCCTTGCAAGCACATCTCAAATCGCTCAGTTCTGCTAGCGCTATTCAACCCTTGTATCTGTTTAGTGGTGATGAACCGCTATTGATGATGGAGGCGATGGATCAACTGCGGGCTACTGCAAAAAAATTAGGCTATACCGAGCGTGAAGTTTTGCTTCAAGAGCGTGGCTTTGATTGGGGTGCCCTGATGAACGCAGGACAAACCATGTCACTCTTTGGGGATAAGCGCTGGGTAGAGTTGCGTATCCCTACAGGCAAGCCGGGTCGTGATGGCGCCGAAGCTTTAAAACAGTTTGCAGCACAGATTCAGTCGCAGGCAGTGGGTCCAGATGGTCCAGATACAGTGGTTTGCATAGTTTTGCCCAGGTTAGATGGCAAGACTAAAACTTCTGCATGGTTTAGCGCCTTAGACGATGCGGGTATGGCGATTCAGATTGATTCTTTGGATCGTAGCTACTTGCCAAGTTGGATTGCAGGGCGTTTGAAGAAGCAGGGTCAAGAAGTGGAGTCTGGGCCTGAGGGTCAGAGATCACTAGAGTTCATTGCCGATCAGGTTGAAGGTAATCTGATTGCTGCCCACCAAGAGATTCAGAAGCTGGGATTGCTATATCCAACTGGGAAATTAACCGAAGAGCAAATTCGTTCTGCGATTTTGAAAGTAGCGCGATATAACGTATTTGAAGTCACTGAAGCGATGTTGGCTGGCGATTTGGGGCGCCTCAATCGCATGCTAGATGGCCTCAAAGGCGAGGGTGAGCCGCTAGTCTTAATTCTATGGAGCGTAACTGAAGAGCTTCGGATACTATCTAAACTAAAGGCTGCGAGTGATGCTGGTGAGTCGGTACAGCAACTCATGCGCGCTAATCGAGTGTGGGGAAATAAAGAACGTCTTTACCCAAATGCACTCAGGCGAGTTCAGCCTTTAAGGTTGCGCAGAGCAATGCAGGTTGCTGCAGGATTGGATCGTCAGGTTAAAGGCTTATATTCGGCAGAGTTGCCATCAGACCCTTGGGATGGTTTACGTTTAGTTGGCAGTTTGTTGCGCTAAGTAAAGACAAGTTAAATATTGGTAGATGATTAAACATGAGTTCTTCAATTAAAAAGATGATGCAAGATATTGGTAAGCGGGCACGTAGTGCATCGCGTGCCATGGCTCGCGCATCTAGTGAGCAGAAAAATCAAGCCTTACTGCACATCGCCAAATTAGTACGTGAGCAGTCTGCCCAGATTCAGAAGGTTAATCAGGGCGATATCGAGCGGGCTCAATCGGGTGGCCAAGATGCTGCCTTTATTGATCGTCTCACTATGACCTCAAAAACGATCGAGACGATGGCGCTTGGATTGGAGCAAATTGTTTCGCTTGAAGATCCGATTGGAAAAATATCGGCATTAAAAAAACAAGCATCCGGAATTGAGTTAGCGCAAATGCGTGTTCCACTCGGCGTTATTGGCATCATTTATGAATCTCGCCCTAATGTCACGATTGATGCAGCAGCACTGTGTTTGAAGTCTGGGAATGCTGTCATCTTGCGCGGCGGATCTGAGGCGATTGATTCAAATACGGTATTAGCTAAGATTATTCAAGATGGTTTGGCCGCTGCTGGCTTGCCAACGGATGCTGTGCAAGTTGTGGCTACTACCGACAGAAGCGCTGTAGGTGAAATGATCACCATGAACGAATATATTGATGTCATCGTGCCACGCGGCGGCAAGAGTTTGATTGCTCGTTTAATGGCTGAAGCGCGCGTGCCAATGATTAAGCACTTGGATGGGATTTGCCATACTTATATTGATGCTGATGCGGATATCGAGATGGCGATTAAAGTCTGCGATAACGCCAAGACACAGCGCTATGCACCATGTAATGCTATGGAGACTTTGCTCGTAAACAAGGAAGTGGGCTCTCAGGTATTGCCAACGCTTTGCAAGATTTATCAAGACAAAGGTGTTGAGCTTCGTGTGGATGCTCTGACTCGTAAAACTCTAGAGGATGCTGGTTTTAAGGGCCTAGTGGACGCTAAAGAGGAAGATTGGCAGACTGAGTACTTGGCGCCTATTTTGGCGATTAAGACAGTGTCGGATATTGATGAGGCCATGAATCACATCGAGCGTTATGGTAGTAAACATACGGATGCCATCATTACCAATAACAAGGTTAATGCAGATCGATTCTTACGAGAAGTTGATAGTGCCAGCGTGATGGTCAATGCCAGCACCCGCTTTGCTGATGGCTTCGAGTATGGCTTAGGTGCAGAGATTGGCATCTCCAATGACAAACTACATGCACGCGGTCCGGTTGGTTTGGATGGCTTGACCTCTCTTAAATATATCGTCATGGGTCATGGCGAGATTCGTACTTAAATGCACGTGAGCGCATTTACATATCAGCAAGGATGCAATTAATGGGTAACACCTATCTTTGGATTAAGACATTCCATATTGTTTTTATTGCCTCTTGGTTTGCAGGTCTTTTTTATCTCCCGCGTATTTTTGTGAACTTGGCTGACGAAAAAAATGCGGAAGCACATGCTCGCATTCTGGGCATGGCCGATCGACTCTTTCGTTTTATGACTATTCTGGCGGTGCCAGCAGTTTTATTGGGCTTAATGCTCTGGCTGTTTTTCGGCATAGGCAGGGGCGAAGTTTGGATGCACGCCAAATTATTTTTTGTGATTCTGGTAATTGGTTATCACCACGCCTGCTGGGGCTTGTTAAAGAAGTTTCGTGCAGGTATGAATAAGCGATCTGGTGTTTGGTACCGCTGGTTCAATGAAGTCCCCGTGCTTTTGCTGATCGTGATTGTTGCTTTGGTTGTCATTAAGCCTTAATTCACCCCTTTTAGATTGTTAGCCTCATGAGATTTTTTGTTGTTTGTCCCGGTGGATTAGAAGCACCGCTTGCCCAAGAGTTAGCAGCCATTGCACAGCGAGCAGATTCACAAGCTTTAGGGAAATGGGTCATTGATCCAACTCCAACCAGCCCCACAGGTGGCGTCGGTCTTGCCGCCCCTTTATCCGCTGCTATGGCACTGAACCTTCATTCGCGGATTGCTAGCCGTGTTTTGTTGCAAATGGCCGAGGCGCCATATCGTCAAGAAGAAGATTTATACCGTCTAGCTAGTGGGCTTGCTTGGGAGGAGTGGTTTAGTTCTCAACAAACTCTTCGGGTGGATGTCACTGCTCATCGTTCACCGCTCAAAAGTTTGAACTTTGCGGCCTTAAAAATAAAAGATGCGATTGTGGATCGCCTTCGCGATGTGACTGGCGATCGCCCGAGTATTGATACTGCATTTCCAGATGTGAGAGTTCAGGCACACCTTACGGCAACTCAAGTCACTATTTATTTAGATACTTCTGGCGAGGCATTATTTAAGCGTGGCTGGCGAGATGAAAAAGGCGATGCCCCGTTGAAAGAAAATTTAGCTGCTGGCATTTTGTCGATTACCGGCTGGAAACCCTCGCAGATTCTGTTTGATCCGATGTGCGGTAGCGGTACTTTCTTGATTGAGGCCGCACAAATGGCATTGGCTATTCCGTCGGGTGCGATTCGGTCGGGTATGTATGGCGAAGATGCCAAGCCAAGTAGATTGGCTTATCGACCTCTCGTGACCTCTGCACATGGATTTGGTTTTCAGAGGTTAAAACCCTTCAATGAAGCCACCGAGCAAAAGCGTTGGATTGGTTTGAAAGATTCTGCTTTGGCAGAGATTTTGGAAAAGCGTAAGCAGTACCCAGATGCTGATTCCTTATTGATCACCGGCGGTGATATTAATGAAAAGTTAGTCTCCATGTTCAAAGGGAACTGGCAGCGCGCCCAATTGCCTGGTTTGCCAGTAGTGCGTCAGGTAGACGCATTGGCTGCAAAGCCACCGGCTAGTTCGCAAGCAGGAGTAATGCTACTGAATCCTCCTTATGGCGAGCGCTTAGTACTGAAGGGTGGGCGTGGGCAAGAGCGTGGCTCTGATCGTGAGGCCGAATACGAAGAGCAAGAGCCTGAGAATCGTTTTGAGTTGAATTTAGAGACTGGTCGCCAAAGTGCTAAACGTTCTAGCCGTGAATCATTAAAGCGCCTCCAGGCACAAGAGGAGCAAGACCCTAAGTTTGTTGAGTTTTTGCAGCAGTTTGGCCAGCATTTAAAAGATGCGTTTGGTGGCTGGAACGTATTTGTATTAACTGCTGATATGGCGCTGCCGGGTCAATTGCGCATCAAAGAGTCAAAGCGCACCCCTTTATTTAATGGCCCATTGGAATGTCGTCTCTTCAAATTTGAGATGCATCAAAAGCGCGAGTCTTAAAATATAAATATTGAGTTGAGTGAAGAAAGAGTTTGGCAATGGAATTTAAAACGTATATGTGTCTTATTTGCGGTTGGGTGTACGACGAAGCCGCAGGGCTGCCTGAAGAGGGCATTGCACCTGGAACACTTTGGAAAGATGTTCCTATGAATTGGACTTGTCCTGAGTGTGGCGCCCGTAAGGAAGATTTTGAAATGATGGCGATTTAATAGATAGGAAATGACCGTGGGACAAAACGACGTTTTATTTGAGCGTGCACAAAAAACCATTCCTGGAGGTGTTAATTCTCCAGTGAGGGCTTTTCGGCAGGTTGGGGGCACCCCCCGTTTTGTTGCTAAGGCAAAAGGCCCCTATTTTTGGGATGTTGAAGATAGGCGCTATATCGATCTCATCATGTCATGGGGTCCGATGATTGTTGGTCACGCCAACCCTGAAGTAGTAGAGGCAGTAAAAAAGGCGGCAGAGACAAGCTTTAGTTATGGTGCGCCGACCGAAGGCGAAATCGAATTGGCTGAACGTATTTGCGCATTGGTGCCGAGCATTGAGCAGGTGCGCATGGTATCTAGCGGGACCGAAGCAACGATGAGTGCTTTGCGCTTAGCGCGTGGCCATACTGGGCGCGATTTGATTATTAAGTTTGAAGGTTGCTATCACGGCCATGCCGATAGTTTGCTGGTTAAAGCGGGGTCTGGCTTATTAACCTTTGCCGACTCTACTCAGAATGCGCCATCTTCTGGCGGCGTTCCTCAGGATTTGGTGAAGCATACTTTAGTGCTGCCTTATAACGATGTTGCTGCCATTGAAGAGGTATTCAAGAAGCAGGGAGACCAAGTTGCAGCAGTCATCTTGGAGCCTATTGCTGGCAATATGAATTTGATTCAGCCTTCAAAAGCATTTTTATCGGCGATTCGTGATTTGACTAGTAAGCACGGTAGTGTATTAATTTACGATGAAGTCATGACCGGTTTCCGGGTTGCCTTGGGTGGTGCGCAATCTTTGCAAGGGATTGTTCCTGACCTGACTTGTCTCGGTAAGGTAATGGGCGGCGGTATGCCAATGGCTGCCTTTGGCGGTAAAAAAGAAATCATGTCCAAGTTAGCGCCTTTGGGAAATGTTTACCAAGCAGGTACCTTGTCTGGTAATCCGGTTGCGGTAGCTGCTGGACTTAAAACTTTAGAGATTGTTTCTCGAGCTGGCTTTTACGATTGTTTGAGCACTCAAACCCAAAAACTGATGACGGGATTGAAGCAGGCCGCTGATAAGGCGGGCATTCCATTTGCTGTTGATAGTGTTGGTGGCATGTTTGGCTTTTACTTTGCAGATAAAGTGCCAACCACGTTCGAAGCAGTTACTAAAACGGATATTGAGGCATTTAAAAAGTTCTTCCATGCAATGTTAGATGAAGGTGTATATCTTGCGCCATCAGCTTACGAAGCTGGATTTACTTCGATTGCACATGATGATGCAGTGCTTGCACAAATCATCACTGCTGCAGAAACGTCTTTTCAGAAGCTCTAAGACTTTTTTACATCCTCAAGGGATGGTCGTAGCCGTCTACTTGAATGATTTCTAGTTTCTTAGAGTCTTTGCCTGAGTCTGGGATTTCCATAGCGGTAAGTTTGCCACCCCAGACGCAACCCGTATCGAGCCCAATGACATTGTTTCGCCTCATTAAACCCAAGGTAGACCAGTGCCCGAAATAAACCAAAGCATCTTGGGTTTTACGCTTTGGAACTTTGAACCAAGGAATGTATCCCTTAGGCCCATTCTCCAGACCTTCTTTGCTTTCAAATTCCATTTGCCCTGTGGGGGTGCAAAAACGCAAACGGGTTAGAGCATTAGTGATTACGCGCAGACGTTCGCTACCTTTTAAGGAATTACTCCATTTATTGGGGGCATTGCCATACATATTAGCCAGAAAATCAACATAGGATTTTTTCCGCAAAGCTTTTTCAACTTCTTGTGCGCACTCGATAGTTTGCTGAAGGTCCCATTGCGGCAGAATTCCGGCATGAACCGTAATGACTTTGCCATTACTTAAAGCCATGGGTCGATGGCGCAGCCAATGAATTAACTCAGCTCGATCGGGGGCACGGAGAATGCTACTGACAGTATCCAGGCCTTTGGTCTTGCGAAGGCCGGCATCGATTGCCAGTAGATGCAAATCATGATTACCCAAGATACATTCAGCACGACCTTGCTCTTGGAGGGACTTAAGCTGACGAAGCGTTCCAAGTGAGCTTGGACCACGATTAACAAGATCTCCCAGAAAAATCATTTTTGATTCTTTAGGTATTTTCTTGATGAGGCTTTTGAGGGATGGGGCGCATCCTTGTATATCGCCAATAGCGTAAATCTTATTCATACCCTATATTAAAGGGGAAACCAAATACGAAGCTATTCGGCACTAACTTTTTTAACGACGCTATAGCGCACCAAGGTTTTCTTGCGCGCTTCATCATGGTTGACGACAGGCAATGGGTAGTCTCGCCCCAGCAATATTCCCGCAGCTTCTAGCTCAATATGGCCGGCTTCCCAGGGTGCGTGGATAGATTTTTTTGAAAGTTTTTCTAGTTGAGGTAAATATCTGCGAATAAATTTACCCTCAGGGTCAAATTTTTCAGACTGTGTGATGGGATTAAAAATTCTGAAATATGGCTGAGCATCACAACCCGATGATGAAGCCCATTGCCAGCCGCCATTATTAGAGGAAAATTCAAAGTCGTTTAGATGCTCTGCAAAGTAGGCCTCACCCCAGCGCCAGTCAATGCCCAGATCCTTTGTTAAAAAGCTAGCAACGACCATGCGCAGTCGATTGTGCATATAGCCGCTTTGATTGAGTTGATGCATGGCTGCATCTACTAGTGGATAGCCGGTCTTGCCTTCACACCAGGCGGTAAAGAGTTTTTTGGCAATCGAGCCACTTTCCCACTGAATATTGTTGTAATCTGGTTTGAAGGAAACACCATCGGCAAGCCTGGGATGATTGGCCAGAATCATGAAATAAAAATCACGCCAGATGAGTTCGCTTAACCAAATGGTGGCACCCATGCTGCCAGCAAGCATACGGCGATGGGTCTCCCGGACCAGACCTCGAATCGATAGCATGCCAAAGCGTAAATGGGTGGACAGGTAGCTAACACCTTTGATGGCCGGAAAGTCTCTGCCAATCTGGTATTGATCAATGCGCGGGAGAAAGTCTTCCAAAAAATGTTGTCCACCATCAGAGCCTGGTGGCAAATAGGACTCAATACCAGTTTTTGCAAATCCCATTGATTTAAGGCTTGGCAATGGTGAATCGAGTTTTTTTGGAATGGGTGCAAATTGATTGTTCTTGGGAGTGCAATCATAAGCAGCTAAGTCTTGTTCTCGAAGCGTCTTCAGCCAATTATTTTTGTAGGGTGTAAAGATCGAAAAGACAGTATTCGAGTTGGTGAGGATTTCTTTTTTCTCAAAGATGACCTGATCCTTGAAATCTTCAAATTCAATATCGAGCTCAGACAATTTATCTTTAACCATTTCATCGCGAGCAATGGCAGAGGGTTCGTAATCACGATTGGTAAATACAGCATCTACACCAAGCTCACGAGCGATCTGGGGAATGCGTTCCGTGGGATTGCCATAGCGAATGATCAGACCACCACCTTGTTGGCGCAGTTCCTCATCAATCTTTTGAATGCCTTGCCAAATAAAGTCTACTCGCCGATCATGCTTAAGCCCATCTTGATCTAGCTCCCCTTGTATGAGGGGTTTGAGGATGCCAATATCAAAAATAAAGGCTAGCCAGACTTGATTGTTTTGCTGGAGAGCGTGATGAAGGGCTGTGTTGTCATAAAGACGCAGATCACGACGTAGCCAAACCAGTACTTTTTTCATAGCCACTATCTTAGGGCTTATTTGATTGGCGTGCTTGAGCGACAGGGTAATATCCTTCTTCATATGGATACATTATTTTTTATAGTCTCAAAGGCTGTGCAGTTTTGCATTGAGCCATTAAATTGGGTTATTGTCTTTGTGGTTCTGAGTCTCTTATTTCTGGGTTTGAGAAAATCTCATCTATGTAAGCGTTTTCTGCTGCTTGCTTTGCTGGATCTACTGCTGGTAGGGTGGTTGCCGACATCGGAAATATTTTTACGGGCGCTTGAGGACGTTGTTCCAAAGACCAATTTGGCTCAAATTTCAGAGAAAGATATTGGTGGGATCATCATTTTGGGTGGCGCAATCGAGGGTGGTGAAATTGCCGTAGATCGTGGCGAGATTTCAATTGGCGCTGCAGCGGAGCGTGTAACTAAGGCATTTGAGCTCATACGTAAATACCCAAATTTACCTTTTATATTTAGTGGCTTCTCAGGGCGCCTATCCCCCAAGGGGGTATCAGAGGCGGATGCCTTTAAGCAATTGATTGCTGAGCAGGGTTTGGCAGATAAATCGGCTCATTATGAGAATCAATCTCGCAATACCTATGAGAACGTTTTGTACATGAAGCCGATGATTGGCGAGTTCGGCGAAAAGAATTCCGATGGGGCCCTAAAGCCTTGGCTTTTAATTACTTCCGCAAGTCACATGTATCGGTCTGTGAAGATTTTCGAAAAACAGGGGATCCAGGTGGTTCCGGTGCCAGTGGATTATCAAACTGCTTCCACTTTGAGGTGGGCTTCATTTGATCTGGAGGATGGGATTCAGAATTGGCATAAGCTGACCCATGAGGCAATTGGCCTGTTCGCTTATTGGGCTACCGGAAAGATCTAGTGAATCAGTAAATTCGGTAAAATAAACCTACATGAGCTCGGCTAAGAAAGCCCCTGTGGGCGCAGCACTAAAACCCACCCAAACCCCAAGTGCGGGGTCATCCATCTCCTATTCCGCCGATCATCTGGCAAATCAGTTTTTAATTGCTATGCCTGGCATGGTGGATGAGAATTTTGCAGGCTCTGTGATTTACCTGTTCGAGCATACAGAGAAGGGCGCCATGGGCTTAGTGGTGAATCGACCAACCGAGGTTGATTTAGCAACCCTGTTTGACAAAATTGAACTCAAACTTGAAATAGCCCCTTTACTTCAGCAACCAGTTTATTTTGGCGGGCCAGTACAGATTGAAAGAGGCTTTGTTTTGCACGAGCCAAACCCTGAATGTGCCTACTCATCATCCCTTGCAGTGCCAGGGGGCCTCACCATGACTACCTCCAAGGATGTTTTAGAAGCGGTCGCCAATGGTCAAGGCCCAAAGCATTTTCAAATGACCCTTGGGTATTCCGGTTGGGGAGCAGGGCAGCTAGAAGAAGAAATTGCGCTCAACGGCTGGATTAATGTTCCCTTGAGCCGTGAGGAGATGGCAGAGATTATTTTCAATACCCCTTCTAGCCAGCGCTACGAGCGGACTATGAGCCATCTCGGTTTTGATCCTTCTCACCTCTCTGGCGAGGCAGGACATGCCTGAGGCGAAAAAAGACCTCACAGTAATGGCTTTTGACTATGGCACTCGCAGAATTGGGGTGGCTATTGGAAATACGGTAACTAAAGCTGGGCAGCCTATACAAACCATTGCTGAAAATGGCGATGACACTCGTTTTAGGCTTATTGGGGCCCTAATTCAGGAATGGCAGCCTGATCAATTGGTTGTTGGTCTCCCAAGACATCCTGATGGCGTACCCCATGAAATGACAGCAAAGGCCCAGAGGTTTGGGAATCAGCTCAACGGACGCTTTCATCTGCCGGTCGATTGGGTGGATGAACGCTATACCTCAGCTATTTTGAAGGGAAATCCAGAGATGCGGGACAATTTGGATGCACAGTCTGCTGCCTTGATTTTGGAGCAGTACTTTCATGAGAAGAATTAGGATAAGTTGAGATGAATGCTGAGCAGTCCTATCTAAAGTTGCTAGAAGTTTTGCGCAAGCGCAAGGCGTCAGGGGAAGTTTTTGAACTGGCTGGTTTAGCCATGGGCGGAGCATGGATTGCTGAGCGTCTGGCTGCTGATTTGGAATTACCTCATTACGGGGTCATTAATGTCGCCTTTCATCGTGATGACTACGCTGAAAAAGGCATGACTGCAATTCGGACCGCTAAAACAATGCCCACCCAGTTGCCTTATGACGTGAACAGCGCACATCTTATTTTGATTGACGATGTTTTGCTAACAGGCAGAACTGTACGTGCTGCACTAAATGAATTATTTGACTTTGGTCGACCAGCCAAAGTGGAGTTGATGGTATTGGCAGATCGGGATAATCGTGAGCTACCTATTTCTGCAGATTTCGTGGGCGAGAAAGTGCAAGCCCCTGATCACCAAGTACTTGTCTTGGAAAAAAATACCGACGGTAAATTCACCTTTCAACTTGAGGATCGCGACTGATGAGTGAGTTTATTCAACCATTTAATCAATTCAATGCTGCAGGTGATTTAACGCATCTTGTGACCCTTGAGGGTCTGCCTAGAGAGCAGCTTATCCATATCTTAGATACTGCACAGCAGTTTGTCAGTGTGACCGACCCCTCTAGAGAGGTGAAAAAAGTTCCCTTACTGCGTGGCAAGAGCGTCTTCAATCTCTTTTTTGAAAACTCTACACGTACTCGGACTACTTTTGAGATTGCGGCCAAGCGCTTATCGGCCGACGTGATTAATTTGGATATCCAGACTTCTTCAACCGCTAAGGGTGAGAGTTTGTTAGATACCATCGATAACTTAGTGGCGATGCAGGCGGATATATTTGTTGTGCGCCACAGTGTTTCTAAGGCGCCAATTGAAATTGCTCAACATGTACCGCCGCATGTTCATGTGGTGAATGCGGGCGATGGTAGTCATCAGCATCCTACCCAAGGCCTGTTGGATATGTACACCATGCGCCACTTTAAGAAAGATTTCTCTGGGCTGAAGGTCGCCATTATTGGCGACATTGTTCATAGTAGGGTTGCCAAATCCAATATTTGCGCATTACGCACTCTAGGCTGTACTGATATTCGTGCAATCGGGCCAGAAAGCCTTTTGCCTAGTGATTTAGATATGCTTGGGGTTAAGGTCTTCCATAGCATCGAAGAGGGTCTTAGGGGGGTTGATGTAGTCATGACTTTACGGATCCAAAAAGAGCGTATGGAGGCTGGCCAAGTTCCCGAGGGCGCGGCGTTCTTCAAGCAGTATGGCCTTACTCCAGAACGTTTGGCATTGGCAAAATCAGATGCCATTGTCATGCACCCAGGCCCAATGAATCGCGGCGTTGAAATTGACTCAGCTGTTGCTGATGGCCCCCAATCTGTCATTTTGAATCAAGTTACATTTGGGATTGCTGTGCGCATGGCAGTGATGTCAATTGTGGCTGGAAATTAACCAAGAAATCAAATGTCATTTAAATCAAAATTTAATAAATACGCCCGAAAAATTGCATCTGCTTTAACCCATTTCGACAATGAAGGTCTTGGCAAAGATCCTCTGTGTGATATGGCAAGACGAGTACAAGGTAGTGATCTGGTGATATTTGACGTGGGAGCAAACGTAGGCCAATCCATCGAAAGATTTAAAAAATACTTTCCCGATGCTGCAATGTATTCTTTTGAGCCAAGCAGTAAAGCCTTTGCCTTGCTAGAGCAAAAAGCCAATGCTTATACTAACGTTAGCCCTTATAAAATGGCATTAGGAGCTCAGAGCGGAGAGATGACTTTATTCGAGAACTCAAGCTCTGATATGAATTCATTTTTAGAGATGGGCAGCGGCGGCAGTGGCGAGATTGTCGGACAGGCTGTAGTGTCAGTGAAGACTATTGATCAGTTTTGCACTGAAAATTCCATTGCAAAAATTGATATTTTGAAAATCGATGCTCAGGGATTTGACTTTGAGGTTATTAAAGGCGCGAAGGAATCAATTCTTGCTAACAAAGTGAAGCTACTTTATTTTGAAATCATTTTTTCTGAGATGTATAAAAATGTACCAAGATTTTCAGAGGTATACGATTTCTTGTTAGATCATGACTTTGTATTGGTCTCACTTTATCAATTCCATTACCAAGAGGGTTTGGCAGGCTGGACTGATGGCCTATTTATTCACAAGTCAGCACTTCAATAAGTTAGGTTTTGGAAAGAAGTGCAATAATTTCTTCTTTGATACTCTCGTCAAAATAAACGTGATTATCTAAAGTTTGATCTCCTTGCGCTGGCTGTGCACTTGCCTGTGTATTTTGGCTTACGAATACGTTTAGCTGGCACAGTTTTTCCATTCCAAACATTTGCGCCCATGAATTATTTCTTACGGGATTAATTTCGAGCACCTTCACATTTTTGTCCAAGAAGAGCAGATAGAAAACTCCTGCCCCAACCATATATACGAAGGATTTTGCTTCTGATAGCAATTCGACGGTTTCTTTGAATGACAGTTCGGAGAGTGCTACCTTTTCGATGTCTAACTGTTGTAAAAAGTCGGAGTCGATCTCCAGCAAATTTTTTCGAGCTAACTCATTGCGACCATAAAGAAGATTTCTATATCTGTGCTCTTCTATATCAAGATTAGATAGACACTTACTCTTAATCTCCCTACAGATTTCAATGTAATCGGGATACTCTTTCAGGTCCCGGCTTTCGGGAGTAGGGGTGATGCTGAGAAATTTATATGTTGTTGCCCTATTAGAAAAAAAGACATTTTCAACTCCGAAAACTGCAATCAGAAAATCCTTCAAAAATTGTTTGTCATTAATTGATGCAAATATTTTTTTATTTTTCATTCTCCAAGCAACATAAAGTGGAAAAAAAATATCGTGGAAAAAATGCGCTAAATTATCTTCGTGAAGTAGTAGTAGGTAGCAGTTCTCATCGAAAGAGGTCGCTACTTCGAGTGCAATTCTTGGGGTATTTTTTTTAATAATTTTCACGCGAGAATTCTTTACAAACACTGGTTCTTTTGTGTAAAGCCTGTCTTCAATCAGGGTGAATTTATAGGCATCATCCCTAGAGGGCATTAAGAGTCCACAGAGTCTTTTAATTTTTGCCTTAATGTGCCTCATGGCGTATATCGCTTAGAATATGAACTAATATTTTCGTTGAATAATGCATATTCTCTCACTTTAGGGATATAAGATTGACAGTGCCTGCAAATATTAGTCGGAACTTCGGTAAAAAGTGGCTGCTACTGTCTCATGCATTCAACATGGATGGTCGGGCAGCAAGCTTAACTATCACAGACAAAATTCCATACTTCCTGGATGCTGGCATCAATCCAACTGTGTTTAGTGCAATTACCGGCTTAAAAGATCATCGCTTTCCACATAAGCAGTTCTTAGCCTGGGGTCCTGCAGCTTTTCGTTTCGATTTTCGTCATTGGATTGCCAATCAATATGGGCGCGGCTTTATTTATAAATTCCTTACGCGAACTGTTTCGATAGTATTGGCCCCACTGATAGGTCTAGAGAAATTCTTCTTGGGTTACTCAAGTCAGTGGTCCTGGGCTGTTCCAGCCTTTGTACGTGGATATTTTTTAATTCGCTCCGGCAAGATCGATGTGATCTATTCGATTGGGGGCGCATGGTCGGCCCATTTGGCTGGGGTATGGCTGAAGAAGGCCACAGGCCTGCCATTAATTTCTGAGGTTCATGATCCCTTGGTGATCCGCAAGGATCCCAATGACCAAGGTTTTCAGAAGCCTAAAAATCGAGACGCTCGGTTTCGTCATTATTTAGAAGCTCAGCTTTGTAAGCACTCCGATTATGTATGGTGGTTTACGGACGGTGCTTTGCATTATGCAAAAGTACGTAACCCCAATTTGAATACCACTGGAAATGCCCATGGATTCGTAGTGATGCCAGGTGCAAATCCTCCTGTTGAAATGGCTCGGAAGAGCGCACACCAATATGGGCAGTATTTAAATCTATGTCATTTTGGTTCATTAGCCAATGATCGATCCCTCTCTACAGTTTTAAAAGCCGCACATAGTCTCTTTCAGAAGTATCCAGAGGCAAGAAATCATCTGCGTGTTCACGAGTATGGGGCCGCTTTGGATTCACTGTCTATTGAGGCAATTAAGAATTATGACTATGCCGATATTTTGCTTGCTCATGGACGACTAGAAAAAGATGTTCTCACTGGAAAATCTGGACGAGAGCGAGTAGCCGAAAAAATGCAAGAAGCAGATGTACTCATTTTGCTTCATGGTGATGATGAGTGGTGTGCCGAGTACATTCCATCTAAGTTCTATGACTATCTCTGGGCAGGCCGACCAATATGGGGTATTACGCATCGCAATCCTCAGTTGGATCAAATGCTGCTGGATAGAAAATCGTATTTAAGTGCCGCTGGAGGTGAGGGTGACATCGCTATGGCTTTGGAGCGCATTTGGTTGGATTGGCAGAAAAAGCAGTTAATTGAGCCCTTATGGAATCCAGTTGGAGTGGACCAAGCGGTTGCTACCATTCTTTCGCATGTGCAAACTAAAGGGGGTTGATTAGTGAATAATTTGGCCCTGTACTGTAAGTCCTATCGCAAAGATTTTTTGCGCCTCAAACAATTGCTGGCTTCAATAAAAACTCATAACGCAGATCAAATTCCTTTTTACATATCAACTCCTGAAGATCAATATGCGGAGTTAGTAAAAGTTGTAGGAGCAGGCTCTTATCAGTGGATATCCGACGAGTCTATTCTTGCCGCAAATGAAAGGGCTCCAGTTGGAATTGAGAAGACAAAGCCTGGAAGTTTTTCTCAGCAAGTAATCAAATCAGAATTTTGGCGTCTTGGTCTATGCCTTAACTATGTTTGCTTGGACTCTGATTGTATTTTTATACAAGATTTTAGAAAATCAGATTTTCTTGCTAATGATGGCAATCCGTACACCGTTATCTATCAAAATAAAGAATATTTTCAGCTAGCTGTAAATCGTGGGCATGGTAAAGCTCCAGAAAATCTTCGAGCTGAGGGCGATAGGGTCAAAGCCATATTTAAACGGGAAGGCCCAAACTACTATTGCCCCTGCCCCCCATTTATATGGTCAGCCAAGGTTTGGGAATCTCTTGACCAGGAGTATCTGAAGCCGCGGAATATTACTTTTTGGGATCTGTGTACCCAAGAACATCCCGAGACTCTTCTGTACTTAGAGGCCTTATTAAATTTTCGAGCCATTCCGTTGTACCCAATTGAGCAACTGTTTCGGGTTTATTACTATGACTGGCATTACTTTCTGCTGAGAAGGTTGGGTGAGTCGACTGCTAAGCTGAAAGAGAATTATTTAGGCGTAATTTATCAGTCCAGCTGGGATTTGAGTTTGGACTATGGGGGCAGTCAAAAATCTATTGTTTCTAGAGCGCTCAAAAAGTTAAAAAGAGTTGGTCGATACTTGCAAAGCTGGGTTTAATCATGAATATGCCTTTGGTTAGTATTTTGATGCCTGCTTATAATTCGGAGCGTTTTATCGGCGAAGCTATTGATAGCATTCTGAATCAGAGCTACACAAACTTTGAGCTCATCATTTTTGATGATGGCTCAAGTGATGGCACAAGAAAAGTCATTGAATCTTACAATGATTCACGAATTGTTAAGGTGCTATCAGATAAAAATTATGGCGTTGTAAAAGCACGCAATGAAATGATAGATAGGGCAAAAGGCAAATATATTGCCCTTATGGATGCCGACGATATCGCCGATCCTACGCGCCTGGAAACGCAAATAGAGGTGCTGGAGGCGGGCGATTGTGATATCTGTGGCAGTGCCCAGTGGGTTTTGGATGAGACTAGTACCCGTATTAAAAAATCTAAGGATAAGTTTACGGATGCCGACTTGAGAGCACTGCTAAGTGTTTATTGCGGCTTATGTAATTCGACAATCACTGGCAAGGCAGAAATTTTTAAGCGCTTTAAATACGACACTACAATACTCACTTCAGAGGATTATTTCCTGTGGGTTCAGATGGCTGCTGCGGGATTTCGTTTCATCAATCTGAAAGACAGGCTGATAACCTATAGGCGCTACCCGGCTCAAACTAGCGCTGTACATCTTGAGAAATTTAAGTTGACTACGGCTGAGGTTCAAAGAAAATATCTTAAGCTTTTAGGGATCCCTGAAAAATTCTTACCTCAGCAACAGGGTTGGTCTACCCGCTTGAGTAATGGTGTTGGTTTGTTAAAAGCATTGAATCAAAGATTTAGTGGCATCTCATTTAAGGCAAATTGCGAGATATATGCGCGCTTTCAATACAGGCGTAATGGTTTTTGGACTCCACTAACTCGTCTCGAGAGATATTGCGTTGCTGCTTGGGTGGGTCTATTTCCCAATGCCTAATCCAATAGGTTCTGTGCGAGATGTTTAGTGATAGCAGACGTTTCCGCCTCGGTAATGCTGTTTCCTAGCAGTAATGTTTTATTTGCACCCCTATATGAGTGCCACATTTCAGGCATTATTTTGATTTGCTCTCCCAACATTCCGGCTAAATGTGACATGCCACTTTTAGAGCCTATAAGGATGTCAGCATGCAGTAAATGGTGAAATGTATCTATGAAGCTAGTATCAATATACTCAGAGACCTCAAAGGCAGTGGCTTTAAAATGATCTTGCCAAGAGAATGGCAAGCCATTTTCGGAAATATATTGACCATTCCAACCTTCGCTAAAAATATGAATGGCGATTGGCTTAATACTAAATGCAGTGACCACTTGAAGTACATTTAAATACCAGGAATCAGGGAGCATTCTTGAAGATAGGTCGGAAAATTGTCTACTAGGAAGCAGATCACCGCGCCGTATATGAATTGCAATATTGACCCTAGATGAATCGTATTTAAGTGGAATCGGATGTTGTTCCTGCGCCTTGGTATAGGCTTTGATAAACCAATCCCTGCTTGCTTCGTATTCATGGTCACCAAATCGATTGCGACTGATTGTGAATACGACGTTTGATTCTGGGTGGGATTGAATGAAGTGATCAATGGATGAGTAGACCTCATCATCCACTTGCTGATTTGATGGAATGTGAATTTCAAACTCTGGAAGGGGGATTACTTTAAGTTCACCACGTCGAATCCGGCTTTCAATCTCTTCACGACTGACAAGCAGGTTTTTGGGGCTAAGCATTCGATTGAGGTCGTTGCCAATATTATGTGTTTCATCTCGCTTTTTGCCTCGCAAAGTGCGCAAAATTTGTTTGATTTTCCATCGTAATGAGTCTTGATGGGACTTGATTAGCTGGCCTTCGGAATATGCAAAGTCTAAATTATTTCTTGCAGCAATCTTAAGGGCTCGATTGATGATTCCCATTGAGTGACCAATGCCAGCATCTGGATTGTCATAGTCAATTAAAAAGCGACTATTCATAAGCCTAAATCTTGAGAAATTTTGTTGATAATGGTTGAGACATATGTTGTTGTGTCGAATTGCATTGCAATCGGGCTATTTAGAAATTGCTTAATATTGGATTGATATTCTGCGTATTGCGATGCATTGATTCTCAATAGGAACTGGTGGACTTCTTCTGTAGAGTTAAATTTCCTACGGTCAATGTAGCATCCGTCTGGGATGTAATCTTGAATCGTATTTGAGCCCCAATAAACGGGGATGCATCCGCTAAAGAAGCAATCGAATATTTTTTCACTAATGTAATCAGGTAAATCGACTACATTCTCATAGCAGTAAGCAAATTTTGTTTTTTTATAAATGTCTGCTTTATTTTCAATTTCACCTTGATAGCTGGGGAATGGTTTATATCCATACAACTGGGTTGCTAAGCGCTGAAATCTTCTAGAAATCTTATTGGTAAATGTAAAGGCTGGCGCGGGCTTTCCCCAGCCCAAGCCATGAAGTGAAAAATGTGCTGGTGCTTTTTTCTCGTACCAGCGAATCACTTCAATCCGCTCTTTATAAAGATCAATTTCAAAATTTTCACGAAATGCCTTGTTTGCATTAATGAGACAAGAAAAAATAGGGCGCTCTGAAAAAGTTGGGGTTTGCTCGAAGTGAATTCGATTGGGAATAAACAGGTGGGTTACGTTGGGGAGTTGTAATAAGTCTCTATTCCAAGAAAACACTCCATCAAATGCGCTCAGATATTGCGTATCCCCGTTTAATGGGCAAATATAGGGATTCTCGGTGGCAATAACGTATTTGGGCCCACGAATGTTTTCAATGTTCTGGCCGTCATGGAGAATGCTAAAGGCAATATCTCGCCCCTGATTGACATCGGGGTTGTTTAGCTCAATTCCACGTTTCAGGAATTCGGATCTAAGTAGTCTATTGGTAATGGTTGGGTTATAGGTATGATGTCTATCAACCTCCTCAAATGAGGCATTTTTAACTCTATCTTGTTGATAATAATTCGCGAATATCATCTATTTATATGGCTCTATTTAGTTCTAAACATTCTCAAAGAAAACCTATTGCAGAATCCAGGATATTACTAGCTGGCCCAGTTAGGAATGTAGCCGCCATTATTCAGCACGAAGTTGAAGCCTTGGTCTCGAGTCTTGGTAATTTCAAAGAAATTTTTTGCTTTGTCGTCGAGAGCGATTCTAGTGATGATACCGTGAAAAAACTGGAGGAGTTACAAGGAAAAATCAAAAATTTCTCTTTTGTTAGTGCAGGAAAACTCAGCGATAAATACCCTAGGCGTACAGATCGCATAGCGCTATGCAGGAATTTAGTGATTGAGGCTGTTAATACCGACCCAAAATTTGCAGATATTGATTATGTGGCTATGGCAGATATGGATGGTATGAATGGGCTTATCACCCCTGAAAAGATTACGAATTGCTGGGGGGTCTCTGAGCCGTGGGATGTTATTACTGCCAATCAACTGGGTGAATATTATGATATTTGGGCTTTACGTCATCCCGATTGGTGCCCTGTAGATTGCTGGCAGCATAAATATGCCCTGGAGAGCGTCATTGGTGATAAGCCCGCAGAAAATTTAGCCGTAACTGCGAGGCAGGCGCTATTAGATCCAGGTCTTGGCTTGATTGAGGTGGACTCCGCTTTTGGTGGCTTGGCGATATACAAGCGCGCGGCCTTTCTGGCCGGTCGTTATGCGGGTACAGACAAGCATGGCGGTTTTGATGTGGCGGATCATGTTCCTTTTCATGAGGAACTGCGTGCCAAGGGTTACAGAATTTACATTAATAGCGCTTTGATAAATTGTGCAAGATATCCTGATGCCGTGGAGCCTCCCCCGCCTTTAAAGCCTAGAGGGGTCTTTATAATCATCAGGAGATTAGGGCATGCAGTCTTCGGCAAGAAACGCTTTAATAAATACCTTGATTCAATGAAATCCCTTTAAAGGAAATTTGATGATTTTGCTTACCGGTGGTGCTGGGTTTATCGGTGGTAACTTTGTTTTGGATTGGCTCGCCAATCCAGGCGCCGAAGGTGTAATTAATCTTGATAAGTTAACCTATGCTGGAAACTTGGCAACCTTGGCATCTCTAGAAAATGATCCTCGTCATGTGTTTGTGCATGGTGATATTGGTGATCGGGATCTGGTTAAGCAATTGCTTGCTGAACACAAGCCTCGGGCAATTATTAATTTTGCAGCTGAAAGTCACGTAGATCGCTCGATTCATGGCCCTTCAGATTTTGTGCAAACCAATATTGTGGGTACATTTAATCTGCTCGAGTGCGCGCGGGAATATTGGAATGCGCTTGAAGGTGATGCTAAACAGCAATTCCGTTTTCATCATGTATCAACCGACGAGGTTTATGGATCACTCTCTGGAACCGATCCTGCTTTTACCGAAAATCATCCCTATGAGCCAAATAGTCCTTATTCGGCTTCTAAGGCGGCCTCTGATCACTTAGTGCGCGCCTGGTTCCATACCTACGGCTTCCCAGTAGTAACCACAAATTGTTCTAATAACTATGGACCTTATCACTTTCCAGAGAAATTAATTCCTCTAGTGATATTGAATGCGCTCAATAGCAAGCCTCTGCCTATATATGGCGATGGTCAGCAAGTCCGAGATTGGCTATATGTTGGAGATCATTGTTCTGCGATTCGGGAAGTACTGGCCAAGGGTAAATTGGGAGAGACTTACAACATTGGTGGTTGGAATGAAAAAGCCAATCTGGATGTGGTCAAAACCATCTGCTTCATTTTAGATCAGTTAAAGCCGCGTATTGATGGCAAGCCTTATGCGGATCAAATTACCTTTGTGAAGGATCGACCCGGTCATGATCGACGCTATGCCATTGACGCTAGCAAGATAGAGCGTGAGCTGGGCTGGAGGCCTGCTGAAACTTTTGAAACCGGTATCCGTAAGACTGTCCAGTGGTATCTAGATAACCCTCAGTGGGTTGATGGTGTGGTTAGCGGTTCTTATCGTGACTGGCTTCAAAAGCAATATCACTAAATGAAGATTTTAGTCACTGGCAAGGATGGCCAACTTGGTAGAGCCTTTCAAAAGGAGTTCCAAAGACTTTTTCAGAATAAGCATTCCAAAGTAGACATTCGCTATATTGGTCGACAGGACTGCAATCTTGCTGATTTAAGTGCACTCGAAAATATTCTTCATGAATTTCAGCCAAGCCTCATTATTAATGCGGCAGCTTATACGGCGGTAGACAAAGCAGAGCAAGAACATGATCTTGCTTTTACTATCAATGCAGTGGTGCCAGAATTCTTGGCCAAATATGCAGTGACTCATAACGCAAGTCTGATGCATTACTCAACGGATTATGTATTTGACGGTGAGGGATCAGATTTTTATTCGGAAGATCGCGCCGTTCGCCCCTTAGGTGTTTATGGCAAGAGTAAGGCCAAAGGAGAGTGCTTAATTGTTGATGCATTCTCTCAATCTAATAATGCTGATACACGCTATGCGATCTTTAGAACCAGCTGGGTATATGGAGAGGGAGGCAACTTCATTCGAACTATTCTGCGTTTAGCAAAAGACCGAAGCGAATTAAAAGTCATTGCCGATCAATTTGGGGTGCCTACGAGTGCAGATTGGTTGGCGGCACTCAGTGCCGATTTTTTATTTGGTCTATCTGCAGATTCACAGATATTGCTTCGAGATTTCCCATCGGGTATTTATCATGCCGTCCCTGCCGGTGAAACCACATGGCATGGTTTGGCATGTGAGGCAGTGAAGATAGCAAGGGAATCTGGGTTAAGTCTAGCGACAGAGGTGGCCGATATCAAAGCAATACCAGCTACCGAGTACTCCTTACCAGCCCCACGTCCGATGAATTCGCGCATGTCTACTCAAAAGCTTCAAAAGACCCTAAAGGATCTTGGTGCTGTGTCAAAATTCCCGGTGTGGAATGAACTCGTTCGAGACTATGTTTCCGAATTAGTAAAAAAGCAGCTTAATTAAAGGGTGTCATGATGGGAAATCGTAAAGGTATTATTTTGGCAGGGGGGTCTGGCACCCGTTTGTACCCAGTTACACAGGCCGTTTCTAAGCAGTTGATGCCAGTGTATGACAAGCCAATGGTTTACTACCCCCTAACCACTTTAATGTTGGCTGGTATCCGAGATATTTTGCTCATTTCAACACCGCACGATACTCCACGCTTTACTGAGTTGTTGGGTGATGGCTCCCAGTGGGGTTTGAATATTGAGTATTGCGTTCAGCCATCTCCGGATGGTCTTGCCCAAGCGTTTACTTTGGGAAAAAATTTCGTCGGAAATAATCCCAGCGCGTTAGTGCTTGGAGATAATATTTTTTATGGCCACGAGTTAGTGGCGAACTTGTCCAATGCTAATGCGCGCTCAGAAGGAGCTACGGTATTCGCATATCACGTGACCGATCCTGAGCGCTACGGCGTAGTAGAGTTTGATAAAAACTACAAAGCGGTCTCAATTGAAGAAAAGCCGATGAAGCCCCGTAGTAATTACGCGGTTACTGGACTCTATTTCTACGACAAGCAAGTGTGTGATATTGCCGCCTCAATTAAACCTAGTGCCCGTGGCGAACTTGAAATCACCGATGTCAATCGTGCGTACTTAGAAAAAGATCAGCTGAGCGTTGAAATCCTAGGAAGAGGGTTTGCTTGGTTGGATACCGGCACCCATGACTCCTTATTGGATGCCGCAGGATTTATTGCCACCTTGCAAAAACGTCAGGGTTTAATGGTGGCGTGTCCTGAAGAAATTGCTTATCGACAGGGTTGGATTACAGCAGATGCCGTGCAAAAGGTTGCCACTCAATTAAGTAAGAATAGCTATGGGCAATATTTGAATAAGATTTTGGGGGAGTTAAATGGAGCGGCACAACCCGTTTCCCTTTCTCCAAAGAGGATAATTTAATGTCATCAAGCTCAAAGTTAAAGATTACCGGTACAGAAATTCATGATATGTTTGTTGTTGAGCCAAAAGTATTTTGGGATGAGCGCGGCTGGTTTACAGAATCATTTAACGCGCAAGATTTTGCAAGTGCCATTGAGCAGGATTATGATTTTGTTCAAGACAACCATTCTTTTTCTCGTCAATGGACTTTGAGAGGTTTACATTATCAAACAGAGAAAACACAAGGCAAACTGGTCCGAGTAGTTGCGGGGGCGGTATTTGATGTAGCGGTGGATATTCGCAAGCAATCGCCTACTTATGGAAAATGGGCTGGGGTCGAGTTAAGCGCAGAAAATCATCAGCAGATGTGGATTCCACCAGGTTTGGCACATGGTTTTTTGGTGCTTACACCTACGGCAGAATTTTTGTATAAAACCACTGATTATTACGATCCAACAAGCGAAGCGTGTTTAGCTTGGAATGATCCTGCTGTCGGCATCAAGTGGCCTTTGCCTGAGGACATCTCTCCCAATATGAATGCAAAAGATTTAGCAGGCTTATCTTGGGATCAGGCACCAAAATTCTAATGGATCTTCAAGATGCATACCCCAAAATTTTATTGGTGAAGTTATCTTCATTAGGTGATGTGCTACATAACTTACCGATTGTTTCGGACTTGCGCGCACGTCTGCCGGAAGCGCAGATCGACTGGGTGGTTGAGGAGGGATACGTTCACTTGTTGCAACCCTTACTCTCGATAGAGGGGTTTCGAGGCATTGATCGCATTATTCCTTTCGGACTGCGTCGGTGGAAGAAAAGCCTTTTCAAATTGCAAACGTGGAAAGAATTCTTTGCTTTCAAAAAAGAGCTTCAAGCAGTTTCCTATGATGTGATTATCGAGACACAAGGACTTTTAAAGTCCGCCTTAGTTTGTGCCTTAGCGCATAAATCTTCGAATGCAGTAGTTGCGGGCTTGGCTAATGCCACGGAGTTTTCTGGCTATGAACCTATCGCTCGGGCTTTTTATAACCAATGCGTGCAAGTACCCAAGCAATGTCATGCGATTGATCGTTCGCGTTGGGTGATGAGTTCCGCCCTAGATTGGCCTTTGCTTGATCGCCAAGAAAACCCAGCGTCCTTCTATCCAGAGACTCATGTTGATGAACGGGGACCTAGTGAAACACCCAGAGATCTGGGGGTATTAAAAAAGCCATACATTCTTTGCTTTCATTCCACTGCGCGTGAAGCCAAAAGGTGGAGTAATGCGCATTGGATCTCTTTAGGCAAGTCTTTATCGAGCAAAGGTTATCAAATAGTATTTCCTTGGGGTAACGCTGCTGAGAAGAAAATCAGCGCTCAACTGGCTAGTCAAATTGATGGTGCGATCGTGCCGGATGCCTTTTCAATTCAGGAGGCTTTTCCAATGATTGCTGGTGCGACATTAACTATTGGGGTTGATACTGGCCTTACGCATCTCGCGGCTGTATTGGGAAAGCCAACGGTAGAGATTTACTGTGATTCACCGCGGTGGAAAACCGAAGGCTATTGGTCTAATCGAATCATTAACTTGGGGGATATTCAAGCTCCACCTACTGTTGATGAAGTACTCGGGGCTTCGTTAAGACTACTATCGCAATAAAGCGTTGACTGCTATCAGATCCTCATCTGAAAGTGCTGATGCATGGGCTTTTAATTTAATGGCGTTGAGGATAGTGCTGTAACGCGCTAGCTGAAGTTGTGATCGGGTGGTAATGACAGTATCGAGCGCAATCAACACATCCAGGTTAATTAAGGTGCCCACCTGAAATCCGAGTTTGCTCGATTCCAATGCGGATGTTGAGGAGCGTTCAGCTGCTTCAAAGGCTTTGACGCTTGCTAAGCCACCGTAGAATCCCGTAAATGCAGTTCGCGTGTTCTGCGCAGCAGTTCTACGAGCATTGTCATAGTTTGCTTTGGCTTGATCTACCAGCGCAGCATTTTGACGTATGACCGAGCTATTAAATCCACCTGAAACCAGTGGGATAGTCATCTGCAAAGCAACGGTGTTGTTATACACGTTGGTGTTTGCAGGATTAAAGTTAGTAGCCGTGCCATTAGAGGTGTTATAGCCGCTAGTGCCCACCAAATTCAGGGATGGGTAATTCAGAGCCTGAGAAGCCCGATAGGTACTCTCTGCCAGGCTCACGCTGAGTTGGCCCGCTAAGACATTAAAGTTTGCAGCCTCCGCTTGATTGATCCAGTCATCTAAGGTTTGTCCAGGCGGCAATTGGGGATTGACGCTATCCGCAATTGGATTGCCTTTGACATCTTTGCTCTTGGAGCGGGGGTCCTTTAGGACGCCATCAATCTTGGCTTCTTTGGTGAGAGGTTTGAGTGCCCCGACTGGCCTGCCGACCAATTGCTCAAGCACGCCACGTTTGACTACTAAATCTGCTTGTGCGGCAATCTCTTGTGAGTTAGCTAAATCTAAAGCAGCCTGCGCTGTATTGACATCAACAATAGTTGCAAGCCCAGCATCAAATTTAGCCTGCGCTATCTCTAGCTGTTGCTTGATCAGGCCCTTCTTATTTCGATAGAGTTCAACGTTATCTTGACTAGTAAGAGCATCAAAGTAGGCTTGTGACACCCGAATAATTAAATCTTGCTGCGCCAGAAAGAAGCGCATATCGGCAATCTTTGTATTGAGGTCACCTTGCTTGAAAGCCTCAAGGGCTCCCATATTAAAAACGGGTTGCGTCAAGGTAACCGTATAACTCTTTTGGTCAAAGACCCTCGAGTTACCAGGGGTAGTTGATACTGGTGTTGTGCCAACTCCATGCTGGTAGTAGCGCGTACCACCAGGGGTAGCATTTGCTTGGGGGAGTAGCAACGAGAGACCTTGCCAGTACAGCTCTTTGCTGGCTTGGTAGTTAAAACGTGCGGCATTCAAAACGGGGTCGCTAAAGGCAGCCTCTTGGTACAGATTAATTAAATCTGTCATTTGGCTTGGCTTAACACTTCCAGCATTGCCGAGGCTGACGTTTGAGGGAGCCCCATCACTAGGCAGTGCTTGTTTGGGTGCCACTACCATTTGCGGCGGAATATCGAGCCCTAGCAAAGCTTGGGAGTTGCTTGGCGTCGGTAATGAGGGTCGAGTGCCTGCCGGCGCTTGAGCCATTGCCTGATTGGCGGCAATGCTTAGTCCAAGCGCCTGACTTAGGATTAAACCAAATATGGATTGTTTAGAAAGTCGAAAGCGTGCTTCAGTCATTTAATTCGGGTACTTTTCAATGTGCCATGAAGTTTAAGGCTAATTTGAGAAAAAGGCTTTGATCCACGACGGCTGTTTGCTTAAATGCCGACATTGGGACCGGAAGCCTATAAAATTCGGGCTATGGAACTTATTTTGTTAGCAAAAGCGCTTATTTTGGGGGTAGTTGAGGGATTAACAGAATTCCTCCCTATTTCCAGTACGGGACACCTTATTTTGGTGGGGGACCTCTTAGATTTCAATGATGAGCGTGGCAAAGCGTTCGAGGTCATTATCCAGTTTGGCGCTATTTTGGCTGTGTGCTGGGAGTTCCGTCAAAAATTATGGTCTGTAGCTTCCACTGTATTTTCTAGCGCTGGCTCACGTCGCTTTGTACTGAACCTTCTAATTGCCTCGTTCCCAGCAATGAGCTTGGGTTTGCTGTTTAGTAAACATATCAAAGCGGTTTTATTTGCACCCATCCCAGTTGCCCTCGCTTTCATTGGCGGAGCATTCATTATTTTTTGGGCCGAGCGTAGGCAAGCCAACTTAAAGCACGATCATTATTTAGAACGGGTAAAAACAGTTGATGATCTGTCTCCAATGGATGCTTTTAAGGTAGGACTTGCTCAATGTGCAGCATTGATTCCTGGCACTTCACGTTCAGGCGCTACCATTATTGGAGGCATGCTATTTGGGCTACCTAGAGCCGTAGCAACTGAGTTTTCATTCTTCTTGGCCATTCCCGTGATTGGTGGCGCAACTGCTTATGAACTACTCAAGTTGTGGAAATCACCTGTGGCATCTTTAGCAGGCAATGATGCTGGAGGTTTTGGATTGGCAATTTTAGTTGGCTTTATCGCAGCCTTTATCTCGGCTTTTGTTTGTGTGCGTTGGTTGATTCATTATGTAGCTGGACATAACTTTATTCCCTTCGCTTGGTATCGCATCATATTTGGTTTACTAGTGTTAATCACCTCATATACCGGTTTAGTAGCCTGGTCGCATTAAGAAAATTTAGAACTGGATAAGCAGAAAATGTCACTCTTTACCGCCGTCATTCCCATGGATGCATCGATCGATGCAATTACCAATAATATTCAGTTGGCACTCGCCCCAGTATTTTTATTGACTGCAGTGGCCACTTTAATTAATGCCATTTCAGGACGTTTAGCTAGATCAGTCGATCGCATGCGATCCATTCAGAACCAGCTCTACACGGGGGCTCAAGTGATCTCTCCCTTGGTGAGGGAGCACATGCTGATTGAATTAAAAGAAGCAAAAACCAGAGGGCGCCTTTGCACGGCTGCAATCTTTTTTAATGTACTAAGCGGCGTGTTTATTTCATTAACTGTGCTGGAGTTATTTTTCTTCCAGACGGGCGCCGCACATTATGCAAAAACCAGTTATGTGATTTGGACCTTTGTACTAGGACTGGTTTCTTTCATGACTTCCTTATCGATTGTTTTGGCTGAAGTGATGTATGCATATCGCTCAGCAGGCTGGAACACCCCTCAAGCTTAACTGCGCGCCAACTCACTTAAAACGCAGTTAGAATGACTTTGATTACTACAAGGCTTACATCATGAACAAAATCCTCATCACCGGCGGCGCAGGCTTTTTAGGCTCGCATCTCACCGAGAAACTCCTTAAAGAGGGTAATGAGGTTTTGGTGGTAGATAACTTCTTTACAGGCACAAAGCAGAATTTAGCCCACCTCATGGGTAATCCTAATTTAGAAGTGATGCGCCACGATGTGACCTTTCCGCTGTACGTAGAAACCAATCAGATCTACAACTTAGCTTGTCCAGCCTCACCAGTTCACTATCAATACGATCCGGTGCAGACTACTAAGACCAGTGTGCATGGCGCAATCAATATGCTCGGCCTTGCCAAACGCACTCGCGCCAGAATCTTACAAGCCTCTACTAGTGAAGTCTATGGTGACCCCGAAGTACACCCCCAGCCAGAGGAGTACTGGGGAAAAGTCAATCCGATTGGTATCCGCTCTTGCTATGACGAAGGTAAACGCTGTGCTGAAACGTTATTCTTTGACTACAACCGTCAGCATGGATTAGATATCAAAGTCGTCCGTATTTTTAATACCTACGGTCCCCGTATGCATCCAAATGATGGGCGCGTAGTGAGTAATTTTATTGTGCAGGCTCTACAAGGTAAAGACATCACCATTTATGGCGATGGTCAGCAAACCCGTAGTTTTTGTTACGTCGATGATCTTATCGATGCCATGGTGAGAATGATGAATTCTGAAGAAGGCTTTACAGGCCCAGTCAATATTGGCAACCCTGGTGAGTTCACCATGCTTGAGCTGGCTCAGACGGTTCTCAAGCTCTCGAGTAGTAAGTCTAAGATCATCTATCAGCCATTGCCTGCAGATGATCCTAAGCAGCGTCAACCCAATATTGAGCTAGCTAAGGCTAAGCTTGGTTGGGAGCCGAAGGTTAACCTAGAGGATGGCCTCAAAGAGACAATTGCTTACTTTAAGAAGGTCTTGGCTTAAGTTGACTTCTGAGGATCAGGCGGATGGTAGCGATCAAGGTGAGCGTCGCTTAGAACGTATTCGCTCTTTTGTGTTGCGCGCTGGCAGAACCACTGGTGGGCAGCAGCGCGCCATCGAAGTGCTTGGCCCGCAATTTTTAATTCCGTTTCAAGAAACCCTTCTCAATCTAGAGCAAGCATTTGGCGGCTCTACTAATCCTAAAATCTTAGAGATTGGTTTTGGTATGGGGGAGACTACTGCCAGGATTGCTGACTTACGTAAGCAAGATGATTTCTTAGGAATCGAAGTTCATCCGCCAGGTGTCGGTGCTTTATTAAAGCTAATAGGTGAAGCAGGACTCACTAATGTGCGCATCATTCGACATGATGCCGTCGAGGTTCTTGAAAAGATGATTGCTCCCAATGCTTTGGATGGCATTCATATTTACTTTGCTGATCCTTGGCATAAGAAGCGTCATCACAAGCGTCGGCTGATTCAAGCACCATTTGTAAAGTTGTTAGTGTCACGATTAAAGCCAAGCGCCTATTTGCATTTGGCAACCGATTGGCATAACTATGCCGAACAAATGCTCTTGGTGCTCAATGCCGAAGAGGCATTAGAAAATACCTCTACAACATTAGCGGGCATTAAAACATTCCTCGCCACGGATGCTGTGAAGGCTGAGGCGCCTGCCTCGAATGAATTCCATCCGACCGTTGAACAGATCAATGCTGAGCATCTGGCTTATGTGGAGAAGCCAGCGTACCGGCCTCTCACTAAGTTTGAAAACCGTGGCCTGAAGTTAGGGCACGGCGTTTGGGATTTGGTTTACAAGAAAAAGTAATAAAGCTAACTGAGAAAACGCTTTCTTACAGACCGACGCAAACATATTTCAACTCCAGGTACTCATCCATTCCGTAGACGCTACCTTCACGACCTAGACCAGATTGCTTGACGCCACCAAAGGGGGCAACCTCATTAGAAATGAGGCCGGTATTGACACCGACAATGCCGTATTCCAGAGCCTCAGCAGCTTTCCAAATTCTGCCAATATCCCGACTATAGAAATACGATGCAAGGCCATATTGGCTGCTATTAGCTAGCTTGAGAACTTCTTCATCGCTATCAAATGGGATGATGGGAGCTACCGGTCCAAAGGTTTCTTCATAGGTGATGAGCATGTCATTAGTGACATTTGCCAGAATAGTGGGCTCATAGAAGCTGCCGCCTTGCGCAGAGCGTTTTCCACCAATGACCAGCTTTGCACCTTTAGCAAGCGCATCAGCGACATGCCTCTCCACTTTTTCAAGTGCAGGTATATCAATCAATGGACCTTGGGAAATGCCGTTCTCTAGGCCATTACCTACTTTGATGGCTTGTACGGCCTTGGCAAATTTTTCCACAAAGACGTCATGTATTTTTTTGTGAACATAAAGACGATTAGCGCAAACACACGTTTGGCCAGAGTTGCGATATTTGGAAATGATGGCACCCGCAACTGCTGCATCAATGTCTGCGTCTTCAAAAACTATGAAGGGGGCATGACCGCCAAGTTCTAGAGCTAGCTTTTTAACGGTGGGGGCGCTTTGCGCCATCAAGATACGACCTACTTCTGTAGAGCCTGTAAAGGAAATATGGCGAACGGTAGAGGATTCACACAATGCTTTACCAATGGCAATCGAGTGATCAGCATCAGCCGTCAGAATATTCATTACACCATTTGGAATGCCCGCCCGAATCGCTAGCTCAGCGAGTGCAAGCGCTGACAGCGGGGTTTGCTCAGCTGGCTTAATCACGATAGTGCAGCCTGCTGCCATAGCTGGCGCAATTTTTCGAGTGATCATGGCGTTCGGAAAATTCCAAGGCGTAATGGCGGCACATACTCCAATAGGTTGCTTCAAAACCATGATGCGTTTATCACCCCAAGTGCTTGTAGGGATATCACCAGAGATGCGCTTGGCCTCTTCGGCAAACCATTCAATAAAGGAGGCACCGTAAGCAATTTCGCCAGTGGATTCAGCGAGGGGCTTGCCCTGCTCTAAGGTCATCAAGATAGCTAGATCGGCAGTGTTCTGAATAATCAGATCAAACCACTTGCGCATGATGATGGCACGCTCTTTGCCGGTTTTGCTACGCCATCCTGGTAAAGCTTGGGCGGCCGCATCGATTGCCAATTGAGCATCGCCAGCATTGAGATTGGTCACTTCGGCGATGATTTCTTCGGTGGCGGGATTGTTCACGGGGAAAGTTTTACCGCTGGCTGCCTTAAGCCATTGACCGTTGATGAATGCCTCTTCTCTAAAAAGGCTTGGGTCTTTTAATAATTTGCGAATATCAATTTTTTGCATGGCGCTAGTCTCATCAAGATTTTTATAGGATTGGGTTAGTTAGCCTGAGTTTCGGCGCTACGTAGGGACTGCGCAAGCAGGTCTAGAACACCGTTGACGTATTTATGACCATCGGTACCACCAAAGGTTTTAGCAAGCTCTACAGCCTCGTTAATGGCCACCTTGTAGGGTACGGATAAATCGATAGCCAACTCATAGGTGCCGATCAGAAGCGCGGCGTGCTCTACAGGAGAGAGTTCATTGCTTGGGCGATCTAGCGCGGGGGTTATTAAGCTATCGAGCTCATCTGCACGCTCCACTACGCCTTCAAAGATTCCTTGGAATAGGTCGAGTTTGCAGCGGGCAAAGGCCGGGTCTTCCGCTAATTGCTTTGCAATCAGGGCTGCATTGGGTAGACTACCGGCGCGACGCATGACTAGCCACTGATAGACGCCTTGAAGGGCGTACTCACGGGCACGACGACGTGGCGTTAGCGCTCGCTTTGGGGCGGTGCTTTTGCCTGATGATTTATCGGCGTTTGGAGTAGTGGTGTTTTTGGTCATTAACTTCTTCTTTGGATTTACTGTGATGAGTTTGGGTTGATCTCAATATCGAGATCAGGAATAAGTGCCAAGGCTAGATTAGCCATCTCAATAACTGCGCGTGCGCAGTCAGCACCTTTAACTTCAACACGGACATTGGCTTGTTCATCGGTATCGCAGGTCAGGACACCATTAGCAATCGGTAGGCCAGCATCAAGGGAGACACGTGTAATGCCAGCAGCAGATTCGTTGGAGACTAATTCAAAGTGGTAGGTCTCGCCACGGATCACGGCGCCCAGTGCTACCAAGCCATCGAACTCACCAGTCTGGGCTAATTTTTGCAAGGCAAAGGGAATTTCCAATGCGCCAGGAACAGTTACTAGGCGAATGTCTTCTTGGGCTACACCTAATGCGATCAACTCTTTAATACAGGCATTACTGAGCGCAACACAATGCGCTTCATTAAATCGGGCCTGGACAATACCAATCCGAAAGTCTTGTCCTGTGAGGTCAATATCTAAAACACCGACGCCTGAATTACTGTTGAAGTTGCTAGCTTGATCGCTCATGATTATTTTTTAGATAAGGTTTGATTACTTGGGTGATGTGAAAGGTTGATAGCCTGTCACTTCTAATTTATATCCCGATAGACTCGGGGTAGGAGCGGGGTTTGCCAATAAGCGCATTTTGCCAACCCCAAGGTCTTTCAGAATTTGCGCACCAATGCCGTAGCTGCGGAAATCCGTTTTACGAGCCAGCGGCTTTGCTGCTTGCTGGTCTATGCCGTTAAGCTTTTGAAATTGCGCCAACCAATCCACATCACCGGGCGCGGCAACGCCAGAAGCATTTAATAGAACTGCCACGCCAGCTGGAGAGGCAGCAATTTCTTGCAAGGCTTGTGCGAGAGGCCAAGAGTGGGTGCTACTTTTAGCCTCTAGAAAGTCTAAGACTGTGAGGGGCTCATGAACCCGAACGAGTGTTTCTTGATTCTCAGAAGGTTTGCCTTTAACCAGCGCAATATGAATGCAAGAGCTGGGAGTATCTCGATAGATGATTCCCTGAAAATTACCCCAAGGAGTAGCGAACTCTCTTTCGCCTTCGCGAATCACAATACTTTCGTGTTGGCTGCGATATTGGATCAGGTCAGCAATGCTGCCAATCTTTAATTGATGTTCTTTTGCAAACTCTAGCAAGTCCGGCAAACGTGCCATCGTGCCATCGTCCTTCATGATTTCGCAAATGACGGAAGTTGGCGAGCAACCAGCAAGCGCAGCTAAATCACAACCCGCCTCAGTATGGCCGGAGCGAATGAGTACACCGCCTGGTTGTGCCATCAGTGGAAAGATGTGACCAGGTTGCACTAGGTCATTGGGTTTTGCTTTTGCCGCCACCGCTACTGAAATCGTGTGGGCACGGTCGGCAGCAGAAATGCCAGTAGTGACCCCGCTAGCTGCTTCGATCGAGACGGTGAAATTGGTGCCCATAGAGGTGCCGTTATCGCGCACCATCAGGGGTAAATTGATTTGCTGGCAACGTTCACGAGTCAGCGTTAGGCAAATGAGACCACGACCATGTTTTGCCATGAAATTAATCGCCTCGGGACTGACGTGATCGGCGGCGATGACGAGATCGCCTTCATTTTCACGATCTTCTTCGTCAACCAAGATCACCATCCTGCCGGCGCGAAGCTCGGCAATGATTTCTTGGGTAGGGGCAAGTTTATTTGGCATAGCCCCCTATTTTAAGCTGAGGAGCTCTGTGTAGGGATCTGACGGGGCAATATGCGCACTTTCTGATAGTGGAGCTTGCCATAGAGCGTATTCAGCCTAGGCGCTTGATAGGAAGATGTGGGATGCCCCATTTTTTGCCCTCCTCAAATGATCATGGTTTTGTGCTGCTCGAAGCCTTAGTGGCTATGAGTTTGATGGCAGGGCTTGGGATTACTGCCTTTGAGGCGTATCAAGGCTTAGTGCTGCGCTATGGCAAGACTCAAGAGGAACGCAGACAACTCAGGCTGGAGTTAGATCAACATGAAATTCAAATACTAGAAAAAGGGGGTATCGGTGAACTTGCTCGAATGCCTCGTAGGGATGGCGCTTTGCCTCATGCTCGTCGGTCCACTACTAAAGGTCAGCGGTGAAATGTTGGTAAAACAGGTTCAGCTTGAGCAATCTCAACTGGCCGCCGCCCAAGCGAATCGTGCGCTTGAACTCATTGGCCGCGCCATTCGCATGGCTGGGTACATCAATGTGAGAACTTTAGATGTAAAGAAGTCAAAAACCCCAAAACAAGCATTGCTGGAAATTCAGAAGGGGGTTGGGTTAAATCGGTCTGACACGATTTTTATTAAACATGAAATCTCTGATGGAATCGATTTTGACTGCATTGGCAATACCCTAACAAAAGATCGCACTAAAAATCATTTAGCGCATCAGGGATTTTTTCTTGAACGTCAGGCTGGAGTGCTGAAGGCGGCTCGAATCCATGGGGGTTCTTTAATGTGCCAGTCCTTAGATCGACAAGGCCGCCTACAAAATACTACTTTGATGAATGGCGTTCATTACTTAGCGATTGAAGGAGTGGCACCAAGTCCCCAAAAATTATTTAAGGTGACCATTCAAATGGATCTAGGTAAATCTACCTCAGAATTTACTAGAACTTTTGCTAGCCGGAATCTCCATTGATTATTGCCTGGGTCTTATCCCTATTACTTCTCATGGCTTCACTGGTCGGCTATCTACAGCGCATGACTGCGCTTGAAATCATTGCCACTCAAACAATCAAAACGACTCAAGCAGAATTTATTGCAGCAGAAAAGAAGCTGCTGGAATGTGAACGAAAAATTTCACATGTGGCAACGCTAGCTTCGGATTCCTGTGTTGTGCAATCTATTGGCAAGCAGCTCTGGAAGGTGTCTACAGTAGGTCTCGTTACGCTCGAGTCAGTGATCCATCTAGATGATGCCTCTGGGAGTGCAATCCGCTTAAGCTGGCGTCAGGCGTTTAAAGAATGAATGCCAAAGAATATGGCGGAAGTTTGCTGGAGTTAATGGTGGTGATTTTGATTGTGGCGATATTGGCCACAATCACGATGCCCAGGCTGCAGCATCAGATTGCCAATCGAGAAATTGAAACGCTTGCGCGACGTTTTATTTCCCATGCGCATTTTGCTCGTGATCAGGCTTTACACATTGGAAGTGCTATTTACATCACCCCACGATTTCAGAATGATTGGAATAGTGGATGGCAGGTAAAGAGTGGCTGCAGTAAAAAGCCTTGCGCAGAGAAGATTTGGTTGATGCAGGAAAATATTTCCCCTATCTTTTTCAAGCTTGGAGGAAAGCAATTTAGCGGACCCAATTCTGATCAACGCGGGATTTTGTTTAATGCGGCCGGTGCAGCCAAGACTGCGCAAGGTGGATTTGTGGCAAATCGCCTGGTTTTGGGGCATTTAAAAGATCAGGGGCTCGAGCGGCATGTGATTTTGGGCAGCGGTGGCCGCTGGAGAATCTGCGACCCTCATCAGGATGCTAAATCCTGTAAATAATCTTTGATTTGGCCGTTTTATTTGTTTAGTAGCGCCAATCGGTTTTAATACTGGTATGTATACCGCTTTAGACCACGAATTTATGAGCCAGGCTCTAGCCGAGGCTGCTAAATCACTGTATTTATCCAATCCCAATCCACGAGTTGGGTGCGTGGTGGTAAAGGGCGGCAAAGTGATTGGGAAAGGCCATACCCAGAAGGTTGGTGGCGCCCACGCCGAAGTGCAGGCTTTGGCTGATGTTCGTGCTAATGGTTTTGATCCAGAGGGATCAACCGTATACGTCACCTTAGAGCCATGCAGTCACACTGGGAGAACGCCGCCTTGTGTTGATGCGCTCATTGCCGCCAAACCCGCTTTAGTGATTGTGGCCATGTCCGATCCCAATCCCATCGTTGCAGGAAAAGGTTTGGAGTTATTAAGGGCTGCAGGTATTACAGTGCGCTGCGGCCTATTGCAGGCTGAGGCCGAGGCTTTGAATTGTGGTTTTATTTCTCGGATGACTCGAGGTTTGCCTTGGGTGCGTCTCAAAATTGCAGCAAGCTTGGACGGTAAGACTGCTTTGCCTGACGGTACAAGTCAGTGGATCACGGGGCCTCTTGCGCGCGCAGATGGACATCACTGGCGCGCTCAAGCCTGCGCCATTCTTACGGGAGTGGGCACTGTAAAAGAAGATAACCCAACGCTGAATGTGCGCGATGTCGATACTGAGCGACAGCCTTGGCGAATCATCGTAGATTCAAAACTCGAGACACCAGTTGCTTCTAAAGTTTTTGAAAACCTCAATCATTCGGGCGTCATCCTGGTGTGTGGAAAACTCGATACCCCAGCAAAAGAGCAATCTGCAAAAGCATTTGAAGCACGCGGCATTGAGGTGATCCCTTTGCCGAATGCTAATGGCAAAGTGGACCTGCCAAAGCTCTTTACTTATCTAGCGCAAGAACGCGAGATGAATGAAATTCATGTTGAGGCTGGCTTTAAATTAAATGGCTCCTTGCTTCGAGAAGACTGTGTAGACGAGTTACTGCTGTATTACGCACCCTTCTTGATGGGTGAGGGTATTGGTATGGCAAACATCTCTCCCTTGACTGCACTTGAACAAGGGCAGGATTGGCAAATTTTGGATCAGGCAATGTTTGGGTCAGATATGCGCTTGCGCTTGGCGAAACCAGCAAGCTCGCTTAAGGAATAAAATCCCCCCATGTTTACTGGAATCATTACTGCTGTAGGAAAAATTAAGAGCGCTACTCCTGTAGGTGATGGCTTGCAGTTGCAGATTGAAGTCCCTGCCCATTATTTGGATGATGTTGCTCTAGGTGACAGCATTGCGATTCAGGGCGCTTGTATGACGGCAACCAAGATTGAGGGCAATACCTTCAGCTTGGATATTTCACGAGAGTCTTTGAATAAAACCGTTGGCTTGGATGCCGTGGGCCCAGTCAACTTAGAAAAGGCCATGCGCTTAAATGATCGCCTTGGTGGTCATTTGGTAAGCGGGCACGTGGATGGCATGGGCAAGGTTGCACACTTCACTGCCGTAGCTCAAGACGCCTATGGTTCATGGCTTCTCAGAATTGAAGCCCCTAAAGAACTCGCTGCTTTTCTGGCTTACAAAGGTTCAATAGTTGTGAATGGGGTTTCACTCACAGTGAATAAAACTGAAGATCTAGCGAACGTTTGTGTCGTTGATATCAATATCATCCCGCACACCTTGCAAAACACCACCTTGGGTAATTTAAAACAAGGTGATCGAGTCAATCTTGAGGTTGATTTAATTGCTCGCTATGTGGCTAGGATAATGAGTCAGGCATAAATCTCTTGGTCTACAGGTAGCTTTCTTACAAATAACCTTGCTCAATAGATAGCTTTTTAACCCTTCTTGCAGTAGTCCCATTTTGGGACTATAATTAGATTATGAGGGTAATTGCTAAAAAATACTTGGTGCAGTTTTGGTTGCTTCATCGAGATGCAGAACAGCCACTAAGGGCATGGTATGACGAGGTAGTTAGCACCAAATGGTCTTCACCTCAAGAAATCAAAAATCAATATAGAAATGCAAGTTTTATCAGTAACAATAGGGTAGTTTTTAATATAAAGGGAAATGATTACCGCTTAATTGTTGCGGTTGCTTATCGTCTCGGGGTGTTCTACATAAAATTTATTGGAACCCATACTGAGTACGATAACGTTAATGCAAAGACGGTAGAAATGGGGGATACATGAAAGAATTAAAGCCTATACGTAACGATAATGAATATGAAGCTGCGCTCGCAGAGGCCTCCTATTTTATCGATCATGAGCCCGCTCCTAAAAGCAAAAAAGCAGATCGCTTCGAAGTATTACTAATGTTGATAGAGTCTTATGAAGCTAAGCATTATCCAATCGATCTTCCGGATCCGATTGAGGCAATTAAGTTTAGGATGGATCAAGCTGGTTTGAGGCCCAAAGATTTACAGCCCATGATCGGTGGGTTAAATCGAGTTTATGAAATTTTGAATCGAAAGCGTCCGTTAACCTTAAAAATGATTTGGAAGTTGCATTCAATGCTTGGTATACCAGCTGAAAGCCTCATTCAGCAGTCAGATGAACTTCACATAGCTTGATTGTTTAAGTCTAGTTTCGATATCTAGTTGGATCAGCCACGCCAGCAGACTTAAAGCCTACTTGTCTGAGACGGCAAGATTCACATTCACCGCAAGCTTCACCCAAATCATTGGCTTGATAGCAAGAAACGGTTTGGGAATAATCCACCCCAAGTGTTGCGCCAAGTTGAATGATCTCTGACTTACTCATACCAATAATAGGGGCATGTACCCGAAAGCGATTGTCATTGTTTATCGCCTCTACGCCAGCCTTGGTTGCTAAGTTCGCCATTCTTTCAAATGACTCCACATATTCTGGACGGCAGTCAGGGTAACCAGAGTAATCCACCGCATTGGCACCATAAAAAATATCTAAGCCACCAAGTGACTCTGCCCATCCCAAGGCTAGTGACAACAGAATGGTATTGCGAGCTGGCACATAGGTAATCGGGATCTCATGATCTTTGCCTGGAGTAATGGGTACCGCAATCGAAGAATCTGTCAGGGCTGAACCGCCAAAGCGGGTAAGGTCTAAGTTAACAACCTCATGGCGTACGACCCCCATCTTTTTGCCAATGTGTTTTGCTGCAGCCAATTCTGAAGAATGTCTTTGGCCGTAACCAACTGAAAGCGCATAAGGTGCGTAACCTAGATCTTTGGCAAGTGCCAGAATGGTGGTGGAGTCTAGGCCGCCCGAAAAGAGAATGACAGCGGGCGCATTGGGTTTGCGTGGTGCAATATTCTCAAATGCTGCTGTCAATGTAGACATGGAGATTACTTTGTTGCTGGCAAAAGCTGCTGAGCATCCTTTGCAGCTTCTGTATCAGGGTATTTTGCAATGATGTCACTAAAAGTCTTTTTAGCAGCCGCTTTGTTACCACTTTCTAATTGAGAATTTCCTAATGTCACCATTGCCGCAGGAATGCGTGGATGGTTAGGATATTTCTTAATCAGAGTTTGCAGTTGACTAATGGCAGCAGCGTAATTTTTGTTTGCATATTTGCTATTAGCTCCCCAGTAAAGGGCGAGAGGCAAGTAAGGGCTTTGAGAATACTTCCCAGCAAAAGCAGTAAAGCTTTCATCAGCTTTCTTCAGATTGCCAGCTTGGAAGGCTTTTAAGGCATCGTCATAGGCTTTTTTCTCGCCAGGTTGAACTGTGCCGCTAACACCCTCAATCGTAATTGTACGAGGCTCAAAATTACCGAGGCGCGTATCCAGATCCTGGTAGTAAGTCTTCTGACTATTGTTAATGTCTTCGCCTTGTTTTTCAAGGGATTCCACCTTGCCACGCAATTCAGCATTATCGGCTTTGAGTTTTTCGATTTGATTCTGAAGTTCTAGTTGTGTAGTCGCTAAAGACTTGCGCAAATCCAAAATCGCTTTGCGTGCTTCATCATCAGAGAAGAGCGCCCAAGCACTGCTAGAGGCAGTTAAGCAAACGAGAGTTGCACTTAAACAAAACGCTCCTGAGAGCGTTTGTTTAAAAGAGTGTTCAAGCTTGCTCATTTAGTTTGTGATGTACACGATGTCAGCGCGACGGTTCTCAGCCCAAGCTGCTTCGTTATCGCCTTCAGCTTTTGGCTTTTCTTTGCCGAAACTGACCGCTTCCATTTGATCATCTGACACACCCATCAAGTTCAATGACTTGCGAACCGCATCTGAACGACGTTGACCCAAGGCCAAATTGTATTCAGCGGTACCACGTTCATCAGTATTACCTTGGATGATAATTTTTTGTTTTGGGTTGGCTTTCAAATAGCTCGCATGAGCAGACAAAGTCTTTTGATACTTAGTCTGAACGGTGTATTCATTGAAGTCAAAGTAAACACTTCGCTCATATAAAGGACTCTTAGGATCATTCCATGGTTGTGAAGCGAAGTTGCCACTACTACCACCACTGCCGCTATCGCCATTGACATCATCGAGCTTGACGCTTGAACAAGCGGCCAAGATTAGTGCGGTTGCGCCTAAAAGTGCCAAGCTTGCGGCACGGCGTGCGATAGAAATCTTCATGATCTTTCCTTTTTCCTACAAAACTGTGTAACTAAATGAGCTAATACCCAATATTATGCCCCCAAGAACACTGTACTAGCCTATTTCAGCTGGTTCATCGATAAACTTAATCCATAAACGGACCCCAGGACGGCTGACGTACATCAGACCCTGGAATGCTCAGTACCTGTTTGGAGTTTCCATCAACCGAGACCGCAGCTAGAACGCGCTTGCCATTGACTTTGGTGGAATAGAGGACATAACGACCATTGGCCGCAAAAGAGGGGGACTCATCGCTTGAGCCATCAGTGAGAGCTTGAGAGTCTCCGGTAGCCAAATTGAGGATGTAGAGTCTAAAAGCTCCACCAATATTGGCAATGTAAGCCAAATATTTTCCATCTGGTGAAATGCGTGGGGAGGTTACAAAACCTTGTTTGTAGGTAATGCGTTTGGCACCCTCTGCTTGTTCGCCATCAGCACTCATGCGATAGATCTGAGGATTGCCGCCGCGATCGCTCGTGAAATAAATATAGCGGCCATCAGGCGAGTATTGAGGTTCGGTATCAATGGTGCTGCCACGGGTTAAGCGGTGCAAACCAGTGCCGTCAGCATTGATGCCATAGATTTGGGTATTGCCATCGCGCGATAAAGAGATGGCCAGTTTTCGACCATCTGGAGTCCATGCTGGGGCGCTGTTATTGCCCTTTTGGTTTGATAGTGCAATGCGGCGACCAGTTGCTAACTCATGAACATAGATCACAGGTTTACGATCTTCAAAAGAAACGTACGCTACCTTCTTGCCGTCTGGCGACCATGATGGCGAGATGATGGGTTCAGAGCTGTTCATCGCATTGCGAATGTTTTGTCCATCCGCATCGGAGATCACTAAGCGATAACGCTTACCTTCTTTAATGACATAGGACAGTCGGGTGGAGAACACACCACGCTCGCCCAGTAATTTAAAGATGATGTCATCCGCAATTTTGTGAGCGACTGCACGCAAATTATCTGCGCTGGAATTGAGATTTAAACCACCGAGACCTTCGCTCTTACGAATATCAAATAATTTGTAATGAATCTCAAACTGCGCTCCACCAGTTTGCACTACAGAGCCCACTACCAGAGCATCAGCACCGCGTGCTGCCCAGGATTTGTAGTTTGGTGTACCTTCATCACTTTCACTCGCATTGCCATTCTCAGTATTTTTGAAGTAACCACTACGGGCTAAATCTTGGCGAATGATTTCAGTAACGCTAGTAGGAAGCTTATTTTCATCTTTAAAGCGCATGACTGCGATGGGATAAAGAGATTGACCTACGCCAGTGATCTCAATATTCATTTGCGCTAGTGCTGAGCTCACAAAACCAAAGCAAGCAAGGCAGCTAAAAATCAATACCAATAGGCTGCGTAAGAATAATGTCTTGGCAAATTGCAACATGCTTTAGTCCTTGGGTTTAAAGGTCAGTTTTACTTCGCGTTGTGGAATTTTTCCATTGTCATCTTTTGGCAAACTTTCAGCGCGAGTGAGTGCTAGCAGTACTGCGCGATCCCATCCGGCGTTGCCGCTTGAACTCAGAATGCTGGTACTCAAAATTGCGCCATCAGGCGCTAGGTCAACTTTAACCACCGTAGCGGGATTACCACTAATAGATTCAAGGTTAAAGACAATCAGTGGCTTAACTTTTTTTACAACTTTATCTGTCCAGCCGGGAGGCGCATTGCCTCCACCACCAACACCACTGCCAGTTGTGCCGCCGCTGCCACCTTCAGCACCCGCTGCGGCACGGAGGCGCGCCAACTGATCTGCGCGAACTTTTTCTGCCGCGGCATTAGCCTTCACTTCTGCAGGAGAAGGTGCTTTTGGAGCTTCTGCTTTTTTAGGGGTCTCTTTGGGTGGCGGGGCCTTCGCTGGCGGAACGGGTTTAGGTGCTTCTTTCACCACTTCTTTTTTCGGAGGCTCTTTTTCAACTTTCTTTTTCTTGACTGCAATATCTGCAGCCTCTTCTTTAACTTCAGTCTTGAGTTCTGGCTCTTTTGGCGTTTCGACTTGTTGGCTTGCATCCCATAGTTCAACTTCAACACCCGAAGGCGTGCTGTTATTCCAGCTAATGCCAATCATTAAAAATGCGAGTAGGCCAAGATGCGCTGCGAGCGAATAGGTAAAAGCACGTTTATTGCTTGCTTTACTTTTTCGAGTGTTTCGCAAGAATGGCATCTGCCGGAGTTGCGCGCTAGTCATGAAATGATGTTAGCTACCAATGTGTTTATTGACTCTTTACCGCTAGGCCAACTCGCTTGACGCCATTCTCTTTGAGCTTTGACATCACTTCCATGACTACTTCATATTTAATGGATTTATCAGCAGCGACAACAACAGGTTGCTCAGCAGATTTTTCTGCTTGCGTGCGAGCAAATGCACCAAGCTCAAATTTATTCAAAGTTTGTACAGGCTCACCATCTTTACGCACAATGACATTCTCATTCGCATCAATAGTTAAGAAAACGGGCGGCAAGGATTGGACTTTTGCACCACCTACTGTTGGTAGGCTGACGACACCAGGATTGACCATGGGGGCGGTCACCATAAAGATCACCAGTAAAACCAACATCACATCAATGTAAGGAACCACATTGATGTCGGACATCACGCGACGTTTATTGGACCTTCTAAGGGATGAACCTGCCATGTTTATCTACCCGTACCTTGGCGTTGCAAGATATTGGTGAATTCTTCTATGAACGTTTCAAAACGAATCGAGAGGCGATCTACATCAGTAGCGTTGCGGTTGTAGGCGACTACTGCAGGAATCGCTGCAAATAGGCCAATCGCAGTTGCTACAAGCGCTTCTGCAATGCCTGGGGCTACCGCTGACAAGGTGGCATTTTGGACATTGGCTAGGCCGCGGAAGGCGTGCATGATGCCCCAAACAGTGCCAAAGAGGCCGATATACGGGGAAACTGAACCCACTGAGGCTAAGAAGGGCAGATTGGCCTCTAGGATGTCCATTTCGCGCTGGTAAGTCGCTTTCATGGCGCGGCGGGCAGCATCGATTTCACGTAATTTCATGAATTCTTGCATACCGGCCTCAAAAATATGCTCTAAAACGGCGCTGCTGCTCTTATTGCGTAAGGATGCTTCGAGCAGGGTATTTAAATCCCCGCCAGACCAAAAGTCGCGCTCAAAGCGCTCGGTGTCATTGCGAACGCCCCTTAGGACAGCCCCTTTTTTGAAAATAATGGTCCAAGAGGCAATCGACATGCCGAGTAATAACAACATTACTAGCTGGACTAATAGACTCGCATTGAGGACTAGGGAGAGAAAGGAGAGGTCTTGAGTAGGGTTCATGAGGGATTTTGTATGATGTAGGTTGATTTTACTTAAGCAATCCAACTTATTCAGGATTATCACCATGTTTGACCGTCAAAACACTTTAGCCAAAACCGACCCAGCGCTCTGGGCAGCCATTCAGAATGAAAATAAGCGCCAAGAAGACCATATTGAGCTCATTGCTTCTGAAAACTACACCTCCCCAGCGGTAATGGAGGCTCAAGGCTCTCAGTTAACCAATAAGTATGCAGAAGGCTATCCAGGTAAGCGTTATTACGGTGGTTGTGAATTCGTGGATGTGGCTGAGCAATTAGCGATTGATCGCGTTAAAGCCCTTTTTGGCGCTGAAGCTGCAAACGTTCAGCCGCATTGTGGCGCTTCTGCTAACCAAGCAGTTTTCTTGGCCTTCTTAAAACCAGGCGATACCTTTATGGGGATGAGCTTGGCTGAAGGCGGTCACTTAACGCACGGCATGGCATTGAATATGAGTGGCAAGTGGTTTAACCCAATTGCTTATGGCTTAGACAAAAATGAAGCAATCGATTACGAGCAGATGGAACGTTTAGCTCGTGAACACAAACCAAAACTCATCATTGCTGGCGCATCTGCTTATTCACTAAAAATTGATTTTGAACGTATCGGAAAATTGGCCAAAGAAGTCGGCGCGATTTTTATGGTGGACATGGCTCACTATGCCGGTCTCGTAGCCGCAGGCGCGTATCCAAATCCAGTGCCACATGCTGACATCGTGACTTCAACGACTCACAAGAGTTTGCGCGGTCCACGGGGCGGCATCATCTTGATGAAGGCAGAGCATGAGAAAGCCATTAACTCTGCCGTGTTCCCGGGCTTACAAGGCGGTCCGTTGATGCATGTGATTGCAGCTAAAGCAGTTGCATTTAAAGAGGCACAAGAGCCAGGCTTTAAGGATTACCAAAAACAAGTAGTAGCTAATGCCAAAGCGCTTGCAGAAACTTTGATTGAGCGTGGTTTACGCATTGTTTCTGGTGGTACAGATTCACATGTGATGTTGGTGGATTTGCGGGCCAAGAAAATGACTGGTAAAGAAGCGGAGCGTGTCTTGGGCGAGGCGCATATCACTTGCAATAAGAATGGCATCCCCAATGATCCTGAGAAGCCAATGGTGACCAGTGGTATTCGTTTGGGCTCACCGGCGATGACAACCCGCGGCTTTAAAGAAGCTGAGGCACGTCAGGTTGGTCACTTTATTGCAGATGTATTGGATAACCCAACTGATGCCGATAATATTGCTAAGGTGCGCGCACAAGTCTCTGAGCTCACTAAACGCTTCCCGGTTTACGGCTAGATCAAAAGCTAAAATCAACCCCTAAAAAAGAAAGCCATCATTGCGCTGCCCATTCTGTCATAACGACGATACCCAGGTTCTAGACACCAGGGTATCGGATGAGGGCGACACGATTCGCCGCCGCCGCCGTTGTGCGGGTTGCGATAAGCGTTTTACAACTTACGAACGGGCAGAACTGGCTTTGCCATCGATTGTTAAAAAGAATGGCAGCCGGGTTGAGTACAGTCATGAAAAATTGGCTAGCTCAATTAAATTAGCTTTGCGTAAACGCCCTGTTTCTGCAGCATCAGTCGATGAGTCGATTGGGCGCATTGAGGAAAAGCTATTGAGTCTTGGTGAAAAAGAAATTCCTAGTGAGCGTGTAGGAGAGCTAGTCATGCGAGAACTCAAGCGTTTAGACAAAGTTGCTTACATTCGCTTTGCTTCTGTCTATCGAAGCTTTGAAGACATTGAGTCTTTTGAGAGTGCGCTCAAAGAGTTGAAGTAAAACCCCTCCAGTAAGTCCCATTGGTTACTCATAAAGCCTATTTCAGGAATGAGGTTTTATGAGATATACTGTAACCAATTGGTTACAATTGAGGTATGTATGAAATCAGAAAAACAGCGGAATTTGAGGCTTGGTTTAATGGTATTCGGGACTCCTATACCCAAAAGCGTTTGCTTGCCAGGTTGAGAAAAGTGACTTTAGGAAATTTTGGAGATATCAGTCCAATTGCTGATGGATTATGGGAAATGCGAGAGCATTTTGGTGCTGGCTGGAGAATGTATTTTGTTCGATACGGGAAAGTTGTAGTTGTCATGTTGGGTGGCGGTTCAAAGGCAACCCAAAAAGCTGACATTAAGGAAGTTAAAAAACTACTTCAAAAACTGGAGAGTTAAATGAAAAATGCACAGAAACTAAAAGTTCGTGATTTACCCCAATTTGATGTCGTGGATTATTTAAAGACGGATAAAGACATTGCCGAATATCTCACTGCGGTTTTAGAGGATGGCGATCCTAGTTTGTTTGTTGCGGCAATTGGAGATATAGCAAGAGCCAAGGGCATGATGGACGTCTCAAAAAAAAGTGGTGTTACACGCGAAGCTTTGTATCGTGCCTTAAAAATAGGTGCGCAACCACGTTTTGAGACTGTAGCGAAAGTGATCCATGCATTAGGCATGAGATTAACTGTCCATGTCTAATGGAAAAAAGCCTGCAAACGCAGGCTTTTTTATTGGACTATTCGTTGGTTATGTCAATACTGCAAAAATCGAAGCAGTGATGTTATCAACACTACCTGTGCCATTGACTTTGCGGTAAGCAGGCGCCTTTACTTTGTCGCTAAGGCTGCTTTGTGTAGCCCAGCTTGAGTAGTATTCTACCAATGGACGGGTTTGATCGTTGTAGACCTGAAGGCGCTTACGGACAGTTTCTTCTTTGTCGTCATCGCGCTGAATCAACGCCTCACCAGTCACATCATCTTTACCTTCCACTTTTGGTGGATTGAATTTGACGTGATAAGTGCGTCCTGAAGCGGGGTGAACACGACGGCCGCTCATGCGATCAATGATGGCATCAAACGGTACGTCGATTTCTAAAACGTAATCAATTGGCACGCCAGCATCTTTCATGGCTTGCGCTTGCGGAATCGTTCTGGGGAAGCCATCAAACAAATAGCCTTTACTGCAATCTGGCTGAGTGAGGCGATCTTTGACTAAGCCAATGATGATGTCATCGGAGACTAAACCGCCGGCATCCATAATTTTTTTAGCAGCGATTCCAAGATCCGTACCTGCTTTAACGGCGGCGCGCAGCATATCGCCAGTAGAGATTTGTGGAATGCTAAATTTTTCGCAAATGAACTGGGCTTGAGTACCTTTGCCAGCACCTGGTGCACCGAGCAGAATTAACCGCATTGTTTTCCCCTTAGAAGACTTTTGATTGTCCTGTATTTTTACTGCCTAGCTGCTGATGTATTCCTAGGATTATCCCCGAGTACCAAAACAAGGCTTAAATGGGCTCTTAAGGCTTCCAGCTTGAACGAATACGTTCTAGGTCATCTTGGGTATCCACGCCTGCTGGCGGTGCTTCTGATGCCACGTGGACCTGAATACGATAGCTATTCCAGAGGGCGCGTAACTGTTCTAGGGATTCGGCTTGTTCTGGGGGTGCTGGCTCTAAGCGGGTGTAGGCCTGCAAAAAGTCTGCTCGGTAGGCATAAATGCCAAGGTGACGTAAGTGTTCGGTAGCTGCCGCAGATGAGGCATCTCTGATAACAGGAATGCCGGCTCTGGAGAAGTACATTGCTTCGCCGGCGCGATTGAGGACGACTTTTACGACATTGGGATTGGCAACCTCCGCTGGGTCTGCGATCACCACTGCAACTGTTGCGATAGCGCACGCAGGATGATCTGCCAAAGCTTGGGCTACTTGATTAATGAGTGCCGCTGGAATTAAAGGTTCATCACCCTGCACATTGACGACTATGGCGTTATCAGGCAATTTGAGTTGTTGGGCGATTTCAGCAATGCGGTCTGTTCCAGTGGGGTGGTCATCGCGAGTCAACAGGCACTCAATCCGATGTTCATCACAGACTGCTTGAATTTCTGGTGCATCCGTAGCGACAATCACGCTGTGGGCGGCGGATTGCATGGCACGCTCAGCAACGCGCACAACCATGGGTTTGCCATGAATATCAGCTAATGGTTTGCGAGGTAGGCGAGTAGATCCAAGGCGCGCAGGAATAACCACCAGAAATTCAGGGGTCTTAGATGAGTGACTCATATAAAGGCTTGCTTAAGACACTTCGTTTGCTTCGAGACTGCGTGCTTCATCCACTAGCATTACGGGAATGTCATTGCGAATTGGGTAAGCAAGGCGATCTGCTTTGCAAATCAGTTCTTGTTTTGCAGAATCCAAATGCACTGGGCTCTTGCATAAAGGGCAAACCAAAATTTCGAGTAAGCGTTTGTCCATGGGGTGTCCTTGCCTTTGATGTCTTTTATAAGGTGTATTGATTTGGGTCTGGTCTTTGCAATATTGACTGCATCCATTCAGAGAGACTATCTGGGATGTTGACTGACATCGGCACAACCCAAATGCGCTCATCTGTAATACCAGCACATTTTACGGCATCCTTTTCCGTCATCAGGATGCATTTAGCATCAATCTTGCTAAAAAACGTATCTGTGTAAGTACTGTGATCAGGTAGACCAATGCATTTAGCTACAACACCGTGTTTTTGTAATGCATCAAAAAAGCGTTGGGGATTGCCAAGCCCTGCAACAGCAGTCATTTTCTTAGGTAAATATTGCTCAGCAAAACTTTCAAGAGATTGTCGATTACTTGAATGATTCAATTGATATGCCAAACCCAATTGTGGGCTCAAGGTAAAGGCGCGTCGCCCTTGAAAATATTCATCTACTGGGATTGATTTTGGTGATGGGTTTGCTGTCATCAATGTTGCATCACGATCGCGTTCTGCAGGTTCACGTAAGGGTCCAGCGGGCAATAAAAAACGATTGCCTTCACCGCGTCCATCACGCACCACAAACTCAATATCTCTCCCACCTTCTCTGGCTGGCCAACGTGGTAAGCCTGCATGCTGCAAGCCATCATCACTGATGATCACATTGACTTCTGGGTGATGTTTTAAGAGGGCCGCAATCGTTTCTTTGCGTTTGGGATAAACCCAGATTGGAAATTGATTGCCCGTACGCTGCGCAATGAGTACAGGCTCATCTCCAACAATACTCGGATCAGAATCGCTGGTCACAGAAGTTGGCATGTTGCTTGCTTGTGCCCCATAGCCGCGAGAAATGATGCCAGGCTTCCAACCGAGTTCTTTTAACTTTTGGGCTAGCGCAATCACGATAGGCGTTTTGCCAGTGCCACCAACGCGGATATTGCCAACAATGATGACTGGCACGGCAATCGGTTTTGTATTAAAGAGACGCAGATCAGAAATCAGCTTGCGCATGCGCAATACCAAGCCATAGACCCATGAGAGCGGCCACAGCAATAAGCTGGTTGGCCCACGCCTTTCCCAAAAAGTTGGCGCTTTGCGAAAGTGATTGGTAAAAGACATCGTCAATTTACTTTTTAGATTGACTGCTAAAAACAATATTGGAGAGGTTCGCGTCACGCGCTGCTTCTAAGGCGCTCATCACTGCTTGATGTGGGGCTCTTGCATCGGCATCAATATTGACTTGAATACCTTGAGCACTATCTTTATTAGTGCTATTTTGAGTAAATTGACTCAGCGAGTTACTGAGTTGACTGCGATCTGTCACTTTACCGTTTACAGCAAAGCGTCCATCGCGACTCACGGCAATATGAATTTGCTTAATGTCATTTTGACTTTCTACGCCGCTAGCTGTTGGCAGGGTGATGGCCAATTCTTGATAGCGTGTGAAAGTGGTGGAGATCATTAAAAAAATGAGCACCACTAACAGCACATCAATAAACGGAATAAGATTAATTTCAGGTTCGATATGAGTGCTATTGGCGCTGGCGGCACCCAGCGTGAAGCCGCCTTGCTTACTGTGGTGTGCGCTAAGCCAACTCATGCGTTGCTTGGGTATAGCTTCTTAAAAAGCTGTCTGGTGAATTCTTCGCACTCGCGTTGGCGTTGATTGGCCATGGCGCGTAATCCACGCCATGCCGCTAATGCTGGAATTGCAATCAATAAACCAAAAGCCGTGTTGTACAGCGCAACTGAAATGCCGTGGGCAAGTTGCTGCGGGCTACCGGCGCCACCAGCAATCGCACCTTGACTTCCAAAGATTTCAATCATGCCCACTACTGTGCCGAAAAGACCTAGCAGGGGCGCGACCGTAGCGATCGTTGCTAAAGCACCAAGATATCGGTCTAACTTTAAGAAAGTGCCTTGAGCGATTGCCTGAATTTCTTCCAGAGCATGATCCGAATTGTTTCCTGCAGCTTTCTCTAATAATGCACAGGCCAATAGCGGTGCCGCTGGGGAGCTTTGGGCTAACTGGGCGATCTGAACGTTCGCAATAGACTTTTGAGTGGAGAGCTGATTTGCTAGGCTAAAAGCCGCCTCTAAGGTCGCTTTTGGGAGGATATTGATTTGCCGTAAGTACCAAGCCCTCTCAATAGCAATGGCTAGGCCTAGGATCGAGATAATGAGGAGGGGCCAAATAGGCCAACCGGCAGACAGTAAGATGGAGTACATAAGCTCAGTACTTTAGCTGAATTGGGAAGTGGTTTTAGGAAAGCTAGCCTGTGGATAACTCTGTGCAAAACTTTTTTCGAAGCAGTCTGTAAGTCCTTGATTGATGGTGAGATCAGGGAAAATACGTAGGAAATATCTGTTCTGGGTATTTGTATATATTGATATAAATCAATGAGATGCAAATGTCATGTTGGATTTGTGAGACGTTTTGGGTCAGCTCTTGCTTACTGAAGACGGTCAACCTAAGGGCTCATGGGCTTCTGTGGATATTTATCTACCTTTGAGCCTTATAGCTGTGTAATAAAAGAGAAAATATGTCGGAAATATCAAGAGAAATCCTCAGTGTTGGCGATCTAAACCGCGCCATTGCGAGCTCTTTGGAGGAGCGCTTTGATACCGTTTGGGTTAGCGGGGAGATTTCGAATTTCAAAGCCTATGACAGTGGGCACTGGTATTTCTCCCTCAAAGATGAAGAAGGGCAGATCCGCTGTGTGATGTTCCGTGGACGCAATGGCCAAGTCGGATTTTTGCCTCAATCAGGTGATTTAGTCGAGCTAGCAGCTAATCTGGGTTTTTATGTTCCACGGGGAGATATTCAGCTCACAGTGCAAAGCATGCGCCGCGCAGGCATGGGCGGACTCTACGAAGCCTTTTTGAAGCTCAAAGCAAAGTTAGCTAAAGAAGGGCTTTTTGATGCAGAGCGCAAACGTGATATCCCTTCGCATCCTCGGGCAATTGGTATTGTCACTTCACCACAGGCTGCTGCATTGAAAGATGTGCTCAGTACGCTTGCTAGAAGAGCGCCGCATATTCCGATTGTAATTTACCCAACATTGGTTCAGGGACCTGATGCACCCGCTGGAATTATTGCTGCATTACATGCTGCCGCAAAAGAGGCTGAACAGGGTCAGTCAGAAGTCGATGTCATTTTGCTGGTTCGGGGCGGCGGCAGTATTGAAGATCTTTGGGCGTTTAACGACGAGAAGTTGGCTTATGCGATTGCGCAGTCACCTATTCCAGTAGTCAGTGGTGTGGGTCATGAGACAGATGTGACGATTGCTGATTTTGTTGCTGATCTGCGCGCACCAACGCCCACTGGTGCAGCAGAAATGGCTGCACCAAGACGAGATCAAATGCTGCAAGAATTGGATGCCATTGCGCAGGCTTTGCTGCAAAGGGTTTCTCAAAGGGTTGAACGCGAAGCGCAGACTTTAGATCAGCTGGCATTACGATTGAGTCATGCACTGCCTAACCCAGATCGCATGCGCGAGCAAATTGGCAATTGGCAACAGCGCCTCAATCAAGCATGGATGGTCAGAGTTGAAAATTGGAAGCGGAATCAAAATCACTACCAATCCCAGTTAGAGATGCTCAATCCCCAGCGTACTTTAGAGCGTGGCTACTCAGTTATCTTGACCCAAGAAAATGAAACCCTACAAGCGGTGCGCAACCCTAGGGATCTCAAAGTAAATGCAAGCTATCAAGTACGCTTAGCTGAAGGTGAAGCCCAAATTGAATTGAGTGCAGTCAAGTCCAACTAAAGGATATTGGGTTCAATTTGCAACTCAACACCAAAGCGCCCTTTAACTTTTTTCTGAATGGTGCTTGCAAGCTCCAAAATATCGTTTGCAGTGGCGCCACCATGATTGACTAGAACCAAGGCTTGTTTTTCATAAACGCCAGCAGGTCCAGCGCGATAGCCTTTGAATCCACATTGATCAATCAGCCAGCCAGCAGCCAGTTTGCGAGTGCCATTGGCATCGGGATAAGAAGCAAGATTAGGATGCAGAGCCAAAAGGTTTTGATACTGTGTTGTATCAACAATGGGGTTTTGAAAAAAGCTACCAGCGTTACCGATTATCTTTGGGTCAGGAAGTTTGCTTTGGCGAATGTTGCAGACCGCAGTAAATATCTCTTGAGCGCTGGGCGATGAATGATCAGAAAACTGTTTTGCAAGATCAGCATAAGTTAGTCGCGGTAGCCATGCCTTTGGAATGTTAAAGACGACCTTTGTCACGATAAAGCGCCCAGGATTTTGCTTAAAGTAGCTATCACGATAAGCAAAGTGGCAATCAGATTTACTCAGAGTGACAAAGGCTTGCTCTTTGCTATCAAAGGCTTCGATGCAGTCAATGAAGTGAGCAACTTCTGCGCCATAAGCGCCAATGTTCTGTATGGGGGCTGCGCCAACTGTGCCTGGTATGAGGGCTAGGTTTTCTAATCCAGGTAGATTTTGTTCTAGCGTCCAAGCGACAAAGTCATGCCAGTTCTCTCCTGCGCCTACAGCCACTGCCGAGAAATGATCATTGCTGTCGATGATTTCTCGGCCGCTAATGTTCATGAGTAAGGTGCTACCACTTAGGGCATTGGGAAGCACTACGTTGCTACCGCCACCCAAAACTTGCCAAGCACCCCCTTCATTCAGAAGGTTAGCCATTAGTCCTGGCAACTGATCTGGGGAGGTAATGTCATAAGCAAGTTCAGCAATAGCGGGCAAGCCAAAAGTATTTCTGCTCTCAAGGGATACATTTGAGAGGGGCTGGGGGGCAGCAGGCGCATTTTTTGCACAGTTCATGCCACAATCTTATTCGTGTTCGGCAATTTCCATGAAAAAAGGACTTGCTGGCAATGCTATAGCGGGTTTTAAGGTAAAAAAATTAAAGGATTTGATATGCCAACATTTGATGTAGTGTGCGAACCAGACATGATTGAGTTAAAAAATGCCGTTGAACAATCCAATAAAGAGATTACCAATCGCTTTGACTTTAAGGGCTCAGATAGTCGTGTAGAACAAAAAGATGAAACCTTGATTTTATTTGGTGATGACGACTTTAAATTGGGTCAAGTGCGCGATGTGCTCTTTGGCAAGATGGCCAAGCGTAATGTGGACGTGCGCTATCTTAAAGACGACAAAAAAGAGACTATTGGTAGTGATAAGCGTAAGCAAACGATGAAGATCCAAAAGGGTATTACGCAAGAGCTCGCTAAAAAAGTAGTGCGCATCATTAAAGATAGCAAGATCAAAGTGCAGGCGAGTATTCAAGGCGATGCGGTGCGTGTGACCGGTGCTAAGCGCGATGATTTGCAAGAAACCATGGCATTGCTCAAAAAAGAAGTAACAGAAGCACCATTGGGCTTTAATAACTTCCGTGACTAAGCAAGACTCTGTTGCAGGACTGACCGAAAAATCTAGTCCTGCACAATTAGCCCCTGCCAGCCAGGAGGCGATTGAACGATTTTGCGATGCTTGTTGGTTGGAAGATGGCTTAGCTCAAAATAGCCTTACTGCCTATCGCAGGGATCTTTTGCTCTTAGCGCAGTGGTTGTATAAAACGGCTCATCTGGATTTGTACTCCGTAGATGAAAAAGAGCTCACAGCCTATATTGCCCATCGCAGGGCGGATAAGGCTACCACTGCTAACCGACGGCTCACAGTATTCAAGCGTTTTTATCGACATGCGCTACGTCACCATCTTGTCAAAAGCGATCCTTGTATTGGTTTGCGTGCTGCTAAGCAGGCATTGCGCTTTCCAAAGACGCTAAGTGAGGATCAGGTGACGAGTTTGCTCAATGCTCCAAATATTGAGACCCCTTTAGGTTTGCGCGATCGCACTATGTTGGAATTGATGTATGCCAGCGGCCTGCGCGTTTCTGAAATTGTTTCTTTAAAAACCGTGGCGCTGGGTTTAAATGAGGGCGTGGTTCGGATTGTGAATGGCAAGGGTGGCAAGGAGCGATTGGTGCCCTTTGGTGGGGAGGCAGGTCAATGGTTACGCAGATATCTGGCAGATGCTAGAACACCACTGCTAGAAGGTAAAACTTCAGATGCAGTGTTCATCGGGCGCCATACTGGTTCAGCGCTGACCCGTCAGGCATTTTGGGCGCTCATCAAGCGCTATGCTTTGCAGGCGAGCATCCCCGTGGCTCTGTCACCCCATACTCTTCGCCATGCGTTTGCAACCCATTTACTCAACCATGGAGCAGATTTGCGGGTAGTACAGTTGCTTTTAGGCCATGCCGATATCTCCACTACCCAAATCTATACCCATGTAGCCAGAGAGCGTCTCAAATCCATTCATCAGCAACATCATCCGCGCGGCACCTAAATTGTCAGATGTGTTTAAGATAGCGGCATGGATATTCTCTTAATCCCGATTGCGTACTTGATTGGCTCAGTTTCCTTCGCGGTGGTGGTAAGTAAATGCATGCGCCTGCCAGATCCACACTCTTACGGCTCGGGTAACCCTGGCGCAACCAATGTGCTCAGAACGGGCAATAAGCGTGCTGCGGTTCTGACATTGTTAGGCGATGCCTTAAAGGGGTTTGTAGCAGTGGTGTTGGCCCGCATGATTTTGGGCGAAGAGTCTTTGAGCTCTAGTCTGAATTCTTGGATTTTGTGTGGTGTTGTTGTCGCCGTATTTCTAGGGCACCTCTTTCCAATCTTTCATGGTTTTAAGGGTGGTAAAGGCGTTGCGACTGCGTGCGGTATTTTGTTTGGGATTAATTGGATTTTGGGTTTAGCAACGTTGGCTACATGGATCATCGTTGCCAAGTTCATGCGTTACTCATCTTTAGCGGCATTAGCCGCCGCAGTGTTTGGGCCGATCTATTTTGTATTTTTGTTTGGCTTTCATCCAATGGGTATTGCGCTACTGATAGTCTGCGCTTTATTAATTTGGCGTCACCGTAGCAATATCCACAATTTGATGAACGGCAAAGAGTCCAGAATTGGCTCAAAGGATGCAAACAGTAACAACTCTTCTGAAAGTTCAAAATCATGACTATTGCATTTGCCTGTGTGTTATTCATGGGCCTACTTCCTTATGTTGCTGCAGGTATCGCCAAAAAAGGTTTTGAAGGTTACGACAATGGTCAGCCCCGTACATGGCTTGCCAAGCAAACAGGCTTTCGGGCGCGCGCCAATGCTGCGCAAGCCAATTTATTTGAATCCCTACCGCTCTTCTTTGCCGCAGTCATCATTGCGTCGCTCATGCAGGCACCCCAAGCCAGGTTAGATTTGCTAGCACTTGGCTTTGTGATTTCGCGTATTGCTTATTTGATTTGTTATGTAGGCAATTGGCCAACTATGCGCTCTATTGTTTGGTTATGTGGGATCGCTTGTGTGGTGGCGATCTTCTTTCAGATATAGATTGATCGTCAAAGATTATTTAGACATTATTTAGAAAAATTGATATATGGCCACCAAAAAAGCAGTTGTGAAGTTAGCAGGTAAGACGGCCTCTACAGCAGCAAGCAAAAAAACGCCGGCAAGAAAAGCTTCTGCCAAGAAAGCTACTGCCAAGAAAGTTGCCGCCAAGAAGGTTGTTCAAAAAGAAGATGGTGGACTGCCTTTGTCAGTTGTAATCCGTCGTCGCATCGAGGCGCAAAAAGCGCGCTTTCATGCCAATGACAATATTTCTGCCTTTATTAAACCTGGTGAATTAGAGGGTTTGGTAGATGAGGTTGCGGAAAAGATGCAGGCGGTATTAGAGAGTTTGGTGATTGATACAGAAAGTGATCACAACACCCTTAATACGAGCAAACGCGTTGCCAAAATGTACGTGCAAGAAGTCTTTAATGGTCGATATGTAGTGCAGCCAACCTTAACAAAGTTTCCCAATGTGAGCCGCTTAAATGAGCTGATGATCATTGGCCCAATCACCGTCCGTAGCGCGTGCTCTCATCATCTATGCCCGATTATGGGTCGCATTTGGATCGGCGTTCTACCAAGTAAAGACTCAGCGTTAATTGGCTTGTCTAAATACTCACGCCTTACTGAGTGGGTCATGTGCCGCCCACAAATTCAGGAAGAGGCGGTGGTGGAGTTGGCTGATATGCTCGAGAAAAAGATCAAACCCATTGGCGTTGCAATCGTGATGGATGCCGATCACTTCTGCATGCAATGGCGTGGCGTAAAAGATCGTGACTCCAAGATGGTCAATAGTGTGATGCGTGGTGCTTTCTTAAAAGATGCCAACTTACGACGTGAGTTCCTCTCTTTGCTAGAGAGACGTTAGTCAGGCGTAGTGCTTCTGTAAGACTTTCATTTTTGATACATGTCGATCAATGGTTGAGAATAATTCTCAACTAATACTCCATATAAATCAAATACTTAAGGCTCGACTAGAGAACTGAATTCTTCTGCTCTATGATCGCTCTAGTTGCCAATGAAGTTTTGCTGAATTGCTTTCATTGATGCTTGATATTTCGCTTTTAATTTAACCATTAACCCACTGGAGTCCATATGAAAACTACCCGTCGTCAATTCATGATCATGTCAGCCGCTGGTGCTGCAACTTTGGCTCTAAACACCAAAGTACAAGCTCAAGCCATGGTTGCTGAAACTGACCCACAAGCTGCTGCATTGGGTTACAAAGCAGATGCATCTAAAGTGGATAAAGCAAAGTACGCTAAATATGCTGCGCCACAAGCTTGTAGTAATTGCGCTCTCTATCAAGGTGCTGCTGGTTCTGCTGCTGGTGGTTGCGCATTGTTTGCTGGCAAGCAAGTTGCTGCTAAAGGCTGGTGCTCTGCTTACGCTAAAAAGGCTTAAGTTATCCAGTCGCTTACTGAGAATATATTTCAGTAAAACAAAAAGCCACCCGAGGGTGGCTTTTTTATTGACTCGTTTAATAAATTAAACGTTAGCCAAGTGCGCTTCTAAAGTTTTGGTGAACTTGTTAGCGTGGCTACGTTCAGCCTTTGCCAAAGTTTCAAACCAGTCAGCAATTTCATCAAAGCCTTCATCGCGTGCAGTTTTAGCCATGCCTGGATACATATCAGTGTACTCATGGGTTTCGCCTGCGATCGCTGCTTGCAAAGCTTCTGCAACTGTCTTAGCTGGCATACCTGTGCCTGGCTCGCCTGCGCCGCCTTCAATCAAATACTCCATGTGACCATGGGCGTGGCCAGTTTCACCTTCAGCAGTTGAGCGGAACACTGCTGCAACATCGTTTGCACCAGCAATATCAGCTTGGTTCGCGAAATACAAATAACGACGATTTGCTTGAGATTCGCCAGCAAATGCTTCTTTCAAAGACTGTTCAGTCTTTGTGCCTTTTACAGTTTTAGCCATGAATGACTCCTAAAAATAATTGTATGGGTTAGGGTGAGCGGTCTATAGCCAGAGCAAAACCACTTACCACGGGGTTATTATGAACAAAACAAGGCTATCGAATAATCATATTTTTGTATTGGCTTGATAGCTAAAAGCAACCAATAGTTAAATTTCGATTAAAGAAATAAAAGATGAGACATACAGCTAGGTATTTGCTTAAACGTTACTCCTTTTACTTTGGGGGTGATCAACCCGCAGTGACTTGGACTGAGCGTTTTCGTTCTAGTTGTGGCACATTTGTTGGATTGATGTTAGTACTTACTATCGCTAAGTACCTTGGTGAACTGAGCGGACTCGATGAATGGTTGATGGCTTCCCTAGGGGCAAGTGCTCTCTTGGTATTTGTCTTGCCAGGCAGCCCGATGGCCCAGCCATGGGCGGTGATTGCTGGCAATGCCTTGTCGGCGTTGATCGGCATTACTACTGCCAATCTTATTAGAGAACCATTACTGGCGATGCCAATTGCTGCTGCTGCTTCCATTCTGGGGATGTTCGTATTGCGGTGTTTGCATCCCCCGGCCGCCGCCGTAGCATTAATTGCGGTATTGGGCCATGTGATGAACTATCGCTACGCCTTCTTTCCAGTCATGGTGGACTCCATTTTGCTGGTGATAGCCGGGGCGATATATAGCAATATGACCGGTAAACAGTACCCCAATCACCCTGCAAGATAGTTTTAAAGCATGAAATAAGGTCTTTTAGGCTTAAGATGGCTTAAAAAGACCTGAAACTTATAACAATAGTTAATTACTGAATTTTGGATGCAGCAATTGAGGCGATACAGTCTTTAATGCTGTAATTTTGATATTTACCGGCATTTTCCTTGCGCAGTGACTGGGTGCATTCTGAAACAGAATTGCGAACATTGATTTTTGGGATATTGCCTGACGTCATTTTGACTCCTGTAGGGATTTCTTAAAACTGTTGATGTTGCTCCTTGAAAGATTTTAATAAATTTTTAATCAATGAGAAAGACTATAAAATTTATATTAACTATTTAAAGAGTAAATCAAGAGTAAACAAGCGATAAAAAGAAAGCGGTGACCAAAATATTACCCGTCATTTTTTGCAGTGGATCCAGATCTCACTCAAGGCGCCGCTTGAGCTAAATGGAAAAGTACTCACGCCTATTTTTGATTCTTAGCCCCATTATTGTGGTGCTTTTTTCTGTCTGGCAGGGTGCTTACGACATTGATCCGCACCATTGGGGTTTAATGCTCAGCAATGCCAAAGATCTGTATGAGGGCCAGGCTCCCTATAAAGATATCTTTATTCAGTATGGTATTTTGACAACAATTCTGCAGGCGCTTGCCTTCGGCATTGGGAAGAACATGCTTTCCATTATTGTCATTACGAGTATTTGTTATGCCATTGGCATATTGCTGGTTTACGCTAGCGCACTACATATTCTTAAGAGTAAAACGATAGCTCTGTATGTGCTGATCACGCTGGTTTTGTTTCACCCTTTGGCCATGTACCCTTGGTCAAATTACATCGCCTTCCCATTTTTGATGTGCGGGATTTATGTTTTGGCGACGCAAAGTTGGCAGTCACAGTTCAAGAAAATAACGTTGTTAAAGTTATTTTTAGCGGGCTTGGCTTTTGGATTAGCCATTCTGGCAAGGGAGGGCCTAGCGCTAGCAGTTATGTTGTTGATCTTGCTGTCTTTTTCTTATGATCTGATTCAAGGCAGGGAATACAAAAAAACAATCCTCTCTTTATTGATCACTGCTCTAGGCCTTTCATTACCTATCGGAATTTTCTTTAGCTACCTTGCTAGCAATCATTTATTGGATTATTGGGTTAATCTCTCCATCGATCTTCCCGCAATTTACGCTAATACGACTTTTAGTTATATTAAAAGCTTTCCATTCCAGGCGCTTTTTAAAGAAATTTATACTGGCTACCGGCATGGAGATGTGCGTTGGATTTTGACAAGTCTCATCTTGCTCAGTAGTTTATGGATTTTTATATTGGCACTATTGGGGAAACGAAAAGACTATGTCACGCCAGGCGTTGCCAAGATTGCTTTAGCAAGTCTGCTGTTAGTCTCTAGCTCTCTACATCTGGCAGAAACATTCAGAATCGCTACGGGGAGTTCGGTAGGAATCATTGTGCTCTTTGCTTTTTTGCAATCAACTGGAAAGCTAAAAACCTTTTTTATTTTCTTTACCTTGTGGATGGGCTTGACGGCAACTTATGGAAATCGAGGTAATTATTTTTACCCCACTTGGTACACGGTGATTAATGCCCAGGCAATACCTACACCAGAAGTGCTTCGCGGTCAGCGCTGGAGCCCTCAGATGGCGCATTATTATCAAACTATTGTGCGTACACTTACTGAGTTACAACAAAAACCATGCTCGATTGATTATCAGATTAACAACACGCGTAATTCCTTATTTAAGGTGATTAGTCCTATCCCTCAATTGCAAATAGCTCCTTTTGGAGCTGGTGTAAACATAGCTGCATTGAGGGCAGATATTGATTCTGGTTCAGCAATCTCTAAAGGTGTAAGGTTTGTCATTCTTGACTCTGCAGGTCAAGGGGAATATGCCAATAGGATTCCACCGGAGGGATTTGTTCTTTATGAGCATTTGAGCGTTCCTGAGGAAGAGTATTTCATGCCCCATATACAAGAATTGTTAATTTATGCGCCAAAGGTTTGTGCTAATTGAATCTGCAAATGCTAAAGTTTTTGAATGTTAACGATAAAGATGCCAAGAGGGACGTCTTGGGGTGGATATTAATTTTTATCAGCAGTGTGCTTCTGGGTATCTGGGCTGTTAAGGGTACGATTGCCTTACGAAATACTCTGCTCGGAATCGGCGCCCTGATATCAATAAAATATATCTATCAATTTCTCAAAAACTATCATGAAAAAATTCCCCTTAAATTTTGGATGCCTCTGATTTTATTGGGCCTCATGTTTTGTTGGGTGATCACCCATTATGTATTTTTCTCCCGTTTTCCTGGCCTTCAGTTCCATGAATTAACTAGTACCTGGTTGAGAGGTGGGTTGGCAGTAATGCTAGGGTTGGCAACGGGTTTGGCTCTTCAAAAGAGGCCCCATGCAATGAGTCTACTTTGGTTGGGTATGGTAGCTAGCTTCGGGTATCTTTTTTATCAGTACATCCCTAAGGCAATGGCAGCAAGCAGTCTTTTTGCGCCCGATTATTTCAATTACATCTTTTATGGAAAAATCAGCGGGGTTTTGGCCGGCACGATATTGATTGCAGGTCTGTGTGGCGCCTTAGCAGATACTGTCCGGCGTGAGCAGTGGTTGCTAGCGGTATTTGTTGGCCTCTTCTGTCTTGTGGCAGTTGCCGCCGTCTTATATGGCTACGTATTTATTCTGGATACGCGCAATGGCATTGCCCTAGCAGTGATCCTGCTATCGATCTTATGTTTTAAGTTAATGTGGGATGTCTTTAAGGTGCCTCGTTTTGGCGGTATTGCCAGCAAAGGACGGGCTATATTAATTTTTGTTGTCATCGGGCTTGTGACTACGCTTACTTGGCTTGGAGCAGAGCATGCTCAACATAATCGGGGCTGGTTCTCTGTGTGGGAAGATGCTCAGGTCGCTGTTCAGGTAGAAAAATACCCTCAGTGGCAAAATCCCCAGGAAATGGGTTACCCCAAGAATGCTTCTGGTCAAACAGTCAATATTAATAACTACGAGCGTATAGCCTGGGGTGTAGCAGGATTGCAGATTTTCATGCCAGAAAATCCTTTAGGTGTGGGTGTACTCAAAGGCCCCTTTACATTTCTACTTTATGAAAAATACCCTCATAGTGGCCAGAATATGCCTTCTACCCATAGCGCCTGGGTGGAAATAGGGCTTGCTTATGGTTACCCTGGCCTTTTCCTGATGCTGGGATCCTTGATCGCCATCGTCTTTTTGAGCCTAGGCTCAAAAAGCTTATTTAAAGATCTGGCCAGTTTTCTTTCTTTAGGGTTGATCATGCTTTATACGGTAGGCGAGCTGAGTAATCAGCATGCTATTGAGATCTTGTGTTACTTGATCGCCTTGATGGTCGCCTTGCTCCTGAGTTATGAATATAAAGACTCTGACACCATGAGGGGGCGCAGCAATCCTCTAAAGTAAAAATATAATCAGTCAAGAATGCGAGATAGCTTGGCTATACATTTTAAAAATAGACTTCAGTTTTACGGGTAATATGAGTGGATGTCTATATTACTTACTGGTGGCCTGGGCTTTATTGGAAGTCACGTGGCGGCTTCATTGCTTGAACATGGGCATGATGTCGTGATTTTAGATAATCTGTGTAATAGCCAAGCGAGCGTTGCCAGGCAACTGGAGCTACTTTGTGCTAAGCCAATTCCCTTTTATGAGGGTGATGTGCGCGATAACGCAATATTGGCCACCATTTTTTCAAAACACCCTATTGCCGCCGTAATGCATTTTGCGGGTTTGAAGTCAGTTGCCCAATCAGCAACAGATCCACTCTTGTATTTTGATAATAATGTGGGCGGAACCATTACGCTCCTTCAAGCGATGCAGCAGCACGGTATTTATCAATTTATTTTTAGCTCGAGCGCTACCGTCTACGGTATTCCACAATACCTTCCCTATGATGAAGTGCACCCCACTTGTCCAATCAATCCTTATGGGCGCACTAAATTACAAGCGGAAGAAATCCTGGCTGATTTAGCTGTCTCAGATAAGCGTTGGGCAATCGCGTCTCTGCGGTATTTCAATCCCATTGGCGCTCACCCAAGCTACACCATTGGCGAGCTGCCTAATGATCAGCCCAATAATTTAATGCCTTATATCAATCAGGTGGCGTCAAAACAAAGACCCTTTTTAACCGTATTTGGCAATGATTACGACACCAAGGATGGTACTGGTGAGCGTGACTATATCCACGTCATGGATTTGGCAGAGGGGCATGTCGCCGCTTTGCGCTTGATACAAAAATCAGCTGGTTTGCATACCCTCAATTTAGGCACGGGTCAGCCCTATAGTGTTTTAGAGATGATCCAAACTTTTGAAAAAGCCACCGGTCAATCTATCCCGATGAAAATAGGTCCTCGCAGACAAGGAGACTTGCCCATTTATTATGCATGCGCCGATAAGGCTAAAGTGATCTTGCAATGGGAGGCTAAACGTACCTTGAAGGAGATGTGTGAGTCTGCTTGGAAGTTTGAACTACAGCGTCAATCATTGTTCAAGTAAATGATTCCTCAACCAGTGTATTCATGAGCTCACGCAATCTCCTTCCTGCCACTATTGCCCGCTTGATCGATGTGTCGGCATTCGTGATTGCGGGAGTGTTGGCTTTTTATAGCTATCGGATTGTGCGGCCGAGCGATCTAGATAGTCAGCGCTACTTCTCACTCATCTTGATGGGCGCTTTGATTTTCATCTTACTCAATAGTCAGCTATATCGCTCGTGGAGAAGTGAGGGCTTTTTTAAGCTGATTCAAGCGGTTGGCACTGTTGTTGTTCAAACGTGGGTGCTCATTGTTTTTTGGCTGCTCTTTAGTAAGACCAATTATTTTTACTCCAGGGCCTGGATTTTAATGTGGGCCATCTATACCTTCTCTGGTCTTCTGATGGCGCGTTACATTGTCCATCTGATTTTGGCTCGATTACGCGCGCGCGGTATTAATTTAAAGCATGTGGCGATTATTGGCTCTAGTAGCACTGCCAAAGAATTGCAGCAAAGAATTGAGCGATCGCCTTGGTCCGGCTTTCGGGTTTCTCAATATTTAGTGGCGCCAAGTGAGGCGCAATTGCAAGATTTGGCTAAAGAGCCTTTAGATGAAATCTGGCTAGCCTTGGGGATGAGCGATCATGATCAGATCCCGGCATTAATGGAGGGCTTGAAAAATAGCACTGCCAATGTACGCTTTGTGCCTGATTGGTTTTCTTATCGATTAATTAACCATGGCGTTTCCGAAGTCTTGGGAATTGAGATGGTGGACCTCTATGGCACACCGATGAATGGCGCTAATCTTTATCTCAAAGCAGCAGAGGATTTTGTCATTTCACTCCTCCTCATTATTTTGCTCTCGCCGGTATTTCTCTTTTTGGCCATCATGGTCAAATTGAGCTCCCCAGGCCCGGTGCTCTATCGGCAAAAGCGGGTAGGGTGGAATGGTGCGCATTTTGACATCTTGAAATTTCGCACCATGCCGGTAAATACCGAAAAAGAAGGGCTCATTTGGGGGAATTCAGCCAAAAAAGCGGCCAATAGTCGCTTTTGCGCTTGGATCCGAAAAGCGAGCTTGGATGAATTACCCCAGTTTTTTAATGTGCTCAAGGGGGATATGTCAATTGTGGGTCCTCGGCCCGAACGCCCCGAATTTGTCGAGCAGTTTAAGGACGAAATTCCTGGCTATATGAAAAAGCACCTTGTCAAAGCCGGCATTACCGGTTGGGCCCAAATCCATGGCTGGCGTGGCGATACCGATTTGCAGACCCGCATTGAGCATGATTTGTTTTATATCGATAATTGGTCATTAATGCTGGATTTAAAGATTATTTTTTATACCCCATGGCGTGGCCTCATTCATAAAAATGCGTATTAATACATAATGCTCATGGCATTAATGGGCCAATCAGTGAAGCGAATAAATAAATCAATTGATTGGTGCCAATAGGGCAAACCCCTTTATCGGCTTATCGGGGGGGATTTACGCTAAAATCACTGCTAATCATTAGAACTGTAGGGGTTTTGGGTTGTTTTCTCAGACCCCATTTAGGTTCTGCATTAACCCTTATTTGGAATTGGATATCTGTATATGGCTTTAGTGGTACCAGTGATTCTTTGTGGTGGATCAGGAACTCGGCTGTGGCCCCTTTCCCGCTCTACTTACCCCAAGCAATTTTTGGTACTTTCTGGTGATGACTCCAATCAAAGCCTATTCCAACTGGCAATAGAGCGAGCCAACTCCATTGGGGGTGATCAAACGACCTTAGGCAAGACCATTGTGGTCACCAATGAAGAGCATCGCTTTTTGGCTTTAGATCAATTGCGAGAATTAAAAAATATCCAGGCCGATTTATTGTTAGAACCCTCTGGCAGAAATACCGCTCCTGCACTGACCTTGGCTGCGCTGTATGCCCAAGAGCAAGCGAAAGATCACGATAGTGATCCCATTTTGGTAGTGACTCCAGCAGACCAAACGATTCAAGATAACGCCGCCTTCACCAAGGCGCTCAAGCAAAGCGTAGCCATTGCCCAGTCTGGCGCTATTGCGATTTTGGGTATTACGCCCACCGCCCCCGAGACGGGCTATGGTTACATCCACACACAAAGAAAATCAACCGATGCGCAGTTGACCAAAGGCGCATATGTGGTGGAGCGCTTTGTAGAAAAGCCCGATGCGCAAACTGCCCAGCAATATCTAGAAGAGGGTGGCTACTTTTGGAACGGCGGCATGTTTGTTCTCAAAGCCAGTGTTTGGTTGGCTGCTATCAAAGAATATCGCCCTGACATCTTGGAGGCTACGCAAGCAGCTTACTTGGGTAAAAGCGTGGACGATTCCACTGGGGCACACTTTGTTCGTCCTGATAAGGCCACTTTTAATCAGATTCCCAATGAATCGATTGACTATGCCGTGATTGAGAAATGCCCCGGGTCGCATTTTCCTATCGAGATGGTCGAGCTTGATGCCGGTTGGAATGACTTAGGTGCCTGGGATGCCGTTTGGCAAGTGGGCAAACAAGACCTCGATGGCAATGTCATTCATGGCGATACTTTGATGAGTGACTCTAAAAATTCATTAGTCCATGCCAGCAGCCGTTTGGTGAGCGCGGTGGGGGTGGAAAATCTGATCATCATTGAAACGGCCGATGCCGTCTTAGTGACTACCCGCGCTCAGAGTCAGAATGTCAAGCATCTGGTGGGGCAATTAGAGCAGCGCCAGCGTAAAGAAAAGCATTTGCATCGCAAAGTTTCTCGCCCATGGGGTTGGTACGATAGCGTGGATGAAGGGGAGCGTTTTAAGGTCAAGCGGATTCAGGTTAAGCCTGGCGCTAGTCTGTCTTTGCAGATGCATCACCATCGCGCCGAGCACTGGATTGTGGTAAAGGGCACTGCTGAAATCACCAATGGGGAGCAAGTGCTGACCTTGACTGAAAATCAAAGTACCTATATTCCGCAAGGACAAACCCATCGTTTAGCCAATCCGGGAACCGAGCCATTAGAAATTATTGAAGTGCAGTCAGGTAGCTATCTGGGCGAAGACGATATTGTGCGTTTTGAGGATGTTTATGGACGATAGGGCGTAGTTTTCACTTTATGGAAAAAACAGCACTCATCTGTGGAGTAGGCGGTCAGGACGGCAGTTACCTAGCCAGGTTGCTGCTACAGAAAAATTACCGCGTGGTAGGTACCTCTCGTAACCCTAACGCCGCCTTAGCGGGCAATCTCACTAAGCTGGGGATAGCGAAAGATGTGGAGTGCATCCCAATGGAATCGGCCGATAGCCGCAGCGTCACTGCGGCTGTGACCCTCACCAATCCAGATGAAATTTATTACCTGGCTGGAGAGTCTTCAGTGGCCCGATCTTTTGTAGACCCTGCAAAAACATTTCAGAGTGTAACTTTGGGCGCCATCTATTTACTAGAGGCGATGAAGCAATCTAATAAGCCTATGCGCCTATATAACGCAGGTTCAAGCGAGTGTTTTGGCGGTGCCTCTGGATTGATTGCCAATGAAGCCACACCGCTCAACCCCTTAAGCCCCTATGCGATTGCGAAAAGCGCTGTCTATTGGTTGATCAAGCATTATCAGCAATCCTATGGTCTGTATGCTTGTACTGGAATTTTGTTTAACCATGAGTCCCCTTTGCGCCCCGCGCATTTTGTGACCCAGAAAATCATTCAGGCTGCCAAGGAAATTGCCGCTGGTCGTCAATCTCAATTAAGCTTGGGCCGTTTAGACATTGCAAGGGATTGGGGTTGGGCGCCAGAATATGTGGAAGCCATGTGGCTCATGCTCCAGCAAGAGACCCCGCAAGATTTTGTGATTGCCACGGGCACCACTATGACCTTGATGGATTTTGTAGAGGCCGCTTTTAAGCAGGTCAATTTGGACTGGCGCGCCTATGTGGTTCAAGATTCCGCTTTGATGCGTCCAACGGATTTACTGGTGAGTACCGCCTGTATTGATAAGATTAGCCAAACCTTGGGTTGGCGACCTTCAACGATTGGTACTCAGGTCGTTGAAAGAATGTTCGAACCCATCTAAGTCCATATAATTCAATCATGATGAAAAATACGCAAAAAGTCGCTTTAATCACCGGCATTACGGGCCAAGATGGCTCCTACTTGGCTGAGTTCCTGTTAGAGAAGGGCTATATCGTTCACGGCATTAAGCGCCGGGCCTCCTCCTTTAATACCGGCAGAATTGATCATTTGTATCAAGATCCCCACGTCAACCATCCGGATCTGATTTTGCACTATGGTGATTTAACCGATACCAGTAACTTAGTGCGCATTATTCAAGAGTGCCAGCCTGATGAGATTTATAACCTAGGGGCGCAGTCTCATGTGGCGGTGTCGTTTGAGTCTCCTGAGTACACGGCCGATGTCGATGCCATGGGTCCTTTGCGGATGTTAGAAGCCATTCGTATTTTGGGTTTAGAAAAGAAAACCCGTTTTTATCAAGCCTCGACTTCCGAGCTCTATGGCTTAGTGCAAGAAATCCCCCAAAAAGAAACCACCCCGTTTTATCCGCGTAGTCCGTATGCAGTAGCCAAGATGTATGCCTATTGGATTACGGTGAACTACCGTGAAGCCTATGGCATGTATGCGTGCAATGGCATTCTCTTTAATCATGAATCTAAACGCCGTGGTGAAACCTTTGTGACGCGTAAAGTCACCCGTGGCCTCGCTAATATTGCTCAAGGTCTAGAGAAATGCCTCTTTATGGGTAATATCGATGCCTTGCGAGACTGGGGTCATGCTAAAGACTATGTGCGCATGCAATGGTTGATGCTCCAGCAAGATCAGCCGGATGATTTTGTTATTGCCACCGGCGTGCAGTTCACGGTTCGTGAATTTATTACCCGTAGTGCTCAGCAGTTAGGTATTACGCTCCAGTTTGAAGGCGTGGCTGAAAATGAAAAAGCCATTGTTGCCAGTATCGAAGGCGATAAGGTTCCAGCCTTAAAAGTAGGAGATGTGATTATGCAAATCGATCCGCGCTACTATCGTCCTACTGAGGTAGAGACCCTTTTAGGTGATCCGACCAAAGCCAAAGAAAAACTGGGCTGGGTACCCGAAATTACTTTAGATCAAATGATTGTGGAGATGGTTGCCAACGATCTTGACCTGGCTAAACAACATGCTTTGCTTCAGAATCATGGCTATGCGGTAGCGGTCGGTAAAGAAAACTAAATCATTCAAAATAAAAATCAATTGATTAAACATCAATAAGACCAAAGCCCTGTGACCGATCCCTTCAACCCAAAGATCTATATTGCCGGCCATCGCGGGATGGTGGGTTCAAGCATTGAGCGCGCTTTAAGAGCGCAAGGTTTTACCAATATTATTGGTAAAACCCGATCTGAATTGGATTTAACCAATCAAGCTGCTGTGACGGATTTTTTTGCCATAGAAAAGCCAGACCAAGTCTATTTGGCGGCCGCCCGAGTAGGGGGTATTTATGCCAACAATACCTTTCCAGCAGAGTTTATTTACGACAATCTGATGGTGCAAAACAATGTGATTCATCAAGCATTTATGCATGGAGTTAAAAAGCTCTTGTTTTTAGGGTCCAGCTGTATTTATCCTAAACTGGCACCCCAGCCCGTGACCGAAGAAGCGCTGCTGATGGGTAAGTTAGAGCCCACCAATGAGCCTTATGCGATAGCAAAGATTGCCGGCATCAAAATGTGTGAAAGCTATAACCGCCAATATGGAAGCTCGCATGGCATTGACTACCGCTCGGTCATGCCAACGAACCTCTACGGCCCTGGCGATAACTATCACTCTGTAAATAGCCATGTCATACCGGCGTTGATTAGAAGATTTCATGAAGCCAAGCTAGCCCATGCACCCGAAGTGGTGATTTGGGGAACGGGCACGCCCAAACGGGAATTTTTATATGTGGACGATATGGCCGCCGCATCGGTTTTTGTGATGCAATTAGACAAAGCCATTTTTGATGAGCAAACGCTACCGATGCAAAACCATATTAATGTGGGTTATGGATCGGATGTGACGATTGCGGAATTGGCGCATGCGGTCGTAAAAGCAGTGGGCTACGAAGGCAAGATTCGTTTTGATATTAGTAAGCCCGATGGCTCTCCCCGCAAGTGGATGGACTCGGGAAAGCTCAATCGCTTGGGTTGGAAACCCTTGGTAAATTTAGAAGCGGGCTTGACTTGCGCCTATGCCGATTTTTTACACCGAGCACAATTGCCTCACCAGTGAATTTGACTAAATTACAGAGAGCATCAGTGAGCCTTGCCAAATCTCTGTGCAGGAGAGTGAAACCTACTTGTTCTAGGCGACAAGCAATACACCCTCCGATAGAAATAATCTAAGAGATGCATATCGCGATTTTATTGGCGACCTATAACGGCGCCTCTTACCTACAAGAGCAACTCGATTCGATAGAGAATCAAACCCATAGCGATTGGACTATATTAGCGTCGGATGATGGGTCCAGTGATGAGACTATTGCCATGATGGATGCTTTTGCAAACACAGTGGGTCAGGGTAAGGTGCAACAAGTGCAAGGTCCCCAACAAGGATTTGCCAGCAATTTTCTCTCGATGGTTTACCATCCCGATTTAAAAGCAGATGCCTATGCTTACTGTGATCAAGATGATATTTGGCTAGACGATAAATTAGCGCGCGCGGCTCGATTTTTGGCTGCAGTGCCCAGCGATGTACCAGCGCTCTATTGCTCTCGTACGCAGTATGTGGATCAAGAAAATCACCCTTTAGGCTTATCACTGCCGTATGCAAGGCCAGCGGTATTTGCCAATGCATTAGTACAGAACATCGCCAGTGGTAATACGATGGTGTTTAATGATGCGGCGCGCAAGCTTTTAGTACAAGTCGGCCCTCTGGTCAACATTGATCTGCATGATTGGTGGACCTATATGTTAGTTGCCGGGATGGGGGGTCCAGTGTTCTTTGATCAGACTCCCAGTGTTCGGTATCGCCAGCACCCCAATAACCTGTGGGGGATGAATACCAGCTTAAAGTCACAATGGTTGCGAATCAAAAAGCTGTTTGGCGGACGCTTTGCCAATTGGAATGAGCGCCATATTGCCGCATTAGGCCCCATAAAGCATCTATTGACCCTGGATAATCAGCTGATCTTTGAGCGGTTTTCGCAAGCCAGAAAGCTATCCCTAGTACCTCGCTTAGCGGGTCTGAAGCAAAGTGGGGTATATCGTCAAACCATGATAAATAATGTGGGCTTCTTTTTAGCGGCGCTGCTAGGAAAGGTCTGACTGCCCATGAAATGGATTACTAAAGTACCCATGCGACTGATTTTAAAAAGACGATCTGTACGATGAAGTCTCAGGTTCGATCTTTTTTGAAGAAAATCAAAACGGCGCTCGAGCCTGTGGGCTATCGCTTGGCCAATGTGGGCTTTTCCATGGTTTCGCGCTCTAAGCCAAACTTAGCAGGTCAAGAGTTGGGGGTGAACTTTATCGGCTATTCCAAAGGGGAGTTGGGTTTGGGTCAAGCTATGCGCTCCATGGCTTTTGCAGCTAAGGCAGCATTCATCCCTTTAGTGGTCCGCCAATTTAAGGTCAAAATTACCAGCAAGCAATCAAATGATGTATTGGATGCAGATGTGCGCGATCGTTGCCAGTACCCGATTAATCTCATTTGCGTTAATCCCGATATGTTCTATCGCCTGCCTATATGGGTGACTTATCCGGAGTGGACCAAGACGTACAACATCGGCTATTGGTTTTGGGAGCTAGAGAATTTTCCACCGGCATGGCAGTACGCCACGCATCTGGTCGATGAGATTTGGGTAGCCACCGAATTTATTGCCCAGGCCATGAGAAAAAGCGGCAAGAAAGTCGTCAAAATTCCTTTTCCGCTGGAATTTGATTTACCTCCTGTGTATCTAAATAAGGAGTACTTTGGACTCAACCCCAAGGAATTTACGTTTATCTTTAGTTTTGATTTCAACTCGATGTCAGAGCGAAAAAATCCCCAAGCCACCATCAAGGCGTTTAAGAGAGCATTTCCTCAAGGTGATCATTCTGCGCGACTCATTCTAAAAACCATGAATGGCAGTCATTATTCGCCATTGAGCAAAAATCTAGAAGCATTAATTGACCAAGATTCACGGATTGAAATTCGGGATGGGCATCTCACCCAAGATGAAATGCGGGGCTTAATCCGTTCGTCTGATTGCTATATTTCTTTGCATCGAGCCGAAGGCCTTGGCTTGGGGCTAGCTGAAGCGATGTATCTAGGCAAGCCTACTATTGCTACCGGATACTCTGGCAATACTGAGTTTATGAATTCTACCAACTCGATATTAGTTCCCTATACGCTGGTGCCAGTACCCAAGGGTGCCTATCCCAATGGAAAAGATCAGTTTTGGGCCGAACCCGATATTGAAGTGGCAGCAGACAATATGCAAAAAATAGTATCCGATAGCGCTTTTAGAGATCAACTGGGTGTAAATGCTGCTGTCTATATGCGTGAAGAGCACTCATATATCAAAGTAGGCAAGATCATAAGAGCTCAAATAGAGCAGATCCAAAGATTAGAGAATTATTAAGCTTGTCATGAGTAGTTGCTTTAAGGCGACCACCACCTCGATGGCAATAAAATAAGTCTATTTGAGATAAATAGTGGACATGCTTAAGGTTGTTATAAATTCGATTAGCTACTTATTTTGATGGGGCTTACCCGGGTGAATTAGGTTGATATCCAGAAACAACCTCTTTTAGTAACGCTAAAAGTTCATTTTGATTGCAAGTATTAATGGCGTTAACTATTTGCTCTATCTTGACCTGCAAATCTTCCCAAGGCAAAAATTCCTCATTTGATTTGAAAATTCGTTGGTGTGAAGTTTTTTCTGGGTGCCCCTCAATGAGTAATTCCTCATATAATTTTTCACCCGGACGAAGTCCAATTTCTTTCACTTCAATATCCCCCTGCGGGTTTTCAGAGTCCGTTACATCGAACCCAGAAAGCTCAATCATTCGTCGGGCTAAGTCAACAATCTTAACGGGCTGTCCCATATCCAAGAGAAATACATCACCCCCTGCCGCCAATGCCCCAGCTTGAATTACTAGTTGAGCTGCCTCAGGAATAGTCATGAAGTAACGCGTCATTCTAAAATCAGTAACCGTTACCGGACCACCATTCTTAATTTGTTGACGAAATTTTGGGACTACAGAACCCGAAGAATCCAATACATTACCAAAGCGAACCATCGCGAATAAGGTTCGAGTTGATGTTGTAGAAAATGCTAAAGCCTGAAGCACCATTTCAGCTAAGCGTTTGCTAGCCCCCATTACATTTGTTGGGCGAACAGCTTTATCAGTGCTAATCAATATAAAATAGGGAACCTCTAAAGCAATTGCGGCTTGGGCCAATACAAGCGTTCCAATTACATTATTTTGAATGCCCTCAATGACATTAGCCTCAACTAATGGAACGTGTTTATAAGCAGCGGCATGATAAATAATATGAGGGTCCCAACGCCTAATAATAAGATGCATCTGCTCAATATTTGTAACAGAGGCAAGGATTGGAATTAAGGTGATGGAGGAGTTTTGCAGGGCAACTATCGTAGCTTCCATTTCCTGATGAATTTGATACAGAGCATATTCACTCTGGTCCACCAAAATTATCACTTCCGGTTCAAGATCTATAATCTGACGACAAAGCTCTCCACCGATGGAGCCTCCTGCGCCAGTTATTAAAATATTTTTTTTAAATGTATTTTTAGACAGTAGCTCGACATTTGGCAATACTAAATCTCTACCAAGAAGATCATCTACATCTAAAGCTCTCAAATCATTTGCAACTACTCGCCCATGGGCTAGATCACTCATACTAGGCAGGGTCTGAACAGCTAACTTAGCGTCTTTAATATTTTGAATTATTTGATTGCGTTTTGCGCGACCGACTGATGGTATGGCTAATAGCACTAACTTGACATCCAGAGAGGCTGCAATATTTATTAAATTCCTAGGATCATAAATATGTAGACCAGATAAGACCCTGCCAATGAGTAGGGGGTCATCATCTAAAAATCCGACTACTCTCATTTCATAGCTATGAGATAGAGCGGCAGCTAGCTGCCTACCCGCATCTCCAGAGCCATAAATAAGAACATGCGGCAACGAAGTTATTTTTAAATATTTTCGGTATGGATTAGTTAACCATAAGCTAGCGATCGCCCTAATACCTCCAGCTAGGAGTAACAATATAATAGGCTGCAAAATGCCTATAGTACGAGGAACTCGCTCAACCCCAATGAATGTAAAAATAATCATAAATGGCACTGAGTAAAATACTAATGCGCGGACTAATTTTAACAGTGCATAAGAACCTGAATAACGGAAAATTTGACGGTAAAGACCATTGAATAGAAAAATGGGAAGACAAATAGCAACTGAGACTTCTGCGACTAAAAGGATGTTCCATATATCGCTATTAGTTCTGAGGGTAACCCATTCCCCAAGGCGTAAATAAAATGATAAATATACGCTCAGAACACAAGCGCCAGCATCAACTAACAATACTATTGCTCGCTTTATTGATCTTGGTAAATGCAAGACCATAGTAGTGAAATTATTTAGCACGATACAATAGATAATGTATTAATGTGATACACCCTCTCTACGAATAACTCTCATTATAGTGAGCATGATAATCTTGGCATCAAAAAAAAAGGATTGTCTTTCCAAGTATTCAGAATCTAGCTTTACCTTTTGATCGACCGATAATTCATCCCGCCCATTTACCTGAGCCCAGCCTGTTAGGCCCGGTCTAAGATGATGAACATTAAGCCTAGCTCTTTCAGAAATCAAATCATCTTGATTAAAAAGGGCTGGTCGTGGTCCGACAATGCTCATCTTCCCAACTAAGATACTCCAAAGTTGAGGTAATTCATCTAAACTAGACCTGCGTAAAAAAGATCCTAGTGGCGTTAAATACTTACCAGAGTTGGCCAATAAGTGGGTTGCTAATGCTGGGGTGCCAACTCGCATAGTTCGAAATTTTGGCATGCTAAAAATTATATTATCTTTACCGATTCGGTCAGACCAATACATAATTGGGCCGCGAGAACTCAATTTGATCATTAATGCTAATAGAACAATGGGCGCTATAAATACTGATAATCCCAAGATACTGACGAAGATATCAAAAAGTCGCTTCATGTCATGTCCGACTAAGGGTGGGGAGATTTTAAAAAGATACGCAAGTTACATTATATTCTTTATCTGATAAAGTCATCGGCACATTTGCGTAAGCCTTCATCTACTGAACTTATTGGGCTCCAGCCCAATAAGTTTTGCGTTTTTGAAATATCAACCCATAAAGAAGAGCAAAGACGTTCCATTAGATGGCGCTTGCCCAGCAATAGAGCACAAAACTTTAGCAGTCCTACTGGAATAGAAATTAAATAAGTTGGCTTGTTGAGTGCTTTTCCCATTCGATGCAATAGCTCAGGGGTTGATAAATCCTCCTCATCAGAAACCAAAAATACTTGATTTACCGCACTAGGATGATCTATGCAGCAGACAATTAGATCAACCAAGTTATCTACAGAAACTAGGCTGCGTCGATTACGAATTGCCCCTAAGGGTAAGATGATTTGTCGAGAAAGCCAGCGCATCATGGTTAAGATGTTTCCCTTTACTCCTGCGCCATAAATCAAAGGGGGCCTAATAATGACAAGCTCTAAATCAGAATTATTCGCGAGTACCAACAAGCCTATTTCTGCCTCATACTTACTAATGCCATATGAATCTTGAGGCTGGGGAATATCTTTAGGGGTAAATGGAGTATTTAGATCAGTAACTTCTCCGTTCACCTTAATAGAGCTCAAATAAATAAATCGCTTAACTCCAAGCTTCGCTGCCTGACGCGCCAAATTTAAGGTGCAGTCAACATTGATCCGGCGGTACTCACTCAAAGGATCTAATTTGTGCTCACTCATAACATGCGCACGTGCAGCCAAATGAATTACAGTATCAATTCCATCTAAAGCTTTGCTCCAATTTAAAGAAGAAGTTAGTTCGCCCATGCAAATATAGTCAAGGTTTTGATGTATCAAAGGATTGGTAGCTAGATGCCGAACAGTTGCAAGTACAGCGTAATTTTCAGTAATGAGCCTCTCTAGAAGGTTGGCGCCGACAAAGCCTGTTGCGCCAGTAAGTAAAATTCGATGGGAGCGCATTAATTTTTTTTAATTAACCTACACTGGGTTAGCTTAAACCATCGCTCAAGCTTGCTTATTAATTTGTCACGATCGAACTCTCTTAAGCTTAAAGCTTTGCCTCTTTTACCCATTAATTGACGATCCCGAATAGACGTTCTGGATAATCTTAATACCGATTTAGCAAGCTCTCTAGAGTCACCGGCAGAACATATAATGCCAGCATCGGCATTACGGATAATATCGGCCCCTTCACCATCCAACATAGCCAGTATTGGAATTCCTGAGGCCAAGTAAGATTGTAACTTTCCAGGAATAGTCATTGCAAATATTGGAGCTTTCTTTAGAGAGACCAATAACACATCAGCATGTACAAAAAACGAAGGCATACGCTCAACAGAAAATTGCCCTAAAAACAAAAAGCAATGCTCAAGGCCCTGCATTTGAACTTCCTCTTTTAATTTCTTACTTTGACGCCCGCTGCCAATAATGATCCACCTAATATTGAGATGGCTTTTTAGAATATATGCAGCTTCTACTATTGTAGGGAAGTCCTGCGCTTCTCCAATATTTCCAGCAAACATAATATTAAAACATCCAGATTTTATTGGAATTTCTGAGGCCGGCTTTATTACTTGATCATTTAAAGTTATATCAGACCAACTTGGGAAGTATTCAATTTGGGAGTAAGCGCTTGTATATTGCGCTATCTTTGGGATAAAGCTTTTCGATTGTGCCAAAATTAAATCGCAACGCTGATAAATTTGTTGCACTAACTTTTTTAACATCCAAAGAATAAACTTGGATCGAACAATGTCTAAAGCTTGAATAGTTTCCGGCCATAAATCTAAAACCCAAAATATTAAGGGAGCTTTCTTAAAATATCGCATTACAGCCGCAGGAATCCCTACGGTGATAGGAGAAGGTTCATAGGCAAAAATAGCATCAAAGGCCTGCCCCTTTAACAGCCATGGCCCCAAAAAGGATGCACTCAAAGCAAATGCTAAATAATTTAAAGCGAGTTTTAAATTACCCACCCCTCTAGCAAGTATAGGTACGCGAATGATTTTGACACCATTAAGCTCCTTAAATTCTTCAGGATTAGCAAGAAAATTGGGGAAGAATTTCCCATCTGGATAATTTGGTTTTCCTGTTAAAACAGTGACTTGATGACCGCGCTTTACTAACTCTGAAACTAAATCATTGATCCTGAAGTTTTCAGGCCAAAAATATTGAGTGACTACCAAAATGCGCATAGATCAATACTTCTTCCAGACAACACGATTAACATAATCGGTATAACTCATAATAATTCGTAAAACTTTGTTAGATACATTCGGCATACTATAGTCGCCTACTAACCTAACGCCTGTCTGATGATCTCTATTTGCTCCACGTGGCTGGTGCGAAAGGATGTGTATGCATTGCTTAACCCGATCTAGCTCCAACCCAACCATCATGACGGCAGCTTCTTCCATGCCCTCTGGGCGCTCGTGAGCCTCTCTAAGGTTTAAAGCAGGAAAGTTAAGAATAGAAGATTCCTCATTAATAGTGCCACTGTCAGATAAGACCACAAGCGCTAACATCTGTAACTTCACATAATCTAAGAAGCCCAATGGTTTTAGGAGTCTTACTAATGGATCAAACTGAATGTGATTTTCATCAATCTGTTTTTGGGTTCGAGGGTGTGTGGATACAATGACTGGAAGGCCATACTCTTTAGCAAGGCCATTTATGATAGCTACTAACTTTATAAACGCCTCATCTGCATTTATATTTTCTTCACGGTGCGCGCTGATAACGAAATAGCTATATTCCGTAACCTCAAGGCGACCCAATATCTCCGATTGATCAATTTGAGGTCTGTAATAATTTAGAACCTCATACATAGGGCTACCTGTTTTTATAACCAAATCAGGAGGAAGTCCTTCCCTCAACAAATATTCTCTCGCTATTGAGCTATAAGTTAAGTTGACATCAGCAGTGTGATCTACAATTCTTCGATTAATTTCTTCCGGAACGCGCTGATCAAAACATCGATTACCAGCTTCCATATGGAAGATTGGAATCTTTCGGCGCTTAGCAGGAATAACTGCTAAGCAACTATTTGTGTCTCCCAGCACCAAAAGCGCATCTGGCTTAATCTCATCCAGGATCTTATCAATGTCGATAATAATATTACCAATGGTGTGGGCTGCGCTAGAGCTATCTGTAGCGCTATCAAGAAAGTAATCCGCTTTTCGAATCCCCATTTCCTCAAAAAAAATCTTGTTGAGCTCATAGTCATAGTTTTGACCTGTATGTACCAGAATATGTTCACAATATTCATCAAGTTTTGCTATTACACGAGATAGGCGAATTAGCTCAGGACGAGTGCCAACTATAGTAAGAACTTTAAGTTTTTTCATTATTAACAATATTATGTCTGTAAACTACGTAATTGATACTTTTATAATTCTCTTAAATAGCGCACGTAAAAGTATCTGGCCTAGACCGATCAAAATTTTCATTAGCCCAAATAGCACAAATTAACACATCAATACCAATATTGGTTACATCATGCGTCCAACCCGGGACGGTTTCTACAATCACACCCTCACCACCATGAGTTGTAATTTCATAGAACTCTGTAGTTTGTATATTACGGAATCTAAATAAAGCCGCACCCTGAATTACCAGAAATTTTTCAGATTTACTATGGTGGTAGTGGCCTCCTCGAGTAACGCCGGGAATGGAAGTAAAGTAGGATACTTGCCCCGAATCTAAAGTCTTAATCATCTCCACAAAAGCTCCGCGCGAATCAGCATATTTTGGGGCTTCATATGAAAAAGATGCGGGAGGGAGATAGCTCATATAAGTGGAATATAAAGCCCTTACTAGGCCCATGCCAACGCGCTCTATTTTGAGAGTAGATCTGCTCTCTTTAAACACTTGAATCAAGTTTGCTAACTCACCAACTGAAATGCTATAGCTTGGTGAAATCTCAACATAGATCTCACTATAGGTAATCACATTATTACTATCCAATAGTTGTACAAAAGAATCAATCACATCATCTATGTATACCAAGGTAAGTTGTACGGATGCGTCATTCACTTGAACTGGTAATCCCCGAGCAATATTATGGCAAAAGGTTGCAACTACTGAATTATAATTAGGCTTACACCACTTGCCGAACACATTGGGCAGGCGATATATATAAACGGGTATCCCATAATCCTGATGCAATTTTACTAAGAAATTTTCAGCACCTTTTTTACTTTCGCCGTAAGCATTAGTCACAGTGGCTTGAGCAGATGAACTAAAGATAATGGGAATTTTACGGCCAGAAAATTGAACTTCATTAGCCAATGCCCCGCATAATTTTTGAGTGAAATCAATATTGCCAGCAATAAATTCTTGGTCATCGAGAGGTCGATTTACACCGGCTAAATGAAAAATAAAATCGATATTTTGTAATAACTTGGGCAATTCATCGAGGCTATTTTCACGAGTAAAACGGATAACCTGAATATCTGAACGTTCTACAAAATATTGGCAAAGGTTTTTGCCAATAAATCCGTCGGCACCTGTAATCAATACTCGCATAATTCGTCCTTACTCCTCTGCTAAAGCATTTTCGCCGCGCGTAATTGACTGCATATAATTTAACTTCATTAATAAAGACTTCATGCCACTAGCATCTAACTGAATTGTATTATTTGAGTTGTAATCCATTGCTTCAGAGATTTGGATTTCTCCTTGCTCGACATACTTGCCATAATTTAGATCGCGCAAATCTGGCGGCACTCTAAAATAATTACCTAAATCCTCGGCCGCAACCATTTCCTCGCGACTTAACAGTGTTTCAAATTGCTTTTCACCATGACGCGTACCCATGATATCAAGCTGATGATTAGGCAACCCTAGTAAATCTGTCAAAGCATTCGCTAAAACCTTAATTGATACTGCCGGAGCTTTTTGAACAAAAATTTCGCCAGATTGACCATGTTCATATGCAAATAAAACCAAATCTACCGCATCATCCAGAGTCATCATGAAGCGAGTCATATTAGGGTCGGTAATGGTCAGAGGTTTTCCAGCATGTATCTGCTCTACAAACAAAGGTATTACTGATCCGCGGGAGGCCATCACATTTCCGTAGCGAGTGACACATATAGTCGTATTCTTACTCTCGCGAGCCTTTGCCACAGCAACCTTTTCCATCATAGCCTTACTAATACCCATTGCATTAATTGGATATACGGCCTTATCGGTACTTAAACAAATAACTCGTTGCACTTGATTTTCAATTGCAGTCTCTAATACATTCTCAGTGCCTAAGATATTTGTTTTCACAGCCTGTAGTGGATAGAACTCACAAGAAGGAACCTGCTTAAGGGCTGCTGCATGAAAAACAAAATCAACACCACGCATAGCAGTTCGTATGCTCTCAACATCACGCACATCGCCAATATAGAATTTTAATTTTGGGCTACTGTATTTTTTACGCATATCATCTTGTTTTTTTTCATCCCGGCTAAAGATTCGAATTTCGCCTATATTAGTATGTAAAAAACGATTTAATATAGCATTTCCAAATGATCCAGTGCCACCTGTAATAAGCAATGTTTTATTAGAAAACATTAAGTAGTTCCTTTATATCCCTGTGTTACATCAATCATAAATTGATATGTTTTTCTTGCGCATAGATGCCATGAATATTTAATTGCACAATCATAACTTGCCTTGGATAAATCAGCCCTTAAATGAGGGGAATTAATTAATTCGGATAACGCTCGGGCTATCTCACTAGGCTTCTCAGGATCAAAATAGACACCAGCAGATCCAAGAATTTCTGGCATAGGGCCTCTATTAGAAGCAGCAATGGGCAGGCCAGAGGCCATAGTTTCCAATAGAATATTTGGCATATTCTCGCAACTAGATGCAAATAGCCCTAGATCTGCATGTGAATAATAGCTATGCAAATCATTAAATGGAACAGACTCAAGATAACTAACCCAGTTACCTTGGGGGTCATACTGTGCGATGGATGATTTTAATCGTTTTAATGCTGGGGGGTAATAAGATCCAATTAAATCTAATGCTATATGCATACCTGATTTTCGCAATGAATCTATGGCCTCAATAACGTGCCATTGATGTTTATATTGATCTATAGTGGACACATAAATTATGCGGTAAGGATTTGCAATTCCATAATTACTGATATGACGCTGTAATTTAGGGGGGTTAAAAAACCGGGGGTTGAGGCCATGAGGAATAACGCATGTTAAGCCTTTAATTGTTCCGGTCCAATTACTTACAACCTTGAATGCATATTTAGTTAAAAAAATGACAGCTTGAGCATGTTTATACGAATACGATTGCGTGCATCTTAATATCAAAAGCTTAATAGTTGAAAATGATAATCCATATCGCCCCAATTCTTTTGTTTCAAATGGAAGTAAATTCCTACTCATAGTCACCATTGGGCTAAAACTTCCAGCGTAACTTCCGCCAGGAACAAACAGAACGTCGCAATTTTCTTGACGAGCTACTTTCGATAAAGAGAATCGTTGCCAAATAGTACGCCGCAGTAGACCGCGATCTAACTCGGCAATGAAACATTTCTTTATCCATGGACGATCGTCAATGAGATTGAGGGTTACAGTTCCACCCCAAACTATAATACCTTCTATACCCATTACATCTGGCTCTGTCGCCCTAAGCAACTCCACCAAATGAGTTACGCCACCTCCGCCACGTAAGTTTGCAGCATCAATTCCAACTTTAATATTTTTTTTAATTGTCACGTTTGACAACTTCATTGATATACCAAGGCATTGCAGCCTTAAGTCCCTTATCTATCGAAAAGAGTGGGGAATACCCTAGCAATTTTTGCGCCTTGCTAATATCTGCCTGAGAATGTCGAACATCTCCAGATCTAAAATCGCGATAAATTAATTTCGAAGATGGAAGCTCGCAATGCAACTGTAAAGTCTCTTTAATGAGCCCATATAATTTATTTAAAGAAGTTCTATTATTTAGTGCTACATTATAAATTTGATTTCTTGCGCTATTAGTTACTGATGTAGCAGCCAATAGATTAGCCTGAACAGCATTATCAACATAGCAAAAATCCCTACTTGTTTCACCATCTCCATTGATAAAAATATCATCGCCTCTAAGCATGGCGGCGGTCCATTTTGGGATGACTGCAGCATAAGCACCCTCAGCATCTTGTCGTTTTCCAAAAATATTAAAGTACCTTAAACCGATAGTATCAAATCCATAACATCTTGCAAAAATTTCAGCATATAGCTCGTTTACAAGTTTTGTAACAGCGTACGGAGAAAGCGGTTTGCCAATATTTTCTTCTACCTTTGGTAAGGCTGGGTGATCGCCATAAGTAGAGCTACTGGCTGCATAGACAAACGAATTAACATTTGCATCTTTAGATGCAATTAACATATTTAGAAATCCGTCAATATTACTTGCATTAGTAGCAATAGGATCTGCTAGGCTTCTTGGAACTGAGCCTAAAGCAGCTTGGTGCAAGACGTAATTCACCCCATCACAAGCTTTCCTACAATCATCTAAATTCCGAATATCGCCAACAAAAAAATTGAAATTTGCCCACTGATTAGGGTTTACCAAGGCCTGTACTTCATCTAAATTTCGCTGTTTACCCGTTGAAAAATTATCAATTCCAATTACCTGCTGATTTAGCCTAAGTAATTTTTCTAAAAGATTACTTCCTATGAAGCCTGCAACACCTGTAATCAACCAAATTTTCTGATTAGCTAAAAGTTTTATTTGAAGATTATCGAATGCTGGCATCAGATACTCACAAACGAAGATCAGTTAGATTCGCAGGAAAAATATATTTTAAGTCATACAAAACATGATTTTTCGCACCTAATTTTCGAATTTTATTAATACCCATATCTTTAAATTGCTTATGGTTTACAGCAAGAATAATTCCGTCATAGGTATTAGTTCTTGGTGTTTCCACAAGTGAAATGTTGTACTCCTCTTTCGCCTCCGTGGGATTCGCCCATGGGTCATAAATATCTACCATACAATCATAATCCTGCAATTCGCTAATGATATCTACCACTCGAGTGTTTCTAAGATCAGGACAGTTTTCTTTAAACGTTAGCCCCATTACCAATACTCTTGCTCCCTTGATTGGGATTAAGCGCTTAATCATCGATTTCACTAAAACCCTTGCTGCATACGCCCCCATTTCGTCATTTAGACGACGACCAGCCAAAATGATTTCCGGATGGTAGCCCAAGGATTGAGCTTTATGAGTAAGATAATATGGGTCAACGCCAATGCAATGCCCTCCAACTAATCCTGGGCGAAATGGTAAAAAATTCCATTTGCTTCCAGCTGCCTCTAAAACAGCTTCAGTATCTATACCCATCCTATTGAAAATCAGTGCTAATTCATTAATTAGGGCAATATTAATGTCTCGCTGGGTATTTTCAATGACTTTAGCTGCCTCAGCCACTTTTATACTAGGGGCCGGATGAGTTCCTGCAGTAATAATTTCGTTATACAGAGCATCAATCAATTCAGCAATTTCTGGTGTTGAACCGGAGGTTACTTTTTTAATATTGGTAAGACGATGTTCTTTATCACCTGGGTTAATGCGCTCTGGTGAATAACCTACAAAGAAATCTTGGTTAAATTTTAAGCCTGAATAATCCTCTAAAATTGGGACGCAATCTTCTTCCGTTGCTCCCGGGTAAACGGTTGATTCATAGATAACAATATCGCCCGCTTTTAATAATTTACCAATAAGGGTGGACGCACCAATTAGGGGAGTAAGGTCAGGACGCTTATGTTGATCTATAGGGGTGGGGACCGTGACAATATAACAGTTGCAATTTTTTAGCTTATCTACATTATCAGTAAATATTAAATGCTTTGAAGTAGCTAAATCTTCTTTACTCGCTTCAAGAGTATGGTCTCTACCGTTCTTAAGATTTTGGATTCTATCTTTATTGATATCAAATCCAATCACACTTCTTTTTTTGCCGAATTCAATTGCAAGTGGCAAACCAACATATCCAAGCCCAATAATCGCCAACTTTAATTTAGCAGTCATAAGTTTTTCTCTATCTATATTTTTCTGCAAAATTATTAAAATTAGGCTTGCTTCCTCTTCCCACCAAGTGCCCCCAGTGTCCCACTTCAATATTAATCAAGCCTGCCTCTTCAAATCCTCTTTTCACTGCTGCAAAAGTTTGCGGGCTATCATATTGAGGTCCTAGGGCATCAAATGTATCTAATAGCGCCCATTCTTCGAGTTGCATTTTAGTAAGTGGAAAAATACCGACATAGTCCGCAACTGGAACCAATCGTTTGAGACCTTTACCTAATATTGGCACGGCTCCAAGCCCTCGACTTATCATTAGCAAAGTAGGAATCTTGGGTTGTAAGAATTTAAATAGTTTTTGGTGATCCATTCTTTTTGTGAAAGGACGAAAGAGGTACTTTGCGTTTAATAGAGTCCTCAATCGCTTCCAATAATAATCCACACATAACTTCCCTCCGGGACTCAATTTAGCGGGTAAAGAGGCAAACGCTTTAGCAACATCGGGAGTATGCTGAAGTACCCCTAAAGAATAAATAAAAGGGAAAATACTATCCCCAAACGGAAGCGCATAAATATCACCTTGCACTACATGAAGATTTGGATGATTTTTCAAGTTTGCATAGCAAGCATCAACTGCACTAGAGTAATCTAAGGCAACAACCTTAGCCCCCGCATTTAATGCAACTTCAGCAAAACGTCCTGCTCCACAACCTACATCTAGTATCCATTGCCCCCTTAGATTATCTGGCTTCCAGTTGGTAGCCAACCAAAATCGATCTGAGGAAATTGGAGCGCCTGAGTAGCTATCGAGTTGTGTCCTGCGAAACATATTCCATTGTGCCCCGAAGTTATCAGCATAATTTAATGGATTCACAAAACGCGGAATGTTATTTACGATGGGATACCGATTTACTCCATCCTCAGATACAAGCATACCGCTATAAATTTCCCCATCAAATGTGTCATTAGATTCGATAGTTAATAGCTGCCCTGTTTTTGGACAGCGCAACAACTCTAATAATTCTGCTTTCACAAAAGATCTCCGGTATTTTTAAAAAGTGACTGCGTATTCTCTTCGCCATAATTCAAATAATACTAAAGCAAATAAGCGCTCGCCATTACTATAGCCCTTGTCCTGATTGCGTAGTAACTCTTCTACTGTGGCTTTATCAAAAATACATTGAGGATCGCACAAAACCTCATAAAATAATGTCCGAAATGGACCTGTTTTTAACCACTCAGCAAGTGGAATGGAAAACCCTTGCTTTCTTTGGCGATCAAACTCAGATGGTAATAAACGTTCAGTGAGCCGCTTGAGCAATATTTTTCTCTCACCTAAAGTGGCTTTTAAGTACTCTGGAACTTTTCCAAACGCAAACTCAATTAAACGGACATCAAGTAAGGGCGCGCGTACTTCAAGTGAATTCATCATACTAGCTCGATCAACCTTAACTAAGATATCTTCTGGCAAATAATTCTGAAAATCCATTCTAGTAGATCGTTGGACTAAATCTGTATTTAAAGGGCATCGGTCTTTATTAATTCTTTCAGCGAATTGAGTGCAATTACCCCGATTGCCTAATAAACGCTTTCTCATAGAAGTATCAAAGAAAGAAGCAATGAGCGGCAAACCACTCTTTAAATCCACTGCCAAACCTTGCAGCCAATTCCGTCCCTTAAAACCAGTAGGCAATATCTTGCCAGCAGCAAAAGATATTCCTTTGCGCAAGGGGTATGGAATTGGCCCCATTTTTTTTTCAAGCCATTTTAGACGGCTATAGTGCCCATAGCCCCCAAATAACTCATCTCCCCCATCTCCACCGAGTACTACTGAACAATGCTCTCGTACTAACTGACTAACCAAAAAGGTTGGAATCATAGAGGAGTCGGCCATAGGCTCGTCAAATTGATGCGCTAAACGCGGCAATAAGTCTGCTGATGCAGGATGAGCCACTAACTCAGTATGTTGGGTACCAAAATGCCGAGCTATCAAGCGTGCGTGTTCAGACTCATCCAGCTTTTTATGGCCAGGAAACCCGACTGTGAAGGTTTTGACATTGTCAGATGCCCGCACAGCCATGGCAGTTATCAAACTAGAGTCAACGCCACCACTAAGTAAAACTCCCACGGGTACATCTGCCACCATCTGGCGACGTACTGAATCCTCCAATAAACCTTCCAACTCATTTAGTAAGGCTAACTCATCCACGCCATTAGCGCTTAAGAAATTTACTTCGGGTAATTCCCAGTAGCGCCACTTATGATGTAGACCAGTTTTAATATCGAACAATATTGCATGTGCAGGCGGTAATTTTTTAAATCCGTGAAGTATGCAAAGCTCCCCCGGTACATATCCCATAGCCAAATAACAGTCCAACGATTCCAAATCTATCTGCCTTGGCAAAGACGGATCAGCCAAAAGGCCTTTCAATTCAGAGCTAAAACGCAACTCACCATCTTTGTGGTGATAAAAGAAGGGTTTTTCGCCAACACGATCACGAGCTAAAAATACAGTTTGCTTCTCTTGATCATAAATCGCAAATGCAAACATGCCATTTAACCGAGCTAGGCACTCTACCCCCCATTCACGATAAGCAGCCAAAATTACTTCAGTATCAGAGTGAGAATTAAATCTATGGCCTATAGCAAGCAATTGCTCATGAAGTTCTGAGAAGTTATAAATTTCCCCATTAAAAACGATGGAGAGCAAGCCTGAAATATCATGCATAGGCTGGTGCCCAGCTGGGGATAAATCAATAATAGATAAACGCCGGTGCGCAAAACCCACTCGAGTATCTGCAGACCACCACTCACCCGCATCATCTGGACCGCGATGCGTCATAGCATCACGGCCAATAGACAGCCAATCACGCTGAGTTTGAGGGGCACTAGATATTATTCCGACAATGGCGCACATAAAGCCAATTATCTCAAATTATCCGTTTACCCAGCAATTTATATAAAATGACCCAGGGATTGTTCAAAACACTCAGAAATTTTACTGTGTAGAAGACCATTTTTTTGCGATTTTATCCATAGATTTATCGCCAGCAATTCTATTTTTAATGAGGTCAACTGTAAAAATAGGATGCATAAAAGAGCTGGTTGCTAATGATATAAATTTTCTGAATGAGGGCTTCTGAAGGAAGGTATATAAAAGAGCGTAATGCGCATGAAGTTGATATAGACCATGCTTTTTGAATTGTAGATCAAGCCATTGCATAAATAACTCATAATTTGAATCGTTAGCATTTACCGGATCAGTAAAACCTCTAATTCTGAGCCAGTAAGAAATCATTGCCATTCTGGAATAAAAAAATTGGCCCTTACTTCCCCCAATATCGGAAATTTGCTCAGAGTGATAACGCAATCGAATAAGTGGCTCCTTCAATGATGCCAATTGCCCCATTTCTGATAATCGAAGCCATAAATCGCAATCTTGCGATCGCTTCATGCGTGGCCGATACCCACCGACCGACCGTACTACATCTGACCTATAAAATGCAGATGAATGGGCCGGATACTTTCTTATATTGATAAGATTGCTTAAAAGTTGCGCATGATTAGTTGGGTAGTCATAAATACCCTCAACTTGCCCTTGACTATTAATTACTGAGTGTCCAGTGCCAATAAAAACAATACTCGGATTATGCTGACTAAATATAAACTGCTTTTCTAATCGCATTGGTTCACAGATATCATCTGCGTCTAGGCGAGCGATCCATTGCCCACGTGCAATCTGAATTGCGTGATTTAAAGAATCAGCTAATCCTGAATTATTCTTTACAATCAGATGAATTCTAGAATCTTGAGATTGATATCGCTTGATTATTTCTACGGAGTTATCTGTACTTCCATCATCAACAATAATAAATTCAAATTTAGAAAAAGTTTGCTTGAGAACGCTCTCAATAGACTCTGAAAGCCACTGACTCCCATTAAAAACTGACATGATGACCGTAATGAGGGGAATGTCTTTTGATATGCTATTGCGATGCCCATTCATTGGCTTACTCCGATTCGAATAGGCGGTAAATTACTCAAAGCCATTTGCAAATTGAGAGATAACTTAAAAGCTGAGAATAAAAACACGTTAAAATTTTTCCCAGACAGAACAAAGGCCATCCGTATTTATAAAATTATCTGCAGCAAATATCAATTGCGGAGTATTGCCAGATTTGTGGACTGCTTTACTTAGCCAAGCACCCCACCAATAGTAGGAGCTATTAGTAAAAATATGATGCTTACATTGCGCTAACAACCATAGTCTATGAATAGAACCCGCATAACCATCATCATGGGTGAGAAAAACTGTGGATTCTGGCAAATTTAATTGCTCCAAAATTGGAAATCGATGTGTACAAAAAACGAAAAAGATTGCTTTAGGTTGAGAAATTAATAATTTAGAGATTACATTATTGATTTCAGTAACCGTTTTCATTTGACCATTCAGGGAATGAGCTGCTGGGTCAGAACTCTCCTCATACAAGCGTATTCCCAGTGCTACCGATTCGGTTTCCCGAAGGGTTTTTCCTAAATCTATAAACTTTTTATCATTAGGAGTGCTCGGCATGAGTTCGGTATAAAGTAAATCTGAATAATCTTGGAAATAGATAGGGCATTGCCAATACCCCATAAGCCATACTGATTTTTTTATTGAGTAGTGGGCTAACTCCGGGATGTATTTCAGTGCAGTTTCAGCTATAAATGTTCCATAAATCGAATTTTTTATTAATTGAGTGCTATTTCCAAATACTTTGTTATGTATTCGATTTAACCAGTTTGGAAAACGCTCAAAAAAAGTTGCTATGTGTGCTTTAATGGGTAAGAAACCCAGTTCAAACTGACGTTGATATTGCCTATCAAGCGCAAAACCCGTGTGAGAATCTAAAATTAGTTCTGATTTAGTCCGAAGTGAAAATGCTCGTGCGGTAGCATATTGAAACATCTGATTGCCCAGCCCACCATTTAGCTCGACATATACTTTTTTCATAAATCAAACACTATCATTATTTTTTTAACCAACTTTCCGCTGGTGCCAACTATCATGTATTTCTTGGAATATGGTATTTAAATCTTTAGTAATATTCCATTTGGGGTAATGAGATTTGATTTTGCTTAGATCGCTGTAGTAAACGATATGATCACCTTCGCGAGCAGTATCAGAGTAACTATAGTTCATTGGCTTACCACTAATAGACTCTATTAAAGAGAAGCTCTCTTTCATAGAAATACTATTTTCTTTGCCGCCACCCAAGTTATAAACCTCTGCAACTCGAGGTGAATCTATGAAAGAAGCGACGAAATTTGCCACATCCCATGCATGGATGTTATCCCTAACCTGTTTAGCTTTATATCCAAAAACAGTGTAGTGCTTCTCTTCCAAATTACACTTAATCAAATAACTTAAAAACCCATGTAGCTCAACACCACTATGGCTAGGACCTGTTAAACAGCCCCCTCGCAAACAGCAGGTGGGCATATTGAAATATCGCCCATACTCTTGCACCATAACATCACCGGCTACTTTTGATGCACCAAAGAGAGAGTGTTTAGATTGATCAATCGTAAAGGTTTCTGTTAAACCAGTCTGCCATTTTGCATCCGCATATTCCCAACGAGTCTCCAGCTCAACTAAAGCCAATTGATTGGGGGCATCTCCATATACCTTATTAGTAGACATATGTACAAAGGGCGACTCTTTGCAGTATTGTCGACAAGCTTCCAATAGATTTAGAGTGCCGACAGCATTGGTATCAAAATCATCAAATGGAATAGCGGCGGCCCGGTCATGGGATGGTTGAGCTGCAGCATGAACGACCGCATCAGGACGAATCTCCTTAACTAAATTTAATATGCCTGATCGATCACGTATATCCACCTCATGGTGAGTAAACTTTTCAAATTTATTTATTAGGCGATCTTGATTCCATCGCGTACTTCCTTGAGGCCCAAAGAATATTTCTCTCATATTATTATCAACGCCATGAATCGTTGCGCCTTGATTAGCAAAGTAAGAAACTACCTCACTGCCAATAAGACCGCTTGAGCCAGTCACTAATATTTTTTTATTTTTCATATATTAACTACAGTTAACTTACATATAAACAAGGCGTTAATTTCATGGTTACCTCTAATCAAGATTCTCATTAGAGCAATCTTAAAATTTCGTAAGTGCTTGTTTCAGTGCATTATTTAAATACATCTATATTTTTCAATATTTTAGTCGCACATACCTCATCAGACATATTTTTGATAACCCACTCTCTAGGAGTGAATTGCTTACGGTGAGATTCCCAATAATGAAATTTTTTCTTGAAGTCTTCAAAATCATCAAAAAATAGCCCGTTTTCAGGACACAAATAGGGGGCAGAAGAATTCTTATACAGTCGCCCTTGCAATACATTGCTAGTTCTCTTTAATATTAAAGTGGGTAGGTCGGTAGACCAAGCTTCAGCCCAGGCAAGACCTTGACTTTCGCAAACTACAAATCCTAGCATTAGGCAGGATTCTTGTAGATAAGCAAGATATTGATTATGCGTAAAAGACCCATATTTGATAATTTGGACTTTCCAGCCAAGCGCACGCAAATAATCCACATAGGGATCAATGGGGCCAACAGGGCCTTTATTCTGCTTTTCAAAAATTAATATGGAATCCCGTTTTACCAGCGGATTTGGGACCCAATAATCTATGTCAACCCCAGCTGGCCAAGAAAAAATCCTTTCTTTTAATGAGGGATTATCTTCAAGATATACATCAATGACCCAATTACAAGGTGTAATCGCAGCATCGACCTCACGTTCAGCTAAGATCGAATCATGCTCTGATGAAAAAACAACAATATTTGGACCTGCATAAAGCTTTCTAATTTTCCCCGCACGCTTAAGGAGTATTGCCTGTCGCAAAGTTCTGACTCCAGCCAATACAATCACCGTATTTGCAAGATCCCAAGGAAAAGTAGGATTGTAATTGAACTTTACATCCGTATGTTTTAAGCCTTCGAGTAAGCTTCTAGTGACGGCAACATGTCCCCTGTACAGATTATGTCGAAAATATTCTTTGTTTAGATTAAGGCGAGTCCTTAACCAACGATAAATACGGCGCGCACCCTCATGCAATAACTCATTACCCCAGGGAAGAGGATCGGTAAGTATAGTAAGTTGTGGCTTAGCCATAAAAGGAAAATTCGAGCGTTTTGAGTGTTAGTTTTAGTAAAAAATTATGCCTATTTTGAGCTAAATAGACTAAAAATTAGGAGTGGTATTTCTCTTCGAGAAAAAAGCCATCCTAGAATAAATAACCAAGGAATTAAAAAAGCCCGACCTTCAAAAGTCAAAATAAAAAGGAGAGCAAATACTAATACCCCAAGTTTTGCAGCCCCTATTCGTGCTAGGCCAATAGCAAACTGCGCATAGGTTTTCCCGAGCAACCATCCAATCAAAGCCAATCCAAAGGTATACAAAATTATATTTCCTCCAAATGACGTCCAATAAATAGAAAACATATCTAAGCTAAACCCCCCAAATACATCATCATTTAAACCATAAATATTTTTTATCGATGCGCCAGAGGAAGAAAACATAAAAGGAAAAAAATAAGATAAAGATGTCTGGAGCGCATCTGAAAAGCTAGATGTTATTTCACCATAATCTAAGGTCATTAATAACTCACCCATTCCCAAGGGTCGATAAATAATATAAAAGATAGGTAAGAAATATAAATTTTCTATCAATGAAGAAAGATACTGATCGTTAGCATAAATCTGGATATATTCACCACCAATAATATAAGGCAAATAAAAGCTTCTCGTCAAAGTTGCCAGTGTAATTAGACCCAAAAATACCGATACAAAAACAAGGTAGCGTACTTTTCCCTTAAATAAGAATAAGAAAGGCGCAGCAAATGCAAGACTGGCAAAACGACTTCCACTTGCAATACTTACCCAACAGGCTAAAGCCGACAATAATAAAAAAATGAACCACTTATTTTTTGAGTAGATATATCCAGTTGCAATATAGGTCAAAACCAATGGCTGTAAAAATAAGCGCCCATAAAAGAGCACTCCCGCCATATGAAGTGGCAAAGGATCAAAATCAGCATAAATGGTCATGCCTAATTTATAAAACACCATCAAGTATGTCCATAGGCCAAAAAAAATAATTATTAACGCAACCATCGGCAAGCTCATTCGCCTTATGACTATATTGTGCCGCTGCTTAGTTATTAAAATTGATTTTGAGGCGCTATTAAGCCCAAAATGGAGTGCTGCCATGAAAATTACGGTGCTGAGTATTACAAAAAAGTAGCCTGATATCCATTTGCCTAAACCATATTCAGGTCCTAGTGTAGAGTCTGGCAAGAGCTGACTCAAGGGATATTGGAGCACATAAATATAAAACAGGGCGCCCAAAGCGATTAGCATTGGGACTTTCTTATTGAGTTGGAATATAAGCACTTCTTGCATATGGGTGGTATTAACCTAACAACATCTTGTATTAAAATAAATAAAAATCATGGCATTAGCTTTGCGACAAAAAATTCAACAAAACGAAAAATGGTGCGCCAATTATCACGCATCTTTTTTAAAATTTAGATTAATTGCAGGATTCCCCAATCTAGTCGCATAACATCGTATTACATTGCGTATATGTTCCCTGTAACTTTTAAGTATTGGGATCAAACCGCAACCAAGTCATCAGTTGACCTCTGCCTTCAGAGCAAATCAACCATCGATCATTATCTTCAAATGTTTTTAAATCAGGGAAAACAGATAGATCGCGGGAACCCATCGTAAGCTCAGTTATCCGATGCGTTGATAAAGCATCTTCACGCAGCTTTTGGAGTTTTTCTTTTCCATCGACCATCCCCCATTCATGTAATTCTATAAATATTACAGAATTACTAAAAACTTCGAATGTCACCTTACTCATTAAATCAAATTCTGCGCCCTCTATATCAATAAATAGGACTGATTTTTGTCTCTCCTCTGGAGAAATTTCATTAAAAAAGTCTTCTCTCGCAATTCCTCTAATAACTACCCTATCCAGCAAATTATTTAATAGGGCATTCTCTCTAATAGTTTTTCTGCCAGCCTCACTAATCTCATAGCATATTGACTTTTCAAATAAATTATTAACTAGGACACCAATTCCATAATAGCCATCAGCAGCGCCTAGATCAATAAATGTGTTGTATTTTTTGGGGATGTCCTTTAATGACTCTAATACTTCTTTTTCATACAGGCCGAGGAGCATAGACCCTCTATCTGTTGCGCCCCACCAAGAATCAACAGGCAGCCTTAATCCAATAAATGGACCATATGCAACTGTGGATTTAAAAATACTATCTATTTTTTTTGATATTTTAATTCGACGTTTAAGTATTACATCGGACTCCCTAATGCCTAACCTACTAATAAACCAAGTAGGAATCTTTTTTAATGATTTAAGAAACCCATCGCGTTTTGAGTAGTAAAAAAATTTAATAATTATATTTTTTTGCATTTTTATATCTCGAAAAACTTTAATTTTGAATTTGTTGAATAACTATCTGTAAGGCATAAATTACTTAATGACTAGGTTTTTTACTTGTGTTTGGATTTAACTTACCTTATTTTGTATTTACATTTTAAATCTTTCTAATAAATCAAAATAATCAACAGACTTTCATTGGGTACCTAGAAAGCCACCCCATCCATAATAGCTGTAATACACCAAAAATTAAGCATCCCCCTACAACGCCTTCTATGCCCGCTAAATAGGCACCTAGAAAGCTAAGAAAGGCGCCCAGTAATGAAGTTGCTATCTTAGGAAAAATCAAAGCTTTGGTATTCAAGTCGCTCATTAACTTCAATCCTAAAATTTGCCCGGCCGAAACAAAGCCTCCTGCAAGAATCATAAAAGGCAATAAATAAGATACAGCGCGGTATTGACTAGAAACTAAAATATTAAAAATAAAATCATGGAAAGCGAAAGCTATGACACTTGATACTGCTGTCAGTACCAATGCTAACCAGGTTATTTGCCAGGCACGCTTATGAACATTTGCGTTTCTCAATGGATCTGACGTATCCCCAGAACGCTGGAATAGAATTGGGCCAATTAGAGTCGCCATCAAACCAGTACATATGGCTATCGGCGTGTAACCCAACTGTAGGAGCACTGCATAGAAACCTACGTCTTGAGTAGTGCTAAAAATATCAAGCGCCCACCGATCAGAGCTAGCCTGTACCCAAGTAAATGCATTAAAAAAGATAAAAGGCTTAGAATATTTCCATATTTCCTGCTTCCAAAAACTTGTGGTATTTTTTTTCGATTGATGTATTGAAATTAGTCGTTTAATAAAAAAGGATTGCGAAATTAAAACTATGGAAACAGATGCTATATATGCGGCGATAACAACCTTAGCAGATCCCCCAAACCAAATAAGGAAGCTAATTGCAAATAAAATCTTTAGCCCTGCATCTAATGAAGTATGCAGGGAAACTACCTTCCGCTGTCTTGCAGCGTTTTGAATCATGCTTTGCTTCGAATTGAAATTTCCCAGCACGGAAAAAATAATTGACATGATAGTCACAGCTAAGACACTGGAATACCCATATATTGCCATTCCAAATATTAGCAATAAGCTCAATGCTAAAGCGGCGAATGCGCCATACTCCATCATACTATCAGCAGCACGCATGTATTCTTTGATATCGCCTTTTTCTGCCGCAATAGCAAAGTAACGCATGATGCCCGGCATAGATCCTGAGAATGCCACCTGAGAAACAAGAGTGCCAACAGTCAATGCTAAAGCAAGTTCGCCGTATTGCTCGACATTTAAATAATTTGTGAGCACGCGCACAAGGACTAAAGAGGCAAGGACGGACATAATCTGCCCTAAAAGTATCCATGAGCCTTCTTTAATGAGATATTTAATTTATAAATCCTTAATTCAAAAATTCCTACATTACAGATATTTGAAGATTGATATGGTAATTTGTTTAATGATACAAAATTTAAGGTCTAACCAGACCTTAATTAAACCTTAAAATATTCTCTATACCAGCTTACAAATCGTTCTATTCCATCGTCAACAGTGACCGAGGGTTTAAACTGAAATTCTTCGATTAAATCAGTCATATCTGCATATGTGTCGGGCACGTCCCCCGCTTGCATTGGCAGAAATTTTCTCAATGCCTTCTTGCCCAGAGCTTTTTCTAAGGAATTAATGTAATCCATTAATTCAATTGGGGAGCTATTTCCAAGATTGTATATACGCCAAGGAGCCCTACTAGTCCCTGGGTCAGGCTTATCACCGGTCCAACTTATATTTTTAGATGGAGGCCGATCGAGTACGCGAATAATCCCCTCAATAACATCATCAATAAAAGTAAAGTCACGGCGATGTTTGCCATAGTTAAATACTTGAATCTGTTCGTTTGCTAAAATTGCATTAGTAAATTTACATAGAGCCATATCAGGCCTGGACCACGGACCATATACTGTAAATAATCGCAATCCAGTGGTTGGGAGATCATAAAGATGACTATAAGAGTGTGCCATTAATTCATTAGACTTTTTAGTTGCGGCATAAAGGCTAAGCGGATGATCAACGTTATGGTGCGTTGAAAAGGGCAGCTTAGTATTTGCACCATAGACACTAGAACTACTTGCGTAAACTAAATGCTTAATATTGTGATGTCGACAACTCTCTAATATATGAGCAAATCCAACAATATTGGAGTTAATATAGGCTAAAGGATTCTCTGTTGAATACCTAACACCAGCTTGAGCTGCAAGATTTACTACCCGCGTTGGTTGATATTTAGCAAAACAATCTTCAATGGCTTTTTTATTCGACAGATCAATACGTAGGTGAGTGTAATTGGGGTGCGAAATATGGCGTGCTAGCCGAGCCTCTTTAAGTGAGGGGTCGTAGTAATCGTTATGGTTATCTATGCCAATAACAGTGCCCCCTTGCTCCAATAACCTCAGAGTCAATGCCGAACCTATAAACCCCGCAGAACCGGTGACAAGAATTTTCATAATTTTTTAGCTAAGGAGTCAATATCTAAATTTAGATTTACAGCACTGTACTTTACCATTGGCGAACACTGACAAGCATGCAAGAGACGGACTTTTAGCAAGAAATCCTTAGGTATTGGACAGCATGCTTCGAAAACAATTATCTGTGATTATATCAAACAGCCATTTAAAACCAATTGAGGATTTCCTATATGAACTCATCCTCAAGAAATGTAAATATTCATCTCTGACTAAGATTGCTGTGTACGAAATCTTCAAGACTCAATGGGAATCCATGCTGACAGGTGAAATGGGTGCTTTTATGGTACAGCTGAGACCGCAACCCCTTACAGCACCTTGATCTATAATCTGAGGATAAAGATTACTGTAAGGGGAATATTTTCTCATTTTGTAATAAATTTGATCTCCATTAAAAAATAAAGAAAGCATTTCAAATGAAAGCAAATCTTAAAAGCGTACATAAGGCGGTTTTTGAGACTATTAATAACTTTCCATTTAAAAATTATATGGAACGAGGTATAGGCAGTAGCAGCACTTATGTCGCGGGGGCGAATGAGTCTATATCCCTAGCCGTCCTAAAGCATCTAAAGACCGGCTCAAGCATTCTAGATTTTGGTTGCGGGCCTTGCGATAAAACTGCCATACTTCAAGCTCTTGGATTCAAATGCTCAGGCTTCGATGATCTGCAGGATGACTGGCATCTAATCCCTGGAAACAAGGAGAAGATTAAGGAATTTTCTTCGAAAATGGGTATTAATCTTTGTTTAGCTGAGGATGGTGCTCTACCTTTCAAAAAGGAATCATTTGACATGGTTATGTCAAATGATGTACTAGAACATTTACATGACTCTCCGCGAGAATTGGTTAATGATCTCACCGAATTGATAAAAACCAACGGTCTTCTCTTAATCACTGTTCCAAACGCAGGAAATATACGTAAGCGATTTCAATTGCTTGTTGGTGGTACAAATATGCCCAATTATAAAGAGTTTTACTGGCATCACGGCGCGTGGCGCGGACATATTCGTGAATATGTCCGAAGTGATTTAATCCAGCTTGCAGGATTCCTAGAGCTAGAGATCATCGAGCTACATGGATGCGACCATATGCTTGGGGTCCTTCCAAAGTTCCTTCGAACGCCATACTTAATTGTCACCAAATTATTGCCAAACTGGAAAGACTCGTGGATTTTGGTAGCTAGAAAACCTCCAGGTTGGAAACCTAAGCGCATTGACCCATTAAAAATCTAATTCTTTTTTAAAGAATTACCGTCCCTATATTGATGGACTAAGAACCGTCGCGGTCTTCGCTGTAGTTGGCTTTCAAACTTTATCCAGATAAATTTGAATGCAATCTTTAAAGAGCGTAATTAATAAT
>NZ_JACVPS010000003.1 GCF_018881755.1 Polynucleobacter finlandensis | reverse complement strand
ACCCACAAGAGACATTGCCTACAATGAGCGAATGTTAATACAAATTACAAACCTACTACTTCAAGTATTTGTCAGCATCGTTGCTGGAGCCTGTCTTTTACGCTGCTATATGCAGTGGCTGGCATTTAACCTTGGATCTGGTCAAAACAAAGCTATTGGCTCTTACCTGCTCCCCATTACCAACTGGATTGTTCTTCCGTTTCGTCGGGCCATCCCAAGCTTAGGTAGATTTGATACTGCTAGCTTTGTTGCCGCCTACCTACTTGTTTTAGGAAAAACAATTGTCCTGTCTTTGGTCGCCGGCTTCGCGCCCTCGCTTCTGTCTTGGCTGCTTTTTGCTCTCATCGACCTCTTGGACTTAATCCTTTCTGGTCTCGTTGGGCTAGTCTTCGCTAGCGTGATCCTCTCTTGGATCAGCGCAGGTTCTCAAATCCAATATCTTGTATCTCTTTTAGTTGATCCACTACTTACACCCATTCGACGGGTAATACCTCATCTGGGGGCGCTCGATATATCGCCACTCGTCTTATTGCTGGGTTTGCAAGTGCTACAGATAGTTTTGAACAATCTCAAGTAGACTCACAATTTCTTTTTCTAACTAATGAAATTTATCAGCGGGCTCTTAACCACGCCTTGCGCGCACGGTCTCAAATAAGCAAATAGCAGCTGCAGTCGACACATTGAGCGACTCAACGCGTGGATCAATCGGAATCGATATCCCTTTAGCTTGCGCTAAGAATTCTTCAGAGACGCCCTGCCCCTCGCTACCCATTAGCCAGGCAACTGGATGCTTTAATTCTTTTGTCAGGTCGTAGATATCACTTGCCCCATCGGCAGTGGCAGCCATCAACGGTGCAATAACAGCGCTCAGCACTTGTTGTGTTGACCAGCCCTCATAAAGATCGAGGAGACGGTGGGCACCCATACCAGCGCGCAATACCTTGTTTGACCATAGATGCGCACAACCAGACACTGCGATCACCTGGGTAAAGCCTGCAGCAGCAGCGGTACGCAAAATCGAGCCTACATTGCCCGCATCTTGAATCCGATCGAGAATCAATACATCGCCATCTAAGTTGGAAATCGATTGGGGCGGACTAATGCAAGACTTGGGAAGATTTAACAAGCCTGCGATATGGGGGGCATTGGCCAACTCACTCAATAAATCCCATAGAGCGACATCCAACTGATAAACACGAGTATCTGGACAAGTCTCTAAATGGGAATAGATCGCCTGACAAATCTCAGGGTTTTTAAAGCCCACCTCAGAGGTAAGCAAAGCTGTCAGAGTTGGATCGCCAACCCAGGTTTGCACCAAATGAACTCCCTCGAGCAAAGCCTGACCGCTAGCAATGCGCGCCTTCTGCCCCTTCGAGCCTGTGGCCTGCAAAAGGCGTAGCTCTTTAAACAGGGGGTTTTCTTTGGAGGAGATAATTTCGATTTTCATTTATCTACTCATCGCCTCTATAACATTTCGCACCGGAGAAAAACTGCGGCGATGTTCTTCACATACACCAAATTCTTTTAAGGCCGCAAAATGGGCGGCAGTTGGATAACCCATGTGTTGAGCAAAACCATATTGCGGAAAACGCTCATGCAAGATTACCATCTGACGATCACGCGTGACTTTTGCCAAAATCGATCCCGCCGAAATCGCTGGCTCTTTAGCATCACCCTTCACAATCGCCTCAGCAGGTATCGGCAATTCAGGGCAGCGGTTACCATCGATCAAGGCTTTGTCTGGCCATGAACCCAATCTGCTTGCAAGATCTTCAACCGCACGTCGCATCGCTAGCATCGTTGCCTGCAGAATATTGATTTGATCTATCTCTTCTGGACTCGCCTCGCCAATGCCCCAAGCTTTTGCCTTGAGCATAATTTGTTCATATAAATACTCTCTTTTTGCAGGCGTGAGTTTCTTGGAGTCCTTTAGTCCCGCGATTGGATTATTTGGATCAAGCACAACGGCGCCAGCGACAACCGAACCAACCAAAGGTCCTCGACCCGCTTCATCCACGCCACAAATCCAGATGGTACTCATGCGTTTTTACGAAGTTGATGATCGTGCATGGTTTGGACCACGGCCTGCGCTACTAATAAGCCGGTTGGGCGGCGCAAGGTTTCGTGCATTTGCGCGAAACGCGCTTTAAGCTCGCTCACCTTAACGGGATTATTAAGCCAATTCAACACTGCATTAGCGAGTTTTTCAGGGGTAGCATCGTCCTGTAATAACTCAGGCACAACGAACTCTCCACACAAAATATTCGGTAGGCCAACATAAGGCATATAGGCTTGGCGTTTCATAATCTGCGCTGTTAACCAAGGTACCTTATAAGAAATCACCATGGGTTTTTTCCAAAGGGCAGCTTGCAAAGTAGCTGTTCCGCTGGCAATCAACACTACGTCAGAGGCCTCAAGAATGGCATCGGCTTCGCCATCCATTAAATGAATCTGAATATGAGGATTAACTTCTTTTACTCGCAACAAGAGATTCTCAAGTGGCTCACGCAAACGCGGCGTAGCAACCGGAATTAAAAACTGTAGCTTTTCTCCATGCAATCGATCGGCTAGGAGTTTCATGGTGTCAAAAAAGATCGGGGCAATCTGCTCAATCTCTGAACCACGACTGCCAGGCAACACCGCAATCACCTTTCCACTCAAGTCAACTGGAGCAATCTTGAGAATCTGCGCAATCCGTTCTCTAGCAAGCGCTGTATTGGGTTCTGGTGGAATATCGCTTGCCAATGGATGTCCAACGTACGTAGCTGCTATCCCGGCTCGCTCATAAATTTCGGTTTCAAAGGGAAAGATACAAAGCATGCGTTCAACAGCTTGCGCAATTTTCGTAATGCGCCCGCCTCGCCATGCCCAAATGGAGGGTGAAACAAGGTGCAAGGTTGGAATGCCGGCTTTACGAAGTTGAAGCTCAACCCCCAGATTAAAGTCAGGCGCATCGATGCCAAGATAAACATCTGGGCGCCCTTCATTCAGTAGATTGGCAATGAGCTCACGACGTAGTTTCAGAATGGCTGGCAGTTGCCTGATGGCTTCAACATAACCACGAACACTTAAGGTTTCCATTGGCCAATCAGAACGCATCCCCTCTGCTTGCATACGAGGACCGCCAATGCCATAAACCTCTAGACCAGACATGTCTGGAATTTGATTTAAGGCACTTAGTACAGGAGCGGCCAGCAAGTCGCCAGAAGGTTCGCCGGCTACGCAGGCTAATTTAGGCAAAGCTGACCTAGTGCTATCGAATAATGCCGCGCGTGGAAGCGGCGATAAAGTCGTGGAACAATTTGAGCTTTTCTGCGGTGGCAGAATCAGCAGCATTAGCAACCACCATCTTCTGAATTTCTACTTTTGCATCTTCAAAACTCAAACCATCTTTGTAGAGCACTTTGTAGGCTTGACGCAAAGCCGTAATGGTTTCACTTGAAAAACCACGACGCTTTAGACCCTCAACATTAATCCCATGGGGAGATGCCTTATCACCGGCAGCGATGACAAATGGTGGGATATCTTGCACTAGCGCAGAAGCGCCGCCGAGCATGGCATGTTGGCCTACTCGTACAAATTGATGTACTCCGGACATGCCGCCCATGATCGCCCAGTCATCCACTTGCACGTGACCCGCAATCTGCGCATTACTCGCAAAAATGGTGTTGCTTCCAATTTGACAGTCATGGGCAATATGTACATAAGCCATGATCCAGTTATCGTTACCAACTCGGGTAATACCAACATCTTGGGTGGTACCCGTATGAATGGTTGTGAACTCCCGTACGGTATTGCGATCACCAATGATTAATTGCGTAGGCTCGCCACGGTATTTCATATCTTGGGGAGGTCCGCCAATCGAAGCGAAATGTGCAAAAGTATTCTCTTTGCCAATCGTGGTGTAACCCTCGATCACGGTATGAGAGCCTATCTTAGTGCCGGCTCCAATTTTAACGTTTGGGCCAATCACTGAGAATGGACCAACCACCACATCACTAGCGAGTTCTGCCTTGCTATCGACTACAGCGGATGCATGAATCAAAGTCATTACGCACCTTTCGTACGTACTGCACAGGTAATGTCAGCTTCGGCAGCCAATTCACCATCGACTGTTGCTGTCACATGAAATTTATAGATGCCCGCTTTTTCACGTTGATACGTAGCCACCATCAACAGTTGATCCCCGGGAACAACAGGCCTTTTAAAGCGAGCGGCATCAATCCCAGCGAAATAGTAAATGGCATCATCTTTTTTCTCTTCGGTAAAGGTGAGCAGAGCAGCCGTTTGTGCAAGCGCTTCAATAATTAAGACACCAGGCATCACCGGGAAATCTGGAAAGTGTCCCTGAAAGAATGGCTCGTTAATAGTGACATTCTTAATGGCCGTAATACTTTGGCGAGGGGTAAATTCCAGCACGCGATCCACCAGTAAAAATGGATAGCGATGCGGCAAGAGTTTCATGATCTTGTTGATATCGATTGCAGCAGCATTACTCATTTGATAGCCCACATAAAAAATTAAATTGATGCATCCGTAACGAAGAAGTCTATGACTCCGTGTTTTTATTTTTGTCCAACAAACGCAAACGTTGACGTATTTTATCTAGCCCACGCAAGATAGCTGCGTTTTTCTCCCAAGCGCTATGCAACATCGACGGGTAAACACCCGTAAAGTGCTGTCCTGGCTCTGTAATGGAGCGAATAATCGAGGTATTGCCTGAAACCGTCGTCCTATCTGCAATCGTGAGATGGCCAGCAAAATTAGCTGCCCCACCAATAATGCAGAAGTTTCCAATTTTGGTACTGCCGGAGATGGCGGCACAACCCGCCACAACGCAACATTGACCAATAACGACGTTATGCGCAATTTGGACCTGGTTATCAATCTTGGTTCCCGAGCCGACTATCGTGTCACTCAAAGCTCCACGATCAATCGTTGTTGATGCTCCAACTTCAACATCATCACCAATGACCACCTTGCCAGTTTGTGGAATCTTGACCCATTCACCACCGGTAGCAGAAAAATCAGGAGCGAAACCAAAACCATCAGCGCCAATGACTGCTCCGCTATGGATAATGCAGCGCTGACCGATTTCAGTGCCGTAATAAATAGAAGTTGATGGGTAAATCAAAGTGTCTGCGCCGATGATGCTATCTCTTGCAACGGACGTGTTGCCCAAGATAACAACCCGCTCACCCAATGTAACGCCAGCCCCTATTTGCACAAAAGGTCCAATATGGCAAGAAGCCGGAATCGTTGCTGTTGAATCTATAACAGCGCTAGAGTGTATTCCGGGCGGATACATTGGAGCGCTTGCCTTGGCAAAGTGCTGTGCCATCCTTGCAAAAGTAGCATATGGATTTTTAGAGACGAAGTAAACCCGCTGTGCAGAATGAGCACTCGGATTAGCCTGCAAGAACTCTAGATCAGCTTTACTAACTATGAGTGCGCCAGCATTGCTATCGCTAGCCTGTTGACGATACAGCGGATTGGAGAGAAAGGAAATCTGACTCGACTGAGCGCGCTCTAGGGGAGCGAGTCCCTCAAATGCGTGGGAGCCATCCCCCACCAAGCTTACTTGAAACTGTTCGGCCAGCTCGATGGCGGTGGGCATAAAACTTACTTGAGACTATTCAAAGCCTTGATGACATCATCGGTTACATCAGCCTTAGGGCTAACATAAGCTGCTTCTTGAACAATGACGTCAATTTTTCTTTGCTCAGCAATTTGCTTGAGCACGGCATTTGCTTTTTCAGCAATCTTGGCACGCTCTTCAAAGGTACGCTGATTCAAATCTTCTGTGAACTCGCGTTGTTTGCGTTGCAATTCACGATCTTGATCGGCCAACTCACGTTGACGACGTACACGATCAGCTTCATTCATGACTGCTGCATCGCGATCTAACTTTTCGGCTGCCGATTTAATCTTTTGAGCGCTATCACGCAGTTCATTTTGGCGCTTTGTGAACTCATTTTGCAAACGCGTTTGCATCGCTTTTGCTAAGTTGGATTCGTTAAAGACTTTTTCAGAATTCACGACGGCAACCCGTGTGCCAGCGTCTTGAGCGAACACCTGTGGTGCTGCGGCAAATGATGCACAAGCAATTAAGCCGAATTGAACCCATTTAGAAGAGAAACAAAGCTTCATAAAACTTTCCTTAAACAATTAAAACGCCGTACCTACTTGGAACTGCAAACGCTGGATATTATCCGTTGGTTGAGACTTGATCGGAATACCATAACTGAATTTTAGCGGTCCCAGTGGTGATATCCATGATAAACCCAAGCCGTAGGAATAGCGCAAAACTAGGTTGATATTGGTGCCAAATGCATTACCACCATCCACGAAAGTGAAGAGTCGCAAGGTTTTATCGACGCCAGACCCAGGCACTGGGAAGGTGTACTCAACGTTACTTACAATCTTAGATTGACCACCAGTGGGCTGATAAAGCCCTGTAGTTGTGTTGAAATACTGTGGCCCAAGGGATCCAGGGGCATAACCACGAACAGAGCCAATACCACCTACATAGTAGTTTTTAGTAATTGGGAAGGGATTGCTGCCATAGGCCTCACCATAACCCACTTCGCCATTAAAGGACAAAATATTGCCCTTAGAGAATGAGTGGTACTTTTGATATTGGCCGTAAACACGGTAGAAAGTCATATTACCCACCGGGGTTCCCACCTCCGCAGAAAGTTGCTGCAGGGAGCCCTCAGAAGGAATTAAGCTGCTATCACGACCATCACGCGCCCAACCCACCGTCAACGGTACGTTATATGTTGTTATGGTTGCAGGATAACCAGGCGCCGCAATTCCATAACTTTGAGCATAGTTCAAGTATGGCTGGGGGGTATTGACAGTTGTAGATATCTGAAATGCTTCGATTCCGGTACCAAAGAAAACCCTATCAACCTCGGTGTAAGGAACGCCAAATTTTAAGTTTGAGCCGACTGACTTGATTTGGTAATCAGGATCCCCAACATAGTACAAAGGCTTGGATGAACGGTAGTACAAATCACTATATCGACTGATGCCATCCTCAGTGAAATAAGGGTCGTACTGAGACAGGGTCAAGTTTTGATTAATCTTACCGACCGAGGCGTTTAAACCAATCGCAGTGCCCGTACCAAAAGCATTATCTTGATTAATACCAGCAGACAAAATCAGCTTCTCAGTTGAAGAGAAGCCAGCACCAACCGTAACTGCACCTGTAGGCTTCTCTGTCACCTTAACGTTGACGTCAACCTGATCTGGCGAGCCCGGCACATCCTGCGTAGAAATATCGGTTTCGGTAAAGTAACCAAGTCGACCTAAACGCTTCTTCGATAAATCGATCTTATCGCTATCAAACCAGGAGCTTTCAAACTGGCGCATCTCACGGCGAATCACCATATCGCGCGTTTTAGCATTACCGCTAATTGCCACTTGGCGCACATAAACACGTCGACCCGGATCAACCACCAAAGTGAGATCTACCTCACTTAATTCACGGCGAATATCAGGCTGAGGATTAATCGTGGCGAACGCGTATCCATAAGAACCCAGTATCTCCGCAATTGCTTTAGTGCTCTTAGTCAACTCTGCAGAGGAGAAGGTATCTCCAGGTTTTAAGGTAATCAACTGCATTAGCTCAGCCTCTTTACCAAGCAACTCTCCGGCAAGTCGTACATTTTTAACAGTAAACATCTGACCTTCACGAATACTAATGGTGAGATAGATGCCTTTTTTATCCGGAGTAATAGAAACTTGAGTCGAATCAATCACGAACTCGAGGTAACCGCGGTTCAAATAGTAAGAGCGAATCGTTTCAAGATCGGCAGTGAGTTTTTGCTTGGAGTACAAATTGTCTTTGCTGTACCAAGATAACCATCCACCTGTTTTGAGCTGCATCTGACTCAATAGTGTGCTTTCGCTAAATTCTTTATTACCAATAAAGTTAATTTCTTGGATTTTGGCAACGGGTCCCTCATCAATATTGAAGTAAATAGCGACTTGATTGCGCTCTATAGGGGTGACAGTAGCGACCACTTCAGCGGCGTACATACCTTTGCCGATATATTGGCGCTTTAATTCCTGCTCAGCCTTATCAATCAACGCTTTATCGTAGAAGCGCGCCTCGGCAACGCCTACCGTCTTCAGGGATTTACGCACAATCTCCTGGTCAAATTCTTTCATCCCTGTAAATTCAATTCGGGAAATCGTTGGCCGCTCATCAACAATAACAATTAAGACGCTGCCCTGTGCTTGGATCTGTACATCCCTAAAAAAGCCAGTGCTATATAGGGCCTTAATAGCTTCAGCACCTTTTTCTTCAGTAAATGTGTCACCCACTTGAACCGGCAAATAACTAAAAACTGTCCCAGGTTCTACGCGCTGCAACCCCTCGATACGAATATCTTTAATGACGAAAGATTCGGCGGCATGGGCATTGACAAATAATCCAGCGGCAGCAATGAGCATTACTTGCGCAAGAAATCGGACAAAAAAGCGAGGGAAAGAGGTCAAAAAATTCAAGGCGAAAGGTAGCGTTGTAAATCGTTAAACAAGGCCAGTAACGAGAGTGAAATCAGCAAGAAAAAGCCCACTTTTTGGAGCTGCTCCTGCATTGAAACCGAAATCCGCTTACCAGCAACCAACTCCCATGCATCATACAGGAGCTGACCCCCATCTAACATTGGTAGGGGTACTAGATTAAGTAGGCCAATGCTAATACTCAAAAGTGACAAAAAGGCTAAAAATGGCTGCCACCCGAACTGTGCAGACTTACCAGCCATATCCGCAATGCTTAAGGGGCCGCCTAGCTGTTTTATGGAGGTATTTCCCGTAAATAATCCCAACATCAGGCGTGTCGAGACCTTGGTAATTAACCAGACCCTGTCGGCGGCGTAAGCTAAGGCGTCCAATGGGCCCAATTTAAGCTTGAACCAGTCGGCTTGAGGGCTAATCTGAGGGCGAATGCCTATGGCGATGAAAGGATCGGTTTCAGGGCTCATTTGAGGTAAATCAAGACCCTTAAAAACCTTAAAAGATCTTCCCGCCGCAGTCCCACGCAACTCTAAGATAAAGCCTTCTTGCCCCATAACCGCATCCAGAAGTCTCCAACGTAGAACATTCCAGCTCAAAACGGGATCAAAATCCCCGGAAATAGTCGTATCTTCAGAGTCATCTGGCAGAGACTTCCAACCAATGACCTGATCACCAGCAATAACGCCAAGCTTAGCCGCCAATGAACTCTCTGGAGGTGCATCGAGGCGTGCGGGTAATTGAGCTACCCCACTCATGTAAATAATGGCAAATAATACGATCGCCAAAATAAAATTTGCTAAAGGTCCAGCAGCCACAATGAATGATCGTTGCCAGAGCGGCTTGGCATCAAACGCTTCGGACTTTTCTGATTCCGAAATAAGCTGACCAGCATCGCGACCATCCAATAACTTCACATATCCACCTAAAGGGATGGCGGCTACAACCCACTCGGTACGATTACGCGCCACATAAGTAAATAGCGGCTTGCCAAATCCAAGAGCAAAGCGAAGAACGCGAACTCCACATAAGCGCGCTGCTAGAAAATGGCCAAACTCATGAAAACCGACCAAAATACCGAGTGTTAGCAAAAAAGCTGCGAGGGCAATCAAGGTCTGCACTAGACAAGTTCCACTAAATATTCATCTCGCTCATCAGACTTGTGGCCACTTGCCTAGCCTGCGCATCCACTTCCAAAATGAGCTCAAGAGAACTCGCTGGAACGGATTGAATGTGATTGAGCGTTTTTTCAACTACTTCTGGAATTCGTAAATACGACAAGCCAGCATCCAAAAATGCCGCTACCGCAATTTCATTGGCAGCATTTAAGATCGTCGGAGCAGTGCCGCCTGTTTTTGCTGCTGAAAAAGCCAGCGCAAGACAAGGAAAACGTCCTAGGTCTGGTTCAGTAAAACTGAGTGCTGAGAACTGAGTCAAATTGAGAGGTGCAACACCAGCATCAATGCGTTCTGGCCATGCTAGCCCGTAAGCAATAGGTGTTCTCATATCAGGCTGACCCATTTGAGCAAGCACCGACCCATCACGATAGCGCACCATCGAGTGCACCACACTTTGGGGATGTATCAGCACCTTAATTTTTTCCAATGACAGGCCAAATAACCAAAAGGCCTCGATGACTTCCAGCCCTTTATTCATCATGGTTGCCGAATCTACTGAAATTTTTCTACCCATGACCCAATTGGGATGAGCACAAGCTTGTTCAGGAGTGACAACTGACAACTCGCTGATAGGAGTATCTCTAAATGGGCCTCCTGAAGCAGTTAACCAGAGCTCTTCAACACCCAAATAATCATGGGGCGCTTTAGTAAATTGCTGAGGAAGGCACTGAAAGATGGCGTTATGTTCACTATCGATAGGTAGTAACTCGCCCCCGCCCGATTGCATAGCCTGCATAAATAAATCACCAGACATTACCAGCGCTTCTTTATTTGCCAGTAGCACCCTCTTGCCAGCTTTAGCTGCTGCTAAGGCCGGCACCAAACCGGCAGCACCAACAATGGCAGCCATTACCGTATCGCAATTCGATTGTGTCACTGCAGTAACCATGGCTTCAGGGCCATACAGCACTTCTGTAGCAATCTTCTTGTCATGAAGAATTGCGCTGAGGCGCGCTGCACCATCGGCATCGGCAACCACTGCAATGGCCGGATTAAATTCTAGGCATTGCTCTGCCAAACGATCGACTTGTTTACCCGCAGTCAGTGCAACCACTTTGAAGCGCTCTGGGTGTGAGCGGATTACATCCAAAGTATTCACGCCGATAGATCCTGTAGAACCTAGAATCGCAACTCGTCTTAAAGGCATTAGACTAATCCTGCAAGCAATGCAGCGATCGGCATTACCGGTATCAATGCATCAACGCGATCCAAAACGCCACCGTGGCCTGGCAATAAATGGCTACTATCTTTCACGCCAGCGATCCGCTTTAATTGGGATTCAAATAAATCACCGAAGATGCTAAAGGCAGTTAAGACAGTTACCATTAACAGCATTGGTAGCCAGCCATAACGAATTGCCCAAGTGCCAAATAATGTGGAATCCAGCGGTAAGAAGAAAACACAGGAAACTGCATACCCATAACAAAGCAGGAGGCCACCTAAGGCCCCTTCAATAGATTTGCCGGGACTAATTTGCGCAGCTAAGCGATGCTTGCCGAAGGCCTTCCCCACAAAGTAGGCGCCAATATCAGCAATCCATACCAATACCATTGTCGATAACAGAAAAGTTAAACCAATCTCCCGCAAAAAGATCAGAGCGAACCAAGTGGCTGGGAGCAAAATCAATCCCAAAATGGAATAGAAGTAACGCCACTTATCTAGGGGGAGATTTAAGCCTCTTGCAAGAATAAAAGGGGCATTAAAGAACCAAAACAGCACAGCAAGAGCTAGCAAAGCAAATTGCCATATTGGATTATTAAGACCCAATAAACCTAAGATGATCATCAAGCAAAATATAGGGTAGATGATTTCTCCGCGACGAGATCCTGGAGTAATTAGGCGACTCCACTCCCATGCAGCAAGCAAAACGGTCAAGAGAAAAAAAGCGCTTAGGTAAATTCCTGGGAGTAAAAAAAGGATAGGCAAAAGGACTGCCAGCAGAATAGTGGCGGTAATAATTCGGGTCTTTAGCATTTTGTTTTCTGGAATTGGATCAAACTGCATCGCTCATCGCTTGCGGCACAAGCTGAGCACTTGTTCGACCGAAACGACGCTCTCGCTGACCAAACCATTCGAAAGCTTTATGTAATTCAGCTTCATTAAAATCAGGCCACAGAACATCGGTAAAGTACAGCTCGGTATAAGCGAGTTGCCATAATAAGAAGTTACTCACCCGCTGCTCTCCACCAGTCCGTATAAATAAGTCAGGCTCTGGCGCATAAGCCATCGATAAATGCGGCTGCAATAACTCTTCGGTGATTTGTTCAGAAGTTAAGTTTGGATTAGCATCAAGGCAGCGACGCATGGCTTGCAAAATATCCCACCGACCGCCGTAATTCGCTGCAATCGTAAAGGTCAAACTCTTGCAGCCCGCGGTCTTCTCTTCGGAAAACTGCACCATCTCTTGAATTGCAGAATCAAAGCGACTTAAATCCCCAATCAAGCGGAGAGAAATATCATTCTCAGCAAGACGCCCCACTTCACCTTTAAGGGATTTCAGAAACAGCTTCATGAGGAAACCCACTTCTTCTGGTGGGCGACGCCAATTCTCGGAGCTAAAGGCAAACACTGTTAGATACTCAACACCGATACGGCGACACTCTTCGACAATTTTTCTAACAGCGCTCAAGCCTTCAGCATGTCCTGCTACACGCGGCATGTGACGTTTACTTGCCCAGCGGCCATTGCCATCCATAATGATCGCCACATGACGAGGAATAGTACTCACCTCAGGAACGACCAAGGTAGAGCTAGCGTGTAGGGTCATAAAAACAGAATAAAGAATTCAATCAATCAGGTTACTAAACCGTCATGATCTCTTTTTCTTTTTCAGAAACGATCTTGTCAACGTCGATTACGGCCTTATCAGTCATCTTCTGGATTTCATCGGTAGCGCGACGCTCTTCATCTTCAGAGATTTCTTTATCCTTCGTTAAGCGCTTAAGGTGCTCATTGGCATCGCGACGTAAATTGCGCACGGCAATCTTGGTTTCTTCACCTTCGTTTTTAACTACCTTGGTTAAATCACGACGGCGCTCTTCCGTTAAAGCTGGCATTGGTACGCGAATTACTGTTCCCTGAGATGCCGGATTTAGCCCTAAATCAGAATCACGAATCGCTTTTTCAATCGCCGCAACCATGGTTTTTTCAAATGGTTGAACGTTGATAGTGCGAGCATCCGCTAAGCCCAAGCTAGCCACCTGACTTAATGGCGTTGGATTGCCGTAATAATCGACTTGAATGTGTTCCAGAATTCCAGGATTAGCACGTCCAGAACGAATCTTCGCTAAATTGGTTTTTAAAGCATCAAGAGACTTGTGCATCTTTTGATCGGTAGTGGATTTAATTTCTGCTGCGGACATCAAGCCTCCTATTAAACGTGTACTAGTGTGCCTTCAGGCTCACCCCGAACCACGCGCATCAAGGCGCCTGGCTTAAGAATTGAAAATACTTTGATTGGCAACTTGCGGTCTCTGCATAATGCAAACGCAGTTGCGTCCATAACCTGCAAGTTCTTAATGAGGGCTTCATCAAAGGTAATAGTCTTGTACAAAGTAGCGGTAGGATCCTTTACTGGATCGGCGCTATAAATGCCATCAACTTTAGTGGCCTTAAGCATGATCTCGACACCCATTTCAGCACCGCGCAAAGCGGCTGCAGTATCAGTGGTAAAAAATGGATTGCCAGTACCTGCTGCAAAAATAACAACTTTACCTTCGCTCATCGCACGAATCGCTCTTGGGCGAATATACGGCTCAACCACTTGATCCATACGCAAGGCAGACTGGACTCGCGCCTCAACGCCTTTTTGTCGCAAAGCATCTTGTAAGGCCAGTGAGTTCATCATGGTTGCCAACATTCCCATGTAATCAGCTGTGGCTCGATCCATGCCGGCTGCCCCACCCGCCACACCGCGGAAAATATTGCCGCCACCGATAACGATAGCCAACTCCACCCCGCTACCCACAACCTCTGCTATTTCAGCGACCATGGCGTCAATCGTGACTGGATTAATGCCAAAGGCATCATCCCCCATAAGGGCTTCACCAGATAGTTTAAGTAGGACGCGTTTGTAGGCTGGCATGGTTTCCTGTTTTCCGTAATTTGCCAAGTCATTTACAACTTAGCTTATTGATCTTTAAGTACTTTTTAATATCTCCAGCAAATTATAAAGGTCTTAAGCCGGATAAAACAAAAGGGCATAGAAACTGAGGTTCCTATGCCCTTTTGAGCATTACTAAGACTGGGATTGCCCCAGCCAAATCATTTAAGCAGTTGCTTTAGCGGCGGCAACCTGGGCGGCTACTTCAGCCGCAAAGTCATCCTGACGCTTCTCAATGCCCTCACCTACAACAAACATGGTGAAACCCTTGATTGTCGTATTAGCAGCCTTAAGCATTTGCTCAACAGTTTGCTTATCGTTTTTCACGAAAGTTTGGTTCAATAAAGACACCTCTTTGAGGAACTTCTGAATAGAACCTTCAACCATCTTTTCAACAATCTCAGGTGGCTTGCCAGATTCAGCAGCTTTTTGAACGGCAACACTACGTTCAATAGCAATTGCTTCAGCAGGAACATCGGCCATAGACAAAGCTACTGGCTTCATTGCAGCAATATGCATTGATACGTCTTTAGCAGCCGTCTCATCACCCTCAAACTCAACCGTCACGCCAATACGAGCACCGTGGAGATAAGAAACCAGCTTATTGCTGCCAGCAAAACGCTTGAAGCGACGTGGCATGATGTTTTCGCCAATCTTACCGATCAAGGCGCTGCGAACTTCATCCACAGTTGAACCGTTCATCGGTAAGGCCAATAAAGCAGCTACGTCAGATGGGTTCTGTTCAGCAATCATCTTTGCACACTCGTTTGCGAATGCCAAGAAGTCATCGTTCTTCGAAACGAAATCGGTTTCGCAGTTCACTTCAAGCAAAGCACCAGTAGTGCCGTTGATGAATGAAGCAACAATACCTTCAGCAGTAACGCGGGAAGCAGCTTTACCCGCCTTGCTACCCAGCTTTACACGCAGAATTTCTTCTGCTCTAGCCATATCACCATCAGCCTCGGTTAAAGCTTTTTTGCACTCCATCATCGGAGCATCAGTTTTGGCGCGTAATTCGCCAACCATTGCAGCGGTAATAGCGGCCATTATTCAGCCTTCCCTTCTTCAACAAACTCTTCTTCGCCTTCTTTAACGGCTGTCAAGATTTCTTGAACAGAGTTTGATTTACCTTCGAGGATCGCATCAGCAATACCGCGAGTGTAGAGAAGAACAGCTTTGCTTGAGTCATCATTACCAGGAATGATGTAATCAATGCCTTCTGGTGAGTGGTTGGTATCAACCACGGCGATTACTGGAATACCAAGCTTGTTAGCCTCAGTAATAGCAATCTTGTGATAGCCAACGTCCACTACGAAAATCGCATCAGGAACGCCATTCAGATCCTGAATACCACCAAGTGCTTTTTGCAATTTGTCGAGATCACGGTCGTTAGTCAAAGCTTCCTTCTTGGAAAGCTTTTCCCAGTCGCCAGCTTCTTTAGCAACTGCCATGTCTTTTAAACGCTTCAGTGAACCTTTAACAGTTTTGAAGTTGGTGAGCGTACCACCCAACCAACGACTGTCGATATAAGGCATACCAGCACGTGCAGCTTCTTCAGCAATGATTTCACGTGATTGACGCTTTGTACCAACAAATAAAATCGTGCCACGATTAGCAGCAATTTGTTTTGCAAATTTCAGGGCGTCCTGAAACATTGGCAATGTTTTTTCTAAATTGATGATGTGGATTTTGTTGCGATGGCCGAAAATATAAGGGGCCATTCTTGGGGACCAGAAACGGGTTTGGTGACCAAAATGGCAACCGGCTTCCAGCATTTGACGCATAGTTACTGACATAACTTCTCCTAAGGGTTGTGTTCTAAAGTTGGGTCCTAGCTGCACTAAAAAGTGCCACCCTGGAAGGCCCAACTCGCGATTTCAAGTCCAAAATAGACCTGAGAGCGAAATTATAGCTTAAATATCAAGGATCTAGCTAGTCCTACCCATCCTTAACCCCTCACCTTTCACTGCAAACCTGCACCAAAATAAGCAATATGCTTAAAAATTAGGCATTTGTCACAAACTGAAATCTGCCAAGTCGTTGATAATCAAGGCATGAATAGTGTATTTACCGCAGAAAAAGACATCCAAGGGATGCGCGAAGCCGGCCGCTTAGCCAGTGAAGTTCTGGATCACGTAACGCCACATGTGAAGCCTGGGGTGAGTACCGGTGAGCTGGATCGCATCTGCCATGAGTACATGCTGAATGTCCAAAAAACGATTCCTGCCCCGCTTAATTACCAGCCACCTGGCTACCCCCCTTTTCCAGCTTCTATTTGCACCTCCGTCAATGACGTGATTTGTCATGGCATTCCGGGGGAGAAGATTTTGAAGGTGGGTGACGTAGTCAACCTAGACATTACAGTCATTACACCGGACGGCTACTACGGCGATACCAGTCGCATGTTTATGGTTGGCGAAGTTTCCGTGATGGCAAAACGCCTGACCCAAATCACATATGAGTGCCTCTGGCTTGGCATTGCTCAAGTTAAACCTGGCGCGACATTAGGTGATATCGGTCACGTAATCCAAACGCATGCTGAAAAAGCAGGCTATTCCATTGTGCGTGAATACTGTGGCCACGGCATCGGCAAAATGTTTCATCAAGATCCTCAAATTCTGCATTACGGACGCCCTGGTACCGGTGAAAAACTAGAAGTCGGCATGACCTTTACGATCGAACCCATGATCAACGCGGGCAAACGCGATATTCGCACTATGCCCGATCAATGGACCGTGAAGACAAAAGACCGCAGCTTGTCAGCCCAATGGGAACATACGTTGTTGGTTACCCCAACGGGCGTTGAGGTACTTACTTGGTCAGAAGGTAGCAATCCACCTCCTGATTGCGTTAAAGGCCTTTCATTTAGACCGACAGCAGTAAGCGCTTAATAGAATGAGTCAGTCGCAAGCGGTTAGCAATGTTATGGATGCATCCAGCCTGCGTGCCGCTCGCGAAATTGCTTACGACGAGTTTAGAAAAACACAGTCTGTTGGTAAATTAACTAAGCAACTTGCTAAGTTAAGCGATCAACTCCTCTCCCATCTCTGGAATAGCTGCGGCTTAAATAATGAAGCTACCTTAGTCGCAGTTGGCGGATTCGGTAGAGGCGCACTATTTCCTTACTCCGATATTGATATTCTGATTCTGCTGCCTGCTGATGAAGAACAGGCTAGAGCTCTTTCAAAGCAAGTTGAGCAATTTGTTGCAAGCTGCTGGGATACCGGATTGGAAATTGGCTCCTCAGTCAGAAATGTTGCTGAATGCATCTCTGAGTCAGAGCAAGACATTACTGTGCGGACCTCCCTCTTAGAGGCGCGACTCATTTGTGGCAAGAAGCAACTCTTTAAAGACTTCGCAAAAGCTTTTGAAGCGGCGATGGATCCAAAAGCTTTTTTTCAGGCCAAACAAGCCGAACAAATTCAGCGTCATTACAAATATCAGAACACCCCTTACTCCCTAGAGCCTAATTGCAAAGAGAGCCCTGGGGGCTTACGTGACTTACAGGTCATCACCTGGGTTAGTAAGGCTGCATTATTGGGCGATACCTTCAAGGACCTCAATGAAGCTGGTCTGGTGACGCAGCGCGAACTCACTGAGCTCAAACGCAATCAACGCTTCTTGGAAACCCTGCGCGCCAACCTCCATTTGTTAGCCGGACGCAGGCAAGACGTTCTTGCATTTGATTTGCAAGCAGCATTAGCAGCATCGATGGGAATCAAACAAGAATCCTCACGTCAAGCCAGCGAAGCCATTATGCGTCGCTATTACTGGGCAGCTAAAGCAGTTACACAGCTTAATGACGTTCTCTTGCAAAACATTGAAGCCCTACTCTTTCCGCAAGAGTCTAAGACAATCCTCTCTATTCCGGGCGAAGGTAATGAGCACTTTATTGAGCGTCAGGGGGTATTGGATATTACCGACCCGCAGCTCTTTCAGAAGCATCCTGAACAAATTCTAAGAACCTTCTTGGTATTTGCTCAAACCTCAAATGTAAAGAGCCTGTCTGCAACTATTTTTAGAGCTCTATATAACGCTCGCACCAAGATGGATGGCAAGTGGCGAGCCGACCCTGTCAATAGAGCGCTCTTCATGGAGTTGCTAAAGCAACCTGAAGGCGTCAGTCGCGCCTTTCACCTCATGAATCGCAGCAGCGTTCTTGGTCGCTACCTTCCAGCCTTCCGCAAGATTGTTGGGCAGATGCAGCATGACTTATTTCATGTGTATACCGTTGATCAACACATCTTGATGGTGCTGCGGAATGTACGCCGCTTCATGGTTGTGGAACATACCCATGAATTCCCCTTCTGCAGCAGCCTCATTGCTCACTTTGAGAAACCTTGGTTACTGGTCATTGCTGCACTCTTCCATGACATTGCTAAAGGACGTGGTGGTGATCACTCGCAATTAGGCAGAGCTGACATGCGCAAGTTCGCCAAGGATCATGGCTTAGATAAAAAAGATACCGAGCTCTTGGTATGGTTGGTTGCCGAGCACCTCAACATGAGTCAAACCGCTCAGAAACAAGACATCACCGACCCAGATGTCGTGAAGGCATTTGCCAGAAAAGTAGGTGATGAGCGTCACCTTACTGCGCTCTATTTGTTAACCGTGGCTGACGTGCGCGGAACCAGTCCTAAGGTTTGGAATGCCTGGAAAGGCAAGCTACTAGAGGATCTGTATCGCGCGACCTTAAGAGTGCTCGGCGGAGCCAAGACAGATGCCTCATCAGAATTAGCACAACACCAAGAAGAGTCCAAAGCCAAATTACGTCTGTACGGCATTAATGACGAATCTTATGAAGATTTATGGAAGCAACTAGATGTAGCCTTCTTCTTAAGACAGGACTCATCTGACATTGCTTGGCTCACACGTCATCTATACAACAAGGTGAATAGTGAACAACCGATTGTGAGGGCAAGACTCTCTCCGATTGGCGAAGGCTTGCAAGTTGCCGTCTATGTTAAAGACCAAGAAGATTTGTTTGCTCGTATCTGCGCCTACTTTGAAAGGCATGGTTTCTCCATTTGGGATGCGCGTATTCATACGACACGACATGGCTATGCTCTAGACACCTTTCAAATCTCCGGCAGCAACTTAGTGGATGAGGGTGGCAGCTATCGCGACATTATTCAGTTGGTAGAGTTCGAGTTAACTGAGGCTTTAACCAATGCGGAGCCACTCCCCAGCCCAAGTATGGGTCGCCTCTCTAGACAATCACGCACATTCCCAATTCAGCCCCGCGTTCACATGGTTCCAGATGATCGCGGCAGGTATTACACACTTGCCCTTTCAGCGAGTGACCGCACTGGTTTGCTTTACACCATCTCCAGAGTATTAGCGAAACATCAGGTCTCTATTCATACCGCCAGAATTAATACACTGGGAGAAAGAGTGGAAGACGTTCTATTACTGGATGCAGCAAACCTCGGTAAGAATCCCAAGCTACAGATACAGCTTGAGACAGAATTACTTGAGGCCTTAGGGGCTTAAAGCAATTTAGCTAAAGCACGTTGGATGCGAATGCTTTCAATATCGCTAAAAGCAAACCACTTACATTTAATATCTTCTGCAGATTGCTCTTGCCGTAGGGCTCGCAACCTATAAAGTAGATCTATGTGCAAATGAGCACTCTCACCCTTTTTGGGATTCTCAGGAATCTCGTGAATATCAATGTCAATGGGCTCTTGACTGTTGGCATCTAGCTCGCAGATATAACCAGTTTCCTCATATACCTCCCTAATGGCAGCTTCAACTGGTGAATCCCCTTCATCAATATGACCTCCAGGCTGAAGCCAATGCTTGATATATGGATGAAAGATTAACAGAACCTTGTCAGCTTTAATGACTAAACCACTTGCGGTGATATGCCCAATTCGATTGGTTCTTCTAAAAGAAGATTCATAATTTAAAATCGCATTCACCCGATCTTTAAACGGAGAGATTGATTTAATACCTTCAAGTTTTTGGATGATATTTAAATTAAAATTATTCATTATTAAAGATGATAACTATCAGAACGCTAATTAAAAAAGAAAAAGAAATAAACAAAAAATCTTTTGGTCTTAATTTTTCCCCAAGAAATAAATAAGCAAAAACTGCTCCTAAAAAACCAGTTGCATTTAGTATTGGCCAAACAATCATCAAATTCTTTGCTGTAATTGCAAGAACAAACGTAACCTGCGTCACTAAAGTTAGAGAACCTCGAAAATAAAATCCACCGTGCGAGAGAAACTCTTTTGGAAAGAAGTAAACCCAAGAAAGGCCTCGCCCATAAATCAGAAAAACACCAGAAAAAATAAACCTCCAAAATAAAACAGAGAAGGCTGCCGATAATAAGCTCCAAAACTCCCTGTCATGCGTTGTGTTCAACCCAAAAAAGTATGCGCAAACTCCTTGAGTAGTAAGCATTAAAACTAAGACGACTGCAGATTTATAGGTCTTTCTAAAAACATCAAACCCAGTCGAGAAAATAAATAAAACCAATATTGTCGACAAAAATAAAAAGGATATATAGGAGATTGAATAAAAACCTAAAAATGCCAATGCTATTGGAACCGTAACATCAGCAGCTTTTGATAAAACAGCCACATCTGTCACTCTCAGGCGCTTAAACGCAAAAGAAAAAGAATAGGCTACACACTGGATCAAGATCGACATAAATACCAGATCTACAGTCAGCAGATCCTTAAGGCAATTATCAAATGCTGGAGTAAAAAGAATGATTGGAAGCATTAAAAATACTGGCAAAAGATTGTTCCAGTAGCCAATTACTAAAGGGCATGCTTTTTCTTTTTGAAATTGCCTACGGTCAACTACATTAAGTCCAGCGCGACTAAATGTGGAGATAATCGAGGCCAAAACTGGCAAAGAGTCAACCATCAATTAACTGACTCACTAGGCGTACTGATGATGTGATATCCAATTCTCGGCTATAAATCTTTTATCTGGTTCTGGCAGATGTGAAATTGTGTTTCGAGGTGCGTCACAGAGACTTCCAATTGAGTAAATAATTTCTCCTTGTACCAACTCAATAAAGCTGTCCACAACAGCACCATGAACGAAATTTACCGAGTTACCTTTATTGTGGATATACACATACTTATCCTTTAGATCGATCTTGCAGGAATACGTCCTCAATGATGCGGAAGCTGCATCAATCTTGTATCGAAGACATGTTGAGAGCTCATCATCGGACGATGTTGCGCAAAATATGTGAAGGCCACTCTTAAATAAATCCTCATCGGCTACTGATAATGATTTATTCCCAGTAGCGCAGAAGAGAACATCTGCTGATCTTAGAAATTCTGATCTAGGCGACGTATGGAAACCAAGAGATAGGGCTGAAGCAAGCAGAATTGGGTTTGTATCAAAGACATCAACCCTGGCCCCTCTTGATAAGAGTGAAAATGCAATGGATCTTCCAATCTTTCCAAATCCAATGACGCCAACGCGCTTCCCAAGGAGAATTAATCCCTGGGTGCGCATAATCGCTTCGGCAGAAAAAACAATTGCCTGCCCAACCAATGAATCTTCAGGCTCTTTAAGGGGGCTACGAGCTACAGATATTACGGGAACCAGATTTTCATTAGAACGCCTCTGCTTAATCAGAGCATCATATTTCTGATGACCATTCTCAGTGTCTTCAACAATACCAACAATTTGCTTATCGAATATTTTTGTAAGGTCTAAGGCGACATGAGAAAAATAACCGCCCATATCTATTATGGCGAATCGCTCATTCTTGATTAAACGATCAATTGCATTAATAAATTGATCGGGGCTAGCCAGTATCTCACTTCGATCAACATCAAAGACGGGATATTGTTTTTTCAAGGCATCTAAGTTAGCAAATTTTTTGGAACTTGCCTTAGGTATAACTCCAGCTATCCTAGCAACTCCAGCTAATGCGGTTAAGAAATTCAGAAATTCAACATTTGCGTGCATCACTACAAGCACGCTATCTACATTTCTGTATCTATTTGGACTAATAATTGAACTAAAAAATCCAGGATATTTCTGCATGGAAGACTTTCAAACAGAAAATCTTAATGAGGGCTGCTAAAAACTGCCACCTGATTTTTGAGTAAGAAACTACTGACATACGCACAATAATTTGTGCGTTAAATTTCTTTTACTTCAATAAATTCAGCATTGTAGATTCATCAATCACTGGCACACCCAGTTCTTCGGCCTTAGTTAGCTTGCTACCGGCATCTGAACCAGCAACAACATAGTCAGTTTTCTTGGAGACTGATCCAGCCACTTTTGCACCTGCTTTTTCAAGCAGATCCTTGGCCTCATCTCTAGTCATTGTCGGGAATGTACCCGTCAGGACAAAGGTCTTACCTGCAACGGCTACGCTAATGACTTTTTCTTCTACGGCAAGCTGCATCCCCGAAGCTAGGAGCTGCTCAATCACTTCTCGGTTATGCGCCTCTTGCATAAAACTGGTGATGGAGTCCGCTACTACCGGACCAACATCCTTAACTGTTAAGAGGTCTTCTAAGGTGGCGTCCATTACGGCATGCATCGATTGATAGTGATTTGCTAAATCCTTGGCAGTAGTCTCACCCACATGACGGATGCCCAATGCAAAGATAAATCTCGCTAAGGTGGTGTTTCTAGATTGATTGATTGCCTGAATGAGATTGTCTGCAGACTTCTCACCCATACGCTCTAGGTTAGCTAGCGCAGTAAAACCAAGTCTGTAGAGATCAGCCGGAGTTCTAACAAGATTGTGATCAACCAACTGATCGACGATTTTCTCACCTAGGCCTTCAATATCGAGCGCTCTTCTGTGGGCAAAATGAATTAAAGCCTGCTTGCGCTGCGCGCCACAGAATAATCCGCCACTACACCGCGCAACTGCTTCATCTGCTAAGCGCTCAATATGAGAGTCGCATACTGGACAGCGAATTGGCATTGTGAACTCTGCTGCATCTGCTGGCCTACGTTCTTTAATCACGGATACGACCTCGGGAATCACATCGCCCGCTCTTCTGATTGAGACTGTATCGCCAACGCGCACATCTTTGCGCTTGACCTCATCTTCATTGTGTAAGGTTGCATTGGTAACAGTTACACCGCCAACCTCTACAGGAGCAAGTCGTGCCACTGGAGTAATTGCTCCTGTACGCCCTACTTGCACATCGATACCTAAAACGGTTGTAAGGGCTTCTTGTGCTGGGTACTTATGAGCCAAAGCGAATCTGGGGGCTCTCGAAACAAAACCTAACTTAGCCTGCTCAGCAAATGAGTTCACCTTATAGACCACACCATCAATGTCATACGGCAATGAATCTCTCTTGGCTCCTACTTCGTTATAGAACGCCATGATCTCTTCTACCGAATGCAAAACCTTGCGCTCCGAGCACACTGGTAAGCCTAGTTCAGCGTAAGTATTGAGCAATTCTTCATGGGTTTTGGGCAGCCAGGATTGAGGCTCTAGGGCGCCTAGGCCATAAGCAAAGAAAGATAATGGCCGCTTAGCGGTAATCTTCGAATCCAATTGACGCAAGCTACCTGCCGCGGCATTCCGCGGATTAGCGAATTCTTTTTCACCAAGAGTTGCAGCTTGTTGATTCATTTTCTGAAAGTCTTTGAGATACATAAAGACTTCGCCACGAACTTCTAACACTGCAGGTATATTTTTTCCCAATAGCTTTAGAGGAATTGCCCGAATGGTTTTGATATTGGTAGTGACATCTTCACCACTAGCACCATCACCTCGGGTAGCAGCCCTGACTAGGGAACCATTTTCATAACGCAGTGAAATGGCTAGGCCGTCAAACTTGAGTTCACCTGCATAGTCGACGTGCTCGGTATGCAAGCCCTCCCTGCAGCGACGATCAAAGGCAATGAGTTCTACATCTTCGAAAGCATTGTTGAGAGACAGCATTGGCACAGCATGCTGAACAGAATCAAATTCTTTGAGGGCAGTGCCACCTACACGCTGTGAAAGAGATTCGGAGCTAACCCATTCTGGATGAATAACCTCAATCTCAAGCATTTCTCGATATAAGCGGTCATATTCAATATCGGGGAGTATGGGCGCATCAAGCACATAGTAAGCGTGCTCTAGACGGGCAAGTTCTTCTTGCAAGAAAGCGTAACGATCCGCTAAATGTGTCGGACTAGAGGACTGCAAAGCGCTTCCTTAGCTGAATAATCGACTTGCGGTGGAAGAGCCAGCAGCAACGCCACTCTTCTCAAGATTGGCGTACAAGGCATCCAAATGCTGACGAATACTGACTACTGCAGCTTCCGTGAGATTAATACCATTGTCATCAACCAAGCGTCCATGAACTGATTGAGCAATCTCAATACCTTCGCCCAACATTCTCTCGAAGGGGCGTTGCTCATGGTCAACCAAAGGAACTTCTAAGAGTAATGTCAGTTGGCTTACTGGAGCACTAGGATCTACATCGGCGCTATTAAAAAGTAATTGATCATTTCCAAAGAAATCAAACTGTCTGCCATTGGAGGCTAGCCGAAATCCTCTCTGCAGCATCAGAGCCTGCAGAGCCGACCACGAAAGTTTCTCATCGAACAGCACATTAATACTTAATTGGATATCACTCTCTGCGGCCATAGCGTCCAACTCTTTTGCACCCTCAAGCATCGTATTAACACTTGGCATATCAATCTGTGAGCCCAAAGTTTCGGCAAGTGCTTGTGCGCGTGAGCAAAAGTCGGATAGCTCTAAGACACCTATGGGTCCGATACGACTTGCTAATTGAATAGCTAATTGCAATTCGGCATAAGAAGCTTCTTCACGCAACTCTTCCCAGTCTTCCGCGGCGTCTATATCTGCATTCAAGCCTTCGCACATCCACTTTGCAGTGGATTGTCCGTCCAGATCAGACCACGCATTGATTTCATCTAAGATTTCAGCACCACTAATTGGCTCATCGAAACGCAAGGTAATCACGCAGTCAATCCGAGGATCAATGGCATGCTTTTGCGCTGGCGCAATCGTTGGCATCAAAGATTCCGAGAAACCGGGCTCTGTTCGCGCTTGAGTATCTGAGGAAGAGGCCCCACCAAAACTTGGCTCTCGAACAAAATGCTCATCTAGAGAGAAATTGCTTTGCTCTCTTCCTTTGCGACGAGCGCGTGCATATTTAAAATTCAGAATAGCAACTGCTATTAAAATCAGTAAACCAATCACAGCAAGCGCAAATTGCAACTCAGACAAACCTAGGATTGTCATGATTTGCTCTAGTGACACTTAAGCAGCCTCCACCATCGATACAGCAGAAGAAATATCCACCGCCACAATTCGGGAAACACCCTGCTCTTGCATCGTGACACCAATTAACTGATGGGCTATTTCCATAGTGATCTTGTTATGAGAGATAAACAAAAACTGCGTCTTATCTGACATTTTGGCGACTAGCTGGGCATAGCGCAAGGTATTTGCATCATCCAATGGTGCGTCGACCTCGTCCAAGAGGCAGAACGGTGCAGGATTGAGGAGGAATAGAGAGAACACTAAGGCAATCGCAGTCAACGCCTTCTCACCACCAGAAAGCAGGTAAATAGAGCTATTTTTCTTACCTGGAGGTTGTGCCATCACTTGAACGCCAGCATCCAAAATCTCTTCGCCAGTCATTACCAATTCAGCATGGCCACCGCCAAATAACTCAGGGAACAATTTACCGAAATGCATATTCACTTGGTCAAAGGTACCCTGTAACAAGTCACGAGTCTCGGCATCAATCTTGGCAATCGCATCCGTCAGAGTCTGCATTGCTTCATTCAAGTCAGCAGACTGAGCATCTAAGAATTGCTTACGTTCACGTGAGCTTGACAACTCATCCAGCGCAGCCATATTGACGGGACCAAGCGACTGAATCTCTGCACTCAGACGATTCACTTCAGTTTGCAAGGCGCCTACTTTGAGATCAACACTAAAGTTCGCTTCAAGCGCTATTAAGTCAGCTTCAGCATCAGATAGCAAAGTTGCAAACTGCTCGAAGTTCAAACGAGCAGCCTGCTCACGCAGTTGGAGGTCAACTACTTTGTCACGCATCGGCTGCAAGCTACGCTCAATTTGCATGCGTGCCTCATCGGCCTCGCGCAGTTGATGCAATAAGGCATCCTGCTCGGTACGCGCATTGGCTAAAGCAGCCTCACGTGCACTACGAGCAAGCAATAGGCCCTGTAATTTATCTTGCGCCTCTTCATCACTGAGAGTTTCAAGTTCTTGCTCAGCGAGAGCATGTTTATCTTGAATCTCCATGATCTGGGTGCGCGCGGTGCTTTGATCACGTTGTAAATCAGCAATACGTTGCTGCAAAGAACGGGTTGCAAACGCAGCTTCTTGCGCTGACATTTCAGCAACACGTAAGGACTCACGTAAACGATCTCTCTCTTGTGTTGCAAGTTCGAGCTTCTCTTGAGCAACTGCCAGACCTTCTTGTAGCCCTTGTTTTGATTCCTCAGATTGAAGTAGTTCAGATGAGGATTGCTCGTGAGTAATGGCCAACTGCTCCATTTGCCCACTTAACTCAGTTAATTCACCTTGAATTTGCGCAGCTCGCTGACTATATTGCTCTTCGGCCTGAGTCAGCTGCATTCTTTCAACTTCAAAACCATGTGCTTCTTGCACGGCATGCTCTGCATTGATGCGAGTCTGCTCGGCAGTTTGGTGAGCAGCCTGGTAATTGGCAATGCATTGATCTAGTTCACCTTGCAACTCACTCTGAATTAACCGCTGTGCCCGCAATTGCTTTTCGAGACCTTCCATCTCTTGAGCGCGCGCCAACATTCCTGCTTGTTCAGAATCGGCGGCATATAACTGCACGCCAACACGACTAACCAAATGGCCCTGCTGTGTAACAAGTGCACCACCTGCTGGTAACTTTTCACGACGATGCAAAGCATCCTCAAGGCTATCAGCTATATAAATGTTATCGAGCCATTCTTGTAAAACCGCGGAGACTCTTGGTGCCCCTGCACTCTGCACTCTACTTAATAGTGGAGTGAAATCCGCCGGCACGGCAGTATGCGCAGGAGAAATCTCTTCAGTCAATAAGATTGCCAAACGACTTGGCGGTGCGTCATTCGCTAAAGCTAAAGTTTCTTGAACATTCTTTGCGGTAACTGCTGCAAGACGTTCGCGTAAAACAGATTCCAAAGCAGCTTCCCAGCCACTCTCAACCTTTAATTCTTGCCAGAGACGCTTGCTCTCTTTGAGGCCCTTACTTTCAAGCCACGGGCCAATTTTTCCTTGAGCCTGCACACTAGCTTGCAAGGCAGTCAATGCAGTTAACTTCGCTTCTGTTTGTGCTAAATCCTGGTTAGCCACTTGAATTTTTTGTTGAGCTGTATTCCGCGCTTCATCTGCAGCCGGTACGCGTTGCTGAGCTTCACCAGCGCGCTGTCTAGATTCTTCTACTTTGCGTTGCGCCATCGAATGCCGATCCAAGGCCATCTGTAATGCCTCTGCATCTGGCTTGCGCATTCCAGCCAACTCACCATTAAGACGCGCTTCGCGCCCTTTTAATTCTTCTAACTGTGCAACGATAGCTCTGGTGCGCTCACCTAAACTGGCTAAACGTTGCTCGATAGTGGCCAAGCTTTCGCGCGCCTCATTTAACGTTCTTGCGCTAACTTGATAAGCCTCTTCATGGCCAGGCATTTGATCTTTTATGCCATTGAGGTCTACCAATAAAGACTGCTCTTTTTCAGAAGCAATGCTGAGCTCATGCTCTGCAGTGCGTTGAGCTTGTGCAGCATCCGTTTCTTGTACTGTCCAGCGCTGCAACTGTGCGTGTAAATCTTGGGTTTGTTGTTGCAGGCGTTGACGCGCTTCTTGCACATAATGAATCTGGGACTCAACCTGACTCACATCAGAGTTGGTTTGGTACAAATCACCTTGCGCCTCTGAAACTTTATCTTGTAATGCGTACTGCTGTGTCCGCATCGTCTCGAGCTCAGTTTCGGCATGACGCAATTTTGCTGTCTGCTCTTCCAGGTTTACTTGGGTCTCACGGATACCATTGGCATGACGCTCTTGCTCTTTACCAGACTCGGTTTGACGCACAAACCAGAGTAACTGCTGTTGAGACTTCATTTCAGTAGAAAGCTCTGCATGACGCTCAGCAACCGTTGCCTGCTTTTCTAGGCGTGTTAGTTGTTGATCGAGCTCGCGAAGAATATCTTCAACGCGTACTAAGTTCTCTCGCGTATCCTCGAGGCGTGATGCAGTCTCCTTGCGACGCTCTTTATATTTAGAAACGCCGGCCGCCTCTTCCAAAAACACACGTAGTTCTTCTGGCTTGGCTTCCAAGATGCGATTGATCGTACCTTGACCAATAATGGCGTAGCCTCTTGGACCCATACCGGTACCCAAGAAAATATCTTGAATATCTTTACGGCGCACTACTTGGTTGTTGACGTAATAGCTAGAGTTACCGTCGCGAGTTAAAACACGCTTTACTGCCAATTCGGTAAATGCGCTCCACTGACCCTGTGCACGACCATCCGCATTATCAAAAATTAGCTCAACACTAGCGCGACCTGATGGCTTGCGCAAACCCGAGCCATTAAAAATCACGTCTTGCATGGATTCGCCGCGTAATTCGCTGGCGCGAGACTCACCCAAAACCCAACGGACGGCGTCAATGATGTTCGACTTTCCGCAACCATTAGGGCCCACAACACCGATCAATTGACCTGGCATTTCAAAATGGGTTGGATCGACGAAAGACTTAAAGCCGGAAAGTTTGATGGATTTCAGTTGCACGGCGTACTTTATAGGGTAAAAAAGGGGTTCAAATAAGGGGGTAAAAATTAAGACTAAAGTGGGAAGATGATAGCAAGCTTAAAGCTTCTCGCACGGCTTTTTGCCCCATCGATATAATGATAAATCTACCTTCAGGGTCAAAACCCCTTAACAATCTGATAGTTAACTGAAAAGCATGAGCAAATCACCACAAAGCATCATCGAACAAGCCTGGGAAAACCGCGCAAACCTCTCACCTGAGTCTGCTCCTACTGAGATCCGTAACGCGGTTGCCGCCGTCCTAGAGGGCCTTAATGCGGGGAATATCCGCGTTGCCGAGCGCCTTAGCGTTGGCAAGTGGGAAGTAAATCAATGGGTTAAGAAGGCCGTCCTGCTTTCTTTCCGCCTTGAAGACAATAAACCAATGGGTGCTGGTGGCTATACCCAGTTCTACGACAAGGTTCCAAGCAAGTTCGAAAACTACACTGCTGAAGACTTTGCCAAGGGTGGCTTCCGCGTTGTACCACCAGCAATGGCTCGCCGCGGCTCATTTATTGGCAAAAACGCTGTTTTAATGCCCTCTTACGTCAATATTGGTGCTTATGTAGGTGAAGGCACCATGGTTGATACCTGGGCCACAGTAGGCTCTTGTGCCCAAATCGGCAAAAACGTGCACCTATCTGGCGGAGTTGGTATTGGTGGTGTTTTGGAGCCGATTCAGGCTGGCCCAGTCATTATTGAAGATAACTGCTTCATCGGCGCACGCTCCGAAGTGGTTGAGGGCGTAATCATCGAAGAGAACGCCGTGCTGTCCATGGGTGTCTATATTGGTCAAAGCACCAAGATTTATGACCGTGAAACTGGTGAAGTGCACTATGGCCGCGTTCCTGCTGGCTCAGTTGTGGTTCCTGGTTCAATACCTTCCGCTTGTGGCAAGTACAGCTTATATGCGGCAATCATCGTAAAAAAGGTTGATGCTCAAACCAGAGCCAAAACCGCCATCAACGAATTACTCCGCGATTAAGTCGAGCATCAGATAACAATATGAGTGCCACTCTTGATCTAACAGAAGCCCTTATCGCCTGCCGTTCAGTGACGCCTGCCGATGGTGGGTGCCAGGATTTAATTGCTAAGCGACTTCAAGAGATTGGCTTTCATACTGAAAGTATCGTTAGTGGTCCGGAGAGTTTCCAGGTCACCAATCTTTGGGCAATCAAACAAGGTGCAGCTGGCGATCAGGGCAAAGTCTTAATGTTTGCCGGCCATACCGATGTGGTGCCAACCGGTCCACTCGACAAGTGGGACAGTGATCCATTTACACCCACCATTCGTGATGGCTTGTTATATGGTCGCGGCGCTGCTGATATGAAAACCTCTCTCGCTGGTTTTGTTGTGGCTACCGAAGAGTTTGTTATTACCCACCCTAATCACGCTGGCTCTATTGCCTTCCTGATCACTAGTGATGAAGAGGGGCCAGCAAATGATGGCACCGTCATCATGTGTGAGCGCTTGCAAAAGCATGGGCAACGCCTGGACTATTGCGTGATTGGCGAACCCACTTCGGTAGATAACATCGGCGACATGATTAAGAATGGTCGTCGCGGATCACTCTCAGGCAAGTTGAGGGTCAAAGGTATTCAGGCGCATATCGCCTACCCCCATCTTGGTAAAAATCCAATTCATATCACTGCTCCTGCGATCCAGCAATTGGTTGAAACCGAATGGGATCAAGGCAATGAATACTTCCAGCCCACCAGTTTCCAAATCTCCAATATTCATTCTGGCACAGGCGCGAACAATGTGATTCCTAATGAGTTGGTAGTGGATTTCAATTTCCGCTTCTCCACTGAGAGTAAACCTGAGCAATTACGCGAGCGCCTTGAACACATCCTCAAGTCCAACAATCTCGATTTTGAAATCGATTGGGTTTTGGGTGGTAGTCCATTTATCACTGGCAATGGTGAGCTAGCAAATGCCTTGCGCAATGCGATCAAAGCAGAAACCCAAATTGATACAGAGCTCTCTACTACTGGTGGCACAAGCGATGGCCGCTTTATTGCTAAGATTTGCAAAGAGGTTGTAGAGTTCGGCCCTCTCAATGCCACAAGTCATAAGATTAATGAGTGTGTCATTGTTGACGATATAGAGCCTCTTAAAAATATTTACCGCAAGACCCTTGAGCAGCTGATCGCTTAATTCAATAATCCAAACAAGTCATCATGGACCCTGAGCCTTCTCAAGCAGTCACCTTAAATCAGTGCATCGATCAAGTTGCACAAAGACTAGAGACGGCAGACTTGCATTATGGCCATGGCGCCATTGATGCCCAAAGCGAAGCGCTGTGGATTGCCAGCAAACAACTAGAGATCAGCCCAGCGGATGCGCTTGATCAGCTAGATCAAACCATTACACCCGATCAATATCAAAATGCCTTACAAGTTGCGCAGACTCGCATCGAGAGTCGAAAACCCTTAGCCTACATATTGGGCGAAGCCTGGCTAATGGGTGTGCCTTTTTTCTGTAGCGAACAAAGTATTGTGCCCCGCTCCTGGATTGCAGAACTCATTGTTAATGGCTCACTAGAAACTTGGTTGCCAGCCGATGGCAATGCATTGGATCTCTGTACAGGCAACGGCTCATTAGCAATCCTATTGGCACTATCTTGTCCTGATATCCATGTAACAGCATGTGACATTAGTATGCCGGCGCTTTCAGTAGCCTCACGTAATCTCGATCGCCACGGCTTGAGCAATCAAGTGGAATTGCTAAGCGGCGATCTATGGGATGCGCTAGAAGAGCCTAATGACGACAATCGTTTTGATTTAATTGTCTGCAACCCGCCTTACGTCAACTCAAGCTCTATGAATTCTCTGCCCGCTGAATATCATGCAGAGCCTGCCCTTGCTTTAGCTGGTGGTAATGACGGGATGGATTTAATCAGACGCATTATTGCAGCAGCGCCAGACTACCTCACAGACAGAGGTGCTATTCTGATTGAAATCGGCAATGAATATGAGCACTTCAAAAAAGCTTTTCCTCAAATACCAGCAATTTGGATGGAAGTATCAGCTGGCGAAGAGCAAGTGCTTTTAATTCAGGCGGAAGATCTGCGCTAGGTACTGAAGCAATAAGCTGAATTAGCTCAGCTCCGCAGCAGCAGCGATTGCCTGATCAATTCTCTCGACCGGTATCACTCGCAACCCAGGAATCTTCGCCTTAGGCATATTCGCCTTTGGAATAATGGCGACAGTAAAGCCAAGCTTTGCAGCCTCTTTAAGTCGCTCTTGACCGCGTGGGCATGGACGAATTTCTCCAGCCAATCCAACCTCACCAAACACAATCAACTCTTTTGGCAAAGCGCGATTGCGAATTGATGACTGAATTGCTAGGAGTACAGCCAAGTCTGCAGCTGGCTCAGAAATCTTGACGCCACCCACTGCATTTAAAAAGACATCCTGATCAAAACAAGCCACTCCAGCATGACGATGCAATACCGCTAGGAGCATAGCAAGCCTGGCCTGCTCTAAGCCGACAGCCAACCTTCTAGGGTTAGGAATATGCGCTGTATCTACTAGCGCCTGAATCTCCACCAACAAGGGGCGACTACCCTCTTGGGTTACTAAGACACAAGCGCCAGGCACCATCTCAGCATGTTGCGAGAGGAAGATCGCCGAAGGATTAGCAACGCCTCGTAAACCTTTTTCTGTCATGGCAAAAACGCCAAGTTCATTTACTGCACCAAAGCGATTCTTAATCGAACGCACTAAACGGAATGAAGAATGGGTGTCACCTTCAAAGTAAAGAACAGTATCAACAATATGCTCGAGAACTCGTGGTCCAGCGAGGTGGCCATCCTTGGTGACATGGCCCACCATCAATACGCAAATGCCGCTAGACTTAGCAGCCCTCGTTAATTGAGCAGCACATTCCCTTACCTGTGCAACCGAACCAGGCGCAGAACTGAGCACCTCTGAATATAAAGTCTGAATAGAATCGACTACCAAGACCTGAGGCTTGACCGTATCCATGATGGATAGCAATTTTTCTAACTGGATTTCTGCAAGAACTTCAAGTTGGGGAGCATCAAGCGCAATTCGTTTAGCTCGAAGCGCAATCTGCGCAGCAGACTCTTCGCCGCTGCTATAGAGCACGTCCATGCCAGCAGCACTCATCTCGGCACAGGCCTGCAATAACAAGGTTGACTTACCAATCCCGGGATCGCCGCCTAATAAAACAACGCCACCAGGAACCAAGCCACCACCCAGCACTCGATCAAACTCTTCAACGCCAGTACTAAATCTTGGCAAGTCTTCTGCAGTAATCGCGGAAAGCTTTTGTCTTGGCAGGGATTGCGCTAAGCCCTGAAAACGAGAATTGGAACTGACCTCAGGCAAACCCTCTTCCAAGGTATTCCATGCCTGACATGACGGGCATTGGCCCTGCCACTTGGCAGATGTACCGCCGCATGACTGACAGATATAAACCGTTTTAACCTTAGCCAAAGTATTGCCCTTTTGTATTGCCTCTTGATATCAGCCGAGATTAATCGAGCTGTGTGCCTGCTTTGTTTTCTTGTGCGCGCTTAGGCGCATCCTGACGGCGCTGCTCTCTATCGGCTGCACGAGTTGCTGCATCCTTTTGCTTTTCGTCATATTCACGTTGATTAGCAGTGCGCTCAGCAGCCTTTTCTGGAGCTGCACGCTCAGCAGCTCGCTTAGCGTCGCGCTGATCCTTCAGGCTCTCACGCAATTTACGCTGAACCTCATGCAACTCCACTTCTTGCGCCCTAATAGGATCAATCTCTTTACGGTAATCAGCCCTAGCACTACCTAAGCAGTAATTAACCCAATAGTTTTGATAGCAGTCTGATGAAGCCTTTTCCCAGCGATATTTTGCCCAGTCACGCTGAACCTCGAGCTCATTCTCAATCTTATCGAGTTGCTCTAATTGATCTTCTTCAGCAGGAGTGGCTAAAGCCACGCCACTCAAGGAACAGACGAACAACAATATCCCAATGAATATTTTTGAGCGGAGAGAGCTAATGACTCTCAAATCTCTACTTTCGCACCTAACTCAACCAAGCGGTTGGCCGGAATCTTAAAGAAGTCTGATTGACGACCCGCATTTTGGTACATCCAACAGAACAGGCGCTCACGCCACAAAGCCATCCCTGGAATCTCAGTGGAAACAATCGTGTCACGTGACAAGAAGAATGAAGTATTCATTAAGTCGAACTGAAGACCTGAGGATTTTTCAATCAACTCAATAATCTTACCCATATCTGGCGTTTCATTAAAGCCATAAACAGCCCGAACAACGTAAATATTGTTACCAAGATCTCGTAGCGTAATACGCTCTTCGTCTTTTACATAAGGCACATCCCAAATGCTGACCTTTAAGAAAAATACTCGCTCATGAAGAACATGGTTGTGCTTTAAGTTATGCAAGAAAGAAACTGGTAAGTAATCAACGTGCGCAGTCAAGAAAATAGCGGTGCCCTCTACACGGTGAGGAGGATTCATCATCAAGACATCGATGAAACCTTTGAGCTCAATACCCTCTTCAACTGCACGCCGGCGCAATAGTTGGCGACCTTGATACCAAGTCATCAGCAGTAAGAAACAAGCGGCACCAAGTAATAATGGGAACCAGCCACCCTCCATAATTTTGAGTAAGTTGGCAGTTAAAAATGCTAAGTCAACAATCAAGAATGCACTGATAACCAATGTCACCAATAAAGTACTCCAACGCCACACTACTCGCATCACAATTGCTGCCAAGAAAGTGGTCACAATCATCGTAGTTGTCACAGCAATGCCATAGGCAGCAGCCAAATTTTCTGATTTCTTAAACGCTAGAACGACAGCAACAACCAAAATTAATAAAGTCCAATTGACCAAAGGCATGTAGATCTGACCAATCTCACGATCAGATGTGTGACGTACTTTCATGCGCGGAACAAAGCCAAGAAGGATGGCCTGACTCGTCATTGAGAAAGCGCCTGAGATGACTGCCTGAGATGCAATTACCGTAGCAAGGGTGGCAAGAATCACTAAAGGAAATACAAAACCTTCAGGAACCATCAAGAAGAATGGGTTGGTAATGGCCTCAGGATGACTGAGGAACATCGCGCCTTGACCAAAATAATTGAGGATTAAACAAGGCATAACAATGAAGAACCAGCCCATTCGGATTGGTCTGGCACCGAAATGACCCATATCAGCATATAAAGCCTCAGCACCCGTCAAAACAAGGAATACAGCGCCAAGCACAATAAAACCTTGGAGCGCATGCTCATCCATAAAATGAATGGCGTACATTGGATTGATAGCTTCAAATATTGCAGGGTTCTGAACCACCTGGTGCAAGCCCATCAGGCCAATCACTGCAAACCAAACCAGCATGACTGGTCCGAATAATTTTCCAACAACATCAGTGCCTGTTTTTTGAATAACAAACAAGATCACCAAAATAAAAATGGTTACGGGTATGACGTAGCGAGTGAAGTCTGGCGAAATCACTTCCATACCTTCTACAGCCGATAGCACTGATATAGCTGGCGTAATAATGGCATCACCATAAAACATACAGGCCCCAAAAACTCCTGCCATGATGATTAACAATGATCGCTTAGAGCCTGCTGGAGCAGTACGAAGAGCCAAAGCCATCAGAGCCAAAATGCCGCCCTCACCATGGTTATTGGCGCGCATCACAAACAAAACATACTTCAAAGAAACTACGATTGCGAAAGCCCAGAAAACCATGGAGATAACGCCGTAGACAGCATCTGTAGAGAACGGAATGCCATGCTCCGGACTGAAGCACTCTTTCAATGCATATAAGGGACTCGTCCCAATATCGCCAAACACAACCCCAATAGCAGCGAGCATCAAAGTGAAAGATGCGCCTTTTCGATGACCTGGATCTTGTCGAGAAATCTCTACAGGTCTTAGTAGTGAAGAATCTGAAAATTCTGGGTTACTAACTGACATCAATAAGCCTTGTATACATGTTGCGTGGCAATATGTTACTCCTTATGCAGGCTGTCTGAAGCCTCTAATTATTGCTAAAAAACGCTCTATTTATGCACCAATTAAAGGTAAACCTCGACAGAGGGGTCCTAAAAATGGTAGAATCTCAGCTTCAGACGCGGGGTGGAGCAGTCTGGCAGCTCGTCGGGCTCATAACCCGAAGGTCGTAGGTTCAAATCCTGCCCCCGCAACCAGTATTACAGCTCTAAGCCCTTATTTAATAAGGGCTTTTTGCTTATTAGGCGCATCATTCTAGCGTGCGCCCAATCGACCCCCATCATTAGATGACCATTTTCCACAAAAGGATAGTGCTCAGAGCGGAAATCAAAAAAAACAGTAAGATAACTTATAAAATTTATAAGTGAATGTCATATGAAATATTTACTCAGTCTAGTGATTTTGCTGGGATTGGCCGCATGTTCGAAGAATCCAAATAACTTCAGCCTTCAATGCTATGGCCAGCAATCACTTGCTGTTGATAACCAATTAACCGAATCAAAAGATACGGTACGTAAATATCAATTTCAAAATCAATCCATACCCGATCACTTGTGTACCACCGCTGAAAAGGTAATCCAATGTTCACGAATCAAGGATGAAGGTGATTCCAGCATCAATCACTACATGATTCTTAATCGTAGCTTGGGCGCCCTCTACGAGACAACGATCACTACGCAAAAAATTAAGGGTGGTGAGAAGAAAACCAAGGAGATCTTCCAAGGGAAGTGTGAATCGCCGATCTTTAGCTAAAACCGTAACTCCATTTAATCAACTAGGGCCGGCCTTTTATTTCACTTATCGGCTACGCCTTAACGTTTTCCTTTAAAAAGTAAGTGCAGGCTGTAGTGGGGTGTACGGATCAGCCGACTGGGTCTCAAGGGCTTCAGCCTCTTCTTCCCCTTGAGGTTGTCGATAGAATTTTGAGCCTCTGAAATCTTGCGGTCCCCGTGTTTGTCCGTCAATCTCATTCACAGAAATTGCCGGTGAAATCGGCTGAGAATTAAATTGCTGCAATTGCTCCTTGGTGTACGGAGAGTAGGTAGTAGCTTGAGCAAAGACATTGAGGGAACTTAAATACAGGCAACCCGCAATCAAGAAAATGCTAAATCGTTTTAGTTTAATCATGAGCTCGGTTCCATTAATTGATATAGACTAAGCCATAAGAGCTAAGTGGGCAATAAATGCAGATCTATTCTCCCCAGCTTTTTTAGCTTTGGCATCCAATCTTGCCAAGACTCTTTTTGGAAGGGTGATATTGATTCTCTCGATGTCATCAGATAAAAGTGCGGGATCAATCTCCACGATTGCCCAAGTCCAGCCTTTAAATTCTTTTCGTTTTTGTAACTCTCTTAAAGAACTAGGTTTTGGTATTTGCTGATTCTCATCTAGTGCGACTTCTATCCATAGTTCTATAGCCTCCTTAGCGTTATCGATGGCTTCATCCATTCCACGATCAGCTGCTGAGAAGCAGCCTGGCAAATCTGGAACGATGACGCCCCAGGCATCTTTTTGACTTCCCGGCTCAATTGCGATTGGATATTTCATTTCCATCCTTCCTTTATCCCTGCTTGTTTAAATATCGCTCGTAACAATCCTATAGGCATATCTTTTCTAGGATGAGTCACAACAATATGTCCTAGCTTTATTGGGTGCACATAAACATGGTGCGACCCACGTATCCCCCGCAAATCCCATCCGTCCGCAATTAACTTTTCAACGACTTTTCGGCTATGCATTCATCTCCTAATTAATTATACACACCATACACACTTATTAGCGAATCAATGCTTCTGCTGGCCTATGCCAGATGCGCCTAGTGCCCTCCCTCCAGAAGATTGGTTTCCTGAGTACCTCACCTTTATGGGTAAAAGTCCAAATCTGCGCACCCGTATTCGGTGACTGGTAAAACGGAATACCCAGAGTTCCATAGCGCGCGCTCACTGTTGGATGAGGATGTCCATAGCGGTTTCGATATCCATTTTGTGCAAATGCCTGATCTGGACTCAAGCGCTTCAATAATTCTTCTGAAGAAGAAGTTTTACTACCGTGATGAGGCGCCATAAAGACCAACTCCTTATCTTTTAGGTTTTGCAACGCTGCTGCATCTAGGCGCTCTACTATTTCAGCTTCACCCTGCTTCTCAACATCTCCCGTTAACCAAAACGAAGTACTCTTATTGCGAACTTCAAGAACGCAACTCATTTCATTTGGTTTGCCTGGGTACTGGGATTCAAAATGAGTTTCCTCATGTGGATGCCAAATATGAAATTCCACCTCATCCCATACCCAGTGTTGACCGAAGCGACAAGGGAGAGTCGGAATCTGTTTAGATTGCAAGTTTTTCAACAGGGGGTTTGTACTTGGTAGAGAGCCCATCATGAAATCGAACAGCACTTCTTTTAATAAGGTTGCAGCCCCACCCACATGATCACTATCACTATGGCTTATTACCATGCGATCGATATGATCAATACCCCGCCCCCTGAGATAAGGAAGGATCACTCTATTGCCAGCATCATCCTTCTTTCCTTGGATGGGCCCGGCGTCATACAGCAATCGCTTTGTTGCTGTCTCAACTAGAACAGAAGTGCCTTGGCCAATATCGAGAACTGTTGCTCGAAACTCGCCCTCTTGCAAATTTAGATCTGTAATAGGCGAAAGAAATAAAAGAGTGGTTAAGCAAATTCCCAGAATCCTTGACTGCCAGCTCGCTTTTATAGCACCAGGTCGAATAGCAAGAATGATTCCCACCCCAGAGATCAGAAGCGCCCACCAAGCAGGCTGACTGGACCACACGACTGCCCATTTCCAGCTCGCCATCCATCTCAACATGACTGCCAGATACTCCATCGATGCATGCGCTGGAAGCAGTAGCCATTTACCGATGAAATCTGGCAAAAGTGCACCGCCAATTGCTAGCGGCGTGACGATATAACTCACTAGGGGAATCGCAAATGAATTTGCCAGGGGCGAAACTACTGATACTTGATAGAACCAATACAAAGTAAATGGCAGCAAGGCAATGGTAACTACCGCTTGAACACGACAGGCCTCACGTAAAGCCTGCAAAACTCTTTTTATCCAATGCACTTCCAACTCTTTACCCGTTGGGATACCAAGCAAACCTGCAGAATCTCCCATGGCATACAGGATGGCTGCTACAGCTCCAAAAGATAACCAAAAGCCTGGGGTATAAGGTGCCATAGGATCTACTAACAATACAAAGGCAAGCGCCCACCACCAAATATCAAAGGAGCGAGGGTTACGGCCAGACCATAAAGCAACAGCAACCACACCAACCATATACATGGTTCTTTGTGCTGGTATTTGAAAGCCTGCTAGCCATGCATAAATAAAAGCTGTCAAGAATCCAGATACTGCCGCCACCTTGCTAACCGGAAATATCAGTGGCAAGGACTTGCGACGCCAAAGTCTTGTGGCAATTCCTGCGCCAAGTCCTGCAAGCATGGTGACATGGAGTCCGGATATGGAGATGAGGTGACCGATGCCGGTAGCATTAAATACTCGCCAATCCTCTTGATCAATCGCATTTTGATCACCCATCACCAACGCCACAATCACGCCTGCATATGCTGCGTCCTGTGGGAGTAGGCGCTGAATCTTTTTGCGTAACTTCCAGCGCTGATATTCCATTGCCAATTCAAAATCGGTGAGGCCAATATCTTTTTCAAGTAGTAGTTCACCAGATCGAACCGACCCACTGGCACCAAAGTTTTGGTGAAAGGACCAGCGTTCGAAGTCAAATGTATAGGGATTTAGCGAGCCGTAAGGACGCTTCAGTTTGACCTTGAACTTCCAGCGCTGACCTGGAATCACTTCTGGAATCTCTTGTGCATTTCTCCAGGCGGGCTGCCAACTGAGATAGATTCGTTCAGGAAATTCCTCAACCTTATCTCCACTTAATAAGGCTTGCCGAACTTCAAAGGCAAACTTAGCTCCAGCCGAGCTACTTTGAGGTAATGCCGCCACGCGACCTTCAATGCTCAACTCCTGTCCCTCCAACTCTTGCGAGAGAATATTTTTCAACCTGCCGTCTGCATACTTTGCATTCCAAGCAAAGCCAAGCGCCGCACAAATCAAGATGATGAATATATGCTGGGAGCTGGTTGCCTTTGAAAAGAAGCGCAGTCCGAGTAGAACAATGGCCACTGTAAAAATAGCTGCTGACAACCAATAATCAGGCACTTTGGGCAAAAATAGGAGAAGCGAGCCCCCGGCGATAAACGCCGCAATAGCTAAACGCAAGATCTTAAGAGGCTAAGTTGAGATTTGAATTGGTAGCCAGCAACGCTGACCAGCGAGGCAATACTTGCATGGCGTTGCGCCACACAGCAATGGCAAACTCATCGCTACTGATGCCGCGAACCTGCGCTAATACATTAGTAATTCGGGGTAGGAATGCAGGCTCGTTAAACGCAATACCCTCTTCGCGCAACCATGCTGGCGGTATATCTGGTGCATCCGTCTCGGTAACAATGCTATCTAGCGATAACTCTTTTAACAATCGACGAATCTGCAATGCGCGTTCAAAAGTTGCGGCGCCACCAAAACCCAATTTAAATCCAAGCGCGATAAATTGTTCTGCCTGCTGAAAGCTGCCATTGAATGCATGGGCTATTCCACTGGGAATGCTTCTACAGCGTAGTGCTTTCAGGATCGCATCTTGTGAACGACGCACATGCAAGACCACCGGCAATTGAAATTGCTCAGCCAGATCAAGTTGTGCGTGAAAGAACCATTCTTGTCGTTTCAGATCTAGGCCTTCAACAAAATAATCTAAACCAATCTCACCAATGCCAACAAAGCGAGGATCAGACAAAGATTGCTCTATCTGGTCTTTCAGAATGGTGATATCAGACTCTTGCGCCTGATTAATGTACAGCGGATGGATTCCCAGTGTATAGACCAGTCCTGGGATTTTCTCAGCGTATTGAGAGGCAAGCGCTCGGACATGGTCACAGTCAGAGGCTTTAACCGCTGGAAGAAGGATTGCCTTAACGCCATTCTGAGCTGCGGCTTCGATGACTTGAGGAAAATTTCTCTCAAACTCGGGCGCGTCCAGATGGCAATGGGTGTCAACCCACGATTGGGGCTGACTCATGCAGCGAGGTTCTTTAATACTCCACGCTCTAAATGCAAAATACGATCACAACGTTTGGCGCGAATGGGGTCATGGGTCACGATCACGAAGGCTGTGCCCTGCTCACGCGCTATATCCAACATCAAATCAAACACACTATCAGCCGTCTCTGTATCAAGATTACCTGTGGGCTCATCTGCTAAGACACAAGCGGGATTACCCACCAAAGCACGCGCAACCGCAACCCGCTGACGCTCTCCACCAGATAACTCTCCTGGGGTATGAAGCTCTCTCGAGCCCAAACCAACGGCTTTTAGAATCTTGCTGGCTCTATCCATGGACTCTTCATTACTCAATCCACGAATGCGCAACGGCAAAGCTACATTCTCCTGAGCGCTGAATTCATCTAAGAGGTGATGGAATTGATAAATGAAACCAAGACTGTGATTGCGCAATTGGTCTAATTTGGCAACCGATAACTTGCTTAGATTGGATCCAGCTAGAACAACAGAACCTGCACTTGGGGTATCTAAACCGCCCAAAAGGTGTAACAAAGTACTTTTACCTGAGCCAGATGAGCCAACGATCGCCACCTTCTCTGACGGGGACACATCCAAATGGATGCCCTTGAGAACCTCAACTGCTGAGGGACCTTGGCCATAGGTTTTAGCCAAATCTCTAGCGCTCAGCACCAAGCTGTTTGAGTTATTGATAGCCTCACTCATAACGTAGGGCCTCCGCTGGTTGCACCTTAGCAGCGCGACGGCTTGGATATAAGGTTGCTAAAACGGAAAGCCCAAATGCCATGAGGCCGACGGTGAGTACATCTGAAAATCTCACGTCTGATGGAAGTTCGCTGATGAAGTAGACATCCCGCGGCAAGAAGCGCACGCGGAAAATAGCTTCGATCGCCGGAACAATGACATCAATATTCAGTGCAATCAGCAGACCCAAACCAACGCCAGCCAGAGACCCGAGCAATCCAATTGCCAAACCTTGCACTAAGAAAATTCGCTGAATCAGTCCGGGGCTTGCGCCCATTGTTCTTAAGATGGCGATGTCTGCCTGCTTTTCATTCACAGTCATGACTAAAGTGGAGACCAAGTTAAAGGCAGCAACGGCAATAATCAAAGTCAGAATAATGAACATCATTTTCTTTTCAGTCTGAACTGCGGCAAACCAATTGCGATTTGATCTTGACCAGTCTGTAACCCATAAAGCTTGGGGCACGACTTGAGCTAACTCAGCAGCCACCTCTGGAGCGCGCTGCATGTCATCCACTTTCACACGTAAGCCTGTAGGCTCATGCAAGCGCAATAAGGCAGCGGCATCCTTCCAATGCATGATGGCTAAAGAGCTGTCATATTCATAGTGACCACTATCGACAATGCCAACCACCTGAAGCGTGCGCATTCTGGGCATGGCACCTGCTGGCGTCAGATCACTCTCGGGAACGATCATGTTGATGCGATCGCCCACTCGTGCACCCACCATTGAGGCAAGTTGGGCACCCAAGGCAACACCAAATTTGCCCGGCTGAAGATCCTTGATACTGCCAGCAACAAATTGTTTTGGTAAGTCTGAAACCTTACCTTCTTCTTCGGGCAAGACGCCCCGAATAGCAACGCCACGCATCACACTTTCGCGGCTCAATAAACCTTGAGAGCTAACCATCGGCGCAACACCAATGACGTGAGGCTGAGCAGCTACTTTTAGGGCAAGTGGCTCCCAATTAGCAAGCCCATCAGGTGCGGTAATTTCCACATGGGATAAAACGGAGAGCATCCGATCGCGAACTTCTTTTTGAAAACCATTCATCACAGAAAGCACCACAATCAGCGAAGCAACGCCAAGAGCTATCCCTGCGGTAGAGATCCCTGAGATAAAAGATAGAAAACCATCACGCTTTCCGACCGTCTTACGACGCTTGGATCGGGTGTAGCGCAGGCCAATTTCTAGCTCAATAGGAAGTCTCAACATAGCCACAGTTTAGTGAATCTGGCGGGCATACTGATGGAATACTCAATTGCCACCTAAAATCAGGGGAATGACTGCCAATATGACCCACGAAAAGCGCTTTACCCTGATGCTCTCGGGGGAGGATGCATTGGAGCTTGATGACCACCCGATCAGGAGCGCGCCACTCAATGGCTTACCCCATGAGCGCTTCCTCTTGGGTGAAAAGGTGCCTGCAGCACCCATCCTACTTTTGGGTCAATCTCAACTGACAGTCAACCCCGACGAAATGGTTGCTTGTTTACAGCCAGTCCACCTCCATGCCACCCGCGATCATCTAGTTCTGATGAGTCAAGGCCAAGTTGATCTCAACCATGAGGAATCAGCAAAATTACTTAAAGTGGCACTCCCTTTTATCGAGGAAGATTTTCAGGGTCCAGTACTTTTGCAAGGTCAGCATTATTGGTTCATTGCTGCCGGCCCATTTGCTAGTCTAGCAAGCCACAGCATTGATCAAGCTCATGGTCGCAATATTGATTGGTGGATGCCCCGCGATACGCATGAAGATGGCGTAGCCAAAACATGGCGCAAACTCCAGAATGAAATTCAGATGCTTTGGCATATTGACCCCGTCAATGAGATTCGTGAGCAACGCGGCGCCCCTATGATCAATTCGATTTGGATTAGTGGTATTGGAAAACTGAATGATGTACAAGCGCCAGAGCTATTAAAGCAAGCTCAGAATATTTATGGGGAGCACCCTCTCCTAGCAGGGCTCTCAAAATTGCTCAACATTGCCCATCAAAAAAAACTTCCTTTAGCCAACTCTTCTGATTTAGCCAATGGCTTTGGCTGGTTTAGTCATCCCGAATCGATTTGGCCAACACTGAAGCAAGCATTGGTTGATAAGGTGCTTGATGAAGTGACGATCATTGATTTTCCCAAGGGAGAAAAGCGTGACCGTACTTTCACAACACGAGATCTTCAGAAAAAATCTCTACTGTTTTGGCGCAAAGCTGAGGAGCTCAACTGGAAAGAGATTGCCAAGCAATGAGTCAATTTTCTCAACGCCCCGTTTCGGAAAGAACCAGCGCCTGGCTAGAACAAAGTGGTTTACACCCACTGCTAGCGAGGCTCTTTGCGGCACGCGGTGTGCAATCGCCCGATGAGTTGTCGCTTGATCTCAAAAAATTGCTTTCCCCAACGGAGCTCAAAAACTGTTTAAGCACAGCAAGTCTGTTAGCGGACATTCTTGAGAAAAAAGAACCCATGCTGGTGGTTGCTGACTATGACTGCGATGGCGCAACCGCCTGTGCGGTAGCAGTTCGTGGCTTAAAGATGCTGGGTGGTCCAGAAACCCTCATTCAGTTTTTAGTACCCAATCGTTTCACCATGGGTTATGGCCTCACGCCTGAGGTTGTGGAATTGGCTGCGCAACAAAATCCTAAGCCCAAATATCTCATTACCGTTGATAACGGTATTGCCAGCGAAGCCGGTGTAGATCGCGCCCGCGAACTCAGTATGGAGGTGATTGTTACCGATCATCACCTACCAGGCGATCAACTTCCTAAAGCCACTGCGATTGTGAACCCCAATCAACCGGGATGCAGTTTTCCTAGCAAGGCTTTAGCCGGAGTTGGTGTGATGTTTTATTTATTGGTTGCCTTGCGTGCAGAGTTGCGCAATCGCGGAAAATTTACGAATGAGAATCAACCTAAGATTGAAAATCTTTTAGATCTCGTTGCATTAGGCACTGTTGCTGACGTTGCGCAACTTGATCGCAACAATCGCATTCTGGTTTCCAATGGCTTGAAGCGCATTCGTGCAGGTATTTGCCAGGCAGGTATAGGTGCTTTATTTCAGGCGGCGGGGCGAGATCCGCGCAGTGCAAATACGTTTGATCTCGGTTTCGCTATCGGTCCTCGTCTGAATGCAGCTGGTCGACTTGCTGATATGACACTGGGCATTCGTTTGCTTCTGAGTGATAACGCTGAGCAAGCGCTAGAACTTGCTCAAGAACTTGATCGCATTAATCGCGAACGCCGCGTCATTGAAACTGGGATGCAAGAAGCCGCTCTAGCCCATCTCGCCGAAGATCAATTGGCGGGGACTATGGCAGAGCGCACTAGCATTTGCCTTTGGAATCCAGAATGGCACCAAGGTGTCGTTGGCATTGTTGCCTCGAGATTAAAAGAGCGCTTCAATCGCCCCGCGATTGTTTTTGCCCCCGCAGAAGGCGCTACCGGTGAAGAGCTTAGAGGCTCAGGTAGGTCGTTGACGGGCTTTCATTTGCGGGATGCATTGGATTTGGTTTCCAAACGCGAGCCTGGTCTGATCCTAAAGTTTGGTGGCCATGCCATGGCGGCTGGCCTCACGATTCGCAAAGCCGACTTTGAAAAGTTTTCTGCTGTGTTTCAGAAGGTCGCTAGTGAGCTCTTAAACGATGAGCTATTAGAGCGTCGGCACATCCACGATGGCGCTCTAGCCTTATCTGAATTCACTCCAGAAACTGGGGACCTCCTCGCCGAAGAAATCTGGGGGCAAGGCTTTCCTCAGCCCATCTTTTATGGCGAATTTGAGATCAGCCAACAAAGCCTGATGAAAGACAAGCACCTACGCCTGCAATTGCGCCCTCTCGGAGAGGGCTCGCTTGCTAGCAAACCATTTACTGGGGTTTGGTTTAACCGCACCCAGACCCTGCCAGAAAAAGCCAATCTGGCCTACCGCCTCGTAACCGACCGCTACCAAGGGCGAGCTAGGGTTCAGCTCATGATCGAAGCGCACGACGAGAGCTAAAGAGTCCAGACTTAGGGGCTATGGAGTAATAACCCCCCTATAATTAGGGCATGGAAGCTGAACAACTAAACACTATTTCGAATACCCTATCTGACCTGCTCACCCGTGAGCAAGCACTTCGGGGGTATCTTTGACTTCGAAGTAAAGTCACGACGTCTTACTGAAGTTAACTCTATTCTTGAAGATCCCACCATCTGGGACGATCAAAAGAAGGCTCAAGCACTCGGCAAAGAGAAAAAATTGCTCGATGGCGTGGTCTCTACCCTCACTGATTTAAATACCAATATCACTAGTGCCCTCGAACTCTTCGATATGGCCAAAGAAGAAAGTGATTTTGAGACCATCGGCGCGATCAAAACAGATGTTGAAGGCTATAGCAAGGTCATTGGAGATTTAGAATTCCGTCGCATGTTCCATAACGAAATGGATCCATGCAACTGCTTTATTGATATTCAAGCAGGTGCAGGTGGTACTGAAGCTTGCGACTGGGCAAGCATGCTCTATCGCCAGTATCTGAAATACTGTGAACGCAAAGGCTATAAAACAGAAATTCTTGAAGAATCTGATGGCGACGTTGCCGGCATCAAGAGCGCCACCATTAAGGTTGATGGTGAGTACGCTTACGGACACCTTCGCTCCGAAACTGGTGTGCATCGCTTGGTCCGTAAATCACCTTTTGATTCTTCAAATGGTCGTCATACCTCTTTCGCCAGTATTTATGTCTATCCAGAAATTGATGACTCGATTGAGATTGACGTCAATCCAGCGGATATTCGCACTGATACCTATCGCGCCTCTGGTGCTGGTGGTCAGCACATTAATAAAACCGACTCAGCCGTACGTTTAACCCATCTACCAACCGGTATCGTGGTGCAGTGTCAGAACGATCGTAGCCAACACCGTAACCGCGCTGAAGCCATGACGATGTTGAAGTCCCGCTTATACGAACACGAAATGCAAAAGCGTCGGGTTGAGCAGGATAAGCTTGAGGCTACCAAAACGGATGTGGGTTGGGGTCATCAGATCCGCTCCTATGTCTTGGATCAAAGCCGTATTAAAGACTTACGCACCAACGTTGAGATCTCCAATACCCAGAAAGTATTGGATGGCGACCTCGATGCCTTCATTGAAGCCAGCTTAAAGCAAGGCGTTTAACCTTAACTGCAACCATCAAAAAAATATGAACGATAAAACGAATTTAGGCACTACGCCCTCCCCCGCTACTGAAGTAGTTGATGAGAATCACATCATTGCGGAGCGTCGTGAAAAGTTAGCCAAGTTACGCGAAGCAGGTGTCGCCTTCCCTAACGACTTTGTCCCCACCCATCTAGCGGCAGATCTACATACTCACTACGACAGCCTCACTAAAGAAGAATTGGCTGCTAAGAAGATTCATGTGAAGGTCGCAGGCCGTATGGTCCTCAAGCGCGTCATGGGTAAAGCAAGTTTTGCGACCATCCAAGACCGTAGCGGACAGATTCAGTTCTATATTAGTGATGAGTTGAGCGGTGCGGATACCCATGGTGCGTTTAAGCACTGGGATATGGGTGACTTCATTTCTGCTGAAGGCAATCTCTTCAAAACAAACAAGGGTGAGCTCTCAGTTGAATGTAGCAACCTGCGCTTACTCAGCAAATCACTGCGCCCTCTGCCTGACAAATTCCACGGCCTCTCCGATTTAGAGACTAAGTATCGCCAGCGTTATGTGGATTTGATTGTCAATCCAGAAAGTCGCAATGTCTTTAAAGCGCGTAGTAATGCCATCGCTTCATTGCGTCGCCATATGCTTGATGCTGACTTCATGGAAGTTGAAACACCAATGCTTCACCCGATTCCTGGTGGAGCAACTGCTAAGCCCTTTATCACCCACCACAATGCTTTAGATATGCAGATGTTCTTGCGTATCGCCCCTGAGCTTTACCTCAAGCGCTTAGTAGTAGGTGGCTTTGAGCGTGTCTTTGAAATTAACCGCAACTTCCGCAATGAAGGTGTGAGTCCACGTCACAATCCAGAGTTCACAATGATGGAATTCTATGCAGCCTATACAGACTACAACTGGCTGATGGATTTCACTGAGAATATGATCCGTGCAGCAGCAATGGACTCTCAAGGTACTGCAGTCTTAACTCACCAAGGTCGTGAACTAGATCTCAGCAAGCCATTTCACCGTTTAACGATTACTGAAGCCATTCTGAAGTACGGACCCCAATCCAATAAGGCCTATGAGCCAGCGCAATTAGAAGATGCTGATTTCATTCGTTCTGAATTGAAAAAAGGTGGCGAAAACCCAGACAGCCCGACACTAAAGAACGCCGGCATTGGCGCTTTGCAATTGGCCTTGTTTGAATTAGTCGCAGAAGAACATCTCTGGGAACCAACTTACATCATTGATTACCCAATTGAAGTCAGCCCCTTAGCCCGTGAATCCGATACACGCCCAGGTATTACTGAGCGTTTTGAACTCTTCATTACCGGACGTGAAATTGCTAACGGCTTCTCAGAATTAAATGATGCTGAAGACCAGGCTAATCGTTTCCGTAAACAAGTAGAGCAAAAAGAAGCTGGTGACGAAGAAGCAATGTACTTCGATCATGACTTCATCCGCGCCCTTGAATACGGCATGCCTCCAACCGGTGGATGCGGTATTGGTATTGACCGTTTGGTCATGCTCCTCACCGATGTGCCGAATATCCGTGACGTGATTCTCTTCCCTCACCTGCGTCGCGAAGAAGAGTAAGTTCTATCGAATTAATTTTCAAATGAAAGTTTGAATGCAAAATAAAAGCCACCCTAGGGTGGCTTTTTCATTACGGCACTACTTATTCTCTTACTTAAGTAGCTACTTGGGTAGGTAAACCTTTTTCATCAAAGACGCCTTCAAATAAAGCGGAGCTTAAATAACGCTCAGCCGTATCCGGCAGAATCACCACAATGGTTTTACCTTCGTACTCTGGTCTCTTAGCCAGGCGCACTGCTACAGCAGCTGCAGCACCACAGGAGATGCCAACCAAGATACCCTCTTCTTTGGCAATGCGGCGGGCAAACTCGATGGCTTCCTCATTGGTAACTTGCTCAACCTTATCCACCAGCGACAGATCGAGGTTCTCTGGCACAAAGCCTGCACCAATTCCTTGAATCTTATGTGGGGCCGGCTTGATTTCTTCACCATTGAGTTTTTGCGTAATCACTGGACTTGCGGTTGGCTCCACTGCCACGACTTCAATGGCTTTCTTTTTGGTGTGTTTGATGTAACGACCAACACCAGAAATTGTGCCGCCAGTACCAACACCGGCTACAAACACATCAATCTTGCCTTCAGTGTCATCCCAGATTTCTGGGCCGGTGGTTTTTTCATGAATCGCTGGATTAGATGGATTGCTAAATTGCTGTAGCAAAACATATTTACCAGGATCAGACTCAGCAATCTCTTTTGCTTTGGCAATGGCGCCATTCATTCCCTTGGGACCTTCAGTCAAAACAATCTTCGCACCCAAAGCAGTTAATAACTTGCGACGCTCTAAGCTCATAGTCTCAGGCATTGTTAGGGTCAGCGGAATGCCGCGCGCAGCAGCCACGAACGCCAAAGCAATGCCTGTATTGCCACTAGTAGGCTCAACTAACTCTTTTCCAGGCCCGAGCAAACCTTTTTCTTGTGCGTCATTAATCATTGCTACACCGATTCGACACTTGACTGAGTAAGCAGGGTTGCGCCCTTCAATCTTTGCTAGAACAGTTGCCTTGGCGCCATCGGTGACGCGGTTCAATCGCACTAAAGGTGTGTGACCAATCGTTTGTGAATTATCGGTAAAGTAAGTCATGCGGCTTCCTTAAATCAAAGAAAAGAATAATGAATAGATCTTATGGGAATGTCTTCATTTAGCCAAAGAAGTTCTCGTCATAAGGTCAGTACTTTAAGTTCTAACGAGACTTTTTGAAGAATGTCACTACTAGAACAATCAGCAGAACACTAAACCACAATAAAGACCACTCTGGTACTTGTAGACCCAGTATGGCGGGTAATTGAGCAGAGCAAAGGCCGTCCGCCTTAAATAACCAAGGCAAGCCCTGCACTACTTGAAATTGATTAATCCAGAGCTCTAGAGGATCAATTCCACAAGAAGCGCCCGGATGAGATAAGAGCCACACATGATGTCCTGCAACTGCTGCCCCATATCCAGCGGCCAAAATTGCCAAGGCATGGAATAGCTTTCTCAGAGGATTAAAACTGGCAGCCATAACGCAGGCGACCGCAATGCCTAAGTAGCCCACTCTTTGCAAAATACATAAAGGGCATGGCAGAAAACTCACGCCCTGATAGCCCACCTGCTGGAGGATGACTGCGAAAGCAACCAAACCTAGGCTAATGAGAGACAGGAATAGGTATTGGCTTCTTTTCATATAGAGATGATAGCTAAAGGGCTGGGAATACCATCTAAATCACCTCCTTATTACCAAAAGTCTGATCTATATCACGAGTGAGTCCTACTTTTTGCGTGATTCCCATCAAATTCCCCCCTCAAGAATGGGATAATCATCGTTTTGCAATCCTCAAACGAATCCGTATTTATGGCCGCATATCAGACTGAAACCGTTCTCACCGTTCACCACTGGAACGACACCCTATTTAGCTTCACCACCACCAGAAATAAAGGCTTACGCTTTCGTAGCGGCCATTTCTTGATGATTGGCTTAGAGGTTGAAGGTAAGCCTCTCGTCAGAGCTTATAGCGTTGCGAGCCCCAACTATGAAGAGCATCTCGAGTTCTTGAGCATTAAAGTTCAAAATGGTCCACTCACCTCACGCTTACAAAAAATCCAAGTTGGCGATCCCATCTTGGTGAGCGAGAAGTCTGTTGGCACATTGGTAATCGATGACTTGAACCCAGGCAAACATCTTTACCTGTTTAGCACCGGCACAGGCCTTGCGCCATTCATGAGCATCATTCGTGATCCAGAAACTTACGACAAGTTTGAAAAAGTCGTACTCATTCATGGTGTCCGTTTGGTAAGCGAGCTTGCTTATGCTGACTACCTTAAAAATGAACTTACGCAAGATGAGTTCTTAGGTGAAATCATTCGTGAGAAATTAATCTACTACCCAACCGTGACTCGTGAAGCTTTCACACACACGGGTCGCCTAACTACTGCGATTGAGTCTGGTCAACTCTTTCAAGATATCGGTCTGCCGCCTTTAGATCCAGCAGTAGATCGTGCGATGATTTGCGGCAGCCCATCAATGCTTAAAGAAACTTCTGAGATGCTAGATGCCAAAGGCTTTAAGGTCTCTCCAAGCCTTGGTCAACTAGGTGACTACGTCTACGAACGTGCTTTCGTAGAGAAGTAATAGATAGTCTATATACCTAAAAGTAATTTAGATATCGCTATATATTCCTTGTAGATATATAGACCCCTTGGTACATTGTCTCTAACGAGATATTTACCAAGGAATTGAAGTGTCCCCAGTCAGAGAGCATTACAACCCCGTTATAACCAACTTATTACGTGAGCACGATCGTCTGCCACACGATAAGGTTGACGAGCGCAAAAGATTTCAGCGTCAAATCCTATTTCTCATGAATGCCATCAAACTCGAAGAGTTTGAACAGTCATTCGCATAAGCAGGATAAATACTCAAAATGATCCAATTTTTTCTAGACTCTACTCAATTCATTATTTCTGGCGCACTAGTTGGTCTCCTAGTGGGAATGACCGGTGTTGGTGGCGGCTCCTTAATGACGCCTTTGTTGACAATCATTTTTGGGGTTGCTCCCACGACTGCAGTTGGGACCGACTTAGCATTTGCAGCAATCACCAAAGGATTTGGCACTGCTGCACATAGGTTGCATGGGAATGTTCGATGGGACATCGTGAGACTGCTTTGCATTGGAAGTCTGACTACAGCGATTCTATCGATCCTCGCACTTAAATATGTAGGACCAGTTTCAAAAAACTTTAATCACCTGATTAGCATATCAATCGGCATTTCAGTTCTTCTCACAGCTGGATCACTTTTATTCAGAGCTAAGATTTTAAAGTGGGTGCAAGATAATCCTGATTTTTTACCAAGCGGATCCAATTTAAAAATAGCGACCATTTCAGTTGGTGCTGTCATCGGAGTGTTGGTAACCGTTTCATCCATTGGTGCAGGCGCCATTGGTGCAACATTGATATTAGTCCTCTACCCTTATCTAAAACCCGCACAAGTAGCAGGCACAGATATCGCCTACGCAGTTCCTCTAACTGCCTTAGCTGGCTTGGGTCACTGGTGGCTTGGTAACGTCCATTTTGATTTACTGTTTGGCCTTTTACTTGGATCTGTTCCAGCTATCTGGCTCGGGGCTAAGTTGTCCAGCACGCTATCCGAACGAGCTACGAGAACCACACTTGCGGCAACTTTATTTTTAGTTGGAATTAAACTCGTTTCCTCATGATGACTCCTGAATTTTGGTCAATACCAGATAGCACCCTAACAACCGCTGAACTTGCAGAAAAGACTTCTACCCTAAGGCATAGATTACTGAGCATTACTGAGAAGTTCTCAGACGTGCGTTTTGCTACTAGCTTGGCTGCTGAAGATATGGTGATGACTGATGCGATTGCACAGTCCAAGGCAAAGATTGCTTTATTCACACTAGAAACTGGTCGCTTGCATCAAGAGACGGTCGACATGACCAAGACTACTGAAGATTGCTATGGCATTTCTATTGCCAGGGCTTACCCTGAAGAGTCTGATGTTCAAGCCTTTATTGATCAATATGGCATGAATGGCTTTTATGATGGTGAAGAGGCTAAGAAAGCGTGCTGCGGCGCCCGTAAGATCAAGCCATTAAACGCTGCACTGATTGGTGCAGATGCCTGGCTGACCGGTCAAAGACGTGAACAATCCACTACTCGCGTTGAGCTCAATTTTGAAGAGCATGATGATGCAAGAGGTATTACTAAGTTCAATCCTTTATTTGATTGGACTGAAGAAGATATCTGGGCTTATATCAAACAAGAAAATGTACCGATTCACCCGCTACATTTAAAGGGCTACCCCAGCATTGGCTGCGAGCCCTGCACGCGCCAAGTCAAAAAAGGTGAAGACATTCGAGCCGGTCGCTGGTGGTGGTTACAAAGCGATAGTAAAGAATGTGGTCTACACGTTAACAAATAATTAATACCAAAGAAGAATGAAGTACAGAATGCAAGAAAACCAATTATTAGATGATCATTTGGATTGGCTTGAAGCTGAATCCATTTATATCATTCGCGAAGTAGTAGCGCAGTGCTCCAATCCAGCTATGCTGTTCTCTGGTGGCAAAGACTCAATCGTCATGTTTCATTTAGCTCGTAAGGCTTTTCAGTTTGGCAATCGCCCTGTAAAACTACCATTCCCAATTCTGCACATTGATACTGGCCATAACTATCCAGAAGTCATTGCCTATCGTGATTCTGTGGTTGAAAAGACTGGTGTAAAGCTGATTGTTGGTCACGTGGAAGACTCCATTGCAAAGGGCACAGTGCGCCTACGCAAAGAAACCGACTCACGCAATGCTGCTCAAGCTGTTACCTTGCTTGAAGCGATTGCCGAATATGAATTCGACGCCCTCATGGGTGGCGCCCGTCGCGACGAAGAAAAAGCCCGTGCTAAGGAGCGCATTTTCTCCTTCCGCGATGATTTTGGCCAATGGGATCCGAAAGCTCAGCGCCCAGAACTCTGGAACCTCTATAACGCTCGCATTGCTAAGGGTGAGAATATGCGCGTGTTCCCGATCTCGAACTGGACTGAGCTTGATATCTGGCAATACATTGCTCGTGAGAAATTAGAACTTCCAAGTATTTACTACACCCACAAACGTGAAGTGGTTAGAAAAAATAGTCTGTTACTCCCAGTAACCGATGTCACACCAAAAGCTCCTGACGACGTTAGTGAAATATTGGACGTACGCTTCCGCACTGTTGGCGATATCAGCTGCACCTGCCCAGTACTGAGCACTGCAGCGAATCCTATCGACATCATTGCCGAAACCGCCATTACCGAGATTACTGAGCGTGGCGCTACTCGCATGGACGATCAAACCAATGAGGCCTCGATGGAGCGCCGTAAGAAAGAAGGTTACTTCTGATGACTCAAACAACACATCCACATCAAAACGTCGTACGCTTTATCACCGCTGGTAGCGTTGATGATGGCAAAAGCACCCTCATAGGTCGCTTACTCTATGACACTAAATCTATTTTGGTTGATCAGTTGGAGTCACTCTCCAAAACCAAGCATGCCCGCGTCACTTCTTCAGATGCTGGCGTAGATTTAGCGCTCTTAACCGATGGCCTTGAGGCTGAGCGTGAGCAAGGCATCACCATTGATGTCGCCTACCGCTACTTCTCTACACCAAAACGTAAGTTCATCGTGGCTGATGCCCCTGGGCATGTGCAGTACACGCGTAACCTTGTTACTGGTGCATCCCAATCGGATGTAGCTGTGATTCTGGTTGATGCGAGTCGCGTGGATTTAACTACCTCACCAGCTACTCTTTTAGCGCAAACCAAACGTCATGCTGCCATTGTTCATTTACTCGGCCTGCGTCATGTGGTCTTTGCGGTTAATAAGATGGATCTATTGAACTTTGATGAGAAGATTTTTAATGCCATCTCAGTTGCTATTGAAGATTTATCCCAAAAGATTGGTTTACCAAAACCAATCTTGATGCCAATTTCTGCTTTACTGGGTGCGAACGTGGTTACTGCCAGCAAAGATATGCCTTGGTATAAAGGCCCCACCCTCTTGGAATGGTTAGAAGGTTTAGATACCAGTCCTCAGTCTGAAAAAACAGAATTGCGTTTCCCTGTTCAGTATGTCGCCCGTCAAGACGGGAGCGCTTCTGATGACTTCCGTGGCTACCTTGGTCAAATTGAATCTGGCAGCATTCGCAAAGGACAAAAGATCAGAGTACTTCCTGGAAATACTGAAGCTACGGTTGCAGAGATCTATTTGGGCAATCGCTCAAACCGCGATCAAGCCAATGCTAATAACGAAGTAGAGTCCGCGCAAACCGGAGAAGCTGTTGCCATTCGCTTGGCTGAAGATATTGATGTGTCGAGAGGCTGCCTCTTCGTGGGTGCTGATGATGCGACGCCACCCACTCTCAGCAAGCAAATTTCTGCAGATCTTTGCTGGCTTGATAGTGAACCGCTTTCACTCAGCCGTAAATATGCTTTGCGTCATACCACTAATACCGTTGGCGCAAAAGTGAAAGAGATTAAACAAGTACTGGATGTGGAAACTCTATCCCATGCTAGCGATACCCACCCCTTAACCGCCAACGAGATTGGTCGCATTGACTTGGTGTTGCAAAAGCCAATCGTTTCCGATTTATTTGATCAGTCTCAGCGTACTGGTGCTTTCATTTTGATTGATGAAGCCACCAACCACACCGTTGCTGCTGGCATGATTCGTGAGGCTGTTGCGCAATAAGTTAGGCTTAACTTTATTAATAAGGGAATAAAAAGCCTCGCTTCTGCGAGGCTTTTTCTTTTCTATGGCCACTGTAATTACGCCTGAGCTTGCTCAAAAGCAGTGAGTGCATCAGCCGCATACATTAAAGAAGGTCCGCCGCCCATATAAGTAGCCATACCTAAGGTTTCAACTATCTCTTGCTTTGTGGCTCCTAGTCTCACTAAGGCTTGAGTATGAAAGCCTAGGCAGCCATCGCATCGTGCCGCTACACCTAAAGCCAAAGCGATCAATTCTTTAGTTTTCTTATCCAAGGCGCCACCTTTAGTGGCAGCTGCCGCTAAATCGCTAAAGCCCTTCATCATTTCAGGAGCCTCGGCTCTCAACTTGGCAAGCGATCCAGAAATATCTTTGGTAATTTGCTTGTAATCTTTTGGCATTTCAATTTCCTTTATTTATGCGCGTTTACTTACAGCAACCGCTGCCACCACAACCTGTTCCACATGAATTAATGCCAAGCATTGGATATAGCGGGCAGAACTTGAATAGGCCCGTAGCCAACGGAATAATCCCAATCCATCCCCATACGCCAACTTCATTACTTGCAGCTAGGCCAACCAGCACCAAACCAACAACGATGCGTAATACGCGATCGATACCGCCAACGTTACATTTCATTTGATTCCCCTTTTTTATTTCTTACAGAACTGCTGATACAAAACCTCGATGACTGCCATCGCTGAATCACTCCCCAGCGAGTAATAAATCTGCTTACCCTCCCTGCGAGTCTTCACTAGCTTTGCTGTTCTCAAGCTAGTTAAATGCTGAGACAACATTGGCTGATGAATATCCAAAATCTCTTCCAATTCTCCAACGCACTTCTCTCCTTGACTTATTTCACACAAGAGCATCAAACGATCTCGGTGAGTTAATGCCTTCATCAACTTACAGGCGGAGTCTGCAGAGTTGCGCATCTTCTTCAAGTCTAGTTTTTGAGCCGCTGATGTCATTTATCTATTTACTATTTATTATGTGTATTTACATTATGTAATTTAACATACTATTTAGGAAATAAGCAAGAAAAAAGCCACCCCGGAGGATGGCTTAAAGAAAATCTATGGAGGCACTGCTAAAAAATGAACTACAGGATCATATTAGTCCTGTACGTATCAGCAATTTATGACAATTGTGTGATTAAGGTGCCTAATGCACCAATTTGATGCATACAGTGAGTTCTGCTTTAGTGATTCTCTTTGGCGTGGTTAATCGAGTACTTCGGAATTTCAATTACCAAGTTCTCGCGCGACACGATTGCTTGGCAGGAAAGGCGTGACTGGGGGTTTAAGCCCCAAGCGCGGTCGAGCATATCCTCCTCGTTTTCATCTGGGGGATTGAGGCTATTAAGCCCTTCCCTAACAATCACATGACAGGTGGTGCAGGCACAAACCATATCGCAGGCGTGTTCAATGGGAATGTCATTCTCCAATAAGGCCTCACATATCGAGGTGCCTGGCGCCACTTCAACTACAGCGCCTTCTGGGCAATATTCACTATGAGGAAGAACAACAATTTGGGTCATGACTTAGTTTCTGCTTAGTTTTAATTGCTATGTACTGGTATTAAATTTCGGCAACGTTCTTACCGGCTAATGCTTTCTGAATGCTTGCATTCATACGCATTTGGGCAAATTCATCAGTTGCCTTGGCTGCGCGGTCAACGGCTTTGCGAACCACAGCGCTATCAACTTCTTCTGCCAGGATCTTTTGCAGGATTGCCATCTCTTGATCGATGGTCGATTGCTCTTCTGTGTTGAGTAAAGCACGGTCACTATCTAATGCAGTCTGTACAGCATCTAATAAACGCTGCGCATTGACCTGTTCTTCACGTAAAGACCTAGACAATAAATCCTCTTTGGCAGAAGCAAACCCATCCTGCAACATGCGAGTAATTTCTGCGTCAGTCAAACCATAGGAAGGTTTGATATCAATCGAGGCTTGAACCCCAGAGCCCTGCTCCGTGGCGCTCACTGATAACAAACCATCGGCATCCACTTGGAAGGTCACTCGAATTCGTGCTGCACCAGCGGCCATTGCTGGAATGCCACGCAATTCAAAGCGACCCAAGGAGCGACAGTCTTGCACCAACTCACGCTCACCCTGCACCACCTGAATAGCTAATGCAGTCTGACCATCTTTGAATGTTGTGAAATCCTGTGCACGGGCAACCGGAATAGGTGTGTTACGAGGAATAATTTTTTCTACCAAACCACCCATGGTTTCAATACCAAGAGATAGCGGAATGACATCCAACAACAACCACTCATCATCTTTGCTTTGATTACCAGCTAGCAGGTCAGCCTGCATGGCGGCGCCTAAGGCCACTACTTGATCAGGATTGAGGTTGTTTAAAGGTTTAGTGCCAAATAATTCACCAACAGCGCGCTGGACGTTGGGCATACGGGTTGCACCACCCACCATCACGACACCTTTAACCTCATCAGCCTTAAGGCCTGCATCACGCAAGGCTTTCTTGACTGCAACCAATGTCTTATTTACGAGGTTCTGAGTAATCTCAAAGAACTGGGCCTGACTCACGCCAACATTCACTACCGTACCATCAGCCAGCGTCTCATGAACGCGTGCCAGAGGGTTATGACTCAGTAACTCTTTAGCGTGTCTACAAGATTGCAATAAAGTGGAATGGTCATACACCGACAATGGTGGCAGTTTGGCTTGCTCTATCACCCAGCAATACAAACGGTGATCAAAATCATCGCCACCTAAAGCAGAGTCGCCACCGGTAGACAGAACTTCAAATACTCCCTTGCTCATACGCAAAATAGAAATATCAAAGGTGCCTCCACCTAAGTCATAGACAGCATAGATACCTTCAGAGGCATTATCTAAACCATAAGCAATGGCGGCTGCAGTTGGTTCATTTAATAAACGCAATACCTCAATGCCGGCCAACTTTGCTGCATCTTTAGTGGCTTGGCGCTGTGCGTCATCAAAGTAAGCGGGAACAGTAATCACTGCTCCAACAATGTCATCAGAAACGGAGTCTTCAGCCAACTGACGTAAGCGCGCCAGAATTTCTGCAGAAACTTCAATGGGGCTTTTATCTCCAGCAACTGTTCTCAACTTCAACATGCCGGGCTCATCCACGAAATCGTAAGGAGCACTTTCAATATGCTCGACATCGAGTAAGCCACGCCCCATGAAACGCTTTACTGAGACGATCGTATTCTTTGGATCTAAAACCACACTCGCTAAGGCTTCAAAGCCAGCCTGAGTTCTACCATTTGGCAGGTAGCGGACCACCGAAGGAAGTAACTCTCTCCCCTGGGAATCTGGCAATACTTTAGGCAATGCATCTCTAACAATCGCCACCAATGAATTGGTAGTTCCCAAGTCAATGCCTACAGCAATGCGTCGCTGATGGGGGGCAAGAGACTTACCGGGTTCCGAGATTTGTAATAAGGCCATGATCTGTTAGTTTAAAGCTAAGCCAAAGCCGCAATAGCGTCATCGAGTTCAATAGCAAACTTATCGATGAATAGCAGGCCTCTTAATAACTCGGCAGCCCGCACATAGTTCTTAGCAGCATCAATGGCTTGAACCACTTCGGCAATGGTTTCTTGCTTGACTTGGTTGACTTCATCCATTAGCACTTCAAGGCCAGGTAGATCTTCAGCCTGTTCATCCAAGCTCTCACGCCATTCCATCTGCTTCATTAAGAAAGCAGCTGGCATCGCGGTATTGGTTTCCAGCTTAGCGTCTACACCATGCAATTTGCATAGATAAAGGCCACGCTGAATTGGGTTCTTTAGAGTTTGAAATGCCGTGTTAGCAAAAGTCGCCATCTGCATTGCTAGGCGCTGTTCGGTATCACTGCCACGAGCATGGCGATCGGGATGTACCTCCTTCTGAATAGCAAGGTAAGCCTGATCTAAGACAGGCAAATCGATGTTGAATTGCTGATTTAAACCAAAAAAGCGAAAGTAATCGTCAGACGCGGAAGGATTCGCCACAACCACACTCATCTTTTACGTTTGGATTTTGAAACTTAAATCCTTCGTTCAAACCCTCACGCACAAAATCTAATTCTGTTCCATCTAAATAAGCCAAGCTCTTAGGGTCAATAAAGACCTTAATACCATTGGACTCAAACATCGTATCTTCAGGAGCGGACTCATCAACATATTCCAATTGATAAGCCAACCCAGAGCAGCCGGTAGTGCGTACGCCTAAGCGTAAGCCACAGCCCTTGCCGCGCTTATCTAAATTACGTTGAACGTGCTGCGCTGCTTTATCGGTTAAGGTAATTGCCATGATGTCGTTCGTTTTTTACTTATTTCGCCGGATGTTTTTCTTTGTAATCCGCTACCGCTGCCTTGATGGCATCTTCAGCCAAAATCGAGCAGTGAATCTTCACAGGCGGCAAAGCCAATTCTTCAGCAATCAAAGAGTTCTTAATCTCTAAAGCTTGATCCAAGGTCTTGCCCTTGACCCATTCAGTCACAAGGGATGAGGAGGCAATCGCAGAACCACAACCGTAGGTCTTAAATTTTGCGTCCTCAATCACGCCTTGATCATTCACACGGATTTGTAATTTCATTACATCGCCGCATGCCGGTGCACCGACCATGCCAGTGCCTACGTTGTCGTCACCCTTCGCAAATGAACCTACGTTGCGGGGATTTTCATAATGATCGATTACTTTTTCGCTATATGCCATGATATTTTCTCTTTATCTTTTCAATATTCTTAGTGTGCAGCCCACTGAATCGTGCTCAGATCGATTCCATCTTTAAACATTTCCCACAATGGTGAGAGCTCACGCAACTTGGCGATCTTCTCTTTTACCAACTTGATCGTGAAATCCACTTCCTCTTCAGTTGTGAAACGGCCCAATGTAAAACGAATGGAGCTATGGGCTAATTCATCGTTACGGCCTAAGGCGCGCAATACATAAGAAGGTTCTAATGAAGCAGAGGTACAAGCAGAGCCTGATGAGATCGCCAAATCTTTCAAGGCCATCAACATCGATTCACCTTCAACATAATTAAAGCTGATGTTGAGGTTGTGTGGAACGCGATGATCCATGTCGCCATTGACATAAACCTCTTCAATATCTTTCAAGCCAGCTAATAAACGATCACGTAAGGCACGAATGCGTTTATTTTCTTCAGCCATTTCAATACGGGCAATGCGGAAGGCTTCCCCCATACCAACGATTTGGTGAACCGCCAAGGTGCCAGAACGCATCCCGCGCTCATGACCGCCACCATGAATCTGCGCCTCAATCCGAATGCGCGGTTTACGACGCACAAACAAAGCGCCAATCCCCTTAGGGCCATAAGTCTTGTGAGCAGAAAAACTCATGAGGTCTACTTTGAGCTTTTCTAAATCAATTTCTACTTTGCCAGTAGCTTGCGCTGCATCCACATGAAAAATGACACCCCGTGAACGACACAAGTCACCGATTTTCGGAATGTCTTGTACTACGCCAATTTCATTATTCACAAACATCACTGACACAATGATGGTGCCAGGAGTCATTGCTTTTTCGAGCTGCTCAATGTCGATCATGCCGTTGGGCAATACATCTAAATAAGTGACTTCGTAGCCTTCACGCTCTAACTCACGACAAGTATCTAAAGTGGCCTTGTGCTCAGTCTTTACGGTGATGATGTGCTTACCCTTATCTTTGTAGAAATGGGCGGCGCCTTTTAATGCCAAATTAATACTTTCAGTAGCGCCGCTAGTCCATACGATCTCTCTTGGATCAGCATGTACTAATAGAGCTACTTCTGAACGCGCCCACTCAACCGCCTCTTCCGCAGCCCAGCCATAAGCATGGCTACGGGATGCAGCATTACCAAATTGCTCACGCAAATAAGGCAACATCTTATCCACCACGCGTGGATCAATCGGCGTTGTAGCTGAGTAATCCATATACACCGGAAAGTGCTTAGGACTAAACATCGGAACCGCTTGTGCTGGAATGTCTTGTGGTGCGTTCATGATTTACTTATAAAAATTGGCTTGCTAGTGTTTAGCTTTGCTGAGCCAGATTAAAAACGGAGTTCACGAGAGGTTTCTTGGGGGCGACCTCTTTTTTCGCTGCTACTACTGGCGCAGTCTTCTCAGACTTCACGCCTTCAATTTTGATTTTCTTATGACGCAGGTCATGCAGCACAATGCCGCGACCCTCTTGTTGCTGAACTAAATCACGCAAAGACACGGAACTTAGGTAATCAACCATTTTAGAGTTGAGATTCGTCCAGAGGTCATGCGTCATACAGAGGCCATGATTTTCTTCATCGCTATGGCAATTTCCTTTGCCACCACATTGGGTTGCATCTAATGGTTCGTCAACGGCAACAATAATGTCGGCTACGCTGATTTCATTAGCTTTACGCGCCAGGGTATAACCACCGCCAGGACCGCGAGTGCTCTCCACAATATTGAAACGGCGTAATTTGCCGAATAACTGTTCTAAGTAAGAGAGGGAAATTTTTTGTCTTTGGCTAATTCCAGCCAGCGTTACAGGGCCATGCGTTTCGCGCAGGGCTAAATCGATCATTGCAGTTACAGCAAAACGGCCTTTAGTTGTAAGTCTCATATGTCACCTTGGTAATGGATTGTTATGGACAGCTAACAGTCGAATCGGTAATACCCGACTATTCCAGTCAACTATACCATATACCCCACCAATCCGCTCAGGAATTATCCCAAAAAACTAAAGGCCATCCCGGGAACGGGCTCCAAAAGCCATTTCTTTGACCTTTGTGAGGCGGTCTCGGGTAGCAGCCGCCTTTTCAAACTCCAAATTCTTAGCCTCGGCGTTCATTTGCTTCTCTAAGCGCTTAATTTCGCCCGACAGGTCCTTCTCGCTCATATCTTCATACCGAGCCCTCTCCTCGGCTACCTGCATCTCTGAGCGCTTCTCATTGACGTCATAAACGCCATCAATAATGTCCTTAATCCGCTTGGTCACACCTCTGGGCTCTATGCCATGAAGTTTATTAAAGGCAATTTGCTTAGTTCTGCGGCGCTCTGTTTCCCCCATCGCACGCTTCATGGAGTCGGTAATGCGATCGGCGTACAAAATGGCTTTGCCGCGTATATTTCTGGCGGCACGGCCGATGGTCTGAATCAAACTACGTTCAGAGCGCAAGAAACCTTCTTTATCGGCATCCAAAATGGCCACCAAAGAAACCTCCGGAATATCCAGGCCTTCGCGCAATAGATTAATACCTACCAAAACATCGAATACTCCCAGACGGAGGTCTCGCAAAATTTCTACTCGCTCAACAGTATCGATATCAGAGTGGACATAACGTACCTTCACACCATGATCCGAGAGATAGTCGGTTAACTGTTCTGCCATGCGTTTTGTCAGCACGGTCACTAAAACGCGCTCGCGTACTTTGACGCGCTCATGAATCTGACCCAACAAGTCATCAACTTGTGAGCTAGCGGGTAAGACTTCAATTTCAGGATCAACCAAACCAGTCGGTCTAGCAACTTGCTCCACTACTTGGCCGGTATGTGTATTTTCATAATCAGCAGGCGTTGCAGAAACAAAAACGGTTTGACGCATCTTCGTTTCGAATTCAGAGAACTTGAGTGGTCGGTTATCCATCGCAGAAGGCAAACGGAAACCAAATTCAACCAAGGTACTTTTACGTGATTTATCGCCGTTGTACATCGCGTTGAGTTGTCCAATTAAAACGTGGCTCTCATCTAAAAACATCAACGCATCATTGGGCAAGTAATCCACTAAGGTAGGCGGCGCCTCTCCAGGCATGGCGCCTGAGAGATGGCGGGAGTAGTTCTCAATTCCTTTACAAAAGCCCAACTCGTTGAGCATCTCTAGATCAAAGCGGGTACGTTGCTCAAGGCGTTGCGCCTCAACCAACTTGCCATCTTTGACAAACTCATCTAAGCGAATACGCAGTTCAGTCTTGATGGTTTCAATGGCTTTGAGAACTGTCTCGCGTGGGGTTACATAGTGAGAGCTTGGGTAGACAGTAAAGCGAGGAATTTTCTGGCGAATTCTTCCAGTGAGCGGATCAAAGAATTGCAAGCTTTCAACTACATCATCAAACAATTCCACTCTCACAGCTAACTCATTATGTTCGGCTGGGAAAATATCAATCGTGTCGCCTCGCACGCGAAATACACCACGTTTAAAGTCAATTTCATTGCGGTCGTATTGCATGGCGATCAAGCGCATCAAAATATCGCGCTGGCTCATCTTGTCGCCAGGACGCAAAGTCATCACCATGCTGTGATAGTCACCAGGATTGCCGATACCGTAAATCGCAGACACAGTCGCAACGATGATGACATCACGTCGCTCTAATAAGCTTTTTGTAGCAGACAGTCGCATCTGTTCGATGTGCTCATTGATGGATGAATCTTTTTCAATAAACAAATCCCGCGTAGGGACGTATGCCTCAGGTTGGTAGTAATCGTAGTAACTGACGAAGTACTCCACTGCATTGCGTGGGAAAAACTCTCGGAATTCGCTATAAAGCTGCGCTGCTAAGGTCTTATTTGGGGCAAAAACGATAGCTGGCCGTCCGGTTCTGGCAATCACATTGGCCATCGTGAAAGTCTTGCCAGAGCCGGTAACCCCTAAAAGGGTCTGAAAAGTCAAACCATCATCAATTCCGGCAACTAGAGCGTCAATTGCCGCTGGTTGATCGCCTGCTGGCGGGAATGGCTGATACAACTGAAACGGGGAATCCGGAAATGAAACAAACTTGGCTGGATCTAGGTCGTGACCTGCCTCGCCCAAGGGGTCGGCCACAGGTGCTTTTGGGAGATCAACAGCTTGGGTTTTTGGAGCAGTTTTAGGCAACTTAGGGGGCATCTCAGCTATCATTTCATCTGTGAGTTTTTTCACAGCGAATTTTGTACAAACGATGATTTTGCCGTTTTTATTGGAAAAAAGTTGAATCTAGCCTCAAAACCCAACAATTAAGCCAAATTAAACAGAATTGAACGTTTTTTAGTATCAAAAGATCCTTTTAACTATCGTATACGACCTCCAAATGACCTTGTTTTCCTCAGTCCAGCTAGCCCCAAAAGACCCTATTTTCGGCCTCACAGAAGCCTACGTTGCTGATCAGCGTCCAGATAAGGTAAATCTAGGTGTGGGCGTGTATTACACCGACGAAGGCAAGGTACCTCTTTTAAAGGCAGTTATTCAGGCTGAAGAAGGTATCGTTGCAAAGCGCTCACCACGTAGCTACATTCCTATCGAAGGTCCAAATCCCTATAACAGTGCCGTCCAAAACCTGTTGTTTGGTGCAGACTCTTCTTTGATTAAAGACGGTCGCGTTGTGACGGCCGAGTGTCTTGGTGGTACTGGTGCCCTGCGCGTTGGCGCTGACTTTATTAAGCGCCTCAATTTAAATGCTCCCTGCGCTATCAGTAATCCAACTTGGGAAAACCATCGCGGCATTTTTGAATCTGCTGGGTTTGATGTTGTTGAGTACACCTACTTCGATGGCAAAACGCGCGGTGTTGATTTCGACGGCATGGTGAAATCTTTAGAATCCTTCCCAAAGAACACTACAGTCTTGTTGCATGCTTGCTGTCATAACCCAACCGGCGCAGACATTACCGAAGCGCAATGGCGCCAAGTCATTGAGATCTGCAAAGCGAAAGGATTTATTCCTTTCTTGGATATGGCTTATCAAGGCTTTGCTGCTGGGATTGAGCAAGACGGTATTGCAGTTCGTCTCTTTTCAGAATCTGGCATGTCTTTCTTTGTATCGAGCTCATTCTCGAAGTCTTTCTCACTCTACGGCGAGCGCGTTGGCGCCCTGTCTATCGTGACTCAAAGCAAAGATGAATCCACTCGTGTGCTCTCACAATTGAAGCGCGTCATCCGTACCAATTACTCAAACCCACCGACTCATGGTGCAGCAATTGCCGCTACCGTACTGAACTCTCCAGAGCTCAGAAAACTCTGGGAGGATGAATTAGCTGAGATGCGCGATCGAATTAAATCGATGCGTCATGCACTCGTCGAAAAACTCGCCGCTGCTGGTGTTCAGCAAGACTTTGCTTTCATCGAAGCGCAGCGAGGAATGTTTTCTTACTCCGGCTTAACTGTCGAGCAAGTTGAACGCCTGCAAAAAGAAGATGGTATTTATGCCCTCTCTACTGGACGTATTTGCGTTGCTGCACTCAATACCAAAAATATTGATAAGGTGGCGAAAGCTATCGCCCGCGTTCTAGCGTAATAAGCGGTTACACTGATTTACTGGAGGCACCATGCTATACCAATTGCACGAGTTTCAAAAAGCATTACTTCAACCTGTTAGTTCGTGGGCTCGCGCTGCTTCTGAGGCTTTTATTAATGCCTCAAATCCTGCTTCAAAGGTTCCCGGTTCTGAGCGCTTAGCCGCCAGCTATGAATTACTCTACCGCTTAGGTAAGGACTATAAAAAACCTGAGTTTGGTATCCGCTCTGTGCAGGCCCATGGTCGTGAAGTTGCCATTCATGAGATGACCACAATAGCCAAGCCTTTCTGCAAACTCATTCGCTTTAAACGTTTTTCTGATGATGTTGAAGTCATCAAAAAATTAAAAGAAGATCCAGTAGTGCTTCTAGTTGCCCCGCTTTCTGGTCACCACTCGACGCTATTGCGCGATACTGTTAAGACATTACTGCAAGATCACAAGGTGTATATCACCGACTGGATCGATGCCCGCGTCGTTCCCGCTGAAGATGGCAGCTTTAGCCTAGATGATTACGTTCATTACATTCAAGAATTCATTAGAACCATTGGTGCAAAAGACTTGCACGTGATCTCTGTATGTCAGCCAACCGTCCCTACCTTGGGCGCCATCTCTCTTATGGCTTCTGCGGGAGAAGAAACTCCCGCTTCGATGATCATGATGGGCGGTCCAATTGACGCACGTAAATCACCAACTGCAGTCAACAATTTGGCTGATCAAAAATCGTACGATTGGTTTGAAAGTCATGTGGTTTACAAGGTGCCACCCGGCTATCCTGGTGCTGGCCGCAAGGTTTACCCTGGCTTCTTGCAGCACACTGGCTTTATTGCGATGAACCCGCAAAATCATTTGCAATCTCACTGGGATTACTTCCAAAACCTAGTGCGTGGCGATGAACAAGATGCTGAATCGCATATCCGCTTCTACGACGAATACAACGCAGTATTGGATATGGACGCCAAGTACTACTTAGATACCATCAAGACAGTATTCCAAGACTATGCATTGCCAAATGGGACATGGGAAGTTGCTGGCAAATTAGTCAAGCCACAAGACATTCAGAAAACCGCCTTACTTACTATTGAAGGTGAGTTGGACGATATCTCTGGCAGCGGTCAGACGCGTTCTGCACATGGTCTTTGCCTTGGTATTCCAAAAACCGATAAAGATCATTACGAAGTTGCAGGCGCCGGTCACTACGGCATCTTTGCAGGTCGTCGCTGGAGAGATAAGGTTTATCCAAAAATTAAATCCTTCATTCGCGACCATCAACCAGCCCAGCGAAAGACTAAAGCAAGACTTCCTAAACTGGATGCCAAATAATCCGTAATCATTAGAAGCCCTTGTGGCTTCTAATTCTTTCAGGATCTGATACGTAATGAAGATCAAACAGGCCAGTGAACTAATCGATCGCCTAGAGGATCTTCTTCCCCAAACACAATGTACTAAATGCGGCTACCCTGATTGCAGAGGGTATGCGCAAGCCCTGGCCTCAGGAGAGGCCAAACCCAATCGCTGCCCACCTGGTGGCGTTGAGGGCATAGTAAGACTCAGCGCTGTTCTTGAATCGGTATATCCACAAGATGCTTTTGTACTCAACTCGACTATTGACCCTGAGTGTGGCCCGGAACGACCACGGCCTGTAGCCTTCATTGATCCCCAGAAATGTATTGGCTGCACTCTTTGTATTCAGGCCTGCCCTGTTGATGCGATTGTTGGCGCTTCGAAACAAATGCATATTGTTTTGCCTGAGTGGTGCACTGGTTGTGATCTTTGTATCCCACCATGCCCTGTTGACTGCATCACCATGATTGATGTAACTGATCATCAAACTGGTTGGAATGCCTGGTCGCAAGAGCTCGCAGATGAAGCGCGAGATCGCTATCAATCTAGAGCACTGCGTCTTGATCGCGAAAAACGCGATAACGATGAACGTCTCGCTAAAAAAGCGACAACCAAACTGGCGGCTATTAATGCCGAATCCCCCTCCTCTGATGCAGAGAAAAAAGAGCAAGAGCGTAAACGCGCCATTATTGCTGCGGCAATGGAAAGAGCGGCAAAAGCAAAGTCACAATTATGAATCTCGACAAGCGACGGGCATTCTTTGAGCAACTCAAAGCCAATAATCCTCATCCAGAAACTGAACTAGAGTACAGCTCTCCTTTTGAATTGCTCATTGCCGTCTTGCTATCAGCACAAGCAACGGATGTCTCAGTGAATAAAGGTACGCGTAAACTTTTTAAAATTGCCAACACGCCGCAAGCCCTATTAGATTTGAGGGAAGAAGGTGTCAAGCCTTTTATCCAGCACATTGGCTTATTTAACTCCAAGGGCAGACACATCCAAGAAACCTGTCGCCTCCTTTTAGAAAAGCACGGCGGTGAAGTTCCGCAAAACCGTGAAGCTTTAGAGGCGCTTCCTGGCGTCGGCAGAAAAACAGCCAACGTCATTCTGAATACCGCTTTTGGACAACCAACGATTGCTGTCGATACTCACATATTTCGGGTTTCGAATCGGACTGGACTAGCACCTGGTAAAGATGTGGTTAAAGTGGAAGAGCAGCTATTAAAGCGGGTTCCAAAAGAGTTTTTGCAAGATGCTCACCATTGGCTTATTCTGCATGGCAGATATACCTGCAAGGCACGCAACCCTGATTGTGCGCAATGCATTGTGGAACCCTTATGCAGCTTCAAACAAAAAACAGGTAAAGGAAAAGTTCGTGGCGATATTTAACCCCACTCGCGAAGATGTGCGTCGATTTTTCTGCGATACCTGGAAGAAAAAAACTGAGTCTCATATCCTGACGCTCTTAGAAACGATTGCAGGGGATTGGATGGAACAACATCCGGAATATCACACTCTTCTAACTGATTCTGACGGCGCCCTAGCCCAGGATTACACGCCAGAGCGTGGCGAAACCAATCCTTTCCTGCATCTATCGATGCACTTATCAATTAGTGAGCAGATCTCGATTGATCAACCACCTGGCATCAGAAAAATTGCAGAAAACCTTGCAGGGAAACTGGGATCAGAGCATGAGGCACAACATCGCATCATGGAATGTCTAGGCCAAGTGATGTGGGAGTCCCAACGTGATGGCGTTCCATTAAGCCCCGAAAAATATATAGAAGCACTCCAAAAATTAAACTAAGCGAGACTACCCAATAATGACGGATCAAAAAGGAATCGTACGCAGAATTGTGACGGGGCATGATGTTGACGGCAATGCTATCTTTACCGAAGATGGAAATGCACCGAGTGTTCATGACAACCCTAAGCGCGTTGGCTACTATTTGACTAATCTTTGGATCACCGATGAAACTCCAGCAAAGATTAATAACAATCCAGATCCGACCAGCCGCCTTTTAGAACTGATACCACCTAAAAATGGTACCGTTGTCAGAATTGTAGAGTTTGGCCCCGAGGGCGAGTGGACCAAGAATTTAAGTGCTTCAGATGCACAAGTCGCCTTTGGGGCACTTGGCACCGAAAAAGCCTCCACCTTCAAAGAAGGTGGTCACCCACTGATGCATAGAACTGAAACAGTGGATTACGCTCTAGTGCTTGAGGGTGAGATCTATATCGTGCTGGATAAAGAAGAGAAACTGATGAAACATGGCGACTTTCTGGTGGAGCGCGGAACAAATCATGCTTGGAGTAATCGCTCTGGCAGGCCTTGCAAAATGCTATTTGTTTTAATCGATGGGGAATTTGATTTAACTTAATTGAGCGGCTCAAACAGATGGGTATTTTGCCCATCTTGAGTTACTTGAAACACCACCTTCACTTTTTGCCCAATGCGAATCTCATTGAAATCGCAATTTGTTAAATGAGTGAGCAATGAAATGCCCTCTTTCAAGAGAACATAGGCCATTGCAAACGGAAACTCTACTCCACGTCTCATCACGGTGAACGAATAGATTTCGCCAAGGCCTTCTGAGCTCACCCAAGTAGTGTCATTACTGCCGCAGTGGGGGCAAATAGTACGGGGATAGTAGTGAACCTGTTTACAAGCATGGCATAGCTTCAAAATGAGCTTGTCTTCTTGCGCTGCCTGCCAAAACGCCTGATTTTCTGCATTCACAATGGGACTCGGTAAGCGGTGTGGCTCTGACATTACAGTCTCCCCATAATCAAAGTGGCGGCACCATGCCGAGTGCCCAAGGCGCCGCCAATGCCAGAAGCCAAGGCAAATTCAAGATGGGGCACTTGCACGGCGGGATGAGCCTCACCGCGTAACTGCCTTACCGCTTCAATGACTTTTGTCATGCCGCCCCGGTTTGCGGGATGGTTATTACACAAGCCACCGCCGTCAGTATTAAAAGCAAGCGTCCCTTTACCGGAAATCAATTGGCCGTTCTCAACAAACTTCCCACCCTCACCCTTTTTACAAAACCCTAAATCTTCAAGCTGAATCAATACCGTAATGGTGAAACTATCGTAAATGGATGCGTATCGAATTTGGGCTGGAGTAAGTTTTGCTTCCGCAAACGCGCGCGGGCCGGTCCAAGCGACCCCTGAGTACGTTAAATCGACTTTGCCACCAATCTGACCTTTGGCAGACTCTGCTGCACCCATAATGGTAACGACCGGTTTCTTTAATGACTTGGCAATATCAGGATGAACGACTAACAGTGCGCCACCGCTATCTGTTACTACACAACAATCCGCCCGGTGCAATGGATCAGCAATCATCGGCGATGCTAAGACATCCTCGACAGTTAAAACATCTTTTAATAATGCATTCGGGTTATGTTGGGCATGATGTGAGGCTGCCACTTTTATCCAAGCCAGCTGCTCGCTTGTCGTTCCAAACTCATGCATGTGACGCATAGCGCACATTGCATAGGTATTTAATGGTGCTGGTGAATAAGGCTTTTCAAAAGCAAAATCCGGTGCGCTCGCATGGTGACTACGAACTTGAGTACCGCTAGAACCTTCTGACTTAGGGCGTCCGGCTAAAGTGATTAAGGCAACTTTACATTGCCCCGTAGCAATTGCTCGCGCTGCATGACCGACGTGGGCTAAATAAGAAGCACCCCCAAGATCAGTGGAATCTAAGTAACTCACTTTTTTGAGTCCAAGGTAGTCGACCATGGCAACTGGGCCCATGCCAGGTGCATCACCAGCGCAAAAATATCCATCGACATCATTCAATGTCAATCCAGCATCCTGTAAAGCACCATAAGCAACTTCAGCATGCAATTGCGCAACCGTATGGTTTGGGGCAACGCGCAATGGGTGCTCATAAATACCAGCTATACAGGCATTGTTAGAAAATGACATAGTTCTCCCAGGGGGTCGACAAATTATTCAATGGTAATTTTAGATTGCGCAATCAACTTACGCCATCTCTCAATTTCAGTCTTAATCAATTGAGAAAATTGCTCTGGCGTACCTGGCATCGGATCGGCTCCCTGTGCAATTAATTTGTCCTTAAATTTTGGATCCGACAAAATACTTTGTAGCTCCTTATTGAGGCGGTTGCGAATACTAATTGGTAAATTTGCAGGCGCAACTAGGCCATACCAAGTAGCCATCTCGTAACCTGGTAAACCTGATTCGGCAATAGTAGGAATACCTGGGGCAGCATCAGAGCGTTTTGCGGTAGTAATACCCAGTGCACGTAAGTTGCCTGCCTTCACTTGCGGAACAGCGCTTGGTAAATTTGGGAAACTCATATCCACTTGACCAGAAATCACATCCGGCATGGCATTACCCGTGCCTTTATAAGGAACGTGGATCATCTCAATCTTTGCCATCTTCTCAAATAATTCCGCGGAAAGATGTACGGATGTACCGCTACCGCTAGAGGCAAAAGTCAACTTACCAGGATTTGCTCTAGCAGCGTTAATCACATCCGATACGGACTTATAAGGTGAATTCATAGGCACCACTAACATGTTTGGTGCTGAGAAGACGCCGCCAATCGCCGTGAAATCTTTCACAGGGTCATACGGCAAGTTCTTATAGAGAGATGCATTGACTGCATGGCCGATTGATGGAAAGTAGATCATATAGCCATCGGGTGCAGCACGCGAAACCAACTCTGCTGCAATATTGCCATTGGCTCCAGCCTTATTTTCAACAATCACTGGCTGCCCAAGTCGGGTTGAGAGCCCTTCGGCCAAGGCGCGACCAACTGTATCAGCCGAACCTCCAGGAGAAAATCCCACAATTAAATGAATGGGTTTATTGGGATAGGTGCTTGCAGCATCTGCAGCATTAGCAATACCGCCACCCAAAAGAATGGACCCTAAGAAAACTACTAGTGAGAAGAATTTCATGATTGGGAGTTAATCAATGCTACGTTGCTAATTTCTTGCAGCTCTTCAAAGCTCAAGCCCTCAACCCAATCAACCGCAAGCAAACCTTGGGGTGTTACCGCAATGGTGGCTAAATCTGTATAGACACAATTCACTGCATCAAGTGCAGTCAGTGGATAAGTGCACTCCTGCACCAATTTCGATTCACCGGATTTGGTGAGATGTTCCATCATGACAAATAATTTCTTTGCGCCCAATGCCAAATCCATTGCTCCGCCTACAGCTGGAATAGCATTGGGATCGCTGGTACGCCAATTGGCAATGTCACCTTTTATAGAAACCTGAAATGCACCCAGGACACAAATATCAATATGACCACCACGAATCATGACAAATGAATCTGCGTGATGACAAAGTGAGGCTCCAGACAGCATCGTTACTGACTGCTTGCCCGCATTCACAATATCTGGATCAATTTGGTCGCCAGTCGCCAACGGCCCCATGCCAAGTAAACCGTTTTCACTATGAAGCAAGATCTCCCGATCATGCGGCAAGTAGTTTGAGATAGTCATAGGCTGTCCTATGCCTAAGTTCACGCTCGCGCCATCAGGAATATCTTGAACAATCCGTTTGGCAATATCAGCGGTTGAGCGCTTTTTGACTTTAGATAGATCAATCATGATGCTGCCCCCATTTGCACAATCCGTTTTACAAAAATGCCAGGGGTCACAATATTCTCTGGATCGAGAGCTCCAAGCTCAACCACTTCTCTAACCTGAGCGATGGTGCAACGTGCAGCAGTTGCCATGACCGGGCCGAAATTTCTGGCAGTACCGTGATAGGTGAGATTCCCCCAGCGATCCCCTTTATCCGCCTTAATCAGGGCATAGTCGGCCTTGATCGCCTTCTCAAAAATATAATTCACGCCATCAATCTCGCGCGTATCTTTTCCTTTAGCCAACTCAGTACCAAAGCCAGTAGGCGTGTAAAAGCCACCAATGCCAGCACCACCAGCTCGGATCCGCTCGGCAAGGGTGCCTTGTGGAACTAACTCCAACTCAATCTTGCCTGCGCGATAGAGCTCATCAAAAGCGCCGGACTCGGGTTGACGCGGAAAAGAGCACACCATTTTTTTAACACGCCCAGCACTTACCAGCTTAGCGATACCTACCCCTGAAGCTCCAGCATTATTGCTAATTAAAGTCAGGTTCTTTGCGCCTTGCTCAAGAAGCGCATCCAATAGGAGGATCGGTAAACCTGCTCCACCAAATCCAGAAATGAAGATGGTTGAGCCATCAGCAATATCCCGCAAAGCCTCAGCCACGCTAGGAATGATTTTTTGAATCACAAAATCTCCGTCTTTTTAATTATGGGTACAACGAATCAGCTTTGTAGCTGCAACACCATTAATTTAATGCAATTGTGAAATTGCAGCCCGAATTGCCGTTGGCAGGGCTTGAGCCTTCTGTTTGCGAGCCTCCAAAATCGAGCTGGGAGTTTGTTGAACTTTTACAGACCATGCAGAGCCTGGGAAAAAAGCATCATCTTGATAACGGGGGATCACGTGCCAATGAAGATGGGGGACTTGGTTACCCAGTGAAGCCAAGTTCACCTTAGCTGGTTGCATCACATGACGCACAGCCCCCTCAACCGCAAAGACTAGCGCCATGAACATATCTCGCTCGCCAAAGGTGAGCTCAGACATCTCGCTTACGTGACCATTCCAAATGACTCTGCAAAATCCTGGTAAATCAGGGTCGTTTACTAAAATAACGCGACAGTCATCGCCACGCCAAATCAGTTCGCCCTCTTCAGGTTTTAGGCTATCGGCACAGAGTATGCAATTTTTCATGGAATAAATGTATACGAAAACGGCACCTAAGTCACCCTTGTGAGGTAATTTAGGTGCCGCGGCAGTACTGGTACTACTGCTACTACGAACTACTTAGGGATTCGATTAGTGGAACTGCTCTTCTTCAGTAGAACCAGTCAAAGCTGTTACTGATGATTTACCACCTTGAATAACCGTTGTTACATCATCAAAGTAACCGGTGCCAACTTCTTGCTGATGTGAAACGAAGGTGTATCCACGATCACGGGCAGCAAATTCTGGCTCTTGTACTTTTTCGATATAAGCCGTCATGCCGCGCTTCATATAATCCTGGGCCAAATCGAACATGTTGTACCACATAGAGTGAATACCAGCGAGGGTAATAAATTGATACTTGTAACCCATCGCACCCAATTCGCGCTGGAACTTCGCAATCGTTGCATCGTCCAAGTTCTTCTTCCAGTTGAAAGATGGTGAGCAGTTGTATGCCAACATCTTGCCTGGGAACTTCGCACGAATTGCTTCAGCAAATGCACGAGCAAAATCAAGATCCGGTGTACCTGTTTCACACCAAACCATATCAGCGTATGCAGCGTATGCCAAACCACGGGAGATTGCTTGATCTAAGCCCTTACGTGTTTTGTAGAAACCTTCTGGAGTACGCTCACCTGTCAAGAATGGCTTATCGTTTTCATCATAGTCAGAGGTCAATAAGTCAGCAGCTTCAGCATCAGTCCGGGCCAAGATGATAGTCGAAACACCCATTACGTCGGCAGCCAAACGTGCAGAAATCAATTTCTGTACTGACTCAGCTGTTGGCAGCAATACTTTTCCGCCCAAGTGACCACATTTTTTAACCGAAGATAATTGATCTTCAAAGTGAACACCAGCAGCACCTTGCTTAATTAACGCTTTGCTCAATTCAAAAGCATTTAGTACGCCACCGAAACCAGCCTCGGCATCAGCAACGATTGGCGCAAAATATTCAACGAAGCCAGCATCACCACGTTGAATGCCTTTAGAGGTTTGAATTTCATCTGCGCGCTGGAATGAGTTGTTAATACGCTCAACCATCTTTGGAACTGAATCCACTGGGTATAAAGATTGGTCTGGGTACATTGCTGCAGAAGAATTACCATCAGCAGCCACTTGCCAACCGGATAAATAAATTGCTTGAACGCCGGCTTTAACTTGCTGCATTGCTTGACCACCGGTCAAAGCACCCAAGCAATTTACATAAGCTTCGTTATTCACTAAATTCCAAAGTCTTTCAGCGCCGTGCTTAGCTAAAGTGTGCTCAATTTTTAATGAGCCACGAAGACGTACAACATCTTCTGCGGTGTAGCCACGGGTAATACCTTTCCAGCGTGGATTGGTATCCCAATCTTTTTGTAGAGCTGCGATTTCTGCTTTGCGATCTGACATGTTTTTCTCCCTAAGTTAAACAAGTAATTCAAAAATTGAGACATTTAAGTCTTATGTCTTATATAAGAGTTTAGGGATATTAAAAAAGCAAACAAGCTATTTAGAAAATAATTTATAAAATATTTAATCATTTAAATTCAATGACTTAAATATGTAATTTTATAATATGGAATGTATATTCACTGCTTGAAATGAATATATAGGGATCTTGCTGCACTGCATTTTACGCAGGGAAACGACGTTTCATATCGTGAAAATAACTAACCCACTACAGCCTAGACATTCAATCCGTAAAGGCGTTGAGGGTTAGTGCACAAGATTCGATTGCGAGTGTGCTCATCCGGAGCATATAGAGCAAGACTCTCCAACATCTGCGCAACGCTGGGCATAACACCCCAGTTAGCAACATGAGGCCAGTCTGAGCCCCATATGCAGCGATCAGGAGCAGCTTCAATTAAAGCCGTTGCATAGGGCACTACTTCGTTGTACGGGGGCGCTTGATCAGTTAAACGATAAGCACCGGAAACTTTTACCCAAGCACGCTCTCTCACTAAATCGAGGAGTGCTTTAAAGCCAGGAGAACTCAGCCCAACTGTTGTTCTTAAATATCCCATGTGATCAATCACCAAGGTAGATTGCATTTTTTGCATACGCGGCATCAACGTTGGTAGATCATTTGCATTTAACAAGAACTGGATATGCCAACCCCAATCTCTTGCGAGGGCATCGCACTCCTCCAGCTTTGACAAATCTAAGCCGCCGCCAGAGAACATCACATTCATGCGGATGCCAACTACCCCTTTGTCTTTCATATTTTGATAATAAGCATCGGGCTGATTGAGTAATGGTACTGCTACGCCACGCAAACGCTGTGGATGCCTCTCCAGCACCTTCAACATCGGCGCATTATCTTGACCATTCACGCTCACTTGGATCAGTACACCATAGGTCATACCGACTTCATCCAACATGCGGATATATTGCTCTTCAGTGGCTTCAGGTGATGTATAGGATCGATCGGGAACAAAACTGGCGGCGCTAATGACATGGGCATGCGTATCGACTGCACCTTTGGGCATCACAAAAGGAAAGGGACCGCTCTGATGTTCAGGCGGTCCCGGGCAAAACGGAATATCTACTTCTGACACTAATATTTTCTTAGTTTGCCTGCAGCTCTCGTCCACGCGTTTCTGGAAGAATCACTGCAGCAATAAAGAAGACGCCATACGCAACCACTGCAAAGATTGCGATTGCCATTGCCAATCCATATTGAGCTGAGAAGTAACCCACTAAAGCTGGGAATAGCGCGCCGATACCGCGACCAAAGTTATAACAAAAGCCTTGGCCAGATCCACGTAAGCGCGTTGGGAATAATTCAGTGAGGAATGCCCCCATACCAGAGAAGTAGCCGCTGGCAAAGAACCCCAATGGGAATCCAAGCCACATGATCATCTCATTGGTAATGTCTAATTGGGTATACGCCAGCACCAGAACAATTGCACCAATCGAGAAGGTCATAAACAACTTCCGGCGACCATAACGATCAGCCATCCATGCGCCAACCAAGTAACCCACAAAACTACCAACAATCAAGAAGGCTAAATAACCTGTCGACCCTACAACCGTTAACTTGCGCTCAGTCTTCAAGAAGGTTGGAACCCAAGTGGTAATGGCGTAGTAGCCACCTTGTGCACCCATCGTTAACAGCGATGCCAAGATAGTTGTTTTAAGAATGCCTGGTTTGAAGATTTCAAAAATAGAAGGGGAGTCACCTGCTGCCACCACTTTTGCACGAGCAACCTTAGCAATCTCTGGCTCTTCAACATGGCGACGGATATAGAGCAATAACAATGCAGGGAAGAATCCAACAACAAACATTGCACGCCACGCCATATCGGGAGGCAACAAGCTAAACATGATCGCCTGTAAGAGAACAGCGGCGCCCCAACCTACCGCCCATGCCGATTGCACAGATCCCACCGCACGGCCACGATATTCAGCGCGAATGGTTTCACCCATCAACACAGCGCCAGCCGCCCACTCACCACCAAAACCAAACCCAAGCAGTGCACGAGAGATCATGAGCTGATTGAAGTCTTGCGTAAAGGCGCAGATCAAACTAAAGGTTGAGAACCACAGAATCGTGAACTGGAGTGTGCGAACACGCCCGATTCGGTCGGCTAAATAGCCTGCAAACCAGCCACCAAAGGCGGAGGCCAATAAGGTACCGGTTACGGCTAGACCAGCCATGCCGCGGTCAACCTGCCAAACAGCAATAATGGTTCCAATCACTAATGGGTAGATCATGAAATCCATGCCGTCTAATGCCCAGCCCAAGAAGCAACCCCAGAAGGTTTTCTTCTCTTTTGCGTTCATGACTTTATAAAAACCAGTCAAGCTGGTATCAGTCTGTTGACTCATTTTGTCTCCCTTTATTTTTAGGCTTTAAATTACTACATGAGTAGCACCTTTATACCTTAAAAAATTGTCTTTTATAGCTAACTAGCGAAAACCCTTAAGATAAGCAAATGATGCATTGCACACCATTAGGTGATCACAGTCTATTAATTGATTTCTCGGAGTCCAAGAACCCGCTGAAAGAAATCCACGGCTTGAGCAAACTGCTGTTTACAAATAAACCAGCCTGGGCAGCAGAAATCGTACCTGGACTTAGCACCCTAGTCATTCAATTGAATTACAGAGACCAAACTCCAAAACAGGTACGTGAACAAGCCATCAAAGATCTTGAAAAAATCAGCACTCAATTACAAAAACAAAGAAGTGCAAAAGTAGTGGCAAGCCAAACCCATCAAATACAAGTTTGCTATCACTCTGAATTAGCTCTAGATCTCAAGCAAATTGCTCAAGCATGCGGTCTCTCAGTAGAGGAGACTATCAAACTTCACAAGAAAAATATTTATACGGCAGATATTCTGGGATTTATGCCTGGGTTTGCTTACTTTAGTGGCCTCAACCCGAAGTTAAGTTTGCCTCGCCTTACATCGCCAAGACCGTCGGTGCCCAAAGGGAGCGTCGCCATAGCGGAATTGCAAACGGCCATCTACCCGCGGTCGACCCCTGGAGGCTGGAATCTCATTGGTCGATCTCCAAACGTATTATTTGATGTCCAAAAAGAACCACCGGGCTTATTTATGCCGGGAGATGAGATGCATATACAAGAAATCAGTCTTGATCAATTTAACAAGCTTGATGCATCTAACCAAGTAGCAGAAATCATCCTGCCTCTGCGTACACAGAAAAAAAATCAAGCCTCCATAGAAATTAAACAGTCAGGCACTTTTACTACCATTCAAGATCAGCCGCGATCGGGACTCTCTCATTGGGCAGTAGGGCCTGGTGGCGCTAGCGACCTTTACTCTCTAGAGTTAGCAAATACACTTGTTGGCAATGCACTTCATACGGCTGCTTTAGAGATTACAGCGACTGGCCCAAGCCTTCTCTTTAGCGAAGACACTTGCGTAGCTTGGGTTGGTGCTACCTGTAGTGGCATCGTCAACGGTAAACGGATACCCGGCAACCGACCAGTCTGGATTGCCAAAGATTCGACTCTGCAGTTCTCGCCACTCAATCCTGGCTTACGCTGTGTACTCGCGATAGGTGGTGGAATCAATTTACCCACCATTCTGGGCAGTAACGGCTCCCACATTAGCGCGGATATCGGTCCAAAGAGATTGCAAAAAGGCGACATCCTGTTTTTAGAGCATCCAAATGCAGCCCTGGAATCCCCTTATCTGCGAGATCTCTATCACGCGCATGCTTTGCCCTGCTTTCCAAAGTGGCAAGTACGATCTCCCTACTTGCCCACTCAAAAAATTACCCCCATTTATTGCTTGCCTGGCCCTCACCTGCCATTTTTATCTGTCAAGGATCGCGAGATCTTCTGGTCAACAATATGGAAGGTGAGCAATCAAAGTAACCGCATGGGTATTCGACTGGAGAGTGACTTTCAGGTCAAGAAAGCATTGCCTAACATTCCCTCCCAAGCGATTACCTTTGGAACGGTGCAATTTCCACCATCACAAGAGCCGATCGTCATGCTCTCAGAACATCAAACGACTGGCGGGTATCCCCGTTTAGCCGAAGTGATCAAAGCAGATCGGGCAAAATTAGCGCAGGTAAAACCAGGCAATCAAATTCAATTTATGCCAATTGATTTAGAAAAGGCCGATCATTTGAATTTAGAATCCTTACAACTGCAAGAATCAACGATGAACTCAATTGAATTACTGCTTCAGACGGGCATCAAGAGGACTTAATGGACATTAATAGCGACATGGGCGAAGGCATGAGTAATGACGCTGAACTGCTTCATTACATTAGCTCTACCAATATTGCCTGTGGCTGGCATGCTGGCGATCCCGCCACCATGAAACAGTTAGTTGAACAAGCTATTCAAAAGAATGTCCTGATCGGTGCACATCCTGGCTTTCCTGACTTAGAAGGCTTTGGCCGTCGCGAGATGGAGATCTCAGAAGAAGATGCTTATAACTACGTTATATATCAAGCTGGAGCTTTGCAGGGTTTTGCAAATGCTGCTGGCACCAAACTCCATCACGTAAAACCCCATGGTGCTTTTTATAACCAAGCGGCAAAAAATATTCAGTTAGCTAGGGGAATTGCGCGAGCAGTCAAAGATTTAGGTCGGGAAGTGATTTTGTACGGGTTAGCTGGTAGCTGCTTAGTTGATGCCGCAAATGAACTGAAGGTCCCGGTATGGCAAGAAGTTTTTGCTGACCGCCGCTATACCAAAGAAGGCTTTCTGGTTCCACGCACTCAAGCTGGTGCTGTGATTGAAGATGAGGCAGCGGCACTTGAACAGGTGATGCAAATGGCTAAAAAGGGTCAGGTGACTGCGATCGATGGCAGCATCATCAAGATACAAGCAGATACTTTATGTATTCATGGAGACAATCCACACGCCGTGGAATTTGCTCGAAAAATTCAGGCAGCTTTAGCCTGACTCGAAACCTTAAATGCTGTAAGGATAATGAGTAGCTGAAATAAGGCCACCCCAATAAAGAGTAATTTGGGTAGATTCGCATCCATAAATATTCCAAAGATGAGTGGGCCAAGCGCTGCACCCAGATCGATTCCAGAATAAACAATTCCATATACTCTTCCAGATGCGCCGGCTGGGGTTGCTGCGCGAATCATCAAATCACGCGATGGGGCCGCCACCCCAATTCCAAGGCCAATCACAACAAATGGGATAACGACAAGATCTATCGGCACCCAACCAGTGGCCAATAAAAGACTCATCACAATACTGATGACAAAACTGATGGTGATGATGCCTTCAGGAGATTTAAAGCGGGTAGCTATGTAAGCACCCAGTAGCATCCCCCCTGCACCGCCTAAAGCCATGAGAGTCAAAAAGTAATTTCCTGTGCTGACATCGAGCGTGTAGATTTGGAAAAGTGCTGTTGGTGCAAATGATTGAAGACCTGTAGTGGCAGCAACACTAAACAAAAAGAAAATCCAACAGAGCCATACTGCTGGTAATTTCAAAAATCCATAGGTAGTCATGGGAACACCACTAGGGTTGCTCGCTGCATGACTCTTTCTGGATTCCTCATGCCGCTCTTGAGCGTTATCTAGCAGCAGCCCACGATTCATCCAAAGGAACAACAGAATTAGAGCTTCGAGAGCAGCGGCAGCCACAAAGGCAATGCGCCAATCAGTCACAGTCGCTATCGCCACCATAAAAGCAGGTGCAGCAGCCCAGCCTAAGTAGCCAGTAACGCCATGAACCGAATACGCATAAGGCAAATTTGGGGGTGAAATTTTATGATTGATGAGGGTGTAATCAACTGGATGAAAGATGCCGTTACCGCACCCAGCAACGATCGCAGCCAAAACTAACATGGTGTATCCATTGCTTTGGGAATACATCAATGCCGCCAGAATCAATAAGCCCATGCCAGAGAACAACACTGGCCGAGCCCCCACTTTATCAACCAAAAATCCGGATGCAGCCTGCACGATGCAAGAAACCACGAAGAATATCGACATGAGCAAACCAAGCTCAGCATAGTTAACGGCGAACTCATTCTTTAACCATGGAAACATGGGTGGCAGAATTAAATGAAAGAAATGGGAGCTACCGTGAGCCAGGCTAATCAAAGCAATCACCCGGACATCACTGGCACGCCGATTTAATTGCGCATCAGTCATGTCTCGAGTGTACTGGCGCAGGAATTTTCCTGCTTGCTTTCTATTCGACGCTAGTGAACTTGACGGGTAAAGCTAAATTCACCTTTTTTATCCACATCTACGGGCACAACATCCTGAGGACCGAAGGTACCTTCCAGGATCATTTTAGAAACTGGGTTCTCAATGTACTGCTGAATAGCACGCTTGAGTGGCCTAGCTCCATAAACTGGATCAAAACCTACTTCAGCAATCTTATTCAAAGCGGCATCACTAACCTCAAGCTGCATATCTACTCTAGCCAGACGATCCGACAAGTTCTTGAGAAGAATCTTTGCAATATTGGCAATATTGGCCTTATCAAGACCGTGGAACACTACGATCTCGTCGATACGATTCAAGAATTCTGGACGGAAATGATTCTTCAACTCACCAAAAACAGCCTCTTTAATTTCAGACTGTTTTTTATCGGCCATTGACTGAATCAAATGCGATCCAATGTTGCTGGTCATCACAATGACGGTATTCTTGAAGTCAACAGTACGACCTTGACCATCCGTTAAACGACCATCATCCAACACTTGCAGTAAGACGTTAAAAACATCAGGGTGCGCCTTCTCGATTTCATCGAACAAGATCACGCTGTATGGATGGCGACGTACTTTTTCTGTCAAATAGCCACCCTCTTCGTAACCAACATAACCTGGAGGCGCCCCAATTAAGCGGGCAACACTATGCTTCTCCATGAACTCACTCATATCAATGCGAATTAAGTGCTCTTCACTATCAAACAAGAAGCCAGCCAAAGCTTTGCAGAGTTCAGTTTTACCAACGCCAGTAGGCCCAAGGAATAAGAATGAGCCATAAGGCCGATTTTCTTCAGCTAGGCCTGCGCGTGAGCGACGAATGGCATCTGATACCGCACGAATAGCCTCTTCTTGACCAACCACGCGCTGATGAAGCAACTCTTCCATCTTGAGTAATTTATCGCGCTCACCTTGCATCATTTTAGAAACAGGAATGCCTGTCGCGCGAGAAACTACTTCAGCTATTTCTTCGGCGCCAACCTGGGTACGCAGGAGCTTGTGTTTCACAACACCGTCTTTATCGCCCTTTGCTTCAGCAGCAGCAGCGGATTTCAGCTTAGCCTCAAGCTCAGGCAATTTGCCATATTGCAATTCAGCGACTTTTTCTAATTTACCTTCGCGTTGGAGCTTCACAATGTCGGTCTTGATCTTCTCGATCTCCTCCTTAATATTGGCAGCACCCAGAACAGCGCCCTTTTCAGCCTTCCAGATTTCTTCTAGGTCAGCATACTCAGCTCCAAGACGTTTGATTTCATCTTCGATAAGACCAAGGCGTTTTTGAGAAGCCTCGTCCTTCTCTTTTTTAACAGCTTCACGCTCAATTTTTAACTGAATCAAGCGGCGCTCCATCTTATCCATCACCTCTGGTTTGGAATCAATCTCCATCCGAATGCGTGAACCCGCTTCATCAATCAAATCAATTGCCTTATCTGGCAAGAAACGATCAGTGATGTAACGATGGGATAGCTCTGCAGCAGCCACGATCGCTGGATCGGTAATTTCAATTCCATGATGCAGTTCATAGCGCTCTTGCAGACCACGCAAGATAGCAATGGTTGCCTCTACACTGGGCTCTTCAACCATCACCTTTTGGAAGCGACGCTCTAAAGCAGCATCTTTTTCAATGTACTTACGATATTCATCTAAAGTGGTCGCGCCAATGCAATGCAATTCGCCACGGGCCAAAGCTGGCTTAAGCATATTGCCAGCATCCATTGCGCCATCGCCCTTGCCGGCACCCACCATCGTATGAATCTCATCGATGAAGATAATAGTTTGACCCTCATCTTTGGCGACATCACTTAGCACCGCCTTCAGACGCTCTTCAAAGTCACCCCGATACTTAGCGCCCGCCAACAGCAAAGCCATATCCAAAACTAAGACGCGCTTGTTTTTTAAAGTCTCAGGTACTTCGCCATTCACAATCCGCTGCGCTAAGCCTTCCACAATGGCAGTTTTACCTACGCCAGGTTCACCAATCAACACTGGATTGTTTTTGCCGCGACGTTGCAGAATCTGGATAGTGCGACGAATTTCATCATCACGACCAATAACAGGGTCGAGCTTACCCATACGAGCGCGCTCAGTTAAATCGATCGTGTATTTTTTTAAGGCTTCACGTTGACCTTCAGCATCCGCACTATTCACCGATTCTCCTCCGCGCACTAAATCAATAGCCGCTTCTAATGATTTACGATTTAATCCATTTTCACGAGCAAGTTTGCCTAGCTCGCCCTTGTCATCAGACGCCACCAGCAAAAAAAGTTCGCCGGCAATAAATTGGTCATTACGCTTGTTCGCTTCTTTTTCACATAAGTTCAACCAATTGCTTAAGTCACGTCCAACCTGAACTTCGCCACTAGTGCCTTGAACTTCAGGTAAGTTGCCAATCAACTTCTCAAGGCCTTTTTCTAAGCCAGATACATTGACCCCAGCTCTGGTTAATAAGCTCTTAGCCCCACCATCAGAATCGCGCAACATAGCCAGCAATAAATGGGCTGGCTCAATGTACTGATTGTCTTTGGCTAAGGCTAGGCTTTGAGCCTCGCTGAGCGCTTCTTGAAATTTAGTTGTTAATTTATCTATTCTCATTTTTGTACCCATCTACTCTATGTATATCTATCTATAGAATATAAGGGCAATGTGGCAGATTTCAAGGCTTTATCACCCTTTTTAAGCGGATTTACCCCTATTTTGACCTGGCTTGTTTACCTTCTTGAATGCTCCGATGGCACCCTATACGCCGGTATTACCAATCGGCTAGAACATCGCCTGGAAGCTCATAATTCAGGGCAAGGCGCCCGCTACACCAGGTCTCGCAGACCAGTCGTCCTTTTGGCAACGCAAGACCATCCAGATAGATCTGAGGCCTCTAAGGCGGAAGCTAAATTAAAGAAGCTTCCAAGAGTTCAGAAATTGGGATTTTTTAAGGATGAGAAGGCTTAAGTCTTGGATAACACATCCTCCAGCAAGTCCCATCCTCGTTACAAACTATAGATTGGCTTCGGCGGGCATGGTGCCAACATAGGCAACTACACAGGCAATCAGAATTAATAGCAATCCGATAGCTAGGATCCAGCCCTTTTGATTTTTTTGCATGGCCACTCTTTCAATTTGATTGTGTACATTTTGCATCAAAATAAATGCAAGGCAAGCACCTGGTTCGAGCTTACAGTTTTGCGTGCATACTAAGGTCCATATGATTTCACACCACTGGTCCCAACATTGGCATCGTATCAGCACTAGCCATCGTCTATTGATTATCGGCATGTCTGGCATTGCGACATTTTTTCTACTACCGACCGGGCTCTCCATTCCAGTTTGTGTGGCAATTTCTTGGGTTGTCTCTGGATGTATTTACCTTTTCTTGACTTACATGATGATGTATTTTTCAAGAGAAGAAAATATCTTAACCCTCTCCAAAAAAGAAGACGCTGGCGCTGCCATTATTTTGCTGATCACAATATTGGCAGCCACAGCCAGCCTGGTCGCTATTGTGATTATTCTATCTAGCGTTAGATTGCTTTCTGCTACGGATGCTTTCTGGCAGATTGCCATAGTACTTTCAACTTACACCGTTTCTTGGCTTGTAGTGCACACTGCTTTTGCATTGCACTACGCCCACGCCTACTACATAGAGTTTGAAAAAACCAAAAGTGCCCCCTTGCTTTTTGCAGCAAAGCTGAAACCACTCTATATAGACTTTCTGTATTTTTCAATGGTAATTGGCATGACTTGCCAAACCGCTGATGTCAATATTGCGAACTCCAGAATGCGATTTTGGGTGATGATTCAGGGTATGACAGCATTTATTTTCAATGCATCACTACTAGCGCTGGCCATCAACCTCATCTCAGGGGTAGTGGCGTTGCATTAAATGCTTTCTACTTCTTTTCCCAGCGAGCCATTGCAGCTTCGTCTGTAATGCGGGCATCCACCCATCGCCCACCCTCTGGCGTCTCTTCTTTTTTCCAAAATGGCGCAGCGGTTTTTAGGTAATCCATGATGAACTCGCATGCAGCGAAAGCTTCACCACGATGTGCACTTGTCACAGCCACCAATACGATTTGATCTTCGGGCAAAAGTGGGCCAACTCGGTGAATCACCAAAGTCTTGCGAATATCCCAGCGGGTTTTAGCCTGATCAATGATGTCATGGAGGGCCTTCTCGGTCATCCCTGGGTAATGCTCTAGCGTCATCGCTTTAACTTGACTACCCTCATTCATATCGCGCACTGTACCCAAAAAACTCACCACTGCGCCGACCTGAAGATCACCCTGACGAAGATTCGTAATCTCCGTAGTGAGGTCAAAATCAGCTTCCTGAATGCGAATAAAAGTGTTTACCATCTTATCCACCAGTCACCGGCGGAAAGAAGGCGACTTCAGCACCATCTTCTAGAAGAGTGCCGGCATCAACCATTTGTTGATTTAAGGCACAACGAATCACTTTGTTACTCCCCAGCACTTCTGCCCACACATCACTTCGCTGAGCGAGGTGGCTGCGTAGGTCTGCAATCGTTTTTACTTGCGCAGGAATAGTGATGCTCTCTTGCGGAACGCCAAGCGCCTCACGTAAGGATGCAAAGAATCGTAATTCGAGTTTCATCAGGGAATCGTAGTCCGATTAACTCAGAAGTGCACTAAATGGAATGTACTTGACCATATCACCCGCCTTAATGGCCTCTCCTGGCGGGCAATCTACTAAACCATCCCCCCAAGAGGCGCTAGTGAGAACGCCTGAGCTTTGATTGGGGAATAAATCAAGACCGCCTTGAGAATTGATTTTGACACGCAGAAATTCATTACGACGATCTGCTTTTAACCAATCAAAATCAGCTCGCATCGGGTATGACTGAGGCGCAATTACATCACGCCCCTGTAATTTCAGGATAAAGGGGCGAACAAACAATAGAAAGGTGACAAAGCTTGAAACTGGATTACCAGGCAAACCAATAAACCACGCCTCACCATCTTCTGGCTTGTCAGATTTACGTACCGCACCAAAGGCCAATGGTTTGCCAGGTTTAATGGCGATTTGCCAAAGATCTAAACGTCCTTCTGCAGTAACAGCAGGTTTAATGTGATCTTCCTCGCCGACAGATACGCCACCAGAGGTAATGATCAAATCATGGCCTTTACTTGCTTGACGCAAAGCTTGTCTGGTTGCATCTAAGCGATCAGGAACAATTCCTAAGTCGGTAGCATCGCATCCTAAAGATTTAAGACATGCCAACAGGGTATCGCGATTGGAGTTGTAAATACCACCGGGCTTCAAAGGCTCACCCGGTAAAGCCAGCTCGTCACCCGTGAAGAATGCTGCCACTCTGACACGGCGTTTAACACTCAAATGCGTTAAGCCTGCTGAGGCGGCAACGCCCAATTCTTGAGGGCGCAAAAATGTTCCCGCAACTAAGGCTGTTTTACCCGCTGTTAAATCTTCGCCCTTGCGACGAATCCACTGCCCCACTGCTGGAGTGACATTAATTTGCACCTGCTCAACCTGACCTTCAGGAAGAGTGCAGTCTTCTTGCATGACAATTGCATCAGCACCAGATGGAACTGGTGCACCAGTAAAAATGCGTGCTGCAGTACTAGGCTCTAATTGAGTACCAATGGATCCAGCGGGAATGCGTTGGGCAATCCTCAGAATAGCTCCGGGAACATGAACATCTGCAATGCGAACAGCGTAACCATCCATTGCCGTGTTGTCGAGCGGAGGCACATCTACCAAGCTATTCACATTCTCTGCCAATATTCGGCCGAGCGCTGCTTGAGTTTTCACCTCTTCACTCTCAGTCACAGTCTGAGCATGTGAGAGTAAATGATCTATAGCCTGCTGAGCTGTCAACATCGGTGGCTTAGTCATAGCAATATTTTTTAGAAACTTCTTTTTTATAGGTTAGTTAATTCAGATGCGTCGTGATGAAATTTTTAACCTGATTGATATCAGCATCAATATTTTCTACGCGCTGCGGCAAGGACTTGATATCTTTAAATGCAGCAGGACATTCAGCAGGACGCCCTAGAGCGATTTCAATAGTCTCTTCAAACTTGACAGGCAATGCGGTTTCCAAGACGATCATCGGAATGCCTACCTGCAAATGTTCGCGCGCAACCTTGACACCATCAGCGGTGTGCGTATCAATCATGGTTCCATACTGCCGATAGATATTGCGAATAGTTTCTAAACGGTCCTCGTGGGTACTGCGGCCAGATTGAAAGCCGTATTTGCCCATTTCTTTAAAGATCGCCTCTTTGGAGATGTCAAATCCACCAGCTTCATCAACTTGCCTAAATTTCTCAGCAGTGGCCTTACCGTCTTGACTTAAGAGATCAAAAACAAAGCGTTCAAAGTTGCTAGCTTTGGAGATGTCCATTGATGGGCTAGAAGTATGAAGCGTTTCAGCAGACTTGCGCGCACGGTACACACCTGTGCGGAAGAACTCATCGAGCACATCATTCTCATTGGTGGCAGCCACCAAATGCTCGATTGGCAGACCCATCATACGGGCAATATGCCCAGCGCAAATGTTGCCGAAGTTGCCTGACGGGACGGTAAAGGATACTTTTTCAGCGCTAGATTTAGTCGCTAGTAAATAGCCTTGGAAGTAATACACCACCTGAGCAACCACGCGCCCCCAGTTAATGGAATTCACTGTGCCAATTTGGTTGTTTGCTTTAAAGGCGTGGTCATTGCTCACGGCCTTCACAATATCTTGGCAATCATCAAACACACCGGCAACTGCCAAGTTAAAAATATTGGGATCTTGTAAGGAGTACATCTGCGCAGATTGGAAGGCGCTCATCTTGCCACGAGGTGAAAGCATGAACACTTTCACGCCTTCTTTGCCTCGCATGGCATATTCAGCCGCACTGCCAGTATCGCCAGAGGTAGCACCCAGGATATTGAGCTTTTGCCCGGCGCGCTTTAATGCATATTCAAAAAGATTGCCCAATAACTGCATGGCCATATCTTTGAACGCTAATGTTGGTCCATTGGATAGGCTTAATAAACCAATGCGAGTGCCGCCCTCTTCACCCAGCCAATGTAAAGGTGTAATGTCTTTCGCATTGTCTTGTGAGCGCCCATTGCAGTAGACCTGCTCGGTATAGGTTTTACGCAACAAGGCACGTAAATCATTCTCTGGAATGTCATCGCAATATAAGCTCAATACTTCATAAGCCAAGTCAGCATAAGACAGGCCGCGCCAAGAATCGAGTTGTACTGGTGTTACCTTCGGATAGTGCGCAGGTAAATACAAGCCCCCATCTGGAGCTAAACCGCCCAGCAGAATTTCTAGGAAGGATTGCTGCGGGCTATTACCGCGTGTTGATTGGTAACGCATTGTGTATTAAGACAGATTTTCTAAACGAATTTTGACCACTTCACCGTCGACTGTTTTAAGATTCTGAATCTCATCAATCGCCGCAAGCATGTTTTTTTCTTTAGTTTCGTGTGTGAGCGCAACCAAGTCAGTTTGACTTTCCCCCTCATCCGCCTCTTTTTGTAAGAGTGCATCGATTGAAACACCATGCGACGCCAGGATCTTAGTGATATCAGCCAGCACACCAGCCTGGTCAGCAACACGCATGCGCAGGTAGTAACTTGTGGTGATCTCACCCATTGGCAGTACTGGTGTATCACGGACAGAATCACGCTGGAAAGCTAAGTAAGGAACACGATTCTTAGGGTCAGCGCTCAGCAAGCGGGCAATGTCGACCAAGTCCGCAATCACCGCAGAAGCGGTTGGCTCAGAACCTGCACCTTTACCGTAGTAGAGGGTGGTACCAACAGCATCACCAAATACTTGCACCGCATTCATGGCGCCTTCAACGTTAGCAATCAAACGCTTTGTCGGAATCAGGGTTGGATGTACGCGCAACTCAACACCAGTAGTTGTCTTTTTAGCGATGCCTAATAACTTAATGCGATAGCCCAGCTGCTCAGCATATTTAATATCGATGGCATCTAACTTGGTAATACCTTCTACGTGTGCTTTTTCAAACTGCATCGGAATACCAAATGCAATCGCACTCATGATGGTTGCTTTATGGGCAGCATCAACACCTTCGATATCAAAGGTAGGATCAGCCTCGGCGTAACCTAAACGTTGCGCCTCTTTTAAAACGGTAGCAAAGTCCAAGCCTTTGTCACGCATCTCTGAAAGAATGAAATTCGTAGTGCCATTGATGATGCCGGCAATCCACTCAATACGATTTGCTGTTAAGCCTTCACGCAAGGCTTTAATAATAGGAATACCGCCAGCCACTGCAGCTTCAAATGCAACCATGACACCTTTTTCATGTGCGGCCTTAAAAATCTCATTGCCATGTACTGCAATCAATGCCTTGTTGGCAGTGACTACATGCTTGCCAGCAGCAATCGCTTCAAGCACTAAATCTTTAGCAATGCCATAACCACCGATCAACTCAACTACGATATCAATCTCAGGATTGTTAATCACGGCACGCGCGTCATTCACAACCAATGCATGGTCCTTGACCAACTCTTTAGCTTTTTCTACATTGAGATCTGCAACAGTATGAATGCGAATACCACGGCCAGCGCGGCGTTGAATCTCATCTTGATTACGCTCGAGAACGGTGAATACACCACCACCAACAGTGCCAATACCCAACAGACCTACTTGAATCGGTTTCATGATGCCTTTGCTGCAGTTGAAGAAGTCTTACGACCATGCCTTTGACGATAACGCTCCAGAAAACGTGCAAGCCGGCCAATAGCCTCTTTCAACACATCTTCATGGGGCAAGAACACAACACGGAAATGATCAGGCTTTGCCCAATTAAATCCAGATCCCTGAACTAATAACACTTTTTCTTCTTTCAGAAAATCAGCAATGAATTGCTGATCATCCTCAATCGGATACATCTCTGCATCCAATTTTGGAAAGAGATACAAAGCAGATTTAGGTTTGACGCAAGTCACACCCGGAATTTCTGTAATGAGTTTCCAAGCAAGATCGCGCTGTTTTGCTAAACGACCACCCTCGCCTACTAAATCATTAATACTTTGATAGCCACCAAGCGCCGTTTGAATCGCATATTGCCCTGGCACGTTGGCGCACAGGCGCATTGAGGAGAGCATATTGAGCCCCTCAATATAGTCGCGCACCATTTCTTTATCACCAGATACCACCATCCAACCAGCGCGATAGCCGCAGGAACGGTAGTTCTTGGATAGACCGTTGAAAGTAATGATGACGACATCAGTAGATAAAGACGCCAAGGAAAGATGTTTCTCTTGGTCATACAGCATCTTGTCGTAAATCTCATCGGCAAACAAAATCAAACCATGTTCGCGCGCAATCTCAGTTAATTCGACCAATACTTCTTTGGAATAAATAGCACCTGTTGGATTGTTGGGATTAATCACCACAATCGCTTTGGTGCGCGGCGTAATCTTTTTGCGCAAGTCTGCTAAATCAGGTGCCCATTCTTTTGATTCATCACAAAGGTAGTGAACTGGCAATCCACCAGACAAACTCACAGCAGCAGTCCAAAGCGGATAATCCGGAGCGGGAACCAGCACCTCATCACCATTGTTGAGCAATGCATTCATTGACATCACAATGAGCTCAGAAACGCCATTACCGGTGTAAATATCGTCCAAAGTCACGCCTTGAATGCCTTTTTCCTGGGAGTACTGCATGATTGCCTTGCGGGCTGCAAAGATTCCCTTGGAATCGGAGTACGCTGATGCATTACTCAAATTGCGGATCATGTCGCGTTGTATCTCTTCGGGAGGGTCGAAGCCAAATACCCCCACATTGCCGATATTCAATTTGATGATCTTTTGACCCTCTTCCTCCATGCGCTGAGCAAGCTCGAGCACTGGCCCACGTATGTCATAACAGACGTTATTGAGTTTTTCGGACTTTAGGATCGGTTTCACAATAAATTAAAGGTAAGTTCTTGAAATCTGAGAAAAAACAGCTAGCTATAATCCATATAATTATGACAGAGAGTGCATGTGAAGCTTCAATCTGACCCCCATTCCGGAGCCAATACGATCACCGGCTATGGTGACGGCTACGTCGAGATCAATAAGACTCCCTATAGACACGCAGTCTTGATTAGCTCAGACGGGGCTATCTCAGAATGGCCCGTCAAGGCATTTGAAGCCCTAGAACCGGGCCATTTTGAGCAAATGCTTGCTCTAAAGCCAGAATTAATCCTGATTGGCACAGGCGTTAAACAGCGCTTTCCCAAGCCAGAACTCCTAAAAGCCCTCATTGCAGCCAAGATTGGGTTTGAGATCATGAACTCTCAGGCAGCCTGCCGGACATACAACATATTGGTTGGTGAAGGTCGGCAAGTCTTATTAGCCCTGATTGTGGAAGCCAACGAATGCAATTAGGCCAAACCAAGCAGTTGAACCTCTTAAACCCCAGCAAGATTCTCCTGCTGGCTTTGGTTTATGCGCTCCTCTGGTTTGGCACTTTAAATTACCGGCATTTAATTCCTTCGGATGAAGGACGTTATGCAGAAATCGCGCGCGAGATGTTAGTCACGGGCGACTGGGTCACTCCGCGTTACAACGGCTATAAATATTTTGAGAAACCACCACTGCAAGTGTGGGCTACTGCCATTGCTTTCAAAGCATTCGGTATTGGGGATTGGCAAGCCAGACTATGGACTGCGCTGACTGGATTTTTAACCATCATTGCCATCGGCCTTACCAGTGCCAAGTTATATGGCGCACGAGCAGGATTTTTATCCGCAGTCGTTTTGGCATCCAGCCCTATGTGGGTCATCAGTGGGCACATGAACTCCCTGGACATGGGTCTGTCAGCATTTTTAGTGGCGGCGCTGTGCAGTCTATTGTTAGCGCAGTCCCCACAAAGTAAATCGTCTACGCGTCATTGGATGTGGCTTTGCTGGGGTTTCATGGCGCTAGCGACGCTATCCAAAGGTCTGATTGGTGCAGCTATTCCAGCCATGGTGTTTATTGCTTACTCATTGACCAATTGGGATTGGAAGATTTGGAAACGTCTGCATCTTTTAAGTGGCGCTATTATTTTCCTCATCATCTCTGCGCCATGGTTTGTTTTGGTGTCGCAACGCAATCCTGAATTTTTAGAATTCTTTTTTATTCACGAACATTTGCAACGCTTCACACAAGATGCTCACAGTCGAACAGGTCCTATTTATTATTTTGCCCCCCTCCTGATGATTGGTTTGCTGCCTTGGGTATTACAGCTGCCAGGAGCTATGGCTAAAGCATGGGGTGAGCGCTGGCGTGGGTTCTCCAGTAGCTGGTTATTGGTGTGTTGGTCTGTCGTGATCTTCGCATTCTTTAGCGTTTCACACTCTAAGTTACCGGGTTACATTATTCCGATTTTCCCAGCGTTGGCAATACTGATTGGAGCCCGACTTGATCAACTCCTGGGCGAACACAACTCACTTGGATTGGATTGGAGATTGCAAGTACTTGCTTTTGCGGTCTTGGGAGCAGTTGGTTTCTTCTTCCTCTCAGAAATTAGCCGACAAGCAAGACCTGATGAAATCATTGCGTATGCGCAGTACACCCTGTGGATCATTGCAGCATTAGTAGCCCTGATAATCTTTAGCTTATTGGCCGCATGGAAAAGTAAACGCAACGGGCTACTCAGCCTCACGAGTTTTGCTGGAGGCTTTTTTCTGTGCGCCATCATCGCCGGCACTGGTCACGAAACTCTCGGTCGCGCCGTATCAGGAATAGATTTAGTCGAACAAGTAAAAGTAGACATCCCAGAAAAGGTGAACTTCTATTCCGTGAATATTTTGGACCATACAGTTCCCTTCTATTTAGGTAAAACCATGATCATGGTGGCATCTCCAGATGAACTCGAGTTTGGCGTGCAACAAGAGCCTCAGTTATGGATGCCAACTCTCGAGGCATTTACCGCGCGCTGGAAAGAGGATGACACCGCATATGCCCTCATGGTTCCAGAGCAATACATTGAGTTACAAAAACAAGGCCTGCCAATGCAAGAGATCGGCAGAGACTCGCGCAGAGTCATTGTGAAGCACCCAGATACAGCAAGCCCCACAAAACAATAAGGCCATCTATGTCAGCACTGCCATTCATTCCTTTTACTCGACCCAGCTTCGATCAAGCAACGATTGATGCCGTTGGCGAAGTACTTCGTTCGGGTTGGGTGACCTCTGGTCCTAAGCTCGCTGAATTTGAAGCCGCATTAAGTGAATATTTTGGCGGACGTCCTGTGCGCTGCTTTGCCAACGGCACTGCTACCATGAAGATTGCTCTTCAAGTACTGGGTATCGATGAAGGCGATGAAGTCATTACCACTCCAATTTCTTGGGTCGCTACTTCCAATGTCATTTTAGGTGTCGGAGCAAAACCGGTATTCGTGGATATTGATCCAATCACTCGCAATATTGATCTGAGTAAAGTGAGCGCTGCCATTACCCCTAAGACACGTGCCATCATGCCGGTCTATTTGGCTGGCTTGCCTGTAGACATGGATCAACTTTATGCGCTAGCCAAGCAACACAATTTGCGGGTGGTTGAAGATGCTGCGCAAGCCTTTGGCTCGCAGTGGAAAGGCCAAAAGATTGGCGCCATTGGGGATCTAGTGAGCTTTAGCTTTCAGGCCAACAAAAACCTCTCTACGGTTGAAGGTGGTTGCTTGGTTTTTAATAATCTGGATGAAGCAAAGCTTGCCGAGAAATTTCGCTTGCAAGGCTTAACCCGCCAAGGCATGGATGGCATGGATGTAGACGTGCTCGGTGGTAAAGATAATTTGACTGATGTTAATGCGGTCATTGGTCTTCATCAACTCAAACAGCTTCCTGCGTTTCAAACCCGTAGAAGCAATTTAGCGCGTCAGTACTTTGATGTCATTCGCGCTGAAATGAAATCCGCTGGCATCGAAGATCTTCAATTAGAACTACCTCCTGAGAATTTCACAGAGAGTAATTGGCATATGTTTCAAATCATCCTGCCACTAGACCAACTCAATGTAGATCGCGCCCAAGTGATGACCGCACTTAAAGACTTGGGTATTGGTACCGGCGTACATTACCCCGCTATTACTGGCTTTACCCTCTACAAGAATTTAGGATACCAAGCCATTGATACTCCGACCGCGGAACGTATCGGCCGCTCTATTTTGACCCTCCCCCTCTTTCCTGGAATGACTGATGGGGATGTGCCTCGTATCGCCCAGGGCTTATGTGGCATCCTGAAAAAACACCGTAAAAACTAGCTATACACAATAAATAGGCTTGATCAGTAAGATCAGGCAAAATTGCACCATGACTGCCAATTTAGCCGCTACCCCAACGCTTAGCATCGTTATTCCTGTTTACAACGAGGAAGATGGACTTCAGGCGCTGTTTGATCGCCTCTATCCAGCGCTAGATACTTTGGCAGCAAAACGCAATATTAGTTACGAAGTAGTCTTTGTGAATGATGGCAGCAAAGATCGCTCCGCTGGATTATTAGCAAAACAAGTTGAGCTGCGCCCAGACGTTACTCGTGCGGTACTGTTTCACAGTAACTTTGGTCAGCATATGGCCATCATGGCCGGCTTTGAATACGCTCGTGGCGAATACATCATCACGCTCGATGCGGATTTGCAAAACCCTCCTGAAGAGATTGATGCTCTGACAAATGAGTTATTAAAGGGTCATGATTACGTGGGCACTATCCGCGCAAATCGTCGCGATAGCTTCTTCAGAAAATTTGCCTCACGCGCTATGAATCAACTGCGCCAAAGCATTACCCACATCACCATGACCGACCAAGGCTGTATGTTGCGTGGCTATAGTCGCCGCATCGTAGACCTGGTACGTCAATGTGATGAAAGCAATACTTTTATTCCGGCACTGGCCTATACCTTCGCTGCCAACCCAACTGAAATCACTGTCAAACACGAGGAGCGCTTTGCTGGTGAATCTAAATACAGCTTGTATCAACTGATTCGTTTGAACTTTGACTTGGTGACCGGCTTCTCGGTCATGCCGCTGCAGATCTTCTCTGCACTCGGGATGCTTTTATCTTTAGCTGCGGGAAGCCTGTTTGTCTACTTGCTGATACGCCGCTTTGTATTAGGAGCTGAAGTTGAGGGTGTGTTTACACTTTTCGCGCTTACCTTCTTCCTCATTGGCGTGATGCTCTTTGGGCTCGGTTTACTAGGTGAATACATTGGCCGCATCTACCAACAAGTCAGACAACGTCCACGCTATGTGGTGCAAACTGTTTTAGAGAAAAAATAATTGCACGCAGTCGTCTTTGCCTATCATGACGTAGGCGTCAATTGCTTAAAGGCCTTGATCGGTGCCGGTATTCAGATTGATTTGGTATTAACCCATCAAGATGATCCCAATGAAAATGTGTGGTTTGGTAGTGTTGCCAAACTCTGTGAAGATCAACAGATTCCCTACCTCACCCCAACAGCAAGCGAGTTGACGGGACTTATTCCTAGAATTCGGAAGCTAGCACCAGACTATCTTTTCTCGTTCTACTATCGCCATATGATTCCGGCCGAGCTACTTGCTTGTGCCAAGATTGCCGCTCTCAATATGCACGGCTCCCTTCTACCTAAATATCGTGGTCGCGCTCCAGTGAACTGGGCCATTCTTCACGGAGAAACTCAAACTGGTGCCACCCTGCATATCATGGAGGTCAAGCCTGACGCAGGCGACATTGTTGGTCAATCCGCAGTCACCATTGGGCCAGATGAAACCGCCACCGATGTCTTTGGCAAGGTCAGCAAAGCTGCTGTCGAGGTCATCCACCAAGCGCTCCCAGAACTCATTCAAGGGCGAGTTCCCAAAAAGCCGAATGCGCTGAGTAAAGGGAGCTATTTTGGCGGTCGCAAACCGGAAGATGGGCGCATTCATTGGGAACAAACTGCCAAACAGGTCCACGACCTTGTGCGCGCCGTAGCACCCCCGTATCCAGGCGCATTTACCGAAAATCAGGGTCGGAAGATGATTGTGGCGCGCTCCACCCTCAAAGGACCCTTTCCAGACAATCTCGATCTCGGGGCACTGGGCATCCAAGTGGTTGATAATCGGGTATTCGGCATTTGCGGCGACCACCAGGTAGTTGAAATTTTAGAATGGTTCCTGCAGCCAACTCAGTAACGAATTCAGCAACGAACTAGCAACATACTCATTAGATTAAAACGAGGCAGTAAAGATGAAAAAAGTACTCATTCTTGGCGTTAATGGCTTCATTGGCCATCACCTTTCAAAGCGCATTTTGGAGACGACCGATTGGGATGTCTATGGCATGGATATGCAAAACGATCGCTTAGGTGATTTGGTTAAGCATCCACGTATGCACTTCTTTGAAGGTGACATCACCATCAACAAAGAATGGGTTGAATACCACATCCGCAAATGTGATGTGATTTTGCCCTTGGTAGCAATCGCTACTCCAGCTACTTATGTACAGCAGCCATTAAAAGTATTTGAACTCGACTTTGAAGCGAATCTTCCCATCGTTCGCTCAGCCGTGAAATACAAAAAACATTTGGTATTCCCATCTACATCCGAAGTCTATGGCATGTGTGAAGATGGTGAATTTGATCCTGCAGCATCGAATATGGTTTACGGGCCAATCAACAAGCCACGCTGGATCTATGCCTGCTCTAAGCAATTAATGGATCGCGTCATTTGGGGTTACGGCATGGAAGGTCTACGTTTTACCCTCTTTCGCCCATTTAACTGGATTGGGCCTGGACTTGACAGTATCTACACACCAAAAGAGGGTTCTTCACGCGTAGTGACCCAGTTCTTGGGCCATATTGTTCGCGGTGAGCCAATCAACTTGGTGGATGGCGGCGCTCAAAAACGTGCCTTTACTTATATTGATGATGGCATTGATGCTTTGATGAAGATTATTGATAACAAAGATGGTATCGCTGACGGCAAGATCTACAACATTGGCAATCCAATCAACAATCACTCTGTGCGTGATCTCGCTACGCAGATGTTAGAGATTGCTAGAAGCATTCCGGAGTATGCAAAGACTGCTAACCAAGTGAAGATTCAAGAAACAACTTCAGGCGCTTACTATGGTGAAGGTTATCAAGACGTACAGAACCGCGTTCCTGCCATTGATAACACTATGCAGGAATTAGGCTGGAAGCCAACAACTACCATGACCGATGCGCTCAAGAATATTTTTGAAGCCTATCGTGAGGATGTTGAAAAAGCACGTCACCTAGTCGACAAAGAATAAGCTCCGAGGTTCATGGCAAAGATCGCACTCAAGGTAGACGTTGATACCTTACGCGGCACCCAAGAAGGTGTTCCCAATTTAGCTCGCACTCTGGAGCGCTTTGGCCTAAAGGCTAGCTTCTTATTTAGCCTTGGCCCCGATCACACTGGATGGGCTCTCAAGCGGGTCTTTCGTCCGGGGTTTTTGAAGAAGGTCAGTCGCACTTCCGTTGTCGAGCATTACGGCATCAAAACATTGCTATATGGCGTACTCCTTCCTGGACCGGATATTGGTAAAAAGGCTGCAACAGAAATGCGTGCGATTGACCAGGCTGGTCATGAAACCGGTATTCATACTTGGGACCATGTGGCATGGCAAGATGCCGTACGTACCAAGGATGCCGTATGGACAAAAGCCCAGATGCAAAAGTCTTGGGATCGCTTTGTAGAAATCTTTGGACATCCACCAGCCACTTACGGTGCGGCTGGGTGGCAAATGAATGAAGCAGCGTTTGAGCAACTCGATCAATGGGGCATGAAATACTCATCCGATGGCCGCGCTGAAGCCAACCTCATGCCTTACCGCTTAGCACTTCCTTCTGGGAAGGCTAAACACGTCCAATACCCAACTACCCTCCCGACTTTTGATGAACTTATTGGCATAGATGGTGCTGATGAATTCGGGGCAGTCAAAAAGCTCCTAGAAATTACCCAAAGCAACCCAAACGACCAAGTCTTTACATTGCATGCTGAACTAGAGGGCCAAAAGCTCCTGCCAGCCTTTGAGCAGCTGCTAATAGGCTGGCTAAATCAAGGTCATGACTTGGTCACCATGGGTCAATTACACCAATCTTGGGATATCACCAAACAACTCGATAAAATAGCGGTATTACCCGTGAGCTGGGGTGAAATAGCAAACCGCAGCGGTGAGTTGATTGTGCAGAATCATTAAGCAATAAGCAGTAGAGACATTCATTTATTAAAGGGATCATCATGACAGTAGCTATCGGACAATCTATTCCGGAGTGTGCAATTCCTGCGACATCAGGCCTAACATTTACACCAGCTTCTGCCCAAGGCAAGAAATTGGTTATTTACTTTTATCCAAAAGACATGACTCCTGGATGCACTGCTGAATCCGGAGAGTTCCGCGATAACATTGAAGCCTTCACTAAGGCGAATACCTTGATCGTGGGAGTATCACGAGATAGCCTCAAATCCCATGACAACTTCCGTAGCAAATTAGAGTTGCCATTTGAATTGGTGGCCGATACCGAAGAGAAGTTATGCCAACTCTTTGGCGTCATGAAAATGAAAAATATGTATGGCAAGCAAGTGCGCGGTGTAGAACGCAGCACCTTCCTTTTTGACTCCTCTGGCAAACTGGCAAAAGAGTGGCGCGGACTTAAGGTAGCAGGCCATGTGACAGAGGTATTACAAGCCGCCCAAGCCATTAGTTAATTTTTTTAATAATTTTTGGCTAGGTGCTTGCAAAGCCCAAAATTTGGGGTAAAGTAAAGTCATATGCACCGTAACCGACGGGAAAGACTAACAATCCGTTTGATTCAAGAGCCTGGATATACAGCAGGCACGGCGAGCAACCCCCTTCGTTTTACCAATAACCGCTTGAAAACCAGTTTCATCACAAACCGTCAAAGCTCTCTGCCTGACGGTTTTTTCTTTTAGGAGAGTCTGCATGCCATTGCCCCCCATCCCAACTCAAATTGCTGACCAAGTTAAATTAGGCCAAAAACATACGCCAGATTTAAAGAAACGCCCTGCCCTAGCAAAACCAGTTGTAATGGAAAATCATGCTGCTGATTGGACTAACGATACTCAAGAAGATCTCTCTGCAGCTGAAGTAGCTCTCGAAAAAATTAAGGCAGATCGTCGCCCTGCTCGCACTGATAAAACTGATGGCAAATCACTGAACATCCCAGAGAAACCAAAGCGCGTCATTCGCACTGGTCCTCCAAGCTTATTTGTCCTTGACACCAATGTGTTGATGCACGATCCAAGCTCTCTGTTCCGCTTCTCCGAACATGACCTATTCTTGCCGATGACCACACTCGAAGAGTTGGACAATCATAAGAAAGGCATGACCGAGGTTGCCCGTAATGCTCGTACCGTTAGCAGATCCTTAGATCAACTAGTGGCTGGGACTAGCGGCTCATTAGACGAAGGCATCCCCCTCAACAAGTTAGGCAATCAGGATGTATCAGGACGCCTTTTCTTTCAAACCAAACTGACCACCCAGGCCCTCCCCGAAGGCCTGCCTGAAGGCAAGGGTGACAACATGATTTTGGCTGTGGTTAGCGAGCTACAACAGACGCGCAAAGGTCAAGAAGTGGTGTTGGTATCTAAAGATATCAATATGCGTATTAAGGCGCGCGCCTTAGGCTTACCTGCTGAAGATTATTTCAATGATCAGGTATTAGAAGATCGCGACCTGATGTACTCGGGCGTCATGAGCTTACCGGCAGATTTTTGGCCAAAACATGGCAAGGCAATGGAGAGCTGGGCCGATAGCAAATCCGGCACCATGTTCTACAGAGTTACAGGACCAAGTGTTCCTAGCATGTTGATTAATCAATTCGTCTATCAAGAAAATCCGGATGGCTCGACCCCTTTCTATGCCCAAGTTCGAGAAATCAACGGCAAGACTGCCCTCTTGCAAACCTTGAGAGACTTCTCGCACCAGAAAAATAATGTCTGGAGTGTGACGGCACGTAATCGCGAACAAAACTTTGCGATGAATTTATTGATGAACCCGGATGTCGACTTTGTCACACTCTTAGGTCAAGCAGGTACCGGAAAAACCTTACTGGCTCTGGCTGCGGGCTTGGAGCAAGTGCTTGATAGTAAGCGCTATAACGAGATCATTATTACCCGTGCAACCGTTCCTGTTGGTGAAGATATTGGCTTCTTGCCTGGTACTGAAGAAGAGAAGATGCAGCCTTGGATGGGTGCATTTGATGATAACTTAGAAGTGCTTCATCGCAATGAGGACAATGCTGGTGAGTGGGGTCGCGCAGCAACGCAAGAACTCATTCGTTCACGCATTAAAGTGAAGAGCATGAACTTCATGCGTGGCAGAACTTTTGTGAGCAAGTATGTGATCATTGATGAAGCGCAAAACTTAACACCAAAGCAAATGAAAACCCTTGTCACTCGTGCAGGCCCCGGAACAAAGATTATTTGTCTTGGCAATATTGCGCAGATCGATACACCTTACTTAACGGAAGGCTCTTCAGGCCTCACTTATGTAGTGGATCGCTTTAAAGGCTGGCGTCATGGTGGACATGTCACGCTTGCCCGTGGTGAGCGTTCACGTCTTGCGGATCATGCAGCCGACGCACTCTAAGCAAGCTCTTACATGCCGCACTCTCATGGGGTGCGGCATTTTTATTTGCGCCCTTCTTGCGCTTTCTGGGTGTAACACATTTAGCTCAAAATCGAACGCCAGCAAGGTTGTCCAATTTAAGCAAGACACTACAGTCGGTACAGAAGATGTTTCTATTGCGGCAGTAGGTCTCGTAGGCGTTCCCTATGTCTATGGTGGCAATACCCCAAAGGGTGGCTTTGATTGCAGCGGGCTGATCGTTTATGTCTATAACAAAGCAGCTGGTATCAGGTTGCCTCGCACCATACAACTCATGAGCGCCAGAGGGAGGAGTATTGAGAATCAGCCTCCCGCCCCAGGTGATCTCCTATTTTTTAACACCACTGGCGAAAAATACTCCCATGCTGGCATCTATGTAGGCCAAGGCAGATTTGTACATGCCCCAAGTGCTGGTGGCACCGTACGTCTAGAGCAAATCGAGAACCCTTACTGGGCCGCTAGATTTACTGAGGCGAGAAGATTTACGCCTTAGTAGCACGCTGAAGGGCACATAGAGTTAACACCAAGTACCAAACTGTTCTAGTTTTGGTTACATTAACGTAAGGAAACTGGGCACTTCGCCTATTTCACTAAAGGAGAATGTCACATGAAGAAAATCATTATTGCTTTAAGCGTTATCGGCATTGCACTCAGTTTTTCAGCATCATCCTTTGCGTTTACTCAATCCGAGTGTGAAGCAAAAGCGGTTAGCAAGGACGGTAAGCCAATTTATGGCGCAGCTAAAGATGCTTCCGTTAAAAAATGTCTGGGTGATGCAAAACCAGATTTAGGTTGCGAAGCCAAAGCGGTTAGCAAAGATGGCAAACCGCTCTATGGTGCCGCCAAGGCAGCCTCCATCAAGAAGTGTGAAGGCGGCAAGTAATATCTATTTACTCAGCTGCATTAAAAAAGCCTCGCAATGCGAGGCTTTTTATTTATTCATTCTTAATCTGTGTTTGATGGATTACCTTTTAGAACGGCTCGTAACCACCTGAAGAGTATCCAACCGATCCCATCGCTAAGTTATCAAACTTGGTATATGGTCCCTGCCAACTTAAGCGCACTGTACCAATCGGACCGTTACGCTGTTTACCAATGATGATCTCAGCCATGCCTTTATCAGTAGTCGTATCTGGGTGATACACCTCATCACGATAGATGAACATGATCAAATCGGCATCTTGCTCGATCGCGCCCGACTCACGCAAGTCAGACATGATGGGGCGCTTGTTAGGACGTTGTTCTAGACCGCGATTTAATTGGGACAAAGCAACTACTGGGCACTGCAATTCTTTTGCGAGGGACTTTAATGAACGTGAGATCTCGGAAATTTCTGTTGCGCGATTTTCCGAACCAGAGCCACTCATCAACTGCAAATAGTCGATCACAACCAAACCAAGCGTGCCACCAAAGTTTCGGGCGATACGACGCGCTCTTGCACGCAACTCTAAACTTGAAAGAGCACCAGTCTCATCAATCAAAATTTGGGTATTGCTTAATCTAGCAATCGCATCAGTAACACGCGGCCACTCATCATCTTGTAATTTACCGGTACGCATACGACTTTGATCTACACGCCCTACTGAACCTAGCAAACGAGATGCTAACTGCTCACCCGACATTTCCATAGAGAAGACAACGACTGGCAAACCTTCAGCCAAAGCAACATTCTCAGCAATGTTCAGCGCGAAGGCAGTGTTATGAGTAACAACATAATCGTTCGTTACATAAGTTCTTTGAGGGTGGCTAACTGAAATGCATTGTGCGTTGGCAACCCTCGAAGCTTCGATGCTCTTAAAGGTTATCCTGCGCTGGCGATCCCAATGACTTCTTAATCGTTCTTTTTTCTCAGTCAATGTAAACGCATCAAAACCAGCTTTAAAGCTCATATTTAAAACATAAGCTAGTCGACCTTGCTTGCGTTCACCTTTGTAGGTATATGAAGTATTTTTAGTGGCGATTGAGCAAAAACCGCCCAAGGATCTTGCTAAAGAAGCAACATCTTCTGCTAATTGCTGGCTCACGGAACAGAAGCGAATCGAGCCCCATTTTTCAATCCATCCATCCGTATCCATTAAACCCTGAAATAAGGCTAAGCGAGAGGCTTTATCTGATTCTAAGTATTGTGCGGGAATAAATTTATCAAAACTCCTGCAACCCAATACGCCTAAGTCATCTAATGCAGCCCTGAAGTAATTGGTTGTTACTGCAGATTTTCGACCATTAACAGCAATTCTGGCTTTTGAAACAAGCCTCCAGTCATAGGCGCCAGCATGAACCAATTCCATCTCGTATCCAGCCAGCGCATTCATCCGTTCCAACGACTCAGAAGAGTTAGTCGAAAATGAAACACTACCGTGAGATAAGGCTAAAGTGCCATCTCCCAAAAGAGCGCCCAGTACCCAAGGGTTGATTGGCAATTCATTTGAATGGCCAAAATCACCCGAGACAGGATCTATCCACAGGCGATTTTTGTAGCGGACACAAGAAAGCATTTCGATTAAACGCACAGTATTGATCACTCTCGGCTCTGACCAATCGCGATACATTACGCGCCATAAATGCTCGTCACAACACTCCGCTTGCCGACCATCTGAAAAAGTAACCTTGTAGATTTGCTTTAGGCCTTGAGGATAAATGCCAGTAACAATGGAGTGCTGATCGTCTACCGATGCCAAGCGATCGCCTATCTGCAAATCGCCCATTAATTTCCAGCCATCATTGGTTTTAATCTTTGCATCAAGCGGCTGCGCTTTGCCCATCGAGGGTCTTCCAGCAACAATGACTAAGTCGCCTTTTTGCAATCCGCTAGTCTGCTTATCCAAATCAATAAAACCAGTGGCAATACCAGTGATGTCGCTGCCACCTTGACGGTTATAGAGCTCATCGATACGAGCAACAACCGTTCTCAGCAGCGGTTCAATCTCAAGGTAGTCAGCTTTGCGGCTACCCTCTTCACCAATTTGCAAAATGCGTGATTCAGCTTCATCCAAAAGCGTTCTGACTGAACGACCTTCTGGCACGAATGCAGAGTTCACAATATTGTCTGAAACTTCAATCAAGCGACGCAAAATGCTGCGATCACGAACAATGTCGGCATAGCCTTTGATGTTCGCCGCACTTGGCGTACTTTGCGCTAAGGAATTGAGGTAATCAATGCCAACCAAATCACCACCCTGTTCGGACTTAACAGCCTCATGAACAGTAATGACGTCAGCAGGATGATTGTCGCCAACTAAACGCTGAATGACCTTATAGATCAATGCATGTTCAGGACGATAGAAATCTTTGTCAGTTAACACTCCACCCAGGCGATCCCAGGCAGCGTTATCGATCAGTAGACCGCCGAGCAGAGATTGCTCGGCTTCTACAGAATGCGGTGGAACTTTTAAAGCCTGCACGACTGCATCCCCAGAACCCATCATGCCGGGATTCAGCGTAACGGAACGTGAACGGGATTCAGCCATGAGGCTAGTTTACAGTTTTAAAACTTAAGCTTGCTCGCCAACTACACGAATAGTGATATCCACCACTACATCGGTATGAACAGCAACCGCTACAGGGTGGTCACCAACCATTTTTAATGGGCCAGTAGGCAGGCGCACAGAAGCTTTTTCAATCACAAAGCCTTTTGCTTTCAAAGCATCAGCGATGTCATGGTTGGTTACAGAACCAAACAAACGACCGTCAACACCCGCTTTTTGACCGATTTCGAGAACCAGGTCCTTCAACTTCGCACCAACAGCTTCAGCAGCAGCTAATTTCTCAGCAGCCAACTTTTCCAACTCAGCACGACGAGTTGCGAAGTCTGCAATAGCCGCTTCAGTTGCACGACGCGCTTTGCGTTGCGGGATTAAGAAGTTACGAGCGAAACCGTCTTTAACGCGTACTACGTCGCCGAGGTTGCCCAAATTTGTTACTTTTTCTAAAAGAATGATTTGCATTGAGGGCTCCCAATTATTTCTTGTGTTGGTCAGAGAACGGCAACAGAGCCAGGAAACGAGCACGCTTGATAGCGGTGTCTAACTGACGCTGATACTTAGCTTTTGTGCCTGTCAAACGAGCAGGAGTGATCTTGGCGTTTTCGCCAACAAAATCCTTCAATGTATCGACATCTTTGTAATCAATCTGTTCTACGCCAGCAACAGTGAAACGGCAATAACGCTTACGCTTGAACAATGGGTTCTGAGCTGGTTTCTTTTTGAAATCGGGTTTCTTTCCAAACGCCATGATGATTTCCTCTTTAATTTTTCAATTGAATATGGGTGATATGGAAAACAAGTCTTTGATTACGTAGAGTCTTTGCTGCCAAGAATCCTTCAAACACTGCCTCGGTTCCTAAATCCATTTGCTCTAAGCCCTTTTGAATCGGGCCAATTGCTATGGCTTCAACACTCATCTGGATTTTCCTTGCCACTCCTACCTCGTTTACGTCACCGCTATGTTCTAGCTGGCAATGCATCACCGGTATTCCTGCAGGTGTAAATCGAATCGCGTCTTTAGATACCAAGAATGCAGTTAGGGTGAAATGATTCAACGCCGCTCCGTCACTCTGATACGTTTTCTATTCTCTGTATTCCTCTTCAAATTTCTAACTTAGGCTGCCGCTACAGGAGCGTCAACTTGAGCTGATTTGCGCGCTTCTTCACGTTGCACTTCTTTCATCATGATGGAAGGCTCTGATTCAGCTTTCTTTGTCTTGATGATGAGGTGACGCAAAACAGCATCGTTAAATTTGAACGCATGCTCGAGCTCTTCCAGAGTTTTCTGGTCGCACTCAATGTTCATGCAAACGTAGTGGGCTTTAGCAAGCTTGTCGATCATGTAAGCCATCTGACGACGACCCCAATCTTCAATACGATGAACTTTGCCGCCCGCAGCTGCTAATGTAGCTTTGTAACGATCGATCATCGCTGGCACTTGCTCGCTTTGGTCCGGATGGACGATAAAGACGATTTCATAATGACGCATCTAACACTCCTTAAGGATTGAGTCACCTGGGCGTCTTGCTAACTTCCGATGGTTTTTGAAGTTAGCGCCAGTGTGACAAGGTAGTAACAAATTGTAGGTAAAACTTACAACACATTTAAACGCTTACCGAATTTCAGGTAAGTCCGCTATTCTAGCAAAAAAATCCTGCCAAGTCAGGGGTTTACCAACTAAGTTTGCCTGTTTTGCTGCATTTAAAGCCAACTGGAGAGCAATTCGTGCTCTGGGCGCAGAAAGACTGCCTGAAGCCATGCATCCAAACTGATCTTTTTCGGGAATGTCTGCCAATACCAAGCCGGCCCCGGTTCTACTGGTTCTGACTAGCGCTATGCCTCTAGACATGGCATCCTCTAAGGGCGCTTTCCAGGCATCATGAAAGCCACCCATCCCAGAGCCAGCAAGAACTAAGCCATCGACCTTGGTGCCTAAGTAATGGGTAATCGTCTCAGCGCGAGCGCCTGCATGACTCGTCAGAATGTCCACCCACGGCCACTCACCCTCTTGTGGGATTGGCAAATCCTCGCCCCAAGCCGCCTCAACAGCTTTGACACCAAACAACCAAGATGGGTTGATTAAGCCAATGGGACTCGCTGGAGAATCCATTAAAGGCGCATTTAATGCTGTGCTATGGCGCTTAGCTAAGTCTTTGGCCATGCAAACCTTGCCCGCGAATACGCCATAAATACCCCCCGGACAATTTTCAAGAGGGGTAGAGGCCCACCGAATGGCGCCCAAGAGATTATTTGGGCCATCAGCCCCAGGAGCATTACTGGGCAGCATGGCACCCGTCAGAACCACCCTCTTACCCAATGTCTCAGCAGCCTTGCCACAGGTTGCCTGAAGAAATATCCCTGTCTCCTCAATCGTATCTGTGCCATGAGTGATCACAATACCCTGCACAGCCACATTGTCCAAGGCAGCCATAACGGCATTGCCGAGCTGGGTTAGGAGTAACTCACTCAGATTGCGACTATCAGCGTTAGCAAGCTGTACTGAAACCAGTTTTAGCTCGCCTGGAACGGCAGCCTGAACTTGCTTTAGCAAGCGCTCAACACCGACCTGACCAGACTGATATTGCAGGGGCTTGCTATCTGGCTCACCGGCCAGACCGGCAATGGTCCCACCCATCCCCAGAACCAAAATATGAGGGGATTGTGTTGCTTTTAAGTCGATTGAGCTCATAAGCCATTATCTACCGCCAGAAAAGTTCTTGAAATGCCAAAAAAGCTGTATACAATCCCAGTATGGACATAAATACAGTCGATTTTATTGAGGAGCTGGCTGCCCTCCCGAAACTCACCGCCCGTCAAAGTGAGATCTTGGATTTAATTACCAACGCCATTGGCGATAGTGGCCTACCCCCTACTCGCGCAGAAATCGCTACCAAACTTGGATTTGCATCTGCCAACGCTGCAGAAGAGCATCTTCGCGCACTTGCCAAAAAGGGATATATCGAACTCACACCAGGAACCTCGCGTGGCATTCGGATTCCACAGAGATTCAATCAATCACACAACCAAAATAAATATCGTCAGATGTCTTTGCCTTCTGGCGCACTACAACAACTCACCCTTCCACTCATTGGTAGAGTTGCTGCTGGCTCACCCATCATGGCAGTTGAGCATATTGAAAAACAAGTTCCAATTGATCCGAGCTTATTTAGCAAGGGTGCAGATTACCTATTAAAAGTAGTCGGTATGAGTATGCGCGATGCGGGCATTTTGGATGGTGATTATTTGGCTGTGAAAAAAACGACTGAAGTGCGCAATGGCGACATCGTTGTTGCTCGCTTAGATGATGAAGTCACAGTAAAGCGCTGGAATCAAACAAAAACCCCTAATGGCTTAGTGATCGAATTGCAAGCTGAAAATCCTGACTTCAAGAACATCCTCGTTGATGGCAGGCAAGCCAACTTCGCAGTCGAAGGTCAGGCTGTAGGTCTTATCAGGGCTGGCGGCTTGTAAGTAAGCCAGAGCACAAAAGAAAAAGGCCTCAGTAGAGGTCTTTTTTTATTTCTGTATATCTAAAAATCTTGTAGCCTTTGTTGCGCCAAATTATTTCTTGCTTGGAGCAACTACGTTCGCATTCTTAGGGGATGAGGTAATCGTGATCAACGTTTTTGGTCCAGTTAATGGACCTTCATTTAATTCAACGGTAGAAGTGCGATCGCCTTTAGTGAAAACCAAAATACTTGTTTTAGATTTAACAGCACTAATAGTTGTCCAGCCGGCTCTTGGATATTCAGATTGGAAGAAGGCATAAATATCTGTTGGAGATTGCACACCTGAAAGAACTACGCGTCCAACCCAGTTATCACCACGACCAATGATTAATGATTCGGAGCCGATAATTTTAGAAGCCGCAGGTAAAGGCATGTCGCCTAGCAACTGAGCTTGAGTCTCTTGAATCTCATTAGGCGTGCCAGTTGGCGCGTCACCTGAAGTGGCACAAGCTCCCAATAGCGCCACCATGGCAGCTAAAGCAATGTATCTGGAAATTAAAAAAATATTCATTATTTTCACCGGGCTACTTAATGAGAACATTTTAGGGGAAGCCCCCGATTCGTCAAGCAATTAAGGAATGCACTCACAGAATTATCTGGAGGCGCGTGAGGGAATCGAACCCCCGTACGAAGCTTTGCAGGCTCCTGCCTAACCACTCGGCCAACGCGCCATATGCCTGAATCAAAAATGGGAAGCTTTTTAGGGCTTCCCATCGAACTTGGAGCGGGAAAGGAGGTTCGAACTCCCGACCTATACCTTGGCAAGGTATCGCTCTACCAGCTGAGCTATTCCCGCATAACAGGGCGATAGTTTAACAAACAATTCAAAAGAAAGCATTTTTCCCGTAACCAGGAAGAATGCGTGCTGATCAAATAAACACCGAAGCTATATGTGGCCTAGGTTCAAGCCTGACGAAGGTGTTTAGTCGACCTTACCAGCCAACTGAGGTAAAGCCTTTTGTAGGTAATAAAACATCGACCACAGAGTCAAAAACGATGCCCCCCAAATTAACCAAGTACCGACTCGAGCGCAATCTAACCAGCCAAATAAAGTGTCATTCAGAAGTAAAAAAGGAATAGCAACAAGCTGTGCCGTCGTTTTTAATTTACCGATCATATTGACTGCCACGCTTTTTCCGGCGCCCAGCAATGCCATCCATTCTCTTAACGCAGAGATCGTGATTTCTCGACCAATGATCACCAGCGCAACCCACACTTGCACACGATCCATATTGAGCAATACCAACAGTGCAGCGGCGACGATTAACTTATCCGCCACAGGATCCAAGAACTGGCCAAAAGCAGATTCTTGCTTCATGCGACGCGCCAAGAAACCATCCAACCAATCCGTTACTGCAGCAAATACAAAGAGGATGGTGGCAAAAAGGTTTTGCTCAAAAGGCGTCAGCCAAGTATTCGGAAGATAAAAGATTGCCACCATCAACGGAATGACTGCAACACGCAACCAGGTCAGGGCTATGGGTAAATTGAATGGCATAGCGTAAGCATACCCCAATGGGCTTAATGAAGCTGTCGGTAAATTTGCTCTGCGAGCGTCGTTGAAATGCCTTCTACGCTAGCAATCTCTTCAATACTGGCATTGGATACACCACGCAGCCCTCCAAATCTAGCCAAGAGCTTTTGACGTCTTTTGGCGCCAATACCCTCAATTTCCTCTAAACGAGAAATTGTCCTCGCCTTAGCGCGTTTGGCACGCATACCAGTAATCGCAAAGCGATGCGCCTCATCTCGAATCTGGGCAACCAGTAAAAGCGCTGCACTATCAATCCCAAGCTCTAAAGCCTCTCGCCCATCAGCAAATATCAAAGTCTCTAAGCCAACTTTGCGCCCCTCGCCCTTAGCAACACCCACGATCAAGCTGATATCCATACCAAACTCAGAAAGGACTTGCCGAGCCATCTCAACCTGGCCTTTGCCACCGTCAACCAAAATCACTTGTGGCATTTTTTCTGCAGGTAACTCTTGGTAGTTGGCATACCGTCGTTGCAATACTTGCCGCATTGCTGCGTAGTCATCACCGGGGGTAATGTCATTGATATTGAAGCGTCGATACTCACTCGATTGCATTGCATTCTTTGCATACACCACGCAAGAAGCTTGAGTCGCCTCTCCAGAAGTGTGGCTAATATCAAAACATTCGATGCGTAACTGTTCTAAGCTTTCCAGCTCCAGACTCAGAACGTCAGCCAAGGCCCTTGCCCTAGCTAGCTGACCACCAGTCTCGACCAGTCGTTTTGTTAAAGCAATCTTGGCATTGCCCTCTGCCATCCCCAACCAATGGCGCCTTTGGCCTTGAGGCTGATGTAAGAAAGTAATTTTTCTGCCAGCCTGTAGATTGATCAACTCTTGTAGATCTTCTGGCGAGCTCTCACCTTCATCAAGCGAAGACTGCAGAGGATGATTCAGAATCAATACTGACGGTATTAAATGGGCAGATGCGGACTCACCTTCAGCAAGATCATCCAAATAATGTTGTGTAATAAATGCCTCTAAGATTTCCGCAGGCGTAAGCAAATCGCCAGAGGCTTGTCGACCTTTAGGGAAATACGCTCGATCACCCAAATGGCGACCACCGCGGACCATCGCCAAATTGACGCAGATCATGCCTTCCATCTGTGCAACAGCAATGATGTCGACATCTCCCTCGCCTTCAGCAACTGTATCCATGGACTGCTGCTGTAGAACACTCGATAGGTCTGCGATGCGATCGCGCAATACCGCAGCCATTTCAAACTCCATTGCCTCGCTATGTAATTGCATTTCTTTTTCAAGCTCAGTCAAGACTCGACTATGGTCACCCTCTAAAAATCGCGTGGCTTGCGCAACATCTTGACCATACTGCGCAGAGCTTAAACGTCCGACGCAAGGGGCACTACAGCGATGAATCTGGTGTAGCAAGCAAGGGCGACTACGATTCTTAAAGACCGAGTCTTCACAAGTTCTCAGTCGAAACACCCTTTGCAAAATTTGCACACTGTTGCGGACTGCCCATGAATTTGGAAATGGGCCAAAGTAATGATGACGTTTATCCACTTTGCCACGATAGGAGGCGAGGCGGGGATATTCATGGCCGGTGAGCATGACATAGGGATAAGACTTGTCATCACGAAATAGGATATTAAAAGGCGGGGCTAATTCTTTAATGAGATTGTTCTCTAGAATCAGCGCCTCTGTTTCGGTCCGTGTTACTGTTGTTTCATAGCGAGCAATTTTTCCCACCATCAGCGCAATCCGCGGTGAAAGTTGCGTGCGCTGGAAATAACTAGAAACGCGCTTTTTGAGGTTGCGGGCTTTGCCTACATATAGAATCTGTCCCGCTTCGTCAAAAAAGCGATATACCCCCGGCAATCCGGGAAGCCGTTTAACGTCTTGCTGAAGGTTCTGAAAAAGCGAATTACTCATGCGTTGGGATATTTTCTGCCAAATCGTAGACAACTATGGTGATGCCGGTGTTTGCTGGCGTCTAGCCCGAAGCTTATCAAGTCTTCATGGTCAAGATGTCCGCATCTTTTGTGATGACCTGCCAACCCTCAATTTACTCGCTTCGGGCGTAGATCAATCCGTTAAACACAGAATCGATCTTCTGCCTTGGGAAGCTAGCTTGAATAATGCACGACATCCTGTTCAGGCGCCGGATGTTGTCATTGAAGCCTTTGCTTGCACTCTGCCAGATAGATATCTTGCCGGCTTACTGATTGCCCCAAAAAAACCCATCATCATTAACTTAGAGTATTTGAGTGCTGAGCCGTGGATTACGGAGTTTCATGCAAAGGCTTCACCACAAGCACATGGCATTCCAAAATACTTTTTCTTCCCGGGCTTCCAAGAGAATTCAGGTGGCCTTCTGTTAGACCCTATTCCAGAAGAGTCAACGGTGCTTGCAAAGCAAGTGCCCGCAGCCCTGGAGGCCACTTGGTCAAAACTGCGCACCAATGCCAAACGGATCAGCATCTTTTGTTACCCGGGTGCGCCACTAAGAAAATGGCTAGAAGATCTTGACTCAACCGGGGGAGACTACGATATCGTTTTGACACACGGTCAGACTGAATTACTTGGCATTAACACTGGACAGCAAATCCAACTCCCAGAAACCATTCAATTACTGCCTATTCCATTTGTGACACAAGATGAATATGACTGGCTACTTTCACAATGTGATTTCAATATCGTACGTGGCGAAGATTCTTTTGTACGTGCTCAGCTAGCTGGAAAACCATTCCTTTGGCATATCTACCCTCAAGATGATGGTGCGCATCAAGTGAAATTAGCGGCCTTTCTGGATCTCTACTTAGAGTCGGCTAGCCAAGACCTTAAAACCGCCTCTATCGCGGCGATGACCTGGGCGATGCCTCAAGAGTGGCTTAAGTCTTTGGATGCCTGGAAGCTCCATTCAAAGGCCTGGCGCGGACATTTACTGGAAAAACACGCTGATGGGGGCTTGGCAGCCCGTCTCATGCGCTTTGTAGCCTAAGCCTGAACGAAAAAGGCCTCCGGGCGGTTACAATCTTGTCTTTGATAAAACCCGCAGAAATTCAGCTCTGCACCCAGGAATAGCAAGATGAAAACAGCACAAGAACTTCGCGTTGGTAACGTAGTAATGATCGGCACCGATGCCATGGTCGTTTTGAAAGCCGAATATAGCCGCTCAGGCCGTAACTCCTCTGTTGTGAAAATGAAATTTAAGAATTTGTTAACAGGCGCACCTAACGAAGGTGTTTACAAAGCCGATGACAAGTTTGATGTGGTGATCCTCGACAAGAAAGATTGCACCTACTCCTATTTCGCTGACCCAATGTATGTATTTATGGATACCGAATACAACCAATATGAAGTAGAAGCAGAATTCATGGGTGACGCACTGAACTACCTCGAAGAAAGCATGCCATGTGAAGTGGTGTTCTACGAAGGTAAAGCACTCTCAGTAGCAATGCCAAACTCTTTAGTTCGTGAAATCATTTACACAGAGCCAGCAGTTAAAGGCGACACCAGCTCCGGTAAAGTGTTGAAGAATGCAAAATTGGCAACTGGCTATGAACTGCAAGTGCCTTTGTTCTGCAACACTGGTGACAAGATTGAAATCGACACACGCACTGGCGAATACCGCAGCCGCGCTAACTAAGAATCTATACAGTTAACCTAGCGTTGATCTTATTGCGTTGATATTAAAAAGCCCGGCATGCCGGGCTTTTTAATTATTAAATCAATTTCAGTTGTTGTAGTAGCCCTTTAGCATGCTGATACTCCACTTCATTCTGAAGAGTATCCCAAGGGAATGCTGGCGCTTGGGGCATTAGGCGATTCAAACGAGTAGCTGACTGAGCTTGCTTGGCTTTGGATGCCTTGAGCTTTGAGAGCAGCTGATCAGCAAGGTCAGGACGATTGCAAATTAAGACGGCATCGCAACCTGCCTCGAGTGCAAGTTCAGCACCCTTCACTACAGACCCGGCAACACTTGCCCCCTCCATCGAGAGGTCATCACTAAAGATCACCCCTTCGAAGCCTAATTCTTGACGTAGTACTGAATGTAGCCAGATCTTAGAAAAACCTGCCGGCAACGCATCCACTTTTGGATAGATCACATGCGCCGGCATTACCGCTGCCAAACTCAGATCCAACCACTCATAAGGTTTAGCATCATCATTGAGAATTTCTGCCAAGGACCGCTCATCTACTGGAATAGCCACATGAGAATCCGCCTCAGCCCAACCATGCCCTGGGAAGTGTTTGCCGCAGTTAGCCATACCCGCCAAACGTAAACCTTCATTCAGACTCTTTGCCAGAGCAAAAACAATTTGTGGGTCACGACTAAAAGAACGATCACCAATCACACCACTGCGACCAAAATCCAAATCGAGTACAGGTGTAAAACTAAAGTCGATACCACAGGCGCGTAACTCAGAAGCTAGAACGTAGCCACAAGCAGTGGCTGCAGCCATTGCGAGCGCTGCTGATTCAGCGGCATGCGTGGATGCACTTTTAGCCGCCCAGAGTTCGCCCAATTTACGCATCGCTGGGAGATGGGTGAAGCCATCGGTCCTGCAGCGCTGCACTCTGCCGCCCTCATGATCAATCGAAATCAATACGTCGGAGCGAAGCTTTTTAATCTCAGAGCTTAACTTGGTAAGTTGCTTACGATTGGAAAAGTTACGGCCAAACAAGATGACGCCGCCCGTTAGCGGATGCAAAATACGACGGCGATCTTCGGCGCTTAACTCAAGACCAACGACATCCAATGTAATCGGGCCCGGGTTCATGGTTGACTTACTCATCTCTTCCCCGTTATTTCTCTTTTTAGATCTGATTTAATTTTGCACTTACTTCTGAACGACGATGACATGAGCTATTGCCATATCCTGCTCGTCACTCACTGTTACCTGAGCTTCCCAGTTTTTCTCTTGCATAAATAGCGCTAGTGCCCCCAAATAGGAAGTGACAGGTTTACCGCTGGGTTCATTCAATGTCTGCAAAGAGCGCCAGGTCATGGGCATGCGCATACCCAAGCCAATGGCTTTCGAAAAAGCTTCCTTAGCCGCAAAACGCGTTGCCAAGAATGCAATCCCCCGCTTATGATTTCTGGCAAGACGATGCTTAAAGACCAGCATCTCATCGGGACCCAGAATTCTCTCTGCTAAGCGACCATTGGTGCGGTCATAAGCTGCTTGTAAGCGCTCGATTTGCAGGATGTCTGTACCAATGCCAATGATCATTTTTTATCTGCTTTAAATATTCTAGGACTTTGCTCTGCCCTGAACCATAAGAGCCTTCATATCCACAATGGCTTTTTGCCAACCCTTGAACAAGGCTTCAGCAACAATGGCATGTCCAATATTGAGCTCAGATAATTCAGCAATGGCAGCTATCGGCAATACATTGCCTTCATGTAAGCCATGCCCTGCATTGACTCTGAGGCCAATGTTGACGCCGAACTGTGCAGCTTTTTTAATGCGCTCCAACTCTTGTACTTGAGCATCGCCATCTAGATCTGCGTAACGGCCAGTATGTAATTCCACCACGGTGGCACCAACATCCTTAGCCGCCTGAATTTGCTTTTCTTCTGGGTCAATAAATAGCGATACCCGAATGCCCGCATTTTGTAATTGCGTGGTAGCTGCTTTAACGGCCGCAAAATGGCCTATTACATCTAAGCCGCCTTCAGTAGTGACCTCTTCACGCTTCTCAGGGACCAGACAAACATCATGTGGTTTAACCTGACAGGCAATATTCAGCATCTCTGGTGTTACGGCACACTCGAGATTCATACGCGTTTTGATTAGTGGGCGCAGCGCTAATAAATCCGCATCCTTTATATGACGACGGTCTTCGCGTAAATGTAGAGTGATTAAATCGGCCCCAGCTTCTTCGGCTAAACGTGCCGCTTTGAGAGGATCAGGGTAAATCGTCCCGCGCGCATTACGCAATGTCGCTACGTGATCAATATTGATGCCGAGCTCGAGGGCTTTAGAGTGACTCATTTGAGTAGATTACTAGATTTTCTTGAGATCAATCAAAATTTGACGGGTTGTCAAAACCTGATCTTGCAAGTGCAAGCCCAAAAGGAAGCGCATGAGCTGCTTACTCTCAGAGAGTGTCTCTGGATCAGAAAAATCCCCTACCGCTATCGCTAAAAGAGATCTGCCCGCTAGAGTAGGCCAATGGCCAGGATCATCTGCCTGCAATGGTCGAACGCCACGCTCAGGCTGATAGACATACTGTCGATCAAGCACTGGAGGCTCATTAGTCTCAACACATCGATCCAATGCTGCCGCATAACCCGTCTCTTGCAATAAGGACAGCTCAAACGGTCGAAGGATTTCTTCTAAGCCTTTAGATTCAAACTCTAGATTGGATAGAGCGGAGATAGTTTCCGTATAGCGATCGTAAAGTTTTTCGTAATCATCTTCACGCGCCAGAAATTTAACCAACAATTCATTGAGATAGAAACCACAAAGCAAAGCATCGCCGACTAATGAGGGTGTGCCACCAACCCACTCCGATTTAGTGAGGGTGCGGAGTTCTGATTTACCACTCCAAGATACGAGTAGCGGCTGGAAGCGTTGCAAAACAGGGCGTAAGACAGAGTGTGGACGCTTAGCGCCTTTAGCAATCAAGGCAATGCGGCCATATTGCCGCGTAAACACATCCAGAATTAAGCTAGTCTCTTTATAGGGGATGCTGTGCAATACAAAGGCAGGCTCGTCAGCAACACGAATCGAGGCCATGAGCGTTACTCCAGACCCTGCGCCCGAAGTTCAGCACGATCATCAGCCCAGCCACGCTTCACTTTGACCCAAGTCTCCAGGAAGACCTTGCCATCAAATAGTTTTTCCATATCGATACGGGCATCTGTAGAAATCTTTTTCAGGCGCTCGCCTTTTGCACCAATAATCATCGCCTTGTGGCTGTCACGATCGACCAAAATGGTTGCAGCAATGCGACGCATCTTGCCATCCATCTTGAACTGATCAATGACTACCGTGCTGGTGTAAGGCAACTCTTCACCAGTAAAGCGGAATACTTTTTCACGCAGAATCTCAGCAGCCAAGAAACGCTCACTACGATCCGTTACGGTATCGACGTCATAAATTGCCTCGCCTTCGGGTAAATATCCCTCTAAGACATCTAACAATCTTTGCACATCTGCAGGACTCTTTGCGCTCATTGGCACGATTTCAGCAAACTCACATTTGTCCTGATCTTCGTGGCCACCAAGCTGGCTCCACGGTACAGACATATCCTTCATAAAATTGAGCAGCGCCTGGTCACGCTCCGAAGGCGTCTGAAAACGACTATTAAATAAATCAAGCTTATTGAGCACGAGCACCACTGGTAGATCTGATGGCAACAGCTTTAATACCTTTTTATCATCCTCGCCAAAGTAACCGGCTTCTACTACAAAGCAAGCAACATTGACATCTTGCAATGCGGTGGTGACTGTGCGGTTCAATGCTTTATTCAAGGTGTTCATGAGACGGGTCTGGAAACCAGGCGTATCAATGAAAATGAATTGCGCCTCTTCACGATTCTGAATCCCCAGAATGCGATGGCGCGTGGTTTGGGCTTTGCGTGAAGTAATGCTGATCTTCTGACCAACTAAAGCGTTCAGTAAAGTCGATTTGCCCATATTGGGACGCCCAACAATGGCGATAGTGCCGCATCTAAACACGATTAGCCCTTCAGCTTAAGATTGAACTGCTCTTCGGTCACTTCTTTCTTTGCCGCTTTCTTTTTGGCGGACCGAGTCTTCTTGGGTTTGCGAGATTCTTGTGGCAAAGCTTTCATCATTGCAATTAAAGCCAACTTCGCAGCCGCTTGCTCAGCAGCACGGCGCGAAGCACCCTCACCCTTTACCGCCACTTTATGGCTTGGTATAAGGCACTCAACTTCAAATTGTTGGTTGTGCGCAGCGCCAGTGGTGCCGGTAACGTTATAAGTTGGCAGAGGTAGTTGATAGCCTTGTAAACATTCTTGCAATAGCGTTTTGTCATCTTTACCCAAGGTCTTAGGGTCGACCTGCGACAAAATAACGGAATACAGTTTACGCAAACAAGTCTTGGCAGCATCAAAGCCGCCATCTAAAAAGATGGCACCAGTAACCGCTTCGAGTGTGTCAGCCAAAATAGAAGGCCTGCGGAATCCGCCGCTCTTGAGCTCGCCTTCACCTAAACGCAAGTAATCAGATAGAGATAGGGTTTGTGCAATCTCATATAAGGCCTGTTGCTTAACCAAGTTCGCGCGCACACGAGAGAGATCACCCTCATCTAAGTCGGAGTAGCGCTCGTAAAGCAGATCCGCAACAACGCAATTAAGAATTGAATCGCCCAAAAACTCCAAACGCTCATTATTTTTCTTGCTATGGCTTCGATGCGTCAACGCCTGATTGAGGAGCTCAATCTTTTTAAAACTATACCCAAGCCGCTCTTGTAGCGGTGCAGTATCGATAACGGTGCGCGCGTTCATGATTTACTGAAATCCACCAATACGACTCAATGAACCTAGGTTGAGCCAAACAAAAAACGCTCTACCCACAATGTTTTGGTCTGGCACAAACCCCCAAAAACGGGAATCCGCACTGTTATCACGGTTATCACCCATAGCAAAGTAATGACCAGCTGGGATCTTGCAAATTAAACCTGCATTTTGATATTGGCAGTTCTCAAATCCTGGGAAACGCTCCGCTGGAAAATTACCGGCCGGACGATCAGGATTATTCAGGATCTGGTGACTATTGGCGCCTAAATCAATTGGAAAGGTCTCGGTGAATTCTTTGGCATAACGCATGCTCTCAGGATCGAGATAGGCTTCGCCGCCGCTGTAACCCAAGGGCTGACCATTGATCGTGAGGCGCTTATCTTGATACTCAATAACATCACCTGGCAAACCCACAATGCGCTTGATGTAATCAACGGATTCATCACGGGGATAGCGAAACACCACAACATCGCCACGCTTAGGTGAGCCTAATTCAACTACTTTCTTATTGATGACTGGTAAACGAATCCCGTAAGTGAACTTATTTACCAAAATAAAATCACCAATTTGTAGCGTTGGAATCATCGAGCCAGAAGGGATCTTAAACGGCTCAACCAAGAATGAGCGCAATACAAACACTGCACAAATCACTGGGAAGAAACTAGCCGAGTACTCTAGCCATAGCGGCATGCGCTCAATACCGGCAATGCGTCTTTGCGGTGCAAAGTAGAGTTTGTCAGCAACCCAGGCGATGCCCGAAACAACCACTAGAACAAATAGGGTCAGAGCGAAGTTCATTAACCCTCCACCTGCAAAATAGCCAAGAAGGCCTCTTGTGGAATCTCTACGTTACCGACCTGCTTCATGCGTTTCTTACCTTCTTTTTGCTTCTCTAAGAGTTTGCGCTTACGGGAGATATCGCCGCCATAGCACTTGGCCAACACGTTTTTACGTAATGCCTTCACATTCTCACGCGCCACGATGTTGCTGCCAATCGCTGCCTGAATAGCTACATCAAACATTTGGCGGGGAATAATGCCGCGCATTTTTGCCACAACCTCGCGCCCGCGATGCTGACTATTGCTACGATGAACAATCACCGACAATGCATCAACACGTTCACCGTTAATTAGAATATCGACCTTCACTACATCGGCGGGACGATACTCTTTGAACTCGTAATCCATTGAGGCATAACCACGTGATATGGATTTCATTCTGTCAAAGAAATCCATCACAATCTCGGCCATTGGTAATTCATAGGTCAGCTTTACTTGGCGACCTAAATAATTCATATCCGTCTGAATACCACGCTTACCAACACACAAAGTAATCATCGCGCCAACATACTCTTGCGGCATGTAGAGGTTAACGGTAACGATCGGTTCCAGAATGGTAGCGATCTTGCTAGGCTCCGGCATCTTCGATGGGTTATCCACCATCATCATCGTGCCATCTGACTGCTCCACCTGATAGACCACAGTTGGCGCTGTAGTGATGAGGTTCATGTCGTACTGGCGCTCTAAGCGCTCTTGCACGATCTCCATATGCAGCAGGCCCAAGAAGCCGCAGCGAAATCCGAATCCCAGTGCTTGCGATACCTCAGGCTCATACAGCAGTGATGCATCGTTGAGTTTTAATTTCTCAAGTGATTCACGCAACTGATCGTACTCGCTAGCTTCAACGGGATAAAGGCCAGCAAATACCTGTGACTTCACCTCTTTAAATCCTGGCAAGGGAGCAGCTGCAGGTGTGCGCCCTTGCTGTCCGGGCGCATGGGTAACCGTATCACCCACTTTTGCAGCTTTCAACTCTTTGATGCCAGCAATCACAAAGCCTACTTGACCAGCCGACAGCTCTGGGCGATCAATCGACTTCGGACTAAATACACCAACGTGCTCAACTAAATGTGTTGAGCCATTCGCCATTAATAAAATTTTATCTTTGGGCTTTAAAGTGCCGTTCACCACGCGGATTAACATCACCACACCCACGTAGTTATCGAACCAAGAGTCGATGATCAGGGCTTGCAACGGATCACTAGCGCTTCCCTTTGGCGGCGGAATGCGACGAATCATTTCTTCAATCACTTCGGTCACGCCAAGACCGGTCTTAGCAGAACAAGTAATTGCATCACTGGCATCAATGCCAATCACATCTTCGATTTCTTGTTTAGCGCGCTCAGGATCCGCTTGCGGCAAATCAATCTTATTGAGTACGGGAACAACTTCAACCCCTAGCTCAATGGCGGTGTAGCAATTGGCAACTGTTTGCGCCTCAACGCCCTGACTTGCATCGACTACTAATAGCGCGCCTTCACAAGCAGACAGTGAGCGACTCACCTCATAAGAAAAGTCTACGTGCCCTGGGGTGTCAATCAAATTGATGTTGTAAGTTTTGCCGTCTTTGGCTTTATAACTTAAGGCTGCTGTTTGCGCCTTAATGGTGATGCCACGCTCACGTTCGATATCCATCGAATCAAGAACTTGGGCTTCCATTTCACGGTCAGAAAGTCCGCCGCACAACTGAATAATGCGATCTGCGAGCGTAGATTTGCCGTGATCGATATGGGCGATGATAGAAAAATTGCGGATTAAATCCATAGCGTATTTATTGGTCATTCAAAAAACGCCTTGTCAGAACGCACCACAATGATGCGCTGCAAAAAGTCGTCTTAGAGGGATTGTAATGGGTGGCGCCCGAATGCCGCCGAACCCTCTTTTTTAGCCTAAAAAGGGCTTATTTTGGCTTAACCGGGATAACCAGGGTGCTATCGGCCCGACGTACAAATACCGGCACAGCCTTATTGGCATCTAAGCCTTTTACAAGGGCTTCAAACTGCTTTACCCCAGTAATGTCAGCATCCGCTATGCGAATAATGACATCCCCAGGACGAACGCCTGAACGCGCTAAGGGGCCCTCATTTAAGCCTGTAACCTCAACACCACCCCGAATGTTGAGCTCTTTTTTCTTGGCGTCAGAGACGTCCACGACTGCAACGCCAAAAGCATTAGTACTGCCGCCATTAGAGTTTGGGCTCTCAGGCTTTTTAGCGCCCGCAACAGCAGCCTCACCATCGGTAACTACAACTGTTAGGTCCTTCGTGCTACCTTTGCGCCATACCTGAACCGTGGCACTGGTACCAGGCTTAGTGTCACCAACTACTCTAGGTAAATCTGTCGATTTGGCAATGTCACGGCCATTGAAGTTCAAAATCACGTCGCCAGATTCAATTCCGCCAGTAGCAGCTGGGCCACCAGGCTCAACATTTCGAACATAAGCCCCACGTGGTTTACCCAAACCAAGACTTTCGGCAACCTCTTTAGTCATCTCACCCAAGGCCACCCCAATACGACCACGCACCATTTTTCCGTTGGAGCGCAACTGATCAGCAACACGCATTGCCTCATCAATCGGAATCGCAAATGAAATTCCCATGTAGCCACCAGAGCGACTAAAAATTTGAGAGTTAATACCAATGACTTGACCGGCTGTATTTAACAAAGGCCCACCAGAGTTACCAGGATTGACTGCAACGTCGGTTTGAATGAATGGCAAGTAGTCACCGGTATCACGACTCTTGGCAGAAACAATCCCTGCGGTCACCGTATTCTCAAGACCAAAAGGTGAGCCAATGGCTAGAACCCACTCACCCACTCTGACGCGAGACGAATCGCCTAGCGGTAATTTAGGCAAATCACGCGCATCAATTTTGACAACTGCCACATCAGTACGTTTATCCATACCAAGGAGCTTGGCTTTGAACTCACGCTTATCAGTGAGAGTGACGTAGATCGTAGTGGCACCCTCTACAACGTGCGCATTAGTCAGGACTAAACCATTGGAGTCAATAATAAAACCAGAGCCTACTCCACGATCAGCCTCTTGTGGTTTGCCAGAATTTGGTTGTGATTGCTTTGGCTGATTAGGTATGCCAGGAATAGGTACACCAAAGAAGCGGCGAAAGAATTCTGCTTGATCATCAGGAAGACCAGGAATCCCGCCCTGAGCTTGCTGAACCGCCACCTTTTCGGTAGTGCGAATATTAACCACGGCTGGACTGGCACGCTCAACCAAGTCTGCAAAGTCCGGAATACTCACACGTGGCGTTTCGGCAAATGCGCTCGGAATAAATGAGAGCTGACCCAAGCTAAAAATAGCCAAGATGGCAATAAGATACTTTTTCATGATGCTGTAGACCTAACTAGCAAAAACCAATAAATCAAAGATAAAACTAATATTAGGTCAGTTTGCCAAAAATCAAGGTGCCGTTAGTACCCCCAAAACCAAAGTTGTTTTTCACGGCATGGTCAATCTTCACGTCTCTAGCGGTATTGGCGCAGTAGTCCAAGTCGCATTCAGGGTCTTGATTAAAGATATTGATCGTTGGTGGGGATTTCTGGTTATGTAAAGCCAGAATAGTGAAAACAGATTCCAAGCCGCCGGCACCGCCTAAAAGGTGGCCCGTCATGGACTTGGTGGAGTTAACGAGAACCTTCTTGGCGTGATCGCCTAAGGCTGCTTTAATAGCGCCAGTCTCATTCTTGTCACCCAAAGGTGTAGAAGTACCGTGCGCATTGACATACTGAATTTGCTCGGCGTTGAGGCCAGCATCGCGCATAGCATTCAACATGCAACGGCGTGGACCATCCATATTTGGGGCAGTCATGTGATACGCATCGCCACTCATGCCGAATCCCAAAAGCTCACAGTAAATTTTTGCACCGCGAGCTTTTGCATGTTCGTATTCTTCAATCACCACAACACCAGCGCCCTCGCCCAAAACAAAACCATCGCGGTCTATATCCCAAGGACGTGAGGCAGTTGCAGGATCGTCATTGCGTGTGGATAAAGCGCGTGCCGAAGCAAAACCGCCAACACCTAATGAAGAAATAGTAGATTCGGCGCCACCAGCTACCATCACATCAGCATCACCGTACTGAATTAAGCGAGCCGCCAATCCAATACTATGCAAACCAGTGGTGCAAGCGGTCACAGCAGCGATGTTTGGTCCTTTGAGACCAAACAAAATGCTGAGATGGCCAGAAATCATATTAATGATTGAGCCAGGCACAAAGAAAGGAGAAATACGACGAGGACCACGAGCTAACAACTCAGCGCCAGTCTCCTCGATCATTGGTAAGCCACCAATACCGGAGCCAACCATTACGCCAATACGCTCTGCATTCTCTTCTGTAACCTGAATACCGCTATCGCGAATAGCTTGCGTGCCTGCAGCGATGCCATAGTGGATAAACGTATCCATGTGGCGCGCTTCTTTGGCAGAAACATATTCTTCGACATTGAAATCTTTCACCTCTCCAGCGAAATGCACGCTTAACAGAGAGTGGTCAAATTTAGTGATCGTAGCAATGCCAGATTTGCCCGCGAGCAAATTAGACCAAGCTACATCAACTGAATTACCAACAGGTGAGATGAGGCCTAAGCCGGTGATGACAACCCGGCGTCGGCCATTTGATGCTGACACAGTAATAGCTAAGTATTTACTAAACTAGGGAATTAACCCTGAGCTTTAGATTTAGCGAAGTCGATCGCGAGCTGAACGGTAGTGATCTTTTCGGCTTCTTCATCAGGGATTTCGATGCCAAATTCATCTTCTAAAGCCATTACAAGCTCAACAGTGTCAAGAGAGTCTGCGCCTAGGTCATTTACAAAAGAAGATTCATTCTTGATATCTGCTTCTGCTACGCCCAATTGCTCAGCGACGATCTTCTTAACGCGTTGTTCGATGTTATCCATTAATTCCCCCAAGGGTTGTAAAAAAACGATGGAAGGATTTTATCAGCATGGCGGAGCAAATCAGCAAAATCCGCCAAAAAATGAGTAAATCCTTGCTTTGCCGTTAGGCTAAATATAGTCCGCCATTGACATGTAGGGTATTACCCGTAATGTAACTGGCTGCTGGAGAGGCCAAAAATGCCACCGCCTGGGCCACATCTTCTGGGCTACCCAGTCTGGCCAAAGGAATGTTCACTTTTAGGGCATTTTGCTGCTCTTCGCTCAAAGCGCGGGTCATATCGGTGTCAATAAAGCCTGGAGCTACACAGTTCACAGTAATGTTACGGCTACCGATTTCACGGGCTAGTGCACGGGTCATACCAGAAACACCGGCTTTAGCAGCGGCATAGTTAGCCTGCCCTGGGTTACCCATATGCCCAACGATAGAGGTGATATTGATAATGCGACCGCCGCGCGCCTTCATCATTGGTCGCATCACGGCCTGAGATAAGCGGAAAACAGCGCTCAAATTAGTATCAATCACATCTGTCCACTCGTCCACCTTCATGCGCATCGCCAACTGATCACGGGTAATGCCAGCGTTATTGACCAAAATATTGATGCCGCCGTGTTCTTTCACAATGCGATCAATGATTTCTTCACAAGCATTTGGCGCAGTGACATTCAACACTAAACCGCTGCCGCCCGAAGGCTTTAAACGCTCGTCGATGGCTTTTGCACCGTCAGCAGAAGTGGCCGTGCCAATCACCTTGGCACCACACTTCACTAATTCGTCGGCAATCGCCTGACCGATACCGCGCGATGCGCCCGTAACTAATGCAATTTGTCCGCTGAGGTCGAGATTCATATTTGTCTTCCGTTCTTACTTTGTTCTTTATTTGAAGCTTGCCAACACTTCATTCAAGCTTGCTTCATCAAACACTGGCACACCAGTGACTTGATCGTTAATACGCTTGGTGAGACCAGCCAACACTTTGCCCGGGCCACATTCCACCACTTGCGTAATACCCTGTGCAGCCATAGCCTGAATCGTTTCATGCCAGCGTACTGGTTTCGCGGCTTGGCGAACTAAAGCATCTTTAATGGCAGCTGGATCATTCAACATTACTACATCAACGTTATTAATTACGGCGATGCTTGGTACCTTAAATTCAATATTAGCCAAGTAAGCTTTGAGTTTTTCTGAGGCTGGTTGTAACAATGAAGAATGAAAAGGTGCAGATACAGGCAATGGCAGCGCACGCTTTGCGCCAGCAGCTTTTAATAACTCACATGCTTTAGTGACAGCATCGCTTGAGCCAGCAATCACCACTTGTCCAGGGGCGTTAAAGTTCACCGCCTCAACGACACCACCCGAAGCAGCAGCCGCCTCTGCACATACCTGAATAACGCTTGCATCATCTAAGCCCAAGATGGCGGCCATGCCGCCCGTGCCGACTGGTACAGCGGTTTGCATTGCCTCTGCACGAAAACGCACCAAAGGAACGGCATCTTTAAACGAGATCACGCCAGCGGCCACTAAAGCGGAGTACTCGCCTAAGCTATGACCGGCTAACACCTTCGGCGCTGGACCACCAGCAGCCAACCAGGCGCGATAGAAAGCAACACCCGCCGTCAACATCACTGGCTGTGTATTCGTTGTCAGAGATAAGGCTTCAGCAGGACCTTCTGCAATTAACTTGGCGACATCCTCACCCAAGGCTTCGGAAGCCTCCTGCAAGGTGGCGCGCACCTCTGGACGTTCAGCTATAGAGTTCAACATCCCAACTGATTGGGAGCCTTGTCCTGGAAATACGAATGCAAATGTCATGAGAATAAGTTTAGTTGGTAATCATTGAATGGTGAATCAATTACTTAATACTTCAGAGCAACAGCACCCCAAGCAAAACCGCCTCCGACACCTTCTAATAAAAGGTGTTGGCCACGTTGAATTTGACCAGAGCGAATGCCAACATCTAAAGCTAGCGGAATGGAGGCTGCAGAAGTATTGCCGTGCTCATGGACAGTGACGATCACTTTGTCCATTGACATCCCCATCTTACGAGCCGTGCCCTCCATAATGCGAATGTTCGCTTGATGTGGCACCAACCAATCAATTTGCTCTGGCTTGAGATTGGCTTTTGCTAAAGCCTCATGTGCCACCTGCTCTAAAACCTTAACAGCCAATTTAAAAACCGCCTGACCATCCATCGTCATGAAGGGAGATCCGTGAACCTCGCCATTTCCAGAGCGTCCAGGCACACACAAAATATCACGCTGGCTACCATCGGCATGAAGTGCAGTCGAGAGAATGCCGGGCTCTGCAGAGGCTTCTAAAACGACCGCGCCGGCGCCGTCGCCAAACAAGACACAAGTGCCACGATCTTGAAAATCCAGAATACGCGAGAAGGTCTCGGCACCAATTACCAATACTTTTTTATAGCTACCAGTACGAATAAAGGCATCGGCAATAGCCAGTGCATAAGTAAAGCCGGCACAAACAGCTTGTACATCAAAAGCAGCACAGGCCGTGTGAGCACCTAGCTTGTCTTGCACAACACAAGCTGTACTTGGAAATCCACCCAAATGATCAGGCGTAGATGTCGCCAGAATAATGAGGTCTAAATCTTCTGAAGTAATGCCGGCGCTTGTTAAAGCAGATTGCGCAGCCTTCGTGGCTAAATCACTCGTCAGTTCATTTTCAGCAGCAAAGTGACGCGCAGAAATTCCGCTACGAGTGGTAATCCACTCGTCACTCGTTTCTAAACCTGTCTTCGCCAAACGCTCAACCAAATCCTGATTGGTTAAACGTAGTGCTGGAAGATAGCTTCCAGTGCCAGCGACTCTTGCATACGTACTCATTCTTTCGTCTCCACTACAAAGGCTGCGGCAATGCGCTCTACCATGCGATTTTTCGCAGCTTCATAAGCGCGATCCAAGGCAAAGCCAAATGCAAAACGGTCCGCTGAGCCATGGCTCTTAATCACACAACCGCGTAAACCTAACAATACAGCACCGTTGTAGCGACGATGATCAACACGCTTGCGAACCCTTAATAAAGGCACCATTGAGCAGAGTGCCATTAATTTGGTCAGCCAAGAACGGTTAAATTCTTGACGAATTAAACCGCTCATCATTTTTGCCAAGCCCTCGCTGGCTTTCAAGACAACGTTGCCAACAAATCCATCGCACACGACGATATCTGTCGTGCCCTTAAAAATATCGTTACCTTCGACGTTGCCATAAAAGTTTAAGTTGCTGGCGCGTAAAAGTTCACCAGCCTGCTTAACAACCTCGTTACCCTTAATGACTTCTTCACCAATATTTAGGAGGCCAATTGAAGGGCTTGGTTTTCCATCCATCACCTGCACCATCACATTGGCCATCTGGGCAAATTGCAATAAATGCATCGGCTCGCAATCGGCATTGGCACCTAAATCCAACATCGTGGTGCCGAGCCCTAATTCATTTGGAATAGCGGTAGCAATAGCAGGACGATCAACGCCATCCAATGTTTTTAGGATGTAACGTGAAATTGCCATTAAGGCGCCAGTATTGCCAGAAGAGATGATAGCTTCTGCCTTACCCTCTTTTACCAACTCAATGGCCACGCGCATCGATGAATCTTTTTTGCGACGTAAAGCAACTTCAATGGGGTCATCCATCAAAACAACTTCACCAGCAAAAATAATTTGAATGCGCTCCATAGGAGCAGCGGGAAACTGACTCAAGGCCTGCTTGAGCATTTCCGGATCACCAACTAAGGCAATCTTCACATCGGCGTGTTTTTCTAGAAAGTCGCAACAAGCAGGGACAGTAACAACCACACCATGATCTCCGCCCATGGCATCGATAGCAAGAGTGACGCTCATAAAGTCGTTAGATGCTGCAAGTGGTTTTTTCCAAGAAAAAAGCGGCTTTTTCTGGAGCCGCTTCTATCTATTTAGACTAAAAAAATTAGTCGTTTTTGGTTTTAACAACTTTACGACCACGGTAGTAGCCGTTTGGTGAAATGTGGTGGCGCAAATGAGCCTCACCAGTTGTGGCTTCAACAGCCGTAGCGGGTGCGGTCAAAAAGTCGTGCGCACGGTGCATGCCACGTTTGGAAGGTGATTTTTTATTCTGTTGGACGGCCATATTGAACTCCTAAGCAAGGCGATATTCTAACATGAAAAACCCCATAAATGCTTGATTTACTGGCGAAGTAATTCTGAGCTGGACCCCGCCTTAAGAGTTTTTCTTGATACTTTTCAATATGTTAAAGGGGTTTTCACGTGTTTCAAGCACCCCAGATGCGCCTGCATCTGCTCCAAATGTGGAGGCATGTGCCTCACACACCCCCTCAGGATGCTTCGGAATTAAGGGTAAAGACAGCAAAATCTCATCCTCTATCGTTTCCAAGACATCAAAATGCTGGCTGACTACCAAGGGTTCTTGCTGGTCATCCTCCATCGGAAAGGCATCGGCCTCATCCTCAGACCCCACCAAGGCAAAACGCCGTACCTCTGACAACTCAACAGGACAATCTCTCAGGCAGCGCTGGCAAACCAAGTGGATTTGCCCTTTCAACTCTAAATTCATAAACTGACGTGGCTCAGACCCCGGGGAATCCTCAAAATAAGTCTCCAATTTCCAATGAAAACCGTCTCCAGCCTCCACTATAGAAGCGCCTTCGGCAACTCTTGGAAGATCCCGGATACCCAAAAATCCATAGCCCTTGTAAGCTTGATGTGCGCAAAGATCGACCTTGCGCAGACCGCCAACATCCGAAGAGAGTTCAACTTGAGGTAAAACTTGATTACGATTCATGGCATCAGTCTAAATGAAGGCATTAGTGAAAGTACATGCAGCAATGAGTAATTCATCCAATCCGAGCCTTATCCTCGCCTCAACCTCGGTTTATCGCCGCGAACTGCTTGAGCGCTTAGGGATACCGTTTACCGTGATTTCACCAAAGGTAGACGAAACACCCCTCCCAGGAGAAAGCACGCTGGATTTAGCACTGAGACTGGCTAAAGCCAAGGCAGCAGCCGTTGCCAAAGATCACCCCAATGCTTGGGTCATTGGTTCAGATCAGGTTGCCGATCTATGTGGTGCGGCGATTGGCAAGCCAGGTAATTTTGAAAGAGCAATGGCGCAACTGCAGTTAATGCGCGGATCAACAGTCACCTTTCATACGGCTCTGTGCGTCATGAAAGGAAATATAGAAACCACTCTGAGTATTCCTACTGAAGTCACCTTTCGAAAATCATCCGATGAGATTTTAGAGTCTTACCTTCTCACAGAAGAGCCGTATGACTGTGCCGGTAGCGCAAAATCCGAGGGAATGGGAATCACCTTACTGGAAGCAATTAAGAGTGATGATCCAACTGCACTGATTGGATTACCCTTAATTGCTTTAACTGGATTACTTCGGGACGCAGGTTTTGTGATCCCCCAAAAGAAATCCACCTCCGAAAATACTTAAAACAAGCAGCTCATGAGTTCAAAGCTAGGTACCCTCTTTTTAATTCCCAACACTTTGGGTGAGCACGCACGCGAAGAGCAATTGGCTTGGGTATTGCCAAGCGAAACGATCACACAAACAGCCAAGCTCAAACACTGGATTGTGGAAGACGCTAAAACAGCACGGGCCTTTCTGAAGGCGGTTGACAGTGTTTCACCATTGGTGTGCACGATTCAAGAAATGCAAATGAATGAATGGCGTGGCGCTGCTCGTAATGCAAAGTATGGCGACACAGTTAAACCCGCAGATTTATTGAAACCACTACTTGCAGGAAATGATGTTGGCTTAATGTCGGAGGCTGGAGTACCAGGCGTCGCAGATCCAGGCGCCGAACTGGTCCTGGCTGCACATCAACTTGGCGCAAAAGTGAAGCCACTCGTAGGTCCTAGCTCCATTCTGCTAGGCTTGATGGCGAGTGGACTGAATGGCCAGCGCTTTGCATTTCAGGGATATTTGCCACACGAGACTCATGAACGGAGTGCACGACTCAAGCAACTCGAAACAGAATCTAAGAAATTGCAGCAGACTCAGATCTGGATTGAGACACCTTATCGCAATACTGCAATGCTGATGGCTTGCTTAAATTCTTTAGTGCCACATTCCTTGCTGTGCCTTGGAATGGATCTTAGCCTGCCATCCGAAATGATTGTTACCTTGAGTATTGCCGAATGGCGCAAGCGCTACCCCAATGAGGCCGCTTGCGCATCTTTGCAAAACCGACCAGCTATATTTTTGTTGCTGGCCTAGTTTTTTATTGATCCTTTTACTTCAAATCCGGGCTATTGATTAAAGCTTTGCCTGCTGCAGAGCCTGCTTCTGCACCAAAGCGTTTTGCCACGCGCTCAGCAAAATTTTCTTTCACGGTGTAATCCAAAATATCTGGTGCCTTAAAGATATCGCGCGCCACTGAGTCAACCGTGCCATAGCCATCAGCTAATCCAATCTTGATAGCTTGTTCACCACTCCAAACGCGACCAGTAAATAATTCAGGATTATCTTTTAAGCGATCACCGCGCCCTGCTTTTACAACGGCGATAAATTGCTGATGAATTTCATCGAGCATGCCCTTAATCATTTCTACTTGCTTGGGATTTTCTTTGCTAAACGGATCCATCATTCCTTTATTTGAACCTGCGGTAATCATGCGACGTGTGACGCCTAATTTATCCATCAAACCCGTAAAGCCAAAGCCCTCCATGATGACACCAATAGAGCCTACTAAGCTGGCCTTATCAACCAGAATTTGATCGCCAGCAACAGCAACGTAGTAACCACCTGATGCGCAAATATCTTCCACAACCACATAGAAAGGTTTGGCTGGATAGAGCTTGCGTAAGCGATGAATCTCATCATTCATCATGCCGGCTTGTACTGGTGATCCGCCAGGGCTGTTGATGCGCAACACTACGCCAGCACTATGTTCATTTTCAAAAGCAGCTGTTAGAGATGCATTAATGTCTGCCGCATTAGCCATCGAGCTCGAAGAAATCTCACCCTCAAGCGCTACCAGGGCGGTATGTTTTTCTGTAGTCATTCCACGACCGGGAAGATGAACATCAAATACGGCTAACACGACAGCAATCATGACGAGTAATGTCAGGACTCTAAATACTGCTTTCCAACGGCGCGCCTTGCGAGTCTCTTTTAAGTTCTCCAAAAGCAAATGCTCAAGTGCTTGACGCTCCCAGTTTTGATTGGCATTTTCGTTTTGATTGCGATCCATCTTTTACAGCTCCTCAGTCTTGCGAGTGCACATTAAGTTTGCGCAGTTAAATTTTCTTTTAGCCATTGAGACAATTGCTCAACATCATCAACATGCGCTAACGATGGTGAAGTCTTTAAAGTGTCGGGTGGATGGGCTCCATAAGTCACTGCTACAGCATCCACGCCAGCATTTGCCGCCATATCTAAATCATGTGTGGTATCACCAATCATCAGCATGCGACGCACCGGTACTTGGGTAACATCTGATAACTCTAGCAGCATCCCAGGGTGGGGTTTTGAGAAGGACTCATCAGCCGTTCTGGTTTCATGAAACAAATGCCCAATGTCGTGAAACCCCAAGGATCGGTCAAGCCCCACGCGAGACTTGCCCGTGGCAACGCCGAGCAAATAACCATCGGCTCTCAATTGCACAAGTAACTCGCGTATGCCGGTGAATAAATGGAGCTCATGGTCTTTCGCTAAATAGTGATAACGAAAGCGATCGGTTAATTTAGGGAAGTGGGTTGGCTCAATCCAAGGGACGGCCCTGCGTAATGAATCATGAATACCCAAACCAATCACTGAGCTCGCCAAAGAATCATCTGGCTCTTTAAAACCCAAGTCCCGACAAGCTTGCTGAATACAGTGCACGATGGTTGGCGTGGAGTCCATGATGGTTCCATCCCAATCCCACACTACCAGGTCATACCGTCTATCGGGCTTCGTTGTTTCTGTCATCTCTACTGAAGTAATTCTCTTAGTCAGCACTTTGAACTTCAAAGGTTTTCATCATCGCCGCAAACTCGGCAGGCAATGGCGACTCAATGCGCATCTTTTCACCGGTGCGGGGATGCGTAAATCCAGCTAAGTGGGCGTGTAAATAGAGTCTTTTGGATTTAATCAACTTATCCTGATCTTCAAAGCCATACTTGTCATCACCCAAAATCGAGTGGTCTAGCTTTTGCAAGTGAACCCGGATCTGGTGGGTGCGCCCTGTTTTTAATTGGGCCTCAGCTAAGGTAATGACGGCATCTCCACGCTTCATCGTTTTGATCACGCGTAAAGCAGTATGGCTAGGCAAACCATCAGGATCTACGCGCACCCGGCGCTCGCCATTGGCTAATAAATACTTATGTAATGGGAATTTCAATTGCATGACGCCCGTTCCCTGCTCGATCTCGCCATGTGCCAACAGGTAGTAACGTTTATCCGTCTGCCCTTCTCGGATCTGGCGATGCATCTCCACTAAAGCACTCCGCTTCTTAGCCAGCAATAAAACGCCTGATGTATCCCGATCTAGGCGATGCACCAATTCTAAGAAATGCAATTCTGGACGGGTAATCCGTAAAGTTTCGATCACACCTAAGGCAATTCCAGAACCACCATGGACAGCTAATCCGGATGGCTTATTCACAATCAAGAGCGCTTCATCCTCAAAAAGGATGGGCATTTTGTCTGAGTAGCCCCTGGCACGGGATTTGGTTTGGGCGGTATTCACCGCAGCCATCTGAGCAGGTTCAGCCAAACGAACGGGCGGCAACCTCACGATATCCCCCTCAATTAAGCGGGTAGTGGGTTCAGCGCGCTTCTTGTTTACCCGAACCTCGCCAGAGCGAATAATTCGGTAAACATGGCTTTTGGGAACGCCTTTCGCCCAACGCAGTAGATAGTTATCTAGGCGCTGACCAGCCTCTTCTGGGCCAATAGTCTGCATCAGAACCACTGCAGGAGTGGTGGTTTTAGGGTTTGCGGACTTGGGAATGGATTCGGGTTTCATGATTTATCTCTCTCGCCACCTCGGCGAGGGACTCAACAATACCCCATTGTCATTCAACTTGTGCCGTATAATCAACGCTCTAGCCAATTTATTGGCCCGAGACCAGCCTGAAGTCAGGCTTGAATCGTGGAGCTTGGAGTCGCTCTTAATAGGCTCCCAGGGTTGCCCCTCCCCTGTTTAATGAGGCGCAGGGTTGGTGTGCCGTATGCCGCGACCCGCGATTAGAAGACAGTTTTCAGGCGCGCGCCTGCATTGATGACCTAAAGGAGGTCTCTGCGGCGATCGTCAAGTGTGGCACCGATTGAACCAAGGTTTAAACCGGTGTACTAGGCAAGATATGCCTAGATTTGCTTGATCCACACTCATAAAGCCACCGGTGGGCTATGCCCCAAGTGCTTATAACTGCCCCTAACGCACCGCCGCAACGACGCCCTCCCCCATAGGAGAGAGTGTTATGAAACGCATGTTGTTTAATGCAACTCAACAAGAAGAGTTGCGAGTTGCCATCGTTGATGGTCAAAAACTCATTGATATTGATATCGAAGCTGCCGGTCGCGAACAGCGCAAAGGCAACATTTACAAAGGTGTTATTACTCGCATTGAGCCATCGCTCGAAGCTTGCTTTGTAAATTACGGTGAAGAGCGTCATGGCTTCCTGCCATTTAAGGAAGTTGCGCGCACCTACTTTAAAGAAGGTATCGACGTCCGCAATGCTTCCATCAAAGAAGCGCTGCGCGAAGGTCAAGAAATCATTGTTCAGGTAGAAAAAGAAGAGCGCGGCCAAAAAGGCGCTGCCCTCACCTCTTTCGTCTCCCTAGCAGGTCGTTATTTGGTTTTGATGCCAAACAACCCACGTGGAGGCGGCGTATCCCGTCGCATTGAAGGTGAAGACCGTCAAGAACTCCGCGACGCAATGTCCCAATTGGATATACCAGATGGCATGAGCATCATTGCTCGTACTGCTGGTATTGGCCGTGATGCCACTGAATTACAGTGGGATTTAAGTTACCTCATGCAGTTATGGGGCGCCATTGATGAGGCCGCCAAAGGCAACTCAGCACCATTATTGATTTACCTTGAGTCTAGTTTGGTGATTCGCGCAATTCGCGATTACTTCCAGCCTGATATCGGCGAGATCCTCATCGATACCGATGACATCTATGAGCAAGCTGCAGCATTTATGTCGGTAGTCATGCCAGACAATCTGCCAAGAGTGAAGCGCTATCAAGATGATGTGCCTTTGTTCTCACGCTTCCAAATTGAACATCAAATTGAAACAGCCTACTCACGCACAGTGCCATTGCCATCTGGCGGCGCCATTGTGATCGACCATACCGAAGCCTTGGTATCAGTTGACGTGAACTCTGCACGCGCTACCCGCGGCTCTGATATTGAAGAGACTGCTACCCGCACCAATTTAGAAGCTGCCGATGAAATCGCTCGTCAAGCACGTTTACGTGACTTGGGTGGCTTGATCGTCATTGACTTTATTGATATGGAATCGAGCAAAGCGCAGAAGGATGTTGAGAATCGCCTACGCGATGCTCTACGTCATGACCGTGCTCGCGTTCAAATGGGCAAGATCTCCAAATTTGGCCTGATGGAAATGTCACGTCAGCGTTTGCGACCTGCCCTCTCTGAAGGTAGCCATGTCACCTGCCCACGTTGTAACGGTACAGGTCATATTCGTGATACTGAATCATCAGCATTGCAAGTCTTGAGGATTATTCAAGAAGAGGCAATGAAAGAAAATACGGCGGCGATTCATACTCAGGTGCCAGTTGAAGTAGCGGCATTCCTGCTCAACGAGAAACGCCCTGAAGTTATCAAGATTGAGACTCGTTTCAAGGTCAATGTCTTAATGATTCCTAATAAGCATTTAGAAACGCCGCATTACAAGCTTGAGCGCTTACGTCATGACGACCCACGTCTTGACGATCAAAAAGCCAGCTATGTAATGGCTGAAGAAGCTGCCCGCGAACTCGAGACCGACACCACTGTTAGCAAAAAAGATGCAGACGTGAAGGTTCGCCCAGAGGCTGCTGTTAAGGGTATTACACCTAATGCTCCAGCGCCTGTAAGTCAGCCGCGCCCAGCACGTGGAGAGCCAGCTAAAGTAGAAAGCTCGGGCGGATTCTTTGGCTTTATTAAGAGCCTCTTCTCCTCATCAACGCCAGAAGCAAAGCCTGAACCTGTTGCACCGCGTGGTCGTAATCAAGGTCGCAATGGTGATCGCAACAACCGCAACGGTAATCGTGGTCGCCGTGGTGAACGTGCTGAGCGTCCGGCAGTTGCTGCTACCGAAGGTGCAACGACTGAAGGTGGCAATCGCAACCGTAACGGTCGCAATGGCAACCGTAACCAGAATGGTCCAAAGCCAGAGCGTACAGAAACACCTCGTAGCCAAGCCGCTGTAACACCAGCAACTGAAGCCGCTCCAAACGGTGAAGCTGCCCCAAGCGCAGAAGGTGATGAACAGCGTCGTGGTCGTGGTCGCAATCGTCGCGGTCGTGGTCGTGGCCAACGCGAGCGTACTGATGCCAATGGTGAGGCAGTGATTGCTTCTGTTGTTGCAGTAACAACTTCATTTACTGGTCCTCCTGTAGGTATGGCTGGTGTTTCAGCAACAATGCCAACCAAGGATTTAGCGCATAGCTTTGGCAATAACAAGCCGGCTGCCAGTGAGCCTAAAGAAAGATCAGAAAGAGCACCACGTGGAGAAAAAACTCCACGCGCACCTCGTCCTGCTCAAGTTGCCACTCCAGCTCCAGTTGCGGCACCCGCAATTGAAGTGATCGCAAAGCCAATGCCAGAACTTCCTAAGGTTGCCTTCCAGGCGCTAGAAGAAACTCCTTTGCATAGCGTTGTGCAATCTGCTGGAATGATTTGGGTAGCAACCGACTCCAGCAAACATGCAGAAGCGCAAAGCCAGATTAAGGCTGAGCCAGTGGCTTCTAATTTAGGCAGAGCACCTAAGCCAGCGGCAAGCTTGCCTGATGGCCCAATGGTTTTGGTTGAAACCGGCGGTCAAGAAAAAGCGGTCTAAAACGATTTCTCCAGGTTGCCATTTATCTCACAAGGGTATTTGGCAACTTGGCAGAAACTCCGTTTCAAAGCCATAATCCCCTTATGGTTGATAAAGTAATCCCTATTCGGATCGATGAAGGCAAAGGCCTTACGCCGTCCATTCCTGGGAAATTAGTTCCAGCCCATTCCCACACCAAAGATTTACGTGGGCGCACTCTTCGTGACTTACGCATATCGGTAACTGATCGCTGCAACTTCCGCTGCACCTATTGCATGCCAAAGGAAGTATTTGATCAGAGCTACCCCTACCTCTCTCACCAAGAACTTCTCAGCTTCGAGGAGATCGCGCGACTGAGCTCTATATTTGCAAGTTTGGGCATTGAAAAAATTCGGTTAACAGGCGGAGAACCTTTACTTCGCAAGAATCTAGAAGTACTCGTTGAGATGTTGGCAACGATTCGCACGCCATCTGGAAGCGCGCTAGATCTCACCCTGACAACCAATGGCAGCATCTTGCGTAAAAAAGCACGCGCGCTAAAAGATGCTGGTCTAAATCGCATCACTGTGAGCCTTGATGGTCTGAACGATGAGATCTTCAAAAAAATGAATGACGTGGATTTTCCGGTACATGATGTTTTAGCTGGCATTGCTGCAGCCCAAGAAGTCGGCTTCTCTAGCATCAAAGTGAATATGGTGGTTAAGAAGGGTACGAACGACCATGAGATCTTAGCCATGGCAAAGCACTTCAAAGGCAGCAACATTGTTCTGAGATTTATCGAGTTTATGGATGTCGGTAGCTCTAATGGCTGGGATATGACTCAGGTCCTCCCATCCAAAGAAGTCATTGCCAGAATTCATGCAGCATTTCCGCTAGAGCCAATTGATGCGAACTACCAGGGTGAAGTTGCACAGCGCTGGCGCTATGTCGATGGTTCTGGCGAGATCGGCGTGATTTCTAGCGTCACTCAAACTTTCTGTCACGAATGCACACGTGCACGCATCTCCACTGACGGACAAATGTATCTTTGCTTATTTGCTAATGAGGGTTTTGATTTCAAAACCATGCTTCGTTCAGATAAGACAGATTTAGAAATCGCCAATGCCATCATGTCAACATGGGCAGGTCGTGATGATCATTATTCTGAAGTGCGTGGTTCTCATACTGCAAGTCCAGCCTCTGGCCATCGCAAGGTTGAGATGTCTTACATTGGCGGCTAATGATTTCTGCAGATCACATTACTGGACTGATTTTGGCTGGTGGCCGCGCCCAGCGTATGGGTGGCATTGATAAGGGCTTAATTCCCTTTCATGGCAAAGCGTTGATTGAGTCAGCGATACAGGCCCTAAAGAGTCAAGTTGGTCAAATTCTGATTAACGCAAACCGCAATATCACCAAATATTCTATTTATGGATATCCAGTGATTGTGGATGAGGCACCTGACTTTTCAGGTCCCTTAGCTGGATTCCTCGCAGGCTTAAAGGTCTGCAAAACGCCTTACCTAGTGACCTCGCCTTGTGACTCGCCACTGATGCCACCTGACCTATGCGCAAAGCTTGCAGAGGAGCTTGAAAGCGGTAACTACCAATTGGTTTACGCCTCAACCAAAGAAGCCAGTGGAAAAATCTGGGCGCAGCCTGTCTTTTGTTTCATGCGTAGTGATGTAAAGAGCTCATTAAAGGAATTTCTCAGTAAAGGTGATCTCAAAATTGACAATTGGTTTAAGGAGCTACGCACTAGCACTGTTATCTTTGAAAATGCTAAAGCCTTTGCAAACGTGAATACCCCAGAAGAACTGCAGCATTTAGAGGCGATGTCCAAATGACACATTCTCCCAATGATCCAATCCTCTTAAGCTCTTCATTACATGTTGATGAAGCGCGCAAAGCAATTTCCGACTTAGTTAAAGATCTACTTGCAGAAGCTCGTAACATTACTAGCCAAAGCGCTATTGAATTGGTTTCTTTAGACCAAGCGATCAATCGCATTTTGGCTGAAGATTTGCTATCACCAATCGATGTGCCATCTGCAGATAACTCGGCAATGGATGGCTATGCCTTTCATGGGAATTGCCTTGGAAATTCTGAAGATATCGTTTCATTAAAGGTGATTGGCACTGCTTATGCAGGAAAGCCTTTTGAGGGCAATATCGGTGCCGGAGAGTGTCTCAAGATTATGACTGGGGCCCTGATGCCCAATGGCTGTGACACCGTTATTCCACAAGAACTCACAAGCACTCCAAGCGATGCATCGATTGAGTTCAAACAGAGCCTACTAAAGCCTGGCGAGAATCGCCGCCTTCGCGGTGAGGATCTGCAAAATGGCAAGCCAGCAATTGAGGCCGGACGACTCTTGCGCCCCTCTGATTTGGGCTTAGCGGCTTCACTAGGCATTGCTACTCTGAAAGTGCATCGCAAACTCAAGGTTGCTATCCTCTCCTCCGGTGATGAATTACGTACCCTTGGAGAAGCTTTAGACGCGGGTAGCATTTACGATAGCAATCGCTACAGCCTCACTGGTTTATTAAATCGCTTAGATCTCGAGATCATTGACTGCGGTATCGTCCGCGATGATCCCGTATCTCTCAAAGAGGCATTTTGTAATGCAGCCAAAGTTGCCGATGTGCTCATTTCCTCGGGAGGAGTCTCTGTTGGCGAGGCCGACTTCACCAAGCAAATCATGCAAGATCTGGGTGATGTTGGATTCTGGAAAATTGCAATGCGCCCCGGTAGACCGATGGCATTTGGCACCCTCAAGCCTATAGCAGGCCAATCATCACCTCACAAGACCCTATTCTTTGGGTTGCCTGGCAACCCAGTTGCCGTCATGGTCACCTTCTACCAGTTTGTCCGTGCAGCACTTTTGCAACTCAATGGCGCCGCACAGACTGAACCACCATTAACCCAAGCTATCTCGGAGTCGGCAATCCGCAAGAAGCCTGACCGTACAGAATTCCAACGCGCCATTTTGGGGCGTGGCAAAGATGGCAAACCCACAGTCAAACTCACCGGCAGCCAAGGCGCTGGAATTTTGCGCTCTATGAGTGAAGCCAACTGCTTTGTGATTCTTCACCACGATCAGGGAAATATTGCGGCTGGGGATTGGGTAGATGTAGCGCTTTTTGATGGACTGCTTTAAGATTGTTCCTCATGAAACTTAGCAAAAAAGAAATCGTCTTCCTAGACCCAATGCACACCGCCAAAACACTCGTTTTGGTTTATCTATGTTTTTCTGTTCCAATTGTTTTGTTGGCTCTCTTTGTAGCCTTCATTCGAGATGGTGCGATCCCTGGATTTACCGTGCTTTCTGCACTCATCCTCAATGCCTTGCTTGGCTTTGGTTTGCTGTGGATTGCATGCAAGGTCTACAACTGGGTTGCAGATACCTTTGGTGGTATTGAAATCGCAATCAAAGAACTTCACGAAGAAATTGAAACTGAGTAGTTTCAATTTTTAGTTCTCTAAGCCTTAAATAATTCCTTATTAATTAAACTTGGTGGCGTCTTGCCATCGAGAGCAGCACGTAAATTTTCAATCGCAAGATCAACCATTGCTCTACGTGTTGTTTCAGTTGCACTTGCAATATGCGGAGCCAAGACAACATTACTCAATTTTAGTAACTCTGGATTGACTTTGGGTTCGCCCTCAAACACATCCAAGCCGGCAGCAAAAATGGTTCCTGCTTTTAAGGCTTGAGCCAAAGCCAGATCATCCACAATCCCCCCGCGCGCAATATTGACAAGGGTTGCAGTCGGTTTCATCAAGGCAATTTCTTTTGCGCCAATCGTATGATGATTTTCAGCGGTGTAAGGCAAAACCAAAACCACATGATCTGCATTACGCAATAAATCTTCCTTAGAGACATAACTTGCGCCACATGCCTTTTCATCTACCTCGGAGAGGCGGCTGCGATTGTGATAAATCACTTTCATTCCAAAACCTAATGCTCGCTTTGCAATGCCTTGACCAATGCGTCCCATGCCAATAATGCCTAGCGTACTGTGATGCAAATCCATCCCTAGAGGATTATTCACAATCGACCACTGATCCCATTTACCAGCACGAATCCAATGTTCAGACTCGGTGATGCGACGCGCTGTTGCCATTAAAAGAGCAAAGCCAAAATCAGCAGTGGTATCGGTTAATACATCTGGTGTGTTGGTTGCTATCACTCCAGCAGCGCTCATAGCCGTCACATCAAAATTGTTATAGCCAACAGAAATATTAGCCACTACCTTTAAACCATTTGCTGCCGATAAGGCATTGGCATCAATTCTTTCGCTCCCCGTTACTAAAGCCCCTACAACTCCAGCAAGCTCCTTTTGTAGCTCTGCAGGCGTAAAAATTTGGTCAGATTGGTTTGATCGAACTTCAAAGGATTCCTCCAATTTAGCAAGCGCCTCAGGGAATATGGCTCTGGCCACCAAAATTTTGGGTTTATTGGTCATAGATTGGGTATTTGTTGAAATAGTCATGTCTGGAACTTTACCTTAAGTAAATTGCAGCTTTTGCCTGAAAAACAGGCTAATTCGGCTAAAATTGAACTTTTATAAATACTAGCCCATGCAACTCGCGGGCCCTTAATCCAAAAACATCATGACTTACGTTGTTACTGAATCCTGTATCCGCTGCAAATACACTGACTGCGTTGACGTTTGCCCCGTTGACTGCTTCCGCGAAGGTCCTAATTTTTTAGTGATTGACCCAGACGAGTGCATTGACTGTGCCGTGTGCGTTCCAGAATGTCCCGTAAATGCCATCTATGCAGAAGATGATGTTCCTGGCGACCAACAAGATTTCATCAAGCTCAATGCCGACTTGTCCCCATCGTTTACCTCTATCACCAAATCCAAAGCTGCATTGCCGGATGCGGATGAGTGGAAAGATGTTAAAAACAAGCTTGATCAACTAGCTAAGTAATTAGCCAAGAGATTTAGCATTGCAACAGCCTATTGAAACCGACGCAGTCATTATTGGCGCCGGTCCAGTAGGTCTCTTTCAGGTCTTTGAACTAGGCCTTCTAGAAATCAAAGCACACGTGATTGACTCGCTACCATTACCGGGTGGTCAATGCGTAGAACTGTATCCCGATAAGCCGATCTACGACATCCCAGCAATACCGGTATGTACAGGGCAAGAGCTCACCAATAACCTGCTTAAGCAAATTGAGCCATTTAACGCACAATTTCATCTGGGGCAAGAAGTCATATCTCTTGAGCAACAAGAGGATGGCCGTCTCAAACTAGTCACCTCACTTGGTAAAGAATTCATCAGCAGAACAGTTTTCATTGCAGCTGGTGTTGGCGCCTTTCAGCCTCGCACCCTTAAGTTAGATGGCATTGAGGCTTTTGAGGGAAAACAACTTTTTTATAGCGTCAAAGATCCAGAACGATTTCAAGACAAACGTATTGTGATTTTTGGTGGCGGTGACTCAGCCCTAGATTGGGCGCTGCATTTTGTTGGCAAGGCTAAAAGCGTTGTTCTGATTCATCGCAGAGATGACTTCAAAGCGGCACCAAAATCGATTACCAGAATGCGCGAACTTTGCGCCACACATGCGATGGAGTTCATCGTTGGGCAACCTACTGGCTACGAAGTTCTCAATGATCGCCTGAGCGAAGTGAGTGTGGCTGATATTGATGGCAATACCCACCAAATACCAGTGGACGATGTATTGGTATTTTTTGGCTTATCTCCAAAATTGGGTCCTATTGTGGACTGGGGTCTGGAGATCGATCGCAAACAAATCACCGTCAATACCGCCACCTTTCAAACTGGCACCCTCGGAATTTATGCAGTGGGTGATATCAATATCTACCCGGGGAAAAAGAAGCTTATTTTGTCTGGCTTTCATGAGGCAGCACTGGCAGCCTTTGCAGCCGCTGAATATCTTCACCCTGAGAAACAGATTCAACTGCAATACACCACCACCTCCCCCAAGCTTCATAAAGCACTTGGGGTAAAAAGTCCTACATTCGAGTAAGCTCTATCTACATCATTTACCTTTAGACAATATTTATGCACCAATATCACGATCTCATGAAGGAAGTCCTAGCCAAGGGCGTTAAAAAGTCAGATAGAACGGGTACTGGCACGCTGTCCGTATTTGGGCATCAAATGCGCTTCAATTTGGCGGATGGCTTTCCGATGGTCACGACCAAGAAGCTTCACCTCAAATCCATCATTTATGAATTATTGTGGTTTCTCAAAGGCAGTACTGACAATAATTGGCTAAAAGAACGTGGTGTTTCCATTTGGAATGAATGGGCTGCTCCAGATGGAGATCTCGGCCCTATCTATGGCTACCAATGGCGCTCTTGGCCTGCACCCAATGGTCAGCATATTGATCAAATCTCTGAGATTCTGGAAACGATTAAGAAAAATCCAGATTCACGCCGCATTATTGTGTCGGCATGGAACGTTGCTGATATTCCTCGCATGGCCTTGGCACCTTGTCATGCCTTCTTTCAGTTTTATGTGGCCGATGGCAAGCTCTCTTGCCAGCTCTACCAACGCAGTGCAGATATTTTCCTCGGCGTACCCTTCAATATCGCTAGCTATGCCTTGTTAACGCATATGGTCGCCCAGCAATGCAACTTAGAGGTTGGCGACTTCATTTGGACTGGTGGTGATTGTCATCTATACAGCAACCATTTAGAGCAAGTAGATCTTCAGCTCTCCAGGGATTTTTATCCACTACCTAAACTCAAAATTCTTCGTAAACCAGACTCGCTATTTGACTATGAGTTTGAAGATTTTGAGATTGCCGGCTATGAATCTCACCCACACATTAAAGCTCCAGTAGCTATTTAAGAAACTCAGCTAGTCATGACACAACCTGCTATCTCGATGATTGTGGCGCGCTCGCGCAATCATGTCATTGGTCGCGACAACCAAATGCCTTGGAAGATTTCTGCAGATTTGCAATTCTTCAAGCGCGTCACCATGGGACACCCTGTCATCATGGGCCGCAAGACCTGGGAGTCCATTGGCCGCCCCCTCCCTGGTAGACGCAATATTGTTGTGAGTAGAAACCCAGACCTTCAATTAACCGGCGCAGAATTAGCAGGCTCACTCGATGAGGCACTCAATCGCTTAAGTGAATTTCCCCGTGTTTTTGTGATCGGTGGTGAGCAACTTTTTACGCAAGGCTTTAAAAAAGCAGATTGCCTTTATCTTACCGAGATTGATATTGATGTAGAAGGTGGTGACACCTTCTTTGAAGTGCCTAATCCATCCGAATGGCAAGAGATAGAACGAACGCCGGGCAGTGAAGGCGACATCTCTTTTCATTTTCTAAAACTTGAACGAAAATAAATAAAAAGGGCTCTTAGGAGCCCTTTTTATTTCACCAAAAAAATATATTGATCAAAGTTTCTTGCTAAAGCTATATTGCGCAAACGCTTGCTCTGCTAAACCAAACCACTGCGCTTCCATATTTCTGAAGGCTCGGTAGTCTTCAAAGATCTTTTTGAACTGCGGGTTCTTGGCGGACTCTTCGGCATAGGTTTCTTGCGAAGCCTTAAAACAAGCATCCATTACTGAGGTATTGAATTTGCGTAATACCGCTCCATTCTGAACAAGCCGTTGCAGGGCCGGTGGATTGAGCGCATCGTACTTGGCGCACATATCGGTATGCGCCTCAAAGCATGCCGCTTCCCAAGCTGCCTGATATGAAGGTGGCAGTTCATCCCACTTCTTCTTATTGACCAAGAATGAAAGCGCCGCACTTCCTTCCCACCAAGCTGGGTAGTAATAGTTCTTAGCTACTTTAGCCAAGCCTAGCTTTTCATCATCGTATGGGCCCACAAACTCAGCAGCATCAATCGTGCCTTTTTCAAGCGCTGAATAAATCTCACCAGCCGGTAGTTGCTGAGGTACCACGCCGAGCTTAGCTAAAACCTGGCCGGCAAACCCAGCAATACGAAATTTGAGGCCTTTGAAATCTTCAGGTGATTTAATTTCTTTACGGAACCAGCCACCCATTTGAGTACCAGTCTGACCGCCCAGAAAGTTCACCAAGTTATAACTGGCATATAGCTCACGTATCAACTTCATGCCATTACCCTGCAGCATCCAAGCAGTTTGCTGACGAGCTGTCATACCAAATGGTGCTGCGGTATCAAAAATGAATGCGCTATTTTTACCAAGGTAGTAATAGCTTGCAGTATGTCCACACTCGACAGTGCCATTTTGAACGGCATCTAACACCTGAAGCGCAGGCACGACTTCACCAGCTGCAAACACTTTGATATTAAATTTGCCATCCGTTGCCTTGCGCAAAGAATTAGCAAAAACCTCTGGCGTGCCATATAAGGTATCTAAAGATTTAGGAAAACTGGAAACTAAACGCCAATTTAGCGTCGGCAAGCTTTGTCCAAGCGCAGGGGCGGCTAAAGCAGCAGCGCCAGCTCCTAAAGTGGCCTTCTTTAAAAAGGAACGTCTTTGCATACTGATCTCCCTTAACTTTTCTGATGAAGTTCTAAAAGTATATCTATTCCAAATCGCTGGACTATTTACCGCCCACCGTCATAGATCTAATCAAGATTGAGCCGGTTTCCTTGGTTCCGCGAATCAGGGTATCGCCACCAATTAACTCAATATTGAGCAACATGTCTTTTAAGTTTCCAGCAATAGTGACTTCTTCAACTGGATACTGAATTTCGCCATTCTCTACCCAATAACCAAAAGCGCCACGCGAATAATCGCCAGTGACATAGTTCACGCCCTGCCCCATTAACTCGGTGACTAATAAACCTGTTCCCATTGCCTTTAGGAGTGCTGGTAAGCCACCCTTGGGAGTTTTTGTACTCTCTAAAGTCAAATGGTGAGACCCACCCGCATTACCAGTGGTTTTCATGCCTAACTTACGAGCGGAGTATGTGGACAAAAAGTAGCCTTCTAGAATGCCTTTATCCACAACAGTGCGGGCCGCAGTCTTGACCCCTTCCTCATCAAAAGGAGCGCTACCCGTCATCGATTTCATGTGAGGATTCTCAAACAAACTTACATGCTTAGGTAACACTTGCGTACCAAGACTATCCAATAAAAAGCTGGAGCGGCGATACAAAGATCCACCAGATACTGCCTGCACTAGACCGCCCAATATGCCCGCAGCCAAGGGTGCTTCAAAAATAACTGGGCAGCGACGGGTTGTCAGGGATCGAGCTTTAAGTCTTGATAGTGCACGTTGCGCAGCATACTTTCCAATGGCAGCAGGATCTGCAAGTTCTTCCGGGATTCGTGAACTGGAATACCAATCATCGCGCTGCATGGCGGATTTTTTTCCACCCTCACTGGCAATTGGTGCACAGGAAATATAGTGCCTAGAAAAAGGATAGCCACCCATAAACCCGTGAGTGGTGCCCATCATGAAATGCGCATGATGCGCAGATACTGAAGCGCCATCACTATTTTTAATTTGTTTACTGACGGCAAATGCTGCGCCTTCAGCAGTGCGTGCAATATCTACCGCCTGCTCAGTGTCCAATAACCACGGATGGAATAAATCGAGATCTAAGGGATGCTTCTCTAAAAGCTCAACTTCTGCAGGACCAGCGCAATCATCCTCGGCTGTATGTTGGGCAATATGGTACGCAGCCTCAACTGTCGCTTTTAAGGAATGTTTAGAAAAATCGCTGGTACTGGCATTGCCACGGCGGTGCCCCAAAAAAACAGTAACGCCCACCTGTTTATCGAGACTTTGCTCGATGGTCTCCACTTCGCCTTTGCGAACTGTGACAGAGAGGCCTTGGCCCTCTGAAATTTCCGCAATAGCGTCGGAAGCACCCCGCTTACGGGCCTCTGAAAGCATGAAATCAATGATTTCTGTGAACTGATGTGATGTGTAAGTAAACATGCCCTAATAATAGCTAGAATAGAAGCATGAAGCATACCGAAGCTTGGAAGCGCAATACTCCAAATGAAATCAAAATTGGTCTGATCTCCATCTCTGACCGAGCGAGCAAGGGCGTCTATAGCGACGAAGGCATTCCTGCCCTGCAAAGCTGGTTAATGAGCGCTATCAGCACGCCTTGCGTCTTCCATGAGCGCCTCATAGCTGACGAGCAAGAAATCATCACTGAGACGATTGTGGAGCTTGTGGATGATTTGGGATGTGACTTGGTATTAACTACTGGGGGGACTGGGCCATCCCGCAGAGATGTCACCCCAGAAGCCACCTTAGATGCCGGAACACGGGAAATGCCTGGCTTTGGTGAGCAAATGCGTCAAATTAGCCTACGATTTGTGCCGACAGCGATTTTATCGCGCCAAACTGCTGTTCTTCGCGAAATTGAAGGGCATGCTGCTCTCATTATTAATTTGCCCGGACAACCAAAAGCGATTGCTGAAACGCTTGAAGGGCTGAAAGATGCGGATGGAAAATCCATCGTTCCCGGTATCTTTGCTGCCGTTCCTTACTGCATTGATCTCATTGGTGGGCCGTACATCGAAACCAATGAATCCATCATCAAAGTCTTTAGACCCAAAAGCGCTATTCAGAAATCTTAAGCTTGCTCTGGCAATGGGACGATGAATTTGTCTCGGTAGTACTTGAGCTCTTCAATGGATTCTTCGATGTCAGCCAATGCCGTATGCGCTTGTTTCTTGGTGAAACCCTTCACTAACTCGGGATGCCAACGTTTGCAGAGTTCTTTCAAGGTCGAAACATCAATATTTCGATAATGAAAGTACGCCTCTAATTTGGGCATGTACTTAGCCATGAAGCGGCGGTCTTGGCCAATCGTATTGCCACACATTGGCGCAACGCCAGCTTTAACGTACTGCTTCAAAAAAGCAATACATTCAGCCTCTACAGTCACCTCATCTTGGGTGGCAGTCTTGACCTTATCAATCAAACCCGAACGTCCATGGGTACCCTTATTCCAAGCATCCATGGCGTCTAGCAAAGTGTCCTCTTGATGCACCACCCAAACAGGGGCAGTCGCAATCGTATTGAGATGGGCATCCGTCACAATGATGGCAATTTCTAGGATGCGTTCAGACTCTGGGTCTAAACCTGACATTTCCATATCAACCCACACCAGATTCTCGCTGGCAGGTGCTGACTTTGGGTCCGGGGTATTGGTTTTTTCGCTCATAACTATAATGATCTCATGACATTCACAATTGCTTTTCTAATTGCCTTTCTTGCAAGCTTTGGCCTGCGCCACTGGTTAGCCCAACGTCAAATGCGCTTTGTTGCCAAACATCGCGATAGCGTCCCAGCAGAGTTCGCCGAAAAAGTGACTTTAGCCGAACATCAAAAGGCGGCTGACTACACCATCGCTAAATTAAGGTTAGGTGTTTTAGAGAATGGTGTCAGCGCCATTATTTTAATTGGCTTCACCCTTTTAGGTGGCCTGCAGATTTTGAACATTTCCCTCTCGCAATTATTGGGCGATGGGATTACCCAGCAAATCGCTCTCCTAGGATCGATTGCGATTATTTCCGGAATAGTGGACCTGCCTTTTTCTTGGTACAAGCAATTTCATTTGGAAGAGCGCTTTGGGTTTAATCGCATGGGTAAACAACTCTTCTTTATCGATATGATTAAAGGCCTTGGAGTTGGCGCTGCTATTGGCATTCCATTGCTATGGGTCATTCTGAGCTTGATGGCTAAAGCAGGCGATCTGTGGTGGCTTTGGGCGTGGGTTGTATTGACTGTATTCAGTCTCTTGATGCAGTGGATTTTCCCTAGCTTCATCGCGCCTCTATTTAATAAATTCCAACCTCTACCGGATGGTGCCCTAAAGACTCAGATAGAGGCCCTCTTGGCTCGCTGTGAGTTTGCTAGTCAGGGATTATTTGTGATGGATGGTAGTAAGCGTAGCGCTCATGGCAATGCATTCTTTGCGGGCATGGGTAAAGCTAAGCGTATTGTGTTCTTTGACACATTGATTGAAAAATTAAATCCCGGTGAAGTTGAGGCAGTTTTAGCGCACGAACTCGGGCACTTCAAGTGCAAACACATTCGTAAACGTTTATTGGTGTCCTTTGCCTTGAGCTTTGGGATGTTCGCCTTATTGGGTTGGATTAGCACTCAGGTATGGTTTTATACTGACCTAGGTGTGATGCCAAACTTGAATGGTTACAACGGCGGCCTAGCGCTGGCACTCTTTATGCTGGTGTCACCAGTGTTCAGCTTCTTCTTCACACCATTGGCAAGCATTGCATCACGTAAACATGAATACGAAGCAGATGGTTTTGCGGCGACTAAATCTTCTGCTAAAGATCTGATCTCAGCACTGGTCAAACTCTATCAAGATAATGCCTCTACCTTGACGCCCGATCCGATCTATACCGCGTTTTATAGCTCGCATCCTCCTGCACCACTACGCATTGCCAATCTTCAACGTCAAAGCTAGAAATCCATGGAGCAATTTCACGCGCTACTAACGGCTTCTTATGGAAGACATTATTTAGCGCAGCGTTTGGTGAAAGATACCCAAGACAATGAATCGCCTGATGGCCCACTGATTCAGGTAAGCACTCCAGCTAAGCAGCACATCGGTGCTGTAGGTGATCGCATGTTGCTGGAGATGACTTCGGCAGATCAAGCACGCATTATTCGTATCGAGCCTAGAGAAAATCTTCTCTATCGATCAGATGCCTTTAAGAGCAAATTAATCGCTTCTAACGTTGATCAAATATTAGTAGTGCTGGCTACGCAGCCAGCTTTCTCCCCCGATCTACTAGGAAGGGCCGTAGTTGCTGCTGAAACCAATCAAATTGGTTTGCATATTCTGCTCAATAAATGCGATCTGCCAGATAACCTAGCTCATGCTCGCAAAATCATTGAGCCCTATGCCCGCATGGGCTATCCAGTGAGTGAAGTTTCTGCAAAATTTGATCCTGCCTCTATTGAAGCGCTGCGCCCTGCTCTGCAAGGGAAAGTTTCAGTATTTGTTGGGCAGTCCGGTATGGGTAAGTCGAGCCTCCTGAATGCCTGGGTACCGAATGCTGCCGCAATCACACAAGAGTATTCAGTACGCTTAGACACTGGCAAACACACCACCACAGCATGCCGTTACTTCGAACTACCCGAAGCATGGGGAAGAGATTCTCATGGCAAGCTCGGGGCTCTGATTGATTCACCAGGCTTTCAGGAATTCGGATTAGCTCACATGTCAGTCAGCGAACTTGAGCATGCCTTTAGGGAGTTCAAAGAACTTATCGGAAAATGCCGCTTTCATAATTGTGCGCACGAAACTGAACCAGATTGCGCAGTACGAGATGCCGTCGCTAGAAATGAAATAGCGCCAGAAAGACTAGCGCTATTTAGACAATTGCGCTCTGATTCAAAAACAGCAGATACGCAGATTCAAGGCATTAGCCAAGCCAAAGAGAGATGGTCAGCATTAGCAATAAAGCCATCCAAGCGATAATTAAGCGCCACACCAAGCCAATTGCGGAACGCATTGTCCGTTCGGTTGGCTCAAGACCCACCTCATAAACAATAGGCTCACCAGCTTCAGCCATCCGCAAAGCTTCATCACTATCAGGCTCACTCAAGGGCTCACCTAAACGTACGCCAAGTGCACCGCTACCAGCAGCCAGAATCACTGCAGATAAAGAATCAGCCCACTTGCCAGTGAGATAACGCCAGCCATAAACCGCACCCTCAAAATTACCAACGATAGCAAAGCCCATCGCAGTAATGCGGGAAGGAATCCAATCCAATACGTAGAAGAAATGTCGAGCCGCTTCACTTAAATTGAAGTCACCTCTTTCTGACCAGCGTTGCGAAGCGGTGTCAGCCAAGCGATATAGCACTACGCCTGCTGGACCCATCGGCATCATGAACCAAAACAACACGCCAAAGACATGGTGATGAGAGCCAACAATTGCACGCTCTAACGCCAATGAAATAACTTCAGTCTCACTGAGATTTGATGCGTCTAATTCAGGGCCATACCACTCAGCCAAGGCTAGACGAGCCGCAGGTAAATCATGATTCTGAATGGCTTCATGAACTGCAGTAAAGGAATGACTAAATTGACGAAAGCCAAAAAATAAATAGGCAATGGTGACATTCCAAATGAAACCCAAGATTGGATAAGTCAGCATGCAAGCAACATAAACCACAAAGACAAAGAAAGTTGGGAGAATGAAAGCTACCAAACAGGCCATGCGGGCGCCTACAGGACTCGCGCCATCCTCAGTCTTGCCGCCAAATTCACCAGCAACCCAATCCAACCAACGGGCACCAATTCGGTGGATCCAATGATTAGCCGATACCGGACGATATTGTTCGGCAATCAGGGCGAAGAGAATAGAAAAGAAAGTCATACTTTTAATAGATGATAAAGGTTACGTAACATTCCTGCAGTTGCTCCCCAAATAAAGCGACCTTCATAGGGCATCGAATAAAAACGGCGGCTACCTTGCTCACTCTGCCAAACCCGAACCTGATGATTTGCTGGGTCCATCAAGAAACTCAAGGGCACTTCAAATATATCCGCCACTTCAAATTCATCTAAGACATATTCTGCCTGAGGTTTAACCAAACCGATAATTGGTGTGACGCTATAGCCTGAAACCGTCAAATACTCGGGTAATTGACCAATAATCTCAACCCGCTCACGCTCTAGACCGATTTCTTCTTCGCTTTCGCGTAAAGCCGTCTCATTGGGGCCAGCATCCTCGGGATCCATGCGACCACCCGGAAAACTGATTTGCCCACCATGATCTCGCAAGTGCGTCGTTCTCTGAGTCAATAAAACGGATAAGCCATTTGGTTGAAGTAGTAAAGGAATCAAAACAGCTGCGCGAGTCACCTTGCCCGCAGCCTGACGCTTTGCAATGATGTCAGCAGCCATGACATGCCGGTTCTCATCTGTAATCTCTATCTGCCAAGCTGGAGGCGATAAAAGGCGTTCTTTTAGCTGATAAGGATCGAGCAATCTATCCAACACCTTTTGCTGACCGATGCACACTGATTCAATGGGCACAGCCTGGGCATCAAAACCCGCAGGGGCTGCAACATTGATTGCATCTTCTTCAGGTTTAGAGATCTTTGACATGTTCTTATTTTAAGGCAACAAAAAAGGCGACCAAGGCCGCCTTTTTTACTTCAAGCCGATAGCTTATTCAGCGGCTGGAGCTGGAACAGCTGCTGCTTTACGAGCAGGAAGCTTTTCTTTAATACGTGCAGACTTACCTGAACGATCGCGCAAGTAATACAACTTCGCACGACGCACATCACCTCGACGCTTTACTTCAATGCTAGCGATCAATGGTGAGTAAGTTTGGAATGTACGCTCTACACCTTCGCCAGAAGAAATCTTACGAACGATAAAGCTGGAATTAAGTCCGCGATTGCGCTTAGCAATCACAACGCCTTCAAAGGCCTGAGTACGTTTACGTGTACCTTCAACTACGTTCACGCCAACGACTACTGTATCGCCAGGAGCAAAACTTGGAAGAGTTCTGTTGGCGCTTAAGCGAGCAATTTCTTCTTGCTCAATTTTTTCAATCAAATTCATTTTCAATCCTTAAACATCTTGTCAGCGTTTAATCCCGAGATATAAATCAACGGACCAGACAGAGGATGTAGTTAAATCAATTTCACTAAACCAAAATACAAACTTTTTATTCAACCCTGAGATTACTCACAGCGTACGAAGAAATTGCTCATCTTCTTGGGTTAGCAACCCGTTGGTTCGAGCGGATTCAATTAAATCCGGTCTTAACCTTAACGTCAGCTCTAAAGACTTCTGCCGACGCCAATCCGCTATTTTAGCGTGATGTCCGCCCAAAAGCACGTCTGGAACAGATAAATTTTCATATATTTCAGGGCGGGTGTAGTGCGGATGGTCTAAAAGCCCGTTTACGAAGCTATCCTGGACCGCAGAATCATCATCCCCAAGAGCCCCGGGGATAAGCCGTATAACCGCATCCATCATGGCCATAGCGGGTAATTCGCCCCCAGAAACCACAAAATCACCCATTGAAAGCTGTAAATCGACGTTCCGGTCGACAAAACGTTGGTCAATTGCCTCATAGCGGCCACAAACAAAGCTAATATTGCCGTGATTGAGGATATCTGTCGCAATCTTTTGAGAAAAACGCTCACCTTGGGGTGCCAAAAGGCAAATTGGGCCAGATGGAATATGTTCCGCTTGATGGGACGCCTTAATCGCATTCACGGCATCTTCTAGCGGTTTAACCATCATGACCATCCCAGGGCCCCCACCATAAGCACGATCATCTACCGTTTTGCGGGGATCACTGCAATAGTCTCGGGGATTCCAAAGTTTGACGCTGGCTAGGCCTTTGTCACATGCGCGTCCAGTCACCCCCCACTGCGTTAAAGCTGGGAACATTTCTGGAAATAGAGTTACAACATCAAAGCGCATAGTGAAATAAAAAGTATTGGCTAACGTATTGGAAAGGCTACCAGTCAGATTGCCAATCTAGGGTAATGGATTTATTCGGCAAATCGACGTTTTGCACTACTTCCTTAACAAACGGTACGAGCTGCTTAACTACTTTGCTTATAGAATCCCCAATCGCAATGACGCCATGAGCGCCATTTTCGGTGACGTCCAAAACCTCACCCAAATGTTCGCCTTGCAGATTGTTTGCTTGGCAACCAATTAAATCTACCCAGTAATAAGTATCTTTGTCCGCTTTTGGAAAATCATCGCGCCCCACTAAAATGCGGGCACCCTTTAATGCATGAGCTTGATCGCGGTCTGTTACACCCTCTAAAGCGAGGACAACCGTGCCACTATGCATCTTTGCTTGTTTGACTTTGTAAGCACGTAAGGAAGCCTGCTCTTGAGAAGCAGAAACGCCAGCATCCCGACGAGGAATGAGGGAAAGCCAAATTTCTTTTGAAGATAGAAGCGCTACAGGATCTGAGGAGTGAGGGCGGACCTTCACTTGTCCTTGCAGGCCTTGAGCTTCAGCAATTGCACCAAGCTCAATCAAATCATTTAGGGAGGGTGTACTCATATTAATGCCACCTATTTTCCCTAAATAAAACTACCAATGAATCCTATCGCTAGAAGCCCCATCATGAAGACAGGGTTTCTAGAAAGTCAGTTTTAAACTGCAGGATTATTCTTGATCAAACGAACAACGGTTGGGGATACTTGCGCACCAACACCAGTCCAATAAGTCAAACGGTCTTGAGCAATACGCATTGCTTGCTCGGACTCAGCTGCCTTAGGATTGAAATAACCAATACGCTCGATAAAGTTCGAGTCGCGACGATTGCGCTTGTCAGTAGCAACGATACTGTAAAAAGGGCGCTTCTTAGAACCGCCGCGTGCTAGTCGAATGACGACCATAGTTATTCCTTAAAATCTAAAATTAAAAACAGGTTGATTACAACCCAATGAAATTTCTACAAAAATCTTGGGCTCCAGCCGACTGAGCAAATGAATAAAACAAATGCACGGTATAGCGGAAAACCTCATATTCTAGACGAAAACCCCTACTTATTCCACCTATTTCAACCCCTAACTCAGTAGAATAGTGAGTTCAAGGTGATAAAAATTGATTAAAAAACAACGAGTTAGATAAATATGCCCTACAAAAATAACCCCTCTAGTTCGTTTAGAAGCAGATTAAATCGACCCCTTCTGGCAATTTCCTGCCTAGGTTTAAGCCTTTTGACAGCTTGTGCCAGCGTCATCCCTCCTTGCGGAGCTAAGATCAGCCCCCCGACCCGAGAACTCAGAAATACCCAGTGGGAACTCATTCGCTGGAATCTCACCCCTAATGTCAATGGCGAAGTGCGCGCAAGGCAAATCCCACAAGGCGAGAGCAGCAACCCCATCCAAATCGCATTTGATGCAAATGGTGAGCGTCTTAGCGGGTCTACCGGCTGTAATCGATTTACCGCCCAGATTAGTGAAGATGAACGCGGCTTTACCTTAGAAAAAATCGCCAGCACCAAGATGGCCTGCAGTCCACAGCGCATGGAATTGGAAAATGACTTTCTCTATGAGCTCAACGATTACCGTACGATTGTTCGTGATGGTGATCGGCTCCTAGTTATTGGGCGGGATCGTGAAGTGTTGAGCTTTGCGCAACGTGATGTCAATCAGAAGTCATCGACTCAAAATAAATAATCACAAAGGTTTTAATGAAACGTTCTAAATTTATTTTCTGCGCACTCGGGATACTCTTTCCAGGCACCGGTTTTAATTGCTTTTACTTATTAGGCTTTAAATCTTTTTGGGCATGGGCTCAACTATTTTCTTTGATTGGCGGTATTGGCGGCTGGCTCCTCTTAAAAGCCGCGCACTTTCACTCCGCACCCGGCTGGATTTTGCTGACCTTGGGTTTTATTGCGATGGAAGCCAGTTGGTTAACCACCATTGCATTAGGTTTACGCGCAGATGAAAAGTGGGATGCCCAATTTAATCCAGCAGGTAAATCCAAGTCCGGGTGGCCGACAATCCTCACCGTCATTTTCTCGCTAGTATTTGGAGCTGGAGTAATGATGACCTTCTTGGCTGTTTCCTTTGAGCAATTTTTTATCTCTCAAATTGCAGAAGCAAGAAAGCTATCCCAGTAATGCGGATAGCTTAATAAAACAGAAACTGATTAGAAAGTCTTAAAACTGCTCCACTTCTAAAGCATTGGTGGAATGACCACTTTCCACAATAGAAGTTGCTAAGGCTTGCGCTTGTGGCAACAAGTTCTCAGCAAAGAAACGTGCAGTAGCAATTTTGGCGCCATAGAAACTTGGATCGCTAGAACGCAAACCTTCGGCAGCCAAGAGCGCACGAGCCATTTGCCATGCGCCCAAAACCAATCCACACAAACGCAGATAAGCAAAACTACCCGCGTAGACAGCTTTCACTTCTGTTTTGGCATTGGCTAAGATATAAGAAACGGAGGCTTCAAAAGCTTCACGTGCAGGAGTTAATTGCTTGAGAACAGCTTTAGCATCGGCACTACCAGCAGATGCTAGATTCTTTTCTGTCTGCTTGATTTTTCCAATCAAGACTTGAGCAGTTGCGCCACCATCACGCACCGTTTTTCTACCAACCAAATCATTTGCCTGAATTGCAGTTGTGCCTTCATAAATTGTCAAAATGCGGGCGTCTCGATAGTACTGGGCAGCGCCAGTCTCTTCAATAAAGCCCATACCTCCATGCACTTGCACGCCCAGACTAGCAACCTCAATCGACATCTCTGTAGAGAATCCTTTAACAATCGGAACCAAAAATTCATAAATTGCTTGGCTACCCTTGCGAGCAACCTCATCGGGTGAAGCATGCTGGGCATCGTACTCAGCCGCTGCGTAATACGCCAGCGCCCTAGATGCCTCAACGTAGGCGCGCATCGTCATCAACATCCGCTTGACATCAGGCTGATGAATAATTGCCACAGGACCAGCGGAACCGGCAAGATCACGGCTTTGTACGCGATCTTTAGCATATCGCACAGCCTTTTGATAAGCGCGCTCAGCGACAGCGACACCTTGCATACCAACAGCAAATCGGGCGGCATTCATCATGACAAACATATACTCAAGACCGCGATTTTCCTCGCCCACTAAATAACCAATAGCGCCACCATGATCACCAAACTGCAATACCGCAGTAGGGCTCGCCTTAATACCAAGCTTATGCTCAATAGAAACGCATTGAACATCATTGCGATTGCCTAGAGAGCCATCAGGGTTCACGATAAATTTTGGCACTACAAATAAAGAGATACCCTTTACGCCCTCAGGTGCATCAGGAGTACGAGCCAATACGAGATGGACAATATTCTTTGCCATATCGTGATCGCCATAGGTAATATAAATTTTGGTGCCATAAATCTTATAAGCACCATCATCCTGCGGCACGGCGCGCGAACGCACCATCGATAAATCAGAGCCCGCTTGTGGCTCAGTTAAGCACATTGATCCAGTCCACTCACCCGCAATCATCTTTGGAACAAATTGCTCCTGTAATTCTGGACTGGCTGCAGTAAGCAAAGCCTCAATCGCGCCATCTGTCAACATTGGGCACAAAGCAAAAGAAAGACTGGCTGAGTGAACCATTTCAAAACAGGCAGTAGCAATTAACTTGGGTAGGCTCTGACCACCAAACTCAGCAGGATGAACAACGCCCTGCCAACCAGCAGCAGCAAATTGCTCAAAAGCCTCTTTAAAACCGGGGGTGGTAGTAACCACTCCATCTTTTAGTGAGCTTGGATTTTGATCGCCAGGCCAATTGAGTGGTGCCACTACATCTTGATTGAATTTTGCAGCTTCTTCCAAAATAGCTGGCGCTAAATCAACATCAGCACCCGCTTCGGCATACTGAGGATAGGCGACAACATCTGATAGCCCAGCCAATTCATTCATCACAAACAGCATGTCTTTGACTGGGGCTACATATGGCATTACAACTCCTCTTTATTCAAATCGAATTGATTGAATGAATGTATCGACGACCTAAGAAAGCGCCTTAGTTAACTCTGGGACCGCAGTAAACAAGTCAGCCACTAAACCATAGTCAGCAACACTAAAGATTGGTGCTTCTGGGTCTTTGTTAATGGCTACGATGACCTTGGAGTCTTTCATGCCTGCTAAGTGTTGGATGGCTCCGGAGATGCCAACAGCGACATACAGTTGGGGAGCCACAATCTTGCCCGTTTGCCCTACTTGGTAATCATTGGGTACATAGCCTGCATCGACGGCTGCACGTGATGCACCCAAGGCAGCCCCTAAGGCATCAGCCAGCGGCACAACAACTTCTTGATACTTCTCACCAGAACCTAAACCACGTCCACCAGAGACAATGATCTTGGCAGCAGTAAGCTCAGGGCGATCTGATTTAGTCAGCTCGCGCCCAACAAAAGAGGATGAGGAAGTATTGCTTGCTGCAGCATCGCCAGATTGTTTTTCAATGGTGGCTGACCCGCCTGTAGCAGCCACTGGATCAAAGCCTGTCGTGCGCACAGTGATCACCTTGATTGAATCAGCCGATTGAACGGTAGCAATCGCATTACCTGCATAGATGGGACGCTCAAAGGTGTCAGGTGAGACAACCCTGGTGATGTCCGATAACTGAGCCACATCCAACTTAGCTGCCACTCTAGGGAGGACATTTTTACCGTTCGCAGTGGCTGGAGCCAAAATATGGCTATAGTTTTTAGCAATCGAGAGGATCTGCGCTGCTAAAGGTTCGGCCAATTGATCTGCTAAAGCTGGGCTATCTACTTGAATGACTTTACGCACGCCAGCGATTTGACTTGCTGCTTGGGCAACAGCATCAGTGCCATTGCCCGCTACGAGGATGTCTACCTCTGAGGAAATTTGCAGGGCAGCAGCAACGGCATTGAGGGTTGCCGCCTTTAAGGATTGATTGTCGTGTTCAGCAATCACTAGAGAGATCAGAGCGGCCATTTAAATCACCTTCGCTTCATTTTTGAGTTTTTCAACCAGAGCTGCTACATCGGCCACCATGACACCAGCGGTACGTTTTGGCGGCTCTTCTACTTTGAGTGTTTTCAGACGTGGGGCAATATCAACGCCCAACTCCTCTGGCTTAACAATCTCTAAAGTCTTTTTCTTGGCCTTCATGATGTTAGGTAGAGTCACATAACGTGGCTCATTTAAACGTAAGTCAGTCGTGATGACCGCAGGTAAGGTGAGCGCAATGGTTTCTAGGCCACCATCAACTTCACGGGTCACAGTGGCTTTGCCCTCAGCAATCACTACCTTAGAGGCAAAAGTGGCTTGCGGGATATCTAGTAAAGCAGCTAACATCTGACCGGTTTGATTGCTATCGTCATCAATCGCCTGTTTACCCAAAATCACCATCTGAGCCTGCTCTTTATCAGTGAGGGCTTTAAGAATCTTCGCAACGGCTAAGGGCTGCAAGTCAGCATCACTCTCTACTAAGATAGCGCGATCTGCGCCAATAGCCAAAGCAGTACGTAATGTTTCTTGGCATTGCGTGGGGCCCGCTGATACCACAATGATCTCAGTAACAATTCCCGCTTCTTTTAAACGGACGGCCTCTTCAACTGCAATCTCATCAAAAGGATTCATACTCATTTTGACGTTAGCAATATCAACACCAGAATTATCTGACTTCACACGAACTTTGACGTTGTAATCAACGACACGTTTTACAGCTACTAAGATTTTCATCTTCGGATCTCAATCTTCACAAAAACAATATTTATTTATCAAAAATCGGGGTAACTATCTATTTTATCTGCCTCGAGCAGTGTTTCTATTAAACGTCGATAGCAGAGGCAGAACCAGCCTTCTTGCGCAATTCAAACTTCTGAATCTTGCCGGTGGAGGTTTTGGGCAGGTCCCCAAAGACCACGGCCCTGGGAACTTTAAATCCAGCCAAATGTTTCTTGCAATGGGCCACAATTTCTTCAACTGTAACCTCAACATCAGGCTTTATTTCGAGAAATGCACAAGGGGTCTCACCCCACTTTGGATCAGGCATCGCCACAACCGCTGCTGCAATCACTGCTGGATGGCGGTAGAGTACATCTTCAACCTCAATCGAGGAGATGTTTTCACCACCAGAGATGATGATGTCTTTACTGCGGTCTTTGATCTTCACATAGCCATCAGGACTCATCACAGCCAAGTCGCCAGAATGAAACCAACCGCCTGCGAAAGCTTCTTGAGTGGCTTTCTCGTTCTTCAAATACCCTTTCATGGCGATGTTGCCCTTGAACATAATCTCACCCATGGTTTCACCATCGGCAGGCACAGGCTCCATTGTTTCTGGGTTCAATACAGCAATTGCTTGTTGCATGTGATAGCGCACGCCCTGTCGCGCATTCAAACGCGCGCGCTCGCCGATATCTAAATCATTCCACTCATCTTGCTGAACGCAAACTGCGGCGGGACCATAGGTCTCCGTTAATCCATAGACATGAGTCAAATCAAAGCCTAGCTTTTCCATGCCCTCAATAATGGATGCTGGAGGCGCAGCACCAGCAATAAGACCCTTAACACCTGCTGGCACGCCTACCTTCATCTCAGCTGGGGCATTTACCAATAAATTATGAACAATAGGGGCCGCACAATAATGGGTGACCTTGTGCTCTTTAATTGCGGCAAAGATATGTTGCGCATCAACACGACGCAAGCAAACATTAATACCAGCACGAGCCGCTATAGTCCATGGGAAGCACCACCCATTGCAGTGAAACATAGGTAATGTCCATAAATACACTGGGTGCTTAGCAATATCCCAATCTAAAATATTCGATACCGCATTAATTGCCGCACCACGGTGATGGTAGACAACTCCTTTTGGATCACCAGTAGTACCAGAGGTGTAGTTTAGACAAATCGCCTGCCACTCATCTACTGGAACCTGCCACTCATATTGCGGATCACCTTCGGCCAATAATTGCTCGTAAGTGAGTTTGCCCAATCTTTCTCCTGGCACATCAAACTCTTTTTCCTCGACATCAATCACCAGAAACTCGCGACCACTTTCCTTTTTGGCAATCTCCAAGGCTTTCTTCATTGTTCCCGAAAACTCAGGGTCAACAATGACTACTTTTGCTTCGCCATGGTTCAACATGAAAGCGATGGTTTCTGGGTCCAAGCGGGTATTCAGGGAATTTAATACAGCGCCAACCATCGGGACGCCGAAGTGCGCCTCAACCATTGGGGGTGTGTTCGGCAACATCACAGCCACCGTATCACCAAGGCCGATACCATGCTTACTCAAGGCGCTGGCAAGACGACGGCAGCGATCATAGGTCTGTTGCCAAGTTTGGCGCAGCTGCCCATGGATGACCGCCAAACGATTTGGGTAAATCTCGGCAGAGCGCTCTAAAAATAATAGCGGGGTAATGGGGGTAAAGTTTGCTGAGTTGCGCTCTAAGCCTTGCTCGAAAATATTTGCCATCTCTTTACCCTTGCTATTGTTCTTTTTTATTAGAGGTCTGCTAAAGCTTTAACGTGAGCCACAACACTGCGACCCAAGGCAGAGAGGTTGTAGCCACCCTCCAGACAGCTCACTATGCGGCCTTGAGCATATTGATCGGCTACTACTTTCAATTGATTGGTAATCCATGCGTAATCATCTTCCACTAAACCCATTTGCCCTAAGTCATCTTCTCTGTGAGCATCAAAGCCGGCAGAAATAATCACGAGCTCTGGCTCAAAGTCTCGTAGACGTGGTAGCCACTGCTCTTCCACAATAGAGCGCACGACATCGCCGCGAGTTGAGGCCGGCAAGGGAACATTCACCATATTCGTTGCCCCATCTAAACCGCTGTAAGGGTAAAACGGGTGCTGAAAAAAGCTGCACATCAAGACATTAGGATCATTGAAAAATGCCGCTTCTGTGCCGTTGCCATGATGTACATCAAAATCAATGATTGCTACGCGCTCAATGCCATATTGCTCCATGGCGTAGCGTGCTGCGATGGCCACATTATCAAAAACACAAAATCCCATAGAGCGCGTTGGCTCAGCATGATGTCCTGGTGGCCGTACCGCGCAAAAAACATTTTTTACTTCGCCTTTCATTACAGCATCGACACCAGCTATCGCAGCGCCTGCTGCACGTAAGCAAGCCCTCCAAGTGTGGGGATTCATGATGGTGTCACCATCAAGCATGAAGTACCCACTCTCGGGAGAGCGTTCTTTTACAAACGCAATATGGTCAGGGCTATGCACTAATTCCAATTGATCTTCTGTGGCCAGGGGCGCATCGAGATGATGCAGAAAGGGATCTATTCCGCTACGAATGAGTTGGTCATTAATCGCTTGAATGCGTTCTGGACATTCTGGATGATGGCTACCCATCTCATGTTTTAGAAAATCTGGATGAGTTATGTATCCTGTAGTCATTACTTAAAACTTTCAATAACAAAACGGCAATTTTTTTAATTTAATAAACGTGCAATCTACTCAACGCCAACTTCACTTGAATATACGTTTCCTTGTCTCCAGCATCGTCCTCGCTTTGCTTCTAGGGGCTTGCTCTAGCAACCCTACGCAACAAAGCAACACTACTCAAGCTATCGTAAACCAAACCGAAGAGGCGGTGTCCGAAGCCCTCTTTTCCGAAAATATTCATGAATTACTGGCCCAGGTGGCTCAAACCCAAGAAATACCCCTTCCCGCACTTGAATCTGGCTTTTTGGATGTTAAGACCATTCCCTCAATACGCAAATTAGTATTACCCCCATCCGGAACCTTTAAAAAGAATTGGGTGGCGTACCGCAAGCGTTTTGTTGAGCCAGTCAGATTAAAGGCAGGTAAAGCCTTTTGGGAGCAGAACCATGCATTTCTTACTCAAGTTGAACAAGAGTCCGGAGTGCCAGCTGAAATCATCGTGGCGATTATCGGCATTGAAACCATCTATGGACGCCAAACCGGTAACTTCAGGGTTAAGGACGTTTTATCTACCCTTGCATTTAGCTACCCCGACACCCCAAATAAAGCGGTTCGTGAGCGGTTATTTAAAGACCAACTAAAAGAGCTCATCTTGATGTGCTGGTCAGATGCTGGCGGCAAGCTTCCAGCCAAAAATGGCGCCCAAGGCTTAAATGGTGCCCGCTTTAGCGCGTGCCTCAATCAAAACAGCTCTTATGCGGGCGCGATTGGCCTACCTCAGTTCATGCCCAGCAGCATTAGAAGCTTTGCAGTAGATGGGGATGGGGATGGTCGCATCGATCTTCGTCAAAGCCCCAAAGACGCCATTGCCAGCGTTGCCAACTTCATGAAACAACATGGCTGGGAACCAGGCATGCCAATCTCCTTCCCAGTGCTCAGCTCCGGTATAGCTGAAGCTAAATTATTAGCTGACGGTGAACCCAAACTCAAATACTCTGTTGAGGAACTCATCAATAAAGGGATCCTCAAGCCAGAGCAAGGAGATCTACAAACAGGTGGTGTTACGCCACAAAGCAAAGCATTTATTGTTGATCTTCCCTACCCTGATACAGATGGTAGCGATCAAGTTCACTATGTTGTGGGCTTAAATAACTTTCTAACGATTGTGCAATATAACCGCAGCTATTTTTATGCACAAAGTGTTGCTGAATTTGCAGAAGCATTAGGTTATAAAAATCAGAGTGCTGTGCCTACTAGCAATACAGCAAAAGAAGCAAAGCCTACTGAAACTAGTGGGGCGAAAACCAAGAAATCGAAAGCCAAGAAAAAGCCTAAGCAATCTTGACTTAGCCTAGACTGGGAAAACTCCAGTAGATAAGTAGCGATCACCCCGATCACACACAATAAATACAATCGTTGCATTCTCCGCCTGACGAGCAATACGCAAAGCCACCACTAAAGCCCCACCAGCAGAAATCCCACAAAAAATACCTTCTTGCGCAGCCAAGCGACGCGCCATTTCTTCGGCATCAGCCTGCGTTACGTACTCAATACGATCTACTCTATCGCCTTGGTAAATTTTTGGTAGGTACTCTGGCGCCCATTTGCGTATCCCCGGAATTTGCGAGCCCTCTTCCGGTTGCGCCCCAATGATTTGAATATTCGGGTTCATCGATTTGAGATAAGTCGATACCCCAGTAATCGTTCCCGTAGTACCCATTGCTGAAATGAAATGGGTAATCTGCCCATCAGTATCTCGCCAAATTTCAGGGCCAGTCGATTCAATATGTGCACGTGGATTATCTGGATTAGCAAACTGATCAAGCAACTTGCCACGACCTTCTTTTTGCAGTTGCAAAGCATAGTCTCTTGCAAACTCCATACCACCAGAAGCCGCCGTCAGAATGAGTTCGGCACCGTAGGCAGCCATACTTTGACGACGCTCAATACTCTGGCTCTCCGGCATCACTAAAACCATTTTGTAGCCCAACATCGCAGCGGCCATTGCCAGCGCAATACCAGTATTGCCACTGGTTGCTTCAATCAAGGTATCACCGGGTTTAATTTCACCACGCTCTTGCGCGCGTGTGATCATCGACAGCGCAGGTCGGTCCTTCACCGACCCGGCTGGATTGTTTCCTTCTAACTTGCCCAAAATCACATTGCCACGGGCCTCATTCTCGGGACCGGGAATACGTTGTAAACGAACCAAAGGCGTATTGCCAACAGTTTGTGAAATAGTTAAGTAAGAAGGGGTGCTCATTCAGGCATTTTAGCCGTAAGCACGCCTATACGCGTATGGGTCTAGTTACGGCGACCCGCTCCCTCACGATCCGCATGAGGACGAGAACTGTTTTGACCGCGAGAACCACGTCGACTAGCACCAGAGCCTTCTTTCTTGGTCCTGCCATTGGGTTCGCGAAATGAGCCCGGGGCCTCGATGGTTAAACCGTTATCCACCATTTTTTCCACTGATCTCATGCCAATGCCTCGTACCCGCTTTTGCAAATCATTAGCATCCTGAAAGTGGCCGCCATCGAGTCGCTCAGAAATAATCGTTTTAGCTTTAGAGGGGCCGATTCCTTTAATGCTTTCTAACTCAGTTTGAGTGGCGGTATTGACATTAATTGGTGAAGCAAAAGCAGCAGAAGCCCCCAAACCAGAAGCAGCTAATAATGCTGAAAAAGCTAAGGCTTTAATGAAGCGGTGGGTACCACCTTGTCGTGATTGATAAGTCATTTTTTCTCCAGTCATAAAAATCCGCAGACATGAAATATGTGCGGATCAATTACAACGAAGCAATCACCCACCTGTTGACACCCTTCAGCGAATTCAGAAAATGTTTACGAGCAGGGAAGAAAAAACACTTATCTCATACAGTTTTTGATCCAAATCAAAAACTAAGAGCCACAATTATTTTCCAGCCGAAATACTCGAGATTGAATATCTATACTCAATCCAGTTCTATTTAACTCATTGGATACAGCATGAATGTCGATATTGTTATTGTTGGAGCAGGTCCCTCAGGGCTATGCCTTGCCAGGTCACTAAGCGGGCAAGGGCTAACAATTGCAGTTATTGAACAGCAGTCTCTAGATGCCATTTCAAATCCAGCGTTTGATGGCAGGGAGATCGCCCTTACCCAGAGCTCTGCCAGCGCCATGAAAGATCTTGGACTGTGGCAATTAATTGAACCGCAGGCAATTTCACAATTACGCGATGCCAAGATTCTGGATGGGAGATCCCAGTTTGAAATGCTCATCCCTCACCAGCTCAGCAAATACCAAGAACTGGGGTGGTTAATTTCAAATCACGTCATTCGCAAGGCAGCCTACGATGCCACACAAGAAGCCAATGATCTCCATCACGACATTACGCTCATTCCCGGCCGGAAGGTGATCAAAGTCAAAACGAGTCAGCAAATCGCAGGTGTAGTCTTAGATGATCAAACAGAAATTAGCGCAAAGTTAGTGGTGGCGGCTGATAACCGATTTTCCACTACGCGTCGCATGATGGGCATTGCTGCTGACATGCATGACTTTGGTAGAAACATGTTGGTCTGCTGCATGACTCATGACACACCCCATGACCATATTGCTTGGGAGTGGTTTGATTATGGGCAAACGCTTGCACTACTCCCCATGAATCCAGACCCAGAAACGGGTCGCTATAGAAGCTCAGTGGTTATTACTGTTGCCAGCGATGAAGCTGAGGAACTCATGAAGTTGAATCCCGAGGCGTTCTCTAGAAATGCAAAAGAACGATTTGGCAATCGCCTTGGAGAAATGGACCTAGTGAGCACTATTCACTCCTACCCCCTAGTATCGGTATACCCAAAAAGATTGGTGGGGACTAGATTTGCCACTGTTGGTGACGCCGCGGTTGGGATGCATCCAGTAACAGCACATGGATTTAACTTTGGCCTCCTAGGCGTGCAAAAACTTTCAAAAGAAATTCTAGGTGCCCATAGAGTGGGCAAAGATATTGGCGATCAGGCACTCTTACTGCGCTACGAAAGAACGCATAGACTCAAAACCAAACCACTCTTCTTGATGACTAGATTAATTACTGAGATCTATACAAAAGAATCACCACCTGCGAAGTTCTTAAGAAAGGCGCTACTGCATGTTAGCGAGAAGCTGACCCCATTTAAGAAGTCGATTGCCTTATCGCTAACAGGACGATAACCAGAAATCAGTGGCTCAAGATAAATTGAGCAGCTTTCTTAATAAACTCTGGCTCGGTTTGATTGAAGCCATGATAAGCAAATGATTCGCAGACGCCACCCTCAGTAATACCACCGTCAATGATTTCTAGTTTTGATACAAGTTTTGGAGGTCTACCTTCTATCACTCTAGAAGATGCGCTAACAGGAGTTCCTGCACAAGAATCTTGTCGATGGTGAATCGCTAGTACCGGAAGGGTAACCTCATCATCCAAAGATGCCGTCGTGATTGTTCCCGCAATAATAATTCCGGAAATCGGCCGGTCTTTGAAATGTTTATTAGCAAAGTAGGTTGCAGTAGATGAGCCCATGCTATGGCCAAATATCCAAATCGGCAAATTCGTTTTGGTTTTATAAAAATTCACCACCTCAGCAACCCTTGTAAGGTGATCTTCTCGACCCCGTAAATTACTTCTCCGCAAGTCGCCCAAGTCATATGGACTGTCTACGAGTACAGCATCGATATTGTATTGAGCCCAAAGCTCTTGAGATCGCACGAAGGTGTGACGACTGATGACTGAGCCATCATCTTGAATCTTCGCCATTCCGCCACCACCAGGAAAAAGCAACACTAGCGCTTTAGGTTTAAGTGCTTCAACTAAAAGGGTTTGGGTAGGTGGATCGCTTCCATGGGGAATGCTCATAAGCTGAGCACTCACGCCTCTAGCAACAAAGAAAAAGATGAGCGCAATCCAGAATTTACTCACCCTATCTGCCTCTTATTTCGTATCTAGAGGGCTCGCCAAGAAATCCGCATTAGTCACTAACCAGTTAATGTAGCGGCTAACACCCTGCTCGACATTGAGGAAGGGCTCTTGATATCCAGCAGCGCGTAGCTTAGTTAAGTCAGCTTGTGTGAAGCATTGATATTTACCTTTGAGCGCCTCTGGAAATGGAATGTACTCAATAGCCTTTTCTTTTATCAACTCTTCCAAGCTGGCTGGGTTGGCTTTATCAAGCTTACGCATGGCATTAGCCACTGCATGAGCCACATCATTAAATGGCTGTGCACGACCACTACCTAAGTTAAATATGCCACTGATTTCTGGATGGTCCAAGAAAAATAGATTTACTTTGACGACATCTTCAACAGAAACAAAGTCACGGCTTTGCTCGCCAGCAGCATAGCCGCCATACTCACCAAATAATTTGACTTGGCCATTGGCTTTGTACTGATGGTATTGATGAAAAGCGACTGATGCCATGCGTCCCTTATGGGATTCACGTGGGCCATAAACGTTGAAGTAGCGGAAACCCACTACTTGAGCGCTATTGGCATTCTCAGCAAAACGCTTACGCATCACCTGATCAAAGAGGAATTTGGAATAGCCGTAAATATTTAATGGCTTCTCATGTTCGCGGCTCTCGACGAAGACATCTGAACCACCATAGGTTGCGGCAGATGATGCGTACAAAAGCTGTACCTTTTGCTCTGTGCAGATATCCAACAAATCCATTGTGTAACGATAATTATTCGCCATCATGAAGATGCCGTCAGTTTCCATCGTATCGGAGCAAGCCCCCTCATGAAACACTGCCTTCACCTTGCCAAAGCGACCACTTCTAAAGGCTTCTAAAAACTCATCTTTATCCAAGTAATCAATGATGTCTAAATCCGCTAAGTTGCGATACTTATCAGCAGGACGTAGATCATCAACCGCAATGATATTTTTCTCACCACGCGCATTTAGGGCTTGAACAATATTGGCGCCAATAAAACCAGCTGCGCCAGTAACGATGATGGTCATTGCAATTCCTCAGAAGTAACAGTTGCCGTTCCCAGCTTACCAACCACAATACCGCCAGCGCGATTCGCTAGTGCCATGGCCTTTTCTAAAGGCCACTGAGAGGCTAGCGCAACAGCCAAGGTGGCAATCACAGTATCGCCAGCGCCAGATACATCAAATACTTCACGCGCCTGGGCTTTCACATGACTGACACCAGCATCCGTAAACAAACTCATGCCGTCTTCAGATCTTGTCAGCAACAAGGCTTGTAGGTTCAAAGATTTTCGGAGATCTTGTGCTCTACGCGTTAAATCCTCTTCGCTGGTCCACTGCCCCACTACCTGACGTAATTCACTACGATTTGGGGTTAAGACTGTGGCCCCACGATACTTCTCATAATCCTCACCCTTAGGGTCTACAAGAATGACTTTATTTTTTGCACGAGCCTGCTCAATCATCAAAGCAACTTGGCCCAAAGCACCCTTGCCGTAGTCGGACAAAATCACAACATCAGCGTCACCGAGTGATTTTTCAAAACGCTCCAGCTTATGAGCTAAAGCAGTTTCACTAGGTGCCTCTTCAAAGTCCAAACGAATCAGTTGCTGCTGCCGTGCAATCACACGCAACTTTACTATCGTTGGAACTTTGCTATCAATTTCTAACTGGCTATCAACGCCGCTAGATTTAAGCAATTCAGTAACGCGACGACCAGCCTCATCATTGCCAATGACACCCAGAATCGTGGTCTTAGCACCCAACGCAGCTACGTTACGAGCTACGTTGGCGGCGCCACCTAAACGCTCATCAATTTTACCAACCTGAACCACAGGAACTGGCGCTTCTGGAGAAATGCGATGGGTATCACCAAACCAGTAGCGATCCAACATGACATCGCCAACCACAAGTAAGCGGGTTTTGGAGAACTGTTCTCGGTTAGCTTTTTCCACAGGCAGACTTTTTCTTTGATTAAATTACTTTTAATTATGACGGCCAATGCCTTGGTACTCAATACCCAATTCTTGCATAGCTGAAGGCTCATAGAGATTGCGGCCATCAAAAATAATAGGTCGCTTGAGCTTTTGCATGAGCGCATCAAAATCTGGACTGCGGAACGCCTTCCACTCAGTCACAATCACGAGAGCATCGCAACCATCAACTGCTGCCATGGGGTCTTCCACCATTGAAATCTTCTTTAAGCCCTCGGGATTGCCTTTAAAGTCCTGCTCAAGGCAATGCTTTGCCTCTGGCATCGCAACGGGATCATAGGCCACTACTGAGGCGCCACGCTTCACTAATTCACCAATGATGATGCGGCTTGGCGCTTCGCGCATGTCGTCCGTATTTGGCTTGAAGGCTAAGCCCCATAAGGCAAATTTCATATTAGAAAGGTCTTTACCAAAACGCTTTTCAATCTTTTCAACCAAAATGGTCTTTTGCGCTTCGTTAACTGCTTCAACTGCATCCAGAATCTTGAGGTCTCTGCCGAACTCCATAGCAGTCTTGGAGAGCGCGGAAACATCTTTTGGAAAGCATGAGCCGCCGTAACCCGTACCGGAGTACAAGAAACCATAACCAATACGAGAGTCTGAGCCAATTCCCTGACGTACAGATTCAATATCAGCACCAACGAGATCAGCTAAGTTCGCCAATTCATTCATAAAGGAGATGCGGGTGGCTAACATAGCATTGGCTGCATACTTTGTTAACTCCGCACTCTTCACATCCATGTAATAGGTACGCTCATGGTGACGATTAAATGGTGCATAGAGTTTGCGCATTTGCTCTTTGGCATGCAAACCAGATGGTGTGCTCTCAGTACCGATCACAATGCGATCTGGACGCATAAAATCTTCGACTGCAGCGCCTTCTTTTAAGAACTCTGGGTTAGAGACTACTGAGCAAAGCTCTGGATCGAGATTGCGCTGAGCCAACTCTTCTTTGATAGCGGCGGTAACCTTATCTGCAGTACCTACGGGAACAGTGGATTTGTCTACGATCACTTTAGGAGTGGTCATATGGCGGCCAATATTGCGAGCTGCAGCCACTACATATTGCAAATCTGCAGAACCATCTTCATCGGGAGGTGTACCAACAGCAATAAACTGAACATCACCATGAGCTACTGAAGCCGCTATATCAGTAGAAAACTGTAAGCGTCCTGCTGCGCGATTGCGCTCAATCATTTCCTTAAGACCGGGCTCGTAAATCGGCACACCACCAGAATTGAGAATCTCAATCTTTTTAGGATCCACGTCTACACAAAAGACATTGTTGCCCTGCTCAGCAAGACAAGCGCCGGTCACTAAACCAACATACCCACTACCAATAATGGTGACTTTCAAGTGAACTCCAATATATTTCTAATTGATCTACTGCTATTAAACACAAAATTCATTACGGTCTTGTTAATGTATTACATTGAAGGTCCGCTGGGTACAGCACCCTCACTGCGTCTTGGGGAATAGGCCTCCCAATGATTGCAGCCAGGGCATTGCCAATAAAAACGTCTCGCACGGAAACCACAATTCCCGCAGGTATAGCGCGCCAAACTATTGGTTCGTTGCTTTAACAAGCCTAGGATAGATTGGATTTCTGAAATCTTCTCAGGAGTCCCATTACTTTCAGCGAGAGTTAAACGTGTCTCAGCCAATTTTGATAAAGCGCTTAAGCTCGGAGAATGTTGCATCACGTCTACCAGCATTAGCTCGGCTGCTTGAGGCCCACGCATCTGAGTCACGTGTTTCTGAACAATCTCCAGCAATTCACCAGAAGCTTGTGTCTTTAACAACTCGCAAAGTCTCTCTAGACCAGGCTCTGCTTTATCCAGCGCAGTATGTGCAGCCATCCAACGATCAGCAAGTAAATGCATATAAGCCGGATGAGTGTCTGCAACAACACTCCAAACTGCTATAGCTTGACCAGGGCGATCCGACGCCACTAAATAGTCGCCTTGCAATATCAATGCACGCGCGTGATTTGGGACGGCCTGAAGTGCCCGTTCAATAGACTGCTCAGCTTCTACTAAATCCTTACGACGCAGAGCCTCTTGTGCCAACTCACAATGAAACTGGGCGATCTCAGTTTGATGGGATTTACCTTGTAAACCTTCAAGCTCAGCGGCGGCAATGATGGCCTTTTTCCAATCCCGCTCTACTTGATACATCTCCAAGAGACTCTCTTTAGCGGGAGCTGCATATTTTCCATCACCCACCCGATTGAGAGAAGCTTCTGCACGATCTAATAAACCTGCGCGCAAGAAATCACGTCCCAGCTCATAAGCGGCATGATCACGATCACGTGGTTTTAAATCATCACGGTTAGCCAAGTGTTGATGCACCCGAATTGCACGCTCTGTTTCACCACGGCGACGGAATAAATTACCCAAAGAAAAATGTAGTTCAATAGTTTCTGGGTCTAGCTGTGCAATCTTGACCAAAGTCTCGATGGCTTGATCGGGCTGCTCATTCAAGAGAAGACTTAAACCTTTAAAGGTCGAGCGTTGCTGACGCATACGCTCGCGTTCATCCATGCGATTCTCAAGACGCAAATCCCAGCGTGATGCCAACCAACCCAATCCAAACAAGATGGGTAATAACAATAGCCAGGATGTTGCAATTTGAATCATCGTGGAGATAACTTAAATGAAGGGCTTAAATAAAAAATGGTCCAAACGGACCACTGACGTGCTTGCTGATTAAGCACCAGAACCCTCTTTAGGGCCCGCCTGCTTTAGTGGCTTGTAATCAACGCGCTCACGCAACTCCTTGCCAGGCTTAAAGTGTGGAACTCGTTTTTCTGGGATCAATACTTTTTCGCCAGACTTTGGGTTACGGCCAGTACGCGCAGGACGATGATGCAATACAAAACTGCCAACGCCACGCAACTCAATCCGCTTGCCTTCGGCCAAAGCGTGAGTCATCGTATCTAATAAAGTTTTTACCGCCAACTCCACATCCCTAGGTAGAAGCTGCGGAAACTGTTCCGCTAAGCTCTCCACTAGTTCGGAGCGGGTGATTGCTTGTTGCTCTTGATCTGTCATGATCTATCAATAAAAACCGCCGCTCTCCTAGTGGAAAGCGGCGATATTGATTTAGCCTTGATTGTCCATTTTTGCTTTTAACAAAGCGCCCAAATTGGTTGTGCCAGACTGCGCATCACCTTGGAGCTTGCTCATAGCATCTTGTTGATCAGAGCTGTCTTTTGCTTTGATTGAAAGATTGATAACGCGTGACTTACGATCAATGTTAATGATCATGGCAGTTACGCTATCGCCTTCTTTCAATACATTGCGTGCATCTTCAACGCGATCGGTTGAGATCTCAGAAGCGCGCAAATAAGCTTCAACTTCGTCAGCCAAGTGAATCGTTGCACCCTTAGCATCAACAGCTTTCACAGTGCCAGTTACAAGGCTACCCTTGTCGCTAACGGATGTGTAGTTATTGAATGGGTCACCAGACAATTGCTTGATACCGAGAGAGATACGCTCTTTCTCAACATCAATTGCCAATACGGTGGCTTCAATTTCATCACCTTTTTTGAATTTCTTAACGGCTTCTTCACCAGGCTCATTCCATGAAAGGTCTGAGAGGTGAACTAAACCGTCGATGCCGCCAGGCAAACCAATGAACACACCAAAGTCAGTAATTGACTTGATTGCGCCAGTAAGCTTGTCGCCTTTTTGCTGAGCACGTGAGAACTCTTCCCAAGGATTGGCTTTGCACTGTTTGATGCCCAAGCTAATACGACGCTTGTCTTCATCAATATCCAGAACCATTACTTCAACCTCGGTTCCTAATGCGGTGGCTTTGCTTGGAGCAACGTTCTTGTTAGTCCAGTCCATTTCGGATACGTGTACCAAACCTTCAATGCCAGACTCGATTTCAACGAACGCACCGTAGTCAGTCAAGTTGGTTACTTTGCCGAATAAACGGGTGTTTGGTGGGTAACGACGTGCGATACCAACCCATGGATCATCGCCAAGCTGTTTCACACCGAGTGAAACACGATTCTTCTCTTGGTCGAACTTCAAAATCTTAGCAGTAACTTCTTGACCAACAGTCAACATCTCGCTTGGGTGACGCACACGACGCCATGCCAAATCGGTAATGTGCAAGAGGCCATCGATACCACCGAGGTCCACGAATGCGCCGTAGTCAGTGATGTTCTTAACGATACCTTGAACAACGCTACCTTCTTTAAGGTTAGACATCAACTTAGCGCGCTCTTCACCTTGGCTAGCTTCAACAACCGCACGACGTGACAACACTACGTTGTTACGCTTACGATCAAGCTTAATAACCTTGAACTCCATGGTCTTGCCCTCGTAAGGGCTAGTGTCTTTGATTGGACGTGTGTCAACGAGTGAGCCAGGCAAGAATGCGCGGATACCGTTCACCATCACTGTCAAGCCGCCTTTAACCTTACCAGTAACAGTACCAGTAACGATCTCGGCTTGCTCGAGCGCTTTTTCCAAGTTCATCCATGATGCCAAGCGTTTCGCTTTATCACGGGAGAGGATGGTGTCGCCATAGCCATTTTCAAGGGCATCAATAGCAACAGAAACGAAATCGCCAGGAGCTACTTCAATCTCGCCAGCATCGTTATGGAATTCTTCCACAGGAATAAACGCTTCAGACTTTAAGCCAGCGTTAACAACGACGAAGTTATGGTCGATGCGAAGGACTTCAGCCGAAATAACTTGGCCGGTCTTCATATTCGATCGGGTTAATGATTCTTCAAATAATTCTGCAAATGATTCAGACATTTATATATTCACTTTTTGCCGCCAGAAGACCTGACGGGTTAGGTTAAAAAAGTCTCAAGAAACACGCTAATTTGATCATCGCGTTGTAGAGTTCCTCAAAACACCAAAAACTACTGCTACTTCTACTGCTCTCAAGGTTTAAGCAATTTTTGATTGATACCAATCCAAAACCGTCTTAACTGCTTGATCTATCGATAAATCTGATGTTTCAAGCACTTGTGCGCCTTCTGCAACTAGCAAGGGTGCGGTGCCTCGACTACTATCGCGGGCATCGCGCTCCTGCAAATCTCGCAGTAAGTCGTCAAGTTTAGCAGGAATTCCCTTAGCTATCAATTGCTTATAACGACGCTCTGCCCTGGCAGCGGCAGTTGCAGTCAAAAAAACCTTCAAAACTGCGTCTGGGAATATGACGCTTGCCATATCTCTGCCATCAGCTACGAGGCCCGGAGCCTTGCGAAATCCACGCTGGAGGCCCACTAAAGCACGTCTTACCTCTGGATGAGCTGCTAAAGCCGAAGCCCTTAAACCAATCGCTTCAGTCCGAATACTTTCGGTTGCATCCTCCCCATTTAAGAGGATTTGCCCTTTTTCGAATGAAATCAATAACTTAGGCACTAAAAAACCTAACTCTGGACCATTTTTTACATCGATTCCCTCTTTCTCACTTGCCAGGGCTACCAGACGATAAAGTGCCCCGCTATCCAGATAATGAAAACCCAACTTCTCCGCCACTAAAGACGCAACCGTCCCTTTTCCAGAGGCGGTAGGTCCGTCAATCGCGATAACCGGGGCTAATGTCATTAAATTAACAAGTAAGTATTAACTGACTATCTTTGCAAATTCTGCAAAGTAAGTTGGGAAAGTTTTGGCAACACAGTTTGGATCATTAATCTTTAAAGTATTTGGGCCAAGGGCAGCCAAAGAAAAACACATTGCCATGCGATGGTCATCGTAGGTATCAATACCTTCAGAAGGCGAGCGCCAATCATCCAGCTTCTTGGGGGCGCTAACAACAATATAGTCCGCACCCTCCTCAACAATGGCTCCTACCTTCTTTAATTCTTTTGCCATCGCTGCAATACGATCGGTTTCTTTAACGCGCCAACTGGCAATGCCATTTAAGCGAGTCTCACCGTCAGCAAACAGAGCGGCGACTGCCAATGTCATTGCCGCATCCGGAATCTCTGTGCAATCAATCGTGATGCCATTCAGTTTGCCATCTGCATTCTTGACGCCTGACACTTCAATCCAATCTTCACCAGCGGTAATATCTGCACCCATCAGAGCGAGGGCATCTGCAAAAGCAACATCCCCCTGAATACTATCTTTACCAACGCCTAGAACGCGAACCGGTCCACCACCAATAGCGCCAAGCGCCAAGAAGTAGGATGCCGAAGACGCATCGCCTTCAACAGATAATTGACCAGGACTCTTATAGACTGCATCAGAAGTCTTCTTAGGAATCACGAAAGACTGCGCATCAGGACATGCAATATTCACGCCAAAGCGTGCCATTAATTTCAGTGTGATTTCAATATAAGGACGAGAAATGAGTTCGCCAATCACTTCAATACGCACTGGCTCTGTTGCGACTAAAGGCAAAGCCATTAACAATGCCGTGAGAAATTGACTAGATACATCTCCGCGGACCTTCACGACATCTTTAATCTGAATATTCGCTGAAGAAATTTGGATTGGTGGGTAGCCTTCTTGCAATTCGTAAGCAATATCGGCGCCAACCTGTCGCAAACCATCTACTAGGTCGCGAATGGGGCGTTCATGCATCCGCGCTACCCCTGATAAACGGTAGTTACCGCCCTGCATAGCTAATGCAGCCGTAAGGGGGCGAATAGCGGTACCAGCATTGCCCATAAAGAGATCAGCCTCGCGCACCGGGAACTGACCACCACAACCATTGACGATGCAAACATTATTTGGCTGGTCAATCACAGACAAGCCCAGGGTACGCAAAGCATTACGCATAACCTGCGTGTCATCAGCGTCCAATAAATTGGTGAGGGTAGTTTGACCTGATGAGAGTGCCGCCAAAAGTAGGGCACGATTAGAGATACTTTTAGATCCAGGTAAAACAATCGAGCCTTGAGCTCGAGTAAATGGTCCTATTTCAATACTGGGTAACGCACTGATTAAGACACTCATTAAAGTGCATCCAAATCTTGGCGCGCTTTACTCGCCTTATTGAATAATTTTTCTAAACCAGCACCATCGTTTTCAGAGATCAATTTGCGCATATGGTTCACGATCAAAATATACTGATCCAACTCTTTCAGAATAGCGGTGCGATTACCTAAGCAAATATCGCGCCACATCTCAGGGCTCGATGCAGCAATGCGTGTGAAATCTTTAAAGCCTGCACCCACATGACTGAGTTTTTGATCAACATCTTCTGAGTTAACTACGCTAGCCATTAAGGCATAAGAAAGAATATGGGGCAAATGAGAAACTGCCGCATAGATTGCATCATGTTGTACGTTTGAGATCTTTTTTACAACTGAGCCAACAGACTCCCAAAAACCAACAATCAGTGCAGTATCTTCTGGAGAGTTTTCTTGTATGGAGCAAACAATTGTTTGTTTACCCTGAAATAAATCCGCCTTAGCGGCACCAGCACCATGCTGAGCGCCACCAGCGATGGGATGGGCCGGCACAAACTGACACGCCTTCTTGCCCAACACTTCTTTAGCAGCCAAGATCACATCACCTTTGGTGCTGCCAGCGTCGGTAATCATGGTCTTCGATTCAAGATGCGGCTCAATAGCTTCAAATGCAGCTCGCATCTGAGCAACCGGCACACACAAAACAATCACATCGGATTGTTTAGCGGCGTCCACTAAATCCACTACGCCATCAATCGCGCCCATCTTTTGCGCTTGATCTAGATTTTCTTTACTACGGCCAACACCCAAGACCTTAGTCACTACACCAGCTTGTTTCAGAGCTAACCCCAAAGAGGCACCAATCAGTCCAACACCCACAATGGTGACGGTACCAAACTGAGCTTTAGTTGTAGTCATGATTTAGCCAAAATTTCACGGAAAGCATTGATGAAGGCAGCATTTTCTTCTGGCAGGCCAATGGAAATACGCAACCATTTTGGCAGGCCATAATTACCAACTGGCCGAACAATGATGCCGCGTTTGAGTAAGGCTAAATTGACTCTCACACCTGCCTCATCATCTTCGCCCACTTTAACCAAGACAAAGTTACCAGCCGATGGAAGATAAGTCAGCCCCATCTCAGTAAATGCCTGAGTTAACTGCAGATAACCAGCGCGATTGACCTCATAACCTTGTTGTAAAAACGCGCTGTCTTGAAATGCAGCAATTGCTGCAGCTTGAGCAAGGCTGTTGACATTAAAGGGTTGGCGAATGCGATTGAGTAAATCCGTTAACGCAGGTTGCGCAACGCCATAGCCTATCCGTAAACCGGCTAAACCGTAGGCCTTAGAAAAGCTACGCGACAAAATCATATTGGGGAAACGCTTCACCCAGGCAATGGCGTCATAGCGTTGCTCAGGCGCAAGATACTCGTTATAAGCCTCATCCAACACGACCACAACATTGGCTGGCACAGCTTGTAAGAATGATTCAATCTCGGCTGGCTGCAAATAACTGCCAGTAGGATTATTCGGGTTTGCCACAAAAACCAACTTCGCTTTATCACCAGAGGACTGAACCGCTTTGAGCATTGCTGGCAAATCGTGGCCGTAGCTTGCAGTAGGTGCTACTTCTATAGCGCGCGCACCAACTGCTTGCGAAGCTAGTGGGTATACGGCAAACGCATGGCGTGAAAAAATAATATCGTCACCCAGTTGCGCAACCGCACGAGCAGCTAACTCCAAAATGTCATTGCTGCCATTACCTAAAGTAATCCAATCAGCAGGGACATCTAGACGCTCAGACAATACCTTTTTTAGTTCAAAGCCATTGGAGTCTGGGTAGCGCCCTAAATCACCTGCGGCAGCCAGCATGGCGTCTTGCGCTGACTTTGGCATGCCTAGCGGATTTTCATTGGAAGCGAGCTTCACAATTTTGCTTTCATCCAAACCATACTCACGCGCCACCTCACTAATAGGGCGTCCACCGACATACGGTGCAATTGCTTGAATATGTTTTAAACCCAGTTTTGAAGTCATTACCAATAACGTACGTTATAAATTCGTTAAACCGCTGAGCGAGGATAAGAGCCCAACTTCTTATAGAAAGCAGCTGTATTTTTTAATTCTTCTAAAGCCTTGACCACCTTTGCATCATCAGCATGACCAGCAATATCAATATAAAAGTGATACTCCCAAGTGCCTTTACGAGCTGGGCGTGATTCAAAGCGATTCATGGATACACCATGCTTCGCTAAAGGCGCTAATAAACTATGTACCGCACCTGGTTGGTTATCCACTGATAACACCAAAGAGGTTTGGTCGTCACCTGTAGGCTGACATAAATAATCGCCAATCACCACAAAGCGTGTGCGATTGTGTGGGTCATCCTGAATCTGCAAGGCAACCGCTTGCAAACCGTAAGCTATTTGAGCGGGATCGCCGGCAATCGCGGCCAAACTAGGATCTGCTGCAGCCATGCGAGCAGCTTCAGCATTACTACTGACCGCTTGACGCTTTAACTGAGGCGCGTGCTGACTCAACCATTGCTGACATTGCGCCAAAGCTTGAGCGTGCGCACAAACAGTCGTAACACCATCTAAGTTGCCGCTCTTACTGAGTAAATGATGATGAATCGGCAATACAACCTCACCACTAATTTGCATTGGAGAATCCAAGAGCAAATCTAATGTACGCGAGATGGCACCTTCACTGGAGTTCTCTACAGGAACTACGCCAAATTGTGCGGCACCTTTTTCTACTGCCTTGAATACCTCATCAAGACTGACGCAAGGCAAGCCAGCAATGGAAGTTCCAAAATAGGTTTGGGCAGCTTGCTCGGAAAAGGTCCCAACTGGGCCTAAATAGGCAATCGTTTGGCGAGCTTCAAGCGCTCTACATGCCGACATAATCTCGCGCCAGATAGCAGCAATGCCATCAGGCAATAAAGGGCCCACATTAATGTCCTGCAGTCTTGTCACAACCTGACGCTCACGCTCAGGCCGAAATACTGGTGATGAGAACCCGCCTTTGACATGTCCAACGTCTTGAGCAGCTTTTGCCCGCTGACTTAAAAGCTCCAGAATCTGGGCATCTAAGGCATCAATTTTTTCTCGTAAGGGTGCGAGACGCTGTTCTTCCGTACTCATTAAGCCCGCCTTTCAAAGTCGCGCATAAATTCAATCAAGGCTTGTACGCCTTCTAAGGGCATTGCATTGTAAATACTGGCTCGCATTCCGCCAGCAGCCTTATGACCGCGCAAAGCAGCCAAACCAGCAGCATTCGATTGAGCCAAGAACTCTGCGTTTAAATTCTCATCCTTCAAGAAGAAGGTGACATTCATTCTAGAGCGATATTGCTTTGTCACGCGATTCTCATACAAGCTACTTTGATCAAGGAAGTTATAGAGCAAATCTGCTTTTGCTTGATTGCGCTTCTCAATCGCCTTGACGCCACCCTGCTTCAGTAGCCACTTGAATCCCAGCCCAGCCATATAGATCGAGAAAGTTGGCGGGGTATTAATCATGGACTGGGTATTTGCCTGTACGGACCAATCCCAAATTGTCGGAGTGATACCCATACTGTGGCCCAGCAAATCTTTGCGAACGATTACTATCGTCACGCCTGAGGGGCCAATATTTTTTTGGGCGCCCCCAAACCAAACGCCGCACTTCGTAATATCCATCTCTTTAGAGAGAATGTTGCTAGAGATATCGGCAACCAATGTTGTATTGCCAACATTGGGCACATCAGGAAACTCCACGCCACCAATCGTTTCATTGGCGCAGTAATGCACATACGCTGCATCATCAGAGAGTTGCCATGTTGATCGGGCGGGAATGGTGTTGAATTTTTCAGCGGCAGATGAAGCAGCAAGATTTGCTGTACCGTATTTCTGTGCCTCTTTAAAAGATTTCTCAGACCAAACGCCCGTCACAATGAAATCCGCTTTAGGGCCCTTCTTAGCCAAGGGCATTAAATTCATTGGAATAGCTGCATTCTGACCAATACCACCACCTTGTAGCAACAAGATCTCGTAAGTATCAGGAATGTTCATTAAAGTGCGCAGGTCTTGCAACACTTCTTCATAGACCGCCATGAACTCTTTGCTACGGTGACTAATCTCCATCACACTAGTGCCGAGCCCTTGCCAGTTGAGCATTTCATCGGCAGCCTGCTTCAACACCTCTTCAGGCAAGGTAGCAGGCCCCGCTGCGAAATTAAAGATGCGGCGGTCAAACGTCATGATGGCTTACTAGTCTTTAATCGATGCTAGCTTAGGCATCACCAGCAGCATCGGAATCAGAATCAAGCGCTGGATCAGCAGATACATCACCCTCTTCCGCATCATCACCTTCTTCATCCGAATCGCTTTCAGCAATACGCTGCAAACCGGATAAACGAGTGCCCTCATCAACGTTAATTAAAGTCACACCTTGTGTGGCGCGACCCATCTCACGAATCTCAGACACGCGTGTGCGCACTAATATTCCGCCAGTGGTGATCAACATAATTTGATCTTCAGGAGATACCAAAGCAGCAGCAACCACTTTACCGTTACGCTCAGATGTCTGAATCGCAATCATGCCTTTGGTACCACGTCCATGACGTGTGTATTCGCCAATTGGAGTACGTTTACCGAAGCCATTTTCAGTAGCCGTTAATACGCTCGTTGGAATTGGATTGCCTTCTGAATCCACAGTACTAGCCTCTGCGCCTTCAGTTGCTTCAGCAGGAGCGACCAACATAGCGATAACTTGTTGACCAGCGACCAAGTTCATACCGCGAACACCGCGGGCAGTACGACCCATAGGACGCACATCATTCTCATCAAAGCGAACTGCTTTACCAGCATCAGAGAACAGCATCACATCATGTTGACCGTCTGTTATCGCTGCGCCAACTAAGAAGTCATTCTCATTCAAGTCAACCGCAATGATGCCGGCTTTACGTGGATTAGAGAAATCAGACAAGCGCGTCTTCTTCACGGTACCTAAACTGGTTGCCATGAATACGTAATGATCATCTTGGTAGCCTTTAATTGGCAAAATCACAGTGATCTTTTCACCTTCAATTAGTGGGAACATATTGACGATCGGTTTGCCACGTGAGTTGCGACTACCTTGCGGCACTTCCCATACTTTCAACCAATACATGCGACCACGATCGGAGAAGCAAAGAATGATGTCGTGCGTATTGGCAACGAATAAAGTTTCAATCCAATCTTCATTCTTCGTTGCAGCAGCTTGCTTACCGCGGCCACCGCGTTTTTGCGCACGGTACTCACTCAATGGCTGGCTCTTCATATAGCCAGTATTGGAAAGTGTCACCACCATATCTTGCGGCGTGATCAAATCTTCAGTGAACAACTCAGTCGCATTCATTTCAATGAATGAACGGCGACCGCTATCACCACCTGCAATACCGAACTCAGCTTGCACTTCTTTAAGCTCAGTCTCAATCACAGAAGTAACGCGCTCTGGCTTGGCAAGTAAATCAAGCAGATCAAAAATCTCTGACATGACTTCTTTGTACTCATTCACAATCTTGTCTTGCTCAAGGCCAGTCAAGCGTTGCAGACGCATCTGCAGAATTTCTTGTGCTTGGCTATCGGATAAACGATACAAGCCAGTCGTCTGCATCCCGTACTCAGGCAACAAACCTTCAGGGCGATAGGCATTACGTCCACCAAGAGTATCCGTCTCAGCGCGCGCTAACATCTCACGCACCATTGAAGAATCCCATGGCTTGCCCATTAACTCTTGTTTAGCAACTACCGGATTAGCAGCAGCTTTAATAATGGCAATGAACTCATCAATATTGGCCAATGCAACTGCCAAACCTTCTAATACGTGACCACGCTCACGCGCTTTACGTAATTCAAAAATCGTACGACGCGTTACTACTTCGCGGCGATGCTGCAAGAAATACTCAAGCATCTGCTTCAAGTTCAGTAGGCGTGGTTGGTTATCAACCAGGGCCACCATATTCATACCGAAGTTATCTTGCAGTTGTGTGCTCTTATAGAGGTTGTTTAGAACCACCTCTGGAACTTCACCACGCTTGAGCTCAATCACAACGCGCATACCTGACTTGTCTGACTCGTCACGCAAATCAGAAATACCTTCTACTTTTTTCTCATTCACTAACTCAGCAATACGCTCAAGCAAGTTCTTTTTATTCACTTGATATGGCAGCTCATCAACGATGATGGCCTGGCGTGCACCTTTATCAAGATCTTCGAAGTGAGTCTTGGCACGCATCACCACACGGCCACGGCCAGTGCGATAGCCTTCGCGCACACCTTGAACGCCGTAAATGATTCCAGCCGTTGGAAAATCCGGTGCCGGAATGATTTCAATCAACTCATCGATCGTGCACTCTGGGTTATGCAGCACGTGTAAGCAGGCTGTAACCACCTCATCCAAGTTATGGGGGGGGATGTTGGTCGCCATACCCACCGCAATGCCTGAACTGCCGTTAATCAGCAAATTAGGCACTTTTGCAGGAAGAATCAGGGGCTCTTTCTCACTACCATCGTAATTTGGCCCAAAATCGACTGTTTCCTTGTCCAAATCAGCCAAAAGCTCATGGGCTATCTTGCGTAGGCGGATCTCGGTATACCGCATCGCAGCAGCGTTATCGCCGTCCACGGAGCCAAAGTTACCCTGTCCATCAACCAACATATAGCGCAAAGAGAAATCCTGTGCCATACGAACAATGGTGTCGTAGACCGCAGAATCGCCATGCGGATGGTATTTACCGATGACATCGCCAACTATACGGGCAGATTTTTTGTAAGCTCGGTTCCAATCGTTGTTTAATTCATACATCGCAAATAAGACCCTGCGATGAACCGGCTTCAGACCGTCACGCACGTCTGGCAGGGCTCTGCCGACGATGACGCTCATTGCGTAGTCCAAATAGGACCGCCGCATTTCGTCTTCGAGGGATATTGGTAGTGTTTCTTTAGCGGCTTGTTCCATTTGGAAATAATATCATTTTGATGACAGGTAGCCCCTATGCTAAGATTCTGTCAGTTTGTACGAAATTGAGATGTGTCGCTTTGCGGTCTTTTGCTTCAAAGTAGGGCGAATTACATTTAAGTTTGACTTTAATTAAAAAGAGATTTTTGAGGACTAAAAATGAACAAAACCCTAAAACTGTTGCTCGCTTCTGTTATTACCGTTTCTGCAACCGCAGCAATGGCATCTGATAACTGGCAAAACGGCGACGGCGCCCTAAACTGGAAAAATGGCGACGGCACATTGTGCTGGCGTGATAACAGCTGGACTCCAGCAACTGCTGCTAAAGGTTGTGACGGTGCATTGCAATCCGCTGCTCCTGCCGCTGCTGGTGTTAGCCAAAGCAAAATCACTTTGCAAGCTGACACACTCTATGACTTCAACAAGTCTGATTTGAAACCAGAAGGTAAAGCTACTCTGGACAAAATCGCTGCTGACTTGAGCAAGATCAAATTAGAAGTGATCATCGCTGTTGGTAACACTGATAGCGTTGGTACAGATGCATACAACATGGCTCTTGGCCAACGTCGTGCTCAGTCAGTTAAGTCTTACCTGACAAGCAAAGGTGTTGACGGTAGCCGTATTTACACAGAATCAAAAGGCAAGAGCAATCCAGTTGCAAGCAATGCAACTGCTGAAGGCCGCGCTAAAAACCGCCGTACCGACATCGAAGTTGTTGGTACAGCTGCTAAGTAATTCTTTTTACTTGTAAAAAAGCCCGCTTCTTGCGGGCTTTTTTATTTCCGCTATATTCGTAACAAGCCCAAAATACCAGTACTACCCGAGTAAACACATGAACGTCGACCAATCTGAAATTGATAAATTTAGCGCCCTAGCCCATCGCTGGTGGGATCCAGAGAGTGAATTTAAGCCACTACATGCCATCAATCCGCTGCGCCTATCTTGGATTAAATCCTTTGTAGATCTGAATGGCAAAAAAGTATTGGATGTGGGTTGTGGTGGCGGCATTCTCGCGGAATCTATTGCGCAATCAGGCGCAGATACCTGCGGCATTGATCTGTCTCAAAAAGCATTAAAAGTTGCTGAGCTACATGCTCTCGAGGTCGGAGCTACTCTGTCATACCGATCGATCGCAGTAGAAGCTTTAGCCGAAGAACAGCCAGAACAATATGACGTGGTCACTTGCATGGAAATGCTCGAACATGTTCCAGACCCAGCTTCTGTAGTACGTGCCTGCGCCAAACTCTGCAAACCAGGTGGCACGCTTTTCTTTAGCACTTTAAATCGCAGCCCGAAGTCCTACTTATTTGCCATTATTGGCGCTGAGTACCTACTTCGACTGCTCCCTAAAGGCACTCACGAATACGCAAAATTTATCAAGCCTTCTGAACTAGTGGGATTTACCCGTCAGGCTGCTCTAGAGATGATTGGCATGAAGGGTTTGAGCTACAACCCCTTAAGTCAGGTCTATAGCCTTGGTGATGATGTGGATGTGAACTACATGATTGCCGTAAGTAAATGAGTCAGAGTCAGCATCAAAGCCCTTATCACGGGGTCTTTTTTGATTTAGACGGCACATTAGCCGATACCGCACCTGATTTAGTGGCTGCCACCAATCAACTCCTGAGCGCTCGCAATCTTCCTTTGAAGCCTTATGAGCAATTGCGCCCTTGCGCCTCTGCAGGAGCCCGTGGATTGATTGGCGGTGCCTTTGGTATTGATACCAAGCATCCCGACTTCATTGCCTTGCGTGATGAATTTTTCGCCAACTATGAAAAAGCCTTATTTGTTCATAGCAAGTTATTTGAAGGTATGGAACACCTGCTAAATCAGCTCGAGAGCGCACAACTTCCTTGGGGAATTGTCACCAACAAAAGTGAGCGCTTTACGAACCCCTTGGTTGATCTCATGGGGCTGAGCCAAAGATCCATCTCAACTGTTTCTGGCGATACAACACCGCACTCAAAACCCCATCCAGAACCCATTCTGCATGCTGCCAGAATCGCCAATCTCGATCCAAACAAGTCCCTTTATGTTGGGGACGACATAAGAGACGTCATTGCTGGTAAGGCAGCGGGAATGAAGACTGTGGCAGCTGCATATGGCTACTGTGGATGTGAAGAGCCCCCAGAAGCCTGGGGAGCGGATTTCATCATCCACACCCCACAAGAATTACTCCAAATCATCTTCCCCAGTAGGGCTTAGTTAGCAATCCTCAAGATATTGAGCAATTTAAGGCCAGCGGCCTTAAAATAGACATTCCAGTGCATGAACTCCGGGGTCGACATGGTTTCGACGTGGATTACAAAGCATCAAGGGCATACCGAGGACCCGTTATCTCGTAAATCAATGGGAATGTAATAACTGCAAACGACGAACGTTTCGCACTAGCCGCTTAATTGCGGTTGCCCCTGAACTGATTCTCTCTTGGGTCAGCTAGCGAAAGCTAGATCAGGGTCATTTACAAGAGATAAGACCATTTCATGTCACGGGGAATGGTTCGAAAATTTAGTGAATCGCGAGCGTGGAACATGTCAGTCTGTGACTAGCTAGCTAAATTAAATGACACGACTAAGTATGTAGAACTTGCTGTAGAGGATTTGCGGACGCGGGTTCGATTCCCGCCGACTCCACCATTATTAGTAGTAGCATTACCTAGCAACAGCAACTAACCCCTTATAGAATAAAGACTTAAGGGGTTTTTTGTTGTCTATTGCAAACCTCAGTAAACCATGGGAAGAATACAAAATTAGGGGAATAAATAGGGGCATAAAGCAAATCTCTTTATAAATATTCCATATTGTTCCCCTAATGGACTATCCTGATGGGATGCTAACCGACCCGCTCTGTAAAAGCGCCTTATGCCCTGCCGATAAAAAACGTCATAGGCTTTATGACGCTGAGAACCTATACCTTGAGGTATTGCCTTCAGGTAACAAATCATGGTTCTGGAAGTACTGGTTTGAAGGTAAGGAAAAAAGAGCTGCTATTGGTAGCTATAGCAAAGTTTCCCTTAAAAATGCTCGAATCGAGAGGGATAGATTAAAGCAGCAACACCAAGCTGGACAGGACCCTAACTCAATAAAGAAACTCCTGAAACAGACCAGGAGCCTTCCCGATGACCCGACCTTCTCGACCGTGGCTCTCGCTTGGTATAAAAATAAAGAGGCAGGCTGGAGTATCGAGCACGCTAAACGAACGCTTAGGCAAATGGAGCGGGATTTATTCCCAGTGCTCGGCACTCGCCCTATAAAAGAGCTAACTGGGCTAGAAATACTTCAAGCGTTAAAGAAAGTGGAGGAACGCGGTGCAATTGAGACTGCAGACAGAGGATTAATGATTTGCAGGCAAGTCTATGACTTTGTTGCCCTTGATCAAATCCCTGATGTCACTCGTGGAATCAAAGCGAAATTACAAACTTATCGCGGTAAAAATTTTCCTGCAATAACTGACCCAAAGCGTTTTAGTGAACTACTAAAAGCAATCGACCTTTACCACGGTGGAATTGTTGTAAAGACTGCTTTGAAATTAGCGCCCATTCTTTTTCAGCGACCACAAAATCTACGCACCATGAGATGGTCACAAATTGATTTTGACGAACAACTCTGGACTATCCCAGCATCAGAGATGAAGCGCACACTAGAAGGTAAGGAAAATGGGCAGTCCCATTATGTTCCCCTCCCCACTCAAGCAATCAAATTGCTTAACGAACTAAAGCCCTATATCGGCAACAGCGAATATGTTTTCAGGGGCGAAAGGCAAGCAAGTAAGCCAATTAGTGACAACAGTGTTCGTAGCGCTCTTTACTCCTTGGGCTTTGGTGAATCGCAAAGCTGGCACGGGTTTAGGGCTAGCGCCAGAACAATGCTAGCCGAACAACTAAACGAGCCGATAGAGCACCTGGAAGCCCAATTAGCACATGCGGTAAAGGATGCCAATGGGACATCCTACAACCGTGCAATCTACATTAAACAAAGGGGTCCAATCATGCAGCGTTGGGCGGACTATCTTGACGAACTTAAAGGCAAATAAATACTGTGGATGATATTGCCACCCAATCACTGAAGCTGGCTCTCAAGCAAGTAGAGTTGCAGCCTAAGCTACCCAAGCTGAAGCTAGCAAATAATATCCTGCATTTTGGGGATGGGTTTAATGACATGTACGTAAAGAGTTACCACAAGTTACAAGCAATTGATGTCGTTGATCTAATAGTTAATATTGCATTAACAGAGCTTCAGATCACAGAGTTCCAATCCCGTATTTGGTGGGATCTCTCCCTTAAGGCTGGTGCTGTTGAAAATACCAAATCAACACAGGAATCAATCTCTGGAGCTAAGTGGTGGATTGATTCTGGCTCAAAGACCCAAGCCTTTTATGAGCATCTTGCCGATGGGATAACCACCAAGAGAATAAAAGACCAACTCCCTCAGATTAAAGATTCAGACATCATCGAGGTCATGCTCGATGCCTTTGCTCTATGCAATTTAGTGCAGATTGATCAGTCTATCGGCAGGGGGGAATCTAAATATTTGGTAGAGCAATTTTATGATGTGATGGAATCTCGCAGCTTAGCTAACTATTGCTTTGGGTGGGAATCAATGGTGCGCGAGAACAGCGAGTCAGCTAAGAGGAAAGCAAGCTTACGCTATCGTAAGGATCCCAAGCAATTAGACAAAGTAAATGTCAAAGAATGCTGGGATCTATGGCAAGCCGATCCAAGGCGCTACAAGAATAAAACTACTTTTGCTAATGACATGTTGGGGAAATTTGAGTCTCTTACTAGTGAAAAGGTCATCACCGATTGGTGTAGAGAATGGGGCAGGCAAATATAAGAATGTCAGTTTGCTAGCAGGGTGCGCATCTTGCTGGCACACACCTTCTCGCCAAGGCTCAATAGAAATAAATTACTTCTAAGCCTTGATTGCCCATCTTGAGCAACCGGCGCATTAGGAGTAATAAAAATGACTAGGATTAACAACGGATCACCAGTAATTCCTTTGCCAGAAACTTTACCAGCAGATGGATTGAGTCGCTGGAGTGATTTAAAAAATATCATTCCCGTTAGCCGAGAAAAATGGCGTCAACTAGAAAAGGTTGGCAAAGCCCCTAAGATTATTCGTATGGGTATTCGCTGTTCCTTTCAGAACAATCGTGAGATTCATCGCTGGTTAGCCGATCCTTTGAACTATCAAGTCGAGGGATAAATCATGAAGACCCACGATGCCACAAAACTACACCGCCAAGTCGCACTTAAGCCCGTTCCCTACTTCCCACTCTATGCAGCCAACATCATCGCCGATCGAAGTTATAGGCTCATGAGTTTGGTGGAAAGAGGTTTATTACTGAGCCTTTATCTTGAGTGCTGGGTTAATACCAATGCGCCCCGCAATTCCGCCAATCTAGCCAAAATTCTTGGTATTCAGGATAAGGAGGTTGAGAGTGGGTTAACTAACAATGTGCTGCACTATTTTAAGGAGACAAATAATCAGTTGCACAGCCTAGAGTTAGATGAATATCGCGCAGGCTTTCTAGCCAAGCGTGAAGCACAGTCCCTTGGTGGTATTGAAGGCGCATTACGTAAGGCAACAAAAGCTGAAGCTAAAGCGAAGGCTTTGGCTATAAAGGGTGAAGCGAGTATTGAACAGCAAAAACAATCCCAAGGTCTACCTAAAGGTGTACCTGAAGGTTCTTTAAATTCTATTAAGTCAACTTCTATTAATTCAAATTCTTTAAAGTCAAATGCACTTGTAGTAAAGGAAGTATCAGTGGATGAAGAGGATCCGTTTATCAAAGCATGTTTTAGTAGTGACGTATCAAGCGAATACTTACATCAATCTAAAGGACGCTAATGCATGAATGAGATTTCTTTGAAGACGTTCAGGAAGGATCATTTGTCAACTAGTAATGCAAAAGGACATTCCAGAGTCTTATAAATAGACTCTGGAGCACTCTTAGTACGAGTCACTGATCGAGGTAGCCTAAATAATTAAAGAGCTCTCGATGAGTGCAAAGCCCTTTAGAATCGATTTAAATAATGATGCGAAATAGGGTTTAATAAACACATCGGTACGCGCGCGCACGAAATGATTTAATAAGTCTGTGGTGCATTTACTACTGCCGGGTATTGCCTTTTGGAAAATGCAAATCAAAGTAATGCAATACGTACTTAACAAACCTATATAGACAATGACTTAGCGGGCTTGCGAATGATGCGTGTAAGACGCGTTATGTAAAGTAAGAGCAGTAAATACTCTTAAAACAGGGGGTAACACGCGAGTCACACCCCCATGCGGACCAAAAAACAAAAGACCCCGGGGGCATGAGGACTCCATACACATACCTACTCACGCGCACTAGCTTACTTTAGGTATCTCATACTGACGCAGGAGCTTCTGAAGCTCTGATTTCTTTAGCGCATGCAATACCAAGATGAGCTCAGCCATCTCATCATCTTCACAGTACAGGTAGCACAGGGGTAAATTAAGTATCTCAGCTAATTTTTGAGCTGTTGCTAGTGCTGGCTCATGGATACCAGTCTCGTAGCGGCTGATTCGAGCGCTACTGGAGCCCTCATCTAAGCCAATGAGTACACCTAGCTTATCTTGAGGAAGATTCGCCCTCAACCTAGCCTCACGCAAGCGCGTGCCGATCAGGTTATTGGTAGTTTCAGTCTCTTTGCTGGGCATTCTACGAAGATCGCAGAATCACCTTGCTTAGTCTCTACGTAAAACGTAGTATTGAAAAGTGAGCCTTTAATTCAAGGCGATAGCTAGGCGACCAGTAATACCTGTTAGCGCAAAAGTTAAGCGTCAAAGCGGGATTCTTATGCAATAGCTCTAAATAGATAGGACTTCATAGTGCCCAATCCAGTTGATGAGAAAGTTGTTGTAATAAGAAATATCCCTATGCAAGGTTCTTATCTTTGGGTTTATATTTTTGCTATCGCAATGATCTTTCTGACATTTGTATCTAGCATAGCCACACAATCGAAAGTGCTCATTGGACCCGTTATTTGGGGCTATGTTGCGTATTTGATGCATAAGCAGAAAAATGCGAGTCTTGTTACATTCTTTAAAGCCCTGCTAATAATTACCGGAGTTGGTGGGGCTGCCTTCATTCTTATATTTTTCAACAAATATGGCTTTGAAGAAAATAGCGCTGGTGATCTTCCCACAATTGAATATATTTTGATGACGATATTCGGTCTAGCGGTCTTTTATTCATTCATGAAATTCTTTCAGAGACAAATAAAGTCCGCGGAAGATGGGCATAAGAAGCGCGAAGAGATAACATCGAACGCTAATTACTCAAAGCCATTAATACTAACAAGACAGTGGTCTCAGCGTCTGAAGAAGTTGATCACTGGGAAACCACTGCTTGCATGCGTAACTATGGTTTGCATAACAGTAGCATTCATTTCCTGGCTGCAAATCTATATGACACCATTACAGATCTGTTTGAGAGGTGAAGAGGAGCGCAATATAGCCAAGGAAAAGATGCATCCCTTAGGTAATACAGAAAAGTGGGCGGTTCGGGAAGGCTTCATTGAAGGACCCTCAAAAATAAGCCTTAGAAAATGTCTTGAATTAACATCTTCTTATAAACAGGGCAACTAACATTCTGTACGATCTTATAAATGCCCTTCTCTGAAAAATTAAACCAATCCTCCATCTATCCATTTAATGGGATCTGGGAAGCCATCTTGGCTATGCAGAACCCTCGCTACAGAAATGATCATCTTGATAGACAAAAGGTAAAGGCTAGACTTGAAATAACTAGTCCCTATAAACTGAGATGAAGTCTATGAATAATCCATTTGAAGAGCAACCAACTCAAAAGCAAATCAATGCTTCACATATTGATTACGGTAATAAGGGGATAACTATTGTTTGTGGTGCTAACTGTGGCTGCAGAGAGCCTCGTAGCGAGACTTCTAACGTCAAGCCAATCCTATGGCTAAAGTTATTCAAGAGGCTCGCCAAGCCCTTCTCTAGGAGCTTGGCTAGTAGACTCAATGATTAGATTAATTAATTAGTGCTTCATAAAATCTCTTGATTTCAGGCTCACAACGTACATCATTTTGCTTGATGGGTCGCTTCAATCTAATTCCATTCAAAGTTCTGCATCTGCTTAAAGCAACATATACCTGCCCAGAAGCAAATGCACCAGCAGATAGATCTACATTTACTTGATCCATCGTTTTACCTTGGCTTTTATGGATGGTGACAGCCCAAGCAAGCATCAAGGGGATTTGCTGATAACTACCTATGACTACTGGACTAATTTTCCCAGTAGTAGCATCCAACTCATATTTGTAAGACTCCCACTTATGGCTAGTTACATCAACAATATGCGACCCAGACTGAGTCTTAATTTCAACCCGCACCATTTCACCAATAAATTCCCTAACAAACCCAATCGTTCCATTAACCCAACGTTTTGGCATCGCTTTATCGTTAGCTGTAAACATGACATGAGCACCTACCTTTAATGTCAAATTCATCGGTGATGGTAGATTTCGCTCATCTACATTAAATTTACCGTCTAGTAAGCCAATAAACATAGTCGGCGAACCTGAAATCGCCTCTAGCTCAGACTCATTGATTGAGTCGGCTTTAGCATTGGTAGTCGTCAGCGTTATTGCATACGAGCTGTCGGAGGCGTATTTTTCATAACACTCCCTATTTAGAATCTCAATTGCTTCATCAATATCTTCATTAACTCGAATATGGTTAAGAATGTCTACAAATTGCTTATCCTTTTGACGAAAGATCTTTTGCAGCTCAATCATCGTCATTTCTTTGCCAGTTAAAGCCATAGCATTAAAGAAATGGGCTTGTTCATAGCCTCTATCTCTTAGCAATGCCATCTCGATGGTGTTGATTACAGGCGGTAACTGGAAGAGATCGCCCACAAACATGACCTGAACACCACCAAAAGGCTTTCCTTGCTGAGGACCGTTGATACGAAGAAACAAATCAATGGCATCTACGATGTCAGCCCTCACCATTGATATCTCATCAATAATAAGTAGGCGTATGCCTTCATACATTCGCCTATCTTTAACGGTCTTGATGTCCTCCTCAGGGAAAATGATTCTTGGTGGCAAGCGAAAAAAGGAATGGATTGTTACTCCCCTCACCTGCAGTGCGGCAACTCCAGTAGGAGCAACTACTACTACGTTACCCGCAACTTTTTCCCTTAAATACCCAATTAAAGTAGTTTTTCCTGTTCCAGCTTTACCACTGACAAAGATAAACGGATCATGCGCATCTATAGCCTTGATTACCTCTAAGTAATCAGGCGTAACCTCTATCTCTTCATAGTTTTGAGCGGGAAATACGCTGCTAGCAACATAAGACTTAGTCGGAGTCCTCGCTGACGCCTTCCTCAACTCATCTACATTAGCCTTCTTTGAGCCAACAAATTCCTCAAGTTTCTTTAGGAAGCTCATTGCTTATAAGGGGCTATATATTCAGCCTAGGAAGGCTATTAACAATCTTCATTGTTTCCAAGCTAACCGTAATTACACGTTGAAATAGTTTTAATGGATAAGCTGGATCGTGAATTGTTTCATTAGCCCATTCATTAGCATCATTGACGATACCGCTATCTTTATTTGTAGAGATAGATTGACGTTCCATTACCCACTCCAATGCAGGCTTGCCATTAACTACATAGTCATAAGCCTCAAGTGGTATATCTAAAATGGTGATTTTTGGGTTATATGCAACACGAGACTTATCACCCCTTACTAGAAACTTCATCTGTGTAACTCGATAGTCTGACTCAGTCAATCCGTCCATTTGATTTTCAAAGCGGACCGGGTAGAGTGAAGCAGTCTCATAGTTAAGATGCAAGTCAGAAAGCCTCCTTCCAGCGTTACTGAGCAACCAAAAATCACTTGGGGATTTAACTGCAGGAATTCGTGGCAATTCCTTGCTTAAATTATCAGAATATTTTTCACGATAATCAGTGCTGTGCAAAATTCCATAAATGTAATAAAACAGATCTTCCTTGCTGATATTTTGATCGGGGTATCTTTCTAAAAAATGGTTTAAACCCGAATCACTAACGCCATCTCGAAGAGAAAACCTTCCATCTTCAGAAATCTCGCCCAACGTAGTTGATGAGAACAAATCACCATCAGTTGAAATATTATCTGGCAGGGGTTCGTATAACTTCAAAGGGAAGCACTGCCCATTAAATAAAACCTGTAGATCGGGAATTGAATTAGAAACTAGTGCACTAAATTGCTTAGCACCCTGACCCGTAACACAAATCACTAAATTTTTAGCATGAGAGTTTGGAAAAATCTTAGGAATTTGACCCATTCTGCTATTAAACAAATTATTAAAATATAGCCATTGCTTTTGAAATGGTCGATAAGTACTTAAGACAATATTTTGGGCAGTAAAATTACCGAGCTTATTTCTAGTTAAATCAGCAATCAAATTGCTTGACCAACTTATTTTAGTTTTGTCGGTATTAATAAAAGACTCCACAATTGGATAGCTCGCTTTATTCAACCCATTACATGCATCCTTATATCTCTCGACTTCAGAATTATAAAAATCGATCATCCGACCCATATTTTTTGAAAGCTGATTCTTCGAAAAGTTATATACCCAGGCATCACGATTTGTAGCCACACCAAGAGAGAAATTATCAAATATCGTTATAGAATTTTTATCTTTCTTGTCTCCCAAGCTGATATGCTCACTAAAACTATCATCTCTCTGACCTATCCAATCGCAGTGTTTATCGGGCGTGATTTGGACCCATTTATTAGCTTCAGATATTCCAGCTGTACTTTTAAATAAATCAATTTTCTCCAGCTTTTCTTCACGACTTAGATAGTCTCCAATGTCATGAAAGTATATTTTTCCATGCTCATTAGCTTCGGAGTTCTTGATTAAGATGGAGATTGAGATTGGCGTCCTACTACCACCACCAAAAATCTTTCCACCTTCTTTTCTTGAGAGCTCCCCAGATGTTCTTTGATTCCCTCTCAAATGAAATACGTAAATACTACTAAATTCTTCGGCTAAGCATTTTCTCAGCCCATCGCATGCATTAGCATCTAGCCATCCTGCATTACTTACAAATCCAATGACGCCACAATCACCAATCCGATCGCTAGCCCAACGCAATGCTCGGATGTAGCTGTCATATAACCCTTTCTGCAAAGTAGCACTTGAGCAATGTGCATAAGTATCCTTAATGCGCCCATCTAGTGACGGGTATTCAATATTTGCATTTCCATCATTCTCGCTGCGCTGACCGATAGAGTAAGGGGGATTCCCCATGATCACGCGAATATCTAATGCCTTCTGCTTTTTCAGACGTTCATTGTTATCACGTAATGATTCTGAGACTAGATCTTCTTTTTCATATAAAGCAAAAGTATCAGTCAAACAAATACCATCAAATGGAACGTAGTCACCCCCTTCGATAGAGTGGTATACCTGCTCAATGTTGATAGCTGCAATGTAATAAGCCAGTAGAACAATTTCATTTGCATGTATCTCGTTTTTATACTTATAGGCTAACTGCTCTCTATCAATTAGCCCACTTTGCAATAAGCGGGTAATAAAAGTTCCGGTTCCGGTAAATGGATCAAGAATATGTACATTCCTATCTCCAAGGGTTTGACCAAACTCATTCCTTAATGCGTCATTAATACTATGAATAATAAAATCAACCACTTCCACTGGGGTATAGACAATTCCCAACTTCTCTGTCATTTTGGGGAATGCATTTCTGAAAAACTTATCGTATAACTCAACTATGATTTTTTGCTTAGCTCCAAGATCATCAATGCCTTGTGCTCGCATCTTCACGCTGGCATAGAACTTCTCTAAGGTATCAACCTCTTTATCTAAATTATGTTCATTGAGTGCATTAAGAACATCCTGCATAGCCTTCGAGACTGGATTGTTTTGAGCAAAACTATAACCCTCAAATAAAGCATCAAACACCGGCTTAGTAATAATATGTTGTGCCAGCATTTCTATAGCCTCTTCGCGGCTGATGCTGTCATTAAGATCTTCTTTAAGATCCTTTAGGAACTTATTAAATGCTTTTATTTCTGCCTTATGCTCCGTATTCTCTAATATGGCAGTAATCCGGCTGACATGGGTCTGAGCAATCCTTGCTATATCCGATGCCCACTCATCCCAATACAACCTATTTCCACATTTTTTAACCACCTTAGCCATGATGGCTCGCTCTATTTCGGTAATTTCGATGGGGAGCTCTGCCTGCTTAGGATCTTCGTAATCCTTGGGAACGCCACCAATTACACCGCCCTTACCCTTCTTAAGCTTCGGTTTACCCTTACCAATATCGGCGCCAGGTTCAGTTATTTTCCTGGGAGGGATCTTGTCAGTGATGGCGATTACTTCCATCTTTGTTTTGTCTTGACCAGCAAGATCTAACTTATTAATCATTGCATCAAAGCGATCATCATGGGAACGCAAGGCTTGCAATACCTCCCAAACTACCTTGTAACTCTTGTTATCGTTTAAGGCTTCCTCAGGGGTCATGCCTCCGGGAATAACTACTGGAAGGATGACATAGCCAAGCTGCTTCTTACTATCTTTTGGCTTACGCATTACACGACCAACAGACTGCACTACATCAACCTGTGAATTTCTTGGAGTGAGAAACAAAACTGCATCCAAAGCTGGGACATCAACACCTTCAGATAGGCAGCGAACATTACTGAGAACACGGCAAGTATTTTCTGGAATCTCGGCTTTTAACCAATCGAGCTTTTCTTCTTTTTGAGAGGCATTCATACTGCCGTCTACGTGTGCAGCTTCGCAAATTAATTGACTAACTGCATCCTCATGGTCCGGGTTTTCTTTCATCAAAGCAGCGCGATATTCATCAACTACTTTTTGAAACATGCTTGCAATATTTTTACTACTAACTTTATGAGTTTTAGCGCCTTTATTGATTTCAATAACTTGGCAGAAAGCAACTGCTCTCTTCATGGGCTCTGGATCGAGCTCTAAATCTACCTTAGTATCCTGCTTAGAGAGCGCCCTCCAGCATCCAACGATCTTTGCTGCATCATCTACACGCAGGCTATTGTTTTCATCTGCTAATACCTTTTGTAGATTTTTACTAATGTGATCTTCGCTAATAGTAAGAACAATGACCTTGTAATCTACTAATATTCCACGCTTAACAGCCTCAGAGAACGAGAGTGTATGCAATGTCTTGCCATATTGATCTTCATTGTCCATGTCATACAGAACAACGCTGTCATTCTCAGCCTTAGCCTTTGCAGCAACGCCGTATACCCTTGGTGTAGCGGTCATATAGACACGCTTCCTAGACTTAATGAAGTCGGCGTTATGAATTTTTACAAACGCCGACTCATCATCACCGTCATATACAGCGCCAGTTGTTCTATGCGCCTCATCGCAAATGATTAAATCAAAGTCTGGTAAATCTTGCTTCTTTTGGGCGTCTGAAATGACTTGGATTGAATGATAGGTAGAGAAGATTACGTTTAGATGATCGCCATCTTTACGTTTATTAAATTCATGAGATAACGCTTTTGGGTTGGTAGTGGCTGGATAGCGTAGTTCGTGAACCAACATTTGGTAGTCATCGTCTTTATCGCGCTTTTTACCTACTTCACTATCAGAGCAAACGGCAAAGCTATGCATCGGCAAGGTAGATTCCTGGGTCCACTCAGTTAGAGTCTGTGACAGTAACGAAAGTGATGGAACAAGAAATAGGACATTTCCGCCTTTGCCAGCCACCTCTTCCGCCAGGCGTAAAGCAGTAAAAGTTTTACCAGTACCGCAAGCCATAATCAGCTTGCCCCTATCAGCAGTTTCTAATCCATAACTAACATTACTAATGGCGTTACGCTGGTAGTCTCTAAGCGTTTTTGCCTCTGTTAAGACAACTTCTTTTTTATTAAAAGTTTCAGCCCAGTCAATCTTGCTGTTTTCTAGATCACTAAGGGTTATCTTCTGCGTAGGAGTGTTTTGACCCTGCATGGCATCATCTACGTGATGACTGACATTATCTGTAGTCAAAATCAATAAACGCTGCGTAAAAGGCTTCTTACCGGATGCTGTAAAAAATGAATCTATGTGTCGCTTATAAAGCGTAGATTCAGAGTCGTAAAACTTTGCCTGAATAGCGTGATACTCATCGGTCTGTTTTGTTCTTGCAACCAAATCAATTCCGGTATCTGTGCCAGGATCAGGATTACCTTGCTCTATCCAATACTTGCGCCATTCTTCCCATAGCCAGACATTTTCATAAAGATCCTTGTATTTGGGCTCATTTTGAAAATAAAGCTTACTGAGGTTTTCAAAATAATTTCCCTTTTCACGCTCAGACTGCGAGGTGACACGGAATGAGTCTAAAACGTCTCTTAAAGCTGTCATATGTGGGTTTTTTGGTAATTTTTGTATTTCATTAGATTACCATGCGTACCAACCTAACTAGACGATGGAATTAAGAGATTTAAGGACTTTAAAACCTTAACTTCACCGCCTCTTTTATAGTTAGCGACCATGCAGTGCGGCATACAAGACTGGATTAACTTTTTGAAGTGCCATGTCATCTCCGTAAAGATCGCCCTGCCGTTGCATTTCTACACAAGCTTGTTTTGGTGATGAGAGCTTCATCATCCTTGTAACATCGAGCATGTCTTGCTCTAGTGCTGGCATTAAAATTGGTGAGCCAAACTTTATCCTCTCCTCAGCCGTTCCAAGTCTTGGCGTGTCTTTAATCCACTGAGCAGAGGCAATTTGGTATTCATCATCATTAACTTTTTTAAATGCCATTACAAAAGCTGGAATTGGCACACCCAACTTCTCACAATAACGAGCCCTAAAAATAGCATTCATTGAATAAAATCCAAGGAATTGGTCTGACGCTTTTTCAATTCTTGTTCTAACGCCATTGCCACTCTGTAGATCCTCACCGCCAGCCCTTATAGCGGCTGTAGCTGACGCTTCGCTCTTGGTTTGATTGGGGTTCTGCTTTAATTCTTTAGCGGTTTCGCCCTCAATACGAGCGTTAATGGAATTCAACATTTCTACTTTATTAGCGGTAGAGGGGTTTTGCTCTGAACCCTCGGCAGAAAAAGTTGACACTTGAGACTTGTAGGAGCTCTCTGTACCTCCCACTTTAAATTTGTCCCCAACCAATTCGAAGGCTAAAAATATGCCAAGGATTGCAATAATCCAAACTGCACGCTTAATAAGTTTATTGTCCATTTTTAGCTTTCTTTATTCTTATTCTATCGACTATATCCTCATGTGTTGGCTACAAACTCTATTCCTCAAAAGGCTCACGGGTGTAATGAACCACAGTCTTATCGGGATCTGTTTGGATCTTCGTCCTACGATGAGATAACTCCGACCTTACCGCCTCCTCAAGATCTTTAGCAAGCCTCACGGCATCTTCCTTTTGTTTAGCTAACTCAGATGCAGGAAGTACTTGCCCTGACCTTAGAAGAGTCCTGAGGTCTTGTTTATCAATTACTTCATGGGAAAGTCTTTCTCGAGTAACTTCAGGCTCAGGTACTTTGCCCGCCCTTCTTAGCCCCCTATCTTTTTCATCCTTACGGAACTCTTCTTGGGACTGCTTAAAATCCTCCGCTAACGAAGTAAGTCTTTTGGGGATTACTTTGGCAAAGAACTCTGCGTCACTCATCTTGGTCTTTGGATCTATTCTTATGCTGATGCATTGGGGAAGACTGAGTCTACCCCTTGATTTCGCTGTTAATGAGTTATTCATGGAAATGGATCTATTTTTTATAATAAATAGGTATATGCTTTCCTTAATAAACAGTAACTAGATTCAATCCTTTATTAATAAAAAGAGACGCTATGAATACATTTAAAAAGGTAGTTTTGATCTTTGGTGTGCTAATAAGCTCAATGAATGTCTATGCGGGCTGCGTAGGCTATTCCGGTCCTGGAGGACCCTGTTCCACTGGACCCGGTGGTGGTCTCTCTACTGGTCCTGGTGGCGGTTTATCAACCGGACCTGGTGGTGGCATGTCTACTGGTCCCGGCGGTGGCATGTCTACTGGACCCGGCGGTGGACTCTCTACAGGTCCTGGCGGTGGTCTCTCCACCGGACCTGGTGGTGGCATGTCTACTGGACCTGGTGGTGGCATGTCTACTGGACCTGGTGGTGGCATGTCTACTGGACCCGGCGGTGGATGCTCAAATGGTCCTAGCAACTGGAGAAACCCAAACTGTCAATAATATTTAGCTTGCACCAAAAAGAGCGCTAAACATCCTACTTACTTATCAAGAGAGTAAGTAGGTACATAAAGCACTTAGGGGAACAAATAGGGGAACATTGTAATTTAAGTAACGAATTTATTTCAATAAAATCATATAGTTACAATTTAGATTCAATTGACGCCGACTCCACCATTTTGAAGTATGTAACAGTCCAACGCCACCCACCAGGGTGGCGTTTTTCTTTACAAATAGTCACACTGATAGCCATCACATCAATTAAATTGGTAACTCATCCCTGCCTGAAAGTTTAACGGGGCACCGGGGAAGATTCCATCTGGACTTCTACTAGCAATGTATCTCTTATCAAATACATTATTCACAACCCCAAATACTTTCCAGTCTTTATTAATGGCATAGTTTGCACTCCAATTCACGGTAGCAAAAGCAGGTATCTGACCCAATGTGCCAATAGTATTTTGTGCTGCTGTATTAGCTGAATCTGCATATTGAGCTGAGACGTAATTTAGACTCAACAGAGTATTGAAATGATTCTTTTGGTAATTAATTCCAAAGTTTGAAGTAAGGTCAGGGGTATAAGGAATGCGATTCCCATCTCTACCCAAAGAGCTGGCACCAATAAATTTCGCTACTGGAATATAGGTAGCATTACCCTTAAGACTCCAGTTGGAGCTAAGCTCATAGCCCAAGGCCAACTCCATACCTTGGTGCAAGCTTTTACCTCCATTCGCTTTTGTAATTCCCGCCGCCAAACTTTGGTTCACAATCTGATTGCTAAAGTTCATACTAAAAACTGCGGTGTCGAATGAAAATTGGCCAGACCGGCCGCGTAAACCTAATTCCATATTGGTTGAACGCTCTGGATCTAATTGCTGATCAACCCCCTTATCATCAATTGCCGTCGATAGCTGTGCAGGTGCAAAGCCTTTATAAATGCTGCCATAGATCTGAGCCTGTGGCATCAACTGCCAAGTTGCGCCAATTTGCGGGACAGTTTCTATATTTTTAGCATTACCAGCCTTGCCGGTAATCACATTCGAGCGATTTTGGTTATAGCTCTCAACGCGTACTCCAGGGATCAAGTTGAAATTTTCACTCAGTAAGAATCGGTTTTCGGCATACATGGCAACCGAGTTTGCCTTGTTTTCCTCATGAAGGGAGAGGCGGCCGGAATGCGCAAAGGTTTGAGATGTCACCACTTGATTGGATTGAGATTCGGTATGTAAGCGAATGCCAAAATCAATCTCGTTTTCAACGCCAAGCGCATTGTAAGCGTGTGACAATCGAGAGTCTAATCCGAGCATTTGATACTCTCGATTGCGACCAGCTAAACAATCTACACCCGCATTACAAGCCCTATAAATAGTGGCATCTTGCGTGCGATTAACAATCGATTGCCTCCAATAGTCTCTTGTTATTCTGCTCCAATACACCAATGTATTCATCTTGGTATCGGCGCTGATCTCTAATGCATGATTTACATCTACTGCATTTCTTTGTGTGATGAAATCATCATTCGGAGCCGGATTACTGCTTGACTTATTGGCATATTGATTGGGTCGCAAGCCAACATAAGAGGTATTGATATTGTTATCGTAATGAGTGTATTTGAGGCTTAGCCACTGATCTCGAGAAATCTCAATACCGCCTTTGAGTAATATGTCGTACATCTTAAAGCCATTGTTTTGATATCCATTTGATTCCGATTGAATAATATTTAACCCACCTACCGCACCATTTGAGTCAGACCTTCCCCCAGCCTCAATTTCAGCCAAGTGATAACCATAGTTGCCAGCTTTCCCAGTGAGCTTAAAGCCCTGGGTTGGTGTTTTTGTCAGGTAATTAACCACGCCTCCAATATTTGCAGGGCCATACTTCAATCCCGACGCACCCTTTAAGACTTCAATCCCACTCATTCTCTCCGCTGGAGGGCTGTAATAAGCTGCATTCGAAATAAATAAACTGGGCTGTATCGGAGCGCCATCCTCCAACAATAAAACCTTCGAACTACGACTTGGATTTAATCCTCTAATACCAATATTCGGGATGGAGCCAAGCCCACCCTCATCGCCGCGAATATTAATACCTGGAATAGTTTTCAAAGCATCCTGTAATGATTGCGGCTGCAATATATCCAGCTGTTTTTGATCAATAACATCGACTGTGCCGGGAATTTTTGAAAGCGCATTGTCTTCACGCCCGACAATATCTATTCTTGGTAGCTCTATATCTTGCGCATTTGTTAAATTTGAAAAAGATACCCCATATAACAGCGCAGCTAATGAAACTGAGGCTAGCTTATTTTGACCATGCCAAACATCTTGATGCTTCATATACCATCTCCAGTGATAACAACAAAAAATCGCTGGCTATATGCATATGAAAATGCTCTTGCTGGCTAACAATTACTTAAAATTCATTTCGTCAAAATTAACTTTCTTAATTTAGTCACGCGCAATTGATATCGGTGACCATCATGCAATATAAATACCAATTTTCCGGGGCCTAAAAGGGTATCGCTCAAAACTGTCTTGGGCATTTCTGGGGCTGATTGATTCAATTTAGATTCAGAGCTCGAAATATTTTTCTCAATCATTCCTTAGCCTTGTAATGTAAATTGCACGGGAACTTGGAAACAGTCATTGGTAACTCGATTGCCATACCCAGAAATGGGCAAGAATTTCCACTGTGCAAGAGTATGAAGAGTTGATTCATCTAAACTCTTATGCCCTGAACCATGGAGAATGCTGAGCTTATCGACCGCCCCTGTTTGATTGATGCAAAGCTTGGCAGTCACGACACCTTCCTCTTTTAAGCGCCTACTGCTTAAGGGGTATTTTGGTCTTGGGTTATAAATTTGCTGCCTAGGATATTTACTGGAAGAACTAGAGCTCTTACTGGCGATCTCTAAAGACTGCTCAGAAGCAGTCTGTGCTGATGTAGTGGCTTGTAATTGTTTTTCAGGCCCTGAAATCGAAGGTTTTTGTACTCTTATGGATTTGCTAGCTCCTGCATCTATGATATTTGCAATCATGACCTCCTCAAAGATGGGGGTTCTCTCCTTGCTAAATGATGCCATGCCAAGCAACACAAGAATGTGCACACCAACTACCAAACTAACAATGGATGAATTACCAAGCTCTAAGCGAAAGCGCAAAATTTACCCTAAATGAAAATGGTTCTCATTTATTTTAAGGAAGGTGCTTTGTATTAACAACCCTTCTAGACTTACGTGTAGAAGGTATAGGGATATTCAGACGAATACTATTTCGAGCACAATCGCCAAAGTGATGTGACCTCGGCAGATCTAGCAGCATGCAAAGCATCTGTTTGATCAAAGACTTTTTTGTGTTGCGGCTTGGTATCTTCTCGCTTTTGAACTCGCAGTCCTGCTTGCTCAATCCATTCCAGTAACTCCACTCTTGTGCGTAGGCCAAGATGCTCTGCAAGATCTGACAGAATTAACCAGCCCTCACCATCGGGTAATAGATGCTCTTTAAGCCCCGCTAAAAAACCTTTCAGCATGCGGCTCTCTGGATCATAGACGGCGTGCTCTAGCGGTGAACTCGGTCTTGCTGGCAGCCAAGGTGGATTGCACACAATCAATGCAGCCCTACCCTCTGGAAACAAATCGGTTTTCTGGATTTCAATTTGCGAAGAGAGATCCAGTCTGTCGATATTGTCTTGGGCACAAGCAATCGCACGATCATCCACATCAGTGGCAATAATTTTTTGGATATCGCGCATTGCCAAAACAACCGATAGAGCACCGGTCCCCGTACCAATATCGAACGCAAGAGAATTTGTACTGACTGCTTTTGGCCAAGATGCATTGCAAACCAATTGAATGTATTCACCGCGCACGGGAGAAAAGACGCCGTAATGCGGATGCACACAGATTGGCTCATCTCCTCTTGCCAGAATCGGCACACCATTCTTACGCCACTCATGCGCACTAATGACCCCAAGTAATTCACGCAAGGAAATCACATAAGAATCGGCTTGCTCTCCATAAACATCAAGACAGGCTTGCTGGACATCTGGCGCCCGACGCAAGGAAATGGAATGATCCGTATTGACTTGAATCAGCAGCATTCCCAAAATGCGAGCACGCTGCGACTGGGCTAAACGATGCAGATTGAAAGTATCCAGCGGACTCTTAGTTTTCTCTTTATTCAGCTTATCAACCCTTTTAGATTTCTTAGTAGGTTTATCTACCCGCCTTACTAAGGCCTGCAAAAGTTGGCGGGCATTCTGAAAGTCGCCGCGATACAGTATTGCCGTACCCTCACACGCCAGACGGTAAGCGATATCAGCCGTTAAGGTGTCATCAGCAATCTGAATTTTTTTATGAGGGGCAATCCCATTTTCGGAGTGCCACTTGGCGGAACAGGCTTGTCCACCTTCATCCCAGTGAATCATTAAGAGACCACGAAGCGGTTGTTTTGATAATCGTGAATCGCCTGCTCTATCTCGGCACGGGTATTCATGACAAAAGGGCCATGTTGAACAATCGGTTCATGCAAAGGCAGCGCTGCCAACACAATCAATTGCGCGCCAGTAGCGCCAGCCTTCACCTTTAATTGATCGCCCTTACCAAGCACTATAGCAGCTTGCTTAGGAACGCTTTTTAGGGGCTCGCCCACTTCCAACTCGCCTTCGTAGACATAGAGAAACGCATTATGTGCCTCGGGCACAACATGCTCAAACTCTTCACCTGGGGGTAAATGCACATCTAAAAATAATGGGGCGGTAGTAATTCCCTGAATGGGACCTTGAATGATTTCGCCCTTACTTTCATAAGAGCCAGCAATCACTTTGACAGACCCGCCATTAGCCAAAGATAGCTTGGGAATATCTTCCACTTGAATATCTTGATAACCCGCTGCCTTCATCTTTTCTTTTGCAGGCAAATTAATCCACAGCTGAAAGCCACGCATCGCTCCGCTCACCTGCTGAGGCATCTCCGAGTGAATAATGCCGCGCCCTGCGGTCATCCACTGCACTCCACCCGTTTTTAAATGCCCTTGATTACCGAGGTGATCTTCATGCAACATGTGGCCTTCTAACATGTAGGTCACAGTTTCAAAGCCACGATGAGGGTGAGCTGGAAAGCCAGCAACATAGTCATTTGGATCATTAGATGAAAACTCATCCAACATTAAAAACGGATCTAATCGGACTTGCTGTTGCCCACCCAAACTTCGACGCAACTTAACTCCAGCGCCATCAGATGTAGCAATTCCAGGAATAACGGTTTGAACATTACGAATCATGTCTTGCTGACTATTTACCCTTAGGCTGGCGGATGATCTTCTGGATTAACATCCAAAGCGATCAAGAAACGCGACACCATGTTGTAAGCAGCAATTACCGTAACCAATTCAACCGTATCGGTACTTCCCAATGCTTTTTGTAAGCGCTTCATTAACTCTGGATCAACTTTGATACTGCGGGTCATCTGGAAGGTTAAATCTGCCGCATCATTTTCCACTTGTGAAAATAGATTTTTCGGGAAACTGGCTTGTCCAATTAAACGCAGGCCTTGAACTTGCTCTTCGGTACCGCCAGCCTTTTTAAAAGGAGGAGCATGGTGGAAGAACTCGTACTCGGCACCATTGAGAACGGCCACACCACACATAGCTAACTCACGCAGCTTAGGATCCAAGGATAAGTTATTGCGAATCTCACCAATAAAATGATTCCAGCCTTCTGCGATTGGCACACTATGCAAAAGCATGCGATCTAAATTAATAAACTGACCGCCACGACGTTGACGAATGGCGGCGACCAAATCAGCAGGCTCAGCCAAATCCATTGGCTGGTAAGGAATTAAACGTTCAGTCATAAATACTTTCTCAATGTCTCAGTGCGATAACTTGCTTATTGCGCTGTTTCTTTAATATTGTTCTCAATCACAAACTTACCCCACACAGCAATCTGTTTGCCAATGAAATCGCGCAATGCCTCAGGATTACCAGCAACAATTTCAATGCCTTGCGCCTTGAATTTATCAGCTACAGCCGGAGTCTTCAGGGCTTTTGTGATAGCGGCATTCATGGCATTCACGATAGCTGGGGGAGTCTTACCTGGTGCCAATACTGCCCACCATGCCGGCGCATTGAAACCCGGAAAACCACTTTCCGCAACCGTTGGGACATTAGGCAATCCTGGTGCTCTTTTGGTCGTGGTGACTGCCAAAGGAATAATGCTGCCGCTCTCAATATGCGGCTTCACCAAAAACTCTGAGCCAATAGCCAGCTCAACTTGTCCACCTAATGCATCCTGCATTAAAGGACCGCCGCCACGATACGGAATATGGTTCCAATCAAAACCTGCCTGCTTTGCTAAACGAGCCATTGCAAGATGTCCTAGGCTGCCAATACCAATCGAACCATAGCTAAACTGCTTACCGGTCTTAGATAGGTCTACTAACTGCTTAAAACTCGTAATTCCCGATTTTTTGCTAGCAACGAGCACCATTGGGGATGTACCAATTAAAGTCACAGGTGCAATATCTTTAATGGTGTCGTAGGGCAGTTTATCTTTGAGGCTTGGATTAACGCCGTGAGTATCAAACACTACTGCAAAGGTATAACCATCAGGATCGGACCGAGTCATTGCTGAAGTCCCGATCACGCCAGAAGCACCGCCAATGTTTTCCACAATGACGTTTTGCTTTAGCTCAGCTTGCAGAGTTGGGGCCAAAATGCGCGCCACCTGATCCACTGATCCACCGGGTGGGAATACAGCGATCAATCGTATGGGTTTTTGGGTGGGCCAAGTGCCGACTCCAGCAGTCTGGGCGCTTGCCACTCCAGATGCTCCAATCAGCAATAAACTAAACAATATGGCTTTTTTAGCCATTTTCAAGAAAATCTGCATGCCACGTCTCCTCTAGGTAAGACGACAAGATTACCACCCCTCGCAGACTGATGTTTGATAATAGAGGGTGTAGCCAATAGAGACTTAGCATGAAACCCATTTTGAACATCGCCGCGTATTTATTTGTCAGCCTTGATGGCTTAGCAGAGCTTCGCGCGAAGATGTTGGATCACTGCAATGCCCTCGAACTCAAGGGAACGATTTTGCTCACCGGCGAAGGAATCAATATGTTCCTGGCGGGCAAAGAAAAAGAGATGCGCAGCTTTTTAGAATGGCTTCGTGCAGATACTCGCTTCAAAATCATCGAAGTTAAAGAAAGTTGGTCCGATGAGCAGCCCTTTAAGAAAATGCTCATCAAACTCAAGAATGAAATTATTCGAATGAATCACCCTGCCATTCGTCCTGAAGAAGGACGTGCGAACTTCATTACCCCAAAGAAATTACAAGAGTGGCTGGATCGAGGTACTGATGACCTAGGTCGCCCGGTTGTCATGGTGGATACACGCAACGCCTTTGAGGTGGATTACGGCACCTTCGAAAACGCCCTGCACTTCAATATTGAAAAATTTACACAATTTCCTGAGGCGATTAAGGCTAAAAAAGAGGAGCTTGCAGGTAAGACCTTAGTTAGCTTCTGTACCGGCGGTATTCGTTGTGAAAAGTCCGGCCTGTATATGCGGGAAATTGGTATGCAACATAGCTACCAATTAGAAGGTGGAATCTTGAAGTACTTTGAAGAGGTTGGCTCCGCGCATTACCAAGGCAGTTGCTTTGTCTTTGATGAGCGCGAAGCCTTAGAGCCCACCCTAGACTCCATACCGATAGAGCACTCTATTCGTAAGAAGCTCAAAACCGGCTAAGGGAGTTAGGGCCGCATTAAATCGACTTACCGACCAAGGTAAAGTGCTCCACAAATGGCGGTTTAGCGAAGAATGGCCCTACAATGGCGCGCCAGTCTGCAAAGGCTGCAGAGCCCCGAAAGTCAACAGTGTGATTTTCCAGAGTATCCCAGTAAATAAATAGTAGGTAACGGGCCGGGCTTTCAATGCTGTGATTAACCTTAAAACCCTGAAACCCCTTGGATTTAGCTATCACCGTCTCCACCCCACGCAAAATAGCCTCTTCAAACTCCTTCTGCTTGCTAGGGTCGATCTCAATATCGCAATGTTCCAAAATCATGGGTTTTCCTTTATCAAAAAAAATCTGTCATAAATAGTAAAATTCACCTGTATTACAAGATTAATCTAAAAACAATAACCCGGGCCAGAGACATGTCTAATACCCCCAATCGGCAAACGCCGATTTTTTTGTCCTATTTCCTTGCCGTAAGCCTGAGCCTGATGACTGGCCTTGTTAGCGCACAATCTTCGTCCAATTATCCTAGCAAACCCATTAAGTTAATTGCTCCCGTCGCTGCTGGCGGAGGCTTAGATAACCTTGCTCGCAAAGTAGCTGACCGGCTATCCAAAAACTTAGGTCAAACGATTATTGTGGATAACATGGGTGGTGGCGGTGGTGCCATAGCGTCCCAAGTAACCGCCAAATCTGCGCCCGATGGCTATACCCTGATGATTGCCTATGTTGGCACGCATGGCACTAACCCGGCGGTTCGTAAACTGACTTACGACGCTATCAAAGACTTCACGCCCGTCGGTATGATCGGTGCAACGCCAAATGTCTTAATCATCAATCCAGCCTTACCCATTAAAAATCTTAAAGAATTTATTGATTACGCTAAGAAGAATCCTGCCAAGTTAACTTATGGAACCTCAGGTCCTGGCACACTCACCCATCTAGGTATGGAGCAGTTCAAGATGGCCTCTGGAATCTTCATGGTTCATGTTCCCTATCGTGGTATCGCACCAGCATTTACCGATCTCCTTGGAGGACAAACTGATGCCATGCTTCCAACTTTATTTGCTGCCATCCCTTATTTGAAAACAGGTCGCGTGCATGCATTAGCGGTTACCGGTCAGAAACGCAGTTCTGCTGAACCCAATATCCCTACTTTTAAAGAATTGGGATATGCCGGTTTTGATGGGCAACAGTGGTATGGTATTTCAGGCCCTGCAAATATGCCAGAGGCCATTGTGACTAAGCTCAATACCGAACTCAATAAAGTGCTAGCCAGTCCAGAGTTCAGCCAAGAAATGTCAAGTGAAGCAATGACCTTGATGCCGATGACGCCTCAACAATTTGGGACCTACATCAAAGAAGATATTGCACGCTGGACTAAGGTCGCGAAAAGCCGCCAAATTGAAATCGAATAAAACATTCACTTACTAGAAACAGGAAATCACATGTCTCAAGCTATTGCCGCAGCAGCAGATCTTAATGCCCCTCCCGTTACCAAGATCTTGGCTGAATTCGTTACCTTGCACCCAAGTCAAGGGTGGACCCCTGAAGTTGACCATGAGGCGCACCGCACCTTCTTAAACTGGCTCGGCTGTGCAATTGGCGCCGCGAATCATGAGAGCGTGGAATCTTCTTTGGCAGCCATTCGTGAATTCCAGCCAGCACCTCAAGCCAGCATTCTCGGCCGCAAAGATCGTGTTGATATGGGTGGCGCAGCTCTGATTAACGGCATCAGCTCACACACTTTTGACTTTGATGACACTCACCTTAAAACCGTGATTCATCCTGCCGGACCTGTAGCTTCAGCTATTTTGGCTTTAGGCGAACATCTCAATGCCAACGGTCGTCAAATCATCGACTCACTGATTCTGGGTATTGATGTAGCTTGCCGCGTTGGCAATGCTATGTACCCAGACCACTACCATCGCGGTTGGCATATTACTGGCTCTACCGGCATGCTCGGTTCAGCCGCCGCCTGTTCTCGCCTGATGGGTCTTGATCTACAAAAAACCACGATGGCTCTGGGTATTGCTGCATCTCAACCCGTCGGCATGCGCGAGCAATTTGGCACGATGACAAAACCATTTCACCCAGGTGGCGCAGCCCGTGCAGGACAACTCTCTGCACTCTTAGCCAAGCACGGCTTTACTGCCAGCCCTAAAGCATTAGAGGCAGGTCGGGGTTATATGCAAACGGTTTCCACCAAGTGTGACTGGTCAGAAATTGATCGCGCCCTGGGTAAATCATTTGAGATTTCATTAAACACCTACAAGCCATTTGCTTGCGGTATTGTGATTCACCCTGCGATCGATGCTTGCGCCCAATTACGCGCCCAAGGCGTTAAGGCAGATGATGTTGAGCGCATCGAATTACGCGTACATCCACTCGTACTCGAGTTAACCGGGAAGAAAACGCCTAAAGATGGTCTGGAAGGTAAGTTCAGCGTGTATCACGGCTGTGCTGTTGGTTTGATTTTTGGTCAAGCAGGTGAAGGCGAATACGCTGATGACATCGTCAATCGTGCTGATGTTGTGGCTTTGCGTGCCAAAGTCAACGCAACTACCGATACTGCAATTAGCGAAGCTTCAGTCGATGTAAAAGCAATTCTCAAGGATGGTAAAGAAGTGCATGTGTTCGTGAAGAATGCCATTGGCTCCGTTGAGAACCCAATGAGTGACACAAACTTAGAACAAAAGTTCACCAGCCTAGCCGAACCCATCATTGGCACAGAAAAAACCCGTCAACTGATTTCTGCTTTGTGGAAATTGGGTAGCGCCTCGGATCTTAAACACATTTTGAGCCTTTGCACTCCAGACTAATTTCACTAGAAAGTATTCAGTACCATGGCCCAATTACCAAACATCGTCATCCTTGGTGACTACGAACGCGCCCTGCGTCGTTTCTCCAAATGGGAAAAGCTCGAGCAACAAGCCAATCTCAAGATTCATCATGAGCCCTTGCGTGACGAGGCTTTATACGAAGCCGTAAAAGATGCGGATGCTATCGCCATCGTGCGTGATCGCTCACCATTTAACGAGGCCATGATTGCGCGCTTACCTAAATTGAAGTTCTTGATGTTTACCGGCGAACGCAATGGCACATTAGAAGCCAGTGCACTCGTCTCTAGAAATATCCCTATGGCGTGCACCCATGGTGGCCCATCAAAAGAAACCACTGCCGAGTTAACGTGGGCATTGATTCTGGGTGCATCAAAGCGCTTGATAGAAGAAAATAAACTCATTGCATCTGGTGGCTGGCGCGATGAGCTATCCCTCCTGCCGATGCTCTCTGGGCAACGCCTTGGCGTAATGGGTCTAGGTGCTATTGGAAGTCGCGTTGCCCGTGTTGGTAACGCCTTTGGCATGGAAGTAGTCACCTGGAGTCCACGCATGACTCCAGAGCGGGCCGCTCTTGAAAATGCAAAGTCCGTTAGCCTAGATGAATTACTCAGCACATCTAAAGTAGTCACCATGCATTTGGTAGCCGGACCAGGGACCAAAGGAATCATTAGTGCAGATCAACTGGCTTTAATGCGCCCCGACTCTATCCTTGTGAATACCTCACGTGCAGCGCTGATCGATATGCCAGATCTTCGCAAAGCACTCATCGCCGGACGTCCAGCCCAAGCAGCAGTAGACGTCTTTGATGTTGAACCACTGCCAGTAGACGATCCTTTACGCAATACGCCGAACTTATTAGTCACACCTCATTTAGGCTTTATTGCTGAACCGATTTTTGAGGCTTTCTCAAATGGCATTACTGAAACTTTAGAGGCGTGGCTCGATCAAAAGCCTGTCCCCCATCCATTTAAGCCGCAATAAGTAACTCTCTTGAGAACACTCACACCAAGTCAACTCTTTATTGCTTTTAGCAAAATCGGTATCTCTGGTTTCGGAGGCGTCTTACCATGGGCTAGGCGCACTATTGTTGAACAAGAGAAGTGGTTAAGCTCAGAAGAATTTAGTGCCATGCTTGGGATCTGCCAAGTTGTTCCAGGGCCAAACATTGTGAATCTAGCAATTTGTATTGGCACGCGATTTTCTGGAATACCTGGCGCCATCTGTGCGGCGCTAGGGCTCTTAATAGCTCCAAGCGCTGTTGTGATCTTGCTGGGAATACTTTATGAACACTATAGCTACATGCCAATAGTGCAAGGTATGCTGCGCGGGGTTTCAGCCGTGGGGATTGGACTCATTGCTGGAACGGGCTTCAAAATGATGCGTTCGGAATTTAGCTACCCACCTATGCTGGTTGTAGTGGTATTGACAATAGTTTCAGCAGGCTTTTTTCATCTAGGTCTAGGCTGGGTTGTTTTAATTGCTTCCCCATTCGCTTTGTATCTAGCGTGGCGAAAGGCCAATCTTTCATGAGCGCGCTGATCAGTCTTTTTCTAAAGCTCATGGCATTCTCAGCAGTTGCCTTTGGAGGAATCAACGCTTTATTGCCGGCTCTATACGATCTTTCTGTAAGCCAAGAGCATTGGTTAGATACCCAAACATTTGCAGACTACTTCGCCATTGCCCAAGCTGCTCCAGGACCTAACCTCATGACAATCACGCTGATAGGATGGCACGTCAGTGGGGTCATTGGAGCTGTGGTCGCAACTATCGCCATTTGCCTGCCATCCTCAATCATGATTTATTTTCTTCAGGGGTATATCGCAAATATCCGCAGCCCTCAAAAGAAAATGATGATTCAATTTGCAGCAGGTGCATTGGCTGTAGGCTTAGTACTCGGATCGGCCTGGCAAATTGCAATGCAAATTAATCACACATATGCAGCATATGCTTTAACATTTTTCACCATTACGATTATCTTGTTTACAAAATGGCATCCTTTGTATTTAATTGCCTTGGGTGCCCTATTGGGCTTACTAGGTTTTATTTAAGACGGAGTGTAGTTATGAATTTCAAATGGATTGCAGGTCACCTAGCCGTTTTCTGTATCACTCTATTAGGGATATCCAACGCTCACGCTCAAGCTAGCTATCCCAACAAACCGATTAATTTTATTGTTCCTTATGGCGCAGGTGGCGGAGCAGATTCGCGTAGTCGGCAGATTGCTCAAAAGATGAGTGTGATCTTGAATCAACCCATCATTGTGGATAACAAACCTGGGGCTGGCGGGAATATCGGTACAGAATTTATCTCCAGAGCGGCGCCAGATGGCTACACCATTGGCATGGGCAACTTTGCCCCGATGGCTGTAAATAAAACCCTCTTTGGTAATTTACGTTACGACCCAGAGGTCGACCTCACACCGATCGTTTTAATTGAAAAGGGTCCGCTAGTTTTGGTTGTCAATCCAGCATCGTCATACAAGACGGTGAAAGAGATTGTGGATGCCGCTAAGGCGAAGCCTGGTGTACTCACTTTCTCTTCTGGCGGCATTGGTGGCAGTCATCAACTCTCTGCAGAGTTATTCAAACAAAGTGCAGGGATCGATATGATTCATGTGCCATACAAGAGTGGTTCAGCAGGCCTGACAGATTTGATGGCGGGCAATGTCACGATGATGTTTGATCAAATGTACTCTGCAATGCCCAGCATTAAGGCTGACAAACTCCGCGCTATTGCCATCACTAGCAAGAAACGTTCGCCACTACTCCCCAATATTCCAAGTTTTGCTGAAGTGGGCTATCCCAAGGTAGAAGTGCTGAACTGGCAGGGATTAATTGCCCCTAAAGGGACGCCTAAAGCAATTATTGATAAGCTCAATGCCGCAGCAAATGAAGCGCTGAAAGATCCACAACTGCGAGAGCTCATGCTGTCTCAAGGCAATGAAATTGGTGGTGGCACGCCGGCTGATTTCGCAACACTCATCAAATCAGAATCTGCCAAGTGGAGTGCTGTTGTGAAGACAGCCAATATCAAGCCAGAATAATTTCTGGCATTGGTTTTTCTTACTTCAGGGCTTGGTAAGTCAAAATACCTAAAAAAGTAAGCGCCAGGGACCCAATCAGGTGAACCAGTGCTGTACCAAGCGCCCAAGTAATCTCACCACGCTGCATAAACGCAACTACCTCAGCAGAAAAACTTGAGAAGGTGGTGAGTCCCCCAAGAAATCCCGTAATCACCAATAAGCGCCACTCCGGAGAGAGGGTAGGATTATTGCCAAAGTACGCTACCGCAATACCAATCAAGTAACCGCCAACTAAATTTGATAGCAAAGTACCCATCGGAATCACTGATGCAAAACCCACAGTCAAGAGATTAAAGCCGGCACGCAGAAGTGCCCCTAAGCCGGCGCCAAAAAAGATTGCAAGGATAGATAGCCACATATGAATCACTCTATTGAATAGAAAAGCTCAACATGCCAATGGAACTCATTTCGATTCCGTCAACCAATACCTTGGCATGCTCACCCTCAGACTGTAAAGCAAGCATATACAAAGCGGGCCAGTAATGCTCTGGAGTAGGTATAGACAAATGCGCCGCATCACCAACCAACTCCCAATCAATCAATGTCTCATGGTGATTGGCATTCATTTCAGATACAAAAAAATCGTTGAACTCTGTAGCCCATGGAAAAGGCTGAGCGCCGTCTTGCCAATGAATGGTTCGCAGATTGTGTACAACATTGCCACTGGCTAATATCAGGATATTTTCATCGCGCAATGGGCGCAATTGTTTGGCTAATTCGTAGTGCTCGCGAGCAGACATGGAGCCATCTAAACTTAACTGCACAACAGGGACATCAGCATCAGGGTAAAGGTATTTGAGTACGGACCAAGCACCATGGTCGATACCCCACTCGTTCTCCTCCATCACCACTGGAACACTTAATAATTCTTTTACGCGCTCAGCTAACGCAGGACTCCCTGGCGCGGGGTACTCAATATCAAACAGGGCTTGTGGGAAGCCGCCAAAGTCATGAATTGTTTTTGGTTTGGGCATGGCGGTAACCCAAACGCCTCGGGTAACCCAATGCGCCGAGATAACCAAAATAGCATCTGGGCGCTTGAGCGATTTACCTAAATGAGTCCAAGCCGCTGTATAGCGATTGGGCTCGAGGGCATACATAGGACTGCCATGGCCAGCAAATACTGCAGGTTGGCGATGGCTAGTCATGAATAACTGGTATTAGCCGAATACGTAACCAGTGTGCGCTGCAACTAATGCAAACAAAATAGCTAAGCTAGTAGCAGCCGCCAACATCACGATCAATGTAATGATCTTTTTGTTGATTTCTGATTTCGGTTCGTTGTGCCATTCATTCATGCTAAATCCTCGTTAAACGCATTAATTAATCCCTGAATTATCCACTATCGGCCGCGGCCAGCCTTGCGCATCATGGCTTTTCCACCGCCAAAGCCTGCTTGAGGGCGTCCCCCTGGGCCTGAAGGGCCTTTTGGTGCTGCTGGACGTGCTGGCGGCTTAGCCACAACAGGTTTAGCCGGGTTTTTTGATTCAGGTTTCTTTTCGTCAGTCACAATTTGCTCCTATAGATATCATATTGCCATGATTACTGACTATTCTATCCAAGCTGTCGCCATTAATGCGATTCCCCTGATTTTTGCCATCACGATCCATGAGGCGGCCCACGGCTATGCGGCCCGTAAGTTTGGGGATAACACGGCCTATGCCCTAGGCAGGGTTAGCCTTAACCCCGCCAAACATATTGATCCGGTGGGGACCATTCTGATTCCGCTAGCACTCATTCTGACGGGATCCCCCTTTCTGGTCGGCTATGCCAAACCAGTACCAGTGAACTTTGGGCGCCTGCGTAATCCCAGAATCGACTCCATCTGGGTGGCACTTGCTGGACCAGGCTCCAATTTCGTGCAGGCACTTATTTGGCTCATTTTGCTGATCGTCCTAGTAGGCCTAGGAATAAACGAAAAATTTCTTATTTCCATGTCGCAAGCGGGTATTTCTTGGAATCTTGGCTTACTAGTCTTCAACCTATTCCCATTGCCCCCGCTAGATGGCGGACGCATTCTTGCAGGCTTATTACCTGCCCGCCAGTCCATTGCTTTAGGCAGACTAGAGCCCTGGGGATTCTTTATCGTGCTGGGCTTAGTCTTTACCGGTGTTATTGGGAGTTTGTGGATGACACCTTTGATGGCTTTCTTTGAATGGCTCATCTTGCTTCTGACCAGCCCTTTGCGCATGATTTTCTAGCGCCTGCAAGAAAGTTTGTTCTGGGATATGCTGACTCTAAGTAGCCCAAACAAACCCACGGAGACCATTCATGAAATTACGAAGCATCGTTTTAAGCGCAGCAGCATTGATCACTATGAGCGGCGCTGCATTTGCCCAATTTCAAAATGCAGAAAAAGCAACAGATTATCGTCAGAGCGTCATGACCGTCATTGGCACCCACTTTGGACGCATCGGCGCCGTAGTAAAAGGTGAGGCTCCATACAATAAAGATGAGGTTGCTAAGAACGCGGCCATCGTTGCGATGATGTCTACTTTGCCATGGCAAGCTTTTGGTCCAGGTACAGAAGGTGGCAAAGCAAAATCAGAAGTCTGGTCAGAGAGCGACAAATTCAAAAGTGCTGCAGAAAAAATGCAGTTAGCTGCAGCTAATCTCAATACAGCCGCGCAATCAGGCGACTTAGAGAGCATTAAAAAAGCATTTGGGGCTACTGGGCAAACCTGTAAGGGCTGCCATGATGACTTTAAGAAGAAGTAATCAAGTAACCAACCACTACCGCAATCACGCTTAGCAAGAACAAAGCTAAGCCACGTTGCAAACCTCCATCTTTGGAAGCTTGGCCCAAGTCAGTAGGTGAGTATTTAGCCTCCTCGCTTGGGTCAATTTCTTTATCGCCTACCAACATTGGCTTAATTAAATTTTCGCCTTTGATTTTTTGATAATAAAAAATAGCTGCGAGATGAAGTGCAATCAATCCATAAATCAAACCTGAATTCGCTTCGTGAATTTCAGAGAAAATGCTCACAGCAGCTTCCGATAGATATTTAGCTAGCGGACCCTGGAAGGCAATTTCATCATCAGAAAATAAACCCGTGATCGTCTGAATCAATAAGGCCAATATTAGCGCCAATACCGATAAAGCACCTAAGGGGTTATGCCCCAAGACGGCCTTAGATTTACCACTCAAATGATTTAATAAAGTCGTTTTGCTGGGAATGAAGTTTGCAAAACGCGCATGGGTCGATCCTACTAAGCCCCACACAATTCTGAAGAGCACTAAAGTAAAAATAGAGTAACCAAAATAGCCATGCCATTGCATTGCGTTTCCGCCAATATTGACGCTGATAATGCTGCCAATGATGCAGATGACCAAGAGCCAATGAAAGAGGCGGATGGGCAAGTCCCAGATTCGAATGATTTTCTTCATACCAATAGAATAAAACACAATCCCTTAAACTGAAGGGAATTCATGAAAACCAGCAAAGCCTTTCGAACCCTGTTGCTCTACCGCATTGGCGCAACTCTGAGCTATCAAATCATGATGGTCGCAGTTGGGTGGCATCTTTACGAGATTACTCACAGTGTTATTTCGCTTGGCCTCATTGGGCTTGCTGAGCTTGTTCCTTACTTTGCCTTGGCGCTTTACTCAGGGCATGCGGTTGATCACTACTCGCGCAAGCTGATTTCCGCAATTGCATCGACCATCCACATTCTGGTGGCTTTGTTTTTGACTGCGATTGCATTGGGCTGGCTATCTCCGCCAGTACCGTTGATCTACACAGCTGTTGGCTTGATTGGCGTCGCAAGAGCCCTACTGCGCCCCTCCTATCAAGCGCTCTTTGGGCAAATTATTCCGCGCGATCAGCTCACCAAATACATGGGTTATGCAAATGCCTCTTTTCAAATCTGTGTAGTTGCAGGCCCTGGACTGGGTGGCCTCATGATTGGCTTTACTAGTCTAACTTGGACCTATGCCCTAGCCGCCGTGTGCGGCCTCGTCAGCCTTTATGGCGTAACACTGATCAAAGCGCAGCAAGAGAAATCCTCAGATCAACCCACCCATTTCTTAAAAAGTTTCATGGAGGGATTTGACTACGTTAAAAAACATGATTTGATCCTGAGCACTATGGCGCTCGATATGTTTGCAGTGCTGTTCGGAGGTGCGGTATCCATTCTGCCCGCCTTTGTTAGCGAGGTCTTGCATGCCGGACCGGAAGTGCTGGGGATTCTGAGGGCTGCACCTGCTGCTGGATCGGTATTGATGGGTCTTTACTTGGCTAGTCACCCAATCCTCAGCGACTCAGGCAAATATCTCCTTCTGTCCGTTGCTGGGTTTGGTTTGGCGATAGTGGGATTTGGCTTATCCACAAACCTCTGGATTTGTGCATTCTTCCTGTTTATCTCGGGCTGCTGCGATTCGATCTCCGTAGTGGTTCGCAGCAGCATTGTGCAATTGACCACTCCAAATCACATGCGCGGTCGCATTAGCGCCATCAATGGGATTTTTATTGGCTCATCAAATGAATTGGGCGCCCTAGAGTCTGGCATTGCTGCCAGCCTCATGGGTCTTGTGCCATCCATTATTTTTGGTGGGATTGCAACCGTAGGTATCGTTTTGATTACCTATAAGTTGGCGCCTCATCTACGCAAATTTCACATCCAAGACATTACTTAATTTCTGGCAACTCTTTCTGAATGAGTTTCAAACCAGCGCGCAACAAACTGTCATAACGCTTACGCTCTGCCTTGATCGTCTCGGATGTCCAAGGGAAAAATCCTTCTCCGGTTTTCATACCCAGCTTACCGCTAGCCACTCTCTCACTCAAACACTTAGCAATATTAGGAGAGTTATTCAGTGATGGGTAAATACTTGCGCCCGCAGCGCCATGGACCTCAAGTCCCGCATGATCACGCTGCATCACAGGACCGGCAGCTAAGTATCGGAAGCCAAAACCAAAGCGCACCGCCTTATCAATATCTTCAAGACTTGCTATGCCAGCATCAACCATGGCAAATGCTTCACGAGATAAGGCATGTTGTAAGCGATTAGCCAAGAAACCTGGCAAGTCTTTCTTTACAGTGACGGGCACCATGCCGCACGCCGTCATCAAACGTGACAAGCTCTCACCGACCATGGGAGAGGTCTTCTCGCCATAAACTACTTCAACGCAAGGCACCAAATGCGCTGGCATAAAAAAGTGTAGGCCAATCATTCGTGCAGATGTTTTTAACCCCTTGGCAATTTCGCTGATCGGAAAGCTAGAGCTGTTGCTTGCTAACACAGTCTCAGGTTTAGCAAGCTGCTCGAGTTTTGCAAAGAGTTGTTGCTTGATATCGACCCGCTCAGGCACGCACTCAATTACTAAGTCAACATCAGACCAATCCACCTCTTCAAGCGTACCGGCAACCGATAACAAATGCGTACGATGTTCATACCCCAAATCGGCCAAGGTATTGGCAAAATAATCCGGTAACAGGGCACGTCGCTCCGTTGTGAGTTCAACCACTTGAACAGCACAGCCACCACGAGCGCATACAGCTGCCACGTCAGCACCCATGGTGCCGCCTCCTACAATCACTACCTTAGTTTCAGCTGGGGTAAACAACATCTCGATTTCTCCTAAAAGTGTAAAAGTGGATTACAAATCCACTTACAATGTGAACATTATTTCAATAAAAAAGTAAGTGAGACATGATCCCAGTCAATTCGGTACTGCAGGTCGGATATTTCCCCGACCTCATGCAGGCGGAAATTAATCGCCGCTTTAGCCCTACCTGCCTCTTAGATCCTAATGCACCGGCACCAGTAGGTAATTTCCAAGCCATTTTGGTACGCTCTAACACCAAGCTACCTGAAGCCCTGGTCAAACAAATCCCCAGCATGCGTCTGGTGACGACCTGCGGAGTAGGTTACGACAACCTACCCTTGGGCTACCTTAAGGAAGCAGGCATTAAAGCCACCAATACCCCTGGCGTCTTAAATGATGCAGTCTGCGAACTGGCTATTGGCATGATGTTCAGCCTCATACGTCGCCTACCCCAATCCCAAGAATTTCTGAAAAGCGGGGAGTGGTCTAAAGGACTCTTTCCCTTAACCACCACTTTGGCCGGCAAAAAGGTCGGTATTTTAGGCATGGGTCGTATCGGGCAAGATCTTGCAAAACGGCTCGAGCCCTTTAAGGTAGAAATCATCTACAGCGGCCCCTCTAAAAAACCAGTGCCATACCGCTTCATCGCCAATGTGAAAGATCTGGCAAAAGAATCTGACATTCTGTTCTTAGCTTGTCCTGCCAGCTCAGCCACCGACAAAATCATGAACACGGAAATTTTGGAGGCGCTTGGCCCCAGCTCTTTCTTGATTAATATTGCCCGCGGAAGTGTCGTAGATGAGCAGGCACTTTTATATGCACTGCAGCATAAAAGAATTGCTGGTGCTGCGCTTGATGTGTTCGACAATGAACCCAACCCGAATCCAGCCTTCCTAAGTCTAGATAATGTTCTACTAACGCCACATATTGGCAGCGCCACTTCGGAAACCCGAATAGCCATGACCAACTTAGCCGTAGATAATTTAGAAGCCTTCTTTAACCAACAGCCACTTCTTACTGAAGTACCAAATTAACCTGGAGTTAGCATGACCATCACTTTGCACCCTTCTACATTGCCAGCAGTTCTTTCCCCTGTACTGACGCCTTTTAATGCAGACGGCAGCCCTGATAACAAGGCTCTACTAAAACAATGTCAGTGGCTGGAAGCAAATGGCGTTGGCCAAGCAGTGTTTGGCACAAACTCAGAAGCGAACTCGATGTCTGCTCGCCAAAAAATCAGCACATTAACAGCGCTGATTGAGGGCGGACTCAATCCTGCTCATATGATGCCTGGCACTGGAGCGACATCAATCGATGGCACGGTCAACATGACCAGTCACGCAGTTAACCTCAAATGCGCTGGCGTATTAATGTTGCCGCCCTTCTATTACAAAGATATTACCGATGATGGTCTCTTTGCCTATTACTCTGAAGTCATTCAAAAAGTGGGTAATGCGGCATTACAGGTCTACATTTACAACATTCCGCCTGTTACCAAAATTACTTTGAGCCTCTCTTTGTTAGAGCGCTTGGTAAAAGAGTATCCAAATACAGTAGTAGGCATGAAAGATAGCTCCGGTGATTGGGCTTACACCGAATCCGTTATTAAACTCTTGGCTCCATCTGGCTTCCGTGTCTATGCTGGCAGTGAAACTTTCTTGATGCGCACTTTACGCGCTGGCGGTGTTGGTTGCATCTCTGCAACAGCAAACGTTAATCCAAAGGCTATTGCAGATCTAGCAGCAAATTGGCAGGCAGCTGATGCCGATCAAAAACAGGCTGACTTAGACAAAGTGCGCGCCGTGTTTGCCCAGTACCAAATGATTGCCGGCATGAAAACTGCTGTTGCGCATTTCAGCAAGAATTCTGAATGGCTTAGAGTGCGTCCGCCGCTCATGCAGTTGAATGCAGATCAACAAGCTAAATTATTAAGCGAACTTCAAAAAATCAACTTCAGCATGCCCGGCCTTTAATTAAGACTCAATCCAATAGGAGACACGAAAATGAAATTTATAAAAATGATTGCTCTATCGCTTGCCCTGCTGTGTGGTGGCGCGCAAGCCCAAAATATTTCTATTGCGACGGGTGGTACAGGCGGCGTTTACTACCCAATGGGCGGCGGCCTTGCATCAGTACTCTCCAGTAAAGTTCCTGGCATGTCTGCAACCGCCGAAGTGACTGGTGGTTCAGTGGACAACCTCAACCTCATTGGCACTGGAAAACCTTACGTTGGCTTTGTCATGGCTGATGCAGCAAAAGATGCTCAAGACGGACAAGATAAGTTTGCAGGTAGAAAGGTGGATCTTCGTACGCTGTTAGTACTCTATCCAAACCTCATGCACGTTGTTAGCGTTGAGGGTGCTGGCGTAAAAACAATGGCAGATCTCAAGGGCAAACGCATTAGTACTGGTGCTCCCGGTAGTGCAACTGAAGTAATGGCATTTCGTCTACTTGAGGCAGCTGGGCTCGATAAAGATAAAGATGTAAAGCGTGAGCGCTTAAGTGTTGCTGAATCTGTTAACGCTATTAAAGATCGCAAGATTGATGCGTTCTTCTGGGTAGGTGGATTACCAACAGCCGGCGTTACAGACTTAGCCAATACGCCCGGCACCAAAATTATTATGATCGACACCAATGAACAAGTTGCCAGCATGAATAAGAAGTACGGCAACCTCTACTTCACTACGGTGATTCCGAAGGCCACTTATAGCGGCATGACTAAAGATAACAAGGTATCTGCCGTAGCAAATATTTTGGTAGTAAGCGCGAGCATGCCTGATGACCAGGCCTACAAAATTGTGAAAGCTATTTTTGAGAATCAAGCAGAACTGGTTCGCACCCATCAGGAATACAGAAACGTTCACCTTGAGAATCAAAAGCAGCAATCAACACCGATTATCTTTCACCCTGGAGCCTTGAAATACTTCAAGGAAAAGAACATAAAAGTAAATTAACAAGGCTCGTAAGGGCTATGCAGCATCACCATAAAAAATAGAAAATTGGGCTGAGACATGAGTGAAAATGTAATTGATAACGAAACGCAAGCGCAATTAGACGCTTTCATTAAGCAGGAGGAGGGTGACTCTAATGACTACAAGGGAATGCTCGCTAAGTTCATTACTCTGGTGGCAGTTGGGATGTCTCTCTTTCATTTATATGCGGCTTATTCGATTGTCCCCACCCAAGAACTCAGAGTGATACACGTAGCGCTAGTGCTATTCCTCGTGTTCCTCAGCTTCCCGATTGCTGCCAGTTTCAAAAACCGCCTCATGTGGTGGGATGTATTGATTGCCATCGGCTCTGTTGCCATTGCGTATTACATTCTCAATGCTGGGGATGCATTATTTGATAGAAATACCTTTCCAAATCACATGGATGTCTTTGTAGGCATCTGCCTCATCCTCATGATTCTTGAAGCCGTGAGAAGAACAAATGGCATGATTTTGGTAGGTGTTACTGTTTTATTTCTGCTCTACGCCCTCTTCGGCAATTACCTGCCGGCACCCTGGACACATAAAGGTTATGACCTTGACCGTCTAGTTGGCTATATGTACATGACACTTGAGGGCATCTACGGTACCGCGGTAGATGTGTCTGCTACCTTGATCATTTTATTTACAATCTTTGGCGCCTTCTTGCAATTTACTGGTGCAGGTAAATTCTTTATCGACTTCTCTTTCGCTGCTATGGGTGGCAAGTCTTCTGGGGTTGGCAGAACCATCGTGCTGTCATCATTCTTATTGGGCGGCCCATCAGGATCCGGGGTAGCCACTACGGTTACCGTGGGTTCTGTGGCGGCTCCCATGCTTGAAAAAGTCGGTTACGAAAGAAATGCAGCAGGTGGCTTGTTGGCTGCAGGCGGCTTAGGTGCGATTATTTCACCTCCAGTACTTGGGGCGGCTGCATTCCTGATTGCAGACTTCTTGAAGATTTCGTATTTAGATGTACTTTTGATGGCCACCATTCCAACCATCCTTTTCTACCTCGGTTTATTTGTCATGGTTGAAATCGATGTTCGTAAATATGGGATGAAAAACATTCACTTCAAGGCAACCGAAACTGCATGGCAGCTCACTAAAAAATACTGGTTCCACTTTTTCTCATTGATCTCGATTGTGATTTTCATGTTGATGGGATTCTCTCCAACCATGTCTGTATTTTGGGCAACGATGGTTTCAGCTGCCTCCAGCATGTTGCGCGAAGATACGGCGATCATTCCTTGGGTATGGTTCAAGGGCAAGGAACCTCTTATCTCAGGTCTCTATAATTCTAACCTCACAAAAGCCTTGGCCAATGGTTCGACCAGCGTTCTCGCCATTGCAGCAACTTGTGCAGGTGCCGGCCTAATTGTGGGAACAGTAACCTTAACCGGTCTGGGTCTGAAGTTCAGCTCAATAGTTATTCAGTACGCAGGTGGCTCGCTCTTATTGACAACTATCTTTACAGCTCTAGTTGTGTGGGTTGTAGGTCTTGCGGTACCAGTCACTGCCTCTTACATTATTTGCGCAGTGATCGCAGCTCCAGCCCTCATTAATTTAGGTGTGCCAGCATTTGCAGCTCATATGTTCATCTTCTATTACGCTGTTCTTTCTGAGGTATCCCCTCCAACAGCACTCTCTCCGTTTGCGGCGGCGGCAATATGTAAAGGCAATCCCTATAAGACGACCTTGCAGACGTGGAAATATGTTGCACCCGCAATCTTGGTGCCATTCATGTTTGTGTTGGATCAATCGGGCACAGGACTCCTATTGATGGGCTCAATGGATGCCCTAGCTCAAGCAGATTGGATGCAAATTGCCTGGACTTCATTTACAGCGGTAGTTGGCATTATCTGTTTGGCAGGCGGGCTTCAGGGATGGTTTATTGAAAAAACCAAACTCTTTGAACGCGTCATCATGGTGATCGCCGGAGTAGCATTGGCTTATCCATCAACTGAAGCAGATCTACTTGGATTTATTGGGTTTGGCCTGGTGCTGATTACCCAAACCATTACTCACTTAAAGTCAAAACAAACTACTGCATAAGAATTAAGCAGTAGTTTGTTAGCCTCAATCAGTCCAACTTAATATTTGATTTCTCCATCACTCGCTTCCAGCGAGTGATGTCTGAGAAATATAAATCACTAAAGCGCGCTTGATTTAGTGGCGCAATTTGTACGCCGGCTTTAATGAAGCGGTCTTTCATTTCTGGGGTATCCAATACCTTAAGCACTCCAGCAGTTAGGGTGCTCATTACATCCTTAGGCGTTCCTGCAGGCACAAAAACGCCTTGCCACAAAGCCATATCGTATTCAGTAACCCCAGACTCCAAGATTGTTGGTAACTCAGGCGTACCACTAAAGCGATGCTTGCTAGTCACTGCCAGCGCGCGAACTTTGTCAGCCTTGTACAACGGATAACCCACTGGCATTCCAGCGAAATAGAAATCGATTTGACCGCCAAGTACATCAGTCGCCGCAGGAGAGCCGCCTTTGTAGGGCACATGAATAGCCTGGGTATTGGTCAAGGATAGAAATAGTTCACCAGCCATATGGTCCGAATTACTAATCCCTGAAGAAGCAAAACTCCGCTTACCTGGATTGGCTCTTAAATCAGCAAGTAATTCAGCAACATTTTTGATGGGCGAATTATTATTCACAATCAGAATATGCGGTGTAGCAGAAACACCTACCACTGGAATCAAATCCTTCATGCCATTGAATGGTAGTTTAGGATTAGCAGCAACGTTAATCGCTAAGCCATTTTGCGCAAACAGTATGGTGTAGCCATCAGGTGTGGCTTTGGCAACCGCATCAGCCGCTATGCTGCCGGCAGCCCCTCCGCGATTTTCAACAATGATGGGCTGCTTCAATAGCAGGCTGAGGTCCTGTGCAACCATGCGGCCAACAATATCGGTTGAGCTTCCAGGCGCATAACCAATTAACATCTTGATCGGCTTATCGGGATATGCGGCGAAGCTTGAGCTTGCAGCAACTGTGAAAGCGGTGGCAATAATGATTCGACGACTCAGCGCCGCAAGGGATGACAACTTCATTTAAGTCTCCTATTACTTTTTTATAATGTGTTGTTGCAACTTTATAGAACTAGCTTATCAGCTTCTCGAGTCTTTACAAAGCCAAAGCTGGGATGCCCCACTCAGTAGCGCAGGCATTGAGACTAGCAAGTAATTCAGGGGAGATCGGAATGCCCTCTTTAGTACGTTTAGCAGAACTAGCTGCAGCACCCTCACCAGGTATATGAATGCGCTCAACCCCCGGCAACTTAGTCGAATTGGCAATATCTTCGACCACCTTAGTCACCCGCTCTAAAAATAAATCGACATCTCCAAAAGCAGATGGGTCTACTGCAATTACAACTTGTCCTGTATTGGTTATCAGGTCGTGATGCGCATTGAAATCAATCGTATCCTTGCCGGCAGCAGCACCATTTAAAGAACCCGCCAGCAAGCTCACCATCAAAGCTAAACCGTAGCCCTTGTAATCCCCAATCGGCAACAAGGAGCCTTCACTAGAGCGCTGTGGATCCGTCAAGGGCTTGCCCTGCTTATCCATCATCCAGCCTTCGGGCATTTGCTCACCCCGTTGAGCGGCTAGTTTCACCTTCCCGTAAGCAGCAACCGTCGTCGCCATATCCAACAAAACAATCGGGCGATTTTTGGCAGGCACCGCAATCGCAATAGGATTGGTCGATAGAAGTAAATCGATACCACCCCAAGGGGCCATATGATTCGCATTGCCAACCGCCATATATATCCCGACCAGACCGGCTTCGGCGATCATGCGTACATAAACAGAGGCAGCGCCTGAGTGGTTGCCATGGTGACTACCAATCCAAGCCACTCCGAATTGGCGTGCACGTTCTACAGCAAGTTCTACTGATTTGGCCATGACTAAATGACCGAGTGCGTTATCTCCATTGAGCAAACCTGATGCACCACGATCTTTTTCTAACTCAATCTTAGGATGTAGGTTGGCCCCACCAGCTTTAATCCGTTTCATATAAGCAGGCAAGCGGAAGATGCCGTGGCCATCTGCACCAGCCAGATCGGAGCGCACCATTAACTTACTCACTTGCTGTGCGTCGCCTGCAGGAACGCCTGCTGCACAAAGTACTTGGGCAATAAATGCTTCTGCTTTTGCTACAGAAATGGTTTTGACTGTACTCATCTTATTTATGCAATCTTGGTCCAGGCCGCTTTACCGGCATATTTTTTAATGGCGGCTTCATCAAACTCAAAGCCCAGGCCAGGGGTTTTGTGCAAAATCAAATCACCATTTTTAAAGGTTAACTGCTTGTTAATCAGTCTACGGAAATTGAGCACTTGATCGTCCAAGAAGAACTCTACAAAACGCGCATTAGGTGTCGCTGCCACCAATGGTGCGTGCAAATCATGCATCCAGTGTGGGCAAACCGTAATGCCCTTGAGGTCTGCATAAGCAGAGATACGACGCCACTCAGTAATGCCGCCGCATACCGCTGCATCTGATTGCAAAATTGCTACGCCGCCAGCATCAATCAATTCTCTAAAACGCCAACGCCCTGCTTCCATCTCACCAGTTGCCACATTAATTTTGGTTTGGCGAGCTAAGGCAGCATGTAAATCAATCGCATCTGGAGAAAACGGTTCTTCAATCCAGTAAGGGTTATAAGCTTCAAAGCGTCGAACATACTCAAGAGCAGTCGGTAAATCTCGCCATGCATTATTTGCATCTAGAGTGAGCAGAACATCTTCACCAACCGCCTGACGAGCAGCTTTCACGCGCGCTTCTTCTTCGCGAGGAGATAAACGGCCCACTTTCATTTTGACAGCCTTAAAACCTTGCTTCACATAAGACTCCATCTCCTTACCTAACTTCGCAGGAGTCTTACCTTCTAGGTAATAGCCACCACTCGCATAAGCAGGTACGCGATCATCCACGACAGAACCCAGGTAGTGATGCAAGGGCAGTTTTGCGGAGCGCGCATTAAGATCCCACAGTGCCGTATCTAAAATAGAGATGCCACGCATGACAGCGCCTGTTCTACCTTGCAAAATGGATTCGTTGTACATATCCATCCACAAGCCTTCACTGCGATGACTATTTTGGCCAATTAGTTTTGGCGCTAGCAGTTGCTCAACAGCAACTTTGGCAATATCGCCACCTGCACTGCCAACATAGCAAAATCCAATACCTTCATTGCCATCTTTGCCGCGCACCTTCACAAGACAATAATGGCGCTCAGAGACGGTCCGAGTTGAGAATGAAGTGACCTTATCCAAAGGCACTGCAACTGAGGCAACTTGTATGGACTCGATGATAGGCATGTGGGCTCCTTAATCAAAAAATGATTGTATCTAGAATTTAAATCATCGGAGCATTCCTAAATAAGGAATAATTCAGGTTCAAACTAATTTGGTTAATGGAATAGATATGAGCAAAGTCGTCGTAATTGGCACAGGCACAATGGGCGTTGGTATCGCAGCTGGATTTTTGGCATATGGCGCAAAGACGATTATTCTCGGCCGCGATCAAGCTAAGGCTGATGGTACCTTTAAAGCAGTTGAAGCATGTGCTGATGCGATTGATCTCAAATGGCGCGATCTTGGTGGGCAGTTGATTGGCGGAACCATCGCGGGATGGAGTGATTGGGCTGATACTGACTTTGTCATTGAAACTGTTTCAGAGCGCATGGATCTTAAAAAGGAATTATTTGCGGATTTAGATAAACGCGTTCCAGCTCATGTGCCGATTGGTAGCAATAGCTCAGGCTTCCCGATTAGCGATATTGCAAAAGGACTTACTACCGCGAATCGCATGTTCAATGCGCATTACTTTATGCCAGCCCACGTAGTTCCACTCGTAGAAGTGGTACTAGGTGAAAAGTCTGATCCAGCCTTGGCCGAGAAGGTGTGCGAGTTCTATCGCGCCCACGGCAAAAAACCTGTTTTGGTTAAAAAAGATATTCCTGGATTTTTAGCAAATCGCATTCAGCATGCCCTCATGCGTGAGGCGCTTTCGCTCGTTCAAGAAGGCATCGCCACTCCTGATGACATTGATACTGCTGTTCGCTATAGCTTTGGTTTTCGCTATGCCGCAGTTGGTCCGATGACTCAAAAAGAAATTTCTGGCTGGGAAGGCATGACATTAGCTGCCGAGGTTATCTACCCATCCCTTTCGAACATCACGGCCCCTCCTGCTTGTGTGATGGATTTAGTAAAGGCTGGTAAGAGCGGCATCGCCAAAGGCGAAGGCTTTAAGAAGTGGCCAGCTGACGAAGCTGCGAAGGTGAAGCAGAACTACGAAATTCGTCTAAAAGCAGCCTTCGAAGTTCTCAAACTGGCTCCAGACGAAAGTTAATAAAGTACCAAGCTAATACACCTAAGGGGTGTAGGTCATATTGTTGCGATACAGCATAAATATCTGGGGCGGGGCTCACATTATTAGATAATTACCCAGTGAAATTACATGTGAACCACTTCAAACTCCTCACTAGAGGAAAGTTGATCTTTGTCAGCGCCTCTTTTTGCATCTCTTTGTTTGCGGCAGTTCAATTTCCAAATCTAGGACTAATTGGCGAAAGCCAAGCTCAAACAAGTAAAACGGCCGAGAAAAAAGCTCCCCAGATTCGTCAAAAGGCCACCATATCTAGCAATAAATCCGTGGGCTTTAAAGATCCCACTGCTGGCAAGTCATCGAAGTCCAATAGCCTGAACCCCGAACTCTTTAAGCGCAAAGATGCTAATGAGTTTGTTGGCGATACTGCCGGCAATCTAGATTACCGCGTGCAACGGGGTTGCTATCGCCGCAGCTTTAGCGAAAGTAATTTGCCAGCTAATTTGGGTATCGATAACCCCCAGTTTTCAGAGTTCTTTAAAAATCAAACCAGCAGTTTCTTTGATCGCATGCGTGGGAATTGCATTCCATATGCACTTGCTTTAGGAAGCCGCAATCGCTTTGATTCTCTGAGCATCATGAATGGCCAAACTCAGGATGGCAAAACAGAGATTTGGACTTTTACTCCATCTTCCGCTGGCGGCTTCTTGGTGCAACAAGACTATCTAAGAGATGAATCTAAACGCTACACCGAAATTGAACTTTCCTTAAGAGATATTCTTTATGATCCTCGCAAAGTCGGCGACAAGTTACCAGTAGAGCTTGTATGGGAACTGAATTCACTGATTAAACAAATCTACCCAGAAGACAGCAACTCACTAGAAAATACCAACAGCGTCGTTCGCCTACTGGTCGACTTCGGAGATCGTGATCATTGGGCTCAAATTTGGGCCGCTGAAATTCTAGATCCAAGTAATAAGGAAGTATTTGCTAGTGCGTTCTGGCTCGAGCGAGATGACATTCCCGGTGGCTTCTTTACTGGTAGCGGGGAAGCCATTGAGCGCGCTTTCTGGACTAACCCTCTGAGCTATCGACGCATCTCGCGCGGAGTTGGTAATGTTCCAGTCTCTCGCAAGAAGCCGACTAAGATTGCTGCCAATACCAATGCCACAACCCCTGTAGCCGTACCCCAGCAACGCTACCGCGCCCATATGGGAATTGACTATGCAGCGCCTATTGGCACACCTGTATTTAGCGTAGCAAATGGCAAAGTGGTTCATCTTGGCTTTAACGGCGCCTTTGGCAACCTCATCATTCTTGAGCACGACGGAGGCTACCGAACGTATTACGCCCACTTAAGTAATTACAACGTTGAATTGGATTTAGGTAACGAAGTTCGACGTGGTCTTGAGATTGGTTATGTTGGATCTACTGGCAGATCTACTGGACCACACCTTCACTTTGAACTTAGAAAAGATGGTGTATACGTAGACCCATACTCTCCGCGCATGCAATTGGATTTGTGGTCAATGCGCGATAACGAAAGTGGTCAGCTCACCCGAGAAATTTTGCTACTGGGAAGCCCGCCGAAGCTTTGATTAAGTGCAAAATTCAGTAATGGCTAGATAAAAAAATAGGGTCCTCATGGACCCTATTCTATTGAGACACGACAGCAATCATCCCAGCACTAAAACAGGCAACTTGGAGTGCACAATAACTTCGTGAGTTTCGCTACCTAAGAGCATGCTCTTAATGCCAGTACGCTTATGTGAAGCCATCACGATAACATCCACTTTTGCTTTTTTGGCGCCATCCAAAATACCTTCAGCCAAATTTGAAGTCTTGATATGCAGTGTCTTCGCTTTTACTGAACCGAGTTGCGTTTGTGATTTTTTAAATACATCTGCCGCAAATGCATCACAGGCCTTGGTATGTTCTTTTGCACTGATACCATAAGCCATAGTGCTATCAGAGTAGACCATTGGAGGCAATGGATCAGATACATAAACCAAAGTCACTGCAGCACCATCAGCCTTAGCAAGCTCGGCAACCTTTTTTAAAGATTTCTTGCTGACGTCAGAACCATCTACAGGCACTAATAAATGCTTAAACATATCAACTCCCTTTAAATTGGACTACTTAATCATTCTTTACATCATAATACTGAATATCAAGCTATAAAAGTACAAAGGGTAAAAATTGCTCCGGTATTTATTGGTCTACCTCACGTTTCTATTTAGCCTTCTTGCGATTGATTTAATCTGGCTACTAGGAGTCGCTAAAAACCTCTATCGCGACGATATGGGCGATCTGATGGCGAATGAGCCTAAACTTTGGGCTGGCCTGTGCTTCTATATTTTGTATGCACTTGGCGCGTGTATTTTTGTTGTCATTCCAGCCTTGTCAAAACAATCCTGGCTTTACGCATTACAGTACGGCGCACTGTTTGGTCTGTTTTGCTATATGACTTACGATCTCACTAACTTAGCCGTGATTCGTGATTTTCCAACGCGCCTAGCATTCGTTGATATTGCTTGGGGAAGCTTGGTTACCGCTGTAGCCTCTAGCCTTGCCTATTGGATAGGTAATCGAGCCTCCTAAATCGGCAGACAATCCCTAGATGATCTTTGAGCCAAAAATTCTCAGTTGCTTTAAGGGTTATAACCGCACCCTGTTTACTAAGGATGTCTTTGCGGGCCTTACGGTTGGTGTAGTTGCTCTGCCACTGGCTATGGCGTTTGCAATCGCCAGTGGACTCAAACCAGAGGCGGGTATTTTCACCGCC
>NZ_JACVPS010000002.1 GCF_018881755.1 Polynucleobacter finlandensis | reverse complement strand
GGTGAAGAAGAGTTGTTCGCGCATTTCAGCGCGATCACAATGGGCGGTTTCAAGACCCTCAAAGAAGGCCAAAAGGTAACGTTTGATATTACCCAAGGTCCTAAAGGCAAACAAGCTACCAATATCCAAGGTGCTTAATAGTCTGTAGATCACTACGGAAAACCCAGGACTTGTTCCTGGGTTTTTTTTCGCCTGCGATTTGCCTCACTTAAAATACACAACATGCTGACACCATCTACATTCATCCGATACATTTTTATTCTTCTTGCATCCATCTGCTCAGGCTACTCACTTGCACAGGTCAATATGGGATTGCCTACTATCGAACTCAAAACTGGGATCTATCGCATTCAAGCTGAGCTAGCTGATACCCCCAAGTCAAGAGAGGTTGGGCTGATGAATCGCACGAGCATGCCAACCAATTCCGGCATGTTATTTGTTTTCGAGCAAAAAGCGGGGCACTGCTTCTGGATGAATAACACCAAGATTCCTTTATCAATTGCCTTCATTGCTGACGATGGCAAGATTGTGAACATCAATGAGATGCAGGCTGAGACCACCAATAACCATTGCCCAACAGCGCCGGTACGGTATGCCCTTGAAATGAATAAGCAATGGTTCTCCGAACGGGTGATTGTGCCAGGCACAGTCATGACAGGCCTACCCAGGAAATAAAAAATGCAGACCAAGGTCTGCATTTTCTTTTACCGCGGACTGGCCGCAATCAATAAGACTTACTCAAAGTGACAAACATAGTGCACAGGTGCTTCCGCACGAATAATAAAGTAGCCACCTTTTTCCACTTCCCAGCTTTGACCGGCTTTGAACTCTTGCTCTGGGGCCCCGTTAATGCTCACAAAAGCATTGCCATCAACCACTTCCATAATTTCTTTAGTACTTAAGTCAAAACGCAGCGTGCTTGGCAGAACTACGCCGACTGACTTGCGGATGCCATTTGGCAAAGTGACAGTGTGAGAAACACACTTGCCATCAAAAAATACATTGGCTTTCTTGCCTACGGATACTTGATCAAATTGCATCGTTATTCTTTCTAATCTAATTTACTAAATGACTATTTTCTTATTTGGCACGCTTACGTCTAGCCACTTCAGCAATACGCATGCGCAATGCATTGAGTTTGATAAAGCCACCAGCATCAGCTTGGTTATAGGCGCCACCATCATCATCAAAGGTTGCAATCGTTTGATCAAACAAAGTGTTAGCTGAATCTCGAGAAATAACAGACACAGAACCTTTGTAGAGCTTCAAGCGGACAACACCATTAACCATCTGCTGCGTGTGATCAATCATGGTCTGTAAAGCAATGCGCTCAGGCGCCCACCACAAGCCGTTATAAATTAAGCTAGCGTAGCGTGGCATTAAATCATCTTTCAAGTGAGCTACTTCGCGATCAAGAGTAATGCTCTCGATACCGCGGTGAGCCTTTAAAAGGATCGTCCCGCCAGGGGTTTCATAGCAACCACGGCTCTTCATGCCAACAAAACGGTTCTCAACCAAATCAAGGCGACCAATGCCATGCTTGCCACCAAGGCGATTTAACTCAGCCAACAAATCATGAGGTGCATAAGCTTTGCCATCAATAGCGACTGGATCACCGGCACGGAATTCAATTTCAATCACTTGCGCCGCATCAGGTGCATTTTCAGGAGAAACTGTCCAACGCCACATCGATTCTTCAGCTTCGGCATTTGGGTTTTCTAAATGACGGCCTTCGTAACTGATATGTAGGAGATTGGCATCCATTGAATATGGTGAGCCACCTTGCTTGTGCTTCATCTCAACTGGAATGCCATGCTTTTCTGCATAGGCCATGAGCTTTTCACGTGAGAGTAAATTCCACTCACGCCACGGCGCAATCACTTTAATTCCTGGCTCGAGTGCGTAGTAACCCAATTCAAACCGAACCTGGTCATTACCCTTACCAGTAGCACCATGCGATACCGCATCAGCACCAGTCTGACGAGCAATTTCGATCTGACGTTTTGCAATCAAGGGGCGGGCAATAGAAGTGCCCAATAAGTATTCACCTTCGTAAATCGTATTGGCACGGAACATTGGGAATACAAAGTCGCGCACAAACTCTTCACGCAAGTCATCAATAAAAATATTTTCTGGCTTGATACCAAACTGCAGGGCCTTGGCACGCGCCGGCTCAAGCTCTTCACCCTGTCCTAAGTCAGCTGTAAAGGTCACGATCTCGCACTGGTATGTATCTTGAAGCCATTTCAAGATTACGCTTGTGTCAAGACCACCGGAATACGCTAATACTGCTTTTTTGATATCAGACATGATTTCTATTCAATTAAAAATTAATTAATACTCAATCCAAACGACCACAGAGTAAATACTCCATCAAAGCCTTCTGCACATGCAAACGATTTTCCGCCTCTTCCCACACAATACTTTGCGGACCATCAATCACCTCGGCAGAAACCTCTTCCCCACGATGCGCTGGCAAGCAATGCATAAACAAAGCATCCGGCTTGGCTAAAGACATCAACTCTTGATCAACCATCCAATGCTTGAAAGCATCCATCCGGGACGTATTTTCATCCTCATAACCCATGCTGGTCCACACATCAGTGGTCACTAGGTCGGCATCCTTGCAGGCATCCTCTGGATCAGCACAGACAGTCAGATGATTCTTGGCAGATGGTGTCAAACGAGAGGCATCTAATTGATACCCTGCTGGAGCAGAGAACCGAATTTGAAAATCTAAAGACTCAGCCGCCTGAATCCAGGTGTAAGCCATATTATTGGCATCACCAACCCAAGCAACCGTTTTACCTTGAATCGGGCCACGAGCCTCGACAAAGGTAAAGATATCTGCCAACACTTGGCAAGGATGAAATTCATTGGTTAAGCCATTTACTACAGGAACCCGTGAGTTCGCAGCAAAACGTTCGATGATGTCCTGACCGAAAGTCCGGATCATGATGATGTCGGTCATTCTCGAAATCACCTGCGCAGCGTCCTCTACAGGCTCACCACGACCCAACTGAGTGTCGCGGGTGTTGAGGTATACCGCATGGCCACCAAGCTGATGGATGCCAGCCTCGAAGGAGAGGCGGGTACGAGTCGAGTGCTTCTCAAAAATCATGGCTAAGGTACGGTCATGCAGAGGATGCCATGTTTCGTAGCTCTTGAACTTAGCCTTCAGCCATGCGGATCTTTTGAGTAGGTAGTCATACTCTTCGCGCGTCAGGTCAGAAAATTGCAAGTAATGCTTTACCTGACCAGGCACTTGAGGTTTTGCCAAGGAAGTCATAGTTGAGCTTTCTACTAAAGTTTTAGCTTGCATTTTTTCTAAGGGCACACGACTGCACGAAAATAGTTCCTAAAGTCATCTTACGACCATCTCACGCTGTTAAGCTAGGGGTCTGACAATACTAATTCTTAATACGATCTTTACGCCCACTTGAACCACAAAAAGCTTTTCATTCAAGGCATTACCACCTCTGGCAAACCATTTCGCCCCAGTGATTGGGCCGAACGTCTTTGCGGGGTCATGGCTAGCTTTCGCCCTCCAGGCGACGCTGGAGACCCCCGCTTCACTTACTCGCCTTATGTCAGACCAGTCGTTATTGCAAAAGTGAAATGCGTTGTTATTGATACCAGATTGGGTGACCTTGATCCTCGAGCGCTCGACTTTGTCATGAACTTTGCCAAAGACAACAGCCTACCGATCGAAGAGGCTTGTGAGTTTGAACCCAAACCACAAACCCAATCCTAAAAACAAAAACCCGCTCTGATAAGGAGCGGGCTTTGGCAAGAAGATTCTCTTGCCAGCCTAAAACAAACTCAGAATTACGCTGCCATCGCCTTGATAGCTGCAGACAAACGTGACTTCTGACGTGATGCAGTATTTTTATGAGCAATCTTTTTGTCAGCAATCTTGTCGATTGTTGCTTGGGTTGCTGAAAATACTTTAGCTGCAGCAGCTTTGTCACCAGTTTCGATCGCTTTACGAACTGCCTTGATGGAAGTGCGAAGCTTAGAACGCAAACTGGAGTTGTGTTCGTTCTGTTTTACTGCCTGCCGTGCGCGTTTACGCGCTTGTGCGGTATTGGCCATCTTTAAACCTTGCCTATTAATTTACAAAATACGATTAGTTAAAAATCTACTTCAGGTAGTCAGCTTCATGCAATTTCAGATGCCGAGCCACCAAAACCCAAGATTTTACAGTAAAGGGGCAAAAAAGCCCAGTCGCCCGATAAATAGGTGAAAATCGGCTCATGAATCTGCTTTCTGCTGCTGCCAAGGTTAGCTCCCTAACCATGCTGTCCCGCATCACCGGCCTCCTCCGGGAGACCTTGATTGCCCGTAGCTTTGGGGCCTCAGAATGGACGGATGCCTTTAATGTGGCCTTTAGATTACCCAACCTACTACGCCGATTATTTGCGGAAGGGGCCTTTTCCCAGGCTTTTGTCCCTATTTTGGGTGAAGTTTCCAGCAATGGGGACCAAAAACAGGCTCAAATCCTCGTAAATGCGGTCGCCACCCTTTTATTTTGGGCTTTGCTCCTAACGGTGCTCCTGGGCGTCATCGGCGCCCCCTTGTTGATTCTGGTGATTGCTACAGGCTTTAAGGGCGGTCCAGCTTATGAGGCCAGCGTCGTCATGACCCGCATCATGTTTCCGTATATTGGTCTGATTTCCATGGTTTCTCTGTCCGCGGGGATTCTGAATACCTTTCAGCGCTTTGCCATTCCCGCTTTTACCCCTGTTTTGCTCAATGTAGCCCTAATCGGCAGCGCCGTCTTTTTGGCGCCACACCTAGAGCAACCTATCTACGCTTTGAGCATTGGCGTTCTTTTGGGCGGTGTCTTGCAATTGGCAATACAAGTGCCGGCACTTTCTCGCTTGGGGTTGTTGCCACGCATTGGATTACTCCCTGGAGCCATCAAGAAAGCAGTCACCAATCCTGAGGCAAGACGGGTCCTAAAACTCATGGGTCCCGCAGTCTTTGCCGTCTCTGTTGCCCAGATTTCTTTGATCATCAATACTAATATCGCATCGCGCCTTCCTGCCGGAAGTGTCTCTTGGCTTTCTTACGCAGACAGATTGATGGAATTTCCAACGGCACTGCTGGGTGTGGCACTTGGCACGGTCTTATTGCCCAGTCTGAGTAAAGCAAATGCCCAAAATGATTTAAAGCATGCTGGCGAATTACTCATATGGGGATTGCAGTTGACATTCTTATTGGCCGCCCCTTGCGCACTGACCCTCTTTATTTTTGGTGAGCCCTTAGCCGCAGTCTTGTATCACTATGGCAAATTTAATGCGCTCGATGTCTTCATGACACAACGCGCCTTGGCTGCCTATGGCGTAGGTCTGATTGGCTTAATTTTAGTGAAAATTTTGGCTCCCGGTTTTTACTCCCGCCAAGATATTCGCACCCCAGTCAAAATTGGTTTGCTCGTTTTAGTAGCAACCCAATTGGCTAACCTCGTCTTTGTGCCTTGGTTTGGGCATGCAGGTCTTGCACTCTCCATCGGCGCTGGCGCGTGCCTCAATGCAGGCTTGCTTTGGGTAGGCTTGCACAAGCGTGGCGCCCTGCCTGATGCTGCCTGGGGAAAATATCTGGGGCAACTGTTCTTAGCTCTAATTCCTTTTGGGGTATTGCTTTACTACGCCGCCAATACGCATGATTGGATTGCCCTACAAGCTAATCCCTGGATCCGCATTGGGTTAATCGCCGGCTGGCTCAGCGCTGCCGCAGTGATTTACTTTGCCGCATTGGGTCTTGTTGGAATTCGCTGGCAAAAATTTCTACGTCATGCAAAATAGCCCTTATGCCAACACAACAACTCGACTATTTCACCTCCTTAGTTGCCGAGGATGAACACTTCCCTTTAACGGAAGCAGCCATTGCTGTTGCACAGCATGCCTATCCAGATCTTGATGTCCAGGGTGTACTCGATCAGATTGATCAATTGGGTACCAAGCTCAAGACACGTGTTACTGCCGATACCGCGCCAATGCAGCGCTTACAAATTCTCAAGCACTTCTTTTACACAGAGTTGGGTTTTGGTCCAAACCCAAATGATTTTTATGCGCCCGAGAATTCTTATCTACATCAAATCATTGAGAACCGTAGAGGGATCCCCATCTCTTTAGCTATCTTGATGATGGAATTGGGTCAGCAAATCGGCCTCAAGATTCGGGGGGTGTCCTTCCCCAATCATTTCATGATGCGTATCTCTTTGCAGCAAGGCGAAATCATCATGGATCCGCTGACTGGTGATTCACTCTCTAAGCATCAATTACAAGAGATGCTCGATCCTTACCTTGATGCCAAGGGCTATCGTGGTGAGCTCAGCCTGCCATTGAATTTATTCTTGCGCGCCTCCAGCCCACGAGAAATTCTTTCTCGCTTCCTCAGAAATCTCAAAATGATTTACTCAGAGCATGAGCGTTGGGAGCGACTGCTTGGGGTTCAAGAGCGACTCGTCATTCTCTTGCCAGACTCAGTAGAAGAGATTCGTGATCGCGGCCTGATCTTTGCACAGCTAGAGTATCTACGTCCTGCACTGGCAGATATGCAGCGCTATCTCGAGGAAGTCCCTGGCGCAGAAGATGCCAGTGATATTCGTGAGCACATTGCTACGCTCGAAGGCCAAACAAAACTACACTAAATTCTTGCTGCAGTTTTGTTGACATCCTTTTCTACTACTTATTTTTGCAGTTATTTTTTCTTACGCTGAAATAATTTGTATAGTGCCGCCAGCACAATAGGTACAGCAGCAGCGCCAATACCTACCAAAACAATGATGTTGAGGTTCTCCCGAATAATCGGAATATTTCCAAAGAAGTAGCCAGCCACTACTAAGCCAAATACCCACAATGCAGCACCAGTAATATTAAATAACTGGAAACGAGAAAAGTTCATTTCCGAAACGCCGGCAACAAATGGCGCAAAGGTTCGAATAATCGGCAGGAAGCGCGCCAAGATGATGGTCTTACCGCCATGCTTCTCATAAAAAGAATGGGTCTTTCGCAAAGCAGCCTGATCGATCCAACGTGATTCACTGCTAAACACGCGATGGCCAATCCAGCGCCCAATGAAATAGTTCACGGTATTACCAGCAACAGCTGCAACTAGTAAACCAAAACACAAGGTCCAAAGATTAAAGTGTTCCGTAGCGCAATAGGCGCCCGCAATAAAGAGCAATGAGTCGCCAGGCAAAAATGGCGCAACCACTAAACCCGTCTCTGCAAAAATAATTGCAAACAACAAACCATACGCCCAGTAGCCGTATTGCTGAATCACCACATCAAGATGGCGGTCAATATGCAGCAATAAGTCACTTATTTGCAAAAGGGTATCAATCAACTTGCACTCCAACGATTAGCTTGAAGCGGATATTAACAGGCTCCTATAATCAAGGGATGCAAACTGAACCTCACATTCAGCCTCAGCATGCTCCTATTAGCAAACCCATCCTCTGTATTGTGGGCCCTACAGGCGCAGGCAAAACCCATCTCGCCATGTCTCTCGCAGAGCATGCGCAATCGCTTGGCTTGACGATCGAACTCATTAGCATGGACTCTGCTTTGGTCTATCGTGGTTTGGATATTGGTAGTGCTAAACCTACTCAAGCAGAGCAAGCTGCAGTGATTCACCATCTCATTGATATTCTGGATCCAACAGAGGTTTATTCAGCAGCAAAGTTTGCCAACGATGCCAAGCGACTCTGTGAAGAAATACGCGCACGCGGCAATATCCCAGTAGTTGTCGGTGGCACGATGTTGTATTGGCGTGCATGGGCACATGGCCTATCTTCTTTGCCACCAGCTGATGCAGATATCCGCGTACGTCTAGATAAGCGAGGCAAAGCGCTTGGCTGGCCAGCGATGCACGCAGAATTAATGAAGCTTGATCCGATCACGGCGGCACGGTTAATGCCCAATGATTCTCAAAGGGTGCAACGCGCTCTTGAGGTGTATGAAATTACTGGACAGCCCATGTCTGAGTTATTAGCAGACTCACCCAGCGAAGACGGCCGAGAAGGCTCCGCCATTCCCGAGTGGATTAATCTTGTCTCGCTTGAGCCTAGTGATCGCAGCAGACTACATGCCAATCTAGAAAAACGCTTTGATGAAATGCTCAATGGTGGATTGATTCAGGAAGTGGAAAAGCTTCGCACTAACACTGCCCTGCATCCCGATCTACCAGCGATTCGCTCGGTAGGATATCGACAAATTTGGGAATATCTAGATGGCCAGTCCGATTGGGAGCAGATGCGCTACAAAGCTTTGGCGGCCACAAGACAGCTCGGCAAAAGGCAGTTAACTTGGTTAAGAGCGATTGCCGATAGAAATACTTTTGACCCCTTTAACCCAGCAGAGTTAAAGGCAGCTCTAGACTACTGCAAGCAAACTTTAATTCAATCAGCTTAGATCACGATGGTTTGCGGAGCGTCTTTAGGTCGTTCAACCACATCACCAACAGTCCACGCTGTTAAGCCTTGGCTATTGAGTGACTTAATAGCGGCTTCTGCTTGATCAGCAGAAACAATCACCACCATACCAATACCGCAGTTAAAGACGCGCACCATCTCCGCATCGGCAACGCCACCCTTCATTTGCAACCAACGGAAGAGCTCTGGCATTTGCCAGCTATCGCGATGTAAAACTGCTTGAGTATTTTCTGGGAGTACGCGCGGCACGTTATCTACTAGACCACCGCCAGTAATGTGCGCCATGCCCTTAACGTTGATTTCTGAAATCAACTTCAATAGTGGCTTCACATAAATTTCTGTCGGCGCCATCACTACATCACCCAATGAGCGACCACCTAAATCATCACTTGGTTTTGCGCCGGCGCGTTCAATAATTTTGCGCACTAAAGAATAGCCATTGGAATGAGCGCCACTGGAAGCGATTGCCAAGACCACATCGCCTGGGGCAATCGTTGCACCAGTAATAATTTTAGATTTCTCAACCGCGCCCACCGCAAAACCAGCTAGGTCATATTCACCTGGGGGATACATACCAGGCATTTCAGCAGTTTCACCACCGATGAGGGCGCAGCCAGATAATTCGCAACCATGAGCAATACCAGCCACTACGGTAGTTGCCGTATCAACGCTAAGCTTGCCGCAAGCAAAATAATCTAAGAAAAAGAGGGGCTCTGCACCCTGCACCAAAATATCGTTGACGCTCATCGCCACCAGGTCTTGACCGATGGTGTCATGGCGATTCCATTCAAAAGCTAAGCGCAACTTAGTGCCAACGCCGTCGGTACCCGAAACCAATACTGGTTCTTTGTAGCGCTTGGGCACCTCAAAAAGAGCTCCGAAACCGCCGATACCTGCCAAAACACCCTCGCGCATGGTCTTTTTGGCCAAAGGCTTAATACGATCAACTAAATCATCCCCAGCATCAATATCGACACCTGCGTCGCGGTAGGAAAGGCCTTTTGAGGAAGAATGAGTAGATGAGGTCATGGCAGAGGTCGAAGATTAGTAAAAACGCTACTTGATCAGTAGAATCATTGAATTCTAGAGGATTCATGCACGATGGCTGAAATTTTTACCCCTTTTCTCACCGCATTCATTCTGGCGTATGCCCTGCGCCCAGTTTGCCTATGGCTTGAGGGGAAAAAGATCCCCCGCACTGTGGCAGCTGCGATTGCCATGATTATTGGCCTCGGGCTGGTTTTTTTCATCCTAGCCCTGTTTATCGGCCTGCTTAAAAACGAGATTCCCCTGATCAAAACGCAGTTACCAACCTGGATTCAAAATACCCAAGCTTGGTTAGGCCCAAAACTCATTGAATTTCATATCAATGTTGATTGGATGGATCTGAAGGCCAATGTCACCCAAAAAATCACCGAGCACATCAACGATAACGCCGATGCACTCATGAGCACGACCCTTGACACAGTGCTGATGTCTGGAAGTTCTGTGATTGCTGGCTTTGTCAATGCGGTCTTAATTCTGTTTGTGATGTTCTATCTGCTGATAGATTGGGATCACTTCTTTGCATTGCTCAAACAAATAGTACCCCAGCGCGCACAAGAGACCGTACATCACCTCGCGATGCATACCGATGGCTTGCTGTCTCAATATCTCAGGGGAATGCTCATTGTTATTTCCATCATGTCTATTTTCTATAGCATTGGCTTAAGCTTCATTGGCATCAAAGGGGCGGTTGCCTTGGGTGTATTCACAGCACTCATGATTGTGATTCCCTACATTGGCATTGCTCTAGGCCTTACTTTGGCAGTCCTGTCTGCACTTTTACAATTTGGTCCAGGCGGTGCAGTGATTGGCGTGCTGGTCGTATACGGCATTGGACAATTTCTTGAGGGCTTCTTTCTCACGCCCCGCTTAGTTGGTGAGCGTATTGGCTTGCATCCCGTGGCTGTTTTGTTTGCCTTGTTATTGTTCGGTAAATTATTCGGCTTCTTTGGCGTACTGCTCGCTCTGCCAATTAGCGCAGTCAGCCTAGTCCTCATGAAATACACCTGGTCACGCTATACCCAAAGCGCTTGGTATCAAAAGTAGGCTTAGTAGTAATGAATAAGACTCCGCTGCCGAGACAATTTGCACTTGATATCAGCCACACCCCCAAAGCCACCCTCGATAATTTTTTGCCAGGCGAGGATCTAGCGCTGATTTCTAGTTTGCGTAACTTAGTCAATCGTTGGGCAAGCAAAAAAAATAATGGCGCCGCAGAAAATCCTTTAAATGAGCGCTGGATTTACTGGTGGGGGCCAGAAGGCTCCGGACGCAGCCACCTGCTGACAGCACTAGGTAATGCAGCAGAGCAATTTGGTATTGAGTGCTTCCCCTTGAGTCCAAGTGAACCGATTTCCTGGGTACGGCTCGAAGAAAAGATGGGCTCCTTGGAAGAACTCGATACACCCTCTGTGATTACCGTGGATGATGTAGATCGTTTAGATGAGCGTCTGGTTGCCGCCTTGTTTCGGATTCTCAATGGCGTTCAAGCAAGCAAGGCTATTCATATCTTTATGGCCGGTAAAGCAGCGCCGGCTAACCTCGAGCTTCGCGAAGATCTGCGCACACGCCTTGGATGGGGCTTAATCTTCCAAACCCATCTTTTAGACGATGATGAGAAAATACAAGCCTTAGAACAGGCAGCTCAGGCGCGCGGTCTCGTGTTATCACCAGACGTACTGCCTTGGTTGTTAAATCGCTTTTATCGTGACATGCCAAATTTAATGGCCTTAATGGATGCTTTAGATTCTTATTCTCTGGAAACAAAACGTGCCGTAACCTTGCCACTAGTGCGCGAGCTCTTACAGCCCAAATAAAAATATTTAATGACTCAACTTGCTCTCTTCGACCTAGATAACACCCTCCTACCATGTGATAGTGATTACGAATGGGGGCAATTCTTGGCCCGCATTGGGGTAGTTGATAGCCAATATTACGCAGAACAAAACGAGCGCTTTTATCAAGATTACAAAGAGGGCAAGCTCGATATCCATGCATTCCTGCGCTTTGCCTTAAAGCCACTCTCAGAGCATTCACGCGCCCAACTGAAAGAATGGCACGATGCCTTTATGAATGAAGTCATCCACGGCCAATTACGCCAACAAGCCCTGGACCTCGTTAAACGGCATCAAGATGCTGGAGATCTCTGCTGTGTGGTCACTGCTACCAATAGCTTTGTCACTCGCCCGATCGTAGAGCGCTTTGGCATCGAACATCTAATTGCCACTGAACCTGCGACTACAGGAGATAATCCCTTAGCGAACTTCACGGGTGAAGTAAAAGGCATTCCAAACTTTCGTGAAGGTAAGATCCAAAGGGTGCATGATTGGTTAGCGAGTCAGAACCTTGCTTTAGACCAATTGCCGCGCAGTTATTTTTACTCGGATTCAATGAATGATTTACCGCTTTTAGAAAAGGTTAGTAATCCTGTTGCCACCAATCCAGATAAACATCTTCGTAGCGAAGCAGCCAAACGCAATTGGCCTATTCTTGAATTGTTTGCATGATTACTAAATTCATCAAGCGCATCTTGCGTCGTGATCCTATGGATCGACATACGCAAGCCAACCACACAGGCGCACCGAAGCGCGTCCCTAAAAAAACCCATCGCATTGATCCGCATCTGCTGTCTAAGAACGCAGTCAAAGTGACAGATACGCTCCAGCAAGCTGGCTATGAAGCTTTCATCGTAGGTGGTGCAGTACGTGATTTGGCTCTAGGCATTGGGCCAAAAGATTTCGATGTAGCAACCAACGCCACTCCGGACCAAGTGCAAAAACTCTTTCGCAAAGCGCGCCTCATTGGTCGTCGTTTTCAGATTGTGCACGTCACTTTTTTTGGTAAAGGCGCGCCCGAGATTATTGAAGTATCGACCTTTAGAGCCTTGCTGGATAACGCTGGAGACCATGTGGCTGAGAGTGGTCGTATTCTGCGCGATAACGTTTGGGGCTCGCAGCATGAAGATGCTGCACGACGCGATTTCAGTATTAACGCCATGTACTACGACCCATCTACCGAGACAGTGCTTGACTATCACGGCGGCATGGCGGACATGCAAAAGAAAACTTTACGCATGATTGGCGACCCCGCGAAACGGTATCGCGAAGACCCCATTCGGATGTTGCGAGCGATTCGCTTTGCCGCCAAAACAGGATTTACTTTAGATGCTGCAACACGCGCACCCATTGCCAAGCTTGGTAATTTAATTCACGATGTGCCTGCAGCTCGACTCTTTGATGAAATCCTCAAACTATTAATGTCTGGGTATTCTTGGGCGGCCATTCAGGGATTGCGCGATGCTGGATTACACCACGGCCTGCTCCCTCTGCTCGATCACATCCTCGATACGAAAGCAGACTCTAAAGGGGCTCAAGATTTTGTTCGCTTAGCGCTCGCCAATACTGACGAACGCATCCAATCTGGCAAAAGTGTTTCGGCCGGCTTCCTCTTTGCAACCTTGCTCTGGCCTGATCTTTTGAAAAACTGGAAGCAGAACATTGCTAAAGGCATGTCTAATATTCCAGCGCTGCATGATGCGATGGACGATACGATTGCCACCCAAAGCAGTGGCATGACGATTCAGCGCCGCTTTGAGAGTGATATGCGAGAAATTTGGTCCATGCAACCTCGTTTTGAAAAGCGGGTTGGTCGCTACCCTTATCGCCTCATTGAATCCCCTCGCTTTAGAGCGGGTTATGACTTCATGTTGCTTCGTTGTGCTACTGGCGAACAAAATCCTGCTTTAGGTGAATGGTGGACAAGCTTTATTGCTGCAGAGCCTTCTGGACAAGAGGCTTTGATGGCATCCGCTAAGAATGAATCTGGCAATAGTAGCGCCAATTCCCCAGCCAAAAGACGTCGTCGCAGAAAGCCTAAGTCAGCCACACCCACTGAAGCTGACGCAAGCTAAGCAAGATTGAGGAAATTTCAGTAAAGTAGTTTCATATCTTGTTTGGGAATTGTATGGCTCGGGCGTTTATTGGATTTGGCGGCAACATCGGCGACACACGTCAGCTCATTACTGATGCGATCGTTTGCCTTGCCCAACGCCGAGAACTTAGCATCCTAGCCAAAAGCTGTTTTTATCAGAGCGCGCCCGTAGAAGCTCTAGGTGGTGACTATATCAATGCCGTTATTGAAATTGAGACTGAACTGAGTCCCTACGGCCTTTTGCATATCTGTCAGGCTGTTGAGCAAGAATTTGGTCGGGAACGTCCTTACACGAATGCCCCACGCACGTTAGATCTGGATATTTTGTCATTCGAGGGGGTTTCTCAAGACGATACCGAATTGACTTTGCCTCACCCCCGCATCATTGAACGCTCATTTGTCCTGCTGCCGCTCCTAGAGATTGCACCCGATTTCTTCCTGCCCAATTTTGGCGTACTGAAGACCTATTTACCCCAAGTAGCTCACCAAAGAATTGAAAAGCTACCCTGCCGCAACTGTAATTGTGGGGAAAAAGCCGTTTCTAGCCAAACAGCGCATTAATTCATTAAACTCTCTTCATGGGTTACTTACAGAGCGATAAGCCAATTACTATTTCCAATCTTCTTTCCATGCATGCTGATGGAGAGAAGATTTCGATGTTGACGGCTTATGACTCAACCATGTCAGCGCTATTAAATCGTTGCGGTGTTGAAACGATTCTGATTGGTGACTCACTGGGTAACGTGATTCAAGGTCATTCCAGCACTACCCCTGTTACGGTTGAGCAAGTGGCCTATCACACAGAATGTGTCGTTCGTGCGAACACCCATGCATTCATCATTGCCGACTTACCCTTTGCTAGTTATGGCGATCCGGTCCAAGCTCTAGACTCTGCTGCTGAACTCATGCGCGCTGGCGCAGATATGGTGAAGCTTGAAGGTGGTGGCGACTGGCAAACTGACATCATTCGATATTTGGTAGAGCGCAGCGTTCCAGTGTGTGCCCACCTCGGATTATTGCCTCAGTCTGTTCATGTTTTGGGTGGCTACAAAGTTCAGGGTAAATCAAAAGATGCTGCAAGCCTGATGCGCGAACAAGCCTTAGCCTGTGAAAAAGCTGGCGCACAAATGCTGGTGCTTGAAGCTATCCCCTCTTCATTAGGCGCAGCAATTACCAAATCACTCACTATTCCCACCATCGGAATTGGAGCGGGTCCAGATTGCTCTGGGCAAGTTTTAGTGTTGCAGGATATGTTGGGCATCAGCCCAGGAAAACCACCCAAGTTTGTCAAAAACTTTATGGATGGTCATGCCTCTATTGAGGCTGCAGTCAAAGCCTATGTTCGAGAAGTCAAGTCCGGAAAATTTCCCGGCACCGAACACGGCTTTGCTGGTTAATTAACTAAAGAAACTCTTCACGCCGTCGAACCAACCCTTTTGATGGGGGTTATGTTTATCGCCACCTGACTTTAGGCTGTCATCAAATTTCTTGAGTAGGCCTTTTTGTTCGTCCGTGAGTTTTACTGGCGTCTCCACCATCACATGAACAAATAGATCCCCAATGAGGGATGAGCGTAAGCCCTTAATTCCTTTGCTACGCAAGCGGAATGTCTTGCCAGTTTGAGTACCTTCCGGAATCGGGAACTCAACACGTCCAGAAAGGGTTGGCACTTCAATTTCGCCGCCAATAGTGGCGGTTGCAAAGGAGATCGGCATCTGAACATGCAGATCGCTACCGTCGCGCTCAAAAACCTTGTGAGGTTTGACCCTGACTTCAACATAAAGATCTCCGGAGGGGCCGCCGTTGATCCCGGGCTCGCCATTGCCGACGGAGCGCACACGCATACCATCATCAATTCCTGCGGGAATTTTAATCTCGAGTGTTTTTTGTTCTTTGTGCTTACCGCTGCCATGACAAGTCTTGCACGGTTTCGGAATGTACTCACCAGTGCCGCGGCACTTAGGGCAAGTTTGTTGCATGGAGAAGAAGCCTTGTTGAACCCTGACTTGACCATGGCCATCGCAGGTTGAACACTTTTCGGCCTTGCTACCAGGCTCGGCGCCAGAGCCATGGCACGGCTTGCAACTACTCCAACTTGGTACACGTATTTGAGTGGTGTAACCCTCAGCCGCTTGTTCAAGCGTGATATCCATGTTGTAGCGTAAATCGGCACCCTTATAAACCTGGGGCCCAGCATGACGACCGCCGCCTTGACCAAAGATGTCGCCAAAAATATCACCGAAGGCATCAGCAAAACCTCCGCCACCGCCAAAACCACCCCCGCCAAAACCACTCGAAGGGTCTACACCAGCATGACCATATTGATCATAGGCAGCACGTTTATTAGGATCTGTCAGGGCCTCATATGCCTCTTTAACTTCTTTAAACTGCCCTTCAGCTGTTTTGCTATCCGGATTGCGATCAGGGTGATGCTTCATTGCTAATTTGCGATAGGCTGTTTTTAGCTCTGCATCGCTCGCGCCCTTTGCTACACCAAGCACTTCGTAATAATCGCGTTTACTTTTCGGCACAACTCTTCCTCTCAACAACCTGAATGACACAAGTCGGCACGAGGCCGACTTGTTATTTAGTTACTTCAAAAAAACAAATGTAAATGACTCCGATTACTTCTTGTCATCAACCTCTTTAAAGTCAGCGTCAACCACATCAGCATCAGGGGCAGCAGCTTGTGCACCGCCTGGAGCCGCACCCGGGGCAGCAGCAGCGGCTTTAGCTTGTTCAGCAGCCATGGCTTTTTCACCCAGCTTCTGACTTGCCTTACCCAAAGCTTCGGTCTTAGCTTCAATCGCAGCTTTATCGCTACCTTTGATGGCTTCGTCCAACTCTTTCAAGGCAGCTTCAATCGCTTCTTTTTCAGCAGCTTCTAGACCTGCGCCATGCTCTTCCAAAGCCTTCTTGGTAGAGTGAGCCAAAGCATCCGCAGTGTTACGAGCAGTTACCAACTCAAGCACTTTCTTATCTTCAGCAGCATTGGCTTCAGCATCTTTAACCATGCGTTGAATTTCTTCTTCGGTCAAACCAGAGTTAGCCTTGATGGTGATCTTGTTTTCTTTGCCAGTGGTTTTGTCTTTTGCAGTGACATGCAAAATACCGTTAGCATCAATATCAAAGGTCACTTCAATTTGGGGCATGCCCCGTTGTGCTGGAGCAATACCTTCTAAGTTGAATTCACCAAGTAACTTGTTTGCTGCAGCCAATTCACGCTCACCTTGGAAGCACTTAATCGTCACAGCAGGTTGGTTATCTTCCGCAGTGGAATAGACCTGTGAATGCTTAGTAGGAATGGTGGTGTTCTTCGGAATCATCTTGGTCATAACGCCACCCAAGGTTTCGATACCCAATGACAATGGGGTAACGTCCAAGAGCAATACGTCTTTACGATCGCCAGACAACACAGAACCTTGAATCGCAGCACCAACAGCAACCGCTTCATCAGGATTAACGTCTTTGCGTGGCTCTTTACCAAAGATTTCTTTTACTTTGTCTTGCACTGCAGGCATACGGGTTTGACCGCCGACCAAAATCACGTCGTCAATATCAGCCACGTTTACACCAGCGTCTTTAATCGCCGTGAGGCAAGGACCAGCAGTACGCATGATTAACTCTTCAACCAAAGACTCCAACTTAGCGCGGGTCAACTTAAGGTTCAAGTGCTTAGGGCCGCTGGCATCAGCAGTCACATAAGGCAGGTTAATTTCTGTTTGTTGTGCAGATGACAATTCGATCTTGGCTTTTTCAGCAGCATCTTTCAGGCGCTGTAATGCCAGCACATCTTTGCTCAAATCAACGCCTTGCTCTTTCTTGAACTCAGCAATGATCCAGTCGATGATGCGTTGGTCAAAGTCTTCACCGCCTAAGAACGTGTCACCGTTGGTTGAGAGCACTTCAAACTGTTTCTCACCATCAACGTTAGCAATCTCAATGATGGATACGTCAAACGTACCGCCACCTAAGTCATACACGGCAATCTTACGATCTACCTTGTCTTGCTTGTCCAAGCCGAATGCCAATGCAGCAGCGGTTGGCTCGTTGATGATGCGCTTGACATCCAAACCAGCAATACGACCAGCATCTTTAGTTGCTTGACGTTGACTGTCATTGAAATAAGCAGGCACAGTAATCACCGCCTCGGTGACTTCTTCACCAAGGTAGTCTTCTGCGGTTTTTTTCATTTTGCGCAAGATCTCTGCAGATACTTGCTGTGGCGCCATTTTCTTATCGCGCGCCTGAACCCAAGCATCACCATTGTCAGCAGCAATAATGCTGTAAGGCATGAGACCAATATCTTTTTGCACTTCGGCATCAGTAAATTTACGGCCCATCAAACGCTTGACAGCGTAAACGGTATTTTTTGGGTTTGTTACTGACTGACGCTTTGCAGGCGCACCAACCAAGACTTCACCGTCTTCCATATAGGCGATGATGGATGGGGTTGTACGACCGCCTTCAGCGTTCTCAAGAACCTTAGGGGTATTGTTTTCAATAACTGAAACGCACGAGTTCGTGGTTCCTAAGTCAATTCCGATAATTCTTCCCATGATTTGCTCCAAATAAATAAATTGTTTGTTTGATTGCGATAAATCGATACCCAATAAATGGGGTCTAAAAAGAAGAATTCAAGGGCTAAAAGTGCAAAAAAGGCAGAAATCTGCCCTTTTATGCGTTTTTGGGCCCTCTAAGGCCTATAAAAGCCTTATTTAGCTGCGCTAACCATTACTAAAGCGGGTCTTAAGACGCGATCTGAGATCGAATACCCTCTTTGAAGCACAGAAACCACGGTATTGGCGTCTTGCTCGGACGGCACCGAGGCGATTGCTTGATGGTGATGGGGGTCAAATTTATCGCCTACCGCAGGGTTAATTTCAGTCATGCGACCTTTTTCAAAGGCACTCAGCAACTGCTTGAGTGTGATCTCAAGGCCTTCCTTAAAGGCTTTGGCATCAATAGCTTCTGCATTCAGAGCAGCATACAAACTATCCGTGACTGGCACTAAGTTCTCCGCAAAACCCTCAATGGCAAATTTATGGGCCTTAGAAATATCCTCTACGGCACGGCGACGAATATTCTCGCCCTCAGCTTTTGCACGCAGGTAGTTGTCTTGCATTTCTGCAAGCTTCTGGTTTAAGTCGGTAATCACTTGCTCAGGTGTTTGGGCGGCGAGCTCTGGCTCAGCGGCGGCCTGAGTCTGTTGATCGGCATCCAACTGCTCTTTGGATTGATCTTCGGGGGAAGCTTGGTTTTCTTGTGTCATGGCAACTAATTCACTTTTCTTTAAGAATGGTTACTTCTTTGCAATATGGGGGCAGATGATTAAATTTCAAGTGAGGACTTTACCGCCTGAGCACGTTGGCTGCGCAAAGTCAGTTCAGCATCTGATTCAACACCTAAAGGCCAGCCCAACAGATGTTGATAGGCGATATCGCCTAAGGCATCAATCCATTTTGGATTGCTATTCAAACAAGGGATGTAACGATAATCTTTTCCACCATGCTCCAAGAAAATCTCACGCGCTTCCATCGCAATCTCTTCTAGCGTTTCCAAGCAGTCTGCTGGAAACCCTGGGCAGAAAATATCAATCCGTTGACAACCTTCTTTTGCCAATTTCTCAATAGTGGGGGCTGTATAGGGTTTAAGCCACTCCGCTCTTCCAAAGCGAGACTGAAAAGTAACCAAATATTGCTCGACATCCAAACCAAGCGCTTCACCTAGCAAGCGACCTGTTTTAAGGCATTCACAATGGTAAGGATCGCCCTTCATTAAATTGCGTTTCGGTAAGCCATGAAAAGACATCACCAAGCGATCGCCTTTTGAAAAATCAGGTCGACCATCCCTGTCCCATGCGCTCATGACTTGATCACGCAAAGCAGCAATATACGCAGGGTTATCGTGATAGTGCTTTACTAAACGCAACTCCGGCTGATTGCGCCAAGTCCCCAAGACTCTAAAGACTTCATCAAAACTCGAAGCGGTAGTTGTTGCAGAATATTGAGGATACAAAGGTAGTAACAATAAACGCTCCATCCCTTGATCCTGCAGGGCTTTAAGCGCTTCCGTCGTGGATGGCTGACCATAGCGCATCGCTAAATCGACCAAGACTATGTGACCCTGATCAGCAAATTTCTCAGCAAGTGCTTTGGCTTGTAAGCGCGAGTAGTGCATTAAAGGCGAGCCTAATTTTGGCAGCCAAATCGAGGCGTATTTTTTGGCAGAGGCGCTACTCCGAATCGGCAAAATAATGCCATTCAAAATGCACCACCAAATCACCCGCGGAATTTCTACGACACGCGGATCAGAGAGAAATTCTTTGAGGTAGGCTCGCACCGCTTTGGGTGTCGGTGCAGATGGCGTGCCTAAGTTCAACAGTAGTACTGCCGTCTTCGTGGTGCGTAAATGTGGATTTTCGTTCAAAGCAGTTTGTCTCTAAAAGTATTGTTGGGTTGATGTCATTGGACTTGCCAGTAATTAAGAGCTTAAAGCGCCAGACAATAATTTAGAAGTGATGTCAACAATCGGAATCACTCTGTCGTAAGCCATGCGGGTTGGGCCAATCACCCCTAGCGTACCCACGATCTGACCGTCAACACTGTATGGCGCACTAATCACCGCTAAATCTTCATAAGGAAGAAGATCGCTCTCACCACCAATAAATATTTGAATCCCATCTGCATGACTCGATACGTCCAAGAGTTGCATCAATACAGATTTTTGCTCAAGCATGTCAAACATCTTGCGTAGCTTATCTAAGTTGGAACTTAAGTCGCCCACATTGAGCAGGCGGCGCTCACCGGACATCACGACCTCGCTTTGACCCATGCCATAGTCCGATACTCCACTTTGCAAAGCCAAGGCCATCAAACCAGCAATGTCGCTACGCAAGTTGTCTAAGTCAGATTTGAGGTGGGCTCGCACGTGCTCAAAACTCTTGCCGGCAAATTGGGCATTAATAAAGTTACCGGCTTCAATCAGTTGACTCGGGGTGTAATCCTGTGTAGTGGGCAAAATCCGGTTTTGCACATCACCCTCTGGGGTCACCACAATCAAGAGAATTTTGCCTTCGCCCAAACGCAGAAATTCAATATGCTTAAAGACCTGGGCACGCTTGGGTGTCATTACCACCCCAGCAAAATGGGTCAAATTCGATAAAAGTTGAGCCGCTGAGCTCAAAACCCGCTGAGGAGAGTCAGGCAAAAGTCCTTTTTCAACCTCACGAGCAGCTATTTCTTCTAATGGGCGCACTGTCACCATGGTGTCCACAAACAAGCGATAGCCCCTTGGGGTTGGAATACGCCCAGCCGAGGTGTGCGGGCTGGTTACCAGACCCATATCCTCCAAATCGGCCATCACATTCCGAATGGTGGCAGCCGAGAGGTCTAAACCGGAGAAGCGAGATAGCGTGCGGGAGCCAATAGGCTGCCCCTCTTCAATATAGCGTTCGATGAGGGTTTTCAGTAAGGCGCGGGAACGATCATCCATGGTGGAAGGGATTTTATGCCTATGGTTTAATCGTTATATGTTAAGCCCATCCTCAAATTCCATCAAAAAGGCATTTAGCCGACTTGCGTTTGTCGGCAAATATCAGGCCGACGGGATAGAGGACCACTTAAACGACCTCGCTAAGCTCGTTTCTGGCCTGGGTTGCGAGGTATTTTTTGAGACTTCCACCGCAGAGCATTTAAAGCTCAAGGGATACCTCAGCAAGAATGTTGGAGATTTTGCCGGGGCGATTGATCTTGCGGTAGTTTTAGGTGGCGACGGAACCATGCTTGGCATTGGGCGTCAACTGGCCGGCAGTAACGTGCCTCTCGTTGGAATCAATATGGGACGTCTTGGTTATATGACGGACATTCCGATTGGAGATGTGCACGTCGTTCTACCAAAAATTATTGCGGGCGAATACGAAGCTGATACAAGAACACTATTAGATGCAGTGGTTCTGCGTAACGGCAAAGTCATCAATCGCGCTCTTGCCCTCAATGATGTTGTTGTGAACCGCTCTGGTATCTCCGGAATGGTTGAGCTTGCAGTACAAGTCAACGGGTCTTTCATGTACAACCAACGCTCCGATGGCTTGATTGTTTCTACACCTACCGGCTCTACCGCATACGCTCTCTCTGCTGGCGGGCCTATTTTGCATCCACGCGTTGCCGGCATCTTGCTGGCGCCGATTGCACCGCACTCACTTTCCAATCGTCCAATCGTATTACCTCAGGATGCGGTAACTAGCATTGAAGTAGTTGAGGGTCGCGAAGTGATTGTGAATTTCGATATGCAATCGCAAACCAATTTGGAATCAGGCGACAAAATCGAAGTACGTCAATCTGACAAAACAATTACCCTCTTGCACCCTCGCAACCATAGTGACTACAAAACCTTGCGCGAGAAACTGCACTGGAATGAGTACCCATCGACATTCTGATGTCGAGTTCTTTGCTACGCTAAGACATGCTTCAAACTCTTGCACTCCGTGACTTTGTCATCGTTGATCAACTCGAACTGGATTTTTCTGCAGGCTTCACCGTCTTAACTGGTGAAACGGGTGCTGGCAAATCGATCCTGCTCGATGCCCTAGGCCTAGTACTGGGTGAACGTGCAGATAGCAGCCAAATTCGGGAGGGTAGCAATCGCGCAGAAATCAGCGCCCTCTTCCGCATTGACTCCCAACAGGTAGAACACTTTAACCAATGGTTAGATGATCAAGGTTTCCCTACTGAAGATGCAGGCCAAAGTCTGCTCCTTAAAAGAACCGTTGAAAGTAACGGTCGTAGTCGCGCCTTCATTAATGGCAGTGTCGCAACACTCGTGCAATTGCGCGAAGCTGGTGATCAATTGGTCGATATTCATGGTCAACACGCTCATCAATTACTACTCAAGGGTGGTGCGCAGCGTGAGCTACTAGATCGACATGCCGGGCTACTACCAACTGCTGTTGAAGTGGCGCAAGCATTTAAGATTCTCAGCGACTCGCGTCGTCTTTTAGCGCAAGCTGAAAATGCTGGTCAAGATATTGAGCGTGAACGTGAACGGCTTGAATGGCAGCTCGAAGAGTTGACCGAGCTCTCACCCCAAGAAGGCGAATGGGATCACATTCAAGTTGAGCATGCGCGACTTGCCAATGGCGCCAAGATTATCAGCGGTTGCCAAGAAGCAATTGACGTTTTATCTGATTCAGATGGTTCAGTGGAATCCGCCCTCTCCAAAGCCAGTTCAAATATGGGTGCTTTAGCCCAGCATGATGCTGCGCTAGCTGAAGTGAGCCAAGCCCTAGAGTCTGCACAAATTCAAATCGATGAGGCTGTTCATAGCCTGAATCGCTATCTACAAAAGTTAGACCTTGATCCCGAACGCTTAGGTCAAGTTGAAGAACGGATGCAAGCTTTACATACGGCTGCCAGAAAATACCGTACCGAGGCCAATGCACTGCCGCACTTACTGTTGGAGACTACTGACCGTCTTGAAGCGCTCACTGCTTCCCAGAATATTGAAGCTTTGCGTGAAAAAGTAAAACAGGAGGAAGCTGCTTACCTCAAGCTGGCAAAACAACTCTCCCAAAAACGCAGTAAGGCAGCCCTCGATCTTGGCAAGCTTGTGACTGCAGCGATGCAAGATTTATCAATGGCTGGCGGCCAATTAGAAATTGCGTTAATCCCATTGAGTGAAGGTGGCTCGAATGGCTTGGAACAAATTGAGTTCTTGGTTGCTGGGCATGCAGGCAGTACACCTCGCTCTTTAGCCAAGGTGGCATCCGGCGGAGAGCTAGCGCGTATTAGTCTCGCCATTAGCGTGATCACCAGCAAAGCCTCATTTACGCCTACACTTATTTTTGATGAAGTCGATGCTGGCATTGGTGGTGCTGTTGCCGAAACCGTCGGTACATTATTACGTCAGCTGGGTGAATCACATCAGATCTTATGTGTCACCCACTTGCCTCAAGTAGCCGCACAGGGCAATCATCACCTCAAGGTCAGTAAATCTCAAAGTGGTGACAAGACGCTTTCACAAGTCAGTCCTCTGGCTAGGGCTGATCGCGTTGAAGAAGTTGCGCGTATGCTTGGTGGCGCCACTATTACGGACACAACCCGTCGTCACGCTCGCGAATTACTAGAGCAAAACTAAATATTAGATGGTGCTTTAAAAATCTGCTGCCATAAATTCAGGACAGCATTTCTGGCGCTTGCCAAAACTAACTCAGAATCAATATTCACACGCGTCTTATCGGCGCCATCCAAGCGTAAACGGTGCTGACGAGATCTGAACAGGCGGTAAGCATCGGCCACTTCTTGGGCAGCAGACTGCTCTATCAAGCCAGCTTCTGCAGCCATCCGCAGAAGTGCAATATTGCCTAAATTACCAATCAATTGATGATGTTGATGGGAGTAGGCCAAAACTAAGAATTGAACAATAAATTCAATATCTACCATTCCGCCTGCATCGTGCTTCAAATCAAACTCGCCGGCCGGATTAGGGTGACCAGCATGCACCTTACGGCGCATCTCCAAAATCTCATTACGCAATACATCAATATTGCGCTTTTGACTTAAAACCTCGAAGCGCACACCATCAAAAAATTGACCTACCGTTGGGTTGCCTGCCGAGAACCTGGCTCTCGTTAAAGCCTGATGCTCCCAAACCCAGGCTGCGTTATCACCCTCTCGCATCTGATACTTTTTAAAAGCATCTGCATTCGTCACCAAAAATCCAGCTGACCCGTTAGGACGCAAGCGGGTATCAATCTCAAACAGGCTGCCCGTCGAGGTGTAGGTTGTCAGCCAGTTGATCATGCGCTTCGCTAAGAGGCCATAGATTTCTTGTGCGGCGTATTCTGACTCTGGCGCTTGATACAAAAATACTAAATCGAGATCAGATGCATAGCCCAACTCTTTGCCACCCAGCTTCCCATAAGAAATCACGGCGAATGGCACATCTATAGCGAGATGTTGATCCTCAGGCAAATCAAACTTCTTGGCAACTGACGGCCACACACGCTCAAAAGTCGTTTGCAAAATCAAATCAGCCAATGCGGATAGATGATCGCTAACTTTTTCGACAGGTAGCGCTTGATCCACCCCAATACCAAGATCAGCTAATAAGGTAATAAAGGTTTCGTTGTGATGTGTAACACGCAGGATATCCATGGCTTGCTCAGAGCCATCTCCATCGGCCATCACATCATCTAAGCGCATGTTTAAAGTGGTTTTAACCTCCCGCCAATAATCCTCTGGGTGCTCTACTAGCAAAGCCTCGGCACGTGGATTGAGTAAATGATCCAATAGGTGTGGATGCCTCGTTAGATATTGCGCACCCCATTGCGAGGCCTTGAGCAAAGCTAGTACATTGGATAGTGCCTTTGGATACTCCGACAAGATGGAGAGATAAGCACTCCTTCTGGCAATGGCTTCCAACAAATCAAAAAAGCGTAGCAAAGTGATATCAGCACTAGCCCGCATAGATTGTTCCGCCTGCACACTCTCCGCCGCCTTGCGAATCAGACTGTGAAAAATCAGGCGACTTTTTTCTGGTAACTGCCTTTCCTTTGGGCCGCCACTCCATGCCTGCCAGCGAACCAGCGACTCAGGGAAATGCTGGCCGTCTGGCTCCCAATCAATCGATAAAGGTGCAAGATCTAAGCGCTCACTATCTTTTAATACGAATGCTCTTTCAAAGAGTTGGGCGACCTTGTTTTGATGTCCTTCTAACTCAGCCAGAAATTGAGCGCTCGTCTCCGTCACATCTGGACCACTCATGCTCTGAGCAAGACGTGTTCGAGCAGATTCATCATCGGGCAAATAATGTGTTTGCTGATCCTCCCAAATCTGAATGCGATGCTCTAAGCGCCTCAGATATACATACGCATCCTTTAATGCCCGGACCTCACCGGCAGGCAAGATGCCTCGCTTTTCGATCAAGCTCAAAATTTCCAATGTGGGTCGAGCGCGAAAACGGGGATCAGTCCCGCCCCGCATGAGCTGAAACATTTGCGCCAAAAACTCAATTTCCCGAATCCCACCACGACCCAATTTAATATCGCGGGAACGGCCTTGGTGGCTTGAAGACCTTTTATCTGCCTCGCGTTGAATCTGCGCATGCAAGTCTCGAATAGCTGCAATCACGCCGTAATCCAAATGTCGACGATAAACAAAAGGTCGAATAATTTGATCTAGCTCTTTTTCGCAAACAGCAAAAGAGGGTGAGTCAGGCATTGGCGCGATCAATCTCCCCTTGATCCAGGCATAACGCTCCCACTCACGGCCTTGAACCAAAAGATATTCTTCCAGCATGTCTAGGCTACACACCAATGGACCTGAATCACCATTAGGACGTAAACGCATATCTACCCGGAATACAAATCCATTGGCATCATGCTCAGACAGTAACTTGATGAGGCGCTTGCCCATCCGCGTAAACCACTCATGGTTGGAAAGACTTTTCGGACCACCTTGAGTCTCGCCTTCATGCTCATATAGAAAAATCAGATCAATATCGGAAGAAAGATTGAGCTCCCGCCCCCCAAGCTTGCCCATGCCAACAACCATCAAAGGCATTTCTGCATTAGTAGAAGTGCTCCATGGCAGTCCAAAGCGTCTTTGAAGATCCCCACGAATATAAGCAATCGATAGCGAAACAGTCAACTCGGCAAATGAGCTGAGACTATGCGTTACCTCATCTAAATCTGCCAGGCCGTTGAGATCACGAAATCCTAGATACAGCATTAAACGCTGACGAGCAAGTCGCAAATCTGCCATGAATTGCGACTCATCTTGCTCCTCGTTGGCAATTGCAGCCTCGCAAGGAATCAAGAGATTTTGGATAAATGCTAAATCGATTTTTTGAGGGGTCAGGGAGCCTATCCACCCCTCCCACTTTGGCTGCGCATTTAGCCAACGCTGGGCATAAGTGGAATGCCCCTTCAAAAAGTCCATTTGAGCGGAAAAATTCGTCATACCCTCATCTTAATCCGAGCCTTGGGAGACTCTTGGCGATCCTCTCGAGGCTGACGGATAATAGAGCTCATGCTTCGCAACCTCATCCCACCTCGCCTCCAGAGCGTGCTTCAAAAACGTCCTCCAGGTGGAAGCGGACGCTGGGGTCAGCGCGCCCTTATCCTAGGTGGCTTTATTTTGGCAGTATTTGTGCTCGGACATCTCGGTGTTCGTTTCTTACTATGGCCTCAAGTTGAGAAATCAAAACCAGCCTTAGAAAAACTGATTAGCGCTAGGATTGGTGCAGATGTCTCGATGGATGATGTGCAAGTCTCATGGACAGGCATTCGGCCCAGCTTTGAAATCACCGGATTACGTTTTAATTCTTCCTCAAAAGCCAAACCTTTATTGGAAATTCAAAAAATTAGTGGCGAATTAAGTTGGCTTTCTTTCTACCATCTTGAGCCCTACTTTCATGAGCTGGATTTTGTTGGCGCACAAATTTATGCCCAAAGAAATGCTAAGGGCGTCATCTCTATCGCAGGAATGCCGATCGGTGCAAAATCGGATGATTTTTCAGCTGAGAACTGGCTATTCGCACAAAACACCATCAAAGTAAGTCACGCTCAATTCTTTTGGGAAGATCTCCAAAATAAGAAACTGAATACTTCGATTGAGATTGAAGAACTGAATCTGAGCAACGGGCTACGCTATCACCGCGGCACTTTGATTGCAAATACGCCTTGGCATAAAGGTCAGATCCAAATCCATGCGGACTTTGCACATCGCCTTGGTGGTCAAGCCGGGAACTGGAAGGATTGGGTTGGTGAGTTCTCTTGGGATTTCGCCGACCTCAATCTAAATAAAATTACACAAGACTTCAAAGTGCCTCTTTATGCATTAGAGGGGAGCATTAGCTCAAAAGGAAAATTGAATCTTGACAGTGGCAAACCCGATGGTGGCGCACTCAGCATTGCGGCCGACCGACTAAAAATTCAATTAGCCAAGGATGAAGAGCCGATTGAGTTTGGTAGATTAGAAACTGATCTGATTCAATCAACCGAAAAACAAATGCTTTCAGTAAGCACCAAGTCGCTAGCATGGCGGGACATTGATAGTCCAAGCTCGGCACCCCTCGAGCACTTGAGCCCCATGACCTTCCGGTGGAAGCCACCTGGAGATGGTGGCGATATCAAAGAATTTGGATTTTCATCTCCACAGATATTGGTCGAAGACGTTGCACTATTTGCACTCAACCTTCCCCTGCCTAAAAAAGTCCGGCAATGGATTAAGGCATCTGAAGCAGATGGTGAATTACAAGACCTAGAAATCAACTGGGCAGAAAGTCGTTCTGCACTGTCGGCGCTCCCCATACCCGGCACTTGGTTTAATGCTGATAAATTAGATTTCACTGTGAGCGCCAAGCTGATTGATCTAAGCTTTGTTGGCATCAACAAATCCATGCCTAGCGTTTCTCATTTAACCGGAGTTATTACAGCCGACCAAAAGCATGGGAGTTTGAGCCTAGCGTCCTCCAATTTAGAGGTAGAAATAAATGACTTTCTAGTTGATCCAAAAATTAAATTAGATAAAGCAAGTGGGCAAGTCAGCTGGGAAAAATACAAAGGCGGCTGGATCATTAATGCCAAGCAAGTAGCGCTTAGCAATCCTGAGATTAATGTCACTCTCAATAGCAATTACATTCTGAGCGGGCCGAAACAAGCGGATCAACTGACTCTAGACATGGACTTTGTACAGGCAAAACTGGCTAGCGCACATCGCTACCTTCCTGTCGGGATGGATAGCGATAGCAAGCAGTTTCTTGGAAAAGCCTTTGATACTGGCCTCATTCGCAACGGCACCCTACACATCAAAGGTGACCCTAATCAGATCCCCTTCCCTAAAGAGCAATCCGGTGAATTTGCACTGACCCTACCGATCACTGATGCCACCTTTAAGCCCGCCCCTCTTTTATCTAAATCACAGGGCGAATGGCCGGCATTTACCAAGCTCAGTGGTGAAATCAGCATGAAACAGTCCACATTAAATGTGGATATCAGCCAAGCAAATTATCAAAGCGTGGTGGTGAGCAAGGTTCATGCTGAAATACCCAATGTCAGCGCCAAGCAATTAATGCTTTCCGTTACCGGTAGCGCCCAAGGAGAAGCGCAACAAATGCTCCAGTACCTCTTTGCGTCTCCGGTTGGTAAAAGCCAAGAGAGCCTAGAAAAAAATCTTAAAGTGTCTGGTTTCACAAGCTTAAATCTGGCCTTAAGCATTCCGCTATCAGGCAAAGCGGATACCCATATTGATGCGAAGTTAGACCTTCCAGGCAATCGAGCTCAGTGGGGTAGCTTTCCACCTCTAGATAATCTCAAAGGCAATATTCGGATTACTGAACTTAATCCCGAATTTGAAAATGTCACGGCTAATTTCTTAGGGGGTGCCATCAACATTACTAGTGCGCCTTCTACAACTGCAAACCCTAGCTTCAGCATCAACGGCAATATTGATGGTAGCTTTATTAAACAGTATTTTTCCGCAGACCTTAACCCTACAGTCAGCTCGATTCTGGCCGGCATGAGTGGTTCGGCAAAATACGAGGGCTCGCTCAACTTCAGCAAAGCTGGCAGCGAAACGAATCTGAAATTAGATTTAAGAAACTGGGCCAGTCAAGCTCCCGCCCCAGCTAAAAAATCTGCAGGCACTCCAATGCTAGGCCAGCTCAATCTTCGCACCTACGTTAATAGCAAAGCAAATTCTGCTCGCGCAACTTGGTCTGGCAAGATTGGTGAACAAATTTCTCTGCAGGGCAGCCTCGGGCTCGACAATGAGATTCGCCATGCACTAGGCGTTGGCGCTCCTGCCAATCTTCCCCAACAGGGATTTGCGCTGAATCTTCAAGCTAGCGATCTGAATGTAGATGCATGGCAAGAGTTTCTCAGTGCGGGACATCGGAACAAAGCTGTCAAACAGAATTCCGCCGACGAGAGCAATATTCAAGTCAATGCTCAAATCAAAAAACTGATCCTACTGGATCGCGCTTGGTCTGATGTTGGCTTGGTTGGTAACAATAAAAACGATATCTGGCAATTACGCCTCAATTCAACGCAGGCTGCAGGACAGATTCGCTGGCAGGAAGAAAACTCTACTAACCCAAGTGGATTAATTACTGGCCACTTCACTCGCCTCAGAATTCCAGACCCACTTGCAAATGCCAACCCTTTGCCAGAATCTGTCTCTAAAAATCAAAACAATCGTACACAAAAGAGTGTAAATAAAGAAAAGCTGAGTCCTAACTCTATACCAAGTCTCAATATCACCATTGATGACTTTTCTTGGTCTAAAGCGCAATTGGGTGCGATTAAGATTAAGTCACGCACCAGTAAAAACCTCTTAAACCTAGAGTCCGTTCAAATAGCCAACCCTCAAGGCAGTTCATCTCTCTCAGGACAGTGGAGTAGCGACATTGCAAATGGAAAAGACCATAGCACTCTGAACATTGATATGGATGTAAAGGACGCTGGGCAAATTATTGCTCACTGGAGCAATACTAAATCTGTAGAAGGTGGTCAAGGTAAGCTCACTGGAAAATTAGAATGGGATAACAACTTATTTATTCCAGACTATGAAACGCTCTCAGGGAAGATCGCTCTCAATCTCGACAAAGGGCGCTTGTTAGAGGTGAACTCTGATGCCGCCAAATTACTCAACGTACTGAGTCTACAAAGTCTCTTTAGATTCGCTACCCTTGATCTCCAAGGTAGTCTAGGCAATATTGTGACTAAAGGAACACCTTTTAACTCTATTGAGAGCAGCTTTGACATTACCAACGGCGTTGCCCAAACTAATCAATTCACAATGGAGTTGGATCAAGCGCGTGTTGCTATTAATGGGCAAATCAATATTCCCAAAGAGACTCAGGACCTTCGTATAACGGTATTTCCAACGATTGATGCGGCCGCAGGATCTGTAGTGGCGGCTTTTGTTATTAACCCAATCGTCGGTCTCAGTGCACTTGTGGGTCAATATCTGATCACCAACCAAATCAATCGTGCCATGCAAACCGACTATTTAGTACAAGGCTCATGGACTGATCCAGAGGTGATTCCACTTGATCAAAAGGGTCAACCGATTGACCAAAAAACTTTGGACAGCATTCGCACCAAGGGTTTACTGAAAGAGCAGGCCAAGCCAAATGCGCCGAATACCCAAAACACCTCACCTTCAGTAAGCCCTACCACTAACCCTCAAAACTAACTGATCTCTTTATTGCGAATATCTATGAGCGCCTCAGCTATGCCTTCTCAGTTACAAATCGCCTCTATTCAGATGATCTCCACCCCAGTGCTTCAGGAGAATCTGGATACCGCCAATAGATTGATTGAGCAGGCAGCCAAAACGGGCGCTCAGCTTGTCGTTCTGCCTGAATACTTTTGCCTCATGGGATTAAAAGATACCGATAAAGTTCTCGCAAGAGAAACATTAGGTAGCGGACCGATACAAGAGCAGCTCGCCGCGATGGCGAAAGCCAATGACATCTATCTGGTTGCGGGGACCATTCCCCTCGAGGCGCAATCCACTAGCAAAGTATTGAATACCACTTTAGTCTTTAATCCTCAAGGCGAGCGTATTGGCCGCTACGACAAAATTCATTTATTTGGGTTTCAGACAGCAACCGAGCGCTATGAAGAATCCGAAACAATCGAGGCGGGCAATACTCCGAGCGTGCTTTCTATCAAGATCAATCATGAAGAATGGCGCTTTGGTTTAAGCATTTGTTACGACTTGCGCTTTCCGGAGCTATACAGATCGCTAGGAGAGGTGGATTGCCACATCATTCCAGCAGCCTTCACTTACACAACCGGCAAGGACCATTGGGAAATTCTGCTGCGCGCCCGTGCGATTGAAAACCAATGCTATGTCTTGTCTTCAGCACAGGGTGGAACACATATCAATCAACGCCGTACTTGGGGCAATAGCATGCTCATAGACCCCTGGGGTACGGTATTGGCAAACCTTCCCGAAGGCGAAGGCTTTATTTCTGGGGTTCTGAGCAAAGATAAATTAAACGAGGTACGCTCTAAGCTCCCAGCACTAAAACACCGCAAGCTATAAAGCGAAAGACTTACCGAAATAATATGAATGCACCAGAAGCACTATTTCCAACTGATTGGACTAAACCCAAAAAACAGGTGGATCTTCTTAAGCTAGCCAAATCAATTTTGCTTGAGCCCACTGGTTTATCCGAACAAGATTTGCATCGCACCTTTGGCAGCATGTTTGCTCACCGCTTAGATGATGCGGATTTGTATTTCCAGCACACCCGCAGTGAAAGCTGGAGTCTGGAAGAAGGCATCGTTAAATCTGGTAGCTTCAATATCGACCAAGGCGTCGGCGTGCGAGCGATCTATGGAGATAAAACTGCCTTCGCCTATTCAGATGAAATTAATTTAGAAGCATTAAACAAGGCGGCCAAGGCCACCCGGGTCATTGGCCCAGAAGGTGGCAAGCAAGCCGTTGCTAGCAAAATCTTCAGTCCTGTTTCCAATGGGCTTTATTCCGATTTAAATCCCTTGGATTCACTTCAGCCTAAAGAAAAAATTGCGCTGCTTGAAAGTATCGAGCGTCGCGCTAAGGCACGCGACCCACGCATCATTCAAGTGATGGCAAGTCTTGCTGGAGAATTTGATGTTGTCTTAGTGTTGCGTGCTGATGGCTTATTGGCCGCCGATGTTCGTCCGCTAGTACGTGTCTCAGTCCACGTGATCGCAGAACAACATGGCCGTCGCGAGTCTGGATCATCTGGTGGTGGTGCACGACATGACTACGGATACTTCAATACGGAACTCATCAATCAATACGTGGATGAAGCGGTTGATGGCGCCCTCGTGAATCTCGACTCACGCGCCGCACCCGCTGGCCCAATGACGGTCGTTATGGGGCCGGGCTGGCCTGGTGTATTACTTCATGAAGCAGTAGGTCATGGTTTAGAAGGCGACTTCAATCGCAAAGGCTCTTCAGCATTTGCTGGTCGCATTGGTCAACGGGTAGCCGCTAAAGGCGTGACAGTTGTTGATGACGGCACGCTATCTGGTCGCCGAGGCTCGCTCAACATTGATGACGAAGGTACGCCAACCCAATGCACAACCCTCATAGAAGATGGCATATTGAAGGGCTATATTCAGGACAGTTTGAATGCCCGCCTGATGAAAATGCCACTTACTGGCAATGGCCGGCGTGAAAGTTTTGCCTCGCTACCGATGCCACGCATGACCAATACCTACATGTTGGCCGGTAAAGATGATCCCCAAGAAATCGTTGCCAGCATTAAACGTGGCCTCTATGCAGTCAATTTTGGCGGTGGGCAGGTTGATATCACTAGTGGCAAATTTGTATTTTCTGCATCTGAAGCCTATTGGGTGGAAAACGGCAAAATCCAATACCCCGTTAAAGGCGCCACGATTATTGGTAGCGGTCCCGAGTCCCTAAAACAGGTCTCTATGATCGGAAATGACCTCAAATTGGATGGCGGCGTGGGGGTCTGTGGCAAAGAAGGGCAAAGTGTCCCCGTAGGAGTTGGACAGCCAACTTTACGGATTGATAGCCTGACTGTGGGTGGAACGGCCTGATACGGCTTAAAATAGTCGTATGAGCCAACAAAATACTAATCCCGCCAATTGGTACGCTGCCGTTGATAAAACGTCAGATACCGACGATCAACGCATTCATAACATCACTGTTCTGCCCCCGCCAGAGCATTTGATTCGCTTCTTCCCTATCTCGGGAACGCCAACTGAATCCTTGATTAGCAAAACTCGCGGCAAAATTCGCGACATTATTCACGGCAAAGATGATCGCTTATTGGTGATTATTGGACCTTGTTCCATTCATGATCCAAGAGCAGCATTGGAATATTGCCAACGCCTCTTAGTCGAACGTGAGCGCCTCTCTGGTGAGCTCGAAATTGTGATGCGCGTGTATTTTGAAAAGCCACGCACTACTGTTGGTTGGAAAGGTCTGATCAACGACCCTTACCTTGATGAAAGCTATCGCATCGAAGAAGGATTGCGGATTGCGCGTCAGGTTCTCATGGAAATTAATCGACTTGGCATGCCAGCAGGAAGCGAATTCCTTGACGTTATTTCTCCGCAATATATTGCTGACCTGATTTCTTGGGGCGCCATCGGCGCGCGTACAACTGAGAGCCAAGTTCATCGCGAACTTGCTTCTGGTTTATCCGCACCTATTGGCTTTAAGAACGGTACTGATGGCAATATCAAAATTGCTACCGATGCTATTCAAGCAGCAAGTCGTCCACATCACTTCTTATCTGTTCATAAGAATGGTCAAGTATCGATCGTGGAAACAAAAGGTAATAAAGATTGCCACGTCATTTTGCGCGGCGGCAAAGAGCCAAATTACGAAGCCAGCTTTGTCGATGCAGCATGCGCAGAGCTTGCAGCAGCAAAGCTTCCAGCCAGTCTGATGGTCGATCTATCCCATGCAAACTCGAGCAAGAAGCATGAGCGTCAAATTGTGGTTGCTGACAATATTGCCGAGCAAATTGAATCTGGCTCACGCAAAGTGTTTGGTGTGATGATTGAAAGCCATCTCAATGATGGGGCTCAGAAATTCACGCCAGGCAAAGATGATCCAAACAAACTGGAATACGGCAAGAGCATTACAGATGCCTGCATTAACTGGGAAGACTCCGTTAATGTATTGCAACGCTTGGCTACTGCCGTGAAAGCTCGTCGTAAAAACAAGAAGTGATCTAAAAATAAGTTCAGAAATAAAAATGGCGCCCTAAGGCGCCAACGCTGTATCAAACAAATGAGGCTAAATTACTTGGCCTCATTTGTTTTGTCAGCCTTTTGATGGTTCCAAAGAATATCTGTGCCGCCAGCTGCCCGATTTAAAACTCGTGACAATACAAATAACAAATCCGATAGGCGATTAACGTATTGACGTGGGGCATCATACAAAGGCTCAGCCCAGCCAAGTCGCACAATAGAGCGTTCTGCTCTTCTGCAAACCGTTCGACATACGTGGGCTTGTGCTGCAGCTCGCGTTCCACCGGGCAGAATGAATTCAGTCAGCGGGGGCAAAGTCTCGTTGTATTTCTCAAGCCAAACATCGAGCTGTGCAACATGCTCTGGTTTGAGCAAGGTGTAATTCGGGATGCAAAGTTCACCACCCAAATCAAAAAGATCATGCTGCACCTGCAAAAATAGTGCTTGCAGCTCTTGGGCAACGCTCTCAGGCAGGTTTTCAGTCATCAGAACGCCAATTTCAGAGTTCAACTCGTCCACGTCGCCCATGGCGCAGATCCGCAGATGGTCCTTCTCCACGCGGCTGCCATCACCCAATCCGGTCATTCCAGCGTCACCAGTTCTGGTGGCAATTTTTGAAAGTCGATTTCCCATGAAGTCATTATAGGTAAATGGCTAAAATGAATCATATGAACATGGTTACCACGCCCCCAGATCAAGCAGCTATTAGCGCCCTGCAATCAAAGCTCGTAGCTGCCCTTAAGCCCATCCTCCCTGAGCATGCCTTACTTTGGGAGCCTGAAGATACTATTCCTTATGAATGTGATGGCTTAGCAGCCTACCGCCGAATGCCTTTAGCGGTTGCCCTGCCTGAAACCGAAGAGCAGGCAGCCCAGATTCTGAAGATTTGTTACGCCATGCAGGTGCCGGTAGTTCCCCGCGGATCTGGCACCGGCTTATCCGGTGGTGCAATGCCCATAGCGCAAGGATTAGTGCTCTCACTTGCCAAGCTCAAAAAGATAGTCAGCATTGATCCATTTACCAGGACTGCAGTAGTCCAGCCCGGCGTTCGCAATTTAGCCATTTCTGAAGCGGTTGCCCATCTCGGCCTGTATTACGCTCCTGATCCCTCTTCGCAAATCGCCTGCTCCATTGGCGGCAATATCAACGAAAACTCAGGTGGCGTTCATTGCCTTAAGTATGGCCTTACCTTACACAATGTTTTAAAAGTACGCGGTCTTCTCATGAATGGCGACGCCGTTGAATTTGGTAGCTTAGCGCCAGACTCCCCAGGTTTAGATTTATTGGCCATCATGATTGGTAGCGAAGGCATGCTCGCCGTCGTTACTGAGGTCACCGTGAAGTTGGTTGCCAAGCCAAAATTAGCACGCGTGATCATGGCAAGTTTTGATGACATTGAAAAAGGTGGTGATGCTGTTGCTGCAATCATTGCAGCCGGCATTATTCCCGCTGGTCTTGAGATGATGGATAAAGCGACAACGCGCGCTGTTGAAGAGTTTGTGCATGCTGGTTATGACCTCAATGCTGAAGCAATTTTGTTATGCGAGTCCGATGGCACGCCCGAAGAGGTTGCTGAAGAAATTGAACGCATGACCAAAGTTCTTGAAGAGGCTGGTGCTAGCGGCATTCAGATTTCTCAAGATGAATCTGAGCGCCTTAAATTTTGGAGCGGCCGAAAGAATGCCTTCCCAGCTGCAGGTCGTTTAGCAGCTGACTACTACTGCATGGATGGCACCATTCCCCGCAGACATATTGCAACTTTGCTAAAGCGCATTCAGGTGATGGAAAAGAAATATGGTCTTGGTTGCTTAAACGTATTTCATGCGGGTGATGGCAATATGCACCCACTAATTCTCTTTAACGGTGCAGATCAAGATGAATGGCATCGTGCCGAAGACTTCGGTACTGAAATTCTGGAAGCCTGCGTTGAGTTAGGGGGCACGATCACTGGAGAGCACGGAGTTGGCATTGAAAAAATTAATTCCATGTGTGTGCAATTTGGTGAAGGTGAACGTGAAGCATTCTGGGGCGTAAAAGAAGCATTTGATCCAGAGCGCCTACTGAACCCCGATAAAGCGATTCCCACATTGCATCGCTGCGCCGAATATGGTCGCATGCGAATTAGCGGTGGCGCTCTGCCTTTTCCAGAATTGGAGCGCTTCTAATGATCCATCTACCAAATTCAAATATTGATGTATTCCGCGAGCAAATTCTAGGAGCCTCTAAAGCTGGCACGCCTCTATCTATAGAAGGTGGCGGAACAAAATCTTGGTATGGCAATCCTAATAACTTTGCAAAGCTAAACACTCATACCTATTCTGGCATTTTGGAATACCAACCTGAAGAATTGGTCATTACCGCTTGCGCTGGCACTCCCTTAAAAGAAATTGAAGCGGCTCTAGCAGAAAAGAATCAGATCTTGCCTTTTGAACCACCACACTTTGGCGATGGCGCTACTTTTGGTGGTGCCGTTGCCGCTGGTCTTGCTGGGCCTGGACGGATCAGTGCCGGCAACCTCAGAGACTTTGTTTTAGGCGCGCGCGTCATGGATGGCAAAGGTCAAGATTTATCTTTTGGCGGTCAGGTCATTAAGAATGTCGCTGGATATGACGTCTCTCGCTTAATGCCGGGCTCCTTGGGAACTCTTGCCCTTCTCCTAGAAGCCTCAGTCAAGGTCTTGCCAAAGCCAGCTGCGACAGCTACTCTGCGTTGCCACATTTCTCAAGCTCATGCACATCAACTCCTGAATGAATGGGCTGGACAACCATTACCCTTATCTGCAAGTTGTTGGATTGGCGTCGCCAATTCTGAAGAACATGGTGAGCTAACCATTCGACTATCTGGTGCAATTGCTGCAGTTCGTGCGGCAATACCTTTGATGAGCGCAGCCATTAATGCAAAAGAACTTGACCCAATAACAGCCGAAACATTTTGGAAGAATTTACGCGAACAACAACTTAATCCATTTACGAATTTGGGTGCTGATGAAACGCTTTATCGCTTAGCGCTTCCTGCAGCATGCGGCCCAATTGGCTTGCCAAACATGTCTAATGAAATTGTGCTGGAGTGGCACGGTCAGCAACGTTGGTGGAAAGGTTCTAGCGATGACGCCACTTTTGCTGCGTTGAAAGCATTAGCTAGCGCCAATGGCGGGCACGCAATCCGTTTTCGACAGGGAAGCAATGTCGACCCAGCAAAAGAGCGCTTCACAAAATTAAGTGAGCAAGCCCACTCGCAAGCCTTGGAAGCAGTCCAAGCACGTCTCCGGGCAGCATTTGATCCAGCAGGTGTTTTTGCCACTAACCGACTACCTTAAGTTTCTATATGCAAACTCAACTTGCCCCTCAATTTATCAATACACCTGAAGGTATAGAAGCCGCTCGCATTTTAGAAAAATGTGTTCACTGCGGCTTCTGTACAGCAACCTGTCCAACTTACCAACTCCTCGGCGACGAATTAGATGGCCCACGCGGACGCATCTATCTCATTAAACAAATTGCTGAAGGCCAAAAACCTACAGAAAAAACACGTACTCACTTAGATCGCTGCCTGACTTGCCGCAATTGCGAGAGCACCTGTCCTAGCGGTGTGCAATATGGCAATCTTGTAGACATTGGTCGCAAATGGACGGAGGACAATACCCCAGCCCGCCCACTAGCTGAGCGTATTACTCGTTGGGCGCTTAAAGAAGGCCTAACTAAGCCAGCATTATTTAATTCGGCAATGGCACTAGGACGTTTTGTGCGACCTATCATGCCATCTAGTATCAAACGCAAGATTCCAGAGGCGAAAAGTAAGGCTTTAGCAAAGACTACTGACCCCTACGCGCGACCTCAAGCAAGCCACACACGCAAGATGCTCTTGCTAGAGGGTTGCGTACAACCTGGCATGCTTCCCAACATCAACTCTGCAACTGCGCGCGTCCTGGATGCACTCAAAATTCAGTTAATTAGCGCACCCAATGCAACTTGTTGTGGTGCTTTACGCTACCACCTGAATGACCAAAATGGTGGCCTTCAGAATGCCAAGCAAAATATTGATGCTTGGTGGCCCCTGGTTGAGCAAGGTGTAGAAGCAATTGTGATGACGGCATCTGGTTGTGGCGTGATGGTAAAAGACTATGGCCATCTCTTTACCCATGATCCAAGCTATTCCATCAAAGCAAAGAAAATTTCCGAATTAACTAAAGATATTGCAGAAATACTTCCCACACTCCAAAGTGAATTGATAAGTCTCATCGGCACAGATCCCAAGCCAGGGGTGGTGTATCACCCACCATGCACTTTGCAACACGGTCAGCAAATTCGTGGCAAGGTTGAGGGCTTATTGGGCAGCATTGGTGTTGGCGTTAATCTCTGTGCCGATAGCCATCTCTGTTGCGGTTCTGCAGGCACTTACTCGGTTACCCAACCTGCATTATCTGAGCAACTCCGCAAAAACAAATTAACCCATTTGCAAACTGCTTGTGAAGAGTCTGGCGCTGAAACGATTGTTTCTGGAAATATTGGCTGCATTACACACTTGCAACAGGATGACACGCCGGTTTTGCATTGGATTGAGATCGTTGACAAACTCATTACCCAAAAAAATTCAGCTACTCAATGAGTCAGATTACCAATAACTTAATGCGGGTGAAACAGCGTCTTGAGTTAGCTGCCCAAGCGAGCAAGCGTGAGCCCGAAGAGATTGAGTTGCTTGCCGTCAGTAAAACCTTCCCTACGCAAGACATTGAAGAAGCGATGCACGCAGGACAAACTGCTTTTGGTGAAAACTATGTCCAAGAGGCAGTTGAAAAGATTACCTTGCTTGCCAAGCTCCGCCCGTGGCTTGTTTGGCATTTCATTGGGCCGCTTCAGAGTAACAAGACTAAAGAAGTGGCAGAACACTTTGACTGGGTTCATAGCGTTGACCGCCTTAAAATTGCAGAACGACTTTCTGCTCAACGTGGCGAGTTCCCTGATGTTGCGGATCTACAAGTGTGCATACAAGTCAATGTCAGCGAGGAAGATAGCAAGAGTGGTATTCCTCTGAATGAGGCTGAGGAATTATGCAGCGCGATTGCCAAACTCCCCCACCTCACCCTCAGGGGGTTGATGGCCATTCCAGCGCCAAGCCCAAACCCTTCTTCACAGCGCCAGGCTTTTGCTACCGTGCGGGAATGTTTTAATCAGATCAAAGCAAAGCATCTGAACGATATCGGTTATGAATTTTTTGACACTCTATCGATGGGCATGTCAGATGATATGGAGTCGGCGATTGCCGAAGGTAGCACCATGGTTCGAGTAGGAACGGCCATATTTGGGAAGCGCGATAAGATAAACGTATGAGCACAAAACAGTTAAATCAAAATACCCGCATCACCTTTATTGGTGGTGGCAATATGGGTCGAGCTTTAATTAGCGGTCTTTTAGCTAACGGCTTTGAAGCCAATCAACTTACCGTGGTGGAGGCCAATGCCGAGACCGCCATTGGTTTACATCGCGATTTTGGTATTCAAGTAATTGGCGCTTTAGATCAAATTGCTTTTGACTTCACCAAGAACAATGCTGTGGTCATGGCTATCAAGCCCCAAGACTTTAATGTGGTTGCTAAAGGATTGAGTGCCAAACTAAAACATGCGACAGCGCCAGGCCCACTGATTCTGAGTATTGCTGCTGGAATTCGTCTTAAGGATATGAGTCGCTGGCTTGATCATGCGCGTTGCGTGCGTGCGATGCCGAACACCCCCGCCCTGATTGGCAAAGGGATTACGGGTCTCTTTGCAGATGCTGCTGTGAATCAAGATGATCGCGTACTCGCAGAAACTATTTGCCATGCCATTGGCCAAGCAGTTTGGGTGGCTGAAGAAAAATTGATGGATGCTGTCACTGCAGTTTCAGGTAGTGGCCCGGCTTACGTCTTTGCTTTTTTAGAGGCTATGCAATCCGCTGGTGAAAAGTTAGGCTTAGATGCTACTACTGCACGTCAGCTTGCTTATGCAACGCTTGAAGGTGCAACACAGCTGGCACATAACTCGGATGAGCATGCTGGCGTATTACGCGAACGCGTGACATCCAAAGGTGGAACGACTGCTGCTGCACTTGAAGTTATGAAACAACATGGTTGGCATGACATTCTGGAAAAAGCCATTGATGCCGCAAGTCAGCGTGGCAAAGCGATGGGCGATGAACTAGGTAAAAGCTAATTCAGCGCTAGACCTAGGACGATTCCAAAAAAGAGGAATCCACCCAACCAGTTGTTGTGACGAAACGCCTTAAAGCACTCAGCCCTGCCACGAGTCAAAACTAATTTGAGGTGATAGATGGCGCATGCCAAAGCACCTAACCAGCCCAACCAAAAATAAGCGCTCAGGTGAGCGAGCTGCGCTACCCAGATTTGACTCAGAAGTAACACGCCGTAGCAAACTCCAATTGCTAAAACATCAAAGCTGCCAAAGGTGATTGCGGATGTTTTTAAACCTAAACGAATATCGTCATCTCGATCAACCATGGCATAGGCAGTGTCATAGGCAATCGCCCAGAAAATATTACCTACAAACAGAATCCATGCCTCTGGTGGAATGAAATCCAGCACAGCCGCATAAGCCATTGGAATACCAAAACCAAATGCAATCCCAAGAATGGCTTGAGGGATGGCGAAGAATCGTTTGGTAAATGGATAAACAATGGCGACTACCAAAGCAAAGACCGAGAGTGCTTTAGTAAAAGCATTCAGTGGCTGAATCAGTAAAAAAGCCATCAGTGCCAAGACGCTTGCTACTCCGAGCGCTTCTTTGCCAGAGATCCTGCCACTTGTCACTGGACGCCCTTGCGTTCTTTGCACGTGACGATCGAAATCTCGGTCCGCATAATCATTGACAGCGCAGCCAGCACTTCGCATCAGGAAAGTGCCAACAGTGAAAATGATGAGGATGTTCCACTCGGGAAAGCCGCCGCTTGCCAGCCACAATGCCCACCAAGTAGGCCACAGAAGTAGTAATGTACCAATCGGCTTATCGAGACGAATCAGATAGCCGTACGCAACAAGACGGGCAATGGCGGGATGACGCATTAAATAAAGCTCACTCCTGGCAAATCACATTTGCGAATAATCTGAGCAAGCTTTTGCATCACTTCAGCGCGAGGGTAGCTCTTGCGCCATACCAAACACACCTTGCGGGTTGGCACAGGTTGATCTAAAGGAATATAACGAATCAACCCCTCATGGGTTTTTGGATCGAGCACTGAGGTTCTAGGCAGGACTGAGATACCAATGCCACCCGCTACCATTTGACGAATCGTTTCTAAAGAAGAACCTTCGAAACTACGCTGCTCGCCAATCGTAGATCCGGAACCAAAACGATTTAACTCAGGACACACACCCAAAACGTGGTCGCGGAAGCAATGCCCAGCACCGAGTAATAAGGTGTTTTGCTCTCTTAATTCTTGATGGGCAATCGACTTACGCTGCTCCCACACATGTCCTTTAGGAACTGCAACCAAAAAGGGTTCTTCATACAAGTCCACTACATCTAGACCAGCACTTGGAAAAGGGTCAGCCAAGACAGCGCAATCCAATACACCTTGACGCAACATTTCTAGTAAACGAACGGTGAAGTTCTCTTCTAAAAATAAGGGTGCATTTGGAATGTCTTCACGTGCAACCCTCACCAAACTGGGCAATAGATATGGGGCAATTGTGTAAATCGCACCCAAACGAATGGGGCCAGATAAAGGATCCTGTCCATGCTTAGCTAAATGCTTTAAGGAATTAGCCTCTTCTAAAACCCGTTGCGCTTGCTCAACAATCAGTACGCCCAAGCTAGTCATCGCCACTTCAGCACTGGTTCTCTCGAAGATCTGTGTGCCAAGCTCTTCTTCTAATTTTTTAATCGCTACAGATAAGGTCGGCTGAGAAACGTGACAGGCCTCAGCTGCGCGCCCAAAGTGGCGCTCGCGAGCAACAGCAACAATGTAACGAAGTTCCGTAAGTGTCATGGTTTAATTATCACGCCTTTAGAAATTCTGTGCGAGACCCGAGCCAGCGTTCAAGATGGCGCTCTACTAAATCAGCATGATCGACCAATAAGCGTTCAGCAACCTGCTGGGCTAGCTCAATCAACCAAGCATCACGCTGCAAATCTACAAAGCGCAACATAGCATCGCCAGACTGCTTGGCCCCCAATAACTCACCTGGACCCCGTAGCGATAAGTCACGCTCCGCAATCACAAAGCCGTCAGAAGTTTCTCGTAAAGTTTGTAAACGCTCTTTTGCCGCCATGGAAAGTGGCTCGGCATACATCAAAATGCATACTGAGTCAGCAGAGCCACGACCTACCCGTCCTCGTAATTGATGAATCTGTGCATAACCAAAACGCTCTGCATGCTCGATCACCATCAATGCAGCATTCGGCACATCCACCCCGACTTCAATGACCGTAGTGGCTACTAAAAGCTGAATCTCATTCGCTTTAAAAGCAGCCATCACTGCTGCTTTCTCATCAGACTTTAGGCGGCCATGCACTAGACCCACCTTAAAGTCGGGCAAGGCAGTTGTCAGCTGTTCAAAACTCTCTACTGCCGTTTGCAATTGGAGCACTTCTGATTCTTCAATCAATGGGCATACCCAATAGGCCTGCAAACCTTTACTCAACCAATCTCGCAAACCACCAATCACTTCGTCACGCCGGGTAGCCTTCACCACTTTAGTCACGATGGGCTTACGCCCTGGAGGCAACTCATCAATTACCGACACATCTAAGTCAGCGTAGTAAGTCATTGCTAGCGTTCGTGGAATAGGAGTGGCTGACATCATAAGTTGATGGCAGTAAAACAATTCAGATCCAACACGTTGCTGAATTTCTAAACGCTGTCTCACACCAAAACGATGTTGCTCATCAATCACCGCCAGTCCCAGTTTGTAAAAACTCACCGATTCTTGAATCAGCGCATGCGTACCAATAATGAGTTGTGCTGTACCGTTTTCAATGATTTCTTGTGCCAGTCTTTTTTCTTTTGCTTTCAGGCTGCCATACAACCAAGCCACCTTGATACCCAAAGGCTCAAACCACTCCTTCATTTTGAGGTAGTGCTGCTCTGCCAATATTTCAGTAGGGGCCATCACTGCGGCTTGATAGCCATGATCCATAACCCGAGCGGCTGCGAGAGCAGCCACCACCGTTTTGCCACTACCGACATCGCCCTGCAATAAGCGGTTCATCGGAAAAGTATTGGAGAGATCGCCGCCAATCTCAGCCCATACGCGCTCTTGTGCGCCTGTTAATTTGAAAGGTAATACCTTTAGCAAACCATCTTCTATCTTGGAACCTGTCTTAGATTGAGTTTTTGCAAAACTCGGTGCACGTCTTTGTCTACGAATCGAATGCGCACGCTTCAAAGAAATTTGTTGAGCCAACAATTCTTCAAACTGCACACGACGCCATGCGGGATGAGTCCGTTCCAATAAGGCTCGTGTATCGGCATCGGCAGGTGGTTGATGAAGATAAGTGATTGCGGCTTGTAAATTCGGCCAATCATGACTTGGTAATAATTGGGCTAATAACTTTGTAGGCAAAAACTCCGCCAAACTTTCTTTTAAGCTTGGCTCACGCAATGCCTGAGTTACAGCCTTACGAATAATAGTTTGAGAAATACCAGCACTAGCCGGATAGACCGGCGTTAAGCTACTGGGCAATGGGGCATCCGGTGTAACAGCACGAACTGTCGGGTGCACCATCTCAGCGCCCTGGAAGCCCTCGCGCACATCACCCCGGACCCGCACATGAACACCAACAGCCATTTGCTTTTGCTGACTGGGGTAGAAATTCAAAAACCGGAGTTGTAATACCGCAGTGTCATCTTCAATCGTGACTAATAACTGCCTTCTGGGTCTAAATAGGACTTGATTGCGAATGACGATACCTTGGGTTTGCACGGAGGCAAATCGACCTTGACTGAGCGCATCCTCGATACTAAATAACTCAGTTTCATCTTCATAACGGGATGGCAGGTGCAAAGCAAGGGCCATAGGGCTGTTCAAACCCATCTTTTCCAGTGCTGTTGGCGGTTGCTTAGTCGTCATCGTTAAAATCCAATACCTGATGGTAATGCTATGCAACTCTCCGACTTTAATTACGACCTCCCTCCTGATCTAATCGCCCAGCATCCCTTGGCGAATAGAACCGACAGCCGCCTCCTAGAGGTGTGCCCTTCGGGGCTGGAGGCTGCCCAATTGATTGATCGGCAATTTAAGGCAATTCTTGACCTTATTAAGCCCGGGGATTTGCTGGTCTTTAATGACACCAAAGTGATTCCCGCTAGACTCCATGGCAAAAAAGAGACTGGTGGCAATGTAGAGCTACTAATTGAGCGTATTAGCGGCGACAAGCAGGCCTGGGTACAAATCAGAGCCTCCAAGGTTCCCAAGACTGGGTCCATCGTTCATGTGTACAACCAAGCGGGCGAAACCTTCCCAGTCGAAATGATTGGCTATGACGGTCGGTTTTATGAAGTGCGCTTTCCAGAAAATGTCTTTACCCTGTTAGAGCGTTTTGGTGAACTGCCCCTACCACCCTATATCGAACATCAGCCAGATGGTGAGGATGCCCAGCGCTATCAAACAGTTTTTGCAAAAAATCCTGGAGCAGTAGCGGCACCAACTGCAGGACTACATTTTGATGAAGCGATTCTGAAGCAGCTGAGCGACTTAGGTATTCAACGCGCGACAGTTACCCTGCACGTTGGCGCCGGCACCTTCACGCCAGTGCGCGAGGAAGACTTAAGTAAGCACAAAATGCATCATGAGTGGTTTTCCATTCCCGAAGAAACCCTGCTAGTGATTGAGGAAACCCATAGCAAAGGTGGCAGAGTCATTGCGGTAGGTACAACCAGCCTACGAGCCTTGGAGAGTCAAGCGCTAACGCAGAAAACCCGTGGCGAAACTAACCTGTTTATTACCCCTGGATTTCAATTTAAAACCGTAGACTGTCTGCTCACCAACTTTCATCTGCCAAAATCCACCTTATTGATGTTGGTAAGTGCTTTTGCGGGAATGGATAATATCCGTGCCGCCTATCAACATGCTATTCAAGAGAAATATCGCTTCTTCAGTTATGGTGATGCGATGTTCTTAAGTCGACTCGAAAATACACACTCATGACCAAGCCTATTCACTTCAATATTTTGGCGCGCGATTCAGCAAGCCCAGCACGACTAGGTCAACTGGATCTTCCGCACGGCAGTGTGCAGACGCCCATCTTCATGCCAGTCGGCACTTACGGCACAGTAAAGGCGATGACGCCACGCGATCTTGAAGAGGCAAAGGCACAAATCGTTTTAGGCAACACCTTTCATCTTTGGCTCAGGCCAGGTTTAGATGTCATCAAGAAACATGGTGGCCTGCATCGCTTTATGGCCTGGGATAAACCAATCCTGACAGACTCAGGTGGTTTTCAGGTCTTTAGCTTGGGTGCTCTGCGAAAAATTTCCGAAGAAGGCGTCACCTTTGCATCACCCATTAACGGCGATAAGCTATTTATGTCCCCAGAGGTTTCCATGGAAATCCAAGCGGTGCTCAATAGCGATATCGCGATGCAGTTTGATGAATGCACCCCTTATGAGGTGAAGGGTCAGCCCACCACTGAAAAAGCAGCACGCCAATCTCTGGAACTCTCTTTGCGCTGGGGTGAGCGTTCGCTTAAACGTTTTCGTGAGCTGGAAACAGGTAATGGTCTCTTTGGCATCGTGCAAGGCGGCATGTTTGAGAGCTTACGTGAATTCTCCTTAGAGGCAGTGAGCCAACAGGGCTTTGATGGTATTGCTATCGGCGGCCTATCCGTTGGCGAACCTAAGCCTGAGTTTGAGCGCATTCTGAGCTTTACAGCCCCTAAACTGCCAGAACACCTGCCCCACTACCTCATGGGCGTAGGCACTCCAGAAGACCTTATCCTTGGTGTGAGTATGGGCATCGACATGTTCGATTGCGTCATGCCCACCCGCAATGCCCGCAACGGCTGGCTCTTTACCCGCTTTGGCGACCTCAAGCTACGTAATGCGGGGTACAAAGACGATGACCGCCCCGTAGACCCTACTTGCGCTTGCTATACCTGCCAAAACTTCACGAGATCCTATTTAAATCACCTCCAAAAGGCGAATGAAATCCTCGGCTCTCAGCTCAATACGATCCATAACCTCTCCTATTACCTGCAGTTAATGGCAGAAGTCAGAGAAGCCTTGAGCAAAGATCGCTTTAGCGCCTATCGTGAGGAATTTCGTCGGGATCGCCAACGTGGCGTAGAGCCAGGGCAGGATTAATAGCCCTAGAGGAGGCCAGACCCCTTCAAATCGCCTCCAAAACCCCACACAGTTTAGAATTGCGGGTTTACGGCTTTACTTTCAAAGCCTAAAACTAAAGCAGTTTCCAATTGGTCATTAACGGAGGTTTTGTATGTGGATTAGTAACGCTTTTGCCCAGGCTCCAGCTGCGGGCGCAGATGCAGGTGGCTTGATGAGCTTCCTCCCCTTAGTTTTGATGTTTGCTGTTTTGTATTTCATCATGATTCGCCCACAAATGAAGCGTGCTAAAGAAACCAAAGCCATGCTTTCCGCATTGTCAGTTGGTGATGAAGTGGTTACTGTTGGTGGCATCGTTGGCAAAGTCACTGCATTGAAAGAAGATTTTGTTACTGTAGAAATTGCTGCCGGCACAGAAGTGCAAATGCAAAAAGGCGCCATCACTACTGTATTGCCTAAAGGCACTCTGAAGTCCGCTTAATACGTTTGCTTAAAAGTATCTCAATATGAACCGCTACCCTCTCTGGAAATATATAGTCATTGCCGCTGCATTGCTGATCGGTGGGCTCTATTCATTACCCAATTTCTTCGGAGAGGCACCTGCGGTTCAAGTCTCGTCCGCCAAGCCAACCATCAAGGTTGATTTGGCGACACAGGCTCGTGTTGAAAAAATTCTGAACGATGACAGCATTAGCAATACCGGAATGTTCTTTGAAGCTACAGGTCACGTAGGCTCCATCAAGATTCGTTTTAACAATACTGATATTCAGTTGCGTGCACGTGATCTCCTTCAGCAAAAACTGAATGCAGATCAAACCGACCCTAATTACACAGTTGCTTTAAACCTCCTCTCGAATACGCCAGGATGGCTTAATGCAATCAATGCACTACCGATGCCCCTTGGTCTTGACTTACGAGGTGGCGTCTACTTCCTATTGCAAGTAGATATGAAGGGTGCCGTACAAAAGAAAGTGACTTCTTTAGCTGGCGATATCCGCAGTCAATTGCGTGATAAATCGATTCGCCATCAAGGCATTGATCGCAGCCCTGACTCTCTCTCAATTAATTTTGGCAGCACTGATGAAGCCGAACAGGCTCGTACTCTTTTAAATAGCAGTCAGCCTGAACTGCTTTGGCAAGTGCGATCTTCCGGTAGCTCCACCAAGCTGCTTGGTGAATTTAAGCCGGCTGCTTTAAAAGCAATTCAAGATAACGCCGTTAAACAAAATATCATCACCCTCAATAAGCGTGTGAATGAATTGGCTGTTAAAGAACCCGTCATTCAACAGCAAGGTGCCGAGCGCATCGTTGTTCAATTGCCGGGTGTTCAAGACACTGCGCGTGCTAAAGATATTATTGGTCGTACTGCCACCCTAGAATCTAGACTTGCTGATCCATTGGTATCAACCATTGGCATCGGTGAAGTTCCTCCTCCGGGCATGGATACATTCCGCTTTGGTGAAAACCGTTTAGGCGTATTTAAGAAGTCTGTCATTTTCAGCGGCGATCGCATTACCGACGCAAGCGCAGGCTTTGATCAGAACCAACGTCCAGCTGTCAATATTTCTCTTGATGCTGCTGGTGGCCGTGTCATGCAAGAAGTCACCCGTGAAAACATTGGCAAGCCAATGGGCATGATCTTGTTTGAAAAAGGCAAAGGTGAAGTATTGACCATTGCAACCATTCAAGGTGAGTTTGGCTCGAAGTTCCAGATCACTGGTCAACCCACAACCGAAAGCGCAAATGACTTGGCACTCTTATTGCGCGCAGGCTCTTTAGCAGCGCCAATGGAAATCATTGAAGAACGTACGATTGGCCCAAGTCTAGGCGCAGAAAATATTGAGAAGGGCTTTAAATCACTCTTAATTGGCTTTGCCTGTATCGCTATCTTCATGATGGCTTACTACCTCTTGTTTGGTACGTTCTCTGTAATTGCATTAGCAGTGAACTTGCTCTTATTGATTTCAGTCTTATCGATGTTGCAAGCCACCCTCACCCTTCCAGGTATCGCTGCGATGGCCTTGGCGCTGGGTATGGCGATTGACTCCAACGTGTTAATCAACGAACGGATTCGTGAAGAGTTACGTAATGGTGCTGCGCCACATACTGCGATCTCCGTTGGTTTCGATAAAGCTTGGGCAACCATTTTGGATTCAAACGTAACAACCTTGATTGCTGGCCTAGCATTGCTAGCCTTTGGATCAGGCCCTATTAAAGGCTTTGCTGTAGTGCATTGCCTCGGTATTTTGACTTCCATGTTCTCCGCCGTCTTCTTCTCACGCGGTCTCGTCAACCTTTGGTACGGTAGACAGAAGAAGATTCAGAAACTCGCTATTGGCCAAGTTTGGCGCCCACAGGAGAAATAAGTCATGGAATTTTTCCGGATTAAAAAAGATATTCCATTCATGCGCCATGCATTGGTGCTGAATGCAATTTCATTTATTACCTTTTTAGCAGCAGTTTTCTTCCTCTGGCACAACGGCTTACATCTTTCCATCGAATTTACTGGTGGCACTGTGATGGAGGTGACCTATCCACAGACCGCACCTCTGGACTCGATCAGAGCCAATGTAGAAAAACTGGGCTACGCAGATACGCAGATCCAGAATTTTGGTAGCTCGCGCGACATTATGATTCGCCTGCCTTTGCAAAAAGATGCTGAAGGTAAACTCATTTCTTCTGCTGATCAAAGTGCTGCAGTCATGCAAGCACTCGAACCTGCCACCACTGGTGCCAAACTACAGCGTGTGGAGTTTGTAGGGCCTCAGGTAGGCCAAGAATTAGCTCTTGATGGCTTGAAGGCATTAGTGTTCGTGATCATTGGTATCGTGCTTTATCTCTCATTCCGTTTTGAATGGAAATTTGCGCTTGCCGGCATCATTGCGAACTTGCATGACGTCGTGATTATTCTGGGCTTCTTCGCATTTTTCCAGTGGGAGTTTTCACTCTCAGTATTGGCAGCGGTGCTGGCTGTACTTGGATACTCTGTAAACGAGTCTGTGGTGATCTTTGACCGTATTCGTGAGAACTTCCGCAAATATCGCAAGATGAACACCCGCGAAATTATCGACAACGCTATTACTAGCACCATCAGCCGCACCGTCATTACCCACGGCAGTACTGAAATGATGGTCTTAGCGATGCTGATCTTTGGTGGCGCAACACTCTTCTACTTTGCTTTGGCACTCACCATCGGTATTTTGTTTGGTATTTACTCTTCTGTATTCGTTGCAGCAGCCTTAGCTATGTGGCTGGGTGTTAAACGCGAAGATTTAGTCAAGGGCGATAAAAAGCCTGAAGACAATACCCGCAACGACGACCCAAACTTTGGGGCGCAAGTCTAAGTTCGACTTCAGTTCAAAGTGAAGTTTTGATGATCAAGGGCGGCTAATAACTTTTTAGTCGCGCCCTGATGCTCTTCTGAGTAAGTCTTTGCAGCAAGCGCCATCTTTGCCAACTCTTCAGTGTTAAGCAACAAAGACTTCAAAGCCTCCATCAGAGCAATTGGCTCGCTTAAGAGAAAATCCCCATGAATGCGTTTTGCTGCGCCCATCTCTAGCGCATCTAAAGCTGCCTGTTGAAAGTTGTAAGTATGTTCACCCAATAAGACTGGGCAACCAGCAGCGCAGGCCTCAATCAGATTCTGACCACCAAAAGGTAAAAGGCTACCGCCCATCACCACCAGATCGGCGGCACTGTAATACATTGGCATCTCACCCATCGAGTCACCCAAAATCACTTCCAAGTGATTAGTCTCTTTTGGAGTTCCAACCCACTCACTACGACGATGGAAATTCAGTCCAGCATGATGAATTTGATCCGCCACCTCAGAAAAACGCTCCGGATGCCGTGGAACTAGACACAGTAAAGGCGCAACATTAAATGCATTACTAAGCAAAAGATCTTTCCAAGCCTGGAGGATGATCGCCTCTTCGCCATCGCGTGTACTGGCTGCACAAACCATGAGGCGCTGGGTTGCATGGAGCTCTTGTTTCCAAGCTCGTCCTTGCGCAACTAAGCTCTGATCAAGCGGCACATCAAACTTGAGGTTGCCAACAATCTCAACACGCTTCACACCAAGACTTTGATAACGCTCGGCATCAAATGCGGTTTGGGCCAAAATCCCAGTGAATGCCTGAAACAAAGCGCGCCCTGCTTTACCAAAACGATTCACACGACGCGCACTTCTTTCGGAAAGGCGTGCATTGACTAAAAACAGTGGCAGGCCAATCTCGGCACAACGAAACACTACCGTTGGCCAGGCCTCAGTCTCCATAAATAAACCCAGCTTAGGCTTAAAGACTTTTAAAAATCGATCTACTGACCAACACAAGTCGTAAGGTAAATACACCTGACATATTTTTCCACTCGCAATCGCCTTGGCAAATAATTGCGCACCAGTACGGCGGCCATTCAGAGTCATGTGCGTTAATAGGATGGATTCACCACGAGCCAGATAGGCTTCGATCAATGGCTGAGCTGCACGCGTCTCACCCACTGACACCGCATGTATCCAAACCGCTTTTTGCGAAATGGGTTGCTTGTAGCCAAAGCCCAAGCGCTCAGGCAGATAACTTAAGTACTGAATCGAGTGGCGTGCACGCCAAGCAAGGCGCACAAAAGCCAAGGGCAGCAAGAGGTGCCAAAGTAATTGGTATGCAGCAAACCAGACTCGGGGACGCGCCCCGTATTCTGAATTCGGAGTCAAACTCACTTTTTGAGACGTTCGGTCAATTCGACCGCCTTACCTAAATAAGAAGAGGGCGTCATCTCCAGCAAACGCGCCTTGGCGTCTTCGGGAATCTTCAAGCCACGAATAAATGCTTGCAAGTCAGCTTGGTTAATGCCCTTGCCGCGCGTGAGTTCCTTCAACTGCTCATAAGGATTTTCGATGCCATAACGGCGCATGACGGTTTGTACTGGCTCAGCCAATACTTCCCAGCAATGATCTAAATCCGCAGCAATCGCCGCATGGTTTACTTCAAGCTTGCTCAAGCCACGCAATGCGCTGTCATAAGCCAATACGCTATGGCCAAATGCTGGGCCAAGATTACGCAATACGGTTGAGTCGGTCAGGTCGCGTTGCCAACGAGAAATAGGTAACTTCTCAGCTAAGTGACGTAGCAGTGCATTCGCCACGCCCAAGTTACCTTCAGAGTTTTCAAAGTCAATCGGATTGACTTTATGTGGCATGGTGGAAGAACCAATTTCACCGGCTTTGGTGCGTTGCTTAAAGTAACCAATGGAAATATAAGCCCAGAAGTCACGATCCATATCCAACAAGATCGTATTGGCGCGAGCGATCGCATCAAACAACTCCGCCATACCATCATGGGGCTCAATTTGAATGGTGTAAGGATTGAATGTCAGGCCTAAGCGCTTCTCGACTACATTCTTAGAAAAGGCTTCCCAATCAAAATCAGGATAGGCGGAGATGTGCGCGTTGTAGTTACCAACAGCGCCATTCATTTTTCCTAACAGCGGTGCAGCAGCAATTGCTGCAATAGCACGTTCTAATCGTTTGGCAATGTTAGCCAACTCTTTACCTAGGGTGCTTGGGGAGGCAGGCTGCCCGTGAGTACGCGAGAGCAAAGGTACTTTAGCGTGCTCGATTGCCAGGTCGGTTAAGACGGTCAGAATCTTTTTTAATTGCGGCAACAACACTTCGTCACGTGCGCCACGCAACATCAAGCCATGTGAAGTGTTATTGATGTCTTCAGAGGTACACGCAAAGTGAATAAACTCACTCGCCTTCAGTAGATCTGGGCGGCCTGAGATTTTCTCTTTTAAGAAATATTCAACTGCTTTAACGTCATGATTAGTAACCGCTTCAATATCTTTAATGCGTTGGGCATCAGCATCCGAAAAGTTTTCAGGAAGCGATAAAAGAAAGGCTTCATCCGCAGCGCTAATTTTTGGCACTTCTGCTAAGCCTGCTGCGGCCAGAGCTAATAGCCAATGAATCTCTACAAAGACCCGCTGGCGCATAAATGCGGCTTCAGACAACCAAGGTCTCAGTGCATCGAGTTTGCCGGCATAGCGCCCATCCAAAGGGGAAAGCGCATGAAGAGTAGAAAGAGGCTGACTCACGGATATTGCCTTTACATTGAAGATATCTATAAAACCTCATTTTAATGCGTTCTGGGCTCAAACCCACCCCATCAGAATAGCTATACTTATGCCTATGAAACTAATCGGATCCCTTACCAGCCCCTATGTACGTAAAGTACGCATCGTTTTCTCTGAAAAAAAGGTAGATGTCGCCCTTGAAGTTGAGAACGTCTGGGCTGCAGACACCAAAATTAACGCCTCAAACCCGCTTGGAAAGGTGCCGTGCCTACTTTTAGATGATGGCGAAGCTATTTATGACTCTCGGGTGATCGCCGAATATGCTGATACTTTGAGCCCTGTGGGCAAACTGATTCCGGCTGGTAGCCGCGAACGGGCCACGGTCAAGACTTGGGAAGCCCTGGCTGACGGTATCGTTGATGCATCTATTCTGGCGCGCCTAGAGGCGAGCTGGCGCCCTGCAGAGCTACAAAGCCAGGCTTGGATTGATCGCCAAATGGGCAAAATCGATGTCTCTTTACGTCAAATGTCAGAGCTACTTGGTGAAAATCCTTGGTGTCACAGCAATCAAATGACTTTGGCGGATATTGCAGTGGGATGCGCTTTGGGGTATTTGGCCTTCCGCTTCCCCAGCTTACAGTGGGCTAGCCAATACCCAAATCTCAATAATCTTTACCAAAAGCTAGAGCAACGCGCTTCGTTTATTGAGACGGCACCGCCAGCCGCTTAATTAACTAGAAATTATTCCGCCACCTAAACAAATATCTCCGTCATACAAGACGGCAGATTGTCCTGGTGTTACTGCCCACTGAGCTTCTGGGAAAGTCAACTCAAAACTCAGTGGACCTTCAGAGCCAGCATCGATTTCACAAGCGGAATCTGTTTGACGATAGCGCGTCTTGGCTGAATATTTACCGGGGACTGGTGCGACACCGTCGACCCAACTGGCATCCATTGCAGAGAGATGATTTGCTAAAAGCCAATGGTGCTCATGGCCTTGCGCCACATATAAGGTGTTGCTTGCTACATCCTTGCGAGCCACATACCATGCGTCTCCGTTGCCGTCTTGGCTGCCGCCCAAACCAATGCCTTTGCGCTGCCCAAGGGTAAAGAAAGCCAGTCCCATATGCTCGCCAACGGTCTTGCCCTCAGGGGTTTTAATGGGTCCTGGGGTACGCGGTAAGTAGCGGTTCAGAAACTCTCTGAATGGGCGTTCGCCGATGAAACAAATTCCGGTGGAGTCTTTTTTACGCGCATTGTGTAAACCAATTTCTTCAGCAATTTTGCGAACTTCCGTCTTTGGTATTTCACCCAAAGGGAAAAGAACCTTTGCTAATTGATCCTGAGTTAAGCGATGCAAAAAATAACTTTGGTCTTTACTGGCATCGACTGCTTTTAAAAGCTGCACTCTGCCACCTTCATGACGAACCCGCGCATAGTGACCCGTTGCAATCGCATCAGCACCTAAACTCATTGCGTGATCTAAAAAGGCTTTGAATTTAATTTCAGCATTACAGAGGACGTCTGGATTTGGAGTTCTACCTGCGGCATACTCCCGCAAGAAATCTGCGAATACGCGCTCTCGGTACTCTGCGGCAAAATTGACAGCTTCCACGTCAATTCCAATCATGTCTGCCACTGAAACGACATCCAGCCAATCTTGGCGGGCCGAGCAATATTCGTCGTTATCGTCGTCTTCCCAGTTCTTCATAAACAGGCCAATCACTTCATAACCCTGCTGCTTCAACATCCAAGCTGCAACCGACGAATCTACCCCCCCAGACATCCCAACAACGACTTTGGTAGGTTTTGAAGCAGAAAGCGGCATAGATTTGAGGTAGATCATTAAATAATGCGAGAATTCAATATAAGCTGACAAGTCATATTGTAGAAGTCTTAGGCCGATTCCACCGAGAAAAGGCTGAAACTACTTAAATGGCAGTAAGGGGAAGTAAATAGGCGCAACTTTGCCTATTTCACTAAAATAGATTTTTTGTAAATTTCGCTTTTGGAGACATGCCATGCGCATAGGAGTGCCGCTGGAAACAAGGCCCGGGGAAACTCGAGTAGCCGCTACACCTGAAACAGTTAAAAAACTGATTGGGCAAGGTCATCAAGTCGTCATCCAGAAGGATGCCGGCGTACAGGCTAGCCAACCGGATTCTGCCTATGAAGCTGTAGGCGCGACTATTGGCAGCGCTGCTGATGCATTTGGCGCAGAAGTTGTGCTGAAAGTGCGCGCACCAGAAGCTGACGAACTCAAACAGATTAAATCCGGCAGTGTGCTCCTTGGCATGCTCGACCCATTTGATAACGACAATATCGCCGCAATGGCAGCCCAAGGGGTTACAGCCTTCTCTTTAGAAGCTGCGCCTAGAACGACCCGCGCTCAAAGCATGGACGTTCTCTCCTCCCAGGCCAATATTGCTGGTTACAAGGCCGTGATGGTTGCGTCTAATGAGTACCAACGCTTTATGCCGATGCTCATGACTGCTGCTGGTACTGTTAAAGCTGCCCGCGTGCTCATTCTGGGTGTTGGTGTTGCTGGATTACAAGCGATTGCAACAGCTAAACGTCTGGGTGCTGTGATTGAAGCTTCCGATGTCCGTCCCGCTGTAAAAGAACAAATCGAATCACTGGGCGGCAAGTTTGTAGATGTCCCATTTGAATCTGATGAAGAACGCGAAATCGCTCAAGGCGTTGGTGGCTATGCCCGCCCCATGCCTGAGGCTTGGATGAAGCGTCAGGCAGCTTTAGTCTCTGAACGTGCTCAACAAGCTGACATCGTGATCACCACTGCTTTGATTCCGGGACGTAAACCGCCGGTGCTCTTACATAGTGATACCGTTGCCAATATGAAACCAGGTTCTATCGTGATTGACTTGGCTGCTGGTCGTGGCGATAACGGTTCTGGCAACTGCCCGCTGACTCAAGCTGACAAAATTGTTGAGGTAAATGGTGTGAAGATTATTGGTTACACCAATCTTGCCAGCATGGTCGCTGCTGATGCCTCTGCACTCTATGCCCGCAACTTGCTCGACTTTATGAAGCTGATCGTTGATGCAGATGCGAAGCTAGTCATTCCAGCTGATGACGACATCGTTACTGCTTGCTTAATGTGTCGTGATGGCCAAGCCGTCCGTAAAAACTAACAAAATCTAATACGAAGGAATCATCATGGATCTCGCTGCTTTTCAAAGCATCCTCACAGTCCAAAACATTACCGTGTTTGTATTGGCCATTTTTGTTGGCTATCACGTTGTTTGGAACGTTACTCCCGCACTCCATACGCCATTGATGGCGGTTACGAATGCGATTTCTGGAATCATTATTGTTGGCGCCCTCTTGCAGACCGAAGTCATTGGTGGCGATGAAATCACCCTCACCAGCGTCATCGGTGCAGTGGCTGTATTTCTAGCTTCCATCAATATTTTTGGTGGCTTCATGGTTACCCGTCGCATGCTTGAGATGTTCAAGAAAAAAGCCCCAAAGGCTGATGCGGCCGCAACCAAATAACACCAGAAAAAGACCAATACAGAGACCAAACTCATGTTAAACATAACCGCTATTTCTTATCTTATTTCATCAGTGTTGTTCATCCTCGCTTTGCGTGGACTATCTTCACCAACCACCTCACGCCAAGGCAATACCTTCGGCATGATTGGTATGTTGCTAGCAGTAATCACTACCTTCTTAATTCCCGATTTCAAGCCAGTCATCTCATTAATTGCTACTGCAATTGTTGGTGGCGCGATTATTGGAACCATTGCTGCTAAGCGCGTGCAAATGACCAAGATGCCTGAGCTTGTAGCTCTCATGCACTCCTTTGTTGGTTTGTCAGCTGTATTAATCGCTATTGCTGCAGTATTTAATCCGGCCCATGACCACACCGGCGCCCAGAAGATTGAACTCTTCATTGGCGCATTCATCGGCGCAATTACCTTCACTGCTTCTGTCATTGCTTTCGGCAAGTTGTCAGGTAAGGTTAGCGGTAAGCCGGTGACTTTTTCAGGCCAGCATTTACTCAATCTGATTTTGGCTATTGCCATGGTTGCTGGTGGCGTCGCTTACTTCATGACAGGTAGTCACGCCGCTTTCTTGGCGATGTGTGCAGTAGCTTTGGTTTTGGGTATCACTTTGATCATCCCCATCGGCGGCGCAGATATGCCCGTGGTTGTTTCCATGCTCAACAGCTACTCCGGTTGGGCAGCCGCTGGTATTGGTTTCACACTAAGCAACCCCGTATTGATTATTGCTGGTGCTTGTGTAGGTTCCTCAGGTGCGATTCTGTCTTACATCATGTGTAAGGCAATGAACCGTTCCATCATTGCGGTATTGCTCGGTGGCTTCGGCGCTGAGGCTTCTGCAGGTGGCGGCGATGATGGTGGTCCAAAGAACTACAAAACTGGTTCACCAGAAGATGCTGCTTTCCTCATGGAAAATGCTGACACTGTCATCATTGTTCCCGGTTATGGTCTTGCTGTTGCGCGTGCTCAGCATGCCCTTAAAGAATTAACTGAAAAGTTAACTCACCATGGCGTTACTGTGAAGTACGCCATTCATCCGGTAGCAGGTCGTATGCCTGGCCATATGAACGTACTCTTAGCTGAAGCTGAAGTGCCATACGATCAAGTATTCGAAATGGAAGATATCAATGGTGAATTCGGCCAAGCAGACGTGGTATTGGTTCTCGGCGCAAACGACGTTGTCAATCCTGCGGCTCGTACCCCTGGTAGTCCAATCTTCGGTATGCCAATCTTGGAAGCCTTCAAAGCTAAAACGATCATCGTTAACAAACGTTCGATGGCTGCTGGTTATGCTGGCTTAGATAATGAACTCTTCTACATGGATAAAACCATGATGGTCTTCGGTGATGCGAAGAAGGTCGTGGAAGATATGGTGAAATCCGTATCTTAAAACCAAGCCCTAACCGCCTGGTTTATCAACCGCCTACGGGCGGTTTTTTATTGCGCTAATATAAGGTCAAGCGTCACCAGAATGCTATCAAACAACTTATATCGAGACGTCATGAATATCAAATCATTGTTACTTTCCACTCTCCTGCTGGGCACGACAGGTTTGCTTTGCGTTGCACCTGTAAATGCACAAAACCCCTACCCTAGCCGCACCATCCAAACCATCATGCCCCTGCAAGCTGGCAGTGGTGTCGATTTGTTGATGCGACCTATTGCGCAGAAGATGGGCGAGAATTTAGGTCAAGCGATCACCATTGAAAATCTTCCTGGTGGTGCAGGGCTTATTGGTGCAGGTAAGGTTGCTCAGAGTGCGCCCGATGGTTATGTTTTAGGCGCCTTTAACGACAGCATCCTGACAATGCTGCCTAATCTCTATAAAAAGGTAGATTACGACCCAGTCCAAAGCTTTACGCCGATCTCTGAAGTGGCAGCTATTACCTTTGTGATGGTTGCCAATCCATCCTTCCCTGGAAACACTGCCGCTGATCTAGTGCGCATTGCCAAAGAACATCCTGGCAAGATTGATTACGCATCTGGTGGCAATGGCTCACCCCAACACATCGGTATGGAAATCTTTCGCCAATATACTGGTGCACCTATCGTTCACATCCCTTATCGTGGTGCCGCAGCTGCCGTGACCGATGTCATGGCAGGACAAGTTCCCGTCATGATTAGCGCCCTCTCAGTAGTGCTTCCCCACATCCGCGCTGGCAAGTTAAAGGTACTCGGCATTACGAGTAAAACTAGGTCACCTTTGCTACCAAACTCACCAACAGTAAGTGAGAGCGTTAAAGGTTATGAGTTCTCAACCTGGGGTGCGCTGGTTGCGCCTAAGGGTACGTCACCAGCAGTGGTGAGCAAGCTTAATGAATCTTTAGCTACGGCACTAAAGGACCCCAAGCTACGTGAGCAACTTATTCAGCAAGGCTTTGAATTTTTGCCACTAGGACCAGACAACTTAAAAGAGATGATTGCTCAAGGCTTGGTGAAGATGAAGAAGGTAATTAAAGATGGCGGCATTCAGCCAGACTAACTTACGCTTCCAGAAAACAAAAAGGCTAGCAATTGCTAGCCTTTTTATCTTTTCGAGCTATGTTATGCAGCTAAGGTTTTCATATACTTGGAACGCATAGGGCGTAATACAAAGAAGGCAAGTAATGCAGCGCTTGCATCCAAGGTAATCATGATGGCAAACACCGGCATCCAGCTATCTGTCACGCCATGGATGTAGGCAGCGATCGGGCCGCCAATGATTGAGCCTACGCCTTGAGCCATGTACAAGAAGCCATAGTTGGTTGTTGCATGCTTTTGACCAAATGTATCTGTCAAGGTTGATGGGAATAAAGAGAAGATCTCACCCCAACCAAAGAACACAATGCCTGACAAGATCACAAACATGACTGGGTCAGAACGGGTCATGACCCAAGCAAACATCGCAATTGCCTCAAGACCAAACGCAATCGTCATCGTGTACTCGCGACCAATTTTGTCTGATACCCAACCAAATAATGGCCGAGTTAAGCCATTCGTAACGCGATCAATGGTTAATGCCAACGGTAGTGCAGCCATACCGAACACCATGGCCCCTGTGATACCAAAGTCTTTAGCAAAAGCGCCCATCTGTGAGATCACCATCAAACCCGATGTGGACATCATGGACATCATCAAGAACATCAACCAGAAAACCGGTGTCTTGAGCATTGTTTTTGGAGCGATACCAGATGCTGCAGCTTCAACCTGGCTAGCAGTCTGAACACGATCCGCATGAGGTACGCGAATACCTTGCGCAGCCAATAAACCAACCGCACCAATGATGTAACCAAAGAATGTCAAAGTACCCTGCAAGCCAGACTCTGCCAAACTAGCAGCAATTGGGAAGGTAGTCAGCAAGGCGCCAATACCGTAACCAGCGGCAACCATACCGACTGCAAAGCCACGATTATTCGGGAACCAACGCACCATCAAACCAACAACGCCGATGTAGACAATACCGGTACCCAAGCCACCCAATACACCATAGGTGATATAGAGGTTAGAAACAGTAGTGAGGTTAGCGGAGAGCACCCAACTCAATCCTGTCAATGCTGTGCCAATAGACAACAAGAGACGTGGGCCAAATTTTTCTACCAAGAAACCTTGGAATGGTGAGAAGAAAGTTTGTAACACAATCAAAATTGAGAATGTCACTTGTAACTCAGTCAGCGTGACCCCAAGTTGACCCATGATGGGTTTGGTGAACAAAGCCCAAACATATTGCGGACTGGAAATCGACATCATGCAAATGACGCCGAGGGCTAATTGCACCCACTTTGACTTCAAGGGGTTGCTGCTCGCTGGCGCCCCACTCATTGTTGCTGAACTCATGTAAGTCTCCTTATTTTTATGACTGCAAATACCAAATATAATCTTGATGGTTCATTGTCGCTTCAGAATATCGGGTAAATACTCATAAGATCCCCTCTTTGGTGCAGAGCGCCTTCACATAACGCACCATTTTGGAATAAAAAAACGCCCGGTCTTTTGAACCGGGCGTCTTGATTTCTACAGCTTGATAGCTGATGAAATATCCGGCTATTACATCATGCCGCCCATTCCACCCATGCCACCCATACCGCCCATATCAGGCATACCACCACCAGACTCATCCTTAGGTGCTTCGCAGATAGCGCAATCAGTCGTCAACAACAAAGCTGCAACAGAAGCTGCATTCACTAACGCAGTTTTTGTAACCTTAGTTGGATCGATCACACCTTGAGCTACGAGGTCGCCGTATTCGCCAGTTGCAGCGTTGTAACCGTTATTGCCCTTGCTAGCCAATACCGCATTAACAACTACGCTTGCTTCATCACCAGCATTAGAAACGATGATGCGAAGTGGCTCTTCCATAGCGCGCAATACGATGCTGATACCAGCGTCTTGATCAGCGTTGTCGCCTTTCAAGCCCTTGATACCTTGCATAGCACGAATCAATGCTACGCCGCCGCCAGGAACAATACCCTCTTCAACTGCAGCGCGAGTTGCGTGCAATGCGTCATCAACGCGGGCTTTCTTTTCTTTCATTTCAACTTCAGTAGCAGCGCCAACACGAATCACTGCAACACCGCCAGCCAACTTGGCAACGCGCTCTTGCAATTTTTCTTTGTCGTAGTCGCTAGTCGCTTCTTCGATCTGAACGCGAACGTTCTTCACGCGAGCTTCGATCGCTTTAGCATCGCCAGCACCATCAATGATGATGGTGTTTTCTTTGCCGATTTCGATACGCTTAGCTTGACCCAAGTGCTCAAGAGTTGTTTTCTCGAGTGTGAGGCCAATTTCTTCAGCAATCACTGTGCCGCCAGTCAAAATCGCGATGTCTTCTAACATTGCTTTACGACGATCGCCAAAGCCTGGAGCCTTAACAGCACAAGTCTTGATGATGCCGCGGATGTTATTCACAACCAAAGTTGCTAAGGCTTCGCCTTCAACATCTTCAGCAATGATCAATAAAGGACGACCAGATTTTGCTACTTGCTCGAGTACTGGGAGCAAATCACGGATGTTGCTAACTTTCTTGTCGAACAAGAGAACGTATGGGCTTTCCAATACGGCAACTTGTTTTTCAGGTTGGTTAATGAAGTAAGGTGAGAGGTAACCGCGATCAAACTGCATGCCTTCAACTACTTCAAGCTCGTCTTCTAATGACTTGCCATCTTCAACAGTAATAACGCCTTCTTTACCTACTTTTTCCATTGCTTCAGCAATACGCTGACCAATGCTGTAGTCGCTGTTAGCTGAAATAGAGCCAACTTGAGCGATTTCTTTAGTGGTTGTACAAGGCTTGCTGATTTTCTTGAGCTCTTCGAGCGCAGCTGCAACAGCTTTGTCGATGCCGCGTTTTAGATCCATTGGGTTATGGCCTGAAACTACATATTTCATGCCTTCACGTACGATGGATTGAGCCAAAACAGTAGCGGTAGTTGTACCGTCACCAGCGATGTCAGCAGTTTTGGAAGCAACTTCCTTCACCATCTGAGCACCCATGTTTTGGAGTCTGTCTTTGAGTTCGATTTCTTTGGCTACGGATACACCATCTTTAGTGATGGTTGGACCGCCAAATGAACGCTCCATGACAACGTTACGACCCTTTGGTCCTAAAGTTGTTTTCACTGCGTTCGCGAGAATATTTACGCCTTCTACCATCTTGGTACGGGCGCTATCTCCAAATACAACGTCTTTTGCTGCCATGATTGAATTCCTTTCTTAGATACCGAATTACTTCTGTACTACAGCCATGATGTCGTCTTCACGCATCACGAGTAGCTCGTCAGCGCCGATTTTGACTGTCTGACCTGCATATTTGCCAAACAACACACGATCGCCAACTTTGACGTCTGGTGCATTCAACTTACCGCTGTCATCTCGTTTGCCCGGGCCAACTGCCAAAACTTCACCTTGGTCAGGTTTTTCAGCGGCAGCATCAGGAATAATGATTCCAGAGGCAGTTTTTGATTCTTGATCTAAACGTTTAATGATTACGCGATCATGTAAAGGACGCAGATTCATTCCTTCTCCTATGTTAGTAAGTGTTAACTAATTAAAATACCCATATAAATCAGTGCTTTATAATCTCTTCACACGGAAGCTAAAAAGAATTACTAGTTAGTAAGCCGCTTTAGCACTCGCGTGTAGGGAGTGCTGATTATATAGGTCTGATTCCCAAAATTTCAAGGGTAGCAACCCACAAATTATTTAAGGATTTAGCCTTTTCTATACTAGGTACAAGCGGGTAGGACGTTTCCTACACATAAATCAGCCTTAAGCCCTTACCGCTCCAATCTGTCCTGCCTAGACTGGATAGTCACCGATTGGAGAATGCTGATGAGCCCGAAATCCCGGCTGTACACGCTTGTAAAGGCATGGAAGAACAAACCCTTCCAAGAAGTACGAGACGCTTGTGGCGAGCAATGGCTTGGCCTGAGTAGCCAAGCTCTCGAAGAACACCAATCCTGGTCCCAGCGACAAGCGATTAGTCATGAACCCATTTTTAACGCGCAGGGGACAAAACTGACCGGCTCTTTATTTAGACCTTTGCTAACGGCAACCGACACTCAACTCCTACGTTTATTTATGGAGGGGCTAGATGCAAGCTCCTATTGGTATCGCAGTGGTCGCTTTATTCCAGGAATCCTGCCCGTCCCAGCTCACGCCTTAGCTTCAAGCGCCTACATCGATGCACTCAGTGATTTAGTTTTGAATTCACGTCTGCCAGTTGGCCTCGTATCTTTAGGAATTCAATCTCTACCAAATTCAGATGTATCAGCAGCTTGCAAAGAGGGTTTATTGCGCATGAGACGACTCGGCGTTTTGCTGCATCTCATGGAGTTTTCCGGCACCGCAAAAGAATTGCTCTTCTTAGAAGAAATGCAATTAGATGGCATCCACATTGAGATGGGGCAATTTCGTAATTGCCCATTACCAATAGAAGTCATTACTCAGGCCAAGAAAATGCAAACCGAGATCTATGCCAGCAATATCACCTTAGTGAAAGACTTAGAGAATGCCAACGCTCTAGGTTTGGAGCATTGCTATGGAGGGCTCATGATGCCTCTCGTCAGTAGACACCAAACATTACACATTAACGATAGCCGAATCGCTAAAGCCATTTTTTCGCTGCACCCTCATCAACACCTAAACCTAAATGGAGACAAGAAATGAGAAAACGCGTGATGTTGGTAGATGACCACCCAGCCATGTTGATGGCACTCAAAAGCATGCTGCAGGATCAATTGCTCTTTGAGATAGTGGGACAAGCCCAAAATGGAGAAGAATGTCTCAGATCCATAAAAGAGGTCAATCCTAATATGGTCATTCTAGATTTAGATATGCCAAAGACTGATGGCTTTGATGTCATTCGCAGAATTGGTCTAATGCATCCAGAGGTGCGGATGCTGGTGCTATCGAGCCTAGATGAAGCCGTCTATGGCGGCAGGGTTAGATCGCTTGGGGCACACGGCTTCGTTAATAAAACTGCCGGCGCCGATGTCATTCTTGCTGCTTGCGTTGCCATCTCGCAGGGCTACACCTTCTTTACCCACGGCAAGAAAGGTAATAGCTCGCTGACTGATAACGATAAGCTTGCCTTGATTTCTGATCGTGAACTCCAGGTAATGAAATATCTTGGCAAGGGCAATACCAATCAACAGATTTCAGACCTACTGCACATTAGCAATAAAACCGTTGCGACCTATAAAACCCGTGTATTTGATAAATTGGGCATCAACAATATTGCAGACTTGATCTTGTTCTGTCGCATTAATCACATCATCGAGAGTTAAGTTCGCAATGCATCGGTTCATCTCACGGGCAATCTTGCCCTTATGCTTATTAGGTCATGGGTTTGTTTGCGCAAGCTCTTTTAGTCCAAAAGAGCAATGGTGGATCGATGCGCATCCTGTGGTGCACTTTAGTATTCATGAAAAATATGCGCCATACCTGAATAGCGGCAAAGACGGTAAGCATGGCGTCTTCCAAGCCGTATTAACAAGCTTAGGTAAATTTACCCAGCAACAATATTTGCCTAGGTGGAGAAGCACAGATCAAGAAGGTTTACATCAACTTGCTAATGGCGAAGTAGATTTCATCATCGACCCACCCGCTATCGATGATCAAGCATTGAAATTTGGATCACTCTCTGAGGCCATTTTTTGGGGTCACGATGCCGTGATCGCCAAAGCCGCAAATGGCACTACCATTGACCAGGAAAAAATTGCTTACTTTGATCGAGGGTTTGAGAGCTCGCCGAGTAGCGCCAATCATCTGGCGAGCATTTCAAGCTACCCAGAACAACTCATCTTAGACCTACTGAAGAATGATATTGAAGCCCTAGTGATGCCGCTGCGCTTGGCGCAACAACTCATCAAGCAATTTGGTAATGAGGGCCTTCAAATAGATGGGCTATACGGGCGAGAACCCTTTGCATATCGCTGGCTGATTTCCCATGAAGACGCGCCCTTACATTCGGTCTTAGATCGTTTTATGACTGGGCTGGATCCGATTGAATCACGCCAACTTTTTGCTTTAGATACAAGCCCGGTCACCCTAACTTCACATTACTGGAAAACAGCACTCCCTTGGAGTCTGAGTATGGCTCTCTTGATTGGCGGGGGATTGTTCATTTGGCAGTTACAAATAAAACGTTACAAACAAGAACAAGAAACTGCCGACCTCATCAGCTCAAAAGAAGTTGCTGAAAAAGCCAATGCGGCCAAGTCTGCCTTTCTTGCCACCATGAGTCATGAAATTCGTACGCCCATGAATGCCATTCTGGGTGTGCAAGAGTTACTGCTCAATAGTCATAAGCTACCGCCTAGCGAAAAACCGCTTCTGAAGAGCGCCCATGCATCTGCAGAGTCACTCTTGGGTATGCTAAATCAAGTCTTAGACCTCTCCAAGATAGAGGCTGGAAAACTCACGCTGAATCTAGAGCCCTACTGCCTCAAAGATTTAGTGGATGATATTCACTCAACCTTCTCTACGGTTGCGACCAAACAAAAATTACTACTGCACACCTCAATCGATCCACGGGTTGCTAGCGTACTCATGATTGACCCTTTGAGACTCAGGCAGATCCTACAAAACCTCTTAAGCAACGCGATTAAATTCACTGATCATGGTGCGATCTATTTTTCCATCACCGTTCTAGCAGATGATCATGCTGGGCAATTGATTGAGTTTAGGGTGATTGATACGGGCATTGGCATGGGTAAAGAAGAAATTACTCGCGCACTTGAAGCCTTTGAGCAAGTTCCCAAACGGATGGATATGGGTGAACAGCAGGCCGGTACTGGGCTTGGTCTCACCATTACTAAACACCTCATTGACTCCATGAACAGTCACCTCTACTTTGATAGCGATCCTGGATTTGGAAGCAATGTGCATTTTTGCGTTGCCTTTCCCCGTACTAGCATGGCCGCATTGCGCACGAACTTATCTGACAACAATTCACCCAAGAAGCATCTTGCTAAAAAACAATCCGGCAATAAAGAAAATCCAAAAGGAACACTAAAGGCTCTCGTGGTGGAGGATCACCCCGCAAGCCGTCAAATCCTTTCTTTGCAACTCGAGGCGCTCGGCATCCAAGTATGGGTTTGCGAGAGTGCAGATGATGCATTGGCGTTGGTGCGAGAACATCGTTTTGATCTCATGCTGACAGACCAATCGATGCCAGGTATACAAGGATCCGATCTAGCAAAAGCAGTGCGCGCCATGGGTCATCGAGAGCTCATTATTATTGGCGTGACTGCAGATATTTATGCCCTAGATTCTCGCCATCAATTTTTATCTGCCGGTATGAACGGGGTACTGATAAAACCGCTTAGCCTCAGCGCCCTTGAGAATGAGCTCACCCGTTACTTTGCTGTGGTTGATGCTGATGCACAAAGGACCGTAAGAGAAGATTTTGAATATTCGTTCGAGGCATTCTCCAATCTTTTAAAAGATAATCCTGAACATGTTTCGCTTATCTTGGATGAGATTCGAAAAGTCCATGATGACATCTTGATTGAACTTGCAGAGATTACTGAAAACAATGGTCTTACAGAAAGTCAATTCAGAGCCATGGTGCATAAGGTTAAGGGTGGCGCCCAACTACTCAGCGCCAAGGCTTTCACCGAGCAATGTCAGAAGCTCGAACTCGATGGGCCGCTCCAAGAAAGAGTGCGCCTCTTTACTAAACTACTGGAGCAAGAAAACCAAGTCATTAAACGCTATCAAGGCAAATACGGTGGATAGGAATTGGTAGAGGGTTTATCCTTTGAGGGTGAGAGCCCAATACCGCCACCGTCTATTCCTACTATTTTATGCAAGCACAATATTGCTAGTCGTTGGCTTGGCTCATGCCGCAGATTTAGTCTCTCAAGAAACTGCCTTTCAATACATCCCCAAAGCAGTTGCAAGCAGTCTAGAAAAAAGCCAAATCCCCCAAGATGCCATTAGCATCTCCGTCATGGAAATTGGGCAAGCTCACCAAGGCAAAGAAATACAGTATTTCTCTAAAACTGCTCTGGACTGGCGCTCCACCGAAGCCATGAATCCTGCTTCAACTATGAAGCTAGTGACAACTCTTGCTGGCTTGGATATTTTAGGTCCACAGTATCGCTGGCGCACCAAGCTCTTTACTGATGGGGCTATTCGTCAAGGCGTTTTAAAAGGCAATTTGTATCTTCAGGGCAGTGGTGATCCAAAGCTTATCCCTGAAGAGCTCGCGCGGATGATGAAAGATCTGCAAGGTTTAGGAATCCAGAAGATTGATGGCAACCTCATCTTCGATCGAAGCGCCTATGCTCCTAGCGTCATGGAGCAAAACACCATTGATGGCGAAGCACTACGCGCCTACAACGTTACTCCAGATCCCCTCCTCTATGCCTTTCGGACCATATCGTTTCAGATGGGCAAATCCCGTACCGCTGACTTTATAGATATTAATTACACCCCTGCGCTTGCTAATTTCAAGATTAATAATGAGATGCAGCTCGTTGATCGCTCTTGTGACTCATGGAAGAAAGACATACGCTTTGAGATCAATCCTGAAAGTGGTAGCGCATCCCCCAATCAAAGTATTAGCGCTTCATTTTCTGGGGCATTTCCAAATGGATGCAAAGGGGTCGCTTATAACGTCGTTGCCTTAGATGCCAACACCTTCTTAACCCGGGGCTTTATTGCCGCCTGGGAGTTAGCTAGTGGTACTTGGGCGCAAACTCCAACAGGCAGCAATGGCATCGTGCCAATCACCGCTAGACCACTCCTGCAATTTGAAGGCATTAACTTAGCTGATGACGTACAAGATATTAATAAGTATTCAAACAATGTCATGGCTAGGCAATTGATGCTGACCTTAGCCCTGGAAAAAATGGGTAAACCTGCGACCACAGAAAATGGTGAACTAGTGATTCAGGGGTGGCTCAAAAAAATGGGCTTGCAGTTTCCAGAACTCATGATTGAGAACGGCTCCGGGCTATCGCGTAATGAAGCCATCTCGGCGCAGCATATGAATGAGCTCCTGGTCACCGCTCGTAAGCTCGCCGTTGCTGAGGCGTTTTATAACAGCTTACCCTTAGCAGGATCGGACGGAACTATGCGTAATCGCCTTATGACTCAGCTACGAAAGTTTTTACACCTTAAGAAAAAACCTGAAGCCAGAATTAAAACAGGCTCACTCTCCGATGTGCGAGCGATCTCAGGTTATGTGATTAGCAAATCTGGAAAAATGTACGCCGTCACTTCATTCATCAACCACCCCAATGCCTGGAGAGGCTTAGAAGCGCACGATCAATTACTAGCGTGGTTGCTGGAAGATGGTCCTGAGCCAAAACAGGCCCGCTGAAGTCGATCTCTCACCCCATCCCACTCTTCACCAGCAGGTGGCTCTGGGAACAAAAGCAAATCCCAGCCCAGTTGATCTAGGTCGCGCAAAGAACGATAGAGGCGACTCGCGAATGCAGCACTATCACTCGGTACAGTGACTTCTTCAAAGTACACTGAAGGATGCCCATCATGACCCAATGAAGAATCGGAATCCCACACTGCCACAGCCACACGCGACTTAATGTCAGGGAATTCGCTCAAAGCGTCTAAGACTCGCCCAGGTGGATAAAGTCGTAATGGAGTAGTTGGCGCGTAGTGCGCCTTCAGGCTTCCAGATACTCTAGGAATATTTTTTTCTGAATGAGTGGCCGTAACTTCTCCAGGCTGGGATACCTTGATACCAGTCTTAGCAAATATTTGACTTGGGGTAATGGCGCCAGGCCGAAGCAGCACTGCATGATCACCTGAAGATAAATCAATGATGGTCGATTCAATACCAACCTCACAATCACCGCCATCCAACACCATCAAGTCAAGCATGCCTTCGAATTCACTTCGGACATCAGCGGCACTTGTTGGCGAAACTTTGCCAAAACGATTGGCAGAGGGTGCCACAACGCCACCCTTAAATTTACGCAATAGGGTTTGTGCTAGCGGATGTGCTGGCGCCCGTATTGCTACCGTGTCTTGGCCACCAGTGATTTCATCTAAAACACTTTTATCTTTTTTAAAGACTAAGGTAAGTGGACCAGGCCAAAATGCATTAATGAGTTGCAGGGCATCCTCAGATAAATCGCGTACCCAAGGACTCAGCAATGCAGCCCAATCCACTTGTGGAGCATCATATTTTTCTGGTGCTGCTAAATGCACAATCACCGGATGATTTGAAGGTCTACCCTTAGCAGTAAAAAGTTTCTGAATGGCCTCAGGATTTCTGGCATCAGCGCCCAAGCCATAAACTGTCTCGGTCGGAAACGCTACCAAACCACCATCACGTAAGGTTTGTACTGCTTCGTTAATCACTGCAGATGTTTGCAGTGCTGTACTGTTAATGGACATTGCCTAGGGCTCGAGACCTAACTCAAGCGCAACTGCTGCACAGGTTTGACGGGCGCCACCTAAAGACTCACCTAAACAATTCACGTGGCCCATCTTGCGACCGATGCGTGGCTCAGACTTCCCATAAAGATGCAACTTCGCATCAGAGTGCCCAAGCACCTTATTCCAAGCTGGTTCTCTAGGCTTATCTTCGCTACCCTCAAACCAAAGGTCGCCCAATAAATTGAGCATTGAAACTGGAGCAAGCAAACGGGTATCGCCCAGCGGCAAACGCGCCATCGCTCTTACTTGTTGTTCAAACTGGCTGCTGACACAAGCATCCATGGTGTAGTGGCCGGAGTTATGTGGACGTGGCGCAATCTCATTAGCGACGATATCACCGCTTTTAAGCACAAAGAATTCCACGCACAGCACACCCACATAATCAATCTTCCGAATCAGCGCTTTGGCTGCAGCAATAATTTTCTTCTCTTGCTCAGGCTTGAGTGATGGGGCTGGCACAGTGGAGGTATGCAAAATACCGTCACGGTGAATATTCTGAGAAACCGGGTAAGCCACCACAGAATCATCATAACCACGCACTACTAAGGCTGAGACCTCGAAGTCCAAGTCCATCCGCTTCTCAAGTACGCAAGGTACTCGACCAAAATCATTCCATGCAGTCGTTAAGCCTTCTGCGTCATAAACAGTAGCCTGCCCTTTGCCGTCATAGCCCATACGAGCAGTTTTTAAAATGCCAGGAAAGAGGTCGTTTGGCACATGTGCAATATCCGCATCGTGCTCAATGACAAAGTTTGGGGCCGGTCCAATATTGGTTTCTGCTTTCCAGGTAGCTAAGAATTTTTTCTCAGCAATACGGTTTTGCGCCAAAGAGACACAGCTACTTCGTGGAGCAACAAACACGCCCAAAGACTCTAGCTCATCTAAAGCTTGGGCTGGAACATTCTCAAATTCAGTACTGACTGACGAGCAAATTGACGCCATCTCTTTCAGAGCAGCAGAGTCGGTGTAATCAGCTTGAATGAATTTTTCTGCAATCGAGCCTGCAGGGCTATTGGATCCAGGATCTAGAACGCAAACCTTGTATCCCATTGCTTGGGCAGCCTGGGTAAACATCCGCCCTAACTGACCACCACCTAATATTCCTAAATACGAACCCGGCAAAATGGGTTCCATGCGATCCGCCATGTAATTAATATCCCGGCAAATTCATTGAACGTGCAGTTTCAGATTGCTTCAGGCGGAAATCTTCCAAGCGCTTAGCCAAATCAGCATCATGCAAAGCCAAACCAGCGATCACATGTAAAGCAGCATTGGCGGCACCAGCTTCGCCAATGGCAAAAGTTGCCACCGGAATGCCTTTGGGCATTTGCACGATAGAGTACAAAGAATCTTCACCGCGAAGGTATTTGCTAGCTACAGGAACACCATAAACAGGAACAATTGTTTTGGAGGCAAGCATGCCTGGTAAGTGAGCCGCGCCACCTGCACCAGCAATGATGGCCTGCAGGCCATTGGCTTTCGCCTTTTCTGCATACTGAAACATATCATCAGGCATACGATGGGCAGAGAGGACCTGTGCTTCATGAGGAATACCGAATTGCTCGAGCATTTGAGCAGCGTGCTGCATCGTGTCCCAATCTGAATTGGAACCCATCACTATTCCCACTACTGGCTTCTTGCTCATTGCCTCTCCAAAAACCCTGAATTCTTTAATAGGACTCTATTATCCCAGCCTTTTAGGGCTTTGGAAAATCAAGCCTGAGTTTAGATCTGAGTGAGACGAGTTAAGGCCTCACGGTACTTCTGAGCGGTCTTTTCAATAACATCTACTGGCAATGCTGGGGCTGGGGCAGTTTTAGGCCATAACTTGCCATCTACTTGGGCAGTTTCAAGCCAATCTCGCACGAACTGTTTGTCATACGACGGGGGGTTGGCACCAACGTAATACGTTTCAGCAGGCCAGAAACGGGAAGAATCGGCTGTGAGGATTTCATCCATCAGCACCAATTGACCAGCATCGTCTAGACCAAACTCAAACTTGGTATCAGCAATGATGATCCCGCGAGTCGCTGCGTATTCTGACGCTTCTTTATAAAGACGAATACTCACTTCACGAATCTGCTTAGCCAACTTTTCACCGATGAGCTCAATGACTTTTTCAAAAGAAATATTTTCGTCGTGCTCGCCTACGTCCGCTTTAGCCGCAGGAGTAAAAATAGGCTCAGGTAACTTTTGGGCATTTTCCAAACCAGCCGGTAATGCAATCCCGCAAACCTTGCCACTTTCTTTGTAATCCTTCCAGCCACTACCCGCTAAATAACCACGCACAACAGCTTCTACTAAGATCGGCTTGAGACGCTTTGCTACTACCGCACGACCTTTGACTTGCGATACTTCCTCGGGACTTACTACTGTCGTTGGATCAATTCCAGTGAGATGATTAGGGATGACTGCAGCTAATTTATCGAACCAAAAGTTAGCCATTTGATTGAGAACAATGCCCTTCTCAGGAATTGGTTGACCCATCACCACATCAAAGGCAGATAAGCGGTCAGTGGTAATCATCAATAACTTGTCGTCACCGAGCGCGTAGACGTCACGCACTTTTCCTTTGGACAACAAAGGCAAAGACTGAATAGAAGTGGCGTACAAAGCAGACATATTCAACTCACTTCACGATCTGAGCTAACTTACCGCTCTTATACAACTCAGCCATCTTTTCCAACGAGATAGGTTTGATTTTTGAGGCTTGACCAGCAGAACCAAAGGCTTGGAAACGCGCAATACACACTTTCTTAGCTGCTTCACGCGCCGGCTTCAAATAATCACGGGGATCAAATTTACCTGGATTCTCAAAGAGGTAGCGGCGTATTGCGCCTGTCATTGCCAAACGAATATCGGTGTCAATGTTGATCTTACGGACGCCATTCTTAATGCCCTCTTGAATCTCTTCAACAGGCACACCATAAGTCTCTTTCATATCGCCACCAAATTCACGAATCTCAGCGAGCAATTCTTGTGGAACGCTAGATGAACCATGCATCACTAAGTGAGTATTCGGAATGCGTGCATGAATCTCTCTGATGCGATCAATTGCCAAAATATCGCCTGTAGGCTTTTTAGTGAACTTGTAGGCGCCGTGACTAGTGCCAATTGCAATCGCCAAGGCATCACACTGAGTGGCCTTAACAAAATCAGCAGCTTGTTCAACATCGGTAAGCAACTGTTCGCGTGTCATCGTGCCATCAGCACCATGTCCGTCTTCCTTGTCGCCCTTCATGGTTTCTAAAGAACCTAACACGCCAAGCTCAGCTTCAACAGTCACTCCGATGGAGTGTGAAAATTTCACAACCTCTCTAGATACATCTACGTTGTATTCATAGCTAGCCACTGACTTACCATCAGCCTCCAATGAGCCATCCATCATCACACTGGTGAAGCCACTCTTGATTGCCGCCATACAAACTGCAGGACTCTGACCATGATCTTGATGCATGACAACCGGAATATGCGGATAAGCCTCAACAGCAGCTGAGATCAAATGACGGAGAAATGCTTCGCCTGCGTACTTGCGGGCTCCAGCGGATGCTTGCATGATGACCGGAGAATCTGCCTCACTTGCAGCCTCCATGATGGCCGTCACTTGCTCTAAGTTATTAACATTAAATGCTGGCAAGCCATAACCGTTTTCAGCGGCATGATCCAAGAGTTGTCGTAAAGATACTAAGGCCATGGTGTTCTCTTAAGTCTAGGTTGTTAAATGAATAGTTAAATCTGAATAGGTTTTTAATGCGCTTATTTCACATGAATAATCTTGAGAGTATTAGTTCCGCCTGGTTCGCCCATGGGCTCGCCAGAAGTTAATACAACCGTATCACCCTTTTTCACCGCGCCTAATTTCTTCAAGCAGTCTTCCACTTCTTGCAAAGCGGTATCGCGGTCCTTGGTGTAATCCAAGCCGATTGGGGTGACATTGCGATATGTGCTTAAAGCACGTTGAGTACTAATCTTCGAAGTCAAAGCAAAGATGGGCACATGAATATTATGGCGACTCATCCAGATTGGGGTTGAGCCTGAATCCGTCAAAGCGGCAATCGCATTGGCATTCAAATGGTGGGCAGTAAAGAGCGCGCCCAAAGCAATCGTTTGATCAATGCGTGTAAAGGTTTGATCTAGAAAGTCGGTATCAAGCTTCACACGGTCGGATTTTTCTGCTTCTACACAAATCTCAGCCATGGCTTTGATGGTTTGCACTGGATACATACCAGCTGCAGATTCAGCAGAGAGCATCACCGCATCGGTGCCATCCAATACTGCATTAGCAACGTCGCTTACCTCTGCGCGTGTCGGTACGGGTGCATTAATCATCGACTCCATCATTTGAGTCGCAGTGATCGTAAATTTATCAGCCTCAAGTGCCAACTTAATCATGCGCTTTTGCAAAGCAGGTACAGCTGGATTGCCAACCTCAATTGCCAAATCACCACGTGCAACCATGATGCCGTCGCTCTCGGCAATGATGCTCTCTAAGGCGCCAGGCATAATGGCTTCGGCACGCTCAACCTTTGCAATGGTCTTCACCTTGCCAACACCGTGCTTCGTACTTGCTGCATCTGCCAACTGGCGAGCGTATGCCATATCAGCGCCATCTTTTGGAAAGCTAATCGCCAAAAAGTCTACGCCCATCGCAATCGCCGCATCTAAGTCAGCAATATCTTTTTCAGTTAAAGCTGGTGCAGTTAAGCCACCGCCAGCGCGGTTAATCCCTTTGTTATTAGAAAGCGGGCCACCCTGCTCTACACGGGTAAAGATTTCTCCACCCTTTACATTCTCTACGCGCAACACCACTAAACCATCATTGAGTAAAAGACGGTCTCCTGGTTTAACGTCAGTTGGCAATTCTTTGTAATCAAGGCCAACACGCCCTTGATCACCAAGCTCGCAATCCACATCCAAAATAAATGACTCGCCTTCTTTGAGCAAAATTTTGCTATCGATAAATTTACCGACGCGAATTTTTGGGCCTTGAAGGTCGGCCATAATGCCAACTTCTTTGCCAACTTCAGCGGAGATAGCGCGCACTAAATCATGGCGCGCTTTGTGATCAGCAATAGTTCCATGAGAGAAGTTCATTCGCACAACATCAACACCCGCACGAATCATGTCACGCAACACTTCGGGCTTTTCAGAGGCCGGCCCTAAGGTGGCAATGATTTTTGTTGCTCTCAACATATTTAGTCTTTCGCTCTTTCAGCAAGTACTGCAAAGGCTGGTAAGGTTTTTCCTTCCAAAAATTCAAGAAAGGCACCACCGCCAGTAGAGATGTAATCCACTTGATTCTGAATTCCGTACTTAGCAATTGCTGCCAAGGTATCACCACCACCAGCAATAGAGAATGCTGGTGAATGTGCAATAGCTGCAGCCAACATCTTGGTGCCGCCGCCAAACTGATCAATCTCAAATACGCCGAGAGGGCCATTCCAAACAATCGTGCCAGCGTGAGCCAGCATAGTTGATAAACGCGCTGCGGTCTTTGGACCGATATCCAAAATCATGTCATCTTCAGCTACTTGATCTGCGGCGACTCGGTTAGCGCGTGCCAAAGGTGAGAGCTCATTGGCGACCACCACATCTTCAGGAATAGGTACATGCGCGCCGCGCTTTTCCATAATCTCCATGATCTCCCGAGCTTCATCAACTAAGTCTGGTTCAGCTAAAGACTTGCCAATTGGAAGACCCTTTGCCAACATAAAAGTATTGGCAATACCACCGCCAACGATTAACTCGTCTACTTTGTCGGCCAATGCTTTCAAGATGGTTAATTTAGACGACACCTTAGAGCCAGCAACAATCGCAACTAGCGGGCGCTTAGGACTTGCCAAGGCACGACTCAAAGCATCAAGCTCAGCAGCCATCAATGGACCAGCGCAAGCAATCGGTGCAAACTTAGCTACGCCATTGGTGGTTGCTTCAGCACGATGGGCTGTACCAAATGCATCATTTACATACACGTCACAGAGTGCAGCAATCTTTTTCGACAGCTCATCGGAATTCTTTTTCTCGCCTACATTCAAGCGACAGTTTTCAAGCAAAACCAATTCGCCAGGATTGAGCTCAAACCCACCATCCACCCAATTACTCACCAGCGGCACCTTGCGATTGAGTAATTCGGCCATCCGATGCGCCACTGGAGCAAGGCTGTCCTCCGACTTAAATTGACCCTCGGTTGGACGCCCTAGATGAGAAGTCACCATGACAGCTGCGCCAGCATCCAAACACATCTGCACTGCTGGCATGGAGGCCCTAATCCGAGTGTCCTCAGTAATATTGCCCGCCTCGTCTTGCGGCACATTCAGGTCAGCACGGATTAAGACCCGCTTTCCTTTAAGTAGGCCTGCAGCGGCTAAATCACTTAAGCGTTTGACTTTAAATAAGGTGTCCGGCATAGGGGGATATTCAGTGAAATAAGGCGATTTATTGGGAATCCTCCATTCTAAATCGTCTAGCCCCGAAAGCCCCAAAGGAAGCAAATAACTTAGGCGCTCCCTGCTCTACAATAAAGACTTGGACGCATCTCAGTCTCAGCCAAAGGGCTAGCTGTGGGGTCGCCCCGATTAACCCGATTTATCAGACACAAAAGGTAGAGAAAATGTCGATGTCCGACCGCGATGGCTTCATTTGGTCCGATGGGAAGTTAGTTCCCTGGCGTGAGGCTAATATTCATGTGCTAACCCACAGTCTCCATTACGGAATGGGCGTTTTTGAAGGTATTCGCGCCTATAAAACCCCTCAAGGCACAGCGATTTTCCGCCTCCCAGAGCACGTTAAGCGCTTATTTAATGGCACTAAGATCTTTCAAATGGCGATGGAATACACCCCAGAGCAGATCTCCAACGCCATTATTGAGGTAGTAAATAGCAATAAGCTCGAAGCTTGCTATATCCGCCCCATCATCTTTATTGGCTCTCAAAAACTGGGAATTTCGCCTAAAGGCAACACTATCCATATAGCCATTGCTGCTTGGGAATGGGGTGCCTACTTAGGTGAAGATGGCCTCAATAAAGGGATTCGCGTAAAAACCTCATCCTTTACCCGTCACTTTGTGAACTCCTCACTAGTGCGCGCCAAAGCATCCGGCTATTACATCAACTCCATTTTGGCCAACCAAGAAGTGACCGCCAATGGATATGACGAAGCCTTGCTTCTAGATACAGAGGGTTATGTTTCTGAAGGCTCCGGCGAAAATATGTTCATGGTTCGCAATGGCATCGTCTACACGCCTGACCTAGCTTCTTGCCTAGACGGCATTACGCGTGACTCGATTATTCAGATCGCCAAAGATCTCGGCTATGAAGTTCGTGAGAAGCGCATTACTCGAGATGAAGTGTATTCAGCTGACGAAGCTTTCTTCACCGGCACTGCTGCTGAAGTAACGCCTATTCGCGAACTGGACGACCGCATTATTGGTGATGGCACACGTGGCCCAATCACCACCCAGATTCAAGCAACGTATTTTGATGCTGTCTACGGTAGAAGCGATCAATACAAGTCTTGGCTCACCTACGTTAAGTAATCACTACAGTAATTAGGAACCGGAATATGACTCAAGCTCAAGTTGTAATGGTGGATGGTAAAGATTTGCCATTGCATTGCCCAACCAATAACACTCCCGGCTGGAACTCGCATCCACGCGTCTTTCTAGATATTACTAAAACAGGTGAAGCGAAGTGCCCGTATTGTGGCGCTGATTACAAACTCATCCCTGGCACTGCGCCACACGGGCACTAAAGCTCATCAGCACCCCTCAGCAATCTGGGGTGCTGCATCGGGATACATTACATGCGCCGTATTCTGATCATCGCCCCCAACTGGATTGGGGATGCCGTTATGTCTCAGCCGCTACTAGCAGAGCTGAAAGCCTCATACCCTGATTCACAGATTGATGTTCTGGCAAGCAGTTGGGTTGCTCCAATCTATCGAGCCTGTTCAGAAGTCAATGAAGTTATTGAAGCCAAGTTAGAGCACAAACAACTGCAGTGGAATCTACGTCAGCAACTAGCCAAGCAACTGCAAGCTAATCAATACACCATCTGTTTTATATTGCCTAATAGCCTGAAATCAGCCCTCATACCTTGGCTAGCCAATATTCCATTTCGCATTGGGTATCGTGGCGAACTGCGCTTTGGTTTGATTAACTTCTCACTGCCTAACCCAAGCAAAGTAAATCGCCCACCAATGGTGGAGCACTACTTAGCATTAGCAAGTCTTCTAGATGAAGAGTCCACACCAGAAAAAGTGCGGAATAACTCCAATATACCCACGCTCAATGTTTTAGAACAAGCAAAACAATCCGTTACAAAAAAACTTCGGAACGTCAATATCAACCCGCAGGCAGTCTACGTGTTTTGCCCCGGTGCGGAGTATGGCATTACGAAACGCTGGCCTACCGAGCATTTTGCAAAGCTTGCACAAGAACTTTCTGAAAATAACCCAGATAGCCACATCATTTTGCTAGGCAGTAAAAGTGATCACGCCTTGGCTGAAAATATTCAACTGCACGCACCTAACTTGTCGAATATTCATAACTGGTGCGGCAACACTTCTTTAGATGAGGCTATTGCCTTGATCAACATGAGCCAGGCCGTGGTTAGCAATGATTCTGGTCTAATGCATATTGCTGCAGCGCTAAGAACTCCTCAGGTAGCCATCTTTGGATCCAGCGACCCACATCACACGCCGCCACTCTCCGATCAAGCAAAAGTGCTCTGGCTTAATCTACCGTGTAGTCCCTGTCATAAAAGAGTATGCCCACTAGGCCACTTAAAGTGCTTAAAAGACATCACACCAGAACAAGTATTTAGTACTATCAAGACGCTATATTAATTACTAACTTTTCCCCAGAAAGTAAGCCATGTCAAAACTTGCAAGACTCTTTCACAATGCTGATGAAGTAGTAGATGCTTGGAGAGATGCTTTGCGGCTCCGCGACGTTAAGGGTGCGCTAGATATTTGGCTAGATGATGACTCCATCACTTGCGTATTGCCTGAAGGCCATAGACTTAGTGGTCATGCTGAAATCCGCAAAGGCTTAGAACGTTTACTTGCAAAGCAAGCTCTGTTTCTGGAACCTATTGCTTGCATTAGCCACACCATCTTAGGCGCAGCAATCTATGACACTACAGAGGCGGTTCACCTGGGACCGGATCAAATAGAAACTGCCTTCTTCTTGAATATCACCCTCGTATTGCTTCAAGATAGTCAAGGTTGGCGCATTGCTCACCTACATGCCAGCCATTCAACCGATGAAACCTTTGATGCACCCTCCACACCTCACGGACTGCACTAAATAAATAATGGATGAGCAAGTTCTTCGCTCGCTCATCAAGTGGCCCAATGTGCCACATTGCTTTGGTTGGCTTGCCTTAGATCGTCGCGGTCAGTGGCGCATGCGTGATGAGTTCGCACAAGCAAACAACTTACCTGGAAACGCTATTCAGCATACAGCCTTGAACGAGTTCATCGCACGCAACTACGCCTGCGATACAAAGGGAAGATATTTTTTTCAGAATGGACCACAGCGCGTCTTCATTACTCTAGATGCGACACCATGGATTGTGCGCATCATTCCAACAGATGCAGAACCAAATCTTCTGACTCAGTGTCAATCTTCCTTTAAACCACAGGGTGCATTAAGCGATGAGTCTGGAAATATTTACATCACCGGGCTAGTAAAGAACACTGTTGACGAAAGTGCTAATGCAGAAAATACCTCAAATGACTTTATCCAAATAGAATGTCCAAGCATTGCGCTCTTACATGATCACGACTTAGATTTGTTTGCAGATCTAGCCAAACTACGCGAGGAAGCCTGCAGCTTTGGAGGTTCCTGGAGTTGGCATGGAGAGACGCTTCCTCTAGATCCCATTCACTCCGATGAACTGAGTGAATGCTTTGGCTTTGTTAAAAAACCAAAGGAATAGGGTCTAGCCCATTGGGCTTTTTTTCGCCTGCTCCCTAAGCTCTTCTTGATACTGTCTTTGCATCTCTCTTAAGCGTGCATCAATGGTGGAGTTCTGATAAAAATCAGAACCACCAGAAGACCTAGCAATTTTAAGTTGTTCGATTGCAGCAGGCCACGCACCTTCAAGCGCATATTTCTCACCCAGGGCGTAATGGCGCATTGGCACATTCTTGGCTTGATCGTAGGCATTCGATAACATGCCCCACCAAACCACTTCATTAGCTTGAGATCTGGTACGGGCCTTTAGCCAAGCAATCGCATCATTGGTACGACCCAATTTAAGATAGGCATTGACCATCGCAGCTCCCGCCGCATAGGACAGTGGATAAGCCTTCAAAGTGGCTTGTGCAATTTGCAGTGCCTCTTCATTTTTACCTTTCGCCAAAGCTAACTCAGAAGAGGTGATATCTAAAGACAAGCTCTGTCTCTGAATTGGGGATCCTGGCGCGCTCGATGCATGTGCGATGTTTCGAGCCTGCTGCAAATAGACTTCAGCTTGATCGATCTTACCTTGGCGCTGCGCAATCAAAGCTAGGCCATAAAAACCTTCCATCTGCTTTCCAGGTTCAGTTTGCTTGCTCAAACTTTCAAATTGATTTTTCAGGTCATACATCCCACTGGTTGTGCCTGACTGTTCCATGCGGGCACGCGCTTTAATAAAATAAAATTCAACGGCTGTTGGCACGGTTCTTGGCGCCACAGTGCGCGCCCGGTCTTGCATGTCCGCAATCCGGTCTGTTGTTAAAGGGTGAGTGCGCACATAGGCTGGAACGCCGTGATCCATAATGCCGGTGGCTTTTTGTAAGCGCTGGAAGAAGCTAGGTGCGCCATTAACGTCATAACCGCTGGTATCTAGAATCTGAAAGCCGACGCGATCCGCTTCTCGCTCAGCATCTCGTGAGTAGGACAATTGGTTGCTAATTGCTAATGCTTGACCTCCCTGCATTAAACCAGCGGCAGCACTAGGATTTCGAGAGGCAGCCAATGCACCGAGAAGCACTCCTGCAAGCGCAATCATGGTGTTCATCCCTTGCTTATCCATTTGGCGAGCCAAATGGCGTTGCAGAACGTGGCCCGTTTCATGGCCCATTACAGATGCCACTTCAGAGTCTGACTCTGCATTCACAATCAAACCTGTATGAAAGCCAATAAACCCACCAGGTAAAGCAAACGCATTAATACTGCTGTCTTTAACAGCAAACACTTCAAAGTTATAAGCGCCACTACCTTGCTCATTTGCACCACCCAACTGTGCCTTCTTGGCCGCTTGCAATAAACGGCGCTCCATCTGGTTTAAAAAGTCATAAATAGGCAAGTCATTGGAATAATCTGCATCCGGCCGAATCTGGCGCATGATCATTTCGCCATATTTGCGCTCATCTACTCGACTTAAAGAATCGCCACCTGGGTCGCCCATATCCGGCAATACAATCGTTGGCTGACTCTGGAGGGTATTGCGATTTGGCAAATTTGAAGAACGCGCCTCTGGGGACTGCATTGCTCTACCAATATTTTGCTGAGCAGCTGAATCGCCTTGGACAGAAACATCTCCAGCCACTACCGGCGTAGCTGAAGCAGCAAAAGTAGTGCCAATTCCAGACCAAGCTAGCGCTAGAATCAGCTGATACGCCAAAATACGCTTAAATACTGAAGGCCGAGATACCGGCAAATCTGATGTCTTTATGACTTCCATCCCTATATGGTAAAACTTATCCCATGAACAAACTAACTCATTTTGATTCTAGCGGCCAAGCCCATATGGTAAATGTTGGCGATAAACCCAATACCCATCGCATTGCTATTGCTACAGGCAGGATTACGATGCTCCCAGAAACCTTCAATATGGTTGATGCTGGAACTCATAAAAAGGGCGATGTTCTCGGTATTGCCCGTATTGCTGCCATTCAGGCGGCAAAAAGGACTTCAGACCTTATTCCACTGTGCCATCCACTAGCCCTCACCCACGTTAGCCTAGAGTTCCAACTCAACAAAGCGGAAAGTAGCATCGCTTGCCAAGTGAGAGCAGAAACAACTGGCCCTACCGGCGTGGAAATGGAAGCGCTCACCGCAGTCCAGGTCGCCCTCCTCACAATTTATGACATGGCGAAAGCCGTTGATCGAGGAATGGTGATGGGAGAAATAAAACTCTTAGAAAAAAGTGGTGGGAAGTCCGGAGAATGGAAGTCTGGATGAACTAGGCTTGTGTCTGCTCCATTAAAAAGCCACCCTTGGGTGGCTTTGTGCTTTTCTTATTCCTTGTTTTTGCTTACTTACTAATCCTGCACTCGGACGGCAGTAGCTGAGATAAGAGATTGGTTTCGGTAGATCTGCATGACCAACCACCAGCCCAGGTTGAGCCCTCTGGTTTAGATAGATCAAGTGGCTTAGGCACATTAGCATCAGGCTCATTTGTTGGCACAAGATGTAATGTGTTTTTACCTTCTGGCGCTACGCTAATTTGATAATCAATTGCTATAACGCCTGATGGAGTTACTTCAATTAATTTCACGCTACGAGTAGGTGCGAAGGTAAACGAACCACTGGTTGCCTCATCCATAGGAACGGTGCCACGACTCGCAAAAGCTTCCGTTACGGCTAGCTTTGCACTGGAGGATAAATTCATGCCCTCAACCACACGACTGCGTGCGATGTAATCTTGATATTGTGGAACGGCAACAGCCACCAAAATTCCAATGATGGCAACTACCACCATCACTTCAATTAAGGTAAAGCCAGCATCTTGCTTTGCCAGCTGATCTTGGTCTTGTTTCGGATTGATTTGCATTATTTCCATTCCTAGCTCCTGAGGGGTTAAATCCTCATACTCCAGTCTATACCTTCATTAATCTAGAGTGTTAGGCATAAGAAAAGCCGGCTTTAGAGGCCGGCTTTTCTGATTCAATTGGATGTAGAAGCTGGCTTTATGCAGCCTCTTTTTTGGCATTCTTTTTCTTAAGATAGGTTCCCAGCAAGAGAACAATAGCAACGCCAATACCCTCAAAGATCATATGTGCATCTTCCATTGCCGCTTGCATGGAATCTTTGATTGCAGGATCCTCAACAAGCATGCCACCAGCCAATAAACCGAGCAGCCCAGCGCCCAAAGTAATAATGATCGGAAAGCGATCCATCACCTTAAGTAGCAATGTGCTACCAAAAATAATTAAAGGAATAGATAAGCCGAGACCAACAATCAACAGAATTAAACGTGTTTCTTCTGGGCCCTTTTGTGCGGCGGCAGCCACAGCAATCACGTTATCCAAACTCATGACTAAATCAGCAATCAAGATTGTACGGATAGCCCCCCAAATATTGGAGTGGCCATGCATCTCAGCTTCATCCCCACTATCAGCCAGCAACTGAACGCCGATATATACCAAGAGAATGGCACCAATAATCTTCAAATACGGCAGAGTTAATAACTGAACCGCAGTGACAGTTAGTATCACGCGCAAGATAATAGCGGCAGCACTACCCCAGAATATTGCTTTCTTTTGTTGAGATGCCGGCAAGTTGCGCGAAGCCATAGCAATGACAACTGCGTTATCGCCTGACAACAAAATATTGGCAACAATAATTGAAAGCAATGCCCCCCAGAATGCCGGTCCAGAAAATATTGATAAATCCATATCGTCTCCTACTTTTTTATGTTTTAACTACAGGGTAATACAAAAGGGCACCAAATGATCGGCGCCCTTGTTTTATTACAGCATTGCTTTCAACAAAGCAGCCATTTCCGATGGGTTTCTGGTGACAGTGAAGCCACACTCTTCCATCACAGCAAGCTTGGCATCAGCAGTATCAGCACCACCAGAAATCAAAGCGCCTGCATGGCCCATTCTTTTTCCAGGAGGCGCTGTAACGCCAGCAATAAAGCCAACTACAGGCTTTTTCATATTGTCTTTACACCAACGCGCTGCTTCAGCTTCATCTGGTCCGCCGATCTCACCGATCATGATGACTGCATCCGTTTCAGGATCATCATTAAACATTCTCATGATGTCGATGTGCTTTAAACCATTAATTGGGTCGCCGCCAATACCAACAGCAGTTGATTGACCCAAGCCGATTGCCGTCAACTGGCCAACTGCTTCATAAGTCAAAGTACCAGAACGACTAACAACGCCGATACGGCCTTTCTTATGAATATGCCCTGGCATGATGCCGATCTTGATTTCGTCTGGAGTAATGATGCCTGGGCAGTTAGGGCCAAGTAATAAAGTCTTTTTACCGCCAGCAGCTTCTTTTGCCTTCATCTTATTGCGCACTTCCAACATATCGCGCACTGGAATACCTTCAGTAATACAGATGACAAAGTCAAGATCAGCTTCTACAGCTTCCCAAATCGCAGCAGCAGCTCCAGGAGGTGGAACATAAATAACCGAAGTAGTTGCACCAGTTTGCTGAGCAGCTTCTTTAACAGTGCCGTAAATGGGGATATTAAAAATGGACTCGCCAGCTTTTTTAGGATTTACACCAGCAACAAAACAATTTTTGCCGTTAGCGTATTCCTGACATTTTTCAGTATGAAACTGACCAGTCTTACCGGTAATACCTTGTGTAATGACCTTGGTGTTTTTATTAATCAAAATAGACATATTGAAATTCCTTGATTATTTATTTTTGGCAACAGCAGCAACTACCTTAGTAGCAGCTTCAGCCATTGAATCGGCGCTAATAATTGGCAAACCAGAGTCAGCAAGAATCTTCTTGCCAAGTTCTTCGTTTGTACCCTTCATGCGCACAACCAAAGGCACAGTTAAGTTCACTGCTTTACATGCTGTAACCACGCCATCGGCAATCACGTCACATCGCATAATGCCGCCGAAGATGTTAACCAAAATTGCTTCTACACTTTTGTTCTTGAGCATGATCTTGAAAGCTTCAGTGACCTTTTCTGCTGTAGCGCCACCACCTACATCCAAGAAGTTAGCTGGCTCGCCGCCAAACAACTTAATCGTGTCCATAGTTGCCATCGCCAAACCTGCACCGTTCACCAAGCAGCCAATGTTGCCATCTAAAGAGATGTAAGCGAGGTCAAATTTCGAAGCTTCAATCTCTGCTGCGTCTTCTTCATCGATATCGCGATAAGCAACGATCTCTGGATGACGATACAAAGCATTGGGATCAAAGTTAAATTTAGCGTCAAGGGCCTTGATCTTCCCATTACCTTCGAGAATCAATGGGTTGATCTCGACCAATGATGCGTCGGTATCCCAATAGGTCTTGTACAAGTTTTTAAATACATCACGCGCCATCGGGATTGAAGCATCTGGAACGCCTATGCCTTTAGCTACGATGTCGCAATCAGCATCTGTTAAACCAATCAATGGATCAACAAATACTTTAATAATTTTTTCTGGATGGGACTCAGCAACTTCTTCGATATCCATTCCACCTTCGCTAGAAGCCATGATCACATTCTTCTGTGTTGCACGGTCCGTAACGATACTAAAGTAATACTCTTTTTTGATATCTGCGCCATCTTCAATCAAGAGGCGATTTACTTTTTGACCTTCTGGTCCTGTTTGATGCGTCTTGAGCTGCATACCCAAAATTTCAGAAGCATATTTTTTCACTTCATCCATGCTCTTGGCTAATTTCACACCGCCACCTTTACCGCGACCACCTGCATGAATCTGCGCTTTGACAACCCAAATTGGACCGCCTAGCTTTTCGGCAGCCTTTATTGCCTCATCAACACTAAACGCAGGAATGCCATTTGGAACAGGCACATTAAATTGGCGCAGAAGTTCTTTGCCTTGGTACTCATGAATTTTCATAATTACTCCAGAAACGGTATCTTTTTAGCAAGCGATGAGGATAAATAAAGCCGATTTGACCTGAATCTCAGATTTACCCTTTATGCGCTAAACCTAGCTTTTTTGTATAAATGAGACCGGTTTTACCGACTCTGTAAGTCTAGCATGCTGCAACGCGGCAATTACGCCTCACTAATCCGTACTTGCCCTAGTCAAAACGCCCGCCGAGGACTTTTGACACCACCTCAGAGCTAAATCCCTTGGAAGCCAAGAAGCGATATTGCCTTGCCCGCTCTTTTTGCTCTTGACCTAGTGTGCCAAATTTTTTTAGCCAAAGCTCTTTGGCCCGCTGATATTCAGTTTCCCGCAACCCTTGGATCAACTCAGCTGCCTTATCGCTATCGACCCCAGCTCTTTGCAGTTCATCTTGTATCTTGCGCGCTCCGTATCGCTCACTCCTGCGTCGCACTAGCGCCTCGGCAAAGCGCTCATCTGAGAGCCAACCTCTAGCCTCAAAGTCATCTAACACTTCTTGAATTTGCAGAGTCACGGGCTTACCAATGACATCTGACTCTTGTTTATCCTCTTTTGATGAAAGCTTGGCATACCTTGCGGCAGATTCTTCTAATTTTGCTGCCAAGCCTTTCCGGCTGTATTCACGTAAAGATAAAAGACGCAAAGCCCGAGCTTTAAGACTCGGGCTTTGTTTAGTTTTACTACCTAGTTCTGACATCGAACTATTCGACTTCCTCTTCTGCGCTCAGCACATCACTCACTACGGCTGACCCGGCTTTCACGCCTAACTTTGCACGAATTTTTGCTTCGATATCTTGAGCGATTGCTGGATTCTCTTTTAAGAACTCACGCACATTGTCTTTACCTTGACCAATACGGTCGCCGTTGTAGCTATACCAAGAGCCTGATTTCTCAACGATATCGGCCTCAACGCCCATATCGATGATTTCGCCTTCTCTTGAGATACCAGCGCCATACATGATGTCAAAGATCGCTTCGCGGAATGGTGGAGAAACCTTGTTCTTCACAACCTTGACGCGGGTCTCGTTGCCAACAATCTCATCGCCCTTCTTGATGCTACCAATGCGGCGAATATCTAAACGCATAGACGCGTAGAACTTAAGGGCGTTACCGCCAGTCGTGGTTTCTGGGGATCCAAACATTACACCAATCTTCATACGAATCTGGTTAATGAAAATCACAGTTGTGTTGGTACGCTTAATGGCACCAGTCAACTTACGCAAGGCTTGACTCATTAAGCGGGCCTGCAAGCCTGGCAATGAATCACCCATATCACCTTCAATCTCCGCTCTTGGAACCAAGGCGGCTACTGAGTCAATCACGATTAAATCGATCGAACCTGAGCGCACCAATGCATCCGCAATTTCTAATGCTTGCTCGCCAGTGTCTGGCTGAGAAATCAATAAATTATTGACGTCCACACCTAAGCGGGAGGCATATTGAACATCTAGTGCATGTTCTGCGTCAATAAATGCGCAGGTTCCGCCTAGCTTTTGCATTTCTGCAATGGCATGCAAAGTTAATGTTGTTTTCCCCGATGACTCTGGGCCGTAAATCTCAATGACACGGCCACGCGCTATACCGCCAACTCCCAAAGCTATGTCCAAGCCAAGAGAACCGCTAGAGACTACCTGAACATCTTGATTAATTTCAGCATCGCCCAATCTCATGATTGAGCCCTTGCCAAATTGCTTCTCAATTTGCGCCAAGGCCGCCGTTAATGCTTTTTGCTTATCTCCGCTCATTCCCTCAAATTCTGAGGAGGCTGATTTTCTTTTTTCATCCAAGGCCATTTTTTGATTCCTTTTCGCTATGTATTGGGCTTATTTCCGAATTTTCTTCTACTGTCTAACATCTTAGAAGTTACTGTATATAAAAACAGTACTCTTTGCAAGTAACTTTTTTGAAGAAATTACGGATTTTTGACGAAACCTTGTTCCAAAGGCGTTTTATCCCAATAAAAGAACAGTGGTATTGCAACACCCCAGATAACCCCAATGATGATGAATCCCATTATTTGGCCGCCAGGACCCCAGGATCCTGCTCCCATGCGTATCCCAGCCTCATAAGACATTGGGCCACAAATTGCCCCCAGGACCGCCCCAAGAATCGGTCGACCCCTGAGCCAGGAAAGCGATCCATTGATAGTGCTAGCGACTAGGGCCCATAGAACCCACATCCATAAGGGAGAGACAAAGGGGCTTGGCCACTCGTCTTTAAAGTCTAGTAAGCCTAAATGCATAACAAGTGTGTCAGCGCTCACTCCATATATAACCGCCTTAATTAAAAGGCTTGTTTCTACCTTAGGTAAGGGTGATCGCCAAATATGAAAAATAATATAGGCCAAGGTGCCCGCCACAGCCCACAGTACCTTTTGATTAGCCGCGCCCCATACACAGGCAAACCAGCCAAGCTGAAAAAGGACAAAGTTCCAAAATTTAGCCATATTGAAGACTCGAGAGACCTAAGAAAAAGGCCACTGCCGCTTGGCAATGGCCTTTTGATTTGGTGGCGATTCAGGGATTCGAACCCCGGACCTGTGGATTATGATTCCATCGCTCTAACCAACTGAGCTAAATCGCCGAACGTATGATTGTATCAAAATCAGCTTGATATGACACCACCCTTAAACCGGCTTCTTTAGTAATGGGCTAATGGTTTTGATGCTCTTGACGCTCTCAAGTGTCAAGCTTGCCTCTATCAAGGCATTGGATTGTCTCTTGCCCAAAACTGGCCCCATCAGGTCTTGGCATTTTGCTATGACCTCATCCCTGCCCATTGGATTGCGAGGGGTGCCGCGCACGGCATCAACGCGCTCAGTCAGAATTGATCCGTCCTTTAATTCAATCTCAACAATGGCCACCCTGACAGGCAAAAACTGCGAAAGCGCTGAGTCGGGAATTAGCTGAACTTTTGAACGCACAGCCAAGACTTCTGGATTTTGCATCCTAGCAATGTCATGCGCTGCTTTGAATGAAGCTGTTTTATCCAACAACATGACGGCTGCCATATATTGCAGACAGATATCGGGCATGTCGCGGTTATCAACTACCTTAGCTACAGCCGGCTCAAGCCTTATGCGTACCGCTACAACTTGGGAAGAATCAAAAGGATGTTTGCGACGAATGCTCTCAATTGCATCAAGGGGGCCTTGTATTGGTGAGCCAACTGACCACTTTTTAATATCTGTTTGTGTAATCTCAAAACGCTCACCTAATTTCTCAGTCAACTGTGCACGATCTGCACTAGGTGCGGTGGCTAAAAAATAATTATCAGGGCCAGAAAAAACATCATTCACACCATTCCATCCCGAGTGAACTAGTAGCGCAGAAATCACACCATTTTTGGCGGGCATTCCCCCAAAGACAAAGGCCTTCTCAATATGATCTGTATCTCTTCCCCAGGATGCAATTCCAGAAGACTGTTGGGCCGTGTAATCCAATAACCAACGCATCTGTTGCGCATTCAGGCCGGCTGCACAACCTGCGGCGGCGGCTGCTCCAAAGACGCCTGCAATGCTATGAGAACTTTTATGACTCTCATAGCTAAATTTGGGGCCGCCCATCGCCATCAGCAAGCGTGTACCAATGTCATAACCCAGTGTGACTGCGCGCAAGAAATGGGTTCCACTAATATTGAGCTCCTCACCAACAGCAAAAGAAGCAGGAATCACAGCGCACCCAGGATGGGAACGGGAGCGACCATGGGAATCATCAGTCTCATCAGCATGACCCATTACGCCATTCACCATTGCAGCATCAGCAGCGCCGGAGGTAAATGGTGATGCCATCACAGTTTGACTTCCCCTACTGCCGTGTAGCTTGATATATCTCAGCGCTGCTTGACCTGGCAAAAGCTCTGAGCCAGAAATAATGGCGGCAAAGGTATCGAGCACATGTAGCTTAGCTTGCTCCAACACCTCAGGCGGCAAAGCTTGATTCTCTGCCGCACCCATATAACTACTCAATACAAGCATCTCGGAACTCAAAATATTATTTTGGGCCCGCGCAAAGTTCGCTGGCATTAATAAGCTTAAGGGAGCCAAGCTTGCGCCACCCAGAAAGTTTCTTCTATTCATGATTGGAGTCTCTTTTTTTATTTCATACTAGCCCAAAATAAAGCATTGGACCCTTCTTGATCTAGCGAAAAAGTTGCACGCCCTATAGCTACTTAATTTGAAAGATGCTCACTCCAGGCTCTCTGCCATACCGAACATAAACTTCCACTTTCTTGGCTAGAAATAGCTTTTTAAGAACCTCATCCTTGTTTTCAAAAGTAATCGCTGTTTGTTCCGGGTAATGTGAGAAGGTATCACTCATCACCTCCAGATCCACGCCATCAATTTTGATTTGGTTGATAGTGCGTTTAAGAAGACGATCCTTTTGGATAAAAATCAGGCGTTTGATATATTTATCCAACACTAGCTTGTGACCTTGTTCATTGGTCTTGTAGTAGTAGATAAACTCTTCTTTGCCATTGGTGGTGACATCGCGCTCCTCGTCCCACTTGGCATATACAAGATGGCCCATCGCCATGCAAAGCAATCCCACCACAATCCTGATATATAAACTCATCATTCACTTTCTTCGACTTATGATGTGATCTTATCAGGCGAAAACCTTCATGCGACTCTTATCCATCTCTTCTGGCAAAGTTACCCCACTCTTTGGTGACCATCACCCCAATTACAAAATAGTAGCGTCAGCTATTCGCAAGCAAGCGATTAGCACCTTAAATAGTCCTGAGTCTGTAGAAATCACCAGGCTAGGTGTTCAGGGAGATGAACAAGCAGATCCCTCAGTGCACGGCGGACTTGAAAAAGCAATCTATGTATACCCAGCAGAGCACTATGCCTTTTGGAATGCGCTGCTGACGCGAGAAACTAAAAAATCAGTGCAACTTCAGTACGGCGCCATCGGAGAAAATTTTACGATTGAAGGCTTACTAGAAACAGACGTATATGTTGGTGACAAGCTCATCATTGGTGGCCTAGAGTTTTCTGTGGTCAAGTTACGCGAACCCTGCTTCAAATTTAATGCCGCTATGGGCTACAAGGGTGCTGCAAAAGCCATGTTGCAATCTGGCTTTAGCGGCTGGTACTTAAGAGTGCATCAAGCCGGAAGTCTGACTGCTGGCGTGGACATCAAACATGTTTCTGGGCCCAAAGACATCTCTATAGACGCACAAAATCGAGCACTCCTGAATCGCAGCAATCAACACAATTTGTGGGAATAAAAAAACCCGACCACTCAGTGATCGGGTTTCAAATGTATCGCACTAAAACTACTTAGTGCAGATCTTTAATCACGTGCATAGATATCTACGTCTTTTGTTTCTTTAACAAAGAGTACGCCGATTACCAATGTCATTGCAGCAATGATGATTGGATACCAGAGACCGTAGTAAATATTACCGTTTTGCGCTACCAAGGCAAAGGAGATCGTTGGCAACAAGCCGCCGAACCAACCGTTACCAATATGGTATGGCAAGGACATTGATGTGTAACGAATGCGGGTTGGGAACATCTCAACCAACATAGCCGCGATTGGGCCGTAAACCATCGTTACCAAGATCACGAGGTAGAACAAGAGAAGGAACACGGCAAAATAATTAATCGCAGCTGGATCAGCTTTAACTGGATAACCCTCTTTATTTAACGCCTCACGAATAGCTTTCTTAAACTCAGCATCTTTCGCTTTTGCATCAGCTGGATCCAAACCTTTGGCTGTATAGCCAGGGATTTCGAGATCGCCAATTTTCACAACAGCTACTGTGCCAGCAGGAGCGGCAACAGTGGTGTAGCTAGCAGAGTTAGAAGCCATCACTTGTTTTGCAATATCGCAAGAACTTGTGAACTTAGCTGTACCCGTTGGGTTGAACTGGAACGTACATTCATTTATATCAGCAGTAATCGTTGCTGGTGCAGTTGCCATAGCTTTTTCTAACGCTGGGTTAGCAAAGTGGGTCAAGGCATTAAATACTGAAACTGGAGTATTTGGAATGTAAGTAATAACAGCCAACAACAAGCCAGCCATGATGATGACCTTACGGCCAATCTTATCTGACAAGCTACCAAATACTACGAAGAATGGTGTGCCGACTACTAATGAAGCGGCAATCAACAAGTTCGCTGTCTTAGCATCTACTTTCAATACCTGAGTGAGGTAGAACAAAGCATAGAACTGACCTGTGTACCAAACCACCGCTTGACCTGCAACCAGACCAAACAATGCCAAGATAACAATCTTCAAGTTCTTCCATTGACCGAATGATTCTGTCAAAGGTGCTTTAGACAATTTACCTTCATCTTTCATCTTCTTGAAAGCTGGAGATTCGTTCATCGACAAGCGGATGTAAACAGAAACAGCCAACAAAGCAATAGAAACAATGAAGGGAACACGCCAGCCCCAAACATCAAAGTCTGGACCAGTAAGTTCACGGGTGAACAAAATCACGAGCAAGGATAAGAACAAACCAAGAGTGGCCGTTGTCTGAATCCAAGCTGTGTATGCACCACGCTTACCGTGAGGAGCATGTTCTGCAACATAAGTAGCTGCGCCACCGTACTCACCACCCAAAGCCAAACCTTGAAGCATACGTAATGCAATCAAGATCACTGGAGCGGCAACGCCAATAGTTGCGTAGTTAGGCAGAATACCTACGACAAATGTCGCACCACCCATGATCATAATAGTGACCAAGAAGGTGTACTTACGACCAATCAAGTCACCCAAACGACCAAATACCAACGCACCAAATGGGCGCACGATAAAGCCTGCAGCAAATGCCAATAAAGCGAAAATGAAGGCAGAGCCTGCATCTAAGCCTGAGAAAAACTGTTTGGCAATAACAGCAGCCAATGAACCGTAAAGATAAAAGTCGTACCACTCAAAAACCGTACCTAAAGAGGAAGCAAAAATAACTTTGCGTTCTTCAGCGGTCATTGGGGCTGCTTTAATTGATGTTGACATCAGTAGCTCCTAAATTATTTTTGTATAGAAAATAAACAACGAGCCAATTATGCGATGAAAATTTCCTTAGAAATCCCTTAGTTAGGGTAATTCCCCATCAAATGAGATCGGGGTTTTCCCCGAGTTCTACAATGTCATTAGTGCAAATAACAACAATAAATCTGGAGAGAAATATATGCAGCAAAAATGGGGTATTCGCGGGATGGCAGTGGCACCACACTCCCTCGCATCAGAATCAGCTTTGGCCGTCTTAAGAGAAGGTGGAAATGCACTAGAGGCAATGGTGGCTGCAGCGGCAACTATCGCAGTTGTCTACCCCCATATGAACTCCATTGGTGGTGACTCCTTTTGGGTCATACACTCTCCAGGCAAGGCGATGGGCGGCATTGATGCATGCGGCGCTGCAGCAGGCCTTGCTACTAAGCAATGGTACGCAGAGCGCGGTATCACTAAAGCAATTCCATTTCGTGGGCCAGTAGCTGCCAATACTGTAGCAGGCACCATTTCAGGCTGGGGTGCAGCACATCAATTATCCAAGCAAGCGTTAAAGGGAAAGATTCCGCTCTCGCGTTTGCTTGCCGATGCTATTCACTATGCAGAATCTGGTATGCCAGTTACCCATAGTCAATCTAGCCTGACCGCTAAAAAACGTGAAGAGCTCAGCCCCATACCCGGCTTTGCTGAAACTTTTTTGGTTGATGGCAAAGCGCCGGCAGTGGGCAGCATCTTTAAACAAGAGCGTCTTGCAAAAACATTAAGACAAATTGCCAGAAAAGGAACGGAAGATTACTACCGCGGCGATTTAGCTAATGTGCTTGCAAAAGAACTAACTAATATTGGCAGCCCCCTTCGCTTGGGCGACCTGCATCGCCATCAAGCAAAGCTAATTGACCCACTTGAGTTAAAGCACAGCTTGGGGAATGTTTACAACATGACGCCCCCAACACAAGGGGTTGTGTCATTAATGATCATTGGTATTCTGGATCAACTCAATCTAAAACGCTTCAAGGTTGATAGCGCGCAGTATGTTCACCACTGCGTTGAAGCGACCAAGCAGGCTTTTAAAGTTCGCGACAAGTTTGTTACCGATCCTGCATACATGGTCAAAAATGCACAGTCCTTTTTGGCTCCCGCATTTTTGAAGAAGCTCGCTAAAAGTATTGATCCTGAAAAAGCGCTTCCTTGGGGTCAAGGCAAAGGTCCTGCCGATACCATTTGGATGGGTGTGATTGATGGGCAAGGAAATTCTGTTTCCTTTATTCAAAGTATTTATCACGAGTTTGGCGCCGGCATCGTATTACCTCAATCAGGCGTTAACTGGCAAAACCGTGGTTGCAGTTTTTCTTTGGATCCAAAAGCACTCAATCATCTTGAGCCTTATCGCAAACCATTTCACACATTAAACCCCGCGCTTGCGCTATTTAATGATGGTCGTCAAATGGTGTATGGCACGATGGGTGGTGATGGTCAGCCTCAAACGCAATGTGCCGTATTTACCCGTACCGCAACGTATGGCCTAGATCCGCAAGATGCTATTAGCCGTCCACGTTGGTTGCTAGGACGCACTTGGGGTCAAACGAGTGACAGCCTCAAACTCGAATCCCGTTTTAGTCCTTGGGTTGCCAAAGAATTGCATGCATTAGGTCATGAAATTGAAATGCTCGATGCATTTGATGAGACCGTTGGTCATGCGGGCTGCATTATTCGTGAACCCTCAGGCACATTACGTGGTGGTTGGGATCCCCGCAGCGATGGGGCTGTTAGCGCGTTTTAGTAATGAACATTTTGGGTACGCGCAGATCCCAGTGAATAGCTGCTGCGCGTAATCCAAAGATCGCCAACATACATGCAACTGAACCTTCAATAGTGTATTGCGGCAAGAAATTCAGAATCAATACATAAATGCAGCAACCTAAAGTGACTGGAATGGCATACAACTCATAAGACATTAAGAGTGTTTTTCTGCCGGCCAAAATATCGCGTAGCAATCCGCCACCGATCGCAGTCACGACACCTAAGATCACTGGTCCTAGCGGTAAACCAAATCCCATATTCCAAGCTTTATCAGCGCCAGCAATTCCAAACAGCGCAGCACCAAGTCCATCGATATACAACATCCAACGATAAATTTGCGGTTGAGTAAAGAAAGACTCCGCAAAAAAGGTTAGAACACTCGCGCCCAAAGCAAGCCATACATAGATTTGGGATTGTGACCAGAAGGTGGGGGTTCCCAAGATGATGTCACGCACAGTGCCGCCACCGATTGCCGTAATGACGCCAAGCACGAGAACACCAAAAATATCCACGCCACGATCCGCAATGGCTAGTACACCTGTAATCGCAAATGCAATCGTGGCAATGATGCCAATCCAGAAATTAATCTCTTCCATAAGAGAACAGTCTAAAGCACTTTAGGGTAATTAAACTGCGCTATTCCACCAAAGAAATAGTGACAACGTGAGCAAGGAGCCGACTGTAGTCAGCAAGACCACACGAGAAATGGTTCGGCCATCCGCGTTGTAATACTGGGCCAACATAAAAGGGCCGGTGCCAGTTGGGAGCGCGCTCAATATCACCACGGCATTAACCCAGAGCACCGGTAAATTCAAAATAGGTCCTGCGATTACCCAGGCAATGATTGGCTGAACGATCAGCTTTGCAAAACTTAAACCCCAGGCATCGGATCTATCTGTTTTTCGCTTTTGAATGAGAAATAAGCCAATCGAGACAAGCGCACAGGGGCTAGCTGCAGCCGCTAAAAATGAAATGAATTGTTGAAGCGGATCATACAAAGGTAAATGAGTTGAAGACCATAGTAAGCCTGCAACTGGAGCCACCAGCAAAGGATTGGAACAAAGAGATTTGATAACGCTCCACACAATCTCGTGAGACTTTTTATGTGCGAGTGTGCCGATTTCAATAAAAACAGTTGCTAAAGCAAACATCCCAAATACAACAAATGTGGCAATCACTGCTGGAGCAAAGCCATCCTGCCCCAAAGCCAAAATACACAGTGGGATGCCCATGTAACCAGTATTGGAGTAAGAAGCGCTCAGGCCGGCAAAGCTGGCAAGCGCTAGATCTCGCTTACGGTACCAAGTGATAAAAAACGTCAAGAAGTAAACCAATAGACAACTGACGGCGAAAGCCAAGATAAATCCTGGCTGCCACAGCGACTGCCAAGTACTGTTAGCCGCGAAGTTAAATAATTGGGCCGGTAACGCAAGCCAAACAACAAAGCGATTGAGCTCAGTCGAGGCGCTCTCACCTAACTTGCCAGATTTACCGCAAATGTATCCAACAAGGATGAGGGCAAAAACTGGCAGAACTACATTAAAAACGTAGGGCAATTTTTATGAAATTCTTTTGAGTGTCTTGGCATAGCGCTGCGCATTCTTCACATAGCGCCCAGCGATATCTTCGATCTTTTTCATTTGCTCTGGTTCCAGCGTCTTTACAACCTTTGCCGGTGATCCCAAGATCATTGAGCCATCAGGAAATTCTTTTCCCTCAGTCACTAGCGCACCTGCCCCAACCAAGCAATGTTTGCCGATTTTTGCACCGTTCAAAATCACAGCACCAATACCAATCAAGCTACCGTCACCGATTTGACAACCATGCAACATCACTTGGTGGCCAACCGTAACGCGCTTACCGATAATCAACTCAAAACCTGGATCAGTGTGCAGCACAGATGCATCCTGCACATTACTATCTTCACCGATTTCGATGAGGTCGTTATCGCCTCGCACTATTACGTTGGGCCAGACACTGGCGTTCTTGTGCATGTGTACCTTACCGATCACTTCTGCGCTTTCGGCAACCCAAGCTCCCTCATCCAAATGAGGGGCCATTCCGTCTAGTTCAAATATAGCCATAACTGATTATAGGTAGGAATAAGTGATGTCACAGACATCGGGTGGTTTACCAGTTTGGTTCGCGATCTGGTGAAGAAGAAATGCGATGCACACTTAAATCCGCACCTTCGAACTCTTCCTCTTGAGACATGCGTATTCCCAAGGCCATCTTCAATGCTCCGTAAACTACGAAACCACCAACCAAGGCGATGCCAACTCCTAATGCGCTACCAATGAGTTGCCCGGTAAAACTAATCCCGCCCATGCCGCCCAAAGCTTTTGCACCAAAGATCCCAGCAGCCAAGCCACCCCAAAGACCGCATAAACCATGCAGGGGCCAAACACCCAATACATCGTCGATCTTCCAGCGGTTTTGCACCAAGGTAAACATATACACAAATAAGCCACCAGCCACCAAGCCAACGATTAAGGCGCCAAGAGGATGCATCAAGTCAGAGCCTGCACACACTGCTACCAAACCTGCAAGGGGGCCATTGTAAGTAAAGCCTGGATCATTACGGCCCACAACCCATGCTGCTAATGTTCCGCCAACCATCGCCATCAAAGAATTCAAAGCTACGAGGCCACTAATTTTGTCGATCGATTGAGCACTCATCACATTAAAACCAAACCAACCTACCGCCAAAATCCAAGCGCCTAAGGCCAAGAAAGGAATGCTGGAAGGTGGATGCGCAGAAATATTCCCATCTTTGTTGTAGCGCCCACGACGCGCACCAAGCAAGAGCACCGCCGGCAAGGCAATCCAGCCGCCAACTGCATGAACCACTATGGAACCAGCGAAATCATGAAACTCTTCACCGGTCAATGTCTTGATCCACGCCTGAATTCCGTAATGTTGATTCCAAGCAATTCCCTCAAAGAAGGGATAAACAAAACCGACTAAAACAAACGTCGCAATGAGTTGAGGATTGAACTTTGCACGCTCTGCAATGCCACCAGAAACAATTGCTGGAATCGCTGCAGCAAAGGTCAGCAGGAAGAAAAACTTCACCAACTCGTAGCCGTTCTTCTCGGCTAAGACTTCCGCCCCCGAAAAGAAATTGACACCATAAGCAATGCTGTAGCCAATGAAGAAGTAGGCGATCGTTGAAACCGCAAAATCTACTAATATTTTGACTAGCGCATTAACTTGGTTCTTTTTGCGAACTGTGCCGAGCTCCAAAAAAGCAAAACCCGCATGCATTGCCAAGACCATAATGGCGCCGAGCAAAATAAATAAAGCGTCGCTACCTGATTTCAAAGTTTCCACTGAAGTTCCCCCTCTAGTTTTTTGCATCATTATGGGGAAAAATAAATCCTATTTCGGTGCACTTTGCACTAATTTAGTGCAAAAAATCATCATATTTATGGTTTATGATTGTTTTACATACACCCAAGGGAGAACCCATGAAGAAAGTTTTGGCTGTTTTAATCGCAATCTGCGCATTTTCAGGTCTGGCTCAGGCCCAAGAAAAAGTTAAAGTGCTCAGCACACAAGAACTCGTCACTGTATGCAAATTACCAGCAAGCCCAGAATCTCGCAGTTTCTGTGTTGGTTATACAACTGCTATTTACGATACCTATTTAGCAACACGCCACCCGCAACGCGCTAAGCCATTTATTTGCGTGAAGCAACCTGCTCCAAACCGTGATGATGTGATTGGTGATTTTGTTAAGTTTGCACAAGTAGCTCCTCAACTTGCTAACGAACCTGCTGCGGGGACCTTTTTAGGCTTCTTGGCTATGCGCTTTCCTTGCGCCAGAAAATAAGCCAATACAACATTCATTTATATAAGGATCGCTTGATATGAAAAAAATTATCGCTATCGCAGCAGCTACTGTAGCCATTGCGGGTTGCTCCAATATGAGCAACACTGAACAACGTACTTTATCTGGTGCAGGCATCGGTGCAGCAGCTGGTGCAGTCGGCACTGCCATTTTCCACGGCAACCCTATTTGGGGTGCGGTCGGTGGTGCAGCAGTTGGTGCCGCATCTGGCTATGTATACGATGCATACAAAAAAGAGCAGGCTTCTGAGTACAACTCTGGCTACAACGCTGGAAAAACAAATCAGAAGAATCAAGCTCCTAACTAATAGTCCTCTTCTACTGATTTAGCAGTACCCGCAATACCAAACCCAGTTTGTATTAATTTACAAGCTGGGTTTTTATTTGAATCTCGCCAGCCAACGCCTTATGAATAGGGCACTTGCTTGCAACGTCTAACAAGCGCTCTTTCTGCTCATTATCTAGCTCACCTATCAACTGAATGTCACGACTCAATATCTCAACATCATTCGTGCGCTCAATATCAACAGTCACAATGGCATTTTCTAGTTTCCAAGTTTTACGCTCGGAATACATTTTCAATGTCATGCTGGTGCAGGATGCTAATGCAGCAGCAAGATATTCATGAGGCGATGGCCCTGTTCCGGAACCACCACGAGCGACCTCAGCATCCGCCAAAAAATGTAAGTCACCTACCGCTAGTTTTTGCTGCAGGGAGCCAACGCCAAACTGGGATTGAACTTTTCTCATAAGGACCTTTACTGATTAAGTGGAATGCGGTTTACTGGGCTTGGCGGCAACAGGGAGTTCTGCTTTCTTCCAAGCAGAAAAACCCCCCTCCAGATGACAAACTCCTGGCACACCCATTCTTTGAAGTGTTTCTGTCGCCAATGCAGAGCGCCAAGCAGATGCGCAATATAAAACTAGGCGCTTGCCCTCCCCAAAAATAGGCTTGAAATAAGGGCTGTCTGGATCGACCCAGAACTCCAACATGCCCCTAGGGGCATGCAAAGCATTCGGAATCATCCCCTCGCGCTCAAGCTCGCGGACATCACGAATATCCACAAAAACAGTATTGGAATCTTCTAAAAATGCTTTTGCTTGACTCAGTGGCACAGTTTCAACCTGCTCCATCGCTTGTGCAATTAACGCTTGATAGCCAATCTTTAATTTCATCAAAACCTCCTAAAGTACCAAACCTTTATTTGTCTTAAGTAGCTGATACCATTTGATTATGAACTTTACCCCTACCGAACTTGGCGCAAGTATTATTTTTGCAATCGCAGTACTGCATACCTTTTGTACATCCTATTTTGAGGCCTTAGCTAAAACATCTCCTAAGCATTCCGGTCTATGGCACTTGCTAGGCGAAGTAGAGATTGTCTTTGGGTTTTGGGCAGCTATCCTTATCATCTTCATGTGGCTCGCAAATGATTTAAGCACAGCAAAAGACTACGCCAATCATCGCAACTTCACCGAACCCCTGTTTGTATTCGCCATCATGGTGGTGGCTGGCAGCAAGCCTGTTCTGAATATTGCCAGTCAAATATTGCATGGCTTAAGCAAAATGATGCAATCAGTTTTGCACACTAAGCAAGCGCCTACTTTGTATTTCTTAATTCTCAGTATCACACCATTGTTAGGTTCATTGATCACCGAACCGGCTGCGATGACTCTAGCGGCTTTTTTATTGCGGGATTTAGTCTATCGCCACAAATGCTCTAATGCTTTGCTTTACGGCACCTTGGGGGCTCTATTCGTCAATATTTCAATTGGTGGAACGCTCACCAATTTTGCTGCGCCACCTGTTCTCATGGTTGCGTCCACATGGGGCTGGAGTAGTGCATTCATGTTTGCCAATTTCGGCCTCGAATCTTGCATTGCGATTTTCATTAATGCGATGGCAGCTACACTAATATTTCATCGGCAGCTCATTGAACCTGAAATTAAAGCTGCACAGAGCAAGATGCCAGTCACTACCACTTTCATTCACCTACTGTTCTTGGCGGGGATTGTTGGCTTCGCCCATGATCCTGTTATCTTTATGTGGCTCTTACTGTTTTTTATTGGCTACACCACCGCCTACCCAAAACACCAAAGTCCTTTAATTTTGCGTGAAGCGCTCTTAGTTGGGTTCTTCTTGGCTGGCTTGGTTGTCCTTGGAGGATTGCAGGGATGGTGGCTGCAACCCATCCTCGAGAATATGAGTCCTACTGCTGTGTTTTACGGCAGCCTTGCTCTCACGGCCATTACCGATAACGCAGCACTCACCTACCTTGGCTCGCTCGTCAGCGGTACTTCACCAGAATTTAAACTTGCTTTAGTTGGTGGTGCTGTAGCGGGTGGCGGGCTAACAGTGATCGCTAATGCTCCGAATCCTGCTGGAATCGCCATTTTGCGTGCCCACTTCCCCAATACCGCTGTTTCTGCAGGCTACCTATTGCTTGCAGCCTTACCGCCGACATTGGTGACCATTCTGGTGTATCGCTTAATGTAAGGATGGCAAGTGTGCTGATGCCGTAAAATCTGAGCTTCGCCCCCAGCTATAAACCTGAGAACGGCATATGAAAAAGCTCTATATCAAAACCTTTGGCTGTCAAATGAACGAGTATGACTCGGGAAAGATGGCAGACATCCTCCATGCTAACGAAGGCATGGAAATGACAGACTCTCCAGAAGATGCGGATGTTGTTCTATTGAACACCTGTTCCATTCGAGAAAAAGCAGAAGACAAAGTCTTTTCTGATCTTGGGCGTTTACGTGAAATCAAAAAACGCAGGCCTGATTTATTGATTGGCGTTGGTGGATGCGTTGCCAGCCAAGAAGGTCAACAAATTATTAGTCGGGCGCCCTACGTGGATGTGGTGTTTGGCCCGCAAACTTTGCATCGTCTGTCTGATTTACTTGCCAAACGTCGTGAGACTGGGATTTCTCAGGTAGATATTTCATTTCCGGAAATTGAAAAATTCGATCACCTTCCCGCCTCTCGCCAAACACGCGGCTCCGCCTACGTCTCCATTATGGAAGGCTGCTCAAAATATTGCAGCTATTGCGTTGTGCCATATACCCGCGGCGAAGAAGTGTCGCGCCCATTTGATGACGTACTGACTGAGGTAGCAAGTCTGGCCTCACAAGGCGTTCAAGAAATCGTTTTGCTCGGACAAAACGTCAATGCTTATTTAGGCAAGATGGGCAACACCGAAGAAATCGCCGACTTCGCACTCTTAATTGAATATATTGCAGAGATTCCAGGGGTTGAGCGCATTCGCTTCACCACAAGCCACCCCAAAGAATTTACACAACGCTTGATCGATGTGTATGCCAAGGTTCCTAAGTTAGTGAGTCACCTGCACTTGCCAGTCCAGCATGCCTCCGACTCGGTGCTCTCCGCCATGAAGCGTGGCTACACCTCATTGGAATACAAGAGCATCATTCGCAAGATGCGCGCAGTAAGACCTGACCTCACACTATCAAGTGACTTTATTGTTGGCTTCCCCGGTGAGACAGATGCTGATTTTGACAAACTACTGAAGATGGTCAAAGAGTTGCAATTTGATAACAGCTTTTGCTTTATCTTTAGTCCAAGACCAGGAACACCGGCTGCAAATCTGAGCGACGATACGCCTTATGAAGTCAAACTCAAACGCTTGCAAACTTTGCTAGCGCTGGTCGAATCTCAGGCCACTGTGATTAGCCAGAACATGCTTGGAAATGTTGAAAAAGTATTGATTGAGGGCTTGGCTAAAGATGGTGTCAATCTTCAGGGTCGTTCCGCCAATAATCGCGTCATCCATATTCCCGTGCCAGACAAAAATATGGATAAGTGGATCGGCAGGATGGTCGACATAGAAATTACTGAGGTTCTCAATTACACACTGCGCGGTGAATTACTCCAGACTCATGCCAGCTCAATCTAAACCCACCCTAAAACTGATTGTTGTTATTCAGTGTGCGAGTCCAGCGCTAGAAAAATCACTGAGTAGTATTGCCTCAACCCCCCTCATCAAGAAATGGGTAAAAACAGCCGTTCAGCGAAGTGGTTTACTTACCCTGCGTTTTGTAAATAAAACAGAAGGAAAACAGTTGAATCTTGCTTTCAGAAACAAAGATAATTCAACCAATGTCCTGACTTTTCCTTACGAGCTCACCAAACAATCTCTTGCAGCAGATATTGTGTTTTGCTTGCCTGTAATTCAGAAAGAAGCACGCGAACAAGACAAAACAGTAAAAGCCCATTTAGCCCACTTAATTATTCATGGCTGCTTGCATGCACAGGGGCATGATCATGAAATAGATAAAGAAGCACAGAAAATGGAAAGCCTGGAGATCAAAATCTTAAAAAATCTAGGGTTCACTAACCCCTACATTCCTCAATAAAACCCTTTTCTTGCTCAATACCTGAATTTACTTATTTCTACGCTATTCTTGTAACCATGTCCGACCCCACTAAATCCGTATTAGAACGACTGGCTGAGTTTTTAACGCCTCAGCCCAATAGCCCTACCGAACGACGTCAAGAGCTGATTGAAACGCTCAGAGAAGCTCAAAGCGAAGGCTTGATTGATGCCGATGCCCTTTCAATGATTGAAGGAGTATTTCAGGTTGGGCAACTGAGTGCCCGGGACATCTTGGTCCCACGCGCACAAATTGACTGGATCGATATCAATCTATCGCTTTCAGCAATTATCAAAAGCGTCATTACCGCAGCACACTCACGATTTCCCGTATTCGAGGGTAGCAAAGACAATGTCATTGGCATCCTCTTGGCGAAAGATTTACTGCGTCACTCGACGGAAGATGACTTTCAAGTGCGCGATTGGTTACGTCCAGCAGTCTTTATTCCAGAATCTAAGCGCTTAAGTGTTTTACTGCGCGACTTTAAAGACAATCGCAATCATCTGGCTATTGTCGTAGATGAATATAGTGGCGTTGCTGGAATTATCACCATTGAAGATGTCCTTGAGCAAATTGTGGGTGATATTGAAGATGAGCATGATATTGATGAGGAGGCTGACAACATCATCTCTCTCGATAATGGTGACATCCGAGTGAAAGGCATTACTGAACTTGAACAATTCAATGAAACCCTAGGCACGCACTTCGCAGATGAGAATATTGAAACTGTTGCAGGTTTAGTCATTCAACATCTAGGCAGAGTTCCGAAGATGGGTGAACGAGTTCAAATTGGTAGCGTTGAGTTTGAAGTGCAGCGCGCTGACCCAAGACAAATTCACATTCTGCTAGCGCGTCAACTCCCCAAGAAAACTGATTGAGAATAGCTTTGATGGATTGGCAATTGCCGAAGGTTCGCAATCGCATTCAACTACTTGCACTCTTCGTGCTTGGTGCAATATTAGCCGGAGCAGCTGAACTGCCTTTTGGCGGCTGGATTCAAATTCCATTGCTGACTTTGATTTGGTGGCAGCTGCACAAATCAAATCAGCAAGCTTTCAAACATTATTTTGTAGCCAGCATGTCTTTCGGACTTGGCTACTTTGTTCTGGGTCTGTGGTGGATCTATATCAGCCTTCACGACATTGGAGGCATGTACTGGCTACTATCAGTAGCAGCAGTATTTTTGCTGGCCGGGGGCATGGCTTTATTTTTTTCTTTGGCAAGTCTGTCAATACGGATCTTCAAAGATAGTCCTATATCAGGCCTGCTGCTAGCAGCTAACTGGGTGCTCGTTGAGTGGTTGAGGAGTTGGGTGCTGACGGGATTTCCTTGGATGGGCCTAGCTGAATCACAAGTGAACGGTCCATTTGGCGCAGTTGCTCCTTACTTAGGAGGATTGGCCTGTACGTTTTTGGTTGTGTGGGCCTCATGGCAACTTTACATACTCAGAAAGCAAGTACGAGTTGGTGGAATTTCACTCCTCTGCATCTTCCTTCTTATGCCAGCGTTTTCTTGGTGGCAGTTCACAAAACCACAGGGCGAACCACTTAGCGTAGAACTCATTCAAGGAAATTTTGCTCAAAGCTTAATCTTTAATCCTGATGGCGTATTTAGACAAATACAGTTTTATGACCAGGCAATGAAATCGTCCCATGCGGATCTGATTGTTAGTCCTGAGACTGCCTTTTCTTGGCCAGAAACCAATTTACCGAGCGGCCTCTTAGATAGCTTGCAAGTTTTTTCCAATCAGAGTCAAAGCACCTTGTTATTTGGCATCATTGGCAGACGCCAAAATCCTCCAGATGGTAGAGAGTTTTCAAATAGGGCTTTAGGCATCGGCCCAAATGCGCCCACTTATCAATACGATAAATCCCACTTAGTACCTTTTGGAGAATTTATTCCTCCTGGATTTCATTGGTTCATTAAAGCTTTTAGCGTCCCGCTGAGCGATTTTGCACGTGGCGCAACAGATCAAGCATTTTTTCCAATCACAAGATCTGGGCAAGATCCCATTTATGCGGCGATTACTATTTGCTATGAAGACGTCTTCGGGAGTGAGTTAGCTTCAAGACTTCGTGAAAGCAATAAACCAGCAAACCTGATGATCAACATTACCAATTTGGCTTGGTTTGGCGCTTCTCAGGCGCCTGCTCAACAGCTAAGACTCTCGCAATTGCGCTCTCTAGAAACCGGCCTGCCAGCCCTGCGAGCCACGAATACTGGCATTACTGCTGTATTAGGGCCTGATGGCAAAGTGCTCGCACAACTCCCTGAATTTACACAAGGTACATTAACCGCCAAGGTGCAAGCGTATTCAGGAAAAACACCTTACGTTGCTTGGGGAAACACTCCGATTTTGAGTATTTCCTGCCTTCTGCTCATCTTAGGTCTCATTAGGCAAAAACGGTTTTAGTCCTTAGCCGGCTTAGCCATGTAAAATCAACGGCTTAGCTAGGTTAATCATGCTTACTTTTCAGCAAATCATTCTCAAACTCCAAGATTACTGGGACCAACAAGGTTGCGCCCTATTGCAGCCTATCGACCTCGAGGTCGGTGCGGGCACCTCTCATACGGCTACCTTCTTGCGCGCCATTGGTCCAGAGCCTTGGAAAGCGGCCTACGTTCAGCCTTCACGCAGACCTAAAGATGGTCGCTATGGCGAGAACCCAAACCGTCTTCAACACTACTACCAATATCAGGTTGTTTTAAAGCCCGCTCCAGAAAATATTCTCGAGCTATATCTGGGCTCTCTTGCAGCCCTCGGTCTAGACCTTGCAGAAAACGACGTACGTTTTGTAGAAGACGATTGGGAAAATCCAACCTTGGGAGCTTGGGGTCTTGGCTGGGAAGTTTGGCTCAACGGCATGGAAGTCACGCAGTTCACCTACTTTCAACAAGTTGGCGGCCTAGACTGCAAACCCGTACTGGGCGAAATCACTTACGGTATTGAACGTCTGGCAATGTACATTCAAAATTGCTCCAACGTTTATGACTTAGTGTGGGCTAATGGTATTTCTTATGGTGATGTCTATCACCAGAATGAAGTGGAACAGTCTTGCTACAACTTTGAACACTCCAACACCGATTTGTTGTTTGCTAACTTTTCAAATTTTGAGAGTGAAGCAAAACGTTTAATGGAAGTACCGCTTGCCTTACCCGCCTATGAAATGGTCCTTAAGGCCGCTCATACATTTAATTTGTTAGATGCCCGTGGCGCAATCTCAGTAACCGAGCGCGCTGCCTACATTGGTCGCATTCGCAATCTTTCGCGCGCAGTTGCTCAAGCTTACTTTGAGTCTAGAGAAAAGCTGGGTTTCCCAATGTGCCAGCGTCAAGCTAAAGCATAAGTACTCCAATCTATTTATGAGCACATCCAATATGTCCCCTCAATCAGCTGACTTGTTGATTGAATTATTTACAGAAGAACTTCCACCGAAGTCATTACGTCGCCTCGGGGATGCATTTAGCGACGGCATCTTTAACACATTAAAAGCTGCGGGCCTATTAAGTGCTGACTCTAAAGCGATTGGCTATGCAACACCCCGCCGCTTAGCAGTGCATGTGACGGATGTCATGGGTCAAGCTCCTGACTATCCAGTACGAGAAAAATTATTACCGACGAGTATTGCATTTGATGCTGAAGGCAAAGCTACCGCACCCCTTCTAAAGAAATTGGGCGCACTTGGCTATGCAGATCTCGATATTTCCACTTTAGAAAAATCGGGCGAAGGTAAAAATGAAGCTTTGTATTTAAATGTGATTGCGAGAGGTGCGGCACTTGAGAAAACGGCTCAAGTGGCACTCGAGAGCACATTGAGCAAGTTGCCAATTGCCAAAATGATGCATTACCAAGTATTGCAGAAGAATGGTCAATTAGCCGATGTTGAATTTGCCCGCCCAGCCCACAAGATCATTGCGCTTCACGGTACTACGCCTTTAGCAATCAGTGCGCTAGGCATTCATGCTGGTAATCAAACTGATGGTCATCGCTTCTTAGCGCCTGGCGTGATTTCAATTACGTCAGCAGATCAATACGAAACAACGCTACAGAGCCAGGCTAAAGTCATGCCTAGCTTTAACAAGCGCCGAGAACATATCGAAGCTGCGCTATTAAAAGCGGCTGGCGATGATTCCGTCTTGATGCCGGACAGCCTACTCGATGAGGTGACTGCGCTCGTTGAGTGGCCAGCCATTTACGAGTGCCATTTTGATCAAGAGTTCTTAGAAGTGCCACAAGAGTGCTTAATTCTGACAATGCAAACGAATCAAAAATATTTTGCTTTGACTGATCAGCAAGGCAAGTTACGCAACCGTTTTCTGATTGTTTCTAATATTGAAACGAATAAGCCTGAAGCTATCATCTCAGGCAATGAGCGCGTTGTGCGCCCACGCCTCTCAGATGCGCGCTTCTTCTTCCAACAAGATCAAAAGCGTCCCTTAGGATCTCGCGTTGCCGACCTGGGTAAGGTGGTCTACCACAACCAACTAGGCAATCAACTTGAGCGCACTCAGCGCGTTGCTGCAATTGCTACTGGCATTGCAAAAGAATTAAAAAACAAAGGCATCGAAGCAAACATGGAGTTTGCTGGTCGTGCCGCCGAAATTGCCAAGACTGACTTGCTCACTGACATGGTTGGTGAGTTTCCAGAGTTGCAGGGCATTATGGGTCGCTACTACGCTACACATGACGGTGAAAATCCTGAAGTGGCTGCAGCCTGTAGCGAACACTACATGCCACGCTTTGCTGGCGATGTCTTACCGCAAACTCAGACTGGCACCATCCTGGCCATTGCTGACAAATTAGAAACTTTGGTAGGTATTTGGGGTGTTGGCCTTGCTCCTACTGGCGATAAAGACCCTTATGCATTGCGTCGTCATGCTTTAGGCATCTGCCGTTTGCTTTTGGAAAAAAATCTGCCATTGAGTCTGCCCGACCTTATTACATTAGCCCGCGCTCAATTTACTCAAAAGGACGTGCAAGAAAAGGCTAAGGCTGAAGATATTTATGCCTTCATCATTGATCGTCTCCGCGCCTACTTACGCGACCAGTCGGTAGCTGGTAAGCCATTTACCAGCGCAGAGATAGATGCTGTTCTCAGCCAATCGCCCGCACAGTTAAATGACCTCATCGGCCGCTTGACTGCTTTACGAGAATTTAACGCCCTTGAGCAAGCAACTCAACTTGCTGCCGCCAATAAGCGGATCAGCAACATCCTCAAGAAAACCACTACCGCGATTCCAGCGACTTGCTCCAATAAGTTATTACAAATTCCTGCTGAGACCGCCCTATTTCAGGCCTTGGAAAGCATTATTCCAAAACTCAATGAAGCCTACGAACAAGGCCAATTTGTTGAACTCTTAAAGGCTCTTGTAGCCTTGAGTCAACCTATTGATCAATTCTTTGCAGATGTCATGGTGATGGATCCAAATCCTGAGTTACGTGATAACCGCTTAGCGCTCTTGCAACAACTTCACCAGAAAATGAATCTCATTGCCGACCTCGGCAAATTGGCATGAGCACCAGCTCCTCTAAATTAATCATCCTCGATCGCGATGGCGTGATCAATGAAGACAGAGACGACTATGTGAAGTCGAGCGAAGAGTGGGTTCCACTTCCAGGCAGCCTTGAAGCTATCGCCTTACTCAATCAAGCCGGCTATCAAATAGCCATTGCCACCAATCAATCAGGTCTAGCAAGAGGTTATTTCAATATCAACGACCTGCACGCCATGCATAGCAAGATGGATGCATTACTCAAACCACTTGGTGGCCGCATTGACAGTATTTTCTTCTGCCCTCATGTGGATGCCAATGCATGTGATTGCCGCAAACCATTGCCCGGGCTCATGAAAGAAATCGCCCTTCGCTACAAGAAAAATCATAGTAAGAACCCGCTTGAGGGAGTGCCTATCGTAGGGGACTCCTTGAGAGATTTACAGGCCGGCATCGTCCTAGGCGCCTCGCCACATTTAGTCTTGACCGGCAAAGGTAAGCAAACTTTAGCTAAGGGCGAGCTTCCGGATGGCACTGAAATTCATGAAGATTTGCTTGCGTTTGCCACTAGCCTTTTAAAAGAGAAAGTTTAGAAAATGATCTTTTTACGCTCAGCTCTCTTCACCTTATTTTTACTGGTCTTCACGCCGATCTGGTCAATTCTTTGTCTGCTAGCTTTTCCATTCCTGAATCCTGAAAATCGCTACCGCTTTATTGGCCTCTGGAACAAAGTGGTCATCTGGTTATTGCAGCCGCTGTGTGGAATTCATTATGAGATCCGTGGGATGGAGAATATGTACGCAGTACTGGATCAACCGGTCGTAGTACTCAGTAAGCATCAATCAGCCTACGAAACAATCGCCTACATCGCACTCCTTCCAAAGCAACTCTGTTTTGTCTTTAAGCGTGAACTTCTTTGGATTCCATTTTTTGGCTGGGCATTGGCATTACTGAAAATGATTCATATCAATCGTGCCAGCAAAGAAACTGCCGCACTCTCAGTAGCGAGCCAAGGTCGTAAGCGTCTTGCTGAAGGCAAATGGATCATGTTGTTTCCAGAGGGCACCAGAATGCCAACTGGATCCTATAAGCCTTACAGTAAAGGCGGGGCTAGACTTGCAAGCGCTACTGATGCAATGGTCATTCCCATTGCCCATAACGCAGGGCGTTGCTGGCCTAAGAATAGCTTTCTAAAGCAGCCTGGAACGGTGATTTTTTCGATTGGACCTGCAATTGCCTCAGCCGGTAAAACAGGCGGTCAACTTCATCAAGAAGTTGAAAAGTGGATTGAAGCAGAAATGCGCGTTATCGATCCAGATGCTTATAAGACTTGAGGCAATACTGAGGCAACGTTTTATTTAGCTAATGCTTTAGCCCACTCGATATACCGATCAACAGAAATATCTTGAGCGCGAGACTTCAGCTCAATCTCTGTTAAAGGTAATTTTTCAGCAAAAGGTTGTAGATTCGTGCGGAGCATTTTTCTTCTTTGAGAAAAAGCTGCTGCTACTACCCTTTCCAATGAAGCCCACTGGGCATCATTTAGGTTGAAATCTACCCTAGGAATCATCCTCACTACTGCAGAATTGACCTTGGGCTGTGGATCAAATGCTTCAGGTGGAACTTCAAGCACCTGCTCCATATGATATCGAGCCTGCAGCATGACTGATAGACGGCTGAAGTCAGAGCTACCTGCAGGAGCAACCATGCGCTCAACCACTTCCGCTTGCAACATAAATACCTGCTCATCAATCACTGCTGCTGCAGACACCAAATGAAACAAGAGTGGAGAAGAAATGTTGTAAGGCAAATTGCCTACCACCTTACACAAGCCACTATTTTTTGGGCGACTCTTAGCCCAGGACATGAAATCAAACTTTAATGCATCACCTTCAATAACAGACAATCCCGTCAGGTTTTGCTGGTTCCAGTAAGCCACTAAATCTCGATCAATCTCTAGGAGATCCAGATGATCCAAATTCCTTAACAAAGGCTTTGTCAGGGCGCCAAGTCCGGGACCAATCTCAATCACATGCGCATCAGTGCTGGGATTAATTAGCGCAACGATGGAATAGATGATTCCAGCATCTTGCAAAAAGTTTTGCCCAAAGCGTTTACGTGCGTGATGTATCAAGAGTTGCTTACTTTGTTATTTACTGCTAATTGATAGGCCAAGCGCAATGCTTCAAGCATGCTGCTGGGATCTGCAATCCCTTTTCCAGCAATATCCAGCGCTGTGCCGTGATCAACTGAAGTACGAATGATCGGCAATCCTAAGGTCACATTAACGCCACCACCAAATGTCACAAATTTAAATGGGGCTAAGCCCTGATCGTGATACATCGCAATATAAGCATCTACATGCTCCAAGCTATTTGCTTCAAACATGGTGTCGCCAGGATAGGGTCCAGTAACTTGAATGCCATCCCCTTGAGCCAATTGAATTGCAGGTGAAATTATTTCAATCTCTTCGCGCCCTAAATAACCCGATTCACCAGCATGGGGGTTGAGTCCTGCCACCCTAATCACTGGGTTAGAGATGCCAAACTTATGCTGAAGATCACGGTGAACGATCTGAATGGTTTCTAGAATGTTCTTTTGAGTCAGTGCTGATGGCACATCTTTCAAAGGAAGGTGAGTGGTGACTAAGGCGACTCGTAATTCCCTGGGTGCTTTAAGACCCATGAATCCAGCAGGCAAAAGCGCGCACAACATCATGACTACGTGATCAAGCTTACAAACCTCAGCTAAGTATTCTGTATGGCCACTGAAGGGGGTGCCAGCAACATTAATGATGCTCTTTTGCAATGGTGCAGTAATCATGGCATCAAAGCGTCCAGTCAAACAACCTGCCACCGCAGCATTCAATAGATTAAGAACATATTGCGCATTAGCTGGATTCAAGGTTCCAGCAGTAACCGACTCCGCAATTTCAACAGACTGTATCTCTAAGCGTTTTGATATTTCAGAATCAATATTTTTAGGGGTCTGCAATAAAGTAGCGTTGCCGAGCACAGTGATGTGCGCATTAGGCTGTTCTTTTAAGAAAGTGCAAGCTGCCGCAAGGCTAATCTCTGGTCCAATGCCAGCGGGTTCACCAGAACTAATGACTAGATTAACGGGGGCTACTTGCGGCATCATCTATATTGATAATCTTCACCGTTGCGGTATCTCGCAACTGACGAATCCAATCCTGATAGGCTTGCTCAAACTTTCGCTCACGAATAGCGGCACGCGCAAATTCCTTTTGCTTATCAACCGTTAGCTGAGCATCTCGACGTTCAAGCACTTGGATCAAATGCCAGCCAAACTCAGACTTCACTGGATTGCTCACTTCGCCGATTTGCAAGCGATTCATTGCCTGCTCAAACTCAGGAACCAAATCTCCTGGACTCATCCAACCTAAATTACCACCATTGGCTGCAGAACCGTCTTCTGAATATTTCTTGGCTAATTCGCCAAAGTCAGCCGTCTTTGCGCGCACCTGATCACGGTATCCGGCTAAGCGTCGCTCTGCATCCTGATCATTCAAACCTGGGCGATTACGAAGCAAGATATGGCGGGACATTGTCTGGGTAATGGCAATATTTTGTGGCGCATTTGAGGCGGCCTCTTGAGGGGCGGCCTGTTGCGGAGCACCAGCAGCCAAAGCGCGGCGATCCAATACTTTGAGCACATGATAGCCAGCGGGGCTTTTCACCACACTATTAGCCACTTGACCGCCGCCCGTATTCCTAATGGCTTCATAAAATAACTGTGGCAATCGATCTGGCGTGCGGTAGCCTAATTCTTGAAACTTAATTTTTGGGTCATCTTTCGCAGCCATGGCACCAAGCTGTAAGAAATCTACATCGCCGCGGGCATCACGCAATAATGCTTCTGCTTTTTTCTTTGCATCTGCCTGAGCGCCAGCTCCAGCATTTGAGTCAGCCGGGATAAAAATTTGGGCGACATCAATTTCCTCTGGCGATCCTGGAGCTGCGGGAGCGGAGCGAGGAGCCCCTCCTCCAGTCATGGCACGCGTACGATCAGCAATATAGTTATCAATCTCAGCATCAGAAATTTTGATCTTGCCTTCAACTTCGCGCTCGCGGAAACGACTAATGATGATGTCATCGCGTAACATTTCTTTATAACGCTCAAATGTACTTCCTGAGGCAATAACCTTCTGCTTAAACTCTGCAACTGATAATTTATTTTTAGATGCTATGTCGCCAATAATCTTATCTAACTCTTTATTGCTAACGACAATACCTTCCTGTTCTGCATCTTGGAGTTGAATTTTTTCAATGATGAGGCGCTCCATAATTGTCTGACGAAGCACAACAGGATCTGGAAGTTTTGTACCCTGCTTCTGCAAGGCCAAAATACGATCATCAATCTCTTTACGGGTCACATAACCCGTATTAACAACAGCCGCCACGCCATCAATGTTGCGGATCTTGCTATCGGGACTCGATCGTGCAGAATCTTGAGCAACCGCAACGCCAGCAAGCAACATAGCGCTTGCAAGCACGGCTTGAATTAAAATCCGTTTAAAGCTACTCAGACAAGGTGTCATTGATAGTTCTCGTATGTTGAGGGCGGTATAGGCTTAGAAGTAGGCATATATCCAGGAACATTCAGCTTCATGATATCAACTGGATTACTGCCAGCGCTACCAAAGCCCCTAAATTCTATTTGGAAGAGGATTTGGGTAGTGGTGATTTGGGAGGTATTGAGCATTTGAGAATATGCTGCACGCAAAGTCCAGCAGTCGCGCGTCCACTCTAATGCTGCCAAGGTATTGAGTGTTTTAGTTGTCAAAGCATCATAGCCCCAACGCCCCAAAACTGAAAGTTCGCGGGTAATGGGCCATTGACCAGAAACGTTATATTGATCGGTAGTCGTTGCCGCTAGAGTTGCTGGGGTTGGTCCAAATGCTTGAGTTGGTGGACTCCACACATTACGATAGCCAAAATTTAAACTTCGGCCTGGGGTTGGGCGCCAACTACCACCTACTGTAGTTTGTAAAAAACGATTTAATTGGGTGTTGTACTGCCCAAAGGCATCTACACTAAAGTTTCCAAGCAATCGAATAGAGCCAGAACCCAGGGTATCAGAATAAGTAGTTGGGTTGGCAATCGTCCCATTCAACCCAACACGCTGGCCGGTGAAGTCCTGTCTTTGAGCAAGCGTCACCGAGGCGCGCTCAGCACCAGAGCTGGCCTCCAGCATACGACTAGTAATACCACCAGTCAGCTTATTGTTATCTGCAACACGGTCATTACCAACAAAATTATTTTCACTAAAAATTTGAGTCACGCCAAAACCACCGTCGGCGGTATCAAATAGAGGTGTTTGTGCCTGACTCTGAAATGGTGTGTATACGTAGAAAGCGCGAGGCTCCATCGTCAAGAGCATATCGCGACCAAAGAAGCCCTTTAACTCTGCTGCATCTCTCTCAAATGCTAAACCTGAATCTAAACTAAAAGTGGGAATCACAAAACCTTGGGCATTCGGTGCGCCAGGTGTTAAGGATGTCGCAGCATAGTTATTCGCCTGAAAGCTCACTTTAGGAGTCAGGTAATAACCAGGGGTAACCTGGGGCAAAGCCAATGCTCCTTTAACTACCGTTCGATCAGCCTGGCTATATAAATTACCAGCAGGAGCAGCCAGAGGATTGCCATTGACGTTGTAGGCAAAGCGCGTGTAATCGGTTGAGAAGGTTGTTTTAGGACCTGTCGGCAATTCTAAATATCTACCAGTCGCATCGGAAACGATTGGCGTAATTTGATTATTATAAACAGCCGTTACATTCGGAAGAATGTTATAGGGCGACTGAACCGTTGTCGTTGGATCTGGCTGCAAAGTCTGAAACGTGATAGCTCGCGCAGATACATTCCAATTGCTTAAGCTATCGGTCAACTGTTTATTCGCCCCCACCTCTTGACGGAATTGGTTGGTAATAGCTCCGGCAATACTTTGAGAAAAGTCTGTGGGGTACATATTGTCAGAGACGCGGGCGATATTGGCGTAGCCATTGAATGCCCCGGGGCCTGGCAACCCACCAGGTGCTAAGTCACCACTGAAATTTTGTCTTTGCTGCCAGTCGTACTTCCAGCGATCGGTGCCCGTCTTTTTATCGTAAGGCAAGTATTCTCCAATTAATGTTCCGGCATATTGACGGTCCAAGAAACGGTATTGAGCACCTAACTGAGTACCACGCTGATTCATATACCGAGGCAGTAACAGTAAATCACGGTTAGGCGCTACGTTGACGTAGTAAGGGAGGGTGGTATCCCAACCATTGTTGGAGTTGTAGCCAGTAACTGGTGCAAGTATTCCAGAGCGACGCTGATTGGAGGTTGGAACGCTGAAATAAGGTACATACGCAATAGGTACATCGAAGAAACGCATCACACCGTTGGTACCCACCATTTCTTTTTGCTCGTTATCAATTTCAATCTTGCTAGCCGTGAAATACCAATCTAAGTTTTCAGGTGTGCATGTTGTATAAGTTGCCTGATCAAAAACAAAAATATCCGAAGTTTCAATCGTTAGTTTCTTTGCAGTGCCATTTGCACGGTTATCACGAAGTTCATAAGTGGGAGACTCCATCTCACCTTCACGTGCATCCACTTTGAAGCGGGCCTTAGGCCCCCTAAAAGAAGTATTACCCTTGATCAGCTCCGCATTACCAACTAAATCAGCAACGTCAGTATCAGGATTGTATTTAATGTCATCAGCTTTAATGACTGCCCCATTACGGCGAATTTGTGCACGTCCTTTTAGGTGCATATCGCGTTCAACTATGCCGTAAATTGAATCACTTGATGTAAAGGTGAGAGCCTTGCCGTCAGAAATTGGCTGCCCAACTCGCAACTGGTCATCCAGTTTTAGAACGGTGACAGCGCCACGATCCGGTATCAAAATCGTATTCGCAGAATTGCTTAATGACTGCGTAGTGGGTGGTAAAGGCGCAGGTGCCTGAGCAGCCCCTGGAAGTGCAAATTGCAGCAATACTAACCCCAACACTAAGCGGGGGGTTATGGCTAAAAAAAGAGGGGCGCAAAGGCCGGCACGACGGCGATAATGACTCATAGATCCTGACTCGCACTATTATACGAATCGACCATGACTGACGCTCGCTTAAACACCCTCCGCAACTGGCTAGAAGGCCTCAAACCTAGCTGGCAATTAGATCTCAACACCTTAGCCCCCGCTTCGGCTGATGCCAGCTTTCGGCGGTATTTTAGGGTTGAGACAAAAAACCCCGATTTTGGGACTTTGATTGTCATGGATGCTCCCCCTCAACACGAGCCCTTGGATGCCTTCATTCAGGTTGATTTATTACTCTCAGAGGCGGGTTTAAACGTACCCAAAATTCTTGAAAAAAATGTGGGGGAGGGCTTTCTATTGCTCAATGATTTGGGTAACGAAACTTACCTCTCGGCACTAAATGACAGCACTGCAGATCACCTCTATCAGGATGCAACCAAAGCATTAATCAAAATGCAATTGGCCAGCAAGCCTGATGTTCTGCCAAATTACGATGCAGCGCTCCTGCAGCGTGAGTTAGATTTATTTCCAGAATGGTATTTAAAAAAACATCTTCAAATTGAATTAAGCAAGTTACAAGATGCGCAGATCAAACAGGCTTTTGAACTGATCATTCAAAACAATCTCTCACAAGAAAAAGTATATGTACACCGCGATTACCATTCACGTAATTTGATGGTTACCGAAAAAAATAATCCGGGTGTTTTGGATTTTCAAGATGCGGTCTACGGGCCTATTACTTACGATGCATCTTCTTTATGGCGCGATGCGTACATTGCATGGCCAGAAGAGAAAGTGATTGATTGGGTAATTAAGTTTTGGGAAGAAGGCCGTAAAGTTGGGTTACCAATGCCAGACGATTTTGGCCAGTTCTACCGAGATTTTGAGTGGATGGGCTTACAACGCCATCTCAAAGTGCTCGGCATATTTGCAAGATTATTTCATCGCGATGGCAAAGATGGTTATCTAAAAGATATTCCGCTAGTGTTGCAATATGCAATAGCTACTGCGAACCGCTATATTGAATTAAAACCTTTGGCCCGCATTTTAGAATCCACGCGCACAAGTCAACATGGCTAAGCCAAAGCAACTTCCCTGTTTACTGCTTGCTGCCGGCAGAGGGGAGCGCATGCGACCATTAACGGATGACTTGCCCAAGCCTCTTCTCAAGATCAAAGATAAGTCTTTATTGCAATGGCATCTAGAAGCACTATCTGATGCAGGTATTCAAAATATTGTCATTAACCACGCTTGGCTAGGACAAAAAATTGAAGATGCCTTGGGAAACGGGGCTCAGTTTGGACTGCAGATTCAATATTCTCCAGAGGCAATAGCGCTAGAAACAGCTGGCGGAATCCGCAAAGCCCTTCCCCTGCTTAATCCTGATGATTACTTTCTGGTCATCAATGGAGATGTTTTTTGCCCAGGCTTTCCCATTGGAGGGCTAATACAGGCACATGCCGCCTTGAGGGGCTCCCAAAATCCTCCACTAGCCCACTTAGTCATGGTGCCCAACCCAGCCCATCACTCTGACGGGGACTTCTATCTAGACCATTCCAAAGTGAGCGAGATTGAATCACTGGGGGCTGAAAAACTCACCTTTTCCGGAATTGGCATCTACCACCGCGACTTATTCCAAGATCTCGTAATAGGGATTCCAGCAAAGCTTGCCCCCCTCCTTCGCACAGCTATGAAGGACAATAAAGTCTCTGGTGAAAAATATCTCGGACCATGGCACGATGTAGGTACACCTCAACGTTTGCAAGAGCTCAATGCAGTTTATGAATAAAACTGATATTTACCAAAAACGCAGAATTGCCTTAGCCAAAAAAATCCGTGCCAATACTGGTGGTGGGGTTGCCGTCATTGCCACGGCTCCAGAGTTATCTCGCAATCGCGATAGTGAATTTCCTTATCGTCACGACAGTGATTTTTTCTACCTCAGCGGATTTGAAGAACCAGGCGCGACGCTAGTCATTAAGGTCGACCAAAACACTGAAGAAACGCATCTCTTTTGCAGACCCAAAGATCCAGAGCGCGAGATCTGGGATGGCATACGCCTTGGCCCTGAAGCTGCCCCAAAAATGTTGGGTGTAGATTCTGCTCATAGCAATGTTGAGCTTGATACTAAACTCAGTGAATTATTAGCTGATCAAGATGCAGTTTATGTTCGCCTAGCAGAAAGCGCTGAAACCGATCGCCGCCTACGCCACTGGATGAAACAAGTTCGTCAACAAGCGCGGGCTGGCATTAATCCCCCATCAGAATTTCATGATGTTGAAGCAATGATTCATGAAATGCGTTTGTTTAAAGATGTGCATGAAATCGAGATCATGCGACGTGCTGCTGCCATTTCTGCTCGCGCCCATATTCGCGCAATGCAAATCTGCAAGCCTGGTATGCGCGAATACCAACTAGAAGCTGAGCTGCTACATGAATTCCGTAACAGCGGCTCACAAAGCGTTGCTTACAACAGCATTGTTGCTGGCGGCGCTAACTCCTGCATCCTGCACTATCGCGCTGGATCTACTGAATTGCGCAGCGGCGAACTGTGCCTCATTGATGCTGGTTGTGAGCTTGATGGTTATGCCTCTGATATCACCAGAACCTTTCCAGTAAACGGTAAATTTAGTGGGCCACAACGCGCTCTATATGACATCACCTTAGCAGCTCAAGAAGCTGCCATTGCCGTGACAAAGCCTGGCAATACTTTTATGCAGCCACATGAAGCTGCACTCAAGGTGCTCACACAAGGTTTGTTGGATGAAAAATTACTCAAACTTACTGAACTTGGCTCACTCGACAATGCCATTGAGACTGCTGCCTATCGTCGTTTTTATATGCATCGCACCTCGCATTGGCTAGGCATGGATGTCCATGATGTTGGCTCCTATCGCGAGCAAAACAACATCAATGCTGACGCTGAAAAACCCTGGCGGATTCTGAGGCCTGGCATGGTTATTACGATTGAACCTGGTTTATATGTTCCCCCAGCAGAAGACGTAGATGAGCAGTTTTGGAATATCGGCATTCGAATTGAAGATGATGCAGTGATCAACGACTCTGGATGTGAATTAATTTCTCGTGGCGCCCCCGTTAAAGCCGATGACATTGAAGCTTTGATGAAAAATCAATAACGCATTCATGACGAGCGCAAGCAAGTACGACATATTGATTCAAGGTGGTGGTCCTGTTGGACTAGCTTGTGCCGCATGGTGCTTGCAAAAATATCCTGAAGCCAAACTCATACTAGTAGATCGCAATCCCCTTGATGATGCAGATCTAGCATCCGCCGACAGCAGAGGTATTGCGCTGTCCCATGGCAGTAAATTACTACTCGACACTATCAAAGCTTGGCCAATGGAGTGTGCTGATATTCATCGTGTACATGTTTCTCAAGCCGGTCGTTTTGGACGAGCCTTAATGACGCGCGAAGAATTAGGCCAAGATGCTCTGGGTCACATCATTCGTTATCGCGATATTCATTTGGCTTTACGCAAAGCCTTAAGAGCGATCCAGAGTGAAGTCAATCAATCTGAGTCCCATTTTTCATGGCTGCATATCGATCAGGATGCTGAGCACCTAGAAATCGAAGCTAAATGTATCGTTCATGCAGAAGGCGGCTTATTCAAAAAGCAGGATTGGGTTGAATCTGGTCGTGATTACGATCAATCCGCTCTAGTTGGTCTAGTTGAAGTAGAAAACGCAACATCCCATCAAGCTTGGGAGCGATTTACATCAGAAGGCCCACTTGCCGTGCTACCAAGTCATTACGGCAGCAACATCCTGAACCTAGTTTGGTGCGGATCCCCTGAATCGTCACAACAACGCTTGAACTTAAGTGACGCTGATTTCCTATTGGCACTACAAAAAGAGTTTGGTTCTCGCATTGGTCGATTCTTAAAAATTCAAGATCGTCGTCTTTACGCGCTTGGACTCAATTACCGCAAAGAAATTACCCAGGGCAATGAAGTATGGATAGGCAATGCTGCACAGACCTTGCATCCCGTTGCCGGCCAAGGACTCAATCTCGGTTTGCGAGATGCCTATCTTTTAGCAGAAACATTGGCAGAGGTCTTCTCAAACCCTGAAGAAGAGCAAGCGCCTCATCACCTCGAGCATGCACTAACAAGATACGCAAAAAGCCGTAAAGCTGACCGCACTACTACCATCGGCTTAACTGACTTTATGGCCAGAGTATTCACCTCAAACCTACTTCCTATCGTGATTGGGCGTGGACTAGCTTTAACGGCCCTTCAATGGCTTCCTCCAGTTAAAACGGCCCTAGCTCGACAAATGATGTTTGGGCGCCGCTAGGCCCCTTAAATCAAGGCATTTGATCTCTGCTTTGAACTCTTAATCTGCCTAAAAAATAGGCAAATTAAGCCCTATTTGTGCTAAAGTGTCATGCTTTCCACGCCACTTTGAGATTTCCTCGCGCCCACCCTAGATTCAGATGAAGATTGGCCCTCACCTCCTCGCAAATCGACTCTTTGTCGCCCCTATGGCTGGCGTAACAGACCGTCCATTTCGGCAGTTGTGCAAGAAACTGGGTGCCGGCTATGCTGTATCTGAAATGATCGCCTCCAATGCGTTGCTTTGGAATAGTGAAAAGACCCAGCGTCGCGCCAATCATCAGGGTGAGTTCAAGCCAATCGCAGTACAAATTGCTGGAGCCGATCCAGCAATGATGGCCGCAGCAGCAAAACTCAACGTAGATCACGGCGCACAAATCATTGATATCAACATGGGTTGTCCAGCCAAGAAAGTCTGCAACGTTGCAGCAGGTTCCGCACTCATGCGTGACGAGTCCTTGGTACAACAAATTCTAGAAGCAATAGTGCAAGCCGTAGGAGTTGGGCCTGACGCAGTACCAGTGACTTTAAAAATTCGGACGGGTTGGGATCGAGCTAATAAAAACGCTATTGCCATTGCCAGGCTTGCTGAACAATCGGGGATCTCGATGTTGACGGTTCATGGTCGCACTAAAGCAGATCTCTATCACGGTGAAGCTGAATACGAAACCATTACCGCCGTCAAAAATAGCGTGGCTATTCCAGTGGTTGCCAATGGCGATATCACCACCCCAGAAAAGGCAGCGTTCGTTTTACAGGAAACGGGTGCTGATGCCATCATGATTGGCCGCGCTGCTCAAGGTCGTCCCTGGATTTTTCGTGAGATCAATCACTATCTGGAGACTGGTGCTAAGTTGCCTACTCCCGAGATCGCAGAAATCCAGGAGATCATGAATGAGCACTTGCTTGATCACTATGCCTTCTATGGAGAATATGTTGGCCTGCGTACAGCCCGCAAACATATTGGCTGGTATTGCAAAGGACTTCGTGACTCACATGCGTTCCGCCAAAGAATGAACACTGCAGACGATTGCAAAACCCAATTACAAATGGTGAATGATTTTTTTGATGAGATGAAATCTCATTCCGATCGTTTGCTATTTTTAGAAGCCGCTTAATTTTCAGTACTAGACACAACTACATGAGCAATAAACACCCCATCACTGAATGCATTGAAACGCAACTACAGGGCTACCTTGATGACCTCAAAGGCACGCCACCTTCAGATATTTATCAAATGGTATTAAGCGTCGTCGAAAAACCAATGCTGGAATTAGTCATGCAGCATGCTAAGCAGAACCAATCCTTAGCTGCGCAATACCTCGGCATTAATCGCAATACTTTGCATAAAAAACTCCTTGAGCATCAGCTGATCAAGTAAAGCCAATATTTACCTTATACATTCATTCATCCAACCATCAAGCCCATATGATCCGCACAGCCCTACTCTCCGTCTCCGATAAAAATGGCATCGTGCCCTTTGCTAAAGCACTCCATGAGCAAGGCATCAAACTCATTTCTACCGGCGGTACTGCAAAACTCTTAGCTGAAAATCATTTGCCCGTTGTTGAGGTGTCTTCTTTGACAAAGTTTCCAGAGATGTTAGATGGCCGCGTCAAAACATTGCACCCAATGGTGCATGGTGGCTTATTGGCCCGGAGAGACTTTCCTGAGCACATGGCTGCCCTGAAAGCACATGGCATCGACACTATCGATATGTTGGTTATCAATCTCTACCCTTTTAATGAAACTGTTGCTCGCGAGAACTGCTCATTTGAAGATGCTGTAGAGAATATTGATATTGGTGGTCCAGCAATGCTGCGCGCTGCTGCTAAGAACCATCAAGACGTGACCGTGCTGATCTCGCCTGAAGACTATGCACCAGTCTTGGCTGAGATGAAAGCAAACAAGAACACCGTTTCTTATAAAACCAATCTTAGTCTGGCCAAGAAAGTGTTTGCTCATACCGCTCAATATGACGGCGCCATTGCAAATTACTTATCCTCTTTAGGTGAAGAGCTGGATCACAAAGCGCGCTCTGCCTATCCAGAAACATTGCATCTGGCTTTTGAGAAAGTGCAAGAGATGCGTTATGGTGAGAACCCACATCAATCAGCTGCCTTCTATAAAGATATTCAGCCAATTGCTGGTGCGCTCGCTAACTACAAGCAGCTACAAGGTAAAGAGCTTTCGTATAACAATATTGCCGATGCAGACTCTGCCTGGGAATGCGTTAAAAGCTTTTCTGACAATGCGGGCGGTGCTGCAGCTTGCGTAATTATCAAACATGCCAACCCTTGTGGTGTAGCAGTTGCTACCAATGCTCTTGAGGCCTATCAAAAAGCATTTAAGACCGACCCAAGCTCAGCCTTTGGCGGCATCATTGCCTTCAATGTGCCTTGTGATGGCGCAGCAGCCGAAGCCATCTCCAAGCAATTTGTAGAAGTGCTCATTGCCCCCAGTTTTAGTGATGAGGCAAAAGCGATTTTTGCTGCCAAACAAAATGTTCGTCTACTAGAGATCCCATTAGGCACAGCATTTAATGCTTTTGATTTCAAACGCGTTGGTGGCGGTCTATTAGTTCAATCGCCCGATGCTAAGAATGTGCTTCAAAGCGAAATGCGCGTAGTCAGCCAAAGATTGCCAACCCCAAGCGAAATGAATGACATGATGTTTGCTTGGCGTGTTGCTAAGTTTGTGAAGTCCAATGCGATTGTGTATTGCGCAAACGGCATGACCCTAGGAATCGGTGCAGGTCAAATGAGTCGGGTTGATTCAGCCCGCATGGCTAGCATCAAAGCAGAGAACGCTGGCTTAAGCCTGAAAGGTTCTGCAGTGGCAAGTGATGCCTTCTTCCCATTCCGTGATGGCCTGGATGTTGTAGTAAACGGTGGCGCCAGTTGCGCAATCCAGCCCGGTGGCAGCATGCGTGATGATGAAATCATTGCGGCAGCCAATGAGCATGGCATTGCGATGATCTTTACTGGCACACGTCACTTCCGCCATTAAACAAAAAGTAGATCAAGAGACTCAGATTACTCATGCGCTGGATAGGAATCGACCCAGGTTTACGAACAACTGGTTTTGGCGTGATCGATGTTGACGGCCAAAAGTTGACGTACGTTGCTTCTGGAACGATTGAGAGTGGCGACCCCGCTAAGGGTCTGCCAGAGCGTCTTGGTGCACTCTATGCTGGCGTTAAAGAGGTACTCGAAACCTATCACCCAGAAGCAGCTGCCATCGAAGAGGTTTTCCTTAACGTTAATCCCCGCTCTACCTTAATGCTGGGTCAGGCTAGAGGCGCAGTGATTGCCGCCCTGGTGTCCGACAAGCTATCCGTTGCCGAATACAGCGCGTTACGTGTCAAACAATCCATTGTAGGTACGGGTCGCGCAGCCAAGCCTCAGGTTCAAGAAATGGTCAAACGTTTGTTGAGATTAAATCGTGCCCCAGGAACAGATGCCTCGGATGCTTTAGGGGTTGCCATCTGCGCCGCACATCATGCGCAAATATCGCCAGCGATTACCGCTGCACTTGCGCCTAAGAAACGTAGCAAATAAAAATATCTAAACAGGTTAAGATCTTCATATGATTGGTCGCATTCAAGGCACTCTCGTTTCAATTCACCCGCCGCGCCTCTTGGTTGATTGCCAAGGCGTTGGCTATGAGATTGATGTGCCCATGAGTACCTTGTATCAACTGCCCGAAGTTAATCAAAAAATTACCCTGCTCACCCATTTCCAGGTGCGAGAGGACGCGCAACAACTCTTTGGCTTTGCTACAGAAACTGAGCGCGAAGCCTTCAGACAACTCATTAAGATCAGTGGAGTGGGCTCACGCACTGCATTAGCAGTCCTGTCAGGCATGAGCGTCAACGAACTAGCGCAAGCGATTGCCTTACAAGAAGCAGGACGCCTGACTCAGGTGCCTGGCATCGGCAAGAAAACGGCTGAACGCCTTTGTCTAGAACTCAAAGGTAAGCTTGCGCCAGATTTAGGAATTACTGGCAAGCCCCAAGTCATAGAAGCCAGCAGCGAAATCTTGCAAGCACTCTTGGCTCTGGGCTATTCAGAAAAAGAAGCGCTTTTAGCCCTCAAACAGATTCCTCCCGATAGCACGGTTTCAGATGGTATTCGGATGGGCTTAAAGTATCTTTCCAAGTCTTAATCAGACATACCCCACTAAACCAAACACCACTACACTTGCAGTATGGCGATACATACAGAAGACCTTAGTTCGATTCCTGAAGATTTACCGGAAGGTAATGATCGTATTGTCAGTGGCGCAGCAGGCAATGCTGAGGCCGTTTTTGAAAGAGCCTTGCGCCCCAAGCAGCTTGATGAGTATGTTGGCCAAACTAAAGCTCGCGCCCAATTAGAAATTTTTATTAGCGCCACCAGAGCGCGTCAAGAAGCACTAGATCACGTATTGTTATTCGGGCCTCCAGGGCTTGGCAAAACCACCTTGGCTCACATCATCGCTCGTGAACTCGGTGTCAATCTACGCCAAACGAGTGGCCCTGTATTGGATAGGCCGGGCGATCTTGCCGCCCTACTAACTAATCTAGAGACTAACGACGTTCTGTTCATTGATGAGATTCATCGCCTGTCTCCAGTGGTTGAAGAGATTCTCTACCCAGCGCTTGAGGATTACAGCCTGGACATCATGATTGGCGAAGGTCCTGCTGCGCGTAGCGTCAAGATTGATCTCAAACCATTTACCTTGATTGGTGCCACCACCCGTGCTGGCATGCTCACCAATCCATTGCGTGATCGCTTTGGCATTGTGGCAAGACTCGAGTTCTACACTACTGAAGAGCTTACCAAGATCATTAATCGCTCCGCCAATCTTCTGAAGGCGGATATTGATCCCGAAGGTTCGGTCGAAATAGCTAAACGCGCACGTGGCACTCCGCGTATCGCCAATCGATTATTGCGTCGCGTGCGTGACTATGCAGAAGTCAAAGGCAATGGCACCATTACCAAGGCTATGGCTGACGCGGCATTAAAAATGCTCGATGTTGATCCAAGCGGTTTTGATGTGATGGATCGAAAACTACTCGAAGCAATCTTGCATAAGTTTGATGGCGGCCCAGTCGGCATTGATAACTTGGCGGCTGCGATTGGTGAAGAACGTGACACCATTGAAGATGTCTTAGAGCCTTATCTGATTCAGCAAGGCTACCTGCAGCGCACCTCGCGCGGGCGAGTGGCAACACGTCAGGCTTATGAACACTTTGGCTTAACGCCACCCAGCGGATCAAACAACCCAGATCTACTGAGTTAATACGTCTAGGTGATCAGTGCCTCTGGCAATGCTAGCTTATGGTCAACGCTGTACTGATAATCTTTAAAGATGTGTTCCGCACTTAAGATTTGATAATTACCATCATCCAATCGATGACTTGTGTCCTTAAGTCGGTATGTATAGTGACCGCAAGTCCAGCAATTGAAATTACTCATATGGGTACATAAGCAAGTTTTATCTTTAACGGAAATATTTTTACCATCAGGATGGATTGCAAGCTCCCGGTTGAAGGCGGTAATGTAGGCACAGTTACCAGCCCCATCCAACAAATATCCATAGGATTCACAGCCTGGTCGTATACCCGAACCAATTGCTGGTGAACTTTTCAACATACGCATTGGGTAGCCGGTTGGCGAAACATTATTCACTTCAATGTCTTGCTCACTTGCTTTGAAGTATTCCTGCTTCACTTTGTATGGCAAGCCGCATTCCTCGGACACTGTGAAACGTGTGGCGACTTGAACTGCTGCAGAACCATTCTCCAAGAAGGAAACTGCATCACTTCCAGTAAAAATGCCGCCGGCAGCAATAATCGGAATATCCAATTGCTCGGCTTTGAGGTAGGCAACTACTTCAGCAACAATCGTTGCTAAGTCGTATTGCGCCCAATCATCTCCAAAGCCGAGGTGGCCTCCAGCTAAGGGGCCTTCGATCACAATGTAATCCGGGAAGCGGTTGAGTCTGGCGTTTTTGCGTAAGAAAATTTGCAAAGCGCGCACCGACGATACGATGATCCCTAACTTAGCATCCCGAAATCTTGGGTGATCTTCTATTAGGGCAAAAGAACCTAAATGCAAACCTGCACTCAATGTAATGCCGTCGACACCAGCATCGAGTGCTGAAGTCATGCGCACACGCAAAGTTTCACGAGGGCCATTCATCGTCAACTTTTCCATGCAGTTAACGAAGATCAATCCTTCGCCACGCTTTGCTTCCATGGTTGCGCCAACGTGGTTTTTTGTTGCTTCTGCTAGTAATCCAAGGTCAAACTGAACAACGGATTTATCAGAATTTAAAATATTGTATTTATAAAACTTGGTTTTATCTTTGACGTATGTGGTGTCAAAGCGTTTATCGGATACATCAGGAACCATGGCATCAGAAATATGTCCTACGCCTCCTAATCTTGCCGCCTCTAAAGCCAATTCCGCAGTCGATATATCAACGCCCATGCCGCCCACCATGATGGGTACCAGCTCTTTTTTGCCAAACTTCAAGCGAAAATCATCAACGCGTTTCATTAATACCTTTTTGAACTAAATAATCCTATTTCTTACATAGGATCTATATAGAATACATCTATTAGCCCTGTTAATAGAGCCAATTCTGAAAAGTGCTTATTGCACGGGTACTTAGGGCCAGAGGGTAATGAAATACCTATGAATAATTTAACCATTGCACGTGCAATTCACATCCTGAGCATAGTCATCTGGATTGGGGGCGTAGCCTTTGTCACTGCCGTCCTCATACCCACAATTCGGCGTTTTGCTCATGAAAAGCAGCAACTATCGATATTTCATGTGATTGAAAACCGCTTTGCTTTCATTGCTAGATTTGCTGTTGTATTGGCTGGTCTCAGCGGCCTTTATATGGTCTACGCATTAAATACCTGGGATCGATTTACGCAAATTCAGTATTTCTGGATGCACGCCATGGTTTTACTCTGGCTGATGTTTGCCTTTGCACTTTTTATCATTGAGCCGTTTTTGTTTAAAAATCATGGGCGCATTGTTAAAGACCATGGATCCATCATGAATCTTCGCAAAACCGCAATCGTTCATTGGATTATCTTTATCCTCAGTCTTGCCACCATCTTTGTTTCAGTCTTAGGAGCCCATGGCTTCCTGTACTAAAAGTGTGACTAAGTCAGATTTACCTTAGCAAAGCGGCGCTTACCCACTTGCACTACGTAAGTGCCAGCTTCAACCTTGACTTGTTTGTCCGCAATCGTGACGCCATCAATCTTCACACCATTTTGTTCAATGTTGCGATTGGCTTCTGATGTTGATGGTGTAAGACCGGCAGCCTTAAGGAAGTTTGCAATGCCCATTGGAGCACCAGATAAATTCACTTCAGGAATATCGTCAGGAATACCGCCTTTGGCACGGTGATTAAAGTCTTCTAAGGCTTTCTCCGCAGCAGCTTGAGAATGGAAACGAGCAATGATTTCTTGGGCGAGCAATACTTTGCAGTCACGCGGATTACGGCCGGCAGCGACTTCTTGCTTCATGAGATCAATCTCTGCCATTGGGCGGAATGACAGCAATGTGAAGTAATCCCACATTAAGTCATCAGAGATACTCATGAGCTTGCCAAACATCTCACTAGCAGGCTCGCTGATGCCAATGTAATTGCCTTTGGACTTACTCATCTTCTCAACGCCATCCAAGCCAACCAAAAGTGGCATCGTCAGAATACATTGAGGCTCTTGGCCATATTCACGTTGAAGCTCACGCCCAACTAAGAGATTAAATTTTTGATCGGTACCGCCAAGCTCCAAATCACTCTTCAGGGCAACTGAGTCATAGCCCTGCATCAAGGGATATAAAAACTCATGAATCGAAATCGGTACACCACTGCGATAACGCTTCGTAAAATCATCGCGCTCTAACATTCGAGCAACCGTATGTTTTGCAGCCAACTGAATCATGCCGCGCGCACCTAGCGGATCACACCACTCGCTGTTGTAACGCACTTCGGTTTTTGCAGGATCCAGCACCATGCTCGCTTGACGATAGTAAGTTTCTGCATTGACGGCAATCTCTTCTGCGGTCAATGGAGGACGAGTGGCATTGCGACCGGATGGATCGCCAATCATGCTGGTGAAATCACCGATCAAGAAAATAACGGTATGCCCTAAATCTTGTAACTGACGCAATTTATTGAGAACAACGGTATGGCCCAGATGAATATCTGGCGCCGTAGGATCTAAACCCAACTTAATCCGCAAAGGCGTCTTTGTGGCTTGGCTACGAGCCAACTTCTGGACCCAGTCGGCCTCCACCAACAGCTCATCACAGCCACGCTTGGTGACTTCCAGCGCTGCGAAGACTTCAGGGGTTAAAGGATATTTTTGTTCTGGTTTAGCCGTCATGCTGATTCGGATGCTGATACAGTTATTTAGTATTTAAATTGCTAAAGCATAATTGTCGCATTCCTGAGAGCAAAGCCCATAAGCGCATGAACAAACCGCATTCCCTCTACATTGGCCTGATGTCTGGCACCAGCCTAGATGGGATTGATGCTGTTCTAGCCAAAATTGGCCCAAATGGTGAGGCCGGCGCCCTAGCATCTGTCAGCAAGCCTTTTTCACCTGACTTACGCAAAGCCCTATTTGAGCTCCAAAGTCCAGGGCCAGATGAGCTACATCGCGAGAAGCAGGCTGCGTGTGCACTTGCCCTAGCTTATGCAGATGCAGTGAAGCAATTACTCGAAAAAGCGAAATTACTGCCTGCCGATATCGCTGCTATCGGTGCCCATGGTCAAACCATCCGTCATCAACCCTACCTAGGTGACGACTTAGCCTATACCCACCAAACACTCAATCCTGCCCTCTTGGCTGAAAAGACAGGCATCGACGTCATCGCGGACTTTAGAAGCCGTGATCTCGCTGCTGGTGGTCATGGTGCACCTCTAGTTCCAGCCTTTCATGCGCAACAATTTTCCTCTCATGAAAATGTAGCGATTTTAAATATTGGCGGTATTGCTAATCTCACCTTATTGCCAAGCAAGGGTGAGGTAACTGGTTTTGATTGTGGTCCTGGCAATATGTTGATGGATGCCTGGATTGCTGATCAGCAAGGGCATGCCTTTGATGAAAGTGGTGCTTGGGCATTGCAAGGCAAACTCAATGCAGCGTTGCTTGCCAAAATGTTGTCTGATCCATTCTTTGCAAAAGTACCTCCAAAGAGTACCGGTCGCGATGACTTTCATCTGGATTGGTTGCGTGAAAAAATTTCTGCTGAAAATATCAATGCAGAAGATGTGCAAGCCACTTTGTTACATCTCACCGCCCACTCTTGTTTAGATGCTCTGATATCTCACGCCCCGCAAACCCAGAAGCTGATTGTCTGTGGTGGTGGCGCTAGAAATAATGCCTTGATGAATTTACTAAAGGTGAAGGCGCAAAATATATTCAAGCAGCCTTTGGAAATAGCTACTAGTGAGAGCGCCGGTATTGATCCACAACTCGTTGAGGGGCTAGCCTTTGCATGGCTTGCTTGGGCTCACAAAGAAAAACGGCCGGCAAATCTGCCAGCCGTTACGGGTGCGAAAGGTCCTAGAATTCTAGGTGCTTGTTACCCGGCTTAATTGCACCGCCTAATTTGCTCTTTAAGCTGAAAAAGAAGAGCCACAACCACAAGTGGTCTGAGCATTAGGATTCTTAATCACAAACTGTGAGCCATTAATATCTTCTTTGTAATCAATCTCAGCGCCAACTAAATATTGGAAGCTCATTGAATCTACCAACAAAGTAACACCATTCTTTTCAAACAAAGTGTCATCTTCATTCACGGCGTCATCAAATGTGAAGCCGTATTGAAAGCCTGAACAACCACCACCTTGAACAAATACGCGTAACTTGAGCTCTGGATTGCCTTCTTCAGCAATCAGGTCTGCAACCTTTGCGGCAGCACTATCCGTAAACACCAATGGAACTGGTGGCTCAGCAAGATCTTGTGCGGGCTGTGTGGCTACTTGGGTCATGGTTTACTCCTAAATCAAAAGGCAATATCTTATTTTAGGCTTTTAATACCTAGTTTGCTGAAGGGGCTTTATGGAGAAACGGCAATCTGGGTCAGGCCAGTTGTTTCAGGTAAGCCAAACATCAAGTTCATGCACTGCACACCCTGACCTGAAGCACCCTTCACTAAATTGTCCTCAACCACCAAAATAACCACAGTATCGCCATTGCCTGGCCGATGGATGGCAATTCTGATGCCATTGCTACCCCTAACAGAGCGCGTTTCTGGGTGACTACCTGCTGGCATGACATCAACAAAAGGCTCGTTTTTATAGAAGTTCTCATACAGTTTTTGGTAATCCACAGCCATACCAGCCTCTGTTAAGCGCACATACAAAGTCGAATGAATACCTCTCACCATCGGCGTGAGATGCGGAACAAAGGTCAAACCAATCTGATCATGGCCTGCAATCGCTTTTAAACCTTGTACGATTTCCGGCAAATGACGATGCCCTTTAACGCCATAAGCCTTAAAGTTATCGCTAGATTCAGAATGTAAAGTGCCGATCTCTGCCTTACGTCCAGCACCAGAAGTGCCCGACTTTGAATCAGAAATAATATGGGTGCCATCGATGAGTTGCTTGCCGCCAGTCGACTTAGGCGACAGTAAGGGCGCAAGACCTAATTGCACGGAAGTCGGGTAGCAACCAGCCAAACCAACAACGCGCGCTTTTTTAATTGCCTCACGATTTATTTCTGGCAAACCATAAACTGCTTCAGCCAAAATATCTGGGCAGCTATGCTCCATGCCATACCACTGAGTAAATTCTTTAACATCTTTCAAACGGAAGTCAGCAGCCAAATCCAAAATCTTCACACCTGCAGCCAACAATTCCTTAGCTTGAGCCATGGCAACACCATGCGGCGTGGCAAAGAACACCGCATCACATTCATTTAACTTGGCGTCATCTGGAGTGGAGAACTTCAGATCGATACGGCCACGCAAAGATGGGAACATCTCAGCTACTGGCATGCCAGCTTCTGTGCGAGAAGTAATTGCCTGAATTTTTACCTCTGGGTGTTGCGCCAATAAACGCAACAACTCCACTCCGGTATAACCAGTGCCGCCAACGATGCCAACCTTAATCATGTCATTCTCCAAAATACTGACTTATGAATTGTATTTCTGAATACCTCGATTGTAGAAACAAAAAGGGCCGCTTGCGCGACCCTTTCGAAAAACTTGAGCGACTGAAAGAAATTAGCGCTTGCTGAACTGCTTACGACGACGCGCGCCGTGCAGACCAACCTTTTTACGCTCAACTTCACGAGCATCGCGAGTAACCAAGCCTGCTTTAGACAGGGCTGGCTTCAAAGCGTTGTCGTAGTCGATCAATGCACGTGTAACGCCGTGACGAACTGCACCAGCTTGGCCAGTTTCACCGCCACCAGAAACGTTTACTTTGATATCAAAGGTCGTTAAGTGGGCCGTGAGAGCCAAAGGCTGACGAGCGATCATGCGTGATGTTTCACGAGCAAAATAAGCATCGATAGGCTTACCGTTAACGATAATTTCACCTTTGCCAGATTTAATGAATACGCGCGCAACAGAACTCTTGCGACGACCCGTACCGTAATTCCAATTTCCGTAATTAATAGCCATTTGGGTTCCTTAAATCTCTAACGCTTTTGGCTGTTGAGCCGCATGCGGATGACTGGCGTCGCCGTAGACTTTCAATTTCTTGATCATGGCGTAACCTAGTGGGCCTTTTGGCAACATACCCTTCACAGCCTTCTCCAAAGCGCGACCTGGGAAACGGTCTTGCATCTTGTCGAAGTTGGTCGAGCTAATACCACCTGGGTATCCGCTGTGACGGTAATAAATTTTGTTCAAGCCTTTTGTGCCTGTAACACGCAGCTTAGAAGAGTTGATGACAACAATAAAGTCGCCTGTATCAACGTGTGGCGTGAATTCGGGTTTGTGCTTGCCGCGTAGACGGTGTGCCACTTCACTGGCGACACGACCGAGGACTTTGTCCGTAGCGTCAATCACGAACCATTCATGCACTACCTCATGGGATTTTGCAGAAAAAGTTTTCATGATTTCTCAAATTGTTATAGTCAAAAAAATACTCCAATCAAACTACGTCCACCTTGGCCCTGCTTATATTTGCAAGCTCGCAGATTCTGTAATTTCACCGGTAAAACAATTACCGCTGACTAACCGGTAATTCAGTAAAGCCTTGAATTGTAACCTAAAAAAAACCCAGGAACGAGTCCTGGGTTGGAATCCACCTTTGTTTGGGTGGAGGAGACACTGGGAGGTGAATCAATCTCTTATATAAGACTGACTACCAATATGGGTATTCTACACAAAAATCATGGTGCAATGCAAGAATATTGACCAAAATCAAGATTTTCATGTTGCTATGCAGTAACTTAATCTTCTGTAAATTGGTAAACTATTGAAAACATTGATTAATTTATGAAGTAAGGAATCACTAAGATGGAATGTAAAGTTTCTTGGTTAGGTAGTGGCGGAATGGCCTTTTCAGCAGAAACTGGCAGTGGTCACCTCGTGAATATGGATGGCGCACCAGAAGCTGGCGGCAGAAACCTAGCCCCCAGACCCATGGAACTACTTTTGGCTGGCGCTGGCGGTTGCTCAGCATTTGATGTGGTTTTAATCCTACAAAGAGCCAGACAAGCGGTGAGCGCTTGCGATGTCACTCTTCAGGCTGAACGTGCCACGGAAGATCCCAAAGTCTTCACCAAGATTAATCTGCACTTCCAGGTAAAGGGAAAAGATCTAGACCAGGCCAAAGTGGATCGTGCCGTCAAACTCTCTCACGAGAAGTACTGCTCAGCAACCACCATGCTCGCTAAAACAGCGGAACTGACTTACACCGTAGAAGTCATTTCGGAATAAGTGCAGAGTCAATCGATAAGCCGGATTCTGTCGCCTAGATTTGCATCTAGGGGCAATCATTCCTCTAGGCCGGCAGTTACCTGACGGCTCAAGCTCCCTACCCGCAGACTCAGCGGGACGCCTCATCGCCTGCTTACTTGGGATTGCTCCGGGTGGAGGTTACCGCGTTTCACCGTAACTAAATACGCTCGTCTCTGTGGCCCTATTCCTCACGTCGCCGTGGATGGCCGTTAGCCATCACCCTTCCCTATGGAGTCCGGACTTTCCTCCCCCTCAATAAAGAGGCGGCGATTGCCCAATTGACTCTGCGCCTGCAGTCTAACGCAGTCAGAGCAAATTGGCTTGTAAAAACAGTAGGGGTGAGATTAAACCAGCGACCAGGCGATGGTTTCGCCTGCGCGGAGCGGAACAATTGTGGCATCACCTAAAGGTAGCTCATTTGGAATACTTTGAGCCTGCTTCACTAAGGTAATTTTTTTGGTGTTGCGCGGCAAAGCATAAAAATCAGGACCAAAGAAACTCGCAAAGCCTTCTAACTTATCTAACTTGCCAACACTCTCAAATGCTTCAGCATACAAACCTAAAGCATTAAATGCACTGTAGCAACCAGCGCACCCACAGGCTGTTTCTTTAGCGCCTTTGGCATGAGGTGCGCTATCAGTACCCAAGAAAAAACGAGAGCTGCCACTAGTAGCAGCTTCTAGTAGTGCAATGCGATGCTCTTCACGTTTGAGAACTGGCAAGCAATAGTTGTGCGGACGAATGCCGCCAGCAAAAATTGCATTGCGATTCATTAATAAGTGCTGGGGCGTAATAGTTGCGCCGATGGTATTTTTTCCAGCAGTGGCGGCATCTCGCACATAGTGTGCAGCCTGTAAAGTAGTGATGTGCTCAAACACAATCTTGAGTTCAGGGAAGTTTTTACGCAAAGGTTCGAGAACCTGATCAATAAATACCGCCTCACGATCAAAGATATCGATTTCAGAACTGGTCACTTCGCCATGCACTAGCAGCGGCATACCCACAGCCTGCATTGCCTCTAGGGCAGCATGGCAATGTTTCAGATCACTCACGCCAGCATCGCTGTTGGTTGTAGCGCCTGCAGGATAGAGTTTGAATGCTGCGATCCCCTCGGCTTTAGCTTTACGTACTTCATCTGCAGACGTATTGTCGGTGAGATACAAAGTCATTAAAGGTGTGAAACTATTCATCCCCAATGCTTTCAATTGCCCCTCAATGCGAGCGCGATAAGCATTTGCTAAATCTACCGTTGTAACGGGTGGCTTCAAGTTCGGCATGATGATGGCCCGGGCAAACTGACGCGCCGTATCCGCCAACACATCTTTCATGACTTCGCCATCACGAATATGCAAATGCCAGTCATCTGGCTGGATCAGTTCAATTTGAGTTGGGTTCGTTGCCATAGTTATTCAGTATCAATCAGGATGATGCGGAAATCATTCACATTAGTCAGTGTAGGGCCAGTTTCCACTAAAGCATCCAATTGTGCAAAAAATCCATAACAATCATGTGCTGCCAAGTATGGCGCCGGCAATAAGCCTTGGTCTTTGCTTGCCTGTCGAAGTTCAGGCGTAAACCAAGCACCTGCATTCTTCTCGCTACCATCAATACCATCAGTATCTGCGGCCAAAGCAGAGATATTTGACAGGCCATCGGTCGCAGAAAATAGCGAAAGTAAAAATTCACTACAGCGCCCACCGCGCCCTTTTATACCAACCGGCAAGGTGACAGTACACTCCCCGCCAGAAATCAATGCCACTGACTTGCCTAGACGCTGTCGTGCAATGACAGCTTGCTCAATGGCAACCTCTTGAGCCTCGCCAGTAATCGTGTCGCCTAAGACGATTGGTTCGTAGCCTTGCGTGCGAACATAATCAGCCGCCGCTTCCAAACTTTTATAAGCAGTGGCAATCACATGGTTCTTGACTTGGGCATCTTGTAAATCAACTTCCTTCAAGGTCTCAGGAATTTCGCCAGAATGCCCTTTGTTCAAGTGATTCAAAACCGATGCTGGAATCGTTTCTTCATTCAAATAATATTTGGCCAAAATGTTAAGCGCATCTTGATAAGTTGAATAGTCTGGCGCACATGGGCCACTAGCAATATCTGCCGGCAAGTCACCTGTGACATCAGAGATTAACAAGGCCTCTACCCGAGCACCTCTGGCAATGGCAAGTCTAGCCAAATTTCCACCAAGAATGGCAGATAAGTGTTTGCGAACAACATTCATCTCTTCAATAGGAGCACCACTACGCAATAAAGCCTCCGTCGTTTTACGCATGTCTTCTATGCTGATGCCATTCTGGGGTAAGGTCAAAAGACTAGATCCTCCACCAGAGACTAAAGCGATTAAAACGTCGCCCATACCCAAGCGATTGACCGAATCAAAGATTGCTTTTGCACCATCCATGCCCGCCTGGTCTGGCACAGGGTGGCCAGCTTCAATGATCTGAAGATGTTTTGTTGGCGAGCTATGCCCATAGCGAGTGAGAACCGTGCCTTCCAGTTTTGCATCTGGCCAGTTGAGCAGGGCATGGCGTTCTAAAGCACTAGCCATAGAGGCACTTGCCTTACCAGCCCCCACTACCAAACACATTCCCTTGGGCTCTTGTCCTTTAGGAAAAATCCGAGCTAAATATTCTGGGACGATGATTTGAGGATCGGCTACTGCTACTGCTGTAGCAAAGGCTTTTTTCAAAATCGTCTCTTGCTTATTCATATTGCTATTCTAATCAAGCGCTGCACGCTCTTGCATATGCCACATATCAGCATAGCGGCCATTTGCAGCAAGTAGCTCATGATGAGTGCCACGCTCCACTATTTGCCCATGCTCCATGACCAAAATTTGGTCTGCATGGATGATGGTGGAGAGTCGATGGGCAATGATGAGAGTGGTTCGATTCTTAGCCAAGCTGAGCAGCTCTTCTTGGAATGCGCGTTCCGTCTTAGAATCCAAAGCAGAGGTGGCCTCATCAAAAATCAACATCGCTGGTTTTTTTAGCAAAGTACGGGCAATTGCAACGCGCTGCTTTTCACCACCCGATAATTTAAGGCCGCGCTCACCAACCTGAGTTTCATAGCCATCAGGCAAATGTTTAATAAAGCTATCAATTTGAGCCGCCCTCGCAGCCTCGTACACTTCCGCAATCGAAGCCTTTGGATTGCCATAAGCAATGTTGTAACCAATGGTGTCGTTAAAGAGCACCGTATCCTGGGGAACAATGCCAATCGCCTTTCTGAGGCTGGCTTGCTGCACATCCAAGATATTCTGACCGTCAATCAAGATCTTTCCAGACTGAATATCGTAGAAGCGAAATAACAATCTTGCCAAAGTGCTTTTGCCAGCACCGCTTTGTCCAACAACCGCAGTGATGGTGCCAGCTGGAATGTTAAAACTCACATCGTGCAAGATCTCACGCTTTGCCTCGTAATGAAAAGAAACATTCTCAAAGCGAACATCTGGGCCATGTGAATAGTTACGAATATGCAATGGCTTTGCATGGGGTGTATCGGCAATCTCTTTTTCGGTATTGAGTAAAGCGAACATCCGGTCCATATCAGTTAAGGACTGTTTAATCTCCCGATACATCACGCCCAAGAAGTTCAGCGGGATGTAGAGTTGAATCATCAAGGTGTTGACCAGCACAAAGTCGCCTAAAGTCATACTGCCATCGATAACACCAAGAGTGGCCAGCCATAAGATCAGCACTAGGCCAACCGCAATAATAATCTGCTGCCCCAGATTTAAAACTGCTAAAGACTTTTGCGACTTCACGGCGGCTACTTGATAGCGCGCCAAATTTTCATCGTAGCGGCCAGCTTCGAAAGATTCATTACCAAAATACTTGACTGTTTCAAAGTTGAGCAAGGAATCAATGGCTTTTTGATTCGCCTTGGAATCCATATCATTCATGGTGCGGCGGAAGTGGGTGCGCCACTCGGTCACGATGACAGTAAAGGCAATATATAAAACCAAGGCCACTAAAGTAATCGCAGCAAACCAAATATCGTATGAATAAGCAAAGTAGCCCAGTACCAAGCAGAACTCAATCAGGGTCGGCAAAATGCTATAGAGCGAATAGGCAATTAGTGACTGAATACCGCGTGTACCACGCTCAATATCCCGACTCACGCCCCCTGTCTGACGGGCCAAATGAAAACTCAAAGCCAATGAGTGCAAATGCTCAAACACTTGGAGTGCCACTTTACGCACAGCATTTTGGGTCACGCGGGCAAACAGTGATTCACGTAACTCAGTAAAAAGTGAGGCAGAGATGCGCAGTGCTCCATAGGCGAGCAACAAACCCACCGGTACTACTAATAATATTTCTGGGGAATTTGATTTGATATTGAGCGCATCAATCAGGCGCTTCATCAAAATCGGGATACCAAGATTGGTCACCTTAGCAAGTACTAGGCAACTAAGAGCGATAGCTACTCTAAATTTATATTCCCACAAATAGGGCAATAAGTCACGAATGACCCGCCAATCGCCACGTTGAAATGTTTTTACTTCAGCGCCAGCATGATGGCGCCCAGATGAATGTCTCATACTGCTATCTTAGTGACTTCTTCACTAGCGCGCTGAAAACAATTGGAGTATTGCCTCACCATTACTGGGCGAGAAACACTTTTTGATAGCATCGCAATAAGGTAGCCACTGATAGGCAACATGCTCTCTCGGGGCAAGAACAACTTCAATGTTGTCCGGCACTTCCAAGGAGAACCAATGCTCAGTATTTCTGACGACTCCTGGCGCGTAGCGATGTTGCCAGGCAGGATAGATTTCGTATTCGATCTGGTAATGCATGTCTTGCAATGCATCTGGTGGCAAGAGGTAGACATCAATACCGGTCTCTTCTAATACCTCGCGAGCCGCAGCTAAAGGCAAATCTTCATCAGGGAAATCTAGGCTACCCGTAACGGACTGCCAGAAATGAGCGCGATCCGCCCGCTCAATCAATAAGACATCCCCATTCGATTTGTAGATCACTACTAAAACCGAAATAGGGATTTTCAAGATACTGGCGTTACTGACCTAAGTGAATTAAGCGGCAGGAGTTGCCTGGCGCAAACGAATATGCAACTCACGCAACTGACGCTCATCCACTGGGCTAGGAGCTTGCGTCAATAAGCACTGTGCACGCTGTGTTTTAGGGAATGCAATCACATCACGAATCGATTCAGCACCAGTCATCATCGTGACAATCCGGTCTAGACCAAACGCAATGCCGCCATGTGGAGGGGCGCCATATTGCAAGGCATCCAACAAGAAACCAAATTTAGCTTGCGCTTCTTCTGCGCCAATCTTCAAAGCACGGAATACTTGGCTCTGCACTGCCTCTTGGTGAATACGCACCGAACCACCACCAATTTCGCTGCCGTTGAGAACCATGTCATAGGCCTTAGCCAAGCACTTGCCTGGATCAGACTCGAGATACTTCATGTGTTCGTCTTTGGGGCTGGTGAACGGATGATGACAAGCAACCCAGCGAGCATCGCCTTCGTCATAGTCAAACATCGGGAAATCAACTACCCACAATGGCTTCCAGCCCTCAGTAAAGAGACCATGCTCTTTACCCCAAGCGGAATGGCCAATGCGTAAGCGCAAATTGCCCATAGCATCGTTTGCAACTTTTTCTTTATCGGCACCGAAGAAAATAATATCGCCATCTTTAGCACCGGTGCGCTTCAAGATGCCTTCGATCGCAGCATCATGCAAGTTCTTCACGATTGGGGATTGCAAACCATTACGCCCTTCAGCAACAGAGTTCACCTTAATCCATGCCAAACCTTTGGCGCCATAAATCGCCACAAATTGCGTGTAATCATCGATTTCGCTACGACTAATTCCTGCGCCGCCAGGTACACATAAACCAACTACCCGTCCGCCGTCTTGATTAGCTGCGCCTGAGAACACCTTGAAATCAACGTCTTTCATCAGATCAGTCAATTCAGTGAACTCAAAGTTCACACGCAGATCAGGCTTATCAGAACCAAAGCGTGCCATACCTTCAGAGTAAGGCATGGTTGGGAATGGATTTGGCAACTCAACATTCATGGTGACCTTGAAAATATGACGAATCATGTTTTCAAATAAATCACGAATCTCAACTTCGCTCAAGAAGGCTGTTTCACAGTCGATCTGAGTAAATTCAGGTTGACGATCTGCGCGCAAGTCTTCGTCGCGGAAGCACTTTGTAATTTGGTAGTAGCGATCAAATCCAGCGACCATTAACAATTGCTTAAACAGTTGTGGAGATTGTGGCAAGGCAAAGAAGTGGCCATCATGCACGCGTGAAGGAACCAAATAGTCTCGCGCACCTTCAGGCGTGCTCTTGGTAAGCATCGGCGTTTCAATATCAATAAAGCCAGCAGTGTCCAAATAGCGACGGCACTCCATGGCCACGTTATAACGCAAACGTAAGTTCTTTTGCATCTGTGGACGACGCAAATCCAAAACGCGATGAGTTAAGCGTGTGGTCTCAGATAAATTCTCATCATCCAATTGGAATGGAGGTGTAATTGAGGCATTCAAGATTGTGAGACTATGACAAAGCACTTCAACCTTGCCGCTCACTAAATCAACGTTCTCAGTACCTGCTGGACGAGCACGCACCAGACCTTTGATCTGGATACAGAATTCATTACGCACTTCCTCAGCCAGAGCAAACATCTCAGGACGATCTGGATCGCAGACTACCTGCACAAAGCCTTGGTGATCGCGCAAGTCAATAAAGATCACGCCACCATGGTCACGACGACGGTTAACCCACCCAGAGAGAGTGACTTCTTGTCCGATTAGTGAATCGGTTACCTGACCGCAGGTATGGCTTCGCATCGACATAACAATTTCCTATAAATCAAAAATGATTTGGTGACTGAATAGCATTCAGACCAGTTGGGCTATTGGGAGGAACAGATCCCATAGAAACAATATGTTTGAGCGCTTCTTCCACGCTCATATCTAATTCAATCGTTTGCGCACGCGGCACGATCATAAAAAAACCAGAAGTCGGATTTGGGGTCGTTGGCAAAAAGACGTTGACATAATCTTCGCCCAATTTCGCCGTAACCTCTTTCGCCGGCACTCCCGTCTGAAATGCTATGACCCAAGAGTCCGCATGTGGGTAGCGAATCAGAAGCGCTTTACTAAAGGCCTGACCACTTCCTGAAAATAAAGTGGATGACACTTGTTGCACGCTGGAATAAATAGAACGCACCACTGGGATGCGATTCATCAAGCTATCCCAAACCTTCATCCACCACTGACCTGCAAAGCTAATAGCAATCAAGCCAGTCAACATAATGACCGCAACCACTATCGCAATCCCAACAGCTGGCAAGTCGCGGAAATGCTGGAGATCTGAAGCAAACTCTCGTGGGAAGACCGCAATAATGGCGTGCATCACCGACCCAAAAACCCCGTCGAGCAGATCCAAGCCCCAAGTAATCACCCAAATAGTGACGGCCATGGGGGCCCATACGAGAATGCCTGCGATAAAGTATTTTTTCATGTGCTTAGTGCTTGCGCTTTGCCTAACCCGCTATTTTAGCGGGTTAGAAGCCATTCGGCGAGAGACTAATAAATACCTAAGCCGATTATCAAAATTCCAGCCAAAAACCCGCCAGCAAAGAGCAATGCGCCCATGATTAAGCGGTGAGTCCGTCTTTCCTGCTGCAAAAGGGCTTTTAAAACCTCTAATTCCCCGTTTTGCTCTTTTTTCTGCCCCTGCGCCAAGCTTTCCGCAATCAAGCGAGGCAAGGTTGGCAAGATCTTGGCCCATGCAGGCGCCTCAGACTTTAGGCCGTCTAACAAGCCACGCCAACCTAATTGCTGACTAATCCACTTCTCCAAAATCGGTTTGGCTGTTTTCCACAGATCCAAATCGGGGTCCAATTGACGGGCAAGCCCCTCAACGTTCAAGAGTGTTTTTTGTAGCAAAGTAAGTTGTGGCTGAATTTCTACCTTAAAACGGCGCGAGGTTTGGAACAAACGCATCAACACGATACCTAGCGAAATCTCTTTTAAAGGACGATCGAAGTAAGGCTCACATACAGAACGCACCGCGCCCTCCAACTCTTCAACACGCGTATTGGCGGGAACCCAACCAGACTCAATATGCAACTCAGCCACTCGGCGGTAATCCCGATTAAAGAACGCTAGGAAGTTGAGTGCCAAGTAGTTTTTGTCAGACTCGCTCAAGGCGCCAACGATTCCAAAATCTAAAGAGATAAATCTGCCGAACGTTTCCGGCTCCAAGCTGATCATGATATTTCCTGGGTGCATATCGGCATGGAAAAAACCATATTCAAACACTTGTGTAAAAAATATTTCTACGCCATCTGCAGCCAACTTTTTGAAGTCAACGCCCGCCGCACGTAATTCTTCAGAACGTCCAATGGAGATTCCCTCCATACGCTCCATCACAATGACATTGGTATGACATAGATCCCAATACATTTCGGGGATCATGAGCTTTTTAGAATCCTTGAAATAGCGGCGCAATTGGCTTGCATTGGCTGCTTCACGCATGAGGTCTAACTCATCATGTAAATAGGTATCGAATTCCGCTACGTTCTCACGAGGCTTTAAACGACGGCCATCTTCAGATGTTCTCTCAATAATTTTTGCCAAGTCATACATCAAAGCAATGTCGCCTTCAATCACCGGCAAGATACCGGGGCGCAAAACTTTAATGGCTACCGCTCGATGATGCCACTCTGGATGTTTCTCTGTTGAACGCAAAATCCCAAAGTGCACCTGGGCTACGGAGGCGCTAGCTACAGGGCTGGCATCGAAGCTCACAAATATTTCTTCAATTGGCTGACCAAGCGCTTCTTCAATCAAGCGGCGCGATTCTTCATTCGAAAATGGTGGGACCTGATCCTGCAATTTTGCAAGCTCATCAGAAATATCTTCCGGCAATAAATCACGGCGAGTCGACAGTACCTGTCCAAACTTTACAAAAATGGGGCCAAGCGCTTCTAGGGTAAGGCGGATACGCGCGCCTCTAGGTAAATCAGAACTAGGTGAAGTCCAGCACAGAACAGAAAGCAAGCTACGGCGAATTCCAGGCTTTAAGTTATCGCGCAATAAAGGCAAGAGGCCATAGCGCCATGCCGTAAAGAAAATAAAACAAAGACGGGCAAGTCGACGCACGATTTATTGAACCTTCTGCACTAGTATTTGAATCCGCTTTTCCATGCGATCAACCGCATCACGCAATTCGTTTAATTCATTCTTATGAGCCATAAAATCCCGCTGATTGAGCAAGACTTTTCTTTCTTCGCTGACATACTCCACAACATTACTTAATAGATCGCTTGCAGCAGACTTACTCGCAGACACAAATTTCTTACCCTGTCGCACTGCGAAATTTGCAGGGGCGTCTCCCACTAGCCGCGCTAAATCTTCTTCGTATTCCCATCGGACTTGACCAACAAGACGTCCTAACAATTGTGCTAAATCAGCATCGCCCGTAATCTTGACTGCCTTGAAAGCCTGCTCTCGTAATGAGCCCGTGCTACCCGTAAGTTCGCTAAGCGCCCTAGCTGATACTTCTAAAACTAAGCTGCTTGTATCGGAAGCCTCCGATACAGCCAACAAGCCAGCAGGTGTGATTTCAAAACACAGGTCGCCTACAGGCAACTTTAAAAGAATTGTTTTGCCAGCATGGCGTGCTAACTCACCAGTGGCCCATGGTTCACTCGATAAGACATGGTTAATACCCCGGCAGGCGGCGCCAGCTGCAATTGTGTGGGTTGAAGAAACTGCATTCATGAGTGTAAAAAACCCGCACTAGTGCGGGTTTCCAATGGAAAGTACCTTAAGCTTAAACCAACTGTTGAATACCCGCCAGTACCCAGCCTCCAGGACCCTCGACCGGCTTACTCAAATTCCAGATTTCAGAGAAGTTATTAGCGGGAGCACCTTGCTGTTCGCGAATCATGCCACCGAACTGGACGCTGCAGTAATAAGCGTTATCCAAAATTTCGATCCCCAAAAGTTGCGCGTTAATAGTTACAACGTCGGTTTGATTGGCGCTATCCGTGCGACCAGCTAAGTCTTGCTGAATCGTGGCAAACATTTCAGGGGTAGTAAATTCTCTTAAAGCAACCAAATCGCCTTGATCCCAGGCCCTTTGCAGGCTCCCAAAATATTGTTTTGCATTTTCTAAGAATGCATATTCATCGAATCCTGGTGGTAGCGTCGACTTAAATGGCTCTGGCTCTGCGCTTGTGCCGCCAAAAGCATTGGAGGCAGGATTAAAGCCAGGCTCACTTCTGGGGGCTTGCTCAAGCGGAGCGCGCTGCATGGGGGCACCTGAAGCCTGTCCAGCACCAGAAAACGCTGGAAGCAATCTTCTAATCACAAACATAATGACAAAGCCAGCCAATACAGCAATCAACAAACCAGTGATGAAGGATGATGCGCCCTCACCCATACCAAAGTGAGATAAGAGATAGCCGATACCAAGACCAGCTGCTAGGCCGCCCAAAATTCCGCCCATCCCTCCAAAGCGACTTGGTGCCGGCGCTTGTGGCGCTGGAGCTGGAGCCGTAGGTTGAGCTTGCTGAACTGGTTTTTGTACAGGTGCAGCCTGTTTTTGCATTGGTGCGCTAGGCGCCCTGCCAATACTTCTTCCCCCGCCTAGACGAGCAGCATCAACTTGACCAACCAAAGCAAATAACAAACTCAGACTTAACAGTACTGCTTTGAAAAAATGCTTATTCATTGTATTTATCCCCTTATATAACTTCTTAACTTCTGCATTACTTCAGCGCTTCAAACTACAAAACAATTAGTATTTAATACCAATATGTAAGGCAACGATACCCCCAGACATTCTATGGGTTTCTACCTCATCAAATCCTACTCCCAACATGATTTCTTTTAAGGCATCAGCATCTGGGTGCATCCGAATAGATTCGGCCAAATAGCGATAGCTTTCTGAGTCTTGGGCAATCTTTTCGCCCAGCCAAGGCAATACCTTGAATGAATAGGCATCATAAACAGGCTGTAAAAAAGCATCGGGCTTGGAAAACTCCAACACCAAGACGCGACCGCCCGGTTTAATCACCCGGCACATCTCACCTAGAGCCACATCTTTATGCGTCATATTGCGCAAACCGAAGGCTACTGTCACCACATCAAAATGATTGGCTGGAAAAGGAATTTTCTCTGCATCAAATTGGACGCAAGGTAAGGCTAAGCCACGATCTAGTAAACGGTCACGACCAACACCCAACATAGATGCATTGATGTCACTTAACCAAACTTGAGCATCGGGATTTTTACCCCATGCTGCGGCCTTAGCAAAAGCTGCTGCCAAGTCACCAGTACCACCGGCAATGTCTAATACTTTTTGACCTGGGCGAACTTGTGCGCGGGCAATCGTGATTTTTTTCCACAGGCGATGCAAGCCAAATGACATCAAGTCATTCATCACATCATATTTACTGGCTACCGAATGGAATACTTCGGCAACCTTGCCGGCTTTTTCAGCCTCATCAACACTTTGATAACCGAAATGGGTTTTACTCATTAATGACTTCCACAGGAATGGTCATGCGAATGGCCTTTTGTTGTCATCGGCGCATCCCGATCAAGACCAGCAGCAGCCAATTTATCTAAATGCTCTTTCCATAATTGCGCTTGGTTTTCGCACAAATATTGCAAGAAGTCCCAAGAGTACAAACCAGAATCGTGGCCATCAGAAAAGCTTGGCTTCAATGCATAGTGACCCACTGGCTCGATATTAGCAATCAATACATCGCGCTTGCCTGTTTGCAGGGTTTCCTGCCCAGGACCATGACCTTGCACCTCGGCAGAAGGTGATAGCACTCTGAGTAACTCAAACGGGAGGCGATAGGTATTGCCATTCTCGTAAGAGAGCTCCAATACCTTGGATTGTTGATGAACTACAACATTGCTTGGAATCATTAAACCAATACCCTCTCAATACCGCCTTGGTTAGCCTTGGCAACATAATCTTGCATCCAGTTTTCACCCAATAGTTTTTGCGCCATTTCAACAACGATGTAATCAGCAGTTGTATCACTATCTGCGTTGAAGCGAGCCAAACCTTGCAAGCATGATGGGCAACTGGTCAGCACCTTAACATCCGCAGCCTCGTCACCCTGACGCAATTCATTGGCAGCCTTCTCCATCTCAATTTGCTTACGAAAGCGCACTTGGGTAGAGATATCCGGACGTGTCACGGCAAGCGTGCCAGATTCACCACAACAACGATCGTTCTTTTTAATCGCTTTACCATCTTCCATTTGAATCAGCTCATTGACAGTTTTCATCGGATCTTGCAACTTCATCGGAGAGTGACATGGATCGTGATACATGTATTTGACGCCGGTGACATTGGAAAGCTTGACACCCTTCTCCAGCAAATACTCATGAATATCAATGATGCGGCAACCTGGGAATATTTGTTCAAACTGATACCCAGCCAATTGGTCATAGCAAGTTCCGCAAGACACAACCACTGTTTTGATATCAAGATAGTTCAAGGTATTAGCAACACGATGGAACAGCACGCGATTGTCTGTAATCATCTTCTCGGCTTTATCAAAGTCGCCATTGCCACGCTGTGGATAACCACAACACAGATAACCCGGTGGCAGGACTGTCTGAACACCGACATTCCACAACATCGCTTGGGTAGCTAAACCTACTTGAGAGAACAAGCGTTCGGAGCCACAACCCGGGAAATAAAACACTGCCTCAGTATCAGCAGAGGTGGTTTTAGGATCTCGAATAATCGGAACGTAATCGGCATCTTCAATATCTAGCAACGCACGGGCAGTTTTCTTTGGCAAGTTACCAGGCATCTTCTTATTGACAAAGAAAATGACCTGCTCTTTAACACTAGGCTTACCTACTGTTGCCGGTGGATGCGCAGTCTGTTTTTTGGCAAACTTACGCAATAAGTCATTACCAAGCCGCTGAGCTTTGTAGCCCCAGCCAATCATCGCCTTGCGCGCCAAGTTAATCGTGTCTGGACTGGTTGCATTTAAAAAGAACATCGATGCAGCCGTGCCAGGGTTAAAGCGTTGCTGACCCATCTTGCGCAATAAGTTACGCATATTCATGGTCACATCACCAAAGTCAATTTTGACTGGGCAAGGCGTCAAGCACTTATGGCAAACAGTGCAGTGCGCAGCAACGTCATCAAACATTTCCCAATGACGAATCGATATACCGCGACGAGTTTGCTCTTCGTATAAGAAGGCCTCGATCAGTAATGATGTCGCCAAGATCTTGTCACGTGGGCTATACAGCAAGTTCGCACGTGGTACATGCGTTGCGCACACTGGCTTGCACTTACCGCAACGCAAGCAACCTTTAATGCTATCCGCAATCGCGCCAATATCACTCTGCTGCATGATGATCGACTCATGTCCCATCAAACCAAAACTTGGCGTATAGGCCATGCTGAGATCGGCGTTCGGCATCAACTTGCCTTTATTGAAGCGACCTTCTGGATCAACGCGATTTTTATAACTGCGGAAATCCTTCAACTCTGCTTCGGTGAGGTATTCCAACTTAGTAATACCAATGCCATGCTCACCTGAGATCACGCCGTCCAAAGAGCGCGCCAAAGCCATGATCCGATTGACTGCGTGATGCGCATCTTGCAACATCTCATAGTCGTCGGAGTTGACTGGAATATTCGTATGGACATTGCCATCACCTGCATGCATATGCAAAGCAACGAACACTCGCTTACGCAAGATCTTCTTATGAATAGCCTCAAGCTCATTAAGAATGGGCTCAAAAGCCAATCCACCAAAAATAATTCTGAGTTCAGAGCGCACTTCCTCTTTCCAAGAGGCACGCAAGCTGTAGTTCTGTAATTGTGGGAAATACGTGTCCATCTGAGTTAGCCACTCAGACCAATGTGCCCGCACCTTTGCAATTAAGTCGAGTGCTTGCTGAACACGATCGCCCAAAATTTCAGCAGTAGGAATCTCATACTCTTCATCACTCTTACCCAAAGGTAAAGCGCTCTTTTTCAGGAAAAGCTCTAAGCCATCCAGAACTTGTAATTTGCTCTTGAGGGAGAGCTCAATATTGATGCGCTCAATACCATCGGTGTACTCGCCCATCCGGGGCAATGGAATCACGACGTCTTCATTAATCTTGAACGCATTGGTATGACGGGCAATCGCCGCTGTACGAGCGCGATCTAGCCAGAACTTTTTACGTGCTTCGGCACTCACAGCTACAAAGCCCTCGCCTACACGCAAGTTGGCCATCCGTACGACTTCGCTAGTTGCTGCAGCAACCGCCTCTTCATCATCGCCTGCAATATCACCAAGCAAAACCATCTTTGGCAAACTATTGCGCTTTGACTTGGTTGAATAGCCGACCGCTCTTAAATAACGATCGTCCAAATGCTCAAGGCCAGCCAAGATTGGACCGCCTTGTTTGCTCAAGCCGTCAAGATAAGCTTTGATCTCCACAATACTAGGAATCGCTTCACGCGCTTGCCCAAAAAACTCCAGGCAGACTGTACGCATGTACTTAGGCATGCGATGCAATATCCAAGTAGCACTGGTAATTAAACCATCGCAACCTTCTTTTTGAACGCCCGGCAAGCCCGATAAAAATTTATCAGTAACGTCTTTGCCCAAACCTTCTTTTCGGAAACGCTTGCCTTCCACTTCGAGCAGTTCTGTTTTTATAATGCGTTCGCCCGGTTCGCTTGTACCATCTGACCAGGTTAACTGAAAGCGAACTTTTTCTACTTCATGAATCTTGCCGAGATTGTGATCAAGGCGCTCAACATCCAACCAATTGCCTTGTGGATCAACCATTCTCCAGCTAGCTAAGTTATCGAGTGCAGTACCCCAGAGAACAGCCTTCTTGCCACCTGCATTCATGGCAATGTTGCCGCCAATACAACTGGCATCAGCCGAAGTAGGATCAACCGCAAACACAAGACCAGCATGCTCTGCAGCATCAGATACTCTGCGAGTCACCACACCTGCACCAGTAAAGATCGTTGAAACTTCATGATCAACGCCAGGTAAATGCTGAGATTTCACGCCACCGATATCTTGTAACTTTTCAGTATTAATCACGGCAGACATCGCGTACAAAGGAATTGCACCGCCGGTGTAGCCTGTGCCACCTCCACGTGGAATGATCGTTAAGCCAAGCTCAACACAATCTTTCACCAAACCAGGAATTTCTGATTCGTAATCGGGCTTCAGTACAACCAATGGAAACTCAACGCGCCAGTCTGTCGCATCAGTCACATGCGCTGCACGAGAAACACCATCGAAACAAATATTGTCTGCGGCAGTATGGCGACCCAATACTTTTTTAGCGCGTTTGCGAACCTGCTCAACTTCTTTAAAGCCGCTCTCGAAGTTTTCTACAGCGCGACTTGCAGCACTTAATAGAATTTCAACTTGGCCAGCTGAATCACCGCTAGAACGTTTTTTGACTTCGCCCAAGCGATGCCATAAAGCATCAATCAATAATTGACGACGATTAGCGTTATCAAGCAAGTCATCTTGCAAAAAAGGGTTGCGTTGAACGACCCAGATATCGCCCAAGATTTCAAACAACATACGGGCTGAGCGGCCAGTACGGCGAACGCCACGCAAATCATTCAGAACGCGCCATGACTCCTCGCCCAAGAGACGAATCACGATTTCTCGATCAGAAAAGGAGGTGTAGTTGTAAGGTATTTCACGCAAACGGGGCGAGGCGGCCTCGGCGTCCAACAACTGATTTAAAGCTAGGGGTGCGTTCATAGCGTCATATTTGGTAAATATGTATTTTAATTGAGCAATCTTGATATTGGCAGGAAATAGGGAAAGATGTTGGCGGAAGGGATAAACCCTTGCAAATCTAAGGGCTTAGAGGCCATCCATGGTACGCTCATTGGATGGCAACGAACTATTTAAAGAAAATTTTATCTGCCCGAGTCTACGATGTAGCTAGGGAAACTGAGCTCGAGCTGGCCCCCGAACTCAGCAAGCGTTTAGGCAACCAAGTATTGCTCAAAAGAGAGGATAACCAGCCGGTTTTCTCCTTCAAACTCCGGGGTGCCTATAACAAAATGGCTCATTTACCCCCCGAAGCCTTAAAACGCGGGGTCATTGCCGCTTCTGCCGGCAATCATGCTCAAGGGGTTGCCCTGTCAGCCGCCAAAATGAAGTGCAAAGCAGTAATCGTGATGCCGACGACGACTCCTAGCCTCAAAATCGATGCCGTTAAAGCTCGTGGTGGCCCTTGGGTAGAAATCATTCTGCATGGCGATTCTTATAGCGATGCCTTCAAGTACTCAGAGCTCTTGGAGAAAAAACGCGGGCTTACTTTTGTTCACCCCTTCGATGATCCAGATGTCATTGCCGGTCAAGGCACGATTGCCCAAGAAATCTTTCAGCAATACCAAGAACCTATCGACGCTATTTTTGTTGCTATCGGTGGTGGTGGACTCATTTCCGGTATTGGCGAATACGTCAAAGCGGTTAGCCCAAAGACTAAAGTGATTGGGGTGCAATCCGTTGACTCTGATGCCATGAGGCGCTCGCTTAAAGCCAATAAACGCATTGAGATGAAAGATGTTGGCCTCTTCTCTGATGGCACTGCTGTCAAATTGGTTGGCAAAGAAACCTTCCGTATTTGCAAACGCGTAGTGGATGAGATCGTCACGGTTGATACCGATGAGATCTGCGCAGCAATCAACGATGTCTTCACCGATACCCGCAGTATTCTCGAGCCTGCAGGCGCTTTAGCCATTGCAGGCATGAAGAAATACGTCGAAAAGAATAAAACCAAAAAGAAAACCTTGGTAGCTATTGCTTGTGGTGCCAATATGAACTTCAGTCGCCTACGCTTCGTAGCTGAGCGCGCTGATGTCGGTGAATACCGTGAAGCAGTATTTGCGGTCACGATCCCAGAAGAGCGCGGCTCCTTTAAACGCTTCTGTGAACTTCTCGGCAACCGTAATGTCACTGAATTTAATTACCGCATTGCCGATGGCAGCCAAGCACACATTTTTGTTGGCATTGGCACACAAAAGGCTAGTGATAGCGCTGCGATTGCAAAGCATTTCACTAAAGCAAAATTTGCAACAATCGATCTGACCCATGATGAGCTGGCGAAGTCGCACCTGCGTCATATGGTGGGCGGTCACTCTGCACTAGCTAAAGATGAATTGCTCTATCGCTTTGAATTTCCAGAACGCCCAGGCGCTTTGATGAAATTCTTAACCAGCATGGCGCCCAACTGGAATATCAGTCTCTTTCATTACCGCAACCACGGCGCTGACTATGGCCGTATCCTCATTGGTATCCAAGTGCCAAAAAATGAGCAGAAGAAATTTCAAAACTTTTTAGCTACACTTGGCTATCCTCACTGGGATGAGACCAAGAACCCAGCGTATCGACTCTTCCTTAAATAAGATGTAATTCATCAGATGTCATACACACTTACCGGAAAACTCGTTGTTGCGATTTCTTCGCGCGCCCTGTTTGACTTCGAAGAAGAAAATCGCATCTTCGAGTCGAGTGATGACAGTGCGTATATGAAGTTACAGCTTGAACGTCTCGGTAAAGCAGCGCAAACAGGTGTAGCCTTTCCTTTAGTCAAAAAATTATTAGCCTTTAACGAGGGTGATGAACAGCGGGTTGAGGTAGTGATTCTGTCTCGCAATGATCCGGTCAGCGGCCTACGCGTATTCCGCTCAGCAGAGCACCATGGACTGCATTTAGAGCGCGGTGTATTTACTAGAGGTCGCCCTCCCTATCACTACCTTCGCTCATTGCATGCCAATCTCTTTCTGTCAGCAAACGAAGATGACGTTCGCGCCACTATCGAAGCAGGCTTTCCTGCCGCGCGCGTCTACCCAGAGTCCAGCAAAACCGCTGAGTCTCATCCGAATGAAATTCGTATTGCATTTGACGGTGACGCAGTTCTGTTTTCAGATGAAGCTGAGCAAGTCTTTCAGAGTAAAGGTCTTGAAGCCTTTGTGGATCACGAAAGCAAAAATGCAGACATTCCATTACCACCAGGACCCTTCAAACCCTTGCTTGAAGCGCTTCATCGTCTACAACGCTCTACCAGCGAAAAAGGCATGCGCATTCGTACCGCATTGGTTACTGCACGCTCGGCTCCAGCACATGAACGCGCTATTCGTACTTTGATGGCATGGGGCATTGATGTAGATGAAGCCATGTTCTTGGGCGGCTTATCCAAGAGCGAGTTCCTCAGAGAATTCGAGCCCGACTTTTTCTTTGATGATCAAACTGGTCATTGCCAATCCGCTGCATCGGTTGCGCCAACCGGTCACGTAGTATCTGGCGTATCCAATCGGCCTAAGAGCTAAGCGCCCACAACTTAATCACCATTTATCATGGCAATACTTCCGCTCGGTCAAGCTACGCAATATCCAGATCAATACGATCCGAGTGTGTTGTTTCCAATTCCACGCTCTGAGAATCGCCTCAAGCTCAACATCCAATCGAATCAAGCCTTGCCATTTGTTGGCGTTGATATTTGGAATGCTTATGAGCTGAGTTGGCTTAACCCAAAAGGCAAGCCACAAATTGCTTTGGCAGAGTTTCAGATTCCTGCTGACTCACCCAATATGATTGAGTCCAAATCGTTCAAGCTGTATCTCAATAGCCTCAATAGCGCACGCTTTAAAAATGAGGAAGATGTTCGCGAAAGACTCATTGCTGATTTATCGGCAGTTGCTGGCAGCAAAATTTCCACTCGCATCAATCCGCCTGAGCTTATTTCCAAAAAGGGTATGCAAGAAATGAGCGGAGTCTTAATGGATAGGCTCGATATTGAGATTGATCCGAACTTGCCAGCTGATCCATCGCTGCTCGAAGTGAATGACTCATTCGGGCCAATTGAACAATGCCTGGTGACCCATTTACTGAAATCGAACTGCCCTGTCACAGGCCAACCTGATTGGGCAAGCGTACAAATTCGTTACCAAGGACGCCCGATCCTGGAAGAAGGTTTACTGCGCTACTTGATTGGCTTTAGACAACTCGGGGAGTTTCATGAGCATTGTGTTGAAACGATTTTCTGCGATATCAAGCGCCAATGTAAACCCGATAAATTATCCGTCTATGCTCGTTACACAAGACGTGGCGGCTTAGACATTAACCCCTTCCGTACCGATCACAATTCACCATGGCCTGAAAATATACGGCACGCACGACAGTAAAAGCTTCAGCAAAAAATTCCAAAGAAAAAGCCCTTGTAGGAAAACCTAGAAGGGCTTTGTTAATACAGTAGAAACTATTTAAAACGGAATATCGTCATCCATTGCACCGAGTGAAGCGGCATTAGAAGATGCTGCAGGTGCGGACTGTTCAGTAGATTTTGCGCGGCTGTAGCTTTCACCGCCACCTTCGCTACCACCTACTGGTTTGCCACCAAGCATTTGCATGGTTTCTGCAACGATCTCAGTGGAATACTTTTCTTGACCACTAGCATCTGTCCATTTGCGAGTACGCAAACGACCTTCAACATAAACTTGTGAGCCCTTTTTGAGATATTGTCCTGCGATCTCAGCAAGCTTGCCAAAGAATGCAACGCGGTGCCATTCAGTGGTTTCTTTCATTTCATTAGTTTGCTTATCTTTATAGCGGTCAGATGTCGCAACTGAAATATTTGTAACGGCGTCGCCGCTTGGCATGTAACGTGTTTCTGGATCGCGTCCTACGTTACCTACGATGATGACCTTATTTACCGAAGCCATGTTGTCTCCCGAAGAAAAATGTAATGTGAATTAAATCTTAAATTGCAGCCGTTGAATCTACAACCTTTGCAGGCAGTTCACGCATCGACCAAGCGATTATAAGCCAGCAAAGAAGCAGTACTGCACCTGCAGCAAAGACCGACAAATCACCATGGCTATCCATCAACCAACCCCCAATTACAGCACCTGAAAACAGCCCAATCGACTGAGTGGTGTTGTAAACGCCCATCGCAGTGCCTTTTGATTCTTTTGCAAAGCGAGAAACTAAAGAGGGCTGTAAAGCCTCTAGTAAATTAAAACCGACAAAATAAATCAATAAGGCAGAAGCAATTCCCAGTACCGATGAAGTGCCAGTAAAGAAGCATTCAGCAATAAACAGCAAAACAATGGCAATTAAAAGAATGAGTCTCAGGCACTGTTTCTTCTCGCCAATAATGATCAAAGGGGCCATCAAAAAGAAAGAAAGGAGCACTACCGGCAGATAAACCTGCCAATGGTCTGACAAAGGCAAACCTGCTTGCACCAATAAACGGGGCACCACTAAGAACATTGCCACTTGCGTTGCATGCAAAACAAACACGCCAGCATTGAGACGCATCAACTCAGGACGGAAAAATACTTCTTTCAAAGAAGCTTGAGGGGCTTTCATTTCTGGCTTATGGGTAGGGAGTACAAAGTAGGTCACCAACATCGCGATCACACCAAGTACTGCCAGCACCACAAAAATACCGCTCAAACCAATCATGCGATAGATCGGTGCAGCAATCACAAGTGATAAAGCAAATGAGAGCGCAATACTGCCACCGACCAGAGCCATGGCGCGAGTACGCACCTGCTCACGCGTGAGATCAGCAACCCAAGCAGATATCGCCGCTGAAATAGCCCCGGCACCCATCACGCCACGCCCAATCGCAATCCAGAGCAAATCATCCTGAGCCGCGCAAATCAAGGCTCCAGCAACAAATAGAGAAAGTCCCCAGAAAACTACTGGTTTTCGGCCAATTCGGTCGGATAGTCGCCCTAAAGGGATGTAAAAACAAGCCTGAACGATATTGAAGATTCCTAAAGCCAAGCCGACCCATAAAGCATGCTCACCGCCTGGTAAGCCACGTGCATGAATGCTAAAAACCGGCAAAAGCAAGAACAGGCCCAGCATGCGGAGGCCAAAAATGCCTGCTAAGGCCAGAGTTGAGCGAAGTTCGGAAGGATTCATAGGAAAAGGCTATATTAACAAGTTACGCTAAAAAATCATGAATAACGAAATTAAGATCCGCGGTGCGCGCACGCACAACCTCAAAAATATCAATCTAGACATTCCTAGAGAGAAGTTAGTCGTCTTGACTGGTTTATCTGGTTCCGGAAAAAGCTCGCTGGCTTTTGACACCCTGTATGCCGAAGGTCAACGTCGCTATGTGGAGTCACTCTCTGCCTATGCCCGTCAATTCTTGCAACTCATGGAAAAGCCTGACGTCGATACGATCGAGGGTCTATCGCCCGCCATCTCCATTGAACAAAAAGCGACTAGCCATAATCCACGGTCTACCGTTGGCACAGTTACAGAAATTCATGACTACTTACGTTTGTTATTTGCGCGTGCTGGTACGCCACACTGCCCCGATCACGATCTTCCATTAGAAGCTCAAAGCGTTTCTCAAATGGTCGATACCGTTTTAGCAATGCCGGAAGATACCAAGTTGATGATCTTGGCTCCCGTTGTGAGCGAGCGTAAGGGCGAGTTTGTAGATCTCTTTCAAGATCTACAAGCCCAAGGTTTTGTGCGCTTTAGAGTGCGCTCCGGTGGTGGCACCACCAATACTGCTAAAGCAGAAATCTTTGAAGTAGATCAACTACCAGAGTTAAAGAAAAACGATAAGCATTCCATTGAGGTTGTAGTGGATCGCATCAAAGTACGCCCTGATATTCAGCAACGCTTAGCCGAATCATTTGAAACTGCCTTACGTCTTGCCGATGGCAAAGCCATGATCGTCGACATGGATACAGGCAAAGACATGATCTTCTCCAGCAAATTTGCTTGCCCAGTCTGCTCATACTCGCTGCAAGAACTAGAGCCACGCCTCTTTTCGTTTAACAACCCGATGGGTGCTTGCCCTTCGTGTGATGGCTTAGGTCATCAATCTTTCTTTGATCCAAAACGGATCGTTGCCCATCCAGATCTCTCCTTAGCATCTGGCGCTATTAAAGGCTGGGATCGCCGCAATCAGTTTTATTTCAAACTCTTGCAGACCCTGGCTAAGCATGGTGGTTTTGACGTAGAGAAGCCTTTTGAGACCCTCAGCAAGAAACAACAAGATCTCGTCCTCCTGGGTTCTGGCGATGTTGAAATTCCATTTGAGTACATCAACGAGCGCGGCAAACTCAGTGTGCGTCAGCACCCATTCGAAGGCATCGTTGCCAATTTTGAGAGGCGTTACAAAGAGACTGATTCAGCCACTGTCCGCGAAGAATTAGCACGCTACCAAAATATGCAAACTTGTAAAGATTGTGGTGGCAGCCGTCTTCGCAAAGAAGCGCGCTTTGTAAAGGTAGGCGAGAAAAAACAATCACGTGCGATTTATGAAATCAGCGCCCTGCCACTCAAAGAAGCAAAAGAATATTTTGAAGCCCTTGAATTGAAGGGTGCCAAACGAGAAATTGCCGATAAGATTGTTAAAGAGATTGGCGCACGCTTACGTTTTTTAAACGACGTCGGCCTCGACTATCTCTCGCTTGAACGTAGCGCCGATACCTTGTCTGGCGGTGAAGCCCAACGTATTCGTCTAGCCTCACAAATTGGCTCTGGTCTAACGGGCGTCATGTACGTATTAGATGAGCCATCAATCGGCTTACATCAACGCGACAATGATCGCTTAATTGGCACACTCAAGCATTTGCGTGATTTAGGTAATAGCGTGTTGGTCGTTGAACACGATGAAGACATGATTCGCGCCTCCGACTATGTCATCGATATTGGTCCTGGCGCTGGCGTTCATGGCGGCGAGATTGTTGCAGAAGGCACACCTGCCCAAGTTGAAGCGAATCCCAAATCTCTCACAGGCGCCTACCTAGCAGGACGTGTACGTATTGAAATTCCTGAAAAACGTATTCCAGTTGGCGATCGCTTCTTGGAAGTGATTGGTGCACGCGGTAATAACTTGCAATCTGTCCATGCCAAAATTCCAGTAGGCTTGTTAACTTGTGTCACCGGCGTTTCGGGCTCAGGTAAGTCAACCTTAATTAATGACACCTTGCATCATGCGGTAGCCCAACATTTTTATGGCTCAGTTGCAGAACCTGCTGCTCACGATGCCATCAAAGGTTTAGAGCATTTCGACAAAATTATTAGCGTTGATCAGTCTCCAATTGGCAGAACACCACGCTCTAACCCAGCAACCTACACAGGCCTTTTCACCCCGATTCGGGAATTGTTTGCTGGCGTTCCTTCATCCCGTGAACGTGGGTATGAGGCTGGCCGATTCTCTTTTAACGTCAAAGGTGGCCGTTGCGATTCATGTGAAGGCGATGGCGTTCTCAAAGTAGAGATGCATTTTCTACCAGACGTTTATGTGCCTTGTGATGTTTGCCACGGTAAACGCTACAACCGTGAAACCTTGGATATTCGCTACAAAGGTAAAAACATTCATGAAGTGCTTTCGATGACGATCGAGCAAGCACATGAATTCTTTGAAGCGGTACCTGTGGTGAAACGCAAACTCAAAACCCTGCTAGATGTTGGTCTTGGCTATGTCAAACTCGGACAAAGCGCCACTACGCTATCAGGCGGTGAGGCACAGCGTGTAAAGCTATCCCTTGAACTCTCCAAGCGTGACACCGGTAGAACCTTATATATCTTGGATGAGCCGACGACTGGCTTACACTTTCATGACATTCAACTCTTGCTCACTGTCATTCAAACCTTGAAGAAACAAGGCAATACGATTGTCATCATTGAACACAACTTGGATGTCATTAAAACCGCCGACTGGATTATTGATTTAGGGCCTAAGGGCGGTGCTGGTGGTGGGCAAATTATTGCTACTGGAACTCCAGAAGATGTGGCTAAGAATGAAGCGAGCTTTACCGGCCATTACTTGGCGCCATTACTAGCTCGTAAACCAGCAACAAAAACCCAGAAAAAATAACAGTCAATACGACAAGCACATCAGAGCAATTTAGATTCGGCCAAATCGGTCGCTTCTGGATTGCCTGATAGCACCAAGATGTCATTTGCCTGTAAACGCAAATCAGGGCTAAGGTCTAGCTTGACGTAATCTGCACCACTGATTTTACGGCGCACGGCTTGTACACTCACACCGTCATTTTCCAGATTGAGCTCACCTAGCGTCTTGTTAATGCTGATTGACTCGGGCAATAGGGTCACGGAATGTAAACGCCAAGATTCATTTGCATTAAAGTCATCCGCTTCAGACCCGCGGAAATATCCGCGCAATAAGCTATACCTTGCCTCGCGTGCATTGGTGACAATTCTGACCACTTTACGCATGGGTACGCCCATCATCAGCAGGACATGTGATGCCATCATTAAGCTACCTTCAATCAACTCTGGCACCACCTCAGTTGCACCTGCTGCCTGCAGCTTACTTAAATCTGCATCATCCTTAGTACGCACCAGGATCGTCATGCCTGGTCGTAAGCGTTCCACTTGATATAAGACCTTCATGCTTGCCGGCGTATCTGCATAAGTAATGACGACGGCCTTGGCTTTAGATAAGCCTGCTGCGATTAGATAATTCTCACGACTGGCATCTCCATACGAGACGTTGTCACCAGCAGCGGCTGCCTCTTTCACCCTATCGGGGTCCATATCCAAAGCAATATAAGGAATTTTTTCTTGATCCAGCATGCGTGCAAGACTTTGTCCCGAACGACCAAAACCACAAATCACCACATGGTTTTCAGTGCGGACGCTTTTGGCAGCAACGCGTGTCAATGCCAATGATTGCAATAGCCACTCGTTACTAGAGAAGCGCATCGCAATACGATCGCTGTATTGAATTAAGAATGGTGCGCCAAACATTGATATCAGCATTGCCGCCAACACTGCCTGACTTAAGGCATGGTCAATCAAATCTAAACCGTCAATCTGATTGAGCAGAACGAATCCAAATTCACCAGCCTGCGCTAGGCATAAGCCAGTCCGAATCGAGATACCAGGGCTTGATCCAAAAGCACGGGACAGCAAAGCAATCAAACCAAACTTAAAGATCAGCGGTCCAATTAACAAAAGCAGCACTAGCATCCACTGTTGATAAATCACCTCAAGATCAAGTTGCATCCCGATCGTAATAAAAAAGAGTCCTAGCAAGACATCTCTAAAAGGCTTCACATCTTCTTCAACCTGATGCCGATAGGGCGTCTCTGAAATCAACATCCCGGCCAAAAATGCACCGAGCGCCAAAGACAAACCGAAGTGCTCAGTAAGTGCCGCCATACCCAACACAATCAATAAGAGATTGAGCATGAAGAGTTCTTGAGAGCGCAATTTGGCAACCAAGCTAAACCAGCGACTCATCAAGGTTTGACCGATGACAAAAATGAGACCCAAAGCCACAGCAATTTTGATGGAGGCTGCTGTTAAGGCCAGGATCAAGTCGCCAGGATTTTTACCCAGTGATGGCAACAGAATTAATAGGAACACCACCGCCAAATCTTGGAATAACAGAATTCCGACTACGTTGCGACCATGTTCAGTTTCAAATTCAGAGCGATCGGAAATCAGCTTAGTCACAATTGCCGTCGAAGACATCGCTAACGCACCGCCCAGGGCAATAGCCGCCTGCCAAGAAATGGGGTAAATCCAGTTCATAAAAAGGCTAGCGGGCACTGCCAAGAGCATCGTTAAAACGACCTGACTACTGCCTAGGCCAAAAACGATAGACCGCATTGCCCGAAGCTTATGGAGATTGAACTCCAGGCCTATCGAGAACATTAAGAAAACCACCCCAAATTCAGCTAAATACTTTACGGTGGCTGAATCATTTGCTAGAGCTAGGGCCTTAGGACCAATCAAGACACCAATGGCTAAATAGCCCAAAATAGGGGGCAGGCCAAAATAGCGGAAAATAACCACTCCGGCCACAGCGGAGGCCAACAAGATGAGAGTTAATTGAAGGACTGACGGCATATACTTACTCGATGATAGCTAAGACTCGTGAACGAACCCTAAAGCTTGCACGCGATACCCTCACTATTGAGGCTACCGCACTGCAAACAATGCGTGATCGCCTTGAGGGGCCTAATGCAGACGCCCTGGTGCGGGCGGTAGAGCTTTTGCATGACTGCAAAGGACGGATTGTGGTGTCTGGCATCGGCAAATCTGGTCATATTGCCCGCAAAATTGCTGCAACCTTTGCTTCCACTGGATCCCCGGCCTTCTTTGTGCACCCTGCTGAAGCAAGTCACGGTGATTTGGGGATGGTCACTCGTGAAGACGTATTTGTTGCCCTATCGAATTCTGGGGAAACAGATGAATTGCTGACAATCGTCCCGATTGTTAAACGCACTGGTGCAAAACTAATCGCCCTCACTGGCGCACCCCAATCCTCCCTGGCAAAGTTAGCGGATGCGCATTTGGACACCAGCGTAGAAAAAGAGGCTTGCCCTCTTAACTTAGCGCCCACCACCAGCACCACAGCAGCTTTAGCGATGGGTGATGCCCTTGCCGTTGCGCTCTTGGATGCCAGAGGTTTTCAGGCTGAAGATTTTATTCGCTCACATCCGGGCGGCAGACTCGGTCGCAAGCAATTAAGTTACGTGAGCGAAGTCATGCGCAGTATTGATGAAACACCAAAGATTTCTATCCAAGCCTCTCTACAAGAAGCCTTGTTAGAGATGACCGCTAAACGGATGGGCATGGTCATCACGCTTGATGCCAGCAACAAGGTGGCAGGCATCTTTACTGATGGTGATTTACGCCGCTTGCTAGAGAAGAGTACCAATCTGGATGGTGTGACTTTGAAGGAAGCGACAACCTCGGCACCGAGAACCATTCCACCAGAACTACTCGCTGAAGAAGCCATTGAGATGATGGAGAAATATCGCATTAACCATTTAGTAGTAGCCGATAACAACGGCACTCTACTCGGTGCCCTCAATCTGCATGACCTATTTGCAGCTAAAGTTATTTAAGGTAGTTTATTTAATTCATGCCAAGCGCTTTTAATACTCACAATACAAATCCTCTAAGCCAATATCCACAAGCATGGGAACGCGCTGGCAAAGTCAAGCTCTTAGTACTGGATGTGGATGGGGTGTTGACCAATGGGCAAGTATTCATTGGGGCTGACGGCAAAGAATCTTTAAAAGCTTTCGATATTCAAGATGGTCTAGGCATCAAGTTGCTAGAGCAATGCGGCATTCCCACCGCCATTATTACTGGTCGCAACTCCAAAATGGTGTTAGCTCGTTGCGAGGAGTTGGGCATTAAGCATGTCCACATGGGTGTTGATAACAAAGCAATTGCGCTCGAGAAAATTTTGAAGTCTTTATCTTTAACTCACTCAGACTGTGCGGTCATGGGTGATGATTGGCCAGATCTTAAAATGATGCGTAAAGCTGGCTTTACAGTTTGCCCCGCCCAAGGACACGAAGCAGTTAAGGAGAGCGTGCATTTTGTCACCAGTCGCGTTGGTGGTAGTAGCGCAGTACGTGAGTTATGCGATCTCATTCTCAAAGCGCAAAACCGCTATGAAGAACTGCTAAACCAAGCTCGCAATTAAGCAATCAGTAATGCAACTCAATCCCAAGCAAATCAAAGTTAGTTTAGGTCGCACCATATTGCGCCTAATGCCATTGATTTTGATGGGCACAATTACCCTGATTACTTTTTGGCTTGTTAAAAAAAATACGCCACCAGAAAGCTCATTACTTGAACGTGTTCGACTTCATGAGCCCGACTACACTATTCAGAATGGTGCGCTATCAGCCCTCAATGAACTTGGCAATACAAAATATCGAGTGCTGGGTAAAAAAGTAACTCACTACGACGATGACGCATCAATCGATATCCTTACGCCGCGCATGCGTTTATTTCAAGCAGATAAAGCACCAGTCACAGTAAAGTCAGATACGGGTCATCTCGACGGTGATCTCACCATTCTGGACCTCGTCGACAATGCTGAAATTTTTCGTCCAGCACAAGCAGCTACTGCTACCGAACCAGCAACATTGCGTATGCTTGCACGATCGTCTTACTTTAAAGTACTCATTAATGACGACATCATTGAAACCGATAGGCCGATCAGACTGGAGCAAGGAATGTCAGTCATGAACTCTACTGATGGTGGCACCTTTAATAATGTAGACCAAAGTATGGTGTTATCAGGACAGGTAAAAGGTCGCATTGAGCGTCTACCGCGAGAGGCGCAGTAAGGTGATTGCTATGCGCCCTCTTCGAAATATTGTTTTAGGTTTAACAGGCTTGAGTATTTTTATCATGCCGCTGGCTCATGCCGAAAAAGCAGACCAAGATAAACCTCTCATCCTAGAGGCAGAAAAAGTTTCTGTAAACGATGTGCAACAAACCTATGAGCTAAATGGCCAAATTCTCCTGATTAAAGGGACGATTGTTGTTACGGGTGAACAAGGAAATATCAAAGTAGATCCTGAAGGCTACGAATATGTTGATATGAAAGGCACGCCCGAAGAAGTCGCGAGCTTTAGACAGAAACGTGAGGGACCTGCTGACGAATTTATGCAAGGCCGCGCTACCAATATCAACTACAACGCTAAAACGGAGTTTCTGACGCTAACAGGTGATGCCAGCTTAAAACGACTACTCAACATGCAGATGCTAGATCAATTGCGTGGCTGGAAAATTGAGTACGATGATATTAAGCAGTACTATCGCGTATCACCTCCAACAGATGCAAAAGTAGATGACTTGCCTTTGGCTAGAGCCATTCTTTCACCAAGACGAAAAGCCACATTAGAGAAATGACAGCAGATTTAAGCAAAAATAATAGTCCTGCAACCCTTAGCGCGCATCACCTGCAAAAACGCTACGGCTCCAGAACCGTTGTGCGCGATGTGTCGATTGAAGTGAAATGCGGCGAGGTGGTTGGACTGCTTGGCCCGAATGGCGCAGGCAAAACTACTTCTTTCTACATGATTGTTGGTCTTGTCCCGTTAGATGGTGGCAACATTGTTCTAGATGGCACCGATATTACCCATCTGCCGATTCATGAACGCGCCAGAATGGGCCTGTCCTATCTGCCGCAAGAAGCATCTGTTTTCAGAAAACTCAATGTTGCTGAAAATATTCAGGCAGTACTAGAGCTACAAGTTCAGGATGGTAAATCTTTAAGTAAGGCTGAGATTGCCCAACGCCTAGATGAACTTTTAGGTGAGTTGCAAATTACCCACCTCAGAAACAATCCCGCACTATCGCTTTCCGGTGGCGAACGCCGACGCGTGGAAATTGCGCGCGCGCTCGCATCTCAACCTAAATTTATCCTGTTAGATGAGCCATTTGCCGGTGTTGACCCTATTGCTGTTGGGGAAATTCAAAGAATCGTCCGTTTTTTACGCGATCGTCAAATCGGCGTTTTGATCACCGACCATAACGTTCGTGAAACTCTAGGTATTTGCGATCACGCTTACATCATTAGCGAAGGTAGCGTTCTGGCTGAAGGTAAACCAGACCAAATTATTGAAAATGATGCTGTCCGTAGGGTCTACCTAGGCGAAAACTTCAGGATGTAAGAATTCCCTTTTTAGGGGGTATTTCTGAAATAAAGCGGTTTACCCTCTTGGATTTCAGCAAAATCGCTGATACGCTGGAGGTTCATGAAGTTCATTCCAAAGATACAAGTACCAGACAAGTATAAAAATTACGGGGCATGCTGCGCACCCCAGGAATATGTATGCGCATGCACACAAAAAGGAGCTGAAGATGAATTTAAAGATTAATAGCCGCCATGTAGAAGTGACACCTGCCATGCGCAGCCACTTAGAAGCCGGTCTAGCCAAAATTCGTAAGCATTTTGACCACGTGCTTGATGCCTCAGCCATTTTGATTGTCGATAACGCTAAAGAGAAAGATCTTCGCCAGGGAGCGGAGATTACGATTCACCTTAAAGGCAAGGAGCTATTCGCTGAGGCGCATAACGCAGACCTCTATCATGCGATGGATCAAGTTGTTGACAAGTTGGAACGTCAAGTCGTGAAACACAAAGAAAAAATTCAAGATCACTATCACGATAAGCATTTTGAGTAAGTGTTGATTCAGGACACCTATAATCACTTGATATGACTGCCCTGATAGATCTTTTCGCCCTCGACTGCATTGCATTAAATAATCCGGCCAAAAACCGTTCTGATGCATTTGCTGTCGCTGGCGATCTCTTTGCAAAGCATACTGGTATTGATGCAGCAGCCGTTATTGGCTTCTTAAATGTTCGAGAAGATTTAGGATCAACCGCACTTGGCGCAGGAGTTGCAATACCGCACGGTCGAGTCAAAGGCCTGAAACATCCGGTAGCTGCTTTTATCAACCTGCAAAACCCGATTGATTTTGCAGCACCAGATGGCGAGCCAGTATCGCTCTTGATTTTTTTATTGGTCCCTGAAAAAGCAACTCAGCAACATCTCGAAATTCTGTCGTCTATCGCACAGCTTTTATCGGATTCAGATGCACGTAAACATCTAGCGACGGAAAGTGACCCAGAAAAGGTGTGTCAGCTTTTGCAACAATGGGGTTCCCAGTAATGACACAACCCTTGCTCCTAGAGGGCGTGAACGCCCAGCAGATTTTTGATGACAACGTTTCTGACTTAAAACTTTCTTGGATCGGTGGGTTGGAAGGTGCAGATCGCACGTTTCCCCCAGAAGCCATTAAAGCTGCTGCAGCGAGCTCAGATTTAGTTGGGCACTTAAATCTGATTCACCCCAGTCGTATCCAGATTTTTGGTGAACAAGAAGTCGATTACCACGCAGCATTAGAGCCTAAGCAGCGGCAAGAGCAAATCTCCAGCCTCATCTCTAAAACGCCTCCCTGCGTGATTGTTGCTGATGGCAAGGCAGCCGATGCTGACCTACAGCTTTTTTGCCAGCGCTCATCAACCCCCTTATTCACCACTGCTGTTTCTGCAGCCGAGGTGATTGACCACCTGCGCACCTATCTGACCAAGATTGGCGCCCCTCAGATCACCATGCATGGTGTCTTTATGGATATCTTGGGCCTTGGTGTTTTATTAACAGGTGAGTCTGGGCTAGGTAAAAGCGAATTAGGTCTTGAATTAATCTCCCGTGGCCACGGTCTAGTGGCTGATGATGCAGTTGACTTTGCGCGCCTGGGACCAGACTACATTGAGGGTCGTTGCCCAGTCATTTTGCGCAACCTCCTAGAAGTGCGCGGCCTGGGTCTGTTGGATATTCGAACCATTTTTGGCGAGACTGCAGTACGCCGCAAACTAAAACTACGCTTGATTGTGCAGTTAGTGCGCCGTAACGATGGCGAATTTGAACGCCTTCCCCTGGAAGCCCAACATATTGATGTATTGGGCATTCCAATTCGGACGGTAAAAATTCAAGTGGCTGCGGGGCGCAACTTGGCAGTTCTCGTTGAAGCAGCTGTTCGTAATACGATCTTGCAATTACGGGGTATTGACACCCTTAAAGAGTTTATTGAACGTCAGCGCATTCAAATGAATGCAGAGGCTGAGTCAAGCAAAACTCAAGGGCGCCTTCTGTAATATGCAAATTAATCTGATTACCGGAATCTCGGGCTCAGGTAAATCAGTTGCACTGAGAGCCTTTGAAGATGCTGGCTATGATTGTGTAGACAACTTGCCAGTGTCCTTGCTTGAAAATCTCGTCAGCACTCTAGAGAGTGAAAAATGCGAACAAGTCGCGGTAGCAATTGATGCGCGTCGCGGAGAATCCATTGTCAATCTACCACTCATTCTTGAAAGCCTCCGCCGCCAACATGAGGTAAGGGTTATCTTTTTGAACGCCAGTACAGAGACTCTGGTTCAACGTTTTTCAGAAACTCGCAGGCGCCACCCACTTTCAGACAATGCTAACAATCCTCAATCAGCCACATTAATCGAGGCCATTGATAGAGAGCGGAATTTACTTGAGCCTCTAAAAGACCAAGCCCATAGCATCGATACTAGCAACCTTCCAGCCCACACCTTGCGCTCATGGATTCATGATTTACTAAAAGATAAACCCCTTGGTCTAACCGTTATCTTTGAATCGTTTGGATTTAAAAAGGGTATACCGAGTGAGGCAGATTTGGTTTTTGATGTGCGCTGCCTGCCTAACCCTCACTATGACAAAGAGTTGCAGCCATTAAGCGGCAATGACAAACCCGTTATCGAATTTCTGGAAAAAATTCCAGAGGTGGCAAGCATGGAGAGCGACATCATTCAATTTATTGAAAAATGGTTGCCCCATTACATCGCACAAGGTCGGAGCTATTTGACGATTGCCATTGGGTGCACTGGTGGACAACATCGATCGGTATATCTTGTGAATCGTATTAGCGAATACTTTCACTCACAAAAGAAGCTTGCCGAATTACAGATTAATTTTTTAGATCGTCACCGCGAGCTAGACTCAATCCCTGTAAAAGCAGTTTGATTGGTTGCGGCAAGCCATACTGCCCTAACTTAGCCAAGGGCACCCACTTTAAATCCCCACTTGCGAATGCATACGCTTTGCTTGTTTGAACATTCCAAATTTGTATCCATAAACGTCTGTGGGTAAAGATATGTTTAATATTTTCTCCACGTTCAACTTGTTTACCTAGTTTTAGCAAGGGGCCTGCTGTCTCATTAGATAAAGTCAGCGCCAGTAAATCTTCTAACTTCGGAGTGGCACCCACTTTGCTGACTTTTGCTTTAGCCACCCAAGCAGACTCTGGCAAACACCATAGACCACCCCAAATTGCCTTGCTCGGACGCTTTTGTAATAAGACCTGATTGCCATGGCGCAGTAGTAGCATGTCGCAATCAAATTCAGGTGACTTTGCTTTAATGGTCTTTTGCGGAAATAACAGTACCTGATCACTTAAGTTGGCCTGACATTCTTTTGCGAAAGGGCATTTTCTCTCACCGGTCAAACATACCGGCTTGCGGGAAGTACACCAAGTCGCTCCAAAATCCATTAAGGCTTGGGTATAGATTGGCATATCTTCGGACTTGGTGGGGAGCAGTGAGCTCGCTAAGCTCCACAGTTGATCATTCACTTTTTTATCTTGCAAGGCGCCATCGATACAAAATAAACGCGCGAGGATGCGTTTCACATTGGCGTCCAAGATCGGTGCACGCTCATGAAAGGCAAATGCAGCAATTGCGCCTGCGGTAGAACGCCCAATACCTTTGAGCTGCTCCAGTAAGACGGGATCACTTGGAAACTTGCCAGAAAATTGCTCCATGACTTGCTTTGCGCAAGCGTGTAAATTTCGGGCTCTTGAGTAGTAGCCTAGTCCGGCCCATTCAGCGAGAACTTCATCAATATCAGCCGCAGCCAATCTCTTGACCGTTGGAAAGCGCTTCATAAAACGCGGGTAACGTTCCAACACCGTAGCAACTTGTGTTTGTTGCAGCATGATTTCTGAAACCCACACTGCGTAAGGATCACGATTGTTTTGCCAAGGCAAACCTTGACGACCGTCTACCCCATGCCAAGCGATGAGTTTTTTGGAAAAGGTTTTGATCAAACTCATATCAACGCTTCTGACATTGCGCACAAAAATACGTGGAGCGCTGCCCTTGGACAATTTGCTTGATGGGCGTCTTACACACTTTGCATGGTTGATCTTTTCGATCATAGACCTTCGTTTGCACCATGAAGTGGCCCGGGTCACCTTCACTATTGACGAAGTCTTTCAGGGTGCTGCCACCGGCATCAATGGCCCGCTTCAAAATCAATCTCACTGCAGCCGCTAAACGAGAACACTGGGGCCGCATTAACTTACCCGCTGCTTTTGCAGGATGTATGCCAGCCTCGAACAAACTTTCTGAGCAGTAGATGTTGCCCACACCCACCACGGCTTGACCTGCCAATAAGAATTGCTTCACAGCAACGCTGCGGCCTCGCGAATGTTGATACAAAACCTCGGCACCAAGCTCTCCTGAAAATTCTGGGGAGAAAGGCTCTACTCCTAATTTGAGTAGCAATGGATAGTTCTCGACGGGACCTTTTGATTTAGGGTGCCATAGCACTGCGCCAAATTTGCGGGGGTCATGCAGGCGCAAGCTGAGCTTTCCAAATTCAAATGTCACGCGATCATGTATTTTGAGTGGATCGCTACTAGGCAGCACTCGCAATGTGCCAGTCATACCTAGGTGCAGCAATAGATAGCCAGTCTCCATCTCGAGCAGCAGATATTTGCCACGACGTTTGATGGAGCTTACTTTCTGGCCTGGAAGTATTTTGGTTAAATTACTGGGGACCGGCCAACGCAGACGGCCATCAATGACCTGAACAGCGCTCACTTTGCGCCCCTCAAGGTGTGGTTGAATCCCAAGTCTGGTGACCTCTACTTCTGGAAGTTCTGGCATAAATGGATTGTAGATTCGCGGATTAGAATGTGCTTATGACCAAATTTACGCTTAAGCCATATTTTCAGGGTTTATTCATCGCAACAATACTAGGTGCTGGAGCATGCTTGCCAACTCTTGCTGTTGCGCAGGCTAATCGTCCAGATACCGGCGAAGGTGTATTTGAAGTCCTTGCCTCGGAGATCGCCTTGCAGCGCGGTGAGGCAGGCTTGGCATACAACACCTACATGGAGATGGCTCGGCAGTACCGAGATCCCCGTTTGGCACAGCGGGCTATGGAAATTGCGATCACCGCCGGATCGCCAGATTTAGCACTACAAGCCACTCAACTCTGGGATACCCTCACCCCACCATCTGAGACTAAGCCAAAAGAAGTGTTGATTACCTTGCTGGCATTAAGTCAGCGCTGGCCAGATCTAGTGAAGCCAACGATTGAGCTTCTCAATCAACAAACCCTAGCGCAAAGAGAAAATACCTTATTGCAATTGCAATCCTTGTTGGGCAAGGCGAATGATGAAACGCAAGCGTTACAAGCTTTTTATGAAATCGTTTCAGCAGTAAAGCCTGAACCAAAAGATCCCAATCTTTTGTACACCTATGCCATGTCAGCTGAAAAATCTGGGCATATGGATGTGATGGAAAAAATATTGCGTCAAATTTTGCGCAAGAACCCTAACGATGTGAACTCCCTCAATGCATTGGGTTACTCGCTTGCAGACCGTAATCTCAAATTACCTGAAGCATTTACGCTTATTAATAAAGCGCACCAACTCTCACCACGTGATGGTTTTATCTTAGATAGTCTTGGGTGGGTTAACTTTCGCTTAGGTAAAAACGCACTTGCCCTAGAACAGCTGCAACAGGCATTCACACAGAAACCTGAAGCAGATATTGCGGCACATTTAGGCGAAGTACTCTGGACAATGAACCGCACCGCCGAGGCTGAAGACGTATGGCGTCAGGGGCAAAAACTTGATGCGAATAACGCGACGCTGAAAGAGACTCTAAAGCGCTTGAAACCAGACTGGTCGCTTGCAGTACAGGCCCCTAACGGCTTATGGGATGGTCGTTTTGCGGTCAAAATCACTGGCCTCACTGACAGCCAAAATCAAGGTGGATCTGGCGGATTTACCTTAACGCAAGACGCACTCAAAGACGTTTTAGAAATTCGTAATCCTGTTGGTGGCTCGATTGCCAAAATCACCATTACACCTGGTGAGGCAACACTAGAACGCAATGGTGAAACGATTACTGCGATTGATGCCGACACATTACTTCAGAATGCTTTAGGCTTGCCACTGCCCGCACGCGGTCTTTCAAATTGGTTGCGCGGCGAAGTACGTCCAGGCGGTAATGCCAGTGTCGAAAGAAATACAAAAGGTCAGGTCAGCAAAATTATTCAAGACGGCTGGACTCTGAACTACAACTGGGGCGAATCCAATCGCCTAGAAAAACTCGTCATGACTCGCAGCTCCAATATTGGGTCGATTGATATTCGCTTGGTATTTGATTCCCCGAATGACTGAAGTAAAGCAAGCCACATTGGAGCTAAGCTGCCCAGCAAAGCTCAATCTTTTCCTACATATTGTTGGACGTCGATCCGATGGTTATCACCTCCTTCAATCAGCTTTCCAGTTGATCGATTGGTGCGACACGGTCACCCTGAAAACCATCCCTGAAAATGAAGTGCGTCGGAGTAACCCAATTCCTGGCGTCCCACCAGAGCAAGATTTAGTGGTTCGTGCCGCCAGACTGCTCAAAGAATTTGGCAAGGTTTCTAGTGGCGTTGAAATTCATCTCCAAAAAGAAATCCCCATGGGGGCTGGCCTTGGTGGCGGCTCCTCAGATGCCGCCTCGACACTGATCGGCCTGAACCAGCTTTGGAATCTCCATTTAGATAAAGCGAGCCTTAGTCAGTTAGGCTTACAGCTTGGGGCTGATGTCCCCTTTTTCATCTTTGGCCATAACGCCTTTGTAGAAGGAATTGGCGAGCAAATACAAGGTATTGCCTTGGAAAATCGAGATTTTTTGGTCATTTTTCCCAACAAGGGCATAGCCACTGCTAGTATTTTTCTAGACTCTAAATTGACCCGAGATCACGCTCCGATTACAATAGATGGCTTTCTTGCATCGCCATTGTCAAATCATTTGAACGATTGTCAGGCGGTAGCGATGCGGATATGTCCTGAAGTGAAGCAAGCATTAGATTGGATTAGCGTGGCGTTACCGAACTCGGAGCCTCGTATGTCTGGCTCTGGAAGTAGCGTATTTACAGCCTTAGCGGCCAAAACAGATACCGCAAAACTAGAAAATCTTTTGCAAAATCTTCCAAAAGGATGGGTAGGTCGAATTGTTCGGGGGCTAAATAAAAATCCCGCTTACAATTTGATCTCTTCAGATTGACCTGTAGGGGAATCGCCAAGCTGGTTAAGGCACTGGATTTTGATTCCAGCATGCGAAGGTTCGAATCCTTCTTCCCCTGCCAACAACTGTAGATGCGACTAAAAGACACCCATTCGACCCACACCAAAAATTCTCAAATAGCCCATGTCCGCTCCTATGAACGCTGATTTACTGACTCTATTCACCGGTAATGCAAATCCCGTTTTAGCTCAAGCTGTCGCTAAAGAACTCAATCTTCCCCTCGGAAAGGCCTTTGTTGGTCGCTTCTCAGATGGCGAAATTCAGGTTGAAATTCAGGAAAACGTCCGGGGTAAAAACGTTGTTGTAATTCAGTCGACCTGCGCGCCGACGAATGACAATTTGATGGAATTAATGATCATGATTGATGCCCTGAAACGAGCATCAGCAAGTCACATAACCGCAGTGATCCCTTACTTCGGATATGCTAGGCAAGACCGTCGCCCACGCTCAGCACGCGTTGCTATCTCCGCCAGAATCATTGCCAACATGCTCCAATCGGTTGCTGGAATTGAGCGGGTTTTGACCATGGATCTGCATGCAGACCAAATTCAGGGCTTCTTTGATATTCCGGTAGACAACATCTATGCCTCACCAGTTTTACTGGCTGACCTAGAGGCACAGAAGGCTAAGAAGGATCTCATCATTGTTTCCCCAGATATCGGTGGCGTTGTACGCGCCCGCGCCATGGCGAAGCAATTGGGTACCGATTTGGCAATTATTGATAAACGTCGTCCTAAAGCGAACGTTTCTGAAGTGATGCACCTCATTGGTGAAGTAGAAGGTCGCCATTGCGTGATCATGGATGACATCATTGATACTGGTGGCACGCTTTGTAAGGCCGCTGAGGCGCTTAAAGCACGTGGTGCTAAGGGTGTTACGGCTTACTGTACCCACGCAGTGCTATCAGGCGGTGCTGTGGCTCGAATTGCTGCTTCGGAATTAGATGAACTCGTCGTTACCGATACCATTCCTTTGACTCCAGAAGCCATGAAAGTGGGCAAAATTCGTCAACTGAGCGTTGCCCCCATACTGGCTGAAACCCTTTCCCGTATTAGCAAGGGTGATTCCGTGATGTCGATGTTTGCTGAATAAGCTAAAAATAGCGGTTTCACCCCCATTTTTAGCAGTTTTTAGCCCTAAGTAGGCAAAAACACTCAATCCCACGATATAATCGAAGGCTTTTCTGTTTGGTCGCGAACGGAAATTAACCTTAATTTGGGAATTCAATATGAAAGTAGTAGCCTTTGAAAGAAGCGTACAGGGAACGGGTGCGAGCCGCCGTCTGCGCAACTCCGGTAAAACTCCGGGAATTATCTACGGTAGCAAAAATCCAGCTGTAGCAATTGAGTTGGACCACAACGCTCTGTTCCATGCTCTCCGCAAGGAAGCGTTTCACTCGTCAATCCTCGATCTCGAAATCGACGGCAAAGCACAGAAAGTGTTGTTGCGCGATTATCAGATGCATCCATTCAAGCCTTTGGTTTTGCACATTGACTTCCAGCGCGTATCTGCGACTGAGAAAGTTCATATGCGCGTTCCATTGCACTTCATTAATGCTGAAAATTCAAATGCAGTGAAGTTGCAAGGCGCAGTTGTAAGTCACATCACAACTGAAATTGAAGTTTCCTGCTTGCCAGCAGACTTGCCAGAGTTTATCGAAGTAGACTTAGGCGGCATTGAAGTTGGCGGCCATGGCATTCACGCTAAAGACCTGACATTACCAAAAGGTGTTTCTTTGGTATTGCATGTTGAGCAAGAAAACCCAGTATTGGCTAATGCACGTATCCCAGCAGTTAAAGCTGCTGATACTGAAGTTGCTCCAGCTGCAGCCGCTGCTGCTCCAGCTGCCGATGCTGCAAAAGATAAGGCTTAATGATTTAAGCTGCATTTTATGCAAACGAGAAGGCCCGCTTAATCGCGGGTTTTCTTTTTTGTAGAAAAGCTTTTATCCTTAGCCCACATCATGACTAAATTAATCGTTGGCCTGGGTAATCCAGGGGAAGAGCACCAAGAAGATCGACACAATGCCGGCTTCTGGTTTGTTGACGCCTTAGCAAAGCAATTAGGCGTCCGCTTTGAAGCTGAAAAGCGCTTTCATGGAAAAGTGGCTAAGGCTAAATGGGCAGGGGAAGACCTCTTCTTACTAAAGCCTACTACCTACATGAATCTAAGTGGTCAGGCTGTAGGCGCGCTTTGTCGCTTTCATAAAATGTTGCCTCAAGAGATTTTGGTAGTTCAAGATGAGCTCGACCTTAAGCCAGGCACGGCTCGCATCAAGCTGGGCGGCGGGACGGGTGGTCACAACGGCCTTAAAGACATTCAGGCACACCTTGGTACGCCGGAGTACTGGCGTCTACGCCTTGGCATCGGTCATCCACGCGATTTAGCTGGTGATGGACGGGTAATGGATGTGGCTGACTATGTTTTGAGAAGGCCCTTACTCGTAGAGCAAAAACTCATTGAGAGCAGCATTGAAAATGGCTTGCAAATTCTGCCGCTATTTCTCAAAGGTGATTCTCAAACGGCTATGTTGGAATTGCACTCCAAGGGCTAAGAGGCTTAAGCTATTTTTGCCTTGGCGGCTGCAGTTAACAATCTGTACTTAGCCATTAGCTGATCTGGTGATTCTGTGTAACTGGGATTAAATGGAATGCAATCGACTGGGCACACTTGACGGCATTGAGGGGCGTCGTAATGCCCCACGCATTCAGTGCACTTATCGGGATCAATTTCGTAAATTTCCAGCCCCATGTAAATGGCATCATTAGGGCATTCTGGCTCGCACACATCACAGTTGATGCACTCGTCCGTAATCATTAAGGCCATGATTTAGCTATTGGCCTTACTCTTTAACTTGATTGGCGGCAGCAATCTTTTTATCTAACCACTTCTCGACCGATGGGAAAACAAACTTGCTCACATCGCCACCCATTGATGCAATCTCACGCACAAAGGTACCAGAAATAAATTGATACTGATCAGATGGCGTTAGGAACAAAGTTTCCACATCAGGCAGTAGATAGCGATTCATACCCGCCATTTGAAACTCATACTCAAAGTCAGAGACAGCACGTAAACCACGCACGATAACGCGAGCGTTGTACTCACGCGCAAAATCTTTTAACAGGCCAGTAAAGCCAACAATTTTGACGTTGGGGTAGTGACCAAGCACTTCCTTGGCGATTGCGATACGCTCATCTAAAGTAAAGAATGGGCGCTTACTGCGGCTATCCGCAACGCCCACAATCAATTCACCAAAAATACTAGACGCACGACGAACCAGATCTTCGTGTCCACGCGTAAAGGGATCAAATGTTCCAGGGTATACAGCAACAGTCATAACGCTCCTAAGGCTTTATCAGCTACAGGCAAGAGTTTAGCCCCTTCTGCTGCGAAATAGACAAGCTTTTACCTGTCCAGCCTCTAAGTATTTTCCACAATGCCAGTCTGGCAATAGGGCTTCTATTTCCCTAAGAGTCCGGCTAGAGGGAAATTCAATGTAAATACCACCTCCAGAGCTGTCATCACAAATACGACCGGCTTGTATGACCGCTTTATCGAGCAAAGCCGCTTCCTGAAAAGGCGGGTCGATAAAAATCAAATGGCTTGAAAGATTTGGTTGCTGACTTAAGAACTCCAAACTGTCTTGATGCAATATCTCGACTAAGCCTGATGCAGGTGAAGATTGAAGTAGTTTGAAGGTGGCTAATAAATTTGCATGGGCTTTTTTATCTCGCTCGATCAATACCACTAGCTCTGCATCTCTTGAAGCCGCCTCAAAACCCAATGCTCCAGTACCAGCAAATAAATCCAAACAACGCAAACCTGTTAGATCTTGGCCTAACCAATTAAATAAAGTTTCACGAATGCGATCTGTGCTTGGGCGCAGCCCAGGCAAATCCATAACCGATAACAAACGACTGCGCCAAGTCCCGCCAATAATGCGAATCTTCTTGGGGAGCTCTGAACGCTGACCCATAGTGGCAGTCTTATTTGCGGATTTCTTTATTTGGATGCTCCCAATACGACAATCTTCATACGATCCATCGCAAGGTACTTCTGAAAGGCGGCACTCACTTGCTCTAAGGTCACTGCATCCACTTTAGTCGTCCAAGTTTCCAGCGTATCTAAAGGCAAATCGTTCCAGGCAATAGAGGAAACGTTATCAAGTAATTTACGATTGTTATCAATCCGCAACGGGAAACCATTTACTAAATTGGCTTTAGCAGCTTGTAGCTCAGAGGGTGTAGCTCCATTTGCAATGAAATTAGCAATGGTTGAATTCATCACCTCAAGCGCTAAGGTCGCTTGATCACCCTTCGTTTGCAAGCCCGCTTGAAAAATGCCAGTGTCCTTGCCAGGCGCAAAATAACTGAAGACGCTATAGGCCAAGCCGCGTTTCTCTCTTACTTCAGACATCAGTCGTGACACAAATCCCCCACCACCTAAGATGTAGTTACCAACAATCAGCGGGAAGTAGTCTGGATTACTTCGCGTAATGGCAGTCATACCCATGGCGATATGGGCTTGCTGAGAATCAAACGGAATATATATTTGACGGCTAGCTAGAGGCTCAATCGGTGAACGTTCAAACTGTTGAAGAGCTGGAATAGCCGCCCCTGATTGCGGCACATTCTTTAGTAAGACTTCCACGATCTCGTTAGCTTCCGCTGGGCTCACATCGCCAACAATACTCACAATGATGCGATCGCCGCGATAAAACTGTTGATGAAATCTTGCTAAATCAGAAACGCTTACTGAGCCAACCGATTTGACAGAAGGTGATTCGCTCAGCGGATAATTCCCATAAACCGATTTTCTGAAACGGCGCTCAAGCACTGATTCAGGCTTCGTTTCTGCTTCAAGCAAACCGGTAATAGCGCGCTGTTTCTCACGTTCTAATATTTTGGCATCGTATGTTGGCGCACTGAGCATCGCTGATGCCAATTGCACGGCGCGATCACGCAGATCTTTGCGGCTCAGACTCCGAATCCGAATCACGGCGCGCTCACCCCCAACCGATATGCCAAAGTTAGCACCTAAGTCAGCGATTTCATCGGCAATTTGCGCTTCGCTTAAAGCGCCCTTTGATGATCTGGCACCATAGTTCATCAACTCTGCGGTCATGGACGCAAGTCCACTCTTGCCAGTCGGATCGAAGCGGTCGCCCGCATCAATACTGATCTCGATATCCAGCATGGGCAAGGCCTGAGTTTGGACTAAATAGGCCTTGGCACCTTTAACTGAATCGAGTTTCTCAATCGGCAAAATAGCTTGGGCAGATTGCAACAATCCAAATACAAAAATGATTACGCAGCAAGATTGTTTGATGAGTCTCATTATTTGCCCTCCTTCACTACTGACTTACGGGCTTGAGGATCCAACACGGCAATTGTTAGGCTTTCGTCTAGGAGATATTTTTTTGTTACCGCTTGTACCTGCTCTGGGGTAATGGTCTGCATCTTTTCCAACATGGGATCAATATCGCGCCACGAAAAGCCAGCCATCTCCATGCCGCCAATTTCCATTGCCTGACCAAAAATAGAGTCACGCTTGTAAATTTGGCTTGATAGTAATCGGACTTTAATACGCTTGAGCTCAGAATCCAAAACGCCTTTTTGTACAATCTCATTTAAGACTCTGCGAATACTGGCTTCTGCTTGTGCAACAGTTTTGCCTTTTGCCAAGCTTGCGTTGATCTGGAATAACTCTGGTCCACGAGAAATCATGTCATACGAAACACCTACATCATTGACTACGCGCTCTTGTTTAACCATGACGCGATTTAAACGCGCATTATCGTAACCATCCAAGACAGCTGATAGCAGCTCTAGTGCATAGGGCTCAACATCGTCTTGCGCTCCCACTTGTAAACGCGGCACCTTCCAAGCCATTGCCAACTGGGGGCTATCTGCAGGCGCCTTCACCTCAACATGTTTAATACCCTTTTGCACAGGCTCAATTTGAGGTTTACGCACTGGTAATTCATGGGCAGATATCACGCCATAATATTTTTCTACTGCCTGCCTAGTTTGCTCTGGGTCAACATCGCCGCTGATCACTACAGTCGCATTGTTTGGAGCATACCAACTGCGATACCAATCACGCGCATCTGTAGCCTTCATGTTTTCTAAATCATTCATCCAACCCACCACGGGGTGCCGATAAGGCGAACTCATAAAAGCAGTAGCCATCAGCGATTCATTTAAGAGGCTGTTGGGATTGTCTTCTGTCCGTAAACGACGCTCTTCCATTACAACCTGAATTTCTTTTAAGAACTCTGCATCATCAAAATTCAGGTTAGACATGCGATCTGCCTCAAGCTTCATCACCTCGTTGAGCTTTGATTTTTCCACTTGCTGAAAATACGCCGTGTAATCACGAGAGGTAAAAGCATTTTCACGTCCGCCCAGCGCAGCAACTAGACGAGAAAATTCTCCAGCTTTTACTTTCTCCGTACCCTTAAACATCATGTGCTCTAGTACGTGCGCCACTCCAGTGCGCCCATTCATTTCATCCATTGAGCCAGCACGGTACCAAACCATATGGGCAACGGTAGGCGCACGGTGATCTTCTTGAACGATGAGCTTGAGCCCATTGGCAAACTGATATTCATGGGTATTACTTGATTGGCCGGCCGGGGCTGCCCAAGCATATTGGGAGCAGGTGATCAATAAGAAGAAAAATTGCAACAAAATAGAGCGCATCTGTGAGTTCACCATATTCTTAGATTAAATTGATAAGATGCATGTTTTAAATTGTATCGACTATGTTCGGCCTACGTAAAACCCTCGGATCCCTTTTCAAATCAACTCAGACTGATGAAGCCTGGTTTGATACTTTAGAAGACTCCCTCATTCAAAGTGATGTTGGGTTGCCTACGACTGAGCAATTAATTGCTAAGTTACGTAAGGCTGCCAAATCAGAAAAAGCCTCCAGCCCAGAAGCGCTGCAAGCCTTACTGATTCAAGAAGTTACTGTATTGCTTGGCGCCCTAGAGCCTTCACCCAATCCCCTCTATACCCGTAATCCTGCAACGATTCCTGAAGTATGGCTGGTGGTTGGCGTCAATGGTGCAGGTAAAACCACTACCATTGGCAAGCTCTGCCGCCTCTTCCAGTCACAAGGCAAGTCGGTATTACTCGCCGCTGGTGATACCTTCCGCGCCGCTGCTCGCAACCAGCTTCAAGAATGGGGTGGGCGCAATCAAGTGGATGTGATTTCCCAAGAGGGTGGTGATGCTGCCGCGGTAGCCCATGATGCAATCCATGCGGCCATCTCTCGCAAGAGCGACATTCTGATTATTGACACCGCTGGACGCCTTGCTACACAAGATCACTTGATGGAAGAACTCAAAAAGGTGAAACGCGTCATTGGCAAGGCCCTTCCTGGGGCCCCTCACCAGACTTTGCTGGTACTTGATGGCAATACTGGTCAAAATGGCTTAAGCCAGGTAAAAGCCTTTCATGGGGCTCTGGGGCTTACCGGAATCATTGTCACTAAATTGGATGGCACTGCTAAAGGCGGCGTCATCTGTGCTCTGGCCTATACCCTTCAGGATGGGCCAAAACCGGCTGTTTTAGCCCTTGGCAAAGGCGAGGGAATTGATGACTTAGTAGCCTTCACGGCTAGTCAGTATTCATCGGAATTATTCAATTAAATCATAGGCTTATGGATCTAAAAAACCATTAGCACTCGCTTGACAAGAGTGCTAAAATAGAACTCTATCAACACCTGCAATTTACTAAAAGAAAATGATTCAAAAGAAAGCAAATAAACCGCTAATGCAAGCAAGGCAAACACTGCCAGCAGTGCACACTGCTGCGGCTATGTCTGCCTTTCCGGTTCTGCCATCTCTTGGGGTTGGTACGCTCGATTCGTATATCTCATACGTTAATCGCGTGCCGATGCTCAGCGCTGCGGAAGAGTTACATCTTGCGCAAGAATTTCGTCGTACTGAAAATGTTGATGCTGCGAGAACTTTAGTGCTCTCACATCTGCGTCTCGTCGTATCTGTAGCCCGTCAATATTTAGGCTATGGCATTCCACATGCCGACCTTATTCAAGAAGGTAACGTTGGTTTGATGAAGGCCGTAAAACGCTATGACCCAAGCCAAGGTGCCCGCTTAGTCTCTTATGCAATTCATTGGATTAAAGCCGAGATTCATGAGTACATTCTTAAGAACTGGCGTCTTGTCAAAGTAGCCACCACTAAAGCACAACGTAAATTATTCTTTAATCTACGCAGCAATAAACCTACTCTGAGCGCATTAACGCCAAGCGAAGTTGAAGCTTTAGCAAAAGCACTCGACGTCAAAGGTTCTGATGTTAAAGAAATGGAAATGCGTCTTGCTGGCGGTGACGTTGCCTTAGAGGGTGACGATAACGATGATGAATCTGCTTATGCGCCGATTCAGTGGCTAGCCGACAATACGCAAGAGCCAACAGCAATGATGGCTGCTGCTGAGACAGATACATTGCAGGGCCCTAAGTTAGATCAAGCGCTCATGGCTTTAGATGAGCGTAGCCGTAACATTGTTCAATCTCGCTGGTTGGCAATGGATGCGGAAGGCAATGGCACAAAAACATTGCATGATCTTGCTAGTGAATATGGCATCTCAGCAGAGCGTGTTCGCCAAATTGAGACCTCTGCCCTCAAAAAAATGCGCGGCCTGCTGCAAGCAGCCTAAGCGCTTCTCCCTACCGCCCTACTTTAGTAACTCTTTCAAGTCATGTGCCAAGGTCTCTGGACCTTGTGCATGTTTGATATACAGGCGAAGATGTCCGTCTGGATCGAACGCATAGCTGCCTGCTGTGTGATCCATAGTGTATGAACCAGGACTGGTTCCTGGAACCTTCTTGTAGTAAATCTTGAAGTCTTTTGTCACCTGCTCCAATGCCGCTTGATCCGCTGGTCGCAAGCCCAAGAAACGGAGATCAAAAGCGGGAACATATTGCTTCAAAATAGCCGCTGTATCACGCGCAGGGTCAATAGTAACAAAGAGCACCTGTACCTTATCAGCCTGAGGACCCATGAGGGTCATGACCTGCTGCATTTCCGTTAGGGTTGTTGGGCAGACATCAGGACATTGGGTATAACCAAAGAACATCACCACCACCTTGCCTTTGAAGTCGGCTAAAGTTCTCGTTTTGCCATCTGGATCAAGCAAGCCAAAGTCTTTTCCAAAAGCAGTGCTGCCAGTAATGTCGACATTCTTAAATTCAGGCTTTTGACTGCAAGCAGCCAAGGCCAGGAATAGCGCAACAAGTAAACATGATCTGATGAAATTCATAGTGATCTCACATGAAATAGTGATCTATTAACAGCGCTGCGAATAAGAGCGATAAATAGGTAATTGAAAAGCGGAAAGTTTTCTTAGCTAATGCATCGCTGTAAGAAATAAATAGTGCAATAACATATGCCAAAAATAGCAGGCCCAAGATGAGCGCTGAGATCAAATAGACCACACCACTCATGCCGTAGATATAGGGAAGTAAAGTAGCCGCAATCAATATTAAGGTGTAGAGCAAGATATTGAGCAGGGTAAAGCGCTCGCCGTGGGTCACGGGCAGCATCGGTAGGCCAGATTGAACATAGTCATCACGCCGGTATAAAGCCAAAGCCCAGAAGTGCGGAGGAGTCCAAACGAAAATAATCAGGACCAACAGCCATGCCTCTGCAGATAGCGTATTGGTCACAGCAGCCCAACCAAGTGCAGGAGGCATTGCGCCTGATAAACCGCCAATCACAATGTTCTGAGGGGTTGCAGGCTTTAGTAGCCAGGTATAGATCACTGCATAACCAACAAAGGTAGCTAAAGTCAGCCACATCGTCAATGGGTTGCAGAAGTTCCACAAAATAATCATCCCCAAGGTACCGAGCACGATTGAGAAAATCACAATGCTGAAAGGAGTGACTTCGCCGGTCGCAGATGGGCGCCAGGCTGTTCTTTTCATCTTGGCATCGACCGCTTGTTCGATCAAACAGTTCACGGCAAACGCTGCACCAGCCAATAACCAAATACCGACAATCCCACCAATCAATATTGGGTAAGGAACCATTCCAGGCGTTGCCAAGAACATACCAATTACGGCACAAAATACCGCTAACTGAGTGACGCGGGGCTTAGTTAATACCCAGTACTGACGCCAGCGGGGCATTACTGTGGGTGTGGATGATTGCGGGCTGCTCATATCAATTTAGCGATCTTCATTTGAATGGGTGACTTCCACGAGGCCCAGTAAGTCATACGGACTAAACAGAATACCAAAGCGGCCGATCCACCTGTATGCATTAAGGCAGCCAATAAGGGCCATTGGAAAACAACGTTCGATATTCCAGTGAGAACTTGCAGGATTAAAAGTGCAAATAGTAATTTGGCTAGCTTCCTGACTTGAGGCAATACGCTAGTGGCTAAACCGGATGCGTTGAAAGCCAAAAAGGAAAGGGTTATTAATACGAGCACAGCAAAAACACGATGCGCCCAATGAATTGCTTGCAAGGAGGCAGGGGAAACATATTCGCCTACAGCATTACGTCCCAGCTCCCTCCACAAGGTAAAGCCTTCCTGCCAATTTGCTTCGGGCCATAAAGCACCAAGACAGGTTGGAAAATCTGGGCAGGCTAAGACTGCGTAATTGGTACTCACCCAGGCGCCTAAGAAGATCTGCATTGTCAGCACCACAAATGCGATAGTGAGCAATGTTGCAGAGATTGGCTTGCTGCGCAGCTCAAGAATCTTGGATTCTTTTTCTTGCCAGTTCTGTTGCGCATAAGCAGTGAGTGATACAAGCAATACCAAGGCCAACATCAAGTGAATGGTGACAATAATGGGTTGAAGTTTCATGGTCACTGTCCAAGCACCAAATGCACCTTGAATACAAACTAGCACTAGCAAAGCCAGACTTCCGAGAAGCGGTTTCTTGCCCAAGCTGTTCATCTTACTAAGTGCCAAGCCCAGCTGAACCAGGATCAATGCACCAACCGTCATCGCCAGATAACGGTGAATCATTTCAATCCAAGCCTTCATCACTGTGACAGGCCCATCTGGCAAGGTCGACTGTGCCATTTGAATATCACCAATCGCATGCCATGGATTGGAGGTGCCATAGCAACCAGGCCAATCCGGGCACCCTAAGCCAGAATCAGTTAGGCGAGTAAATGCGCCAAATACAATTAGATCAAACGTCATAAAGACCAAAATCCAATTGAGTTTTGTGAAAAAACGATAGCCAGGCCTTGTCCATAGATAAGCCAAAGGTAAGCCTGCAAAAATAATTGCAATCGTTGCTAGCTCCAGGAATAAAGCCAACTGACTCATTGCAAACTTTCACCCTTGTGATTGAGGCGCAACAATTTTTCCAAATCTTTTTTAATGTTGGCGAACTCTTTAGATGAATTTGTAACGGGGAAATACATCATTTTTGCCGGACTAGGATCTACTAGCTGAATCGCTTTTCCAGCACCTTCGCGATCTAACCATGCCTGAAACTCGGCTTTAAGCTTTGGATCAGACGGAAGATTAACCACCTTAAGGCCTGCTGTCTTTTCATCATAGGCAAGAGCGACTTCAGGGTCCACTGGCTTGCCGTCAAGATTCACCCAAAGCAATTGCACGCGCCCACTCTCTCTGCCCATCGCAACACGCAATTGCCTCATCAAAAATAGCGCCTCAATGCAGGACTCATTCTTGATCTGGCAATCACCAGCAGGACGAGCAACTAATAAGGTCCACTTACCCTTCAAAGGAACGCTGAACCACGCCTCATTTGCATCCTGTGCGGGCTGAACTAAAACCCCAAAGTTGGTTTTTCCACCTTCAGGCTTAATCACGTAATAGGCAAAATAAGAGGCAATCACCGGGGCAGCACAAGCCAGTAAAAGAAATAGCATTTGCATTCTGCCGCGACGTGTTCGCGTATCAATCGCTACAGAATCTGCCGATGCTGGTATTAACAACTCTTTATCACTCACTTTGATCCCCATGCTTTCGCTGCTGGATTAATCCACTAATCAGCCAAAATAAAAAACCGCTTAAAGCCAATGCAAACCACTGAAAGGCATAAGCATAATGGCGATCGACTCCTGTTGTCAGTGGTGCCCATTCACGCAATAGGCCATCTTCTACACCCACCTCATTCTCACGCAATATAAAAGGGCTCTGCTCCCAGTGATGGAGCTGTCCTTCACGCTCTAATTCAAAATTTTGCTCTATCCGGGGCGCTCCAATAGCCGCATCACCTGTCTTTTTCCCAAGCTCATAAACTTTTCCTGGGTGCGCAAATACAATGCCCTCAATCGATACTAGACCTTCCCGAGTCTTCACTAAAGGTAATGTCTCGCGATCTTCATTATTACGTGGAGCCCAGCCTCGATTGACCCACAGAATGCGATCAACCCCTTCAAGCTTTAGGGGCATCATCAACAAGAATCCTGATTGCGCGGCATTAGCGACCCCACCAGCAGGTAAAGGACGTGGGCGGTTATCTAGCCAAACTGATGCTTGTGGAAGGTAGATGCCACGCGCAATCATCCTGCGCTGATTTGCCTCCTCTAAACCCCAATCTTGAGTATTGGCATTCAGAATAGTCATTTGCTGTCTAGCGGCCAAGTGCTCGGCTAGAGCAATCTTTTCATTAGCACGACTGAGTTGCCAAAAGCCAGCCGCACAACCAATTACCACTACCAGCAGGGCTGATACAGTAGCAACTATGCGCTTAGTAACTAGGCTATAAAAAATATTCAACGAGGATTTAAAAATGAAGTGGATTATTCCGATTGCATTACTAATGATTGTTGCAAGCTTAGGATCGGCGCTCTATTACATGATGAAGGGCAAGGGCAATAGCTCGAAAATGGTTCATTCACTCATGCTCCGCATTGGGCTTTCGATTGCTTTGTTTATTGGCATTTTGCTGGCCCACTACTTTGGCTATATCGAAGCAACCGGCATACGCGTTGGAGTGAATTAAAGAGCTTTAAACCAAACCCGCACAAACAAAAACAAATCGGGGCTTTACGCCCCGATTTACTTGCTTATTACATCCAGTAAACAGCGATGTACAAACCAAGCCATACAACGTCAACAAAGTGCCAGTACCAAGCAGCACCCTCAAACGCGAAGTGATGCTCAGCAGTGAAGTCGCCACGAATCATACGACGCAAAACAATTGCCAACATCGTGCCCCCCAAAAATACGTGGAAGCCGTGGAAACCGGTCAACATAAAGAAGGTTGAGCCATAAATACCTGATGTGAGCTTCAAGTTCAGCTCATGGTAGGCATGGTAGTACTCAAATCCCTGAAAGCCCAAGAAGATCGCACCTAAAGCAACGGTGGCCGCCAAACCAATAATGGCTTGCTTCATGTGGTTTGCAACTAATGCATGATGAGCATAAGTAATCGTTACCCCAGAGCTCAAGAGCAATAATGTATTGATTGTTGGAATTGGCCAAGGACCCATGGTGGTGAATTTCTCAACCAAACCAGCAGGACCATCATTTGGCCAAACTGCTGAGAAGTTAGGCCACAACAATTTGCTTTCAACATCACCCAACCAAGGCATTGCAATATTGCGCGCATAGAACAACGCTGCAAAGAATGCGCCAAAGAACATGATTTCTGAGAAGATAAACCAGGCCATTGACCAACGATAGGAGATGTCAACGTTGAGTCCGTTCTTACCAGCATTTGACTCGGCAATCGTATCGCCAAACCAGTTGTAGAGAACAAACAAAATCCATGCCACGCCTACCAAGGCCAGCGTACCACCCCAAGAGGTGTGATTTACCCAACCTGACATGCCAAATCCAAAAGCGATTAAGCCAATGGCTGCCATCGCTGGATGTCGAGATAGTGCAGGGACGAAATAGTATGGGGTTGAATTGGATGACATCTTATTCTCTCTAATCAATCAATCAAAAAATAATCAATGGGAAACAACTACTTTCACTATCAATAAGAGGGTCGCCATAAAAATCAAGGCTCCTACTACCCCCGCAATGATAATGTGTACAAAACTGAGTGAGGTCACATCCTCTTGTAAGCCCGACTTCTTCCGGACCCCCAAGAAACCCCACATTACCGCTTTCATAGACTGCCAAAAACTACTGTTCTTCTTCATGACGACACCTTCGATTTAGGAGCTTGCGGTGGTCCAACCCCCAACTCAAAGAAGGTATACGACAAAGTAATCGTCTTCACATCCTCAGGCAAACCAGCATCAATCATAAATACCACTGGCATCTTTCTAGTCTCATGCGCAGTTAATGTTTGCTGCTGAAAACAAAAACACTCTAACTTAGTAAAAAACTCAGTTGCACTCTTGGGCGCATAGCTTGGAATTGCCTGCGCCTCTACCGAACGATCTAGATTGTTATAAACCTCATACACAATCTCAGTCATCTCGCCCGGGTGTACTTCTAAAAAATTCTTTACCGGCTTAAAAGTAAATGGTCCGCGACTATTTGAATCAAATTCAATCGTGACAACCCGCGAATAATCTACTTGAGTATTACCAACCTTATTAGGACTAAAAGCCCTCACACCATAATCATTCTTACTGGTCACTACATTAATACCAGTTACTTCACACAGCGCTTTATACAGTGGCACCAAAGCGTAACCAAATCCAAACATCATTACCGAAGCTATTAAAAGCTTCAGTAAGATTTGGCGATTGAGATTTTGAACTGCTGACATCAAGGCTTAACTTAAAACGCTACGTTTAATCACGATGCCGATAAAAAAAATCACAACCACGCTCAACAGCACAAGCCCCAAGCGACGATTATTCGCAGCGAGGGCTTGCTTAGATCCTGAATTAAATTCCTGCGTCATGCAATTGCTGTGCTGATGGAGGAGTTTCAAAAGTATGGTGAGGCGCTGGTGATGGAATAGTCCACTCCAAACCTTTGGCACCATCCCATGGTTTCATTGCTGCCTTTTCGCCTTTGCCGCGGTATGCAGGCAATGCTACGCAGAACAAGAAATAAACCTGTGCTAAACCGAAGCCCAGTGCACCAATAGATGCAACCATATTGAAGTCGGCAAATTGAGTTGGGTAGTCTGCATAGCGACGTGGCATACCAGCCAGGCCCAAGAAGTGCATTGGGAAGAAAGTAACGTTGAAGAAAATCATGGAAGCCCAGAAATGGATCTTGCCACGAGTTTCATTTGCCATGAAGCCAGTCCACTTTGGGCACCAGTAGTAAAAGCCAGCAAACATTGCGAACAATGAACCGGCGACCAATACATAGTGGAAGTGGGCAACAACGTAATAAGTATCTTGAACGCCGATATCAATTGGAGCCATCGCCAAGATCAAACCTGTAAAGCCGCCCATGGTGAATACGAAAATAAAACCGACGGCCCACAACATTGGCGTTTCAAAGGTCATTGAACCTTTCCACATGGTTGCAACCCAGTTGAAAATCTTCACCCCAGTTGGAACAGCAATCAACATCGTAGCGTACATAAAGAATAGTTGGCCAGTTACAGGCATGCCAGTTGCAAACATGTGGTGAGCCCAAACGATGAATGACAAGATCGCAATGGATGCTGTTGCATAAACCATTGAGCTGTAGCCAAACAATGTCTTTCTGGAGAAAGCAGGAACGATTTCACTCACGATTCCGAATGCTGGAAGAATCATGATGTAAACCTCTGGGTGACCAAAGAACCAGAAAATATGCTGGAACATGATTGGATCGCCGCCGCCAACTGCTGAGAAGAATGAGGTACCGAAATGACGATCTGTCAAAACCATCGTAATCGCGCCAGCCAACACAGGCATTACGGCAATTAAGAGGTAAGCAGTGATCAACCAAGTCCAGCAGAACATTGGCATCTTCATCAGCGTTAATCCAGGAGCGCGCATGTTCAAGATGGTCACGATGATGTTAATCGAGCCCATGATGGAAGATGCGCCTAACAAATGGAGGGAGAAAATCGCCATATCCATTCCAGGACCCATCTGTGATGTCAAAGGGGCATAAATAGTCCAGCCACCGGATGGCGCGCCACCCGGAACAAAGAATGAGCTCAACAACAAGGTAGCAGCTACCGGCAGAATCCAGAAGCTAAAGTTGTTCATACGCGCAAACGCCATGTCAGATGCGCCAATCTGTAGCGGCACCATCCAGTTTGCAAAACCAACGAAGGCCGGCATGATCGCGCCGAACACCATCACTAGACCATGCATGGTGGTCAATTGATTAAAGAACTCTGGGCGGAAGAATTGCAAACCAGGCTGGAACAATTCCAAACGAATTCCCAAGGCCATCGTCCCACCAGCCAACAAGCTGATAAACGAGAAGATCAGGTACATCGTGCCGATGTCTTTGTGGTTGGTTGCGAACAACCAACGACGCCATCCATGTGGCGTGTGATCATCATGCGCGTGATCGTGTGCGTGATCGTGGGTGGTAGAGACTGTGCTCATGGATTACTCCGGTTTCGTTTTATCTGTATTAATGAATGGGTTACTTGCCGCCGCGTACGGTAATAATTTCTTGGGTCTGAATCACTTCACCCGTCTTATTACCCCAGCTATTTCGTGTGTAGGTGATGACTGCAGCGATATCGCCATCAGAAAGTACACCAGCCCACTTAGGCATTGCATTTTTACCGTTCAAGAGAATATTGAATTGACCTGCTTTAGGCCCATTCACTACTTTGCTGCCATCCAATGCTGGGAATGTACCTGCGCCCTTGCCGTTTGGCTGATGGCACGCTGCACAGTTGGCCGCATAGACCTTGGCTCCACGCTCTTTTTGCTCGTCTAATGTGTAAACCTTAGCAGGATCATCAGATGCGGCGGCTAAGTCTTTCTTCTTCTCGGCAACCCACTTGGTGTAATCCTCTTCTGAGACCACTCTTACAACGATTGGCATGAAGGCGTGCTCTGCACCGCATAACTCAGAGCATTGGCCACGGAATGTGCCAATGGTTTCAGCTCTAAACCAAGTATCACGAACAAAACCAGGGATAGCATCTTGCTTCACACCAAATGCTGGGATAGTCCAAGCGTGAATCACGTCGTTGGCAGTGGTAATTAAGCGAATCTTTTTGCCAACTGGCACAACCATTTCATTGTCCACTTCCATCAAATAGGTATTTGATTTTGGTGCGAGGTTGTTAATGGCTTCACGGGAAGTTGACAGTGTGGATAAAAAGCTAATGCCTTCACCCTCACCTTTAATGTAGTCATATCCCCATTTCCACTGATAGCCAGTGGTTTTAATGGTGATATCTGAATTGGTTGTGTCTTTCATGGCTACAACTGTTTTAGTTGCTGGCAATGCCATACCGATCACGATGAGCAAAGGAATGACCGTCCAAATGATCTCAACTGTGGTGCTCTCATGAAATGAGGCTGATTTAGCGCCGAGTGATTTACGGTGCTTCAGGATGGAATAAAACATCACCCCAAATACCGCAACAAAAATCACCGCACAAATCACCAACATCATCCAATGTAACCAGTGGATTTCTTGCATGATTTTAGTTGCTGGGGCAGTGAAATTCAGCTGCATGACAGCTGGGCCGCCTGGCATATTTTCAACTGCGTGTGCAAAAGCAGTGCCAAAGGCTGCTACTAAATAGAGCGAAGCCCTAGTGACTTTTCCAAATAAATTCATCTTATTCTCTGTTTATTGTCGCGAACAAAGTAGCAATAACGCCACAAAATGCTCAAAATGCGGTCTCAAGCCAATACATCAAGGGCTGATTATAGGGTCAATTAAGCGCAACAACAAACCAAGACCACCTAGGCTCAACTCAATCCTAATAAAGGTTTAAATGATAGTAAATACTCACACTCAATCAGAATCACTAATTGTCTTGCGTTGGATTTGTTTTGGATCAATATAAGCGACCTGATTTTGTGCTTTGGCTAAGTGCTTTCCAAGGGCCCAAGCATGCCCATAAACCAACTCTAAAGTGAGTTTTTTGGGTAATTCAGACGATTCCTCACTGGTTTTTAGAGGGCGAATTAAGCCAAGTGCTTGCGCATCAGAAAGCATCAGCGCATCAGACTCATAATCGAGCGTCAGAAACTCCATATCCATCACTGGATCAGAGAATCTTTCGCCCAGAAGGGCGTCGCCCATGTCGTGCATATCCCAAGAACTTAGCAAGGGCCTTATGCCAAGGTTGCTTGGGCCCTCTATTGCACGAAGCTCTTTGCCAGTATCTGGCCCGAGATAACTCAAGGTCAGTAAGCCACCCTCCCTGAGGACCCTCCAACACTCTTGCAGAAAGTGTTTAGGGTCCGGGAGATCCTGTATCAATAAATCACTAAAAATCAAATCAACAGAATTGTCAGGCAGTCCAATGCGACCAGTTTTTTGGAAGACCTCCAGTGATGGGGAGGAACCCCCTCTAAAAATAGAGTTCCACTTGCGAGCAATCTGAAATCTCCACAGATCGATTCCCGATAAACCCTCTTCAGCCACACTATGAAATGCCACTTTTGGAAATCGCTTACTCAAAAACTCGGCATGAGCCCCAGAAAAATCGGGGATCAATAAAACATCCCTTGGATCAAGCTTCACAATGTCTAATTTTTGCAGCATACGATCTGCAATTTCACTCTGTAGCCATCTTAGGGATTGGGTCATTCGCTCAGTATACTCAGCGCCCCATGCCTCCACTAGCGCAAACTTTCCAAGCTGTTTTTGCAAAAATCATTGCTCGGGCTTTACCTACCTCTTGCGTCATCTGCGCAGCATTTCAAGATCATTCTCTATGTAATGCATGCGCAAGGCATATTGCAAGTACGAGCCTCATCAACTACGAATGTTGCAGCCAGTGTGGCATTACCCTAGAAGGGTCAGAAGTCACCAATCAACATTGCCATCAATGTGAACTCAATCCGCCAAACTATGATGAAACGTATTGCCTTGATCGCTACGACGGACTATTGCAGCCAGCCTTACATGAACTTAAATATCAGAAACGTCTTGCATTCGCTCATGGCCTAGCTAATGCATGGAATCTATTATTTGCAAATAGTCTGGCAAATACCAATGCAGCATATCTCTTGCCGGTTCCACTGAGCGAGCAAAAGCTCTGCCTGAGGGGCTTCAATCAAAGCTGGGAATTAGCGCGCCGCATTCAATGCGGGCTCCATATCCAGAAATTGCCAAATGCTTTAAAGCGCCATCATCATGAACAACAACAGGCATCAGGCAACAGGGCAATGCGAAATAGCGCAATTCAAGGGATGTTTTATATCGAAGAAAAATATCGGTGTTTACTGGAAAACCAAAACATCATTGTTTTTGATGATGTCATGACTAGTGGTTCAACATTAAATGAAATTGCAACCGTTCTGAAGGACAATGGTGCATCCCGTGTGATTAATTGGGTCTTGCTAAGAACATCTAGACCAACACAACCGAGAGCCCAGCATGTTTAATATCGTTTTATTTGAACCAGAAATTCCCCCCAATACTGGAAACATCATTCGCCTGTGTGCGAACACCGGTGCCAAACTCCATTTGATCGAACCACTTGGCTTTCCAATGGAGGATGCGAAATTACGCAGGGCTGGCTTGGACTATCACGAGTTTGCTAGCATCAAAGTGCATGCTAACTGGGCAGCATTTTTAGAAGGCGAAAAGCCTGCTGCAGATCGTCTTTTTGCGCTGACTACTAAGGGGTCTGGCAAGTTTCATGAAGGCAAATACCTGCCAAATGATTACTTTATTTTTGGCTCAGAAACCAAAGGTATTACTGAGGAAGTGAGAGACTCTATTCCCGTCGCTAATAGAATGCGTTTAGCAATGCAAGACAGCAGCCGCAGCCTCAATCTATCGAATACCGTTGCCATCATTGTGTATGAAGCGTGGCGCCAAAATGGCCTCGCAGGTGGAAACTAAAGCGCTTTAAGTTTCAATCTTGGGGTCGCGCCCCATGAGTTTTTTAACTGCCTCTTGAGCAGATAGCTTGCCAGATAAAACTTCACCCATCATGGCGGTAATCGGCATCTCTACACCCAACCGAGTTGCGAGCTTGCCAACCTCAGAAGCACACAGGACGCCCTCAGCAACATGCCCTAAGCCCTGCAAAATCTCTGGCAACGACTTACCATCGGCCAGCAATAATCCAACACGACGATTGCGTGAGAGATCACCAGTCGCAGTTAAGATCAAATCACCAGCACCAGTCAATCCCATGCAGGTTTCCGGTTTGCCACCAGCTGCCTTTACTAAACGCATCATCTCAGCGAGCCCACGCGTCAGAACTGCTGCACGAGCATTTAATCCAAGATCAAGTCCGTCGCCAATGCCTGCAGCAATAGCTAATACGTTTTTTACTGCGCCACCTAATTCAACACCAATCAAATCATCGCTTGCATAGATACGCATATTGCCTTGATGAAAGGCGATTTGAACAATGCTGCACAGATTGCCTGAGGCACTAGCCACAGTCAGCGCGCAGGGCATACCTTCACCCACTTCACGCGCAAAACTTGGCCCTGAGAGCGCACCATAGGTGTGCTTTAAACCATGGCTATGTAAACGATCCTCACGCTCTACTACCTGGTGTGGCAACAAAGCAGTATTGGGCTCAAGGCCTTTGCATAACCAAACAATATTGAGTGGGTGCTTTGCTAAATCCAAGACTTTCGCAATGGTTTCTGACAATCCCGACATCGGGGTTGCAATCACCAATAAATCATCAGAAGAAAGTCTGCCAATGGCATCTGCAAAAGTAGTCTCGAGTAACAAACTTTTTGGCAGGGTAACACCTGGTAAATAAGACTGGTTTTCGCCAGTCTTATTCATGGCGCTTGCCTGCTCAGAATTCCGAGACCACAAACAAACATCGCCCTCTTGAAGATGCTTAGACGCCTGCACAGCCATGGCAGTCCCCCAAGCACCAGCTCCGAGCAGCGTCACTTTCATGATCTGTGGGCCTGTTAAGTAAACTTAGTTGGGGAGAATAATCTTGCTCTCATCGCTTGCGCCATCCTCTTTACTCTCAGCAGCTTGTGCTGCCTGCATCAAACGATGTTCATACATGCCATGGAAATTGATTTCATTTAAGTGGATTGGCTGGAAGCCCGCCCGGCTTATGATGTCTGCCATATTGGAGCGCAGGTAAGGATACAAAATGGTTGGGCAAGCAATTCCCAACATAGGATCAATTTGCTCTGCTGGAATATTGTGAAATTCAAAAATACCCGCTTGATTTGCCTCAACCAAGAAAAGAACTTTTCCATCTACCCTAGCGGTAATGGTTGAGATCAAGGCCACTTCAAAAATTTCATCACTGAGGCGATTTACAGCTACATCAACTTCTACCTGCACTTGTGGGTCTGCCGCTACCAATAAGATTTGAGGTGCATTGGGCTGCTCTAAGGACACATCTTTCAGGTAGATTCGCTGAATACGAAAACCTGGCTCGCCAGAGTTTTCAATGCCGTCTTGGGCGGTGGAGGATTTTTCAGTCATGACAAACTTTCTCTATAAATTACTTAAATATATTAGGCTAGCAGTGGGTCAAGTTGACCAGCGCGATCTAGGGCAACTAAATCATCGTAGCCACCAACATGGGTTTCACCAATATAGATTTGTGGAACCGTACGTCGGCCAGTACGAGTCATCATCAGTTCGCGCTGGGCAGGATCTCGATCAATCAAAATCTTCTCTAAATTTGCCACACCTTTTTTCTGCAGTAATTTTTCTGCCATTACGCAGTAAGGGCAAACTTGGGTGCTGTACATCGTCACTTGGGGCATGATTTCTTTCAAACTTTCCAGGGCTACTTACTTTACCAAGGGGAGCGCAGCAGCCTTCCAAGCCTGAACGCCGCCTTCAAGTATGGCCACTTCAGCAAAGCCTAACTTTTGTACATCGGCAATCGCCTTACGAGAATGGCTGCCACTCTCACAAACCAATACGACTGGGTGCTTACGGTCCAATTTCATTTTTTCCAGTCCCGTTGCCAATTGGCTGGCACTGATATGTTTTGCAGCTGGCAAATGCCCGGCCTTAAATGCGTCTTCTGGACGCAAATCGAAAACATGTGCCTTGCGGCGGTTCATCCAAATGGTTGCTTCGGTGGGCGACAAGCCCTTTCCGCTAATAAGCGTAGATAATGTCGGTAGGAAGAGTGCTATGCCTGAAACCACCAATAAGGCAATAAGCGCTAAATTATCAATTTGAGTGAGAAAGTTCATCACCGGATTATAGAATGGCTCTATGAAACAACTTGTCCTTATTCGCCATGGCGAATCCGCTTGGAACCTTGAAAACCGCTTTACTGGCTGGGCTGATGTTGACCTCACCCCAAAGGGGGCTGAGCAAGCCCTTTCTGCCGGTGAAAACCTACGCAAAGCGGGCTATGAGTTTGATGTTGCCTATACCTCCGTTTTAAGGCGCGCTATTCGCACCCTATGGCATGTTCAAGACACCATGGATCTCATGTGGATCCCTGTTGTACATAGCTGGCGGCTCAATGAACGTCACTATGGCGCCCTAACCGGCCTGAATAAAGCTGAAACAGCCGCTCAATATGGTGATGAACAAGTTCATATCTGGCGGCGCTCTTACGACATACGCCCACCATTATTGGAGACCGGCGACGAGCGTAACCCCCAAAATGACCCACGCTATGCAAAACTTAATGCCTCCGATATTCCTTTAGGTGAGTGCCTTAAAGATAACGTCGAGCGAGTTTTGCCTCTTTGGAATGAATCCATTGCCCCCGCACTGAAAGCAGGTAAACGTGTATTAATAGTGGCTCACGGCAATAGCATCCGTTCTTTGATTAAATATTTAGATCAGATGTCTGATGCAGCCATTATGGAAGTCAATGTTCCAAATGGCGTACCACTCGTATATGAATTGGATGACCAGCTCAAACCAATTCAACATTTTTATTTAGACTAGGGTTACCCAAACACATGCGTCGATTTCTTAAGAACTTTGCCCTAATCTCTGTCGGTCTTATTGCCGGAGTAACAGCAACCATTCAACTGTCAGCAACCGCTCAACAAAGTACCACCCTCCCGCTAGATGAGCTACGAACTCTCTCAAATGTTTTTGCACAAATTAAACGGGAGTACGTAGAGCCTATTGAAGATAAGCAACTTTTAACGGATGCAGTTAAGGGAATGGTTAGCAGCTTAGATCCACACTCCACGTTCTTAGATAAAAAAGATTTTTCCGAGATGCAAGAGCAAACCTCGGGAAAATTCGCTGGCCTTGGAATTGAAATCACATCAGAGGATGGCCTCGTTAAGGTCCTTAATCCCATTGAAGATAGTCCAGCAGCACGTGCGGGACTTCAGGCGGGCGACTTGATTACTCGCCTGGACGACAAGCCTGTGCGTGGGATGTCACTTGATAAAGCTGTACGCACAATGCGCGGCACACCTGGTACAAAAATTACGCTCACTATTTATCGCAAGAGCGAAGAGCGGACTTTCCCCGTCACTATTACCCGCGCTGAAATTAAAGTGCAGTCAGTTAAAACAAAAATCTTAGATAACGACATTGCATGGGTTCGCGTCACTAGCTTTCAAGAGCGCACCGTGCCAGATCTTGCTAAGAAGTTAAGCGAAATTGCAGCACAAGATCCAAAACTTAAAGGTGTCATCCTAGACTTGCGTAACAATGGTGGCGGCTTGTTACAAGGCGCTGTTGGAGTTGCAGCCGCCTTCTTACCAGCCGATGCAGTGATTGTTTCCACTAAGGGCCAATCTCCTGATTCCAAACAAGTATTTAATGCAACGCCTGAGATGTATCGACTGAGTGAACCGGGCGACCCATTAGCTGGTGTGCCAGCGCTCTTTAAGAAAATACCGATGGTGGTTTTAGTAAACGCCTATTCTGCATCTGCCTCTGAAATTGTTGCCGGAGCTTTGCAAGATTACAAGCGTGCAACGATCATGGGTAAAACAACTTTTGGTAAAGGCTCAGTTCAAACCGTGCGCCCATTAACCAATGACTCAGCACTGAAAATTACTACTGCTTACTACTACACGCCGAGTGGTAAATCGATTCAGGCATATGGCGTTAAGCCAGACATCCCGGTTGATCAGAATAAAGATGGTGACCCTGATGATGTCTTAATCACCCGTGAAATTGATAGCGAGAAGCACTTACGCAATAAACAATCAGCTGAAGATAAGTTGATCAAAGATCGTGAGCAACGTCGCATTGAAGAGATGCAGCGCATTGAAGAAAGAAACGCTAAGAAAACGCCTGAGGAAAAAGAGAAAGAAAAGTCTAAAAAGCCAACTGAGCTAGGTAGTGCCGATGACTTTATGCTTTCGCAAGCGGTGGCGTTTATTGATGGTCAGCCGGTCAAACGCTCATCCTCTAAGCTCGAGTAATTCAAAACTACCTCGAGATCACAAATGAATGATGAGCAGCTGCTTCGCTATTCACGACATGTGCTTCTTGAGGACATTGATGTTGCGGGCCAAGAAAAACTTCTGACTGCACATACGCTGGTTATTGGGGCCGGCGGGCTTGGAAGCGCAGCAGCCCCATATCTCGCCGCAGCAGGCGTAGGAAAAATTACCTTGGTTGACCACGATCAGGTTGAGCTTACCAATCTACAGCGCCAGATCATGCATACCCAAGAAAGTATTGGGCAGAACAAAGCGGCATCCGGAAAATCCTTCCTACAAAGACTCAATCCTGGAGTCGTTGTCGACACCATAGAAGCAAAGGCAGACGATAGCTTGCTGGATCAACTATTACCGACGGTCAATATAGTTTTAGATTGCACAGATAACTTTGCCACGCGACACATGATCAATCGGCTTTGCGTAAAGCATCAGGTTCCTCTGGTGTCAGGATCAGCGCTTCGGTTTGACGGTCAAATCAGCGTCTTTGATTCGCGCCATAAAACCTCTCCCTGCTATGCCTGCATCTTCTCTCCTGAAGAGCAGTTTGAAGAGGTGAGCTGTGCGAGTATGGGAATTTTTTCACCGCTTGTAGGAATCATTGGAGCCATGCAAGCAGCCCAAGCGCTACAAGTACTCATTGGATTTGGTGAGCCCTTAGTGGGCCGTATGCTGCTTTGGAATGCACGCAATACGCAAATTGACGAGATTCGGATTAGCCGCAATACTGGGTGTCTTGTATGTGGGCAAACCCACTAAGAACATCCTAGTTAGTGAGGCAACTTAAGAAAATAGCCGCTCTAGCGCCTTTGCTTGTGCTTCTGGCTCATACGCCTTCAGTACCCGTGGGATACGTGCTTTTAATTGGCCTACGTCGGCACCTAATATCTCACGCTTCACAAGCAACAGCTGACTGAAGTGCATTGAAAAATCCGTTAGGCCTAATGCGAGCAATAGCTTAGTCATCGAAGGATCACCGGCCATTTCACCACACACTGCAACGGGTATATTGGCACGCTTTGCCTGATCAATAATGCTTGCCAACAAATGGAGAATAGCGGGATGCAAAGGGTCATATAAATGCGCCACCGCATGATCTGCCCGATCAATGGCCAAGGTGTACTGAATTAAATCATTCGTACCAATCGACAAGAAATCAAAACGATCAATAAAGAGCGGTAATACCAAAGCCGCAGCCGGAATTTCTATCATTGCCCCAACTTGAATATTGGGATTAAAAGGTTTTCCACGAACATGCAATTGTTGCTTGGCTTTTTCAATGAGGCGCAAGGTCTCATCAATCTCTTTAGCATGCGCCAGCATTGGAATCATGATGCGCGCCTGACCATGAGCAGATGCGCGCAAAATTGCCCGAAGCTGCGTCAAGAAGATTTCAGGCTCTGTTAAGGACCAGCGAATTGCACGCAAACCTAAAGGCGAAGTGCCAGTTTGCGACAGATCCCCGCCTGCACCTAAGGCTTTATCAGCACCAACGTCAATCGTCCTAATATTGACTGGTAGACCATGCATCAGATCCACTACGCGGCGATATTCTTGATATTGCTGCTCCTCGTCAGGCAAGGCTTGATTTCGGTCCATAAATAAAAATTCAGAACGGAATAAACCAACCCCCACAGCGCCCAATTTAACTGCTTGAGTAGCATCTTCGGGAGATTCAATATTGGCAAATAATTGAATATCTACGTTATCAACTGTGCGAGTCTCGGTATGCTTGAGCTGCTGAAGCTTACGACTTTCTTTTAAAGCCTGCGTTTGTAGCTTCCGATACTCAGAGAGTAGCTGCTCGTCTGGGGCAACTACCACTACACCCCGCTCCCCATCAAGCACGAGCCAATCACCATGGCGAATCATTTCGCTAGCATGGCGAACACCCACAATTGCAGGAATTTCCATGCTACGGGCAACAATGGCGGTGTGGGATGTTTTGCCACCCAGATCTGTTACAAAACCAGTAAACAACTGATCTTTAAAACGCAGCATGTCATGTGGAGCAATATCATGCGCAACAATAATGGCATCTACACCAAAATCACTCGAAGCAATAATCTCTGAATCTGTCAGAGGGTCTTTTTGTTGAGAGTTGAGCGCCTTCAGAACGCGCTCAGCTACTTGGCGAATATCGTTACCACGCTCCTTGAGGTAAACATCTTCAATCTCAGCAAACTGCTCCAGAAGGTCATTTAACTCTGTGGTGAGTGCCCATGCAGCATTCAAGCGTTGAGTGCGGATGAGATGGAGTGGTTTCTCAGCTAAAGCGGGGTCACTCAAAATCATGCCATGCACATCTAAGAACGCCGCCATCTCTTGTGGCGCATCCTTTGGTAAACCACGGCGCAACTGCTCTAGCTCAAGGCGAACCTGTTCAAAAGCATCCAGTAACTTTTGAGCTTCGAACTCTTCCTTGCCTGCCTCAATAAGATAGTGACTTACCTCTAATGCCGCATGCGAAATCAGTACCGCCTTGCCGATGGCAATGCCTTTTGATACTGGAATGCCATGCAAAGCAAAAGTCATGCTTATTCACTCTCACCAAAACGGTTATTGATTAATGCTGTTAAAGCCTGCATTGCTTCATCGGCTTGTTCGCCGACTGTTTCCAAGGTAACCGAACTACCAATGCCTGCAGCCAACATCATGACGCCCATGATGCTCTTGGCATTGATTTGACGCCCATTACGTGACAGCAGTATTTCACAAGGAAATTGTGCTGCCAACTGAGAAAGCTTGGCAGAAGCACGAGCATGTAAGCCAAGTTTATTCACAATCTGTATCTCAGCAATCGGCATAACTAACCTTGTTGTTCAGTTTTTTCTGAATGTGTTTTTGATCCAAGGCGCAAGATGCCATGTTGGCCACCGGCAAGCGCCTTTTGTGCCAATTCTTCTAAATCCTCGCCACGATGAGTAATGCAACGCATCAGCATCGGAAGATTTAATCCCGCCAACACAATCACAGGTGCATTTAATCCTGAAAGCGGGCCAAGAGCCTCTAGCTTAGAGGCTACGTTGGCCGGGGTTGCACCCATAACATCAGTCAGAATGAGGACGCCATTGCCTCTATTTACACCGTAGGCTGCCTTCATAACGCGATCAAAGCTAACCTTAGTATCCTCATGAGGGGGAATATCAACAGCCCTCACACGCTCAGGCAGCACTCCATAAGTATGCTCAGCAAATCCCAGCATTGCGCTAGCAACTGGGGTATGAGCGACGATGACAATTCCAGTCATATTTACGCTAATGCTTTCTCAAGGGCTTTTAACCAAAATTGGGGTACATCAAATCCACTTTGCTCGGTGATCTCTACAAAACAAGTCGGGCTAGTGACATTAATTTCTGTTACATAGCCACCAATGAGATCCAATCCAACCAAGAATAAACCACGCTGATTCAAAATGGGGGCCAGTTTTTCTGCAACCGCTTTCTCAGAAGCACTAAGAGGCATTGCAACACCCTTGCCGCCTGCCGCAAGATTGCCCCGAATCTCACTGCCCTGCGGGATACGCGCCAATGCAAATGGCACTACTTCTCCACCAATCAAGAGCACGCGCTTGTCGCCTTGTGCAATCTCTGGCAAAAAACGCTGAATCATCAAAGTTCTTGCGCCGTTCTCACCCAAGGTCTCAACGATGCTTGCTAAATTTAAACCATCCGGGCCAACACGAAAGACGCCCATGCCACCCATGCCATCCAATGGCTTAATCACAATATCTTGATGCTGCCGATGAAATTCCTCAACAGCACTTAATTCACGCGTGACCAAAGTAGGAGGAATCAGCTCTGGAAATTCCGTGATCGATAATTTTTCTGAGTGGTCCCGAATGGCTGCAGGATTATTCAATACTTTTGCACCCTGTCTAACGGCTGCAGATAGCAACCAAGTGGTATTGAGATATTCAATATCAAATGGCGGATCAGTGCGCATCAAAACTGCTGAAAAAGTATTCAGGGCGCGAGCTTCAATATCGCCCAACGAAAACCAAGATGTTCCGCTAGGCTTAATAGCTAAAGACTGGCAATCCGCGGTCGCAAGGTTTTCTCTCCAGAGCAAATTACGGCTTTGGCAAAACCACAAACGATGACCTGCCTCTTGCGCCACTCGCATCATCGCTAGCGTAGAGTCTTTGCTTACTTTAAAAGACTCTAGTGGATCGGCGATGAATAAAAAATCCATGTTCTATTTACCTATGAATGCGCATCAAACTCATGCAGCTTCTGCGTCAGGATCGGTGCGCTCAAGCTCTAAGGACGCCGCCAGCAAGGCTAGGCGGGCCACGACACCATAAAGATAGAATCGATTTGGGGCTGCACTACCAGGCTTCGCACCCATATCAGGCATGGAGTTTTGCTCGAATGCCAAGGGGACAAAGTGCATACCAGGTGCATTAAGATTCTCATCTGGCCCACGATCAGTATGTACGCGATAGAAGCCACCAATGACATAACGATCAATCATGTAGACAACTGGCTCTGCTACGGCCTCATTGACTTTCTCAAAGGTATAAACACCCTCTTGAATAAGTACGTCGCTCACCTCTAGGCCTTCTTTGACCACACTCATCTTATTGCGGTCTTTACGATTAAGGCCTTTCAGTTGCGCGGGATCATTCACCACCATCACACCCATGCCATACGTTCCTGCATCAGCTTTTACAACGACATACGGTTTTTCTTTAATGCCGTACTCACGATATTTTTTGGCAGTCTTCTTCAGAACTTGCTCTACTGCTGTTTGCAACTCCTCTTCGCCTTTACGCTCATGAAAATTGACATTCGAGCAGTTAGTGAAATAAGGATTAATCATCCATGGGTCAATATTGATCAACTTAGCAAATTTCTTAGCGACCTCTTCATAAGCAGCAAAGTGGGCTGACTTACGACGCACATGCCAACCCGCATGTAATCCTGGCAGCAAATATTGCTCATGAATATTTTCTAATATCGGCGGGATACCTGCAGACAAATCGTTATTTAACAAAATTGAGCAAGGATCAAAATCTTTCAAACCTAAACGCTGTTTTTTCAAACCTGTACGCGCTAGAGGCTCCATCAATAAACGATTGCCATCTGGCAGATCGATCCAGGTTGGCTTTGTAATTTCATCCGATAAAGTACCCAAGCGAACATTCAAGCCAGCCTGACGCAAGATAGATGAAAGGCGTGCAATATTTTGCAGGTAGAAAGTATTGCGGGTGTGTCGCTCGGGAATGAGCAGTAAGTTTTTTGCTTCTGGGCAAATCTTTTCAATTGCCGCCATGGCTGCTTGCACAGCTAAAGGCAACATCTGGGGAGAAAGGTTGTTAAATCCACCTGGAAATAGATTGGTATCTACAGGGGCTAACTTAAAACCAGCATTCCGAAGATCGACCGAACAATAAAAAGGCGGGGTATGCTCCTGCCACTCAAGCCTAAACCAGCGCTCAATAGTTGGTGTAGCTTCTAAGACCTTGGACTCTAATTCGAGCAAGGGGCCGCTAAGGGCAGTGATGAGATGTGGAACCATTCCACCATTGTAAGATTTTTAAAAGAAAGACGCGGGATCCAAGGATCCCGCGCTTAAAAACTAGGCAACCAACCAAGACTGCCCAGTGAGGGGTAAATCTACAGATTAAGACTCGTAGGCAGACTCACCATGTGAGCTGATATCCAAGCCTTCGCGCTCTTCATCTTCCTTAACGCGCAAACCAATCACGATATCGATCAATTTGAAGGCAATGAAGGAAACCACGCCAGACCAGATCAAGGTAGTGATAACGCCTTGAGCCTGAATCCATAATTGGCTAGCGATTGAGTAGTCAGGAGCAGCAGCATTCGCTACGTAATCCCAGATACCTGTGCCACCCAAAGCTGGATCAGCGAATACACCAGTCAACAATGCACCGGAGATACCGCCAACACCGTGTACGCCGAATACATCCAAGCTGTCATCTGAACCCAAGATTTTCTTGAGACCAGTTACACCCCAGAGGCAAATTACGCCAGCAAATACACCAATTGCGAGTGAACCCATTGGGCCAACAAAACCAGCAGCAGGAGTAATAGCAACTAAACCAGCTACGCAACCTGAAGCAGCACCCAACATCGAAGGCTTACCTTTGAGAACCCACTCAGCAACTGACCAACCCAATACAGCAGCAGCAGTAGCCAAATAAGTATTTACGAATGCCAATGCAGCGCTACCGTTTGCTTCAAGAGCTGAACCAGCATTGAAACCAAACCAGCCAAACCACAAGAGTGCAGCACCAGACATGACATAAACGAGGTTATGTGGCTTCATTGCTTCTTTGCCGTAACCAACACGCTTGCCGATGACATAAGAGCCAACCAAACCAGCGATCGCAGCATTGATATGCACAACAGTACCGCCAGCAAAGTCGAGAACACCTTTTTGCCACAACCAACCAGCGCGAGCAGTAATTGCCTCGAGTGATGCAGCATCTTTGATGTCGTCAGGACCAGGCCAAAACCAAACCATGTGAGCGATTGGCAAGTAGCTGAATGTGAACCAGATGATCATGAATACCAAGATTGCAGAGAACTTAGCGCGCTCAGCAAAGGAACCAATGATCAAGCAGCAAGTAATCGTCGCAAATACCGCTTGGAATGCCATGAATACATACTCAGGAATCACAACACCTTTACTAAAGGTAGCCGCTACTGAGTCTGGAGTCATACCAGCCAAGAAGAGACGATCAAGTCCACCAACAAATGCCCCACCTTCTGTGAATGCAAAACTGTAGCCATAAAGCGCCCACAGAACCGTAATCACGGAGAAGACCATGAAACATTGCATGCAGATTGAAAGGATATTTTTGCTACGTGTTAAACCGCCGTAGAACAAAGCCAAACCAGGAAGTGTCATCAACAGCACGAGTGCTGTAGAAACCAACATCCAGGCGGTATCGCCCTTATTAGGAACTAAAGCAGGAGCTGCTGGAGCTGCAGCAGCAGGAGCCGCGGCAGGAGCAGTTACTGCAGGTTTTTTAGCTTCATCAGCATGTGCTGGCGAAGTTACCATTACACCAGCTGCGCCAATGGCCAAGGCCACGGCACTACCAGCAACGAGTCGTTTCATCCAAGTTAACATTTTGAACCTCTCTTTAAAGTGCTGACGCGCCGGTTTCACCGGTGCGAATGCGAATGACGTGCTCAACTGGGGAGACAAAAATCTTGCCATCACCAATCTTGCCTGTACGTGCAGCTTTTTCAATTGCTTCAATTGCACGCTCCAAAATGCCATCTTCAACAGCAGCTTCAATTTTTACCTTAGGTAAAAAATCAACCACATACTCAGCACCGCGGTACAACTCGGTGTGACCCTTTTGACGACCAAAGCCTTTAACTTCAGTAACGGTAATGCCCGAAACTCCCACTTCCGAGAGAGCTTCGCGCACTTCGTCAAGCTTGAAGGGCTTGATGATTGCGGTAATTAATTTCATACGTTTCTCCGTTCAGGAAAATGAATTAAAAAGTTTTGGTTAAAGAAACTAATCCAGTTGCTCTACCATTGTTCTTGCCCTGTGGGCTAACATAAGAATAGCTACCTTTGTATGTAGCAGCATTGGTACCAACATAAGCCAATGCTCCTGATAAACCACCACCAAAGTCTTTAGTCAAGCCGAGCTTCCAGTCTGTATAGCTATAGAGAGTGCTATTGCTAACGCCATTTAAGTTAGAAGATGGCTGATTACCTGCAACATATTGATAACCAATATGACCATTCAATGCAATACCAAACATGCCGGTATCGTAGTTAAGTGTTAAATCTGGATAGTAAGAACCCGATGAATTAACATTACCGAACAAAGTGCTCACCGCATAAGAAACCTTACCAAAACCAGTGACTGGGCCAAATGTGAAATTCTGTGCCACATAAACTTCTGTGGTATTTGGGTTTGCTTGAATAGCATTTAACTGCAATCCACTTGTTGGATAATAGTATTGCAAGATACCCACATCAGAGGCAAAGCCTTCGCCAAGCAACTCTTTCTTGAAGCCACCATAGAAGTCCATTTCAATCGGCGCTGATGTACCTACACCACCTGATGTTTTGTAACTATCGCTGATCCAACTAATCGAGCTGTTCCAGTTACCAATGTACAAACCGCTTTCATGTGCGTAATCAAAACCGCCTTGAATTGCTGGCTTACCGTTAGATTGACTGATACCACGGTACATATAGTTATTTACTACGGTAACGTTTGCTGTAACAGGACTAACTTCTGGCGCTTCAGCGGCCGCTTCTTCTGCAAATGCTGAGATTGAACTTAGGCCAGTCAACAAAGCAACTGCTGCCGCAGAGATTGCCGTCTTTTGTAATGCTTTCATGTGGAACTCCTTACTGGTTGTAATCAAAAAAGGGATAAATGCTTAATGCATGGGGTGATGATCGGGGTTTGGGTAGTCACGCTTTCAGGGTGATGCACTCTGTTAAGGCTGTAGCACCAAAATAGTGCTAATCAATGCACCAAAGTGCTCCATTTTGAGTGATTTCAGGGGTTTAGGGCTATTTTTGGGCAAAAAGGACTATTCAAATTAAAATACAAAGCGTATCTTTTATGCAACGTTAACCATTTCAGGGCAATCCAAACCATGCAAAAACCAGGCGAAATCCTCGAGCAAATCCAGCGCATTGCAAGCGATATGCAAAACAAGGTAGGAGATGCTATTCGAAATTCACCAGCTCAGGAAATTGAGAAGAATGTGCGCGCCATGATGAACCAAGGATTTCAGAAAATGGATTTGGTAACGCGCGAAGAGTTTGAAGTGCAATCGAAGGTACTCGCTAAGACCAGAGAAAAACTAGAAGCGCTAGAAGCAAAAGTTGCAGCACTCGAAAAATCCACTACTTAATATTTTTCTAATTGCTTAATTCTTAATCTTCACCAATTTGTGTGCTTGGGAAAAATTTCGGCGCAATTAAAAACCAAATATATCCAAGCACCTGCACTGCTAAATACATTCCTAAGGCTAAATCAAACGCACTTGCACGCGACCAGCCTGCCTCAATACCGATATCCACCAAATATCCAACTCCCCATTGCACTAAAAACGCACCCATAAAAAGTGCTAAGTTATAGGTAGTGCTGACGCGACCAGAAAAAGATTTTGGAAAGTAAGTAACGACCAAGCTTTGCGCCAGTACATAAGAAGCGCAAGCTATCGCAAATAGGAACCACCAGACCCAAACCCATGAGCTGCGCAAATAAAAAGCGCATGCCTGAAATACTAGAGCAGCGGCAACCATCCAGCTTAAGTAGCACAGCGTTGTAATTCCGCGCTTTGCTAGCTTTGGTAGTAAAGCAGTATTTAAAACATATGCAAGCAATAGAACCGTATTGAACCAAAATATAATTTGAGAAGCTCTATCTGATGAGTACTCCATCACACTAGTCAACCAAGGTCCAAGCCAAAGCGTCTGGATAGCAATAAACCCACCATAACAAAATGCGCCTATTGGAAACATTCTCCAAAAAAAAGCATTAGTCAAAATCGGCTTGTAACTTGACCATGAAAAAGTAGCGACGCCACCTTGCTTTATATCTGTCGAAGCAAGTGACTCGCTTGCCTTGGTCTTCACTGGCAAACCAAAATACAGGCCAATAATCGCTACACAGGTCAATATTGCCATCGCCACAAATACGCCGCGCCAACCTAGATAAGGCAAGACAGCGTGCACTGGCCAAGAAGTCACTAAAGCGCCAGAGGTACCAAAAATCAACATGCCAGAGGCTAATTGACCCTGACTTTCTATGGGGAACCAATAGCGAAAGCCAGAAAATGCTGACATCAAACAAGCGGAGACTCCCACTCCAATCAGAACCCTTCCAATCACCAGACTCGTGAAATCATCAGCCCAAGAAAATATCAATGCCCCAACAATTGCAAACATCATCAAGGTCATCTCAGTAAGTCGCGGGCCAAATCGATCTAAACCCAGTCCCACTGGAATCTGGGTAGCACCAAAACCAAAAAAGTAGGCGGCTGATAAAAAGCCAAGCTGCGTATTGCTCAGATGCAAATCGCTAATGAGTTCTGGTGCGATGACGGCATTAATCGAGCGAAACGCATATGAAACGAAATAAGCGCAAGCAAAACTTAAAAAAACTCTATAAGCAGCCCTTGCTCTCAGCGGCAACTCAATTGGAGTGAGGGGATTAGAAAGCCAGTGCGATGACATCGTTAGTCTGGATGAAATTCATCAAAGAAATTGGCGCGATCTTCTGCAGAGAAAAAAGTTTTGGCATCAGGCTGCACTGAACCCGCATGCAATATCGATACCTGGTATAGCCAAATGCCGCCATTAGTAGCAGGTCTGATGAGCCAACGCACCCGCATTGATTGCTGACTTGATCCAGCAGACTTAAAGTCCAAGAAATAATCTTTTGTTGGGACGCGCTGCTGATTGGATGTTTGATAAATGCTATCTGAACTTATGGCCGTTAATCGGTCGACACCTGCATTGTGGAAAAGATTGCTTTCTAGCTGTTCCAATAATTTAGGCAGCAACTCGGCTTGCTGATGGCTGAAATAAATAGAGCTAACGGAGTAAATATCATCATCAATTTTCACCGCCTCAAGAGTTTGTGCAAGATCTTGAGATTGGTAAGTAATCTTGCGCTCAATCTTGTCTGGCTTGGCCGGAAATAAAGCGGTATAGCCCTCTTGAGGAGATTGGACAGTACGCCAATCGAACTTCGGACTACAGGCGCAAATCAGAAAGGCCGATGCCAGCAGCAAGCATCTTATGAATACCGTTCTAAACAACACCTGCCCCATGTGCCTGTTGATCGGCATGGTAACTAGAGCGCACCATTGCACCAACCGCTGCATGTGAAAAGCCCATTGCATAAGCCTCTTTTTCAAAATGCTTAAAGACATCTGGGTGAACATAACGCTGCACAGGCAAATGATGTCCCGATGGAGCAAGGTACTGTCCTATCGTCAACATATCAATATTGTGCTCACGCATCTCGCGCATCACTTCCAAGATCTCTTCATCGGTTTCACCTAAACCCACCATCAATCCACTCTTGGTTGGGATATGCGGGAAGCGTTCTTTGAAGTCTTTTAATAACTTAAGTGAATGCGCATAATCCGCACCTGGCCGTGCTTGTTTATAAAGTCGCGGAACGGTTTCAAGGTTGTGGTTCATGACATCTGGCAAGCCATTGGGCGCATGCTCAGAAAAAATATCCAATGCCTTGTCTAAGCGCCCCCGGAAATCAGGTACTAAGACTTCAATTCGGGTATTAGGGGATGCCTCTCTAGATTGAGAGATGCAGTCCACATAATGCATCGCGCCACCGTCACGCAGATCGTCACGGTCCACACTCGTAATCACGACGTAATTGAGTTTCAAGGCAGCGATAGTACGGGCTAGATTGGCAGGTTCTTTTTGATCAAGTGGATCAGGTCTACCATGACCCACATCACAAAATGGGCAGCGACGTGTGCACTTATCGCCCATGATCATGAAGGTGGCAGTACCCTTACCAAAACACTCGCCAATATTAGGGCAACTAGCCTCTTCACAAACAGTGACTAGTTCGTTCTCACGCAAAATCTTTTTGATCTCTGAAAAACGAGAGTTGCCGGATGCCGCCTTCACCCGAATCCAATCCGGCTTTTTCAGCACGTCTTGTAGCGGAATAATTTTGATCGGAATGCGCGCAGTCTTCTCGCCAGACTTCTGCTTACGAGTGGCATCGTAATTGACGTCCTGCCGCGTAGCAGCGTTACTCTCGTTACCTGTTTTATTGATTGTCATGATGAACTTAATTGCTTTTGCAAATGCCCTATAAGCTTTTGGCTAATGATGTCCATATTGTCCTTGATCCCAAGGGTTTGCATATCGACAGTCCTTAATCCCGCATATCCACAAGGGTGGATACGGCCAAAGGCCTCAAGATCCGTGGCTACATTTAGGGCTAGGCCATGGTAAGAACAGCCTCTAGAGACCTTTAAACCTAGGGCAGCTACCTTTGCACCCAGAAATTCAGTTGGAATGCCGTCCTGAAGTGACACATAAATACCAGGGGCTCCCGCTAGTCTTTCGGCCTTTAAACCACAGTCGTCAAGAGTATCAATGAGGGACTGCTCGATACGAGAAACCAACTCTTTCACAAAGATACCGAGACGCTTTAGATCCAACAATAGGTAGACCACGATCTGTCCAGGGCCGTGATACGTAATCTCGCCGCCACGATCAACCTGTACCAAAGGAATTTGATTGCTAGGCGAATGTAAATTACCAGCATCTCCCGCCAGCCCTAAAGTAAAAACTGGCGGATGTTCCAAGACCCAGATTTCATCTGAAGTATCGGTCGTGCGCTGCTTGGTAAATTCTTGCATTGCTGCATAGGTGGATTGGTAATCCACTAATCCTAAATGCTTAACTAAGATTGGCATTAACTGCTTATTAAAGAACCATGCTAACTAATGGATGTGTGGATAGCGTTCTATATAGCTCGTCCAACTGCTCTCGACTGGTTGCATTAATTGGCAAAGTGATACCTAGATAGTTTCCATCCTTAGAGGGTCTTTGCTCTACTTTGCTCTCATCAAAGATGGGATCAAACTGTTTCGCAATATGCACAATCGCCGGTAAATATTCTGGCGCAGCTTTCCCCATGACCTTAATTGGAAAAAGGCATGGGTACTCGATAAGGGATTTTTCTTCAGCCATATTCTTCATTAACTCCGATGATCAGGCATACCTAACCAGGCGCCAGTAATGATGTTGCGGATGCAATGTAATCTGCGATGAAAGAAATGGTCGGCACCAGGAACCACTTGCACAGTCAACTCTTGTGGGCGCGCCCAATCCAATACTGCACCCAAGGTGATGGTTTCATCAAGCTCACCATGAATCAAAATGGTGTCCGCCGGCACAGGAGCCAACTCCCACTTACCAGCAGCACTGCCAATCATTACCAGGCGTTCTGCAGGCCTACCTAAATCAGCGAGCCTTTGAACTAGATGGCTACCAACAAAACTTCCGAATGAAAAACCTGAAACTACCAAAGGCAAAGAATTTGCCGAGCTTACCCAAGATTGTTGTTGCGTAAATTCGAAGCTAGTCCAGCTTGAAGGGGTGCGCATCCAATCAGTGATGTGGAGCAAATCATCTAATTCACCAACGCCGTCATCATGCACACCAGCACTGCCACCAACTCCACGAAAATTGGGGCGGACACTCACATAACCCAGCTGATTAAAAGTACGGGCCATGGTTTGGGCAACTTTGTTATCCATTGTCCCGCCCATCAAGGGATGTGGGTGAGCCACCAAGGCCAACCCACGTACCGCAAAGCTTGGATTATTTTTTAACTCATCAGGAAAATCAACAGATACTTCGATTGGGCCTACAACCCCTTCGATATGAATTACTTTTGTACGACCATTCATGTAGCTATCTTTCTGAAATCGGCTAAGCTAACTGCAAGCGCTCAACAGGGCGCCCGAGTATCAAGTGTGACTGGATAATTTCTTCAACATCTTCAGTATCCACCAATGTATACCAAATCCCAGCTGGATAGACCACCAGCACAGGCCCATCCGCACAGCGATCTAAACAGCCCGCCTTGTTCACGCGAACTTTGCCAGGGCCTGCTAGACCTAGCGCTTTCACACGATTTTTTGCATACTCAAAAAGAGCGAAAGCATTGTGTTGATCACAGCACTCCTCACCATTCTTACGCTGGTTTAAACAATAAAATAGATGGTGTTCAAAGCCCATAAATAGATTTCTCAATGTTGAGGTTTAAGTAAAAACTGATTTCGAATCACCCAGAATATAGCCAGCGGCAACCAAACCACTGAAACCCACTGCATCAATTCATTGAAGTGCAACAGTCTACCTTGGTACCAGTGCCGCAAAATGAGGATGAAGTAAGGATTATCAGGTAAAAAATTAATCGCAATAGTAGCGGTGGCTAAGCAAAGTAAGGCCAACCAAAACTTCCTGGCGCTAGATAGTTTTAAGGCCCAACGCAGAATCACGCTGGCAATAAGCATTCCCCAAATAGCGCCTGCGGTCAGCCATATCAAACTAAATTCAACGCCGAACTGTAAAGCCGTAAACAGAGTCTTGATTAACACTGTTGTAAAAAGTAGGCCATTTAATATCTGCCATTGCGGCGCCTTAGTGCGCATACCTAAGGAAAGTAATAGAGCAGCGCCAACCCAACACAGCGCAGTAATGGCTGTTTCTTGAACCACTTGATTAATCACCGTGGTGCCCCAATCAATCGAACCAAAAATAGCATGACCCCAAACTCCAGCACCCAACCATGAACTTTGTGGATAAATTTGAGACCAGGGAAAGAGAAGAAATAAGGCGCACGCTGACCAGTTCAAACCAAACCAATGATCAAAGCGTTTGCGAAGGGCGCTACCAGACAACCACTGGGGTCCCAAAGGAATGGCAAGTAGGCCACCTAACATCCCGCCCAATACATTGGCCCACCAATCCATCTGACTAGGTATACGAGTTGGCAACCAAGTCTGTAGCGTCTCAACACTAAAAGCTAAAACCGCACTCAAGGTCAAGGCAAACCCTAGAGCAATAAAATTACGCCAACGCGGGTAAGCGGCAAAGACCAATAGAAAGCCTAGGGGAATATAGGCCAGAATATTTACAGAAACATCGAAGAGAGTAATAAATCTAGGCAGTGGAGCGCCTAACCAAGCCCAAGCGCTAATGCCGTTACCAAAGTCGAAATCGAAGGGGTTTAGGCTTACATAAATGATCAATAGGGCATAACTGAGGCTCGAAACCCTAGCCAAAGGCATGGCCTGGAGAGGCCAAATAAACTTGCGGGGGCGCTGATCTTCATGATGCATTCCACAATTCTAGGTCAGACCTTTCTACAATGGCGAAATGAGCTGGAATTGCATCCTTGAACGCGTAGCGGAGACGAAATCAACCAATGATGATCTTTTGGGGCGCTGGCGTGCCGGCGAACTCATAGACCCAGTTGCCCGTATTGCCCAAAACCAGACTGCTGGCAAAGGAAGGGCGGGCAGATCATGGCTTGCGAATCCAGCAGACTCCCTTTCCTTCTCATTGGCCTACCCATTCCAAAGGAGTCCTGCTGAGCTTTCGGGCCTCAGCCTACTAGTGGGTTTAATTGTCCTTCAGGGAATCGCCGATGCACTGGGGATAGAAAAATCTGCGCTATACGCACAAGGATTGCGCCTTAAGTGGCCTAACGATCTTTTATTGAACAATGCCAAATTGGGTGGGATTCTGATTGAGGGTGGCCAAGCAAAAGCTGGTGACCCAACTTGGATGATTATTGGGGTTGGCATCAATCTCAGAAATGCAGCAGGCATTCAAAATAGTCTGGGTACAGAAGCATCATTTAATATCGCCTCTTTAGATCAACTACTCCCCAGTTCAAACACGCTGCCAGATACTGAATTTATTTGGCTCAAACTCATCGAGTCTTTCGAGCGCCATTTGCCAACATTCGATCAAAAGGGGTTTGCCTTGTATCAAGATCAGTGGATGGAATGGGATGCCTTTAAAAAAGCTGAGGTTTGTATTTCTGGCTCAGGGCAAGCCCCTGTATTTGGCATTGCAAAAGGCGTAGACTCAAGTGGTGCCTTACTCCTTGAGCAAGAAACCAAAACGATTGCCATTCATGCAGGCGATGTTTCATTAAGAGCGAGATCATGAGTCTGTATTTACTATTTGATGTTGGAAACACTAGACTTAAATGGGCTGCAGTGGAGTCTACTCAAGTACCCTCTGATCGCAATAAAAAATTATGGGCATATTCAGGCTCTATTAGTAGTCAGTCTTTGCAATCGCCAGAGCATCGAGCAGAGCTGGCTGACTACATTGCAAAGACAATGCCTAAACCAGATGCCATTGGATTTGCCTGTGTCGCTGGAGAAGCTGCGATTGAAAATCTCAAATCACTTTTTCCGCAATGGAGTGATATCGAATGGCAACAATTAAACGGCGATAGTCCCTACGACGGCTTGCGCACTCTATATGCAGACTCCGCCAAGTTAGGGGCCGATCGTTGGGCTGCCATCATTGGCACACGAGTTTTATCAAACAGTAATGCCTTAATTATCAATGCTGGGACCGCTACAACCATTGACCTGCTTGGCGGTAATGGCGTCCACTATGGCGGCTGGATTCTTCCCGGCCTCAGTCTGATGCAAGAAAGTTTGCAGAACAATACCGCACAACTTCCTCTAGCAATACGCTCAGCAGACCATACTGGATTTGGGGCATCAACCAATAGTGCCATCATCGGAGGCTGCGATGCAGCACAGATTGGCGCAATCATTTATGCAACACAACTAGCCAAAGACATGAATCATCCCATTGAGAGAATTTGGCTTGATGGTGGCAACGCTAAAACTTTAGCTGCTGAGATTGGCAAGCTCTCTAAGTTACATTTACCGCCAGTTGAACCTATCGAAGGATTGGTACTCAGGGGTATTTGGGCGTGGCTCATCAAAAACCAATAGCTAACACCAACAATCAAATCTATTTTCTAGGAACGAATTTTTCCTAGTAAGGTTGTCGTAGAGCGCTCATAGATAAAGGGAATAGCGACCGCTTTACCACCCCACGTCTTTACAACGCGAGTCTCTGGCAGAGTATCAATCTCATAATCGCCACCCTTAACGTAAATATCCGGACGAATTTTCTCAATCAGTTGCACTGGCGTCTGCTCAGTAAAGAGTGCTACTACGTCCACACTAGCTAAGGCAGCCAATAAAGCCTGACGATCTGCCTCTGTATTAATAGGTCTGTCGTCGCCCTTGCCCAGCATCTTCACAGAAGCATCTGAATTTACCCCGACTACCAAGCTCGCACCCAACTCTCGGGCTTGAGCCAAATAACTTGCATGCCCCCGATGAAGAATATCGAACACGCCATTGGTAAACACCATTGGTCTGGGCAACTTGGCAATGCGCTCCTGCAAATTAGCGGAAGTGCACACTTTGGACTCAAAAGAAGGTGGTGGTAAAGGACTCATAACTCCATATTAATAGCATTAGGACTTAGCCAACAATATTAGTCAGAATGACTTAGACTTGGATGCTAACTATCCTGATTTCAAAGTGCAATATGGCTCAACTACTCGGTAAATGGATTTTTGCTCTCATGGTGTTCATACCCGCCATTGGACTGGTTGAGGCCGCGCCTACAAGTTGCAGTCCACTGCTTTCTCATACCTTTCCCCGCCTCCAAGACGAAGCACCCCAAAACCTTTGCCAATATCAAGGCAAAGTGCTTTTGGTGGTCAATACCGCCAGTTTTTGTGGCTTTACTGGTCAATATGAGGGTCTTGAAAAGATTTACGCAAAATATAAAGACCAAGGCTTGGTCGTTCTGGGTTTTCCGTCTAATGATTTTGGCCAACAAGAGCCCGGCAGCAACAAAGAAATCGCAGACTTTTGTAAAAATACTTATGACGTGAAATTTCCCATGTTCGCCAAAAGTTCTGTCACAGGCAATAACGTCAACCCCCTCTTCAAAATGTTAATTGCCAAAACAAGCACAACACCAAAATGGAATTTCTATAAATATTTAATTGATCGTAATGGCAATGTAGTTGACTCGTTCGGTAGCGTTACTAAACCAACCAGCAGTAGCGTTACCAGTGAAATTGAAAAACTTCTAGCGGAAAAGAATTAGTGAGTAAAAAGAAAATTGCCATCATTGGCGCAGGCATTTCTGGATTAGGCTGCGCTTATGCCTTAAGGCAGCATCCGGATTTAGAGATCACAGTATATGAAGGTGGAGATCATATTGGCGGACATAGCAATACCGTGGACTTCTCACTACAAACTTCTGAAGGCCTCATAAGTCATGGTGTAGATACTGGTTTCTTAGTTTTTAATCGGAAAACTTATCCGCGCTTGCTGCGTCTCTTCGAAGAAATTGAAGCCCCGATCGCGCCGTCAGAGATGTCCTTTTCTGTGTCAATTGATTCAAGCAATCAATCCAAACAGCATCGCAAAATTGAGTGGGCTGGGAATGATATTAATTCTTTATTTGGGCAAAGATCCAACTTATTCTCCCCCTCTTTTTGGAGAATGGTTTATGACATTCTGCGCTTTAATCGCTTGGCGACACAGCTTGCTCAAAAACAAATTGTGTCTGATCATGAGTTTTCTGAACCGGATGAATGCATCGCTGATTTCCTAAATCGCAATCGCTTTAGCCAAAGCTTCAAGGAAAATTATTTCTTGCCAATGATTGGTGCCATCTGGTCCTGCTCTGTTGATCAGATGCTGGAATTTCCAATTCAGACCATGGTTCGCTTTTGTCATAACCACGGCCTGTTGCAAATTCAAAATAGGCCACAGTGGCTAACTGTTGCAGGGGGCTCACGTGAATATGTCAAACGCTTAGTGGCGGCCATAGAGAAGCAACACGTCAAACTAGTACGTGAGGCTGTAGTGCGCGTAAATGCAAGCGTTGATGCATCATCACAAGCAGAAGTCATCAGCAATACAGGTTCAATGTGGTTTGATCAAGTGATCATGGCGTGTCATAGCAATCAAAGTTTGGAATTGGTTCACGGCCTTAATCAAGAAGCCAGAAACATCCTTGCAGCGATTCCCTATCAAAACAATCGCGCCATTTTGCACACCGACGAACGCTTTCTGCCAGAAAATAAACGCTGCTGGGCCGCATGGAACTACACCGCTAAATCTGGGACATTACCCACTTCAAAGCAACACGTTAGTGTCAACTACCTCATCAATCGCCTGCAGCCATTACCCAGTGCATTAGCAAACACTCAGATTATTGTGAGCCTCAATCCATCGACTGAGCCAGATCCTCAATTAGTTCATGCTGAAATTCATTACGCCCACCCTGTCTTTGATATGAAAGCTATTCAGGCCCAAAAAGAATTGCCCCTCATTCAAGGGCAATCATCTATCTGGTATTGCGGCGCCTGGACAGGTTTTGGCTTTCATGAGGATGGGCTCAGGTCAGGGGAGCTTGTCGCTGCCGATTTACTAGAAAGCATTCGGGGCCGAATCAAAACCAATCCCTTGCAAGACGCTCAGTAAATGAATCAGCCGACGATCAACTTTGGAGTAGTAAAACATCGTCGCTTTCGTCCAGCTAAGAATGCTTTTGGCTATGGCGTATTTACCATCTCCATTCCCATGCGAAGCAGAAAACAGCACGCCAACATACTTAGTCAACATGGCTTGGGAGATAACGCATCTCGCTTATTTTCTTTTTTCGATCGAGACCATGGTGCAGGTGGCGAAGATAGCCTTGCCTGGATTGAAAATATTCTGAATGAGAATCAGATCTCTCATGTGGATGGTGAAATTTGGCTACAAACCTTTCCAAGGGTCTTGGGTTATGTATTCAATCCCGTGAGCTTTTGGATTTGTACTCGAGCAAATGGGCAAGTACAGGCAGTATTGGCAGAAGTGAATAACACCTTCGGAGAGCGTCACTGCTACTTGCTTCATAAAGAGACTGGCGAAACATTGAAATCTGGTGAAACCTTAAGCAGTCAAAAAGTCTTTCATGTCTCGCCATTTTGCGAAGTGCGTGGTGAATACCATTTTCGGTTTTTGTTTCCTCAAGATAGCGCCTCTATGCGCCACTCAGTCTGTCGCATAGAATTACATGAAGATGGATCACCCCTCATCAATACCAGTATTAGCGGCCTTAGCCAAGCACTTAGCAAGCCAGCTTTATATCTCGCCTTTCTGCGCTATCCGCTCATGAGCATAGGCGTGATATTTCGCATACACTGGCAAGCTTTGAAGTTATGGTCAAAAGGCGTGCCCTTTCATTCAAAACCAAAACCACCAGAATTTGAAGTGAGCAGATGAACCGTCCAGGCCAAACCCTACTCTCTCGATTGAGTTTCTCACGCCCGTCGGCGCGCAAAGACCAATCTAAGCAAGGCAATATCAGCGCCGATACCCTGCTTAGTCTTTTATCTAAGTTACAGAGTGGTTTTCTAAAACTGACACTTCCAAATGGAGATTCAAAAGAATTCGGCAATCGTCAAGACAACTTACATGCTGAAATCCATATTCTGAATTGGTCTGTATTTAAACAAGTACTCTCTCATGGCGATATTGGATTTGCTGAAAGCTATATTCGCGGTCAATGGAATACTCCTGACCTCAAAGCAATTCTCGAGCTGGCTATTCGCAATAGAACCATTTTGGAAAAAGCGATTTACGGCAAGTGGTATGGCTCCATCATCTACCGCCTCAAGCATTGGTTGAGAGATAACTCCAAATCCGGCAGCCGTAAGAATATCCATGCGCACTATGACCTAGGAAATTCTTTTTATTCACTATGGCTTGATCCAAGCATGAGCTATTCAAGCGCTTGGTTTTCTGAAGGTGACAAACAGGCACTTGCTGATGCCCAAAGAGCCAAAATCAGCCACATCTTGCAAGCTATCAATGCTAAGCCCGGTGATCACCTTCTAGAAATCGGCTGCGGCTGGGGCGGCTTCATGGAAGAGGCCTTGCGTGCTGGTAGCCACGTTACGGGGCTAACACTGTCAACCGAGCAGAAATCTTTTGCTCAGAGTCGCTTAGAAAAAGTACAGCGAGAAAGCTCAACAGAAAATTCTTACGAAGTCAGGCTGCAGGACTATCGAGATTGTAAGGAGCAGTTTGATGGCATTGCCTCGATTGAAATGTTTGAAGCAGTTGGCGAAAAACATTGGGCCGAATACTTTCAAACTATTGCGGCACGTCTTAAACGGGGTGGCAAAGCTTGCATCCAAACAATCGTGATTGCAGAGGAAGTATTTGAACGCTACCGCCATAACACCGACTTTATTCAGCAATATGTCTTCCCGGGTGGCATGCTGCCATCACGCACTAGCTTTAGAGCCTATGCAGCAAATGCTGGATTGAATGTTGAAGTGGAATTTGCTTTTGGCCATGACTATGCAAAAACATTGTGCATGTGGCGAGATAGCTTTAATCAAAAACTCCATGAAATTACCAAACTAGGGTTTGATGAAGCATTCATCCGCCTCTGGAATTTCTATTTAATGTATTGCGCTGCAGGCTTCGCCGAGCGCAATATTGATGTCGTGCAATTTACCCTCAGTCATCAACCCATCACCGCATCTGGAGATGCACTTCGCGTATGAAGCAAAAGGGAATAGATAGCTTTTCTGGAAAACGCGTTTGGGTCATTGGCGCGTCCAGCGGGATTGGGGAAGCTTGTGCTAAAGCCTTGATTTCTTTTGGGGCTAAAGTAGCGATTTCTGGTCGACGTGTTGAGCAATTAAATCAATTGGCAGGTAGCATGCCCGCCGATCAAGTATTAGTACTACCCCTTGATGTCACTAACGAATCTCAGCTTACTCAAGCGCATCAAATTATTTTGGAACGCTGGGGTGGGCTAGATTTGCTCCTGTTTGTATCAGGCATGTATGTGCCAATGCGAGCAGATGAGTTTGATATTGCCATTGCCGAAAAAACGATTGATACCAACCTACTGGGGCCTATGCGAGCCGTTGCGGCAGTATTGCCGACGATGCTCAAACAACATGCTGGTCACATTGCTATTGTGGGTAGTGTGGCGGGCTACAGTGGTTTGCCTAAGGCCTTGGCCTATGGACCAAGTAAAGCCGGCATTATTAACTTCTGTGAAACCCTGTATTACGATCTGCTGCCTCAGGGTGTGAGCGTCCACATGATTTCTCCGGGCTTTGTTGCCACTGAAGCTACTGCGCAGAATGATTTTGAAATGCCAGCACTGATGAGCCCCAAACAAGCAGCCCAAGAAATTTTGCAAGGCATACAAGCTGGTGAATTTGACATTCACTTCCCAAAAAGGTTTTCAGGATTCTTAAAGTTCCTCAGAATCCTACCCTATCCACTTTACTTTTGGATCGTGCGTCGCTTCGTCAATATTTAAGTAGTGATCTTAAATCCGCAATTATTTGTACTTGTCTTTGCGAATTTTTTCTTCTAAGTAATCCATAACGGCAATGGCTTTAGCCTTAGTGCCTGCAATCGAAGGTGAGGTTACATAACGTCCCTGCATCACAATCGTTGGCACACCATCAATACGATAAGCCTCGGTTAATTGCTTTGCTACACGGGCTTTAGAAACCACAGCAAATGAGCGATACGTTGCCAAGAAAGTATTGCGATCAAGCCCTTGAGAGGCAGCCCAGTCTGCAATCTCTGACTCCGTTAACAAGCGCTTATTCTCTTTATGCATGGCATACATCACCTTTTCATTCAGAGCATCACCCTTACCCATCGCCTCAAGCGCATAGAATAATTGGCTGTGAGGCATAAAATCATCACGAAATGCCACGGGCACTCTCCGGAATGTCACATCTTTCGGCTGGCGCTTTACCCAAGCACTCAGTTCGGGCTCAAAGTCATAGCAATGTGGACAGCCATACCAAAAAAACTCAATGACCTCTACCTTGCCTTTGGTTTCGACAGGCTGGGCAATTGGCAGAATTCGGTAATCAAAACCCTCTTCGATCTTGGCACTTTGCGCCCCGACCAATCCACTAAGACATAAGAGTGCAAAAAAGGTAAAGAGTCGTTTATTGAATGAGGTCATGATTTGCTAGATTTAATAACGGTTGGTTTGATGCCCATATTACTTAATTTATCGCGCACTGGATTACTTTCTTCGACGCTATTAAATGGGCCTACACGGACCCGCCAAATAGTATTACCGTCACTAGTTATTTCGCTCAGTTGCGACTGAAGTCCCTGAATAGCCAAACTGGCTTTTTGAGCATCTGCGTCAGGACGCTTTGTAAATGCGCCCACCTGTAAAAAATAAATAGCGTCAGATTTAGCGGCTGGCACTGCTAACTCGGCTGGCTTTTTACCATTAGCTAAATCGGCAATAGGGTCTGGGGCTGAAGCTGCGGGAGACTTTCCCTGAAGTGGCTTATTGAGATCAACCTGCTCAGCTGGTGTACCTGACTCACCCTCTGCTGGTGTGGCCGCAGGCTTAATCGTTAATGGCAGGTTTGGCGCCCGGATACCAGGCTTTTCTTGGGGAGTATTTTTAGAAAGATAAAAAGCAATCGCTAAGGCTACAACCAAGCCAACACCTAAGCCCAGAATAAAGCCCAAGATGGTGCCGCCGTATTCGGCATGTTGCTGAATGAAGCCAGCTTGTTGATTCGGTTTTTTCATCATTTCCTCATCTTACATTTTCACTTCATGATCTGCACATTACATCTTGGCTGGCGCCGATACCCCTAATACTTTTAAACCATTTTGCAGCACTTGGCGAGTGGCGGATAGGAGAGCCAGCCTGGCTAGCTTCAAAGCCTGATCATCTACCAGAACACGATCTGCGTTGTAAAAGGTATGGAAATCTCCTGCTAAATCCCGCAAATAGAAGGCTAATGCATGTGGTGCTAAATCAGCGGCTGCGTCAGTTAACACCTCTGGATACTCTGCTAACCGTCTTAATAAATGATCTGAAGCCTTGCTCTGCAATAGAGATAGATCGGCGGATTTCAAATCAGAAATTTGCCCATCCCATTGCTGCAAGATCGAGCTAATCCGTGCATGTGCATATTGCACATAGAACACTGGATTCTCATCATTCTGCTGTAGCGCCAAATCGATATCAAACACAAACTCAGTATCAGCCTTGCGAGAGATTAAAAAGAAACGGACAGCATCGCGACCTCGTTGCAATGCTAAATCTCTTTCTGCTGGACTCATTTCTGGCGTAATACCACCAGACCATTCCACTAAATCCCGGACTGTGACATAAGAACCAGCGCGCTTGGAGATTTTGACCTCTTCTCCATTTCGCATAACAGTCACCATCTTATGCAGTACATATTCTGGATAGGTTTTGGGAATATCCCAACCCCGCTTTTGTGCAACGCCCTGCAAACCAGAGCGCACGCGAGCAATCGTGCCATGGTGATCGCTGCCTTGCACGTTAATGACCTTCGCAAACCCACGTTGCCACTTGCTAGCGTGATAAGCCACATCCGGAACAAAGTAGGTGTAACTGCCATCGGATTTGCGCATAACGCGATCCTTGTCATCGCCATCATCGGTCGACTTCAACCACAAAGCACCATCGGCTTCATACGTTTTGCCAATGCCTTGTAAGTCTTGAACAATTTGCGCAACACCACCATCGGTATACAAGGAAGATTCCAAGTAATAGCAGTCGAACTTGACCCCAAAGGTTTTTAAATCGATATCTTGCTCGTTGCGCAAATAGGCAACTGCGAACTGACGAATCGCTTCGATCTTTTCTGCAGAAGACAAATCAGCATGATATGCTGGGGAGGCTTTATAAGCGGTGGCAATCTCAGCAATATATTCACCGTTATAAGCCTGCTCGGGCCAGGTTGGATCACCCGGCTTCAAACTATTCAAGCGCGCTTGCACAGATAGTGCCAAGTTAGCAATCTGCACACCAGCATCGTTGTAATAAAACTCACGATGCACTTTAATACCTTGCGTTGCCAACAAATTTGCTAAGGCATCACCAAGAGCTGCTTGACGACCATGACCAACATGCAATGGGCCCGTAGGGTTTGCCGAGACAAACTCAATCATGGCGCTTGCTGTGGGATTGGAGCCAGGGGCAAGCTCGCCAAATTTTGATCCAGCAGTCAACACCTCCTGAACCACGGTAGTTTTAGCTGCATTGCTGAGGCGGAAATTAATAAACCCAGGACCTGCAATGTCACAAGAAGCAATCAGCTGATTAAATCCAGGTTGCTTTTGCAAATGAGCTACCAGCGCTTGGGCCAACTCCCGAGGATTTAACTTCCAGGCCTTCGAAAGTTGCAGTGCGATATTGCATGCCACATCACCATGATCAACAGCCTTAGGGCGTTCCAAACGGGGCTGCGGGGCTTCACCTAACCCGCGCTCTTGAGCCAAAGCCTGCAAGGCTCCGCTCAGCATCTCAATTAATTGGTTTTTATTGGTTAACAACATAGAAGAGTGAGTTTATCAGGTGGTAAGCTATAGAAATGATCTATCAATTTCGTTCAAAAGCGGGCCCAGATGTCATCATGCTGGCTGATTTGACCAAGCGGATATTCGATGTTTTGGGTCGACCCTTGGAGCCGCGGGGAATTCTGACGATTGAGCAACTCCCAGCGCTGATCACAGCCCTCGAAACAGCCATCCTCAAAGATCTGGAAGAACGTTCAAAAACCGGTGATGAGGGAGGTTCTGAAGCCCTCAAACTTGCCGATAGACTTGGCCAACGTGCTTACCCCTTCTTGGAGCTCATGAAACAAGCCAAAGGTAAGGACGAACCTGTCTTGTGGGGCGTTTAATCTAGGGAGCTAGCTATCTGTCGACGAATATCGTCAACAGATGCGCCGCGACGTTTCGCCAAGTCCTCAACCTGGTCTGCCGATACCTTACCCACATTGAAGTAACGTGCATCAGGATGTGCCAAGTAGAAGCCACTAACGCTTGAAGCGGGATTCATAGCCATAGACTCGGTCAAGGTCATCCCAATATCCTCTGAACCCAATACGCGCAGTAAATCTTCTTTTACTTCATGCGCTGGACATGCTGGGTAGCCAGGGGCTGGACGGATGCCACGGTATTGCTCATTAATCATTTGATCATTCGTCAAAATCTCATCGGTCGCATAAGCCCACAGATCAGTTCTGACGCGATGGTGCATCAACTCTGCAAACGCTTCAGCCAAGCGATCTGCTAAAGCCTTCAACATAATCGCGCTGTAGTCATCATGTTTGGCTTGAAACTCAGCAACTTTTTTCTCAACGCCATGACCAGTAGTGACCGCGAAACAACCAAGGTAATCAGCCATACCAGAATCTTTTGGCGCAACATAGTCTGCCAAGCAACGGTTAGGTCTACGCACTCCATCGACTACCGGACGCTCTGCCTGTTGACGCAAGTTATGCCAAACGAATAATGGATGCTCACGCGCTTCATCGCTGTACAAAACAATGTCATCGCCAACCGCATTGGCCGGGTAAAAAGCAACGACTGCATCGGCCTGCAACCATTGGCCTTTAATCAGCTTATCCAGCAAGGCCTTGGCGTCTTCGAATACCTTGCGGGCTTCAACACCCACCACCTCATCGTCCAAAATTGCTGGAAACTTGCCAGCCAAATCCCAGGTTTGGAAGAACGGTGTCCAATCAATGTATTTAGCAATGTCACTTAATGCAAAGTTCTTAAAGACCCGACGTCCAATGAACTTAGGCTTCTCGGGCACATAAGTAGCCCAATCAATCAGCTCGCGATTCTTGCGTGCTGCTGCTAATGAAATTGTTGGCGCTGCTTTTTTATTGGCATGCTGTTCGCGAATACGTACATAGTCATCGCGTAAATCTTGAATGAATTTATTGGCGCCTTCATCTGACAATAGGCTCGATGCTACGGATACGGAACGAGATGCATCAGGCACGTAAACAACCGGTCCATCGTAATGAGGCGCAATCTTCACTGCCGTGTGAACACGTGAGGTTGTAGCGCCACCAATCATCAGAGGAATTTGGCGCTCACGGAAATAATCGTCACGCTGCATCTCTTGCGCCACATACGTCATCTCTTCCAAAGACGGTGTGATCAAGCCTGAGAGCCCAACGATGTCAGCCTTCTCTTCTTTGGCTTTTTTCAAGATCTCCGCACACGGAATCATGACACCCATGTTGACAACTTCAAAGTTATTACATTGCAGTACGACGGTCACAATATTTTTACCAATGTCGTGAACATCTCCCTTTACAGTAGCCATCACGATCTTGCCCTTGGCCTTAGCTTCGCCGCCTGCCGCTACATGTAAACGTTTCTCTTCCTCAATATAAGGAATCAGTAGCGCTACTGCCTGCTTCATCACTCGCGCACTCTTAACTACTTGAGGTAAAAACATTTTGCCGGCACCAAATAAATCACCGACGACGTTCATGCCGTCCATAAGTGGGCCTTCAATCACTTCGATTGGCCTGCCGCCCTCACCCATAATTTGTGCGCGTAACTCTTCAGTATCTTCTTCAATAAAGGTAGTGATGCCATGCACCAGTGCGTGGGTTAAACGCTCACGAACTGGGGCTTCGCGCCATACCAAATTTTCAACTTGCTTAGCGCCACCACCTTTAAATTGCTCGGCAATATCGAGTAAACGCTCAGTAGGTGTTTTGCCTTCTTTTTCTTTAAAGCGATTGAGTACTACATCCTCAACGCGCTCGCGTAACTCTGGGTCTAAGTCAGCATAGACGCCCAACTGTCCGGCATTAACAATCCCCATATCCATGCCAGCCTGAACGGCGTGATATAAGAAGACTGTATGGATCGCTTCACGGACGCGATCGTTACCGCGAAATGAGAAGCTGACGTTTGATACGCCACCGCTGACTTTTGCGCCAGGAAGATTTTCTTTAATCCAGCGAGTGGCATTAATAAAGTCCACTGCGTAGTTATCATGCTCTTCAATGCCCGTGGCTATCGCAAAGATATTAGGATCAAAAACAATATCTTCGGCAGGAAAACCGATTTCATTTACGAGGATTTTGTAGCAACGCTGACAAATTTCTGTTTTGCGCTTGAAGGTATCGGCCTGACCAGCCTCATCAAAAGCCATGACGACACTAGCAGCGCCATAGCGACGAATTAAACGTGCCTGCTTTCTAAATGAATCTTCTCCCTCTTTCAGGGAGATGGAGTTCACGATCGGCTTACCTTGAATACATTTCAATCCCGCCTCGATGACACTCCACTTGGAGGAGTCAATCATGATCGGCACGCGTGCAATATCTGGTTCCGAAGCAATCAAATTCAAGAAGCGTGTCATTGCCGCTTCAGAATCCAACATAGCCTCATCCATATTGATGTCGATGACTTGCGCGCCATTCTCAACTTGCTGTCTTGCTACTACTAACGCCTCATCAAACTGATTATTCAGAATCATGCGCGAGAATGCTTTAGAGCCGGTAACGTTAGTACGTTCACCAATATTAACAAAGCCAAGGTCAGCCGTGACGTTGAATGGCTCTAAGCCTGACAACTTCATCGCTGGCATAGTTTTTTGGTTCTTCAATTGACTCATGCCACCACCTCCGTGCCTTCACGATAGAAGGCTCGTGGCTTACGCTTTGCTACTGCATTGGCAATTGCGCGAATGTGATCTGGCGTGGTGCCACAACAACCACCCACTAAATTGACTAAACCGTCTTTTGCAAAACCATCAACCAAGCTAGAAGTAATTTCCGGAGTCTCATCAAAACCAGTGTCGCTCATTGGATTCGGCAAACCGGCATTGGGGTAACAAGAAACAGCAGCATCACAAATACGCGCGAGCTCAGCAATATATGGACGCATCAATGCGGCACCCAAAGCACAATTCAAACCAAAGGTAAGGGGCTTGATGTGACGCAGGCTATTCCAAAACGCCTCAACAGTTTGCCCAGAAAGAATTCGGCCAGAAGCATCGGTCACTGTTCCTGAAATCATCACCGGCAAACGATTGCCAGTATCTTCAAAGAATTCATCTAAAGCGAACAGAGCTGCTTTGGCATTCAGGGTGTCGAAAATGGTCTCTACCAAAAACAAATCAACACCGCCCTCAAAGAGTCCTTCAATCTGCTCGCGATAAGAAGCCCGTAAAGCATCAAAGGTGACATTGCGTGCACCTGGATCATTTACATCTGGCGAAATGCTTGCTGTCTTTGGTGTTGGTCCAATAGCGCCAGCTGCAAACCGAGGTTTATCAGGAGTGCTGTATTTCGTGCAGGCTGCACGGGCCAACTGTGCTGAGATGACATTCATCTCGCGTGCAAGGCCTGCCATTTTGTAATCCTCTTGCGCTACGGAAGTAGCACCAAAAGTATTCGTTTCGATAATGTCAGCACCAGCATCCAAATATTGCTCATGAATTTTGCTAATAATCTCTGGCTGAGTCAGCACCAACAATTCATTATTGCCTTTGATATCACTTGGGTGATCGGCAAAGCGGGTATTGCTGGGTAGGCCGCGGTAATCCGCCTCAGTCAGCTTATGCTGCTGAATCATGGTGCCCATAGCGCCATCCAAAATGAGAATGCGCTGCTTTAAAAGCTCTGGGAGCGCCTGACCACGTGTATACGGATGGGATAAACCATTAGATTGCATTGCTTAACCGGGAATAATCTCTAGAATCCCTTATTCTATTGGTAAAGCCACCTTTTTATCTAACCCGGGATCTATATGTTCGGAGCAATGCCAGAATTCAACCAAAGCCTTGAGATGTTTAAAACCATGTGGGGGCAGAGTGCTACCGGCCAAGCAGGCCAATTTCCCTTCACTAGCGATAGCTCTAAGGGTGCCAGCGGCTTCGGCGCCTTCCCGGGCTTGGATGTGGATGAGCTTGAAAAACGCATTAAAGACCTTAAGAGCGTTGAGAATTGGCTAAACCTTAATCTCAACATTCTTAAATCAACCATCCAGGGGCTTGAAGTTCAACATGCGACGATGATGGCGCTTAAATCCTTTGGTGATGCGGTCTCTGCAGCAGGGGCAGCAGCAACGAGTTCTGGCGAATCATCTGGAACGAAGGCCAGCAGCACTAAACCACGCAAAACCGGAACACGCCGTCCTCGCAAAGCTGGCGACTCAACTTTCCTCGACGAAGTAGGTAATTCAGATGGGCAATAGCCTCGCCCATGGCAAAAGTCATTTGGTGAATATCTAATTCCCGCTTAAACAAGACCGGCACAATTTCTCTAGCGTGTGCCGGTTTTTTACATGCCCCAAGGGTATCTGCTAACCGGTCATCGTGATGCGCCTTTAATTGCGCAATCCTTGGCTTCATTCCTGTAAATGGCTTGCCATGTGATGGCAACACCAAGGTGTCATCCGGCAATGGCAAATACTGATCCAAAGAATCTAAATACAAACCCAAAGGATCAGCCTCGGGATCAGCGTCATAGACGCTGACATTGGTTGAGATACGCGGTAACAGCATATCTCCCGAAATTAATACACCAAGCGCTTTGCAAAACAAGGATGCATGCTCAGGTGCGTGACCGTAACCCATAATGACTTGCCATTGATGGCCGCCAATAGCAATCTTCTCACCATCAATAATGCGACGATATTGACGTGGAACCCCAGGGACCATATTGCTGTAGTAGCTAGAGCGTCCCCGAATTTTCTCCAGATCCTCAGGCGCACTCAAACCATGCTTCTGAAAATGATCTGCCGAGCCTCCGCCTCCAGCCAGCGCGCCCACTGCCGCGCCACCCTCCTTGTGACTTAACCATTGTGCCGTTAAGTAATCCGTCATGGATATCCACATAGGCGCATTCCAGCGCTTGCATAACCATTGGGAGAGGCCCACATGATCAGGGTGCATATGCGTCACCAGCACACGTAATACGGGGAGGCCTTGGAGATGAGTGGCAAAAATCTGCTCCCACGATGCACGCGTTTCATCATTGGCGATGCCGCAATCAATAATCGTCCAGCCCTCAATACCATCAAACTGATCGCGCAAAAGCCACAAGTTAATATGGTCTAAGGCAAAGGGCAAGCGCATTCTGAGCCAATAGACACCTGGGGCAACCTCAATCGTAGTGCCTGGTTCCGGCAGAGCATCTCCTAAGGGATAATGAACAGCATCGTTTGTGATTGCTTGATTTTTAGTATTCATTTTTAATATTTATTCTTCTATTCCTGGATTTACTTTGACAACAGTTCCATCGCCTTGCGTTAATTGGTGCGACATGAATCCAGAGAACGGATTTTGCCGCGGCTGCTATCGCACCCTTGCTGAAATTGCAGATTGGTCAGAGCTCTCAGATCCGGAGAAGCTTAAGGTTTGCGCACAACTTGCTGCACGCAAACCAGACCAAACCCAATAAACCATTTGCATTCATCGTTGCTGTTTATTTATTCACATCTACGATAAGACGTCCGCGTACGTTGCCAGCCATCAACTCTGCTGCATATTTGATCGACTCTTCTAGACTAATTTCGTGTGAGATCTCATCTAAGGTTTTTAGGTCCACCAATTTGGCCAGCTGTTCATAAGCAGCAATTCGTTTTGCTCGTGGCACAGTCACGCTATTGACGCCATACAAAGTCACGCCACGCAAAATAAAGGGTGCAACACTAGATGGAAAATCCATACCTTGTGCCAGGCCGCATGCTGCTACCGCACCATCGCTCTTTGTTTGCGCACACGCATTCGCTAAAGTATGACTTCCAACGCTATCGACCACCGCAGCCCAACGCTCTTTTGCCAAAGGCTTGCCTGGTGCCGATAAAGTGGCACGATCAATCACTTCGGTAGCGCCTAATTTCTTTAGATAATCTGCCTCAGCCATGCGGCCTGTGCTCGCCACCACGGTAAAGCCTAGTTTGCTTAATAAGGCAATGGCGAAGCTACCTACCCCACCAGCCGCACCAGTTACCAAGACCTCGCCATCGCTCGGCTTAAGGCCGTGCTTCTGCAAAGCCATGACGCATAACATGGCGGTATATCCAGCCGTGCCAATTGCCAAGGCCTGCTTGGCCGAAAAACCTTTTGGTAGAGGGATCAGCCAGTCAGCCTTGACTCGGGCCATCTGGCCCAATCCACCCCAATGTCCCTCTCCTACACCCCAGCCATTCAGGAGTACCATATCTCCAACCTTAAAGTCTGGGTGACTGCTTTCAAGGACTTCACCAGCAAAATCAATCCCCGGCACCATTGGAAAGCTCCGCACTACAGGGCCCTTACCCGTAATCGCTAAGCCATCCTTGTAATTGAGAGTGGAATAAAGGACCTTAACCTTCACATCCCCTTCTGGCAGGCTCGCCTCATCAACCTGGGCCAACTCAGCACGGTAGCCCTGATCGTCTTTCTTTACCAAAATAGCTTTAAACATATTCATTCCTTTTCAAGCGGAGTAATTCCCCACAACAAATCCCCAAAGGGTTTATCCTAACGAGCATTGTTGATTATGGAGGTTTCCATGAAAAAAATTCTACTATTAACCGCACTTTCTGGCTCACTGCTCTCTGGCTGCTATTCCACCCAGATTAATATGTCCATGGGAAACATGCGCCTGATTACCTCTAGCGCCGATCCTCAGGATGTTATGGACTTTGCTACCAAGACTTGTAAAGGCGATTTTTATGAAGGCGCCAGCTTCTTGTCTAAGGCCGGGAAAGAATATCGCTTCAAATGCGTAAAAGCTGAAGAGAACGAGGTATTGACTCCGATTCCCGGCACAACGATTACGCTCGTACAAAAAGCCGACGCTAAATAAGCAAGAGATTGATGGCCCCGTTTACTTCGCAAGAACTCCGCACTGGATTTGCATCGTTTGCAACTGGGGTTACAGTCATCACCTGCCTAGATGCTGATGGGCAAGCCCACGGCATCACGATTAGCTCGTTTAATACGGTCTCTTTAGAGCCGCCACTGATTTTGTGGAGCCTCAATAAACATTCTCGCCTGATGCCCTATTTTGAAGCGGGTCAAAAGCAACTGATTCATGTACTTGAACGCTCTCAAGAAGACTTAGCAATGCACTTTGCCAAAGTAAAAGAGAAGCAATTTGATAAGATCTCTCACCAAACTACCAAGAGTGGGCTTGAGCAGATCAACGGTTGTGTTGCCTACTATGAATGCGAAACGGTTTCTGTTCATATAGGCGGCGACCACAACATCATTGTTGCGAAAGTCTTAAGCTTAAAAAATCATCCTGAACTTGAGCCGCTGATTTTTGCGCGCAGTAAATTCATGGGGCTAGATTTAGCTGAAATCAAAACTGTTTAAGTCGCCATAAAACGAAGGAAATAATATGATGCGTTTGTGGGGTAGAAAAAGTTCTATCAACGTACAAAAAGTTTTATGGTGTCTTTCTGAGTTAGGGCTCGAGGAAGGCAAAAACTTTGAGCGCATTGATGCAGGTCTTCATTTTGGCCTTAATCGCACTCCTGAGTTTTTGAAACTCAACCCCAATGGCCTTGTACCAACACTGGAAGATGGCGATCTCATTCTCTGGGAATCAAACACCATCATGCGTTACCTAGCGCGCCAGTACGATAAACAAAAACGATTCCCTATCGATATTGCCAGTCAGTACGGCTCTGAAAAGTGGCTAGATTGGCAAGTGGGCACGATGTGGCCAGCACTGCGTACCCCGTTCTTGGGGCTCACTCGCGTACCTGCAGCAGAGCGTAATTACGATGCGATTCGCAAGTCATATCAAGATACCAATAGTCTGCTGAGCCTTCTAGACCAGACCTTAGCCAATCAGAAATACTGTTCTGGGAATCAATTTCATATTGGTGATATTGCGCTAGCACTTTGCGTAGGTCGCTGGATTCTTCTACATGAAGCCTTTCCTGAAGAAACAGGGCCACGTGCTGATCTCAAAAATATCAATGCTTGGATAAAGCGTCTAGAAAATGAAACTAAATATAGTGAGATCGCTGAAAAAGAGCTCAACATCGTGAAGTAATGCCAAAAAGATTTAACAATGCTGCTAGTTAAAAAGGTGAACATCTGTTCACCTTTTTAACTTCCTAGTCACATCCATTCTCCTACCTACTGCTGGATAAATTTCTTCGCATGATGATCTGCCCCGATGAAGAGGTACATGGCAGGCACAACAAACAATGTAAAGAGCGTCCCAATCGACAGGCCTGTAAAAATGACGATGCCCATTGATTGACGCCCGGCAGCACCTGCACCGGATGCAATCACCAGAGGCACCACACCTAAGACCATGGCAGCTGTCGTCATCAGAATTGGTCTTAAGCGAACGCTGCTTGCCTCAATAATGGCATCGAGTTTGCTACGTCCAGCAACCTGCAACTCATTGGCAAATTCCACAATCAAAATGCCGTGCTTACTAATAAGCCCCATGAGTGTTACCAAGCCTACCTGCGTATAAACGTTGAGCGTTGTAAAACCAAGATTAATAAATATCAATGCGCCAAATAAAGCTAGCGGCACTGAAACTAGAATCACAATCGGATCACGGAAGCTTTCAAACTGAGCGGCTAGCACTAAGAACACGATCAAAATCGCGAAGAACATTGTCACTAAGAAGCCGCCCGACTCCGCCATAAATTGTCGTGAAGGGCCTGCGTAATCCATGCTATATCCACTAGGCGCAACCTCTTTCAAGGCCTGACGCATGTACTCCAGTAAATCAGCTTGCGAAATAAAAGGTGTACTCACACCAGAGATCGTGGCTGAATTCAGTTGCTGAAAGTGATTAATGGATTGGGGAACAACCTTTTGCTTGATCGATGCAATGGTACGGGCCTGAATCATCGCACCACTTGGCGTGCGAATATAGTAATCCAAGATCTGCTCAGGATTGAGTCGATCTATTTGCTTTACTTGCGGGATGACTTTATAGGAGCGTCCCGATACTGAGAAGTAATTGACATAACCACCACCAAGAGCTGCCGATAAGGCGGCACCCACTTGCTGCTGCGTCATCCCCAAAGCAGCGACTTTTTCTCTATCAATCACCAATACGTCCTGAGGCTTATCGATCTTAAGGTCAGAATCAACAAAGAAGAAATTGCCGCTACGTCGCGCTTTGTCCAGCACCGCTTGAGAAACTTCATTGAGCTGGTCATAGGACTCAGTAGTTGTGATCACCACCTGAACTGGCAGACCCTGCGCTCCAGGCAAAGCCGGGAACTGGAAAGCTGCGACCCGAGCGCCGGCAATCGTATTCCACTTGTTCTGCATATCTTCTTGGAATTTAGTGGCATTACGACTACGCTGATTCCAATCTTTTAAGAGAACACCACCGAAACTACTCGTTGGACTGGTGATCTGGAACATTTGTTCATATTCAGGTTCTGCGCTAGAGATTTGATAAATCTGATCCGCATAAGTCTGCATCTGATTAACCGTACTATTAGGCGGTCCAGAAGCTTGCATCAAGACAATGCCTTGGTCTTCAGTGGGTGCCAATTCAGCGCGGGCCGTTGCGTATAAATAGGCAACACCACCCAAAAGAATAGCGCCCATCACAATGATGACCTGCCATGTACTGAGAAGATTGCGCAAAGTACTCTGATAGCTGTGATGTACCTTATCAAAGATGCGATCTATTTTTTGTACAAATGGAGATGCTTCTTGTGCTTCAGTAAAGATTCGAGAGCACATCATCGGCGATAGTGTTAACGCAATTAAACCTGAGACTGCAACCGCACTTGCCAGAGTAAACGCAAACTCAGTAAAGAGTGCGCCCGTTAAACCGCCCTGGAAGCCAATGGGGATGTACACCGCAATCAATACTACTGTCATCGCTAGAATGGGTCCACCCAATTCACGCGCAGCAATTAAAGAAGCCTCAAGCGGTGACTTGCCTTCTTTCATATGGCGGTCGACGTTCTCCACCACAATGATGGCGTCATCCACTACTAATCCGATTGCCAACACCAATGCCAACAGAGTGAGAAGATTAATGGAGTAACCCAAAACTTGCATTAAGAAGAATGTGCCGATAAGAGAAAGAGGCATTGCAATCACCGGAACCGCAACAGCGCGATAGCTACCCAAGAATAAGTAGATCACCACGGTCACAATTAATAGCGCTTCCAATAAGGTCGACACTACCTCATCAATTGAGCTGGTAATAAACATGGTTGAGTCATAAACAACCTTGCCAGTCATCCCAACTGGCAGTTGCTTCTGAATATCCGGGACCGCATCTCGCACGCGCTGAGCAACGTCCAATAGATTGGCTTGAGGGGCAACCTTAATCGCAATAAAGACCGATTTCTTGCCGCTAAACGCGACGTTGGTGTTGTAATCCTCTGAACCCAAAGTGACTGTAGCTACTTGGTCCAGATACACGATATTCACGCCATCTTTTTTAATAACCAACTTACGGAACTCATCTAAGGTATGCAAGTCAGTACCAGCAACCAGGTCGACCGCGACCATGTCGCCCTTAGTACTACCTACCGCTGATAAATAGTTATTGGCAGACATTGCGCTATAGACATCATCTGCTCCGACACCCAGTCCGGCCATCTTTTCGCGATCTAACCAAGCGCGTAAAGCAAATTTCCTACCACCAGTAATTTCAGCGTTCTGCACACCCTCAACCGAGTCCAGCTTAGGCTTAACCACCCGCAGCAAATAATCAGTGATCGCATTATTAGGAATATCGTCACTATAAAAACCCATATACATAGCTGCCGTGGACTGACCCACTTGCACTGTTAATACGGGCTGCTGAGCTTGTGGTGGCAGTTGATTCTTAACGGCACTGATTTGGGTTTGGATCTGAGTAAGTGCCGCATTAGAGTCATAGTTCAACTTCAAAGTAGCAATGATGGTTGAAACACCACTCACACTAGTAGAGGACAAGTAATCAATACCCTGCGCCTGAGCAACCGAAGCTTCTAATGGCTGAGTAATAAAACCAGCAATGGTTTCTGGATCTGCGCCGTAGTATGCGGTTGTAATCGTGACAATCGCATTCTGGGTTTGTGGGTACTGATTGACTGGTAAGGAACCTAAAGCCTTCAATCCAAATACCAATACGAGCGCACTCACTACCAGTGATAGCACTGGCCTACGGATGAATATGTCAGTCCAATTCATCTACTGCTTATTCCTGCGGCTTAGGATCTGGTGAGTTTGATGGCTGCACCTTGTTATTAATAATGAGCGGCGTTCCATTCTTTATCTTTAGCTGACCGCTAGTCACAACGGTTGCGCCTTCATCAAGACCCTTAAGGATTGAGACCTGATCGCCACGAGCAGCGCCAGTAGTAACAAAGACTTGCTGAGCCTCAAAAGCAGGATTACCTTGTTTATCTTTCTTGCCTGTAGGTTTGGCAATAAATACTGTAGAGCCATAAGGGTTGTAGGTCACAGCAGTTTGAGGCAAGGTTAATAACTTCACTTCATCACCAAGCTTGATATTCACATTGGCGAACATGCCAGGCAGGACTTTCTTATCAGGATTGGCAATTTGTGCTTCAACCTGAATATTGCGCGTATTGGCATCGACCTTAGGACTTACCGCAGTGATCTTTCCAGTAAAGCTCGCATCTTTAAATGCATCGGTGGTGACAACAATTTCTTGCCCTACCTGAATTTGCTCTGCATTACTTTGTGGCAAATTAAAATCCACAAAGATAGGGTCGAGGGTTTGCAAAGTCAGTAACTTATCGCCGGGGTTAACGAACTGCCCTGGGTTAATGGACACAATACCGACGCGCCCACTAAATGGTGCTTTGAGGTTTTTCTTGGCCACTAGTGCGATCTGAGCTTCTACTTGCGCTTGTTTAGATTTAGCATCTGCTTTGCTGGTATCAAATACATTCTTACTAATGGCTTGAATCGCCAATTGCTGTTTATCTCGCTCATTAATGACTTTGGCGAGATCAGCAATCGCTTTTAATGAATTTAACTGGGCTACATCAGAAGCATCATTCAGCTTAATCAGTAGATCGCCCTCTTTAACATCCATGCCAGACTTAATTGGCACGTTTAGCACTAAACCGCCAATCTCAGTGCTGAGATCAACACCCCTAAAGGCGCGGATGTTGCCAACACTCGTTAGTTTTGGTTGCCATGGTTCTGCAGCAATGACCATGGTTGAAACGGTTGCAGGCGGCAATCCCATGCCTGAAATGAAATGCTTAATCATGAAAGTCTTGAACTGATTGAAAGCAAAGATCAGACCAAGCAATAAAAATACTCCACATAGCATGATGATCATGCGACGCTGCAAAGGCTCCATAGCCATCAGCTTTTCATGGGCTTTTGTATTGCGCCACTTTTGACCTAGCCGAGCCCTCAAGGCTTTTGCTTTTTCCCAAAAGGCGATGCACTTCTCGCGCAGCTTCCACGCTTCCGCCTTGGCGAGCATCCAGGTCCATACTGCACATGCAGCAGTCATGACCTTAGTCTTAATTGTTTCCAGAAGTTTCATTTTGATCTTTGTTCGCTATGTCTTTTGGTTGAAAAGCGGGGCCAGTACGATTCCACCAACCGCCACCTAATGCTACAAATAAAGCTGCTGTATCAGAAAATCGAGTCGCTTGAGCCGAAACTGATTTGACCTTAGCAAGTTGATATTGATTTTGGTAATACAAAACTGCGAGATAACTGGCTGTACCTAACTTATATTGCTGCTGAACTAAGTCTAAGGTTTCATAGGCATAACGCTCAGCATCGGAAGCTGCTTTTAAGGCTTGAGCGCCAGTCTCTAAGGCTCGGAGAGCATTAGAGACTTCCTGAAAAGCTTTGAGCACGGTAGCTTGATACTGGAAAGCTGCCTGTTCATAATTGGCAATTGCTCCACGACGTTGAGCTAATAACTGCCCGCCTTGGAACAGGGGTTGCAATATGCCGCCGCCAATAGACCATAAAGAAGAATTCGGGCCGAATAAATTAGCAGATGTTAAGGCCGCAGAGCCAATCGAACCGGTGATGTTAAATTGCGGCAACAAGTTGGCAGTGGCAACACCTACAAACGCATTCTGCGCCTTGAGTTGCGCTTCTGCGGCCCGGACATCCGGGCGCTGTCGAATGAGGTTTGACGGCACGGAGAGTGGCAATTTTTCCGGTAAGTGCAATTTACTTAAATCAAACTTGGTGATGCTCGCGTTACTCGGCACCTCTCCAGTCAGGACGGCCAACTGATTACGCGCAAAAGCCAAGTTTCTCTCGTAATTGAATAGATCCACTTGAGAATTGGAAACCAAAGTTCGCTGCGAGGTAACGTCAACCTTTGAAACGGTACCAATGACCAACTGCTTTTCAGTAACCTCTGCCAAATTGGTTTGGGCTTTCAAGATTTCTTCGGTAGCCTGCATCTGTTCTCTGAGCGCAGCCTCTTGAATGGCACCAGTAACAATATTGGAAGTTAAGGATAAATATGCTCCCTCTAGTTGGAACTGCGCCACTTCAGCTTGTGCCCTAGCGCCCTCAACCGCACGACGCGCTCCACCAAACACATCCAACTTATAAGTGACATTTACTGAGGTGTTGTACAAGTTGTATGTATCCGAGCCATACGGAAGGCCATAGATTGCTGAGGGCTGAAGCTGCCTTGTCAGGCCTCCCCCCGCACTAATCGCTGGGAAATATTGGCCACCAACTTGTGCGCTGACATTCTCCTGCGCAGCCCGCAATGCGGCATCCGCAGCACCTAAATTGGGGTTTTGTTGTAAAGCCTTTTTAATGAGAACATCGAGCTCGGGAGATTTATACAATTCCCACCATCCAGCTTCAATATCAGCACCTTCTATAAACTCCTGCTCTGTTCCGCCAGGGACACCAGGAGCTGTGGTGAGTTTTTTAGATAAGGTGGTTTCGGTATAAGAAGAGGTCTTGGGTGCCTCAGGCTGTTTGAAATCCGGCCCCACTGCGCATGCAGAAAGACAGCCTGCAAAAACCAATGCAAGCCAGCGAGATTTCGATAGAACATTTTGGGGAAACATGAATTGCAACAAATATCCTCTTGTACAAGAGTTATTTGAACACAAAATTAACGAGAGGGTTTCGTAAAGCCCTGATTTATCTACTTAAATTTGTCCACAACTTCTTTGAGAAGTCAACTTCAAAAAAGTAGATTTATTCGACTGTAACGCTCTTAGCCAAGTTTCTTGGCTTGTCTACATCAGTTCCCCTAGCACAGGCTGTGTGATAGGCCAACAATTGCAGTGGCACCACGTGCAAGATTGGAGAAAGATTGCCGTAGTGCTCTGGCAAACGAATCACGTTGATGCCTTCGCTGCTGACGATCTCCGTATCTTGATCGGCAAAGACGTATAACTTTCCGCCGCGCGCCTTCACTTCTTGCATATTGGATTTAAGTTTTTCCAATAAGACGTCATTGGGGGCAACAGTCACTACTGGCATTTTCTCTGTCACCAATGCGAGCGGGCCATGCTTCAACTCTCCAGCAGGATAAGCCTCAGCATGAATATATGAAATCTCTTTGAGTTTGAGGGCGCCTTCTAATGCAATCGGGTAGTGCAGTCCACGCCCAAGGAATAAAGCGTTTTCGCATTTAGAGAAGGTCTCACTCCAAGCAATGATCTGTGGCTCTAGGGCTAAAACCGCATGAAGTGCTTTTGGTAGATGACGCAACTCGCGCAAGAGCTCTTTTTCTTTTTCAGCAGAAATCCTGCCAGCACGCTTGGCAATAGAAACTGCCAGGAGGTAAAGGGCCAGTAATTGAGTAGTGAATGCCTTGGTAGATGCAACACCAATCTCAGCACCCGCCTTAGTCAAAAAGTGCCAATCCGTTTCACGGACCATTGCGCTACTAGCCACATTACAAATAGCTAAAGTAAAGCGATGTCCCAAGCTCTTAGCGTGCCGCAATGCCGCCAGGGTATCTGCAGTTTCACCCGACTGAGAGACTACTACGATGAGTGTGTTTGGATTTGAAACAGTATTGCGATAGCGATACTCGCTAGCAATCTCAACTTGAGTAGGAATGCCGGCTATATCTTCGAGCCAGTACTTAGCAACGCAGGCAGAGTAATAGCTAGTACCACAAGCCAAAATCAAAATCTGATCAAACGATTTCCAATCTTCTGGATTGGCAGCAAAGAGTGCAGGACCAAATTCAGCAATATTCGCAAGGGTGTCACCAATCGCTCTAGGCTGCTCAAAGATTTCTTTTTGCATGTAGTGCTGATATGGGCCCAGATCAACGGCTTCAGATTGAGCTGGCATGGCCTTAGTCTCGCGCTGTACAGTTTTACCAGCTTGATCAATCATTTCTACTGAACCTGCTTTAAGGATGGCAATATCACCCTCCTCCAAATACATCATGGCATGGGCCCTGCCTGCCAATGCAAGAGCATCAGAAGCCAAGAAGTTTTCTTGATCGCCTAGCGCCACTACTAAAGGAGAGCCCGCCCGAGCACCAACCAATAAGTCGGGACTATCTTGTGCAATCACCCCGATGGCATATGCACCATGCAACTTAGGCAGCACAGCCTTTACAGATGCCGCCAAATCTTTTTGACCACTTGCTACATATTGTTGATGCACTAAATGGGCAATGACTTCTGTATCGGTCTCTGAGGTAAATACATACCCAGCTGCTTTTAACGCCGCACGAAGTGACTCGTAGTTCTCAATGATGCCGTTGTGAACCACAGCAATTAAGCCATTAGAAATATGGGGATGGGCATTTTGGGTGTCAGGCTTGCCATGTGTAGCCCAACGAGTATGGGCAATTCCAAGCGTCCCATGAAAATCTTTGCCCTGCTCCGCTAGTTCTGCAACACGCGCTGTAGTGCGGGCTCTTTCAATGGGATGCTGAGCATCATCACTATTGATTACTGCAAAACCACAAGAATCGTAACCGCGGTACTCGAGGCGACGTAAGCCCTCAACTAAAACATCCACAATATTTTTATGGGAGACAGCGCCAACAATTCCGCACATTATTTTTTACCCTTTTCGGCTTTCTTAGCCACGGCTTTCTTAGTTGCCGTCTTTTTTGCTGCCACTTTTTTTTCTTGCTGCACGGGGCGTTGCCACGGTATAGAAATTTGTTTTGCTCTAGAAACTGTTAATTGATTTGGTGGAGCATCTTTGGTAAGCGTTGTACCAGCCCCCAATGTTGCTCCACGCCCAACCCGCACTGGTGCAACCAGCTGAGTATCGGAACCAATAAAGACATCATCTTCAATAATAGTTTGATGCTTATTCACACCATCGTAATTACACGTAATCGTGCCAGCGCCAATATTGACCCTGGTGCCAACTATCGAATCCCCAACATACGCTAAATGATTGGCTTTGCTATTAGCAGCGATCTTGCTGTTCTTCACTTCGACGAAGTTGCCGATATGCACATCATTCGCCAAATCAGCACCTGGACGTAAGCGCGCGTAAGGACCAACCACAGAATGATTGCCGACCTTCGCACCATCCAGATGACTGAATGCATTGATGGAAACATTGCTACCAATCACGCTATTACGGATGACACAGTAAGGACCAATCTTGGTTCCAACCGCTAAAGTCACACAACCTTCGAATACGCAACCCACATCAATAAAGACATCCGCGCCGCACTCCAGCGTGCCGCGTACATCAATACGGGCAGGATCGGCTAAGGATACGCCGGCATCCATTAATTGATTGGCGATGTTGAGCTGATACGTGCGCTCCAAGCTTGCGAGCTGATCACGACTATTAACGCCGATGGTTTCAGACTCATCATCAGCCTGCGTTGTACGAATGGGCACACCATCTTTAACCGCCATCGCAATCACATCAGTTAAGTAATACTCGCCTTGAGAATTACTGGAACGTAATGCCTTGAGCCACTTTTTCAATCCGTTAGTTGGCAACACCATGATGCCGGTATTAATTTCTTTGATAGCCTTCTGTGCGGGAGTTGCGTCTTTCTCCTCCACAATCTCCCGTACTGAGCCATCAGCATCACGCACGATGCGGCCATAGCCAGTAGGATTGGCGAGATCTTGTGTTAGTAGAGCCAATGCAGAATCTTGACCACGTTCACCATCAGCCAGTTTGGCTAGCTTAGCTAAAGTCTTTTTACTAGTGAGGGGGACATCGCCGTATAGAACCAAAGTTGGCTCTTGCACGTCTAATTTGGGCAAAGCCTGCAACAAAGCATGGCCGGTTCCCTTTTGCTCAGCTTGTAACACAGTCGCCACTTTGCCAAAGCTAGGGTCTTCTTGGCTGGCATTTGCTATAAATTCTTTTACATCAGCTGCGCCATGCCCAACAACAACGATAGGCCCTGTTTTAGCCTGCTTGCCCTGCAAGAATAATGCGGTGGTCAGTACATGCTGTAGAAGAGGCTTCCCAGCTAGAGTTTGAAGCACTTTGGGCAAAGCGGATTTCATCCGCTTGCCTTGCCCCGCAGCCAAAATGACGATGTTCATAGGGTGGAATTATAAATCCCTTGAATCATGGTGCCGCAGGCTAATTCATCTAATTGGGCTTCATCAATTGCCTTATCACCAGATGATCTAGCAGCAATACCAGATAACTCGGTCGAGATCTCCAAATTTTGGAAATCAAAGGCCTCGCCATCCATGAGATGGGAAGGCACGATGTGATGCATGGAGCGGAATAGATTTTCGACCCGCCCTGGATATTTCTTTTCCCACTCACGTAGCATTTGCTTCATGGCGCCACGCTGTAAATTGGGCTGACTGCCACACAAATCACACGGAATAATAGGGAAGTTCATATCAGCGGCATAACGCTCAAGCAATTTTTCTGGCACGTAAGCCAGGGGACGGATGACGATATGCTTGCCATCATCAGAACGCAATTTAGGTGGCATGGCTTTTAACTTGCCAGCATAGAACATGTTTAACAGTAGCGTTTCTAAGATGTCGTCGCGATGATGGCCCAATGCAATTTTAGTTGCGCCTAATTCGTCAGCGACGCGATACAAGATGCCACGACGCAAACGTGAACATAATCCACAAGTAGTTTTACCTTCTGGAATAACACGCTTCACAATGCTATAAGTATCCTGGTTTTCAATATGAAACTGCACACCCAAATTCTTTAAATAGTTAGGCAAAATTTCTGCAGGAAAGTTTGGTTGCTTCTGATCTAAATTGACGGCAACGATTTCAAAATGGATTGGCGCACGCTCACGTAACTTCAAGAGGATGTCGAGCATGGCGTAACTATCTTTACCGCCCGATACACAGACCATGACTTTGTCGCCATCCTCGATCATGCCAAAGTCACCAATAGCTTGACCAACTAAGCGACACAATTTCTTCTCGAGCTTGTTTTCTTCGAAGACGGTTTTGCGAGTATCAGTCATAAAAAATTAAATTGGTTTCATTCGAAATACTTCAACGCCGACTGAATGGCAATCAGGATATACATCGGGCTTGGCAGTGCTGACGCGCGCAGCCAACACTTTTGGATGGACCAACATTGCCGTCACGATGTCATCGCAAAAGGTTTCTTGTAAATGAATATGTCCCTGCGAGGCCCGCGCCTTAATGGTTTCACGCATAAAGTCATAATCAACTACTTCATCCAACTGATCCTGACTTGGAGTATTCATTGCCAGCGGAATATATAAATCGACATTCAGAATCACGCGTTGTTCTGCCTTCTTCTCAAAATCATGTACACCGATATTGATGTAGATCTCATAGTCACGCAAGAATAAACGGCGACAATCAACTAAAGCAGGATGAGAAAGAATAGCGTGCATAAATAGTTGCTTTATTAGGGTGTTTTAAACATCACATCGCGTGATGAAGATAAAAGATGCTGACCGCCATCGACATACAAAGTGGTGCCGGTAATTGCGCTTGCCTCCGCTAAAAATACAGCAGCCTTTGCAATATCAACCGGTGTAGATGATTTTCCTAAAGGCGTCATCTGATGCGCCTTAGAAAAGCCTGCTTGTGTTTGGTCTCCCGATGGCAGAGAAATTCCTGGGGCTAAACCGACTACACGTAAGTAAGGAGCAAAGTCCATGGCCAAGACTTCGACCGAGGTCAACAATGCCGCCTTAGATAAGGTGTATGACAAATAATCGGGATTGAGATTAATGAGTTTCTGATCGAGTAATTGGATGACGGAGGGCAGTGATTCATCATCGCTATTTTTTACATTATTTTTTTGCGTTTCGAACATTAATTGGGCCAATAGAATTGGCGTGACTACATTCACCTGCATATGTTCTTGCAAGCTTTTACTGGTCAATTTGGAATCGGAGTTAGCGCGGTCATACTCAAAAATCGAAGCGTTATTCACTACACAATGCAGGCCAGAAAATTGACTCGCCACTGCAGCAAAGAGTACTGTGACTTCTGCTTCATTTGCCAAATTTGCCTGAAATGCTTGCGCCGTCCGCCCTAACTTCTGAATCTGGGCTACTGTCTCCTGGGCTTCAGCCTCAGATCGCCCATAATGAATAGCAACATCCCACCCTTGACGGGCAAACTGCAAAGCAATTTCACGACCCAGGCGCTTAGCTGCACCGGTCACTAAAACCGCTTTATTTTGCTTGGATGGGGAAGTTGAACTAGGGTTCAATTAAATTCTCTTAGACTAGCGAGCTATGGATATTACCTTGACCAGCCTTGAAATGGAGCATAGCAAGCTCCTAGGCAGCAAAATTGCCACTGAAATCGCATCCCAAGGCGGCTGGATCGCCTTTTCTCATTATATGGAAATGGCCTTATATGAGCCGGGAATGGGGTATTACAGTGCCGGGGCCCACAAACTTGGAGCAGGCGGAGATTTCACAACAGCCCCTGAGCTCAGCCCTCTGTTCGGGGCTGCAATTGTTTCCACCATCCTGCCAGTCCTCGAGGGGCTCAAGGCTCAAGGCCTTCCCGCTAAGATTCTAGAGTTTGGCGCAGGCACCGGCAAATTGGCCGAGTCCATTCTGACTCGACTAAATGACCTTGGTTTCCAGTTAGATGGCTACGACATTATTGAGATCTCACCAGATCTAACCCAAAGACAGCAGGAACGACTTCATAAGCTTGCAGCAGAACTTGAGCTCTCCACAAAATGCTCTTGGTTGAGCTCCCTAACAGAGAACTTTAAAGGCGTCATTCTCGCCAATGAAGTGATTGATGCAATTCCCTGTGACGCCATCATTTACCAAAATGGCTTTTGGTATTGGTGTGGAGTGAGCTTTGCCGAAGATAAATTCTTTTGGAAAACCGGTAAGCCCGTTGAGCAGGCCTTGCTGCCAGAGAGTCTTCTGAGTGGAAATTTCTCAGAAGGCTATGTCACCGAATTACACCCACAAGCAAATGCTTGGATTCGCCAGATTGCCAAACAATTAGATGCTGGTTTATTTCTCACCTTCGATTATGGCTTTCCAGAGAGCGAGTACTACCACCCACAAAGAATTGAAGGCACTCTGATGGCCCATCATCGTCATCATGCTATTCAAGATCCTTTTTATTTACCTGGCTTATGCGACTTAACAACCCACGTGGAGTGGGCACAGATTGCCAGAAGCGCACTTGCAGAGAATGTTGATGACGTCTACCTCACCAATCAAGCAGCCTTTCTGCTGGATGCCGGTATCGGAGATATCGCCCTAGAAATTGGCGATCCAAGCAATCCAGAAACTTTCTTGCCAATCTCCAACTCGTTACAAAAGTTGCTTTCGGAAGCAGAGATGGGTGAACTATTTAAAGCGTTTGCGTTTTCAAAAAAGCTAGACGATCTGCTGCCAGGATATGTTCTTGAGGACCTTCCAGGCCTTAGAGGCAGAAATAGACTTTAATGTAGCGCCACAGTAATTGCTGCAAGTCTTGCGGTTTCAACTGCACTGCGGATTCTTTCGCCATTAGAGCGGTCTTCAGCAGCCAGCCCAGCAATAATGTTTGCTGGGTTCAAAGCCTGCGCTTGTTGCATAGCCTTAATCAATCCGGATACATTCAGACCAATTCTATTCATAAGATCTAACAGCGCTTGAGCGCGATCCGGCTTGCGCCACACATCAGCGCGATTGAACCAAGAGAGGACATCTACTACTTGGTAGATGCCATGAGGATTTTTACTGATGAACACATTCAATTCGCTAAAGATTTCGCTAAAGTCACGTACCTCGATGGGCATGCGCACACACTCAGACCAAGAACGAATTTCACTAGCAGGTGTATTCATCAACACAACAGCGCAACGACTCTCTAAATTAGCAGGGGTTTCATGAAGATGTGCCATGAGGTTTTCGCGAGACGGCTCTTTCTGCAGATCCACCACTACTGATGAAGAAAGAATTATTTTAGCGGCACCAGTATCCAATAGCACCTGAAACATTCGCATAGGCCTGCTTGCAACCAACCCCCTTGCAAGCTCTTGCCAAATACGTTCTGGTGATAAAGCATTTAACTCGCCTGACTCCACAATCGCCTTTAATGCCGTCATGGTTTCATCGGCGACAATAAATTCAGGGAAGCGAGCAGCAAAGCGAGCGATCCGCAGTAAACGTAATGGGTCTTCAGCAAAAGCATCTGACATATGACGAAATACTTTTTCAGCAAGATCTCGTTGGCCGTTATAAGGATCAATAACAGAACCAATAAGCTTGCCGTCAGCAGCGACTTCTTGCGCCATGGCATTGATTGTTAAGTCGCGACGCTCTAAGTCCTGCTCGAGGGTAACAGCAGGATCTGCATGAAATAAAAATCCTTTATAGCCCTTGCCAGTTTTTCGCTCTGTCCGAGCCAGGGCATATTCAGCCTGAGTTTCAGGGTGAAGGAATACTGGAAAATCTTTCCCCACTGGACGAAATCCCTTGGCAAGCATTTCATCTACGCTAGAGCCAACGACTACATAGTCGATATCGTGCATGGGTAAACCCATGAGCGTATCGCGAATGGCGCCACCAACAGCGTAGATCTTCATTTGCTTACTTCATACCTTCTAAGCTACGTCGATTAATACCAAATACTTCGACTAATGCATCTTGTCTATTGACTGGCAGAATATTGGGCAACTGCATAGAGGCAATATTGTCACGTGACATCAATGTCGGCACTGGTAAAAACTCAAACGCCAAAGCCTGCAAACGACCTACAAATGCAGGCACAGGAATAATGGCGCAAGCAGTTTGTGCTTTGCGGGCTGCAAAAGAGACAATCTCTTTCATCGTATACGCGGTAGGTCCGACTAAATCATATGACTGATGAATTGTCTGGGGCATTTTGATAGACTTTACAAACGCATCAGCCACATCGTCTACGCTGACTGGTTGGAATTGAGCCTCACAATTGGCTAGAGGCAACACTGGCAGCCATTTTGTTAAGGTTGAAAACAGATTAATGAATTGGTCTTGCGCGCCAAAGATGACTGAAGGCCTAAAGATTGTCCACTCAAGACCGCTTCCTTTAACTTCATGCTCACCATCACCCTTACTGCGTTGGTACATTGAAGGGCCATTGGAATCTGCGCCTAATGCGCTCATATGTAAATAGCGTTTTAGACCATGCATTTGCATGGCGGTCATAATATTTTTAGGCATGTCTACGTGGGCCGCCTTAAAGATCTTGCCATAAGGCTGAGCAGGCTTATCGTGCAATACGCCAACCAAATTAATAACGACTCCATTGGGCTTGATACGCGCGCATAAATTTTGCAACTCATCAAACTCATGCACGTCTGCATCTTCCAAATGTACTTTAGGCAAAATGCGTAAGTCACGGGCAGCGGGTAGATGACTCGTTGGCAGCAGCACAGAATACCCGGCTGCCTGCAGTTTTGCCGCAAGCACTCGCCCTACAAATCCATTGCCACCGATAAGAAGAATGTCATATTTCATAGTGTCCGATTTTTGTGATTAAGGCAATTCTGATTGAGTGGCCGCTTTGGGCGATATCACCCCTAAGCGCTGCTTTAAAGATTGTGCTTGGCCCTGCATGACTGATGAATAGTAATTAGCATTCGATAAAACGTTCTTCACATAAGTACGGGTTTCATTAAATGGAATCGTCTCAGCAAAAATCGCCCCTTCAGTGGGACTGCTTAATTTTTCACGCCAGGCCTTAGAGCGAGATGGTCCTGCGTTATATGCTGCAGAAGCCAACACCCAAGAACCATCTAAATCTATCAAGACCATATTGAGATAGTTGCTTCCCAAAGTCAGGTTGGTATTGGTATCACTCAACTTGTCATTGGTGTAGTTAACCATACCAATTTTCTTGGCAACATACTTGGCTGTATTGGGCATCACCTGCATCAGGCCTGATGCGCCAACTGATGAAGAGGCATTCATAATGAAGCGGGACTCTTGACGAATAAGACCATACGCCCAAGCTAAGTTCAAATCAATCTGGCGTGCAATCGGTGATAACTGATCACGGTAGGGCGTTGGGTAACGCAAACTAAAATCATGCTCTTGCTTTGTTCGATCGGCAGTATTGACTACGCGATCATATAAGCCAATTCGTTTGGCATATTCAGCAGCAGCAAGCAATTGCTTATCCGTCATATTGCGCAATTCCCAGTTCCACTCGCGATTGCCTTCAAAGCGCAGATTCATGGCATAAAAACGATCACCCCTAATGAAGCCTTTGCGACTTTCCATCGCATCAATATCCTGCTCGGATACCTTGGTGCGTGTTGGGGCGTGATTGGATTTGCCAAGCTCTTCACGGGCTAGCTGCCCATAGAAGTTGTACTGATCAGCAATGAGTTCATAACTCTCACGAGCTTTAGCATCCTGACCATCCACCTTCAAAGCGCGGCCATACCAATAGGTCCAAGCGGGATCACGACTACGGACTGCAGGGTTCATGCCCTCAATGGCATTTTTCACTAGCGTCCAATCTTTAGCACGCAAACCGGCGCGCACCTTCCACTCCTGACTTTCAGTAGAAAGTAATTCGTTGTAGCCCAAGTCTTGTTGTAAGCGATAAGCATCGTCCGCATTTGAATCTAATTTCTTGGCCAAGAACTGCCCAATGACACCCCAAACAACAGCTTGATTCTCTTTGCTGTAGCGCGAAGCATTCTGAGAGAAATCCTTAAATGTCCTTACAGGGTCTGCTTTAGCGCCCCTGACAATATCTGCGATGGGATCTTCCCCACCAAGTCGGCGCGACATCGTATCAAACCCCATTTCGCTGGCAGCGCGCCCCACAGCCTTGGCCTCACTGGGTGTCATGCCACCTGCAGCCACCAATGCAGGAACTAATTCTTGGCAAGCGGAACCAAAATAGGATGGGTTAATAAGTACTGCGCGTGCGTCAATTGCTAATTTTGTAGGATTGTCACCCTGCGCTAACTTGGACTGTAGGGCGTAACATTTCACTTGAGTATCGTCATCCAATACGAACTTAGCGTATTCAGAATCAAAACTTGCCCAGTCCTTGCGCTTACCCAACACAAGCAACCAATCATTGCGCATCCGATCTGCTAAAGCCGTCCCCTCGTATTGACTTAAAAACCCATTGACCTGAGCGTCGGCACTGGTATCAGCCCTGGCACCGCCAGCACTGTCAAAGAGCTGAGGCTTAATCCTAAAATAAGCTACATAGTCGTCATAAGGATAATTGGGCAAGCTAGAGGCTAATTGCTGCGCCCGAAATACATCATTCTTCTTAGCCGCTTCACGCAACTCAATAAAAGTTCTATCGCTATCAGTGATTTCAGCAGGAGCTGCCTTACTTGCATAAGACTTCGGAAGATTAGGTTTTTTAACTTTTTCAGCAAAGGCATTGGGCGCAAGGAAAATCAAGCCGGAAAACAACACTCCAGCCAGCTTGTGACGCCCAGTCATCAGAATATCAAACTTCTTTTTCACTATCTAGCCTTATACATAATTACTTTTTACTATATCTATTAATTTTCGCCTGATAATGCCTGGTATGCACGGTAATTCGCTAAAAACTTTACGCCAAGAACTGCTAACGCAAAGAACGCATTTTGCTGCTGGCGCAAGCTATCCAGAAAGTCTGAACAATCTGACTGCAGGGCTAAGTCAATTCCTGGGTCAACAAAACCCATCGTCTGTTGCGCTATACGTACCCATTCAAAATGAGCCGGATCTACGCCCTACACTCCTATCCTGGGCTTCTAGCAATAACGAGCACCAATTAGCACTTCCTTTTGCGCGCCCTGATAAACATCTTGAGTTTTATACCTGGGAACCTGGCGATGTACTCATACCAAGCAAGCATCATGTTCCTGAGCCTGATCCCAAGAACGCTCAACGCCACCCAATCATTCCTGATTGCATTCTCATCCCCTGTGTGGGCTGGTCCCAATCTAAGGTGGGCAGCAAAAACCATTATTGGCGCCTTGGCTATGGGGGCGGCTACTTTGACCGCACACTAGCCCAATTGCGCAAAGCTAAACCCAGCTTATTGTGTCTCGGCGTAGGGTTTGATTGGCAACAGTTAGATGATGCTCAATGGCAGGCTCAAAAACACGATGAGCCCTTAGATTTTATGCTAACTGAGTCTGCCCTAAAAGGCTAAATTACTTCGCTAGATCTAAGTTATCTGCAATTGCTAAAACAGCGTCAGCCTGATTGAGTGAGTAGAAATGTAAACCCGGGGCACCAGCAGATAACAACTGATCACACAGATCGGTCACCACATCTTCGCCAAATGCACGGATTGAAGCAATGTCATCACCATAAGATTGCAAACGCAAACGAATCCAACGCGGAATCTCAGCGCCACATGCATCAGAGAATCGCAACAGTTGACTGCTATTGGTAATCGGCATGATGCCGGCAATGATCGGCTGAGTTACACCTAAATCGTATGCCTCATCCGCAAAACGGAAATAGGCATCACTATTGTAAAAATACTGAGTGACTGCAGAGTTGGCGCCAGCTTTCATCTTCTGCACAAAGAAATCAATATCGCTTGCAGGGGACTTGGCTTGTGGATGCGTTTCTGGATAGGCTGCTACATCAATATGAAACCAATCGCCCGTCTCCGCACGAATAAACTCCACCAACTCATTTGCATGATGAAACTCGCCATACTGACCCATGCCAGATGGCAGGTCTCCACGCAATGCCACGATGCGCTTAATACCTAATGCTTGATACTGCTTGAGCATCTCCCGAACACTCTCGCGAGAACTGCCAACGCAAGATAAATGTGGGGCAACAGCTGCACCGGCAGCATGAATATCGCTCACTACTTTTAAAGTGCCAGACTGAGTAGAGCCACCAGCACCAAAAGTCACGGAATAGAACGCGGGCTTGAGTGATTCACTCAAGCGCTCGCGCACCAGCTGCAACTTATTCTCACCTTCAGGTGTTTTAGGAGGAAAGAATTCGACGCTTAATTCCATGATTTTGGGCCTATGGCTTGTATTGCTTTAATTAATAACGGTAGTGGTCGGCCTTGTAAGGACCTTCCTTGGTAACGCCGATATAGGATGCCTGCTGATCAGACAGCACAGTCAACTGCGCATTAAGAGTCTTCAACTGCAAGCGTGCAACCTTTTCATCTAAATGCTTAGGCAATGTATAAACACCGACTGGGTATTTATTGGTGCCGACTGCATTCCATAATTCAATTTGCGCAATCACTTGGTTAGCAAATGATGAACTCATCACATAAGATGGGTGGCCCGTACCGCAACCGAGATTTACCAAACGACCTTTAGCCAAAATAATGATGCGCTTCTCAGGCTTACCATTAGCTGCCGGGAAAATCACATGGTCAACTTGAGGTTTGATTTCTTCCCACTGATATTTTTCAATACCAGCAATATCAATCTCGTTGTCAAAGTGGCCAATGTTACAAACAATGGCTTGGTTCTTCATCTTAGCCATATGGTCATGTGTAATCACGTGGTAGTTACCGGTTGCTGAAACAAAGATGTCCGCTTTGTCAGCAGCGTAGTCCATTGTGACAACACGGTAGCCTTCCATCGCCGCTTGCAATGCGCAGATTGGATCCACTTCAGTCACCCAAACTTGAGCAGATAACGCACGCAATGCTTGTGCGGAACCCTTGCCTACGTCGCCGTAACCACAAACGACTGCAACTTTACCGGCAACCATCACGTCTGTTGCGCGCTTAATCGCGTCAACTAAAGACTCGCGGCAACCATAGAGATTGTCGAACTTGCTCTTAGTCACTGAGTCATTGACGTTGATTGCTGGGAACTTTAAATCGCCCTTAGCAAACATTTGATACAAGCGATGTACGCCCGTCGTTGTTTCTTCAGTAACCCCTTTTACTTGCGCCAAACGCGTGGAGTACCAAGTTGGGTCCTGCGCCAGTTTGTTTTTGATAGCCGCAAACAAAATGGTTTCTTCTTCGCTAGTTGGGTGATTCAAGCAGGCTTGATCTTTTTCTGCACGAGCGCCGAGATGTAAGAGCAAAGTAGCATCGCCACCGTCATCCAAAATCATATTGGTGAAGCCGCCATCAGCCCACTCAAAGATGCGATGGGTGTAATCCCAATATTGCTCAAGAGTCTCGCCCTTAATCGCATATACAGGTGTGCCATTAGCTGCAATAGCAGCTGCAGCATGGTCTTGCGTAGAGAAAATATTGCATGATGCCCATTGCACTTCTGCACCGAGTGCCTCGAGGGTCTCGATTAAGACGGCAGTTTGAATGGTCATGTGCAATGAACCAGTAATGCGTGCGCCACGTAATGGCTGCCCTGCAGCGAACTCATCACGAATAGCGATGAGGCCTGGCATCTCGGTTTCAGCAATAGCGATTTCTTTACGGCCAAAATCAGCCAAAGAAATATCCGCAATTGCGCAACGAGTTGCTACAAAGTCTTGTAAGTTGAAATCAGAAACGGTACTCATGAATGCTCCAGCTAAATACGATCCAATGCTGGAGTAGAAACTCGCTAGCCATTGAATCATGGGTTAGCGAGCGCGGTTGCAGTTAGCAAACTCCGCTTAGGAGTCCACTCCCTTCAAGCCTGGGGAAACGCTGGTTCTCAGCATTCCTTGCAACGCTCCTTGAAGGTATGGCGAAATTGTAATCAATTTCGCCATATTTCGCTTCAATACAACTACATACTGCTGATTTACCGCTTACAGCCCTGCTGCTGCACGTAATGCAGGCGCTTTATCGCACTGTTCCCAGGTAAATTCTGGCTCTTCGCGACCAAAGTGGCCATAAGCAGCAGTTTTACGATAGATTGGACGCAAAAGGTTCAACATCTTCACGATGCCTTTTGGACGCAAGTCAAAGTGCTCCGACACCAATTGGGCAATCTTCTCGTCTGAAATCTTGCCCGTGCCAAAGGTGCTCACCATGACAGACGTTGGCTTAGCAACACCAATTGCGTATGAGATCTGAATTAAACACTTGCTTGCCAAACCAGCAGCAACTACGTTCTTGGCAACGTAGCGACCAGCATATGCTGCAGAACGGTCAACCTTAGATGGATCCTTGCCTGAAAATGCGCCACCGCCATGAGGAGCTGCGCCACCGTAAGTATCCACAATGATCTTACGACCAGTTAAGCCGCAATCGCCTTGTGGGCCGCCAATAACGAAACGGCCTGTTGGGTTTACCAAAAATTTAATTGCGCCTTTGATCAAGTGTTTAGGTAATACTGGTTTGATAATTTCTTCGATGACTGCTTCACGCAATTTTTCGAGAGAAATTTCTTCATCGTGCTGAGTAGACAACACAACAGTGTCGATAGAGTCAGGTTTGCCATCCACATAGCGCACGGTTACTTGAGACTTCGCGTCTGGACGCAACCAAGTCAAACGGCCATCACGACGCAATTGAGACTGACGCTCCACCAAACGATGCGACAAGTGAATTGGCAAAGGCATGAGCTCAGCAGTTTCATCACAAGCGTAACCAAACATTAAGCCCTGGTCGCCAGCACCTTGATCTAGACCGTCGTCATGTGCCTTATCAACGCCCTGAGCAATATCTGGGCTTTGCTTGTCATAAGCAACTAATACGGCACAACCTTTGTAGTCAATACCGTAGGCAGTATTGTCGTAGCCAATCTCACGCAAAGTATTGCGGGCAACTTGGATGTAGTCCACATTCGCGTTCGTAGTAATCTCACCAGCTAAAACGACCAAGCCGGTATTGCACAAAGTTTCCGCGGCAACACGTGCCGTTGGATCTTGGGCCAGAATGGCATCCAAGATAGCGTCAGAAATTTGATCTGATACTTTATCGGGGTGGCCTTCAGAAACGGATTCTGAGGTAAAGAAGTAATCGTTTGACATTGTGTATTCCTTTAAAAATTAACACGATCTATTGGACAACTCGACGTGCCAGGAACCACAACGGCGACGCTTTAGCAGAATTTTTGAATCGCCCTGCAAGTTGTCTTAACTCGGCGATGGGTTAATTCTATCCGAAAAGCGGCAAAATCATCAAGCCAAATGCTAAATTTGTCCTTATAGCTAGCATTGAATATCATTGAAGAGTGCAAAAACTACTTCTTAAGCTGAGCTTCAACGCGATTGCCCTCCTGCCTCTTGGGGTCATGCAGATCCTTGGGGCATTTTTAGGCCTCTTAGCCTATATTGGATCTAAGCAATACCGCACCCTGTTTCGCACTCAATATGAGGCCGTGGTTCAGAGCCATCAACTCCCCTTTGTCCTTTGGACTGCCGTTGCCAATTCTGGAAAGCTTTTCTCGGACTGCTTGTGGATTTGGAAAAACCCACAAAAAGCAGTCAAACTCGTTGAAATTCAAAACTGGGATGTAGTTGAGAGCGCTATTAATGAAGGCCGCGGTCTAGTGATGCTAACCCCGCACTTAGGTGGCTTTGAAGTTATTCCACGCGTATTGGCGCAACATTTTCCCGCAACCGTTTTGTATCGTCCGCCTCGACAAGCTTGGCTGAACGAAGTGGTAGAGGCAGAACGCGCCTACCCCAATATGGAGTTTGTACCCACCAATTTGAATGGTGTGCGCCAAATGACCAGGGCGCTGATGCGAGGTGAGGCCATTGGTATTCTTCCAGACCAAGTCCCCAATGGGAAGGAAGGCGTTTGGGTGCCGTTCTTTGGTCGTCCCGCCTATACAACGCCACTGCCCGCACGCCTAGCCAATCGCAACCATACGCCAGTGCTGATGTTTACCGCCAAACGAAAATCGCTCGGTCAGGGTTGGTTAATGGAAGTAACAAGGCTTGCACCACTCTCCGAAGATGCGGTACTTGCCGCTACCGAAATTAATCAAGCCTTAGAGCAGGCGATCCTAAAAGCTCCAGAGCAATTTATTTGGGCTTACAACCGCTATAAGCATCCCGCCGGTGCAGAATTGCCGCCGCAGGATTAAAGAGTTAACTATCAATTCATTACTAAAGATGATCTGGTTACAAAACCTTTTCAACTTTCTAGCGCTAAACCTACTGCGCCTTTTTGCCTTTCTTCCTTATTCGCTCACAATTTATATTGGCTATGCCCTAGGCTGGCTTGCAGCCCATATCCCAAATGAGCGCGCAAAAGTAGTAAAGACCAATCTGCGCTTGTGCTTTCCAAATCTCAGCGAGCAGGAAATTGATACCCTTGCGCTCGCGCACTGGAAATTATTGGGACGTAGCGTCATCGAGAGAAGTCGCATCTGGCTGGGTAGCGGTAAACAAATTACAGATATCGTGACCATCAAATCTGCGATTACATTAGGTGACTGCAAGCCACGCTTATTGATCAATCCCCACTTTGTTGGACTTGAGGGTGGTTTCATGGCCCTCTCCGTTTTGGCGAGTCAACACGATTGGCCAAGGGGTGCCGGACTCTACCAAAATATGAAGAATCCTTTTTTCAATCAAAAGATGATTGAGTGGAGAAACCGTTTTGGCGGTAAGTCGATCGAAAGGCAGAGTCGCTTACGCGATCTCATTCGAGAAATTCAAACTGGTAACTTTATTTTTATTGCGCCTGATATTGACCTTGGCCCAAGAGATTCTGTTTTTGTACCTTTTTTTGGTATTCAAACAAACACCATTACATCCGTATCACGCCTTGCAAGACTAAGCGGTGCAGAAGTCTGCCTCATGACTACTACCCTCAACGAAGACCGTAGTGGGTACACCTGCAATATTAGCAATCCTCTCCCCAATTTCCCCAGCGACGATGTCGAGGCAGATACCGCACGCCTTAATCAATGCATCGAAGAACTTGTTCGAGAAAGGCCGGCAGAGTACTATTGGGTACACAAACGCTTTAAACATAGGCCGCCTGGCGAACCCAGCCTCTATAACTAAACGATATCAACTGACTACACGGACATTCTTTTGAGCACGAATTCAAATACACCTGCACGCAAATTACGCTTCACCAAAATGCATGGTGCAGGCAATGATTTCATTGTGCTCAATGGGATTGACCAAGATCTGAGCAATATCACGCAAGAGCAATGGCAAAAACTCTCTCATCGTCAATTCGGTATTGGTGCAGACCAAATATTATTAGTGGAAAAAGCAACTCGACCAGATGCAGATTTTCGCTACCGCATCTTTAATGCTGATGGCGGAGAAGTTGAACAGTGCGGCAATGGTTCACGCTGCTTCGTACGTTTTGTATTGGATCAAGGTCTTTCAAATAAAAACCCCTTGCGAGTTGAAGTTGCGCATACTGTACTCACCTTACTATCTCATCCAGATGGGCAAGTGGAGGTGAATATGGGAGCGCCAATCTTCGAGCATAGCCAGATTCCTTTTAATGCAGATGGTTTAGCTAGCATGCAAGAGTTTCATGAAATGCTCTATGCACTACCGCTCGATCGTCCGGCGAGCCATGATGACTGGGTCGGCGTGGTGTCGATGGGCAACCCGCACGCAGTTCAAGTGGTGGGTGACGTTGACAGCGCTCCGGTGCTTGAAGAGGGTCCCGACATTGAGAAACATCCTGCATTCCCAAAACGCGTCAATGCGGGCTACATGCAAATCCTCAATCGCAAGGAAATCAAACTCCGTGTATTTGAGCGTGGCGCCGGGGAAACGCTTGCTTGCGGAACGGGAGCTTGTGCTGCAGTGGTTTCGGGGATTCGTCGCGGTATGCTCGACTCTCCGGTGCAAGTACATACTCGCGGCGGTGATTTACAAATCGCCTGGGGCGGAATGGTAAACGATGTGGCTCAGCCAGTCATCATGACAGGCCCTGCTGTTACTGTCTTTGAAGGCGAAACAGAAATTTAAGCGATCTGCTTAAATGCCGTACTTCTCGCGATAAGCTTTCACTGCAGGAAGATAATTCGTTAGCTCCGTATCACTGGATGCAGTCAAGAAAGCCATCAAGTCTGTGAGATTGGCAATCGCAATGACTGGCAAGCCAAATTCATTCTCAACTGCTTGCACTGCCGACTTATCGCCAATCTCAGAAGCGGTACCTGACTTCTCCATACGATCTAAGGCAATCAGTACGGCAGCAGGCTGAGCACCCGCAGCGCGGATCAACTCCACCGACTCTCGCACTGAGGTTCCAGCAGAAATGACATCATCGACGATGACCACCCTACCTTTGACAGGTGCGCCAACAAGGGTGCCACCCTCGCCGTGGTCTTTAGCTTCTTTGCGGTTGTAGGCATATGGCACATTACGCCCACTATCAGCTAGAGCAATCGCAGTTGCTGCAGCCAAAGTAATGCCCTTATACGCTGGGCCATACAACATATCAAACTCAATCTTGGACTCTTGCAGCGCTTTTGCGTAATAGCGCCCCAAAGCACTCAGGCGCGCTCCATCATTAAATCCACCTGCATTAAAGAAATAAGGAGATAGCCGTCCCGCTTTGGTTTTAAACTCCCCAAACGACAAAACCTTTGCCTCTAGGGCAAAACGAATAAAGTTAACTTGATTAGAATTTTCTGAGCTCAGAGTATAAGATTCGTTGTAAATATACTTATTAAGTAAGCCATTGATTAATATGGATATTTTGTTAGTAAACGAATTCATTGTCTATATTTCCGAAATTAGTCATCGATTCAAGTCAAAAAAGGCCGCAACACTTCTGCGCTACAACGCCATATGTGCTTAACTATCCATATAGTAAGTTGAAACATACTATGTATAGGCATAGATTTTATATTTTCTAGAAAGCCACCTTAATTATTGAGGGCTTAAGCATGACAGAGCATACAAATGAAGAGTTAGAGGCGATGCTAACTCAAGCGAAAGAAGATCTTCGTATAGAGAAAATGAGGAGTAGATTTAATCGTATTTTCGCCCACCGAAAAGCTCAAACTTATTTAACGCGTCCCAATTCTGTACCATTTGATGAGGAGATCTTTCATCGAAAAGTAACTTACCTCTTCGATAATGCCACCGTTGAAATTGAATATTTATATGATGAGGTTTGGGGCAGCGGTAAGCTGCAATTTTTTAGATACGACTCTAACCTTCAAAAAGTAGATATTGAGGAGGAAATTGAATTAGAGGAGGACGAGTGCCAGTTATTTGAAAAAATGTTTAGGGCAAACAATCTTGTTTTAGATAACAGATTCTTATAAGGCCATACTTTTTCAAACACATCGCTTTTAAGTCCACTCAGCAGTGTCAGCTAACGACCCAAAAGCGACGTTAGTCAACAACAATGAACTGCTTGAAGTAATCAGTTATTTCTGCGCATTCGCCTCATAGAGCTGAAATCGGTTGCCCCCCGCTTTTTTGGCTTGGTACATGGCGGCATCTGCTTGTGAGAGCAATTGGCCCGGGCTTAGCTGGTTATCTGAAAACAGGGTAACTCCAATGCTGGCTGAGCATCTACATTTTCCAGAATCGTCGGACTGACATGTCTTATGTTCGACCCCTTTTAAACAAGCAGTAGCAGATAGACTTTTACATAATTTCTCTGCAGCCTTCTTGGCTTGCAAACTAGCATTCGCCCGATCATTACCCAACTCCCCAAGGATGATGGCAAACTCATCTCCACCAAGCCTTGCTAAGGTATCGGCTTCTCGAATACCATCTTTTAAGCGTTTGGCTACATCAATGAGTCTTACGTCCCCCAACTGGTGTCCATAGGTATCGTTGAGCTCCTTAAAGTGGTCTAAGTCAATAAAGAGGATTGCACCGTGCTGTTGATTACGTTGGGTTTGTAAGAGTTTTTGAGATAGGCGATCTTCAAAGAGTCGACGATTGAGTACTTTAGTTAAGGGATCATAAAAAGCTAATTGCAGCACTTCTTTTTCAGCGCTCTTGCGGGCAGTAATATCACGGATAAAAACCAGAAATTGCCCTTCACCATCCGGATGGTAAGTTGTACTGATCTCGACATCCCATAGCGTTCCATCCTTGCGGCGGTGAACTGATTCAAATTGACCGCGTCCTTCTCTAATGATTTGTTCAATATGTTGCCGATTAATAATTGGGTCTTCTTGCGCCTCTAAGTCTGCAATACGCATACTTAATAGTTCTGCTTGGCTATACCCTGACTGACGACAATAAGTATCATTGACGGCGAGGAGGCGGCCCTCATTATTGGCGTGCCAAAAGCCATCTAAGGTTGTGTCAAGGATATTATGTAATACCGTTTGATCACTGCTCATCTCCTCTTGAAGCTGTCGATGCTCAGTAACATCACGGACAATCCCAATATAGAAACTCGGCTTATCTTCAGTATCTTTTAGGGCTGAAATCAGTAGGTCATTCCAAAAGGCAGTGCCGTCTTTTCGATAATTGAGAATCTCACCAGAAAAAGAAGTGCCAACTATGCAGGCTTCTCGGATCTGATCTATGGTCTTAGGATCTGATTCGGGCCCCTGTAGAAAACGGCAATTACGGCCGACACATTCAGTCTCGCTATAGCCTGTGATCACTGTAAAAGCGGTGTTGACTGAAAGAATGACTTGGTCAGAGCCTGCCACACATACGCCCTGAGTAATAGACCTTAAGGCCTGATCCAATACTCGACGCCCCATGCTCCTTCTGGGTATGAAAGTGGGATGAGCTAAATGCGTATCCATGGCCCTTTATTCTTAAGCAAGATTGATTACAAATGAGCACGTCTCGCGTGTATAAAATAGGATTCTTACACTTGGCTTGTGGATTAGTGTTATTACCAGAAAATCCTTATACAATAAATTCATCTGATTTTTATTAGAAAGCAGCCATGACTGACGAAATCCAAAAAATCTATTCCAAGATAGTGGCGCTTGAAACCGAGGTGAGCGATTTACGTCAGGGCTACTTGCTGATTAATCGACGCTACTCCGTTGCCCTTACATCCCTAAAAGAGTTAACGTCCCATGCCTCAGAAGCGGCTAAACGGTCTGCGAGTGGCGCCCTAAAGGCAGCAGAAGCTGCCAAGTATGCGGCTACTGCGGCTACCGAAGCGGCTGCATTAGCAGTTCTGAAGGCTGCCGATGCGTCAGCCGAGGCAGCAGCGGCAGCAGCGCAATCCGCGATTGAGGCAGCAGCAGCAGCAGCAGCAGCTTCTGCAGCAGCAGCGGCGGCGGTTGCCGAACAAGCAGAAGAATCTTCTTTAATTGCTTCTGCCCAAGCAGCTGAAGCTACCAAAATTGCTGCTGATGCTGCAACGGAAGCAGTAAAAATGTCTAATCTCGCATCTGAGGCTGCTCGCTCTGCCCATCAAAAAAGAGAAAAAGGCGTATGAGTTGGCATAAGGCTTTGCAAGAATCTTTTGCATTAGCCTTAGCTAACGCTCTATTAACGCGTTATCGTGAAGTCCCTTCCGCTTCTTTTTTAGCCAAGGAATTTAATTTACGCGCCTCTCATTGCGAACCGATTACTCATGAAACAGCGCGGCGCTGGTTAAAAGGCTTGGCTATTCCTAAATTTGATAAATTACTATTGCTACGCTCTTGGTTAGATTTAGATTTAAACGCTTTGGGCTTACCGAGCTTAGAAGCGACTGTCAAAAAGAATCAATTACAAAAAGACTTGCTTGCACGCCAAGAAGCTTTTGTTGCTAGAACTCAATCGATTAAAGAAGCCTTAGAAGTGCTCATGCGTGAAGTTGAGCGTCTAGAAGCAGCACTCGAGGGTTTAGCAGCTTAGGGTCTGGGAAACGTGAAGATCACCTTATGGCCGAAAGCGGACGGCCAGACACAAAGTTCATCTCACTTCCGCCCAAATGACCCTCTGGCAACCTTGCCATCAGCTATTCCTTTGAGTATCACCATCTCCATCCTTAGCGCCTCATTCACGGATGCCAGCTTAGTGATCTCTGTCAATTGGCTGCCAACCAACTCCCTAAGCTTGCGGTTCTTCTCCCGCTCCTCTAGAAGTAGATCCGCCTTGTCATTTCGCTGCTGCCGAATGGTCTTTCCCATAATCGCCCGAACCTGTTCGGCAAAATCAGGGTAGCGATTATTGATCAAGGGAGGAGAAACGTTGGCCTCTTCCGCGACAGCCTTGAGCGTTACCTTGCCACGGCGTTGCACGCGACTAAGGGCTAGGTTTAACTGGTGTAGCGTGGCATCTCTATCCCGCCTCCTCGGAGCATCGGCAACCTCTACGGCTGGATCTTTAGAGGGTGTTGGCTTGGGCATTTTTTTCTCCGTTATCTGGCATTGCTCCTGCATCTTTCAAAATTTTGACGGTTTGCGCCAGATCTCGCTCAATCCTTTTAACTGCTCCTGGTCCTAACTCTGCTGCTAGCGGCAGTAACTCTTTTTGGTGTCGATACGCCTCCTGCCAGATGTCGATGAATCGACTATCGATTACTCCATTGCTGCATCCACCGCAATTACCCTTTTCGTAAATCCCCGACCCGCCACAACCTTCATCTTGCGCTAGGCACCAAGAATGGCCCGTTGATCGGATGCTGATGCGACTTGAGGTCTCGGTGATCAGCTCCTTGCGTCCTTCAAAGTCATGAGCACGCATTTCCTTAATTTTAAGACCAGCGCCGCCAGCCAATGGTTCATCTTTCTCCAACCACTGGGCAACAATCTCAACTTTATAACTCATTAGTTCGGTCAAAATATCGTCGTAAAGAGCGGAATCCTGGTATGGATTAGAACAATAGAGTTGCGTCATATCGATGGAGCAATGCTTAAACTGCTCTTTGATAAAAAGCATATCGCCCAATCGATGTCGCGCAAAAGTATAGGCATAAAGCCTACGCATTTGATGGGGACTCAGACTCCAATCTGTCCCAGCATCTAAGGCGAATTTTTTAAAAATACTTGCCCAGTACAACCCTGATATCGGCACACAATTATTAGCACCGCCGTTCCCCAAAAAAAGCTTTTTAGTATTTCTACGGGCCGTGACGAGCCATTGCAACTCTTTGTTGGTGCACTTTCCAGTTTTGCGCTCCATCACAGCAATCTGCTCAGCCAGTTGAGCACGGTGGGGCTGCGACCAACGCTCTAGTATGCGCAAGATATTGAGTCCCATTGAGGGCATTAAGTAATCCACGCGGCGACCCCCCGTGGTCTTATGCTCAACACTGGTAACCCAATTGAAGGTAATTTCATTCCTGATCTCTACTCGCCCCGCATCAATCTCAATGCTTGATAACTCGGAAGATCGCATACCCGTCAACACCCCCATCAGGTAGAAGCACGCATTACGAATCTTTGTAAGCTCCGAATTTTGAAATACTGGGCGATCCCCTCGATCCCGCTCATCTAGCACCATGTCCGCACGACTCAGGATATCCTCTGCATACAAAAAAAGACGCTGCGCTACCTCAACAGGCATTAGTGGCGTCAAACCCACCTTGCGTTCACTCTCCCTATTTTTTCCAGTCCTACCCGCCATATCCTGCGCACTCGAATCTGGCCAGGGATGGACTTGTAATGCTCCATCGTGCTGAGAGCGAAACAGATAGAGCAGTTCTATCGCCGCGAATTGCTGTGCCAGCCTGCTAGACGCAAGTCCTGATTTTTTCTGCTCATGGACAAAGTTAGCAATGTGAAGCGTCCCCATATCTGCCAATGTTTTCAGCTTAATTTTTTCTGCAAAACGGCAAAACGTTTTGAGGCTATAGAGTGTCTCTGTAAGACGAGCTACACTCGGCGGCCTCCATCCTGAACGCCCCACCCTCATGTAGTGATAGAGCACGTTTTGGCAGGCTTCACGGTAGGCGACCGGGATTCCCCCCCAGTTCAAACGCTTTCCGGTTGCTGACAAATTGGGCCTATCTACAAAAGGCCACATCTCCCAAACCATATCCTTAACGCGGGAAAGCACCACCGTATCACCATCATCATCAAATACGGCACTGATTACAACATTACCCCGATCTTCAGAAGATAAACCTGCCAGACTTACAGCCTGGTTTGCCAATAGTTCGTAGGCCTTGCGATTGTCGACGTGCTTCCTTGTTGCTGAAGCTACTGCGGGTACAGCAATCTCTCTTTCTGCACCCGCAGTCCCGGCTAGAACGCTATTACTTTTAGCCATTAACTTCCCCTAAACCCCTTAAAGTGAAGGAAGCCCAAAATTTAAGTGGATTAATTTTCGCGCTTTCTTTGGCTTTAACAATTAAGTCTATGTCGAACTTATCCTCCGTAAAACGATCTATCAGGTTCATTGTGTGGCGGAATTCTGAGCGCCAATCCTGCGTTCTTGCATGATTCATTTCTCGCTCCAAAAACCAATAAAAGCTAAAGAGTCGATGCAGATCTTCTGGGGATCCAACGATGGCATAGCTTTTGCAGCTAAAGCATGAAAAAAAATCATCGCACGGCTCCCCGTTCTTGGGAGCCTTATCACCATCATAGGGATCTTTGCAGCGCCCAGTTGGCGACTTTCCAGGTAGGTTGGGGATGACTGTTTTCATAGCATCGCCGGATCGATACATCAAGGGAAGTGCCTCCCCAACGAAGGTGGCGTTTTCTCGCATCTTCTGAGTACAAGCCAAATAATGGATCTCAGCAGTTTTAGGACCGTGCCCCATAAGCGCGGCCGTGGCAATCAAATCCCCACCCGAGAGAGACCATAAGCGCATTTCAAGCGTCTTGCGTAAGCGAGATAAATTTAAAAGCAAAGGCTGACCGTCGTCCCCCCTCAAACTCTGGCGCTTGATTAAAGCGGCGATGCCATTCGCTAATGTGGCGCCAGTCAGTGAAGCAATCTTGCTGCCAGTCGAGCCTTGCGAAGATTTGTATAACCACACTCGATCTTGATATTCAGACTTAGCTTTGGCAACTAGCGCCTCGGACGTTTGCAACGCCTTATGCAACAGTGCTACCCCGTCCATTGGAACTGAAACATTGCTTACATAAGAGTCTGAGTAGCGCAATTGTGAGACTTTAGTGCCATTACCGCGACGCTTGAATAGCTCTATCACCTTCATGTTTGGCATAAAAGGGTGATCATGTAGGCACTTCCGTGAAGCCTCAAGAAGAGGCGCAGTATTAGCTCCAGTACGAATCGCTATTGACAATAGATACACCACCATAGCCTCACTGTTGGTACCCATAAACGCACCCTTATGAATGGCAATGATATCGGCTACGAGTGCCTTGACTAAGCCTTGTCGCTCCTTTTGAGACAATGGTTTAGCGCCCTTGCTTTCTTTGTTGCTATTAGGAAAGGGGTTGGATGGAAAAAGGTTCTCGTGATTCGGCACAACTGCACGTCGTCCCATCGCGGTAAGGATAGATTTTGTATGGGTATACTTGCTTTTCTGCGTGCGATAGGCCCAATTTTTGTGATCCTTAATCCAGCCGATATAGCTTAGGATGTGTAGTGGCTTCAAATCCCAAGGATCAACGGCGCCACCTGATTCTATGATGTACTCGAAAAAGAATTGCAGACCTCCTCGCCAGTAACTAATGATGGTAACTAAAGTTACAGCCTTACTTGCAAGGAGCGCGCGCAATTGTCCCGCGCCAGCCCATACCCATGCATCGATTCCCCTATCAAGCCAAGGAGTCAGATCAATAGATCGAACGCTCGAAGGATTTTCTGGAAAAGCAATAATTAGGCTATTAGTATCGATTAATTCAGGCGCTTCAACAGTAACCTGAATGGGTACTGGAGCACTAAACACTTTCTTTTGCTTCACAAAGATCTCACCTCTAATGCTTGCGCAAATAATTGATCAATTTCATCTTCGTGTGCCAGAACCAGCTGCCCTTCGAGTGAATTAATTAGGTGCAAATAAATGGTGGTAGTGCTGACATTGGCATGACCCATGCGGTCACGAACATATAGCAGGGGCTCCCCTTCAAACGTGGTACTTTTTCGTAGGCTCCATAACAGAAAGGTGGCATAGCTATGACGCAACATGTGGGCGGTTACACGAAAGCCAACCCGCCTGGAAAGAACCCTAAATAAGCTGGTGATTGCATCCTTTTGGTAAGGGGTACCGCCCTCCGTAAGAAAGAGATTGGGGAGCTCTTTGGCATCAGTATTGTTGTTAGCTCGGCCCTGCCTACGTCGCACGGAATAATCCCAAAGTTTCTCCATCAAGTCATAAGGAATATCAATATCTCGCGGTTTACTGTTTTTTATATCCATATCTTTTGGGTCTAAATACAAGCGCAACTTTTGTCCAGGGGTCAGATCCTTGCGCCGCTCGGGATCAAAAACATATGAATCAGGGAAGGTGCGGCACTCGACTTGACGTAAACCAGTTCTAACCATTAACTCGAACATCAGTTGGTGCGTCCGATTACTCAAAGCCTGATGACACACCACAATCTGCTCTTTGGTCAGGATGCGAATGGTTTGCTGTGTTTGCTTGAGTAGAACTTCTGGGCTGGAAATCGTACTATTAGAGGTATCAACGTGAGCCAAGAATCCAGGCTGGCGACTTGTCTGGATTTGCACAAAATCAAAAGGCAATTTGTCGATGAAACCTTTTTTGAAGGCCCACTCATAAAAACGTACAACTACACGCAAACGCTGATTGATAGTACTAGCTTGTAGTTTTAATGTACCCCGTGACCAGTCACGCCAAGCCATGATCGGGCTCGGCATTCCCGGCAGCGGGGATTGCCTCCAATCGTAGTCATTTGCTAGCAAAAAGCTGAAGAAATCATACATTGCCCTCCCATAACTTTCCCATGTCAGCAAGCTAGAGATGCGTCCTGATTTACCCAGTACATCCCACAACCAATCTTGTGCCGGCTGAAGTTCGCCACCATCATCATTAATTAGAAGCGGGAACCCTTCAAAGCATCGCCCCTGAACTACGAGGTTTTTATCAGCCAGCACTAGTCTCAAAGCTTGTCCCCGCATTTAATCCAGATTGAACGGATGCAAAATTTGCTCCTCGACCCCAAGTAGCATGTATATTTGTCTAGTGTATTGATATTATTTAATATATCAAGTAAATATTTAAACATCTCTGTTCATAGGACTACATGTTACGCATCATTTCCGCCAACCTCAACGGTATCCGTTCCGCAGTCAAAAAAGGCTTTCTGCCATGGGCTGTAAAGCAAAAGGCAGATTTCATCTGTATGCAGGAGCTCAAGGCCCAGCGAGATGATTTGGAAGATGCCATTCTCAATCCTGACGGCTTACAGGGCTACTTTCATCATGCCGAAAAAAAGGGTTATAGCGGTTGCGGCATCTACACGCCCCACAAACCCGATGACGTGCTCTATGGGTACGGTAATGAGGAGTTTGATGCTGAAGGTCGGTATGTGGAAGCACGCTTTAAACAGCTCTCGGTGATATCGGTTTATATGCCATCTGGGTCAAGCTCTCCAGAAAGACAAGAGGCTAAATATCGCTATCTCGACAGTTTCTTGCCTCACCTCATTCAGCTCAAAAAGTCGGGTCGAGAAATCGTCCTCTGCGGTGATGTCAACATTGCCCATCATGAGATCGATCTGAAGAACTGGAAGGGCAATGTGAAGAACTCAGGATTTTTACCGGAAGAGCGTGCATGGCTAACTAATCTGTTCGGCAAAGTTGGCTACGTAGATGTCTATCGCAAGATTGAGCCTGAGGCCGGTGAGGCTTGCTATACATGGTGGAGTAACCGTGGCCAAGCCTATGCCAAGAATGTGGGTTGGCGTATTGACTATCAGATTGCTACGCCAGGAATCGCCAACAGCGCTCAGAATACTTCTGTCTACAAGGCTGAGCGCTTCTCCGATCACGCGCCCTTAGTTGTGGATTATGACTGGTCGATCTAAAGGGGCTTGAGCTTACTGCTGATGGGAGACTTGGGTATCGTGCTTTTTAAATTCGACGATATGCAAGCGAATAGCCAACCAAATCAGGACCAGCACTGGCGCGCCAATAATGGCGGTGCCATAAAAGAACACTTGGTAACCAAAGGCGTCAACAAAAGCCCCCGAGAATCCAGCCAACCATTTAGGCAAGAGCAGCATCATTGAGCTAAATAAAGCGTACTGCGTTGCTGAATAACGAATATTGGTTAAGGACGACAGGAAGGCAATAAATGCGGCACTGGCAATTCCAGAGCTTAAATTATCTGCTGAGATCACCCAAATCAAGCCATGCAAATCATGCCCCTGAGTTGCCAGCCAGGCAAACAATACATTGCTTAGTGCTGACAAAATAGCGCCTAAGAACAAGATGCGCATCACACCAAATCGCATCGTTAAAACACCGCCTACAAAAGCGCCTACCAAAGTCATGATGACGCCGAATACCTTACTCACAGCAGCGACCTCGTCTTTGGTGTAACCCATATCCACATAAAAAGGGTTAGCCATGATTCCCATCACGACATCACTAATGCGATAGATTGCAATCAACGCCAAAATAATGACTGCGTGCCAACCATAACGGCAAATAAATTCAGCAAACGGCTCAACCAATGTTTGATGAAGCCATTCCTTGGCATTGCGCACTTTGGCAAGCTGGACTTTGACAGGCTCTTGACTCAATAAGGTGGTGATGACTCCAATGCCAATAGAGACTGCCATACAAAGATAAGCAAAGTGCCAAGCATCCACATCATAAGAACCGGACCCAGTCTCAACGCGGGCTGCCAACCATAAAACGCCAGCACCAGACCAAATCAAAGCAAGCCGATAACCCGTTTGATAAGTGGCCGATAAAGCTGCTTGGCGATCGCTATCTGCCGACTCAATCCGAAAAGCATCTAGGGCAATATCTTGAGTGGCAGAACCAAAGGCAACTAGCAAGGCGCACCATACGATTTGATTGAGCGCTACCTTAGGATCAACACTTGCCATGCCAAGGAGACCAATAACAATTAAGGCTTGTGCAAAGAGCAGCCAACTACGCCTTCTACCAAGCACTCTGGTCAAAATGGGGATGGGCAATCTATCTACCAAAGGCGCCCAAACCCACTTAAAGGCGTAGATCAGACCAACCCAAGTTAAGTAGCCAATAGTGCTGCGGTCAATGCCAGCTTCCCTCAGCCAGAAGCTGAGTGTTCCGAGAATGAGTAAGAGAGGCAAGCCAGCGGAGAAGCCTAAGAAAAGCATTCTCAGGCAAGGCCATTCCAGGTAAACCCGAAAATCTTTTAGCCAGGACTGAATGCCACTAAGCACGTCGAACGCGGAACAAAGCAAGGCTGCCAAACAAATTGGGCAGCAAGGTCACTTCTCTACCTTCATGCAAGATGCAGCGATCCACTATTTTTAATCCGAGAGTAGAGGCTAGCCTTTCAAAGTCAGCCACTGTCAGTACGCGCACATTAGGCGTGTTGTACCACTGGTATGGAAGACTCTTAGACACCGGCATATGGCCCATACCCACTGCCAAGCGATGGGACCAGTGACCAAAGTTCGGAAAAGATACAACGGATTCTTTGCCAACGCGAACTACTTCACGCAAGATTTTTTCGGTTTGATGAATCGTTTGCAGCGTCTGAGACAAGACAACCGTATCAAAACTATTATTCTCAAAAAGGGCTAAGCCCCCTTCAAGATTTTGCTGGATGACATTTAAGCCTTTTTGCACGCAAGAGAGAACACGCGCATCGTCAATCTCTACGCCGTAAGAATGTACCGGCTTTTGCTTTTGCAAAAACTCTAAAAAGCTACCGTCTCCACAGCCCAAGTCCAAAACTTGACTATTGGGAGCGATCCATTTAGCAATGGCTACAAAATCTGCGCGCTTCATTTAAGGGCCTCACGCATTTTTCCAAAATAAGCGCGAATAAGATTGTGATACCGAGGATCATCTAGTAAGAACGCATCATGCCCATGAGGAGCATCAATCTCTGCATAACTCACTTCACTCTTATTGCTGAGCAAAGACTCAACCATTTCGCGACTGCGGTTTGGCGGGAAACGCCAATCCGTTGAAAAGCTCACCACTAAAAACTTTGCTTGTACTTCTGCAAGGGCACGGTTCAGACTGCCCTCATAACGACGCGAAGGATCAAAGTAATCAAGTGCACGAGTAATTAAGAGGTAAGTATTGGCATCAAAGTAAGTGGAGAACTTATCCCCTTGATGGCGTAAATAACTTTCAACCTCAAACTCGACATCAAAGCTAAAACGATAGTCGTTGGATTCACCATTGGGACGTTGTAATTCACGGCCAAACTTTTCAGCCATGTCGTCATCAGACAAATAAGTGATATGGCCAACCATACGTGCCAATCGTAAGCCACGCTTGGGGACAACGCCATGTTCGTAGTAGTTGCCACCATGAAAATCAGGGTCAGACAAAATAGCGTTACGAGCCACTTCATTAAAAGCAATATTCTGCGCACTCAATTTCGGGGTCGAGGCAATGACAACGCAGTGATCTAAACGTTTTGGAAACTGAATCGACCAGGCCATGGCTTGCATACCGCCAAGGCTTCCGCCCATCACTGCAGCAAATTTACGAATACCCAATTTGTCAGCCAGGCGCGCTTGGGTATTCACCCAATCTTCTACAGTCACCACGGGGAAATTTGCCCCATAAGGTTTGCCAGTTTCCGCATGAATGCTCATTGGCCCCGTAGAGCCAAAGCATGAGCCTAAATTATTGACGCCAATGACGAAGAAATGATCGGTATCGACAGGCTTACCTGGACCAATCATGTTGTCCCACCAACCAATGTCTTCAGGGTCTTCAGGTGCAGGGCCCGCTACATGATGAGAGGCGTTAAGCGCATGGCAAATCAGCACTGCATTACTTTTATCGGCATTTAACTTGCCGTAAGTTTCAATAACTAGGTCGTAGCCGGATAACATGGCGCCACTTTGCAAAGGCAAGGGCTCGGCAAAATGGATAGTATTTCTAGAGAGGTGTAGCTCGCTCATTCGGAGAGAAGAATGCGAAGACTAATATCAGATGCTTCGGTTGGTAGCTTCTTAAAGCCACTACGAGCAAAGCGATGCCAGCGACCCAAAACAAAACTCATCAACATAGCCGCACGAATGCTAATCTCATCTTGACCCGCCTGCCCCCACGTACTACCTTGGGATTGGGCAATTCGCAAGGCCTGCTTTAACGAGGCCTCAACGCGATCTAGCACTTGAGTAATGCGCTCTTGCAGGCGATCATCTTCTTGCAACAAAGCATCACCTAAAAGAACTCTAGTCATACCAGGATTTTTCTCGGCAAAGAAGAGTAGCATCTGCAAAATGCCGCGCACCTGCGCAAGGCCTGACTCTTCTTTTTGATTGATTTGATTGATCAAACCAAAAACCGTCTGCTCAATAAAGGCAATTAAGCCCTCAAACATTTGGGCTTTACTAGCAAAGTGTCGATAAAGCGCCGCCTCAGAAACCTGAATCTTGGCTGCCAACGCTGCAGTGGTTACGCGCTCACCTTTAGGGTTTTGCAACATCTCCGCAAGCACTTGCAGAATTTGTAAGCGACGCTCTCCTGGACGTGGACGCTTGCGTGTCTTGCCAGCCTCAGCGGCACTACTTTCAATTTCTGAAGGCTCTAAAGAATCACGCATAGTTATCACTTATCCATAGCTCATCTAGAACGAATCATCGTTCCAAAAGCTTGCTCAGTCAGAATTTCTAATAATAAAGAGTGTTCAATACGGCCATCAATAATGTGCACTGAGTTCACACCACTCTTCGCAGCGTCTAAGGCCGAGGAAATCTTAGGCAACATACCACCAGAGATAGTTCCATCAGCAAATAAATCATCGATCTCTCGAGCAGTTAAATCGGTCAAGAGCGTGCCATTTTTATCCATGACGCCTGGAATATTGGTCATCATCACCAATTTCTCAGCATGCAGAATTTCAGCCATCTTGCCAGCAACCAAGTCAGCATTGATGTTGTATGCCTGACCTTCAGCACTAAAGCCAATAGGAGAAATCACCGGAATAAACGCATCATCTTGCAGGGCCTTTACAACCGCAGGATTAATGGCCTCGATCTCACCGACAAAACCGATATCTATTTTTTTTCCTGGATTTTTTTCATCGGGGATCATCATTTTTCTGGCATGAATCAAGCCACCATCTTTACCAGTCAAGCCAACTGCCTGTCCGCCAAAGTGATTAATCAACATAACAATATCTTGTTGCACCTCGCCACCAAGAACCCACTCGACTACTTCCATGGTTTCATCATCGGTAACGCGCATACCCTGAATAAACGTTCCGGTCTTGCCGATCTTCTTCAGCGCTTCATCAATTTGTGGGCCACCGCCGTGCACTACGACGGGGTTCATACCAACCAATTTGAGCAAAATGACATCGCGCGCAAAACTTTCTTTGAGGCGCTCCTCCACCATGGCATTTCCGCCGTACTTAATCACAATGGTCTTGCCGTGATATTGGCGGATATAAGGCAAAGCCTCGGCCAAGATTTCCGCCTTTAATAAAGGTGGAATATCAGCAAGGGTTGGTAGGTGCTTAGTCATTGCAGCCGAAGTATTAAAAGGTTATTCGCCAAACAACTTTTGACGGAGTTCACGACGCTCTTGTGCTTCAAGGGAAAGATTAGCCGTCGGTCTTGCTATCAAACGGGATAAGCCAATTGGCTCGCCAGTCTCTTCGCACCAACCGTAATCAGCAGTCTCAATCCGCGCCAAAGCCTGCTCTACTTTTTTCAGCAACTTGCGTTCACGATCGCGGGTGCGTAATTCAAGCGCATGCTCTTCTTCAATCGTTGCACGATCCGCCGGATCCGGAACCAAAATGTTTTCACGAAGATGCTCAGTAGTTTCTGATGCATTCTTCAAGATGTCCTCTTTGAGGGTCAATAATTTTTGACGGAAAAAATCTAACTGGGCTGCATTCATGTAGTCCTTGTCAGCCATTTTGAGCAGTTCAGCTTCAGTTAAAGGTGCACCCTTTGGAGCTTTGCTACTTGCAGTCTTACTAACTTTTGGAGCCGCTGCAGTTTTTGTTGCTGTTTTTACCGTCATCTCATTCTTTCCATGGGTTTGAAGCATTATTGCCTCATTCTGCCAAAGTTTTACGACCTTTTATCAATATTGACCGTGGCGGCAGATTGTATCCGAACCCGCCTAAGCCAAACACCCCTCGAGCCCTGCTAATAGGGTGTCCTTAGGCAAGTCAATGCCAATAAACACCATACGGGTTTGCTTGGGCTCAGCCCCCCACGGACCAGCTAAATCGCTGCCCATCATCTGATGAACCCCCTGAAATACCACTTTTCGGTTACTTCCCTTCACATAAAGCACGCCTTTATAGCGCAACATCTTCTCGCCAAAAACCTCCAAAATGCCGCCCAAAAAGTCTTCAAGCTTTTTGTGATCAAAGGGTTTATCACTACGAAATACAAAGGATTGGATGCGGTCTGTATGCCCTGCATGACCATGATGATCATGGCTGTGGTCGTGGCCGCAGTTGCTGTGATCATGGTGATCGTGGCTGTGGTCGTGACCACAATCACTATGGTCATGGTCCTCTTGCTCCAAGAAATGCGGGTCAATGTCCAATTTGGCGTTCAAATTAAAGCCCTTGAGGTCTAAAACCGCCTCAAGCGGAACTACCCCCTTAGAAATCCCGGAAATAGGCGCACGGGGGTTCATATGCATTAAGCGGGCACGCAAGGCATCAACCTCAGCAGGCGTTACCAGATCGGTCTTAGTAATAAAGATTTGATCAGCAAAGCCTACCTGGCGCTGAGCCTCCTCATGTTCGCTGAGCTGCTGCTGCCCATGCTTAGCATCCACCAGAGTCACTACGGCATCCAACACATAGTGATCCGCTACATCGTCATCCATAAAGAAGGTCTGGGCGACTGGGCCAGGATTGGCGACTCCAGTGGTCTCAATCACGACACGCTCAAAGCTAATTTTCTTATCCTTGCGTTGCTCCCAAAGCTCATTGAGGGCGTCCACCAGATCGCCACGAATCGTGCAGCAAATACAGCCATTACTCATCTGCACAATGTTTTCTTGATTGTCTTGAACCAAGATGTCGTTATCGATGTTCTCTTCGCCGAACTCGTTTTCGATCACAGCAATTTTTTTGCCATGTTGTTCGGTGAGAATGTGCTTGAGGAGGGTAGTTTTGCCGCTACCCAAAAAGCCCGTGAGAATCGTTACTGGAATTAATGCCATCGTCAGTCCATTCAAAATCTAGTGGTGAATCATTCCCCGTTGGAGGAAACCTTGTATCTTACCGAGTTCCTCAGCCTTTACCAGCCTTTGCTCGAGGATGTGCTTTGTCATATGCCTGAGCAAGATGCTGGAAATCTAAGGAAGTATAAATTTGGGTACTAGCAATACTGGCATGCCCCAGCATCTCTTGCACCGCACGTAAGTCCTGTGAGGATTGCAGTACGTGGCTTGCAAAGCTATGACGCATCATGTGAGGGTGCACATGGGTTGGCAAACCAGCGCGCATCGCTAGGGTACGTAAACGCGCTTGAACGGTACGAGGGGATAAGCGAGCGCCAGTGGCAGAAATAAACAAGGCGGAAGATTGTTGAGCGTACTCAGCGCTATCCCGGAGCCCTCGCCAGGCCTGCAATGATTTCATGGCAGGTGAGCCAACAGGAACAGAGCGGCGCTTTCCACCCTTACCTAAAACAGTGACCTCGGCTGCATCCCAATCTAGCCAACCCGCAGACTCATGTTGGCGATCTTTGCTTTGCATCACGTCAATGCCCAAGAGCTCCGAAAGACGTAAGCCAGAGGAATACAGCAGATCCACAATCGCAGCATCCCGAATGGACTCCAGATCTTTCTTTTCCTCCGCCTCTTGCACCACTTGATTAACCAATGCCAAAGCCTGTTCTACCGAAAGTGCTTTAGGCAAGGACTTCAAGCGCTTAGGTGCTTTGACATCGTCCACTGGATTGGCGCTCAATTTGACGCGTGCCCTGCCCGTCTGCGCATCTCTGCGCGCCGCTTTCTCGGTGATCCAGTCATACCAACCGCGCCAGGCAGAAAGACCTCGGGCAATCGTTCTAGATGACTTCCCTTTGGCATGCCATCTACCAGCCCAGCGACGCACATGCGCATTGCTGACCTTTAAGAGCTCAACAGAATCATCTGCGGCAAAAAGTTGTAACTCCATTAAATCTGTCCGATACGCCTTGAGCGTATGCGGCGATAACTGACGCAATACATGAAGCTCATGCAGATATTCCTGCACAAGCGGATGTAGTTCAGTCGGCTGTGACTTCATAAGCTTGGACGCGATCCAAAGCTGCAGCAGTTAGTTCAGCGATTTGACGCAAATAGAAGGCACCCATGTCAGCGGTAAAACGTGATTCATCTTTGCTTGCCAACAACAGCACGGCTGGAGCTTGATTGCTTGATCCGCCTTTACCCAAAGGCAGCCCAATTGCCACCATGCTTTGCCATTCAGGATCGATGGTCGTTTGAGTAGCCAACAAATCCACGCTAGCGGCTGCAAGCTCTTTCGCAGATCCACATAATGGAGTATCAATCCAAGGACCAAACGCATTGTTTGGCGACAGAATTTGTGCTGCATCCACTTCAAATACCTCTGCTAAGCCATGGGTCACAGCAGCCTCTACATCAGCCTTATTGTTAGCGCGCATTAAGCGCAACAACCATGCAACTAAGCCTTGCTGTGTTTTGTCATTGCGACTTCCAAAATGAAGCATCTCACTGAGACGACGATTCAGTTCCTGATTTTGTGTGCGCAAGATGGTCATTTGACGCTCTTGCAATGAGATCGCGCGATCTTCATGGGGATGCTTCAAACGAATGTCGTTTAACAGATTGGCGTAACGCTCAAAGAAGCCTGGGGTCGCTCGTAACCACTCAGCCACCAACTCTTCTTGTTCTGCTTGCTGCGGATCAATTGCGCTCATCTATTTCTTTCTCAATGTGTCATTTGTATTCTGCTTTAGCCAAGCTTTTTACGCAGCAATTCATTTACCTGGCCCGGATTGGCTTTGCCTTGTGATGCTTTCATAATCTGACCAACTAGGGCGTTGAACGCTTTTTCTTTTCCAGAGCGGAACTCTTCAACCGATTTTTCATTGGCCGCCAAGACCGTATCAATCATGGCCTCGAGCGCTCCACTATCGCTAATTTGCTTTAAGCCTTTGGCATCAATAATGTGGTCAACAGCGCTGATTTCCTTGCCTGATAAAGCCTCTTCCCAAAGCATCGCGAAAATATCTTTAGCAATCTTGTTAGAAATCGTGCCATCTGCAGTACGCGTTAATAGTGCTGCCAAGTGCTCAGCCTTTAATGGCACTTGAGCTACTGCGATACCAGCCTTATTTACAGAGGAAGCGAATTCGCCTGCGATCAAGTTAGCCGCTGCTTTTGCTAAAGGTTTACCAACAATAGCCAGCAAGTCCTCAAATACTTTTGCGGTGTCGCGATCTTGTGTGAGTAACTGAGCGTCATATGCACTCAGACCAAACTCGCTTTGCCATTGCTCGCGCAATTGCGCTGGTAAGGCTGGCATCTTGCTACGTACGTCAGCTATCCAGGCATCATCAATGACTACAGGCAGCAAATCGGGATCTGGGAAATAACGATAGTCGTTCGCATCTTCCTTGCTACGCATGCTGCGGGTCTCTTGGCGATCAGGATCATACAAACGGGTTTCCTGAACAACCTTACCGCCATCTTCAATCAACTCAATTTGGCGACGCACTTCATATTGAATTGCCTCTTCCAAAAAACGGAATGAATTTAAATTCTTAATCTCGCAACGGGTGCCGAACTCTACTTGACCCATAGGGCGCACCGAAACGTTGGCATCACAGCGGAAAGAGCCCTCTTGCATATTGCCATCGCAAACACCCAACCAGACGACCAAGCCATGCAAAGCCTTTGCATAGGCCACAGCCTCAGCAGCGCTGCGCATCACAGGCTCTGTAACAATTTCTAATAGCGGAGTGCCGGCACGATTTAAGTCGATGCCACTAGAGGCCTCGCCGTGCGGGCCAGTGAAGTCCTCTTCATGAACAGATTTGCCAGCATCTTCTTCCATATGCGCACGTGTCAGCTCAACCACTTTGACTTCGTCGCCCACCAAGATTTCAAGATGTCCACCAACAACTACAGGGATTTCAAACTGACTAATCTGATAGCCCTTAGGTAAATCAGGGTAGAAGTAATTCTTGCGAGCAAAAATGCTAGCCGGTGAAATCTTCGCGCCCACCGCCAAGCCAAAACGAATCGCATGCTCTACGGCTTGACGATTCAATACCGGCAATACTCCCGGCAAAGCCAGATCTACTGGGCATGCCTGGGTATTTGGTTCGGCACCAAAACGTATGCTGGCGCCACTAAAAATCTTCGATTGCGTTTTTAATTGCGCGTGGGTTTCTAAACCGATAACGACTTCCCATTGCATCATGCCACCTCGCTTGCTTGACGCAAATGCCAATCGCTGGCCTGTTGATATTGATGGGCGACTTGCAGTAAGCGCGCCTCAGAAAAATAATTGCCGATTAATTGCATACCAATTGGAAGATTGTTTGAATTAAATCCACAAGGAACGCTCATTGCTGGCAGTCCTGCCAAATTGGTCGATAAGGTGTAAATATCTTCCAAATACATCTGCACAGGATCTTTTGATTTCTCACCTAAACGCCATGCCACATCAGGCGCCACAGGCCCAAGAATCACATCGCACTGACTAAATGCCGCCTGAAAATCTGCAGCAATAATGCGGCGAATTTTTTGCGCCTGTAAATAGTAAGCGTCGTAATAGCCGTGGCAGAGTACATAGGTACCAATGAGAATGCGACGTTTTACCTCGGCACCAAAACCTTCGGTGCGGGACTTCTGATACATATCACCTAGGTCCCGATACTCGCTGGCGCGATGTCCATAGCGCACGCCATCAAAACGACTTAAGTTGCTAGAGGCTTCTGCGGGTGCCAAGACGTAATACACCGGAATCGATAGCTTCGTTTTAGGCAGGCTCACCTCCACCAATTGAGCGCCTAGGTCTTGCAAAGCTTTAGCTGCGGCATTGACTGCTTTGGCAACATCTTCTGCCAAACCCTCAGCAAAAAACTCTTTGGGTAAACCAACTCGCAAGCCTTCTAAAGGCTTTGCAGGGTTGGCATTAGCTTCTTTCCAAGCCTGATTGAGATAGCGGCCATAGTCTTCACCGGAATCAGCCAAGGATGTGGAGTCACGGGGATCGTGCGATGACATCGCAGAAAGCAATAAAGCACAATCTTCAGCAGTCTTGCCGATGGGGCCCGCCTGATCCAAAGAAGAGGCATAAGCAATCATGCCGTACCGAGAAACGCGCCCATAGCTTGGCTTAATCCCGGTCAGGCCACAAAAAGCTGCTGGCTGACGAATCGATCCGCCTGTATCTGTTCCAGTGGCAATTGGGGCTAAACCTGCCGCAACTGCAGCAGCAGAACCACCAGATGATCCACCTGCAACATACTCAGAATTCCAGGGATTTAAGACTGGTCCATAGGCTGAGTTTTCATTGGAAGAGCCCATGGCAAATTCGTCCATATTGGTCTTGCCTAAGCAAACCATACCAGCACCATTTGGATTGTCTGCACTCGGAATGCCCAAATTAGCGACCACTGTTGCATCGAAAGGACTGAGGTAGCCCTCGAGGATCTTGGAGGCGGCGGTCGACTTCCAGCCACGGGTGACAAAGACATCTTTGTGGGCTACGGGGATACCAGTCAATTTACCTGATTTTCCTGAAGAAATAAGTTCATCCGCTGCAGATGCTTGCTCTAAACTTAAGTGAGTATTCACATCAAGATAGGCATTCCACTGCTTTCCAGACTCAATACGATCTAAAAAATACTTTGTCAGCTCTGTACTGGAGACCTCTTTTGCGGCAAGGGCTTTCGCCATTAAAGCGATGGGGGTGTTGTGCCAACTCATTCAATCACCCGCGGAACTAAGAAATAACCATCCTGTTGTGCCGGCGCTGATTGCATGTTTTCAGCGCGATGGTCTGATTCAGTCACCTGATCAACTCTCAAGGGCTGCGCCAAGTCACGCAGGAATAGGATAGGGTGGGCCAAGGGCTCAAGACCTGTTGTATCAACGGCTTGCATCTCTTCGACCAAAGCAAAAATAGCCTGTAATTGAGGCAAAACTGCCTCGGCTTCTGCCTGGTTTAACTCAAGCCTGGAAAGGTGCGCAATGCGCTGGACATCATCAAGTTTCATGGGGCGCTAGAGTATCATTCCTATATATTTTTATTAACACTTACTATTTTCCCACTACATCATGTTTGGTTTTTTCCGCAGCTACTTTTCTAATGACCTAGCCATCGACCTAGGAACCGCAAATACCTTAATTTATATGCGTGATCGGGGTATTGTGCTTGATGAACCCTCGGTTGTGGCAATTCGCACAGAAGGCGGTCCAAGTGGCAAAAAAACCATTTTGGCCGTTGGTAAAGAGGCAAAGGCGATGCTGGGACGTGTTCCTGGAAACATTGAGGCGATTCGCCCCATGAAAGACGGTGTTATTGCCGACTTCACCATCACCGAGCAAATGCTCAAGCAATTTATCAAAATGGTGCACGAGAGCAAGCTGTTAAAGCCAAGCCCACGCATCATTATTTGCGTTCCTTGTGGATCTACCCAAGTTGAGCGTCGTGCCATTCGTGAGTCAGCCTTAGGTGCGGGTGCATCCCAAGTATTTCTGATTGAAGAGCCTATGGCCGCTGCAATTGGTGCTGGCTTGCCAGTATCTGAAGCGGCTGGTTCGATGGTGGTTGATATCGGTGGCGGGACAACTGAAGTTGGCGTGATGTCTTTGGGTGGCATGGTTTACAAAGGCTCTGTTCGCGTTGGTGGCGATAAGTTTGACGAAGCCATTACAAACTACATTCGTCGTAACTTCGGCATGTTAATTGGTGAACAAACTGCAGAGTTAATTAAAAAGACAATCGGCTCAGCATTCCCAGGCGCCGAAGTGCGCGAGATGGAAGTAAAGGGCCGCAATCTTTCTGAAGGTATTCCACGCAGCTTCACAGTCACCAGCAATGAAGTGCTTGAGGCCTTAACTGATCCTTTGAATCAAATCGTGACTGCAGTAAAAGCAGCGCTTGAACAAATTCCTCCTGAGCTTGCCTCTGACATCGCCGAGCGCGGCATGATGTTGACGGGTGGCGGTGCATTGTTGCGCGACCTCGATCGCTTGCTCCTGGAAGAAACTGGATTGCCCATTCATGTAGCAGAAGATCCTCTCACTTGCGTCGCTCGTGGTTGCGGTACAGCACTCGAGCGCATGGACAAGTTGGGCGGAGTGTTCTCGCAAGAGTAATCGACTTACACGTCGACCAGGGCATTGCAACATAGCGCTCCTCCACTTTTCAGACAAGGCGTTCCTGCTTTAGTCAAACTGATTGTCTGTCTATCGATCAGCATCGCATTGATGTTGATCGATTTTCGCTATAAGACTCTCAACCCCATCCGAGATAACGTCAATTGGATCTTGCGTCCACTTGAATATGTCATGCTGATGCCTCGCAATGTATTTGATGCTAGCTCAGAATATTTCACGACACGCGGAACACTTGATAAAGAAAATCAAGCAATGAAAGTGCGCCAAGCAGAACTTTCATTACTTGCAAACCAATCAGAGTTTCTCTTAATTGAAAATCAAAACCTGCGGCAGTTAATGGATTTGCAGAAGCAAATTCCATTTAAAACGCTTCCCGTTGAAATTCTTTTCAATCCACCCAATCCAATCTCTCAACGCATTGTCATTAACCGTGGCGGCCATGATGGCTTGAAGCTCGGCAACCCGATTGCCAATGACGCCGGCATCCTAGGTCAGGTAGTACGTCTCTACGATCGCTCTGCAGAAGTGTCATTGCTTGAGGATCGTGACTTTGCAGTGCCCGTACAAGTAGCGCGCAACGGACTGCGCGCAGCGGTATTTGGGGCGGGTCGCGGCAACCCCTTAGAACTACGCTACCTGCCTGTTGCTAGTGATCTAGAAGTGGGCGATGTCTTAATTACGTCCGGCATTGACGGCGTCTATCCACCAGGTTTCGCTGTAGCCGTTATCAGCCGTATTGAACGCAACGCAGACAAGAACTCTTCCAATGTTTTGTGTGTTCCAGTTGCTGCGGTTAACCGCTATCGCCAAGCATTGGCACTACTCTACGACCCACAGTTCGACGCCAAGCCAAGTGTTGTCAATAAATCAAGCTCTGGGGGCGCCGGTGTGATGACTCCAGGTCGCCGCCAAACTCGTGCGCGAGGAATGCAATGATTGACTTCCAAAGCGGCTATATTCTGCGGCCTGCCAATCCGCTCTTTATTTATTTCAGCCTGTTGTGCGCCTTGCTACTCAATCTCTTGCCGATTGGTAACTACGGCTGGGTTCCTGACTGGCTGATTATCTGTATCGTCTTTTGGAATATTCATCAACATCGCTATGTTGGCGTCATGATCGCCTTCACTCTTGGCTTATTAATGGATGTTCACAACTCAGATCTTCTGGGATTGCATGCATTTAGCTACTCGCTAGTAGCCTATCTGGCGATCTCTTGGCATAGGCGCATCATAGCCTTGAGCGTGTTTACTCAAGCCCTGCATCTGCTACCCATTTTTTTACTCGTATCTTTATTTCCTGTTTTAACGCATTGGGTACTAAGCGGCGAACTCTATTGGTGGGCGCTGACTGGCTCAATACAAGCCTTGATTGAAGCCATGCTTTGGCCAATCGCTACTCGTATTTTGCTAGCCCCTCAACGTCGTCCTATTGACGTTGACCATAATCGACCAATCTAAGCGGTTGTATGGTTTCTTTTAAAAAAGCGGATCTCAACTCTTTTCAAGAGCGCATTCATATTGCAACCATCTTTGTTACGGTTTGTTTTCTGCTGCTAGTTACTCGATTAGTTTGGCTACAACTGGTGAGTCATGGCAAATATGCCTTACTGGCTGAAAGTAACCGCATAGCACTTGTACCCGCTCCTGCAAATCGCGGCTTAGTCATTGATCGCAACGGCATTGTGATTGGCAGAAACTATTCAGCGCTGACTTTAGATATCAACGCTGAAGAGGTTAAGGGCAATGTTGATGAACTCATCGATGATTTATCCCAAATTGTTCTCATTTCCCCGAGGGATCGCCGTAATTTCAAGCGCTCCCTAGAGGATTCTCGAAAAATGGGCACTTTTCCGCTGCGCTCAATGCTGACAGAGGCCGAAACAGCCCGCTTTATGGCTAATCGCTACCGCTTTCCTGGGGTGGAAATTCGCGCCCGCAGCTTCCGAGAGTACCCCTATAACGAGCTAGCCTCCCATTTAATTGGCTATATCGGGAGGGTTTCGCTAAAAGATAAAGAGCGGATGCAAACGGAGATTGAGGGTGCAAAAGCCGATGATCCTGATGCATTACAAAGCTCATTTCTGCCAGGCATTCAGTACGTAGGAAAAATTGGTTTAGAACAGAAATACGAAACTGTATTGCGCGGCGTTCCTGGATATGATCAAGTAGAAATCACTGCCGGCGGTAAACCTGTTCGCACACTTTCGAGCTCACCCTCCATTCCCGGAAAAAATATTGTTCTATCGGTCGATATTAAATTGCAATACCTGGTGGAAGAGCTCTATGGAAACTTTCGTGGCGCCTTCGTAGCCATTGAGCCTGAGACGGGTGATGTTCTTGCCTTTGTATCAAAACCCAACTTCAACCCAAATGATTTTGTGGAAGGAATAGATGCAGTCACCTGGAAAGAGTTAAATGACTCTCCGCAGAAGCCGCTCTACAACAGACCGCTCAAAGGTATCTACCCCCCAGGATCAACCTACAAGCCTTTCATGGCCCTGGCTGCATTAGAAAATAAAAAGCGCACCCCATCTCAAACTATTTTTGATCCAGGCTTTTTTGATTTTGGTAACCACACATTCCGCGATGATAAAAAAGGTGGGCATGGAACAGTAGATATGCAAAAGTCGATTGTGGAATCTTGCGATACCTACTACTACATGCTAGCCCGCGATATGGGCGTCAACATGATTGCAGAGTTTATGAAGCCACTTGGCTTTGGACAAATTACCGGCATTGATTTACAAGGTGAATCTGCGGGTGTTCTCCCTTCTACCGAATGGAAGAAAAATACCTTCAAAAAACCCGAACAACAAAAATGGTATGAAGGCGAGACGATTTCCCTGGGTATTGGTCAAGGCTACAACGCTTTCACCATTCTGCAATTAGCCCATGCCATGGCGAATCTGGCGAACAATGGCATTGTCATGAAGCCACACCTAGTCAAAGCAATTGAAGATCCATTTACGCGTAACCGCACGCTCACCACACCAAAAGAAAGTTATCGCATCGATCTCAAGCCGGAAAATCTTGAGGTCATCAAAAATGCCATGGTGGAAGTCAATCGCACGGGTACTTCTGCAGCAGCATTTAAAGGCGCTGAATTTGTGGCGGGTGGAAAGACCGGTACAGCTCAAGTCTTCAGCTTAAATTCCAAAGATTACAAACATGGAGCCACTGCTGAATTTTTACGTGACCATGCCTTATATATTGCCTTTGCTCCTGCAGATAAGCCACGCATTGTGATTGCGATGGTGGTTGAGAATGCTGGCTTTGGTGCGCAATATGCAGCGCCAATCGCTCGCAAAGCATTGGATTACTACCTTGAAGGTAAATGGCCAAAGGAGGTTCCCGAATGGAAAAGAGCCCCATAAGAAAAATTCGTAAGGCCCTCTATAGTATTTTTTCTGGATTGGACCGCCAGCTCGGCCTTATTCTGCTTGGCTTAGCCGCTGTTGGTTTTTTTACTTTTCTATCTGCGAGTCAAAATACTCCAGTGCTGATCGAAGATGAATTACGAAACCTCGCACTATCATTTGTAGTGATGTGGTGTGTGTCTCGCATTCCACCAAAGTGGCTTGAGATCGCAGCGGTGTGGATCTATAGTTTTGGAGTTGCACTATTAGTTGCAGTGGCGGTCTTCGGTCTGATTAAAAAAGGTGCGCGACGTTGGCTTAATATCGGCATCGTTATCCAACCATCCGAGATCATGAAAATTGCCATGCCATTAATGCTTGCTTGGTACTTTCAGAAACGTGAGGGTCTGCAAAAATCTTGGGATTATGGAATCGCTGCAATCATCTTAGGCATTCCTGTTGCGCTGATTGCACGACAGCCTGACTTGGGAACGGCTCTTTTGGTTTTTGCAGCTGGAATGTACGTCATCATTTTGGCTGGACTGCCATGGAAGTGGATTTTGCCTTTTGTTGGGCTTGGTGCATTTGGCATTCTGCTCATGATTATTTTTGGCAACACGCTTTGTGCTCATGATGTTGCATGGCCATTCGTACATGATTATCAAAAACATCGCGTTTGTACTTTGTTAGATCCGAGTAGTGATCCACTTGGCAAAGGCTTTCATACCATTCAATCTATGATTGCAATCGGCTCTGGTGGGTTTTTTGGGAAGGGTTGGTTTCAGGGCACACAAGCACACTTGGAATTTATTCCAGAGAAACATACTGATTTTGTATTCGCTGTTTTCTCCGAAGAGTTTGGCTTGCTTGGTAATCTTGTTTTATTGGCCCTCTTCTTTGCGTTGATTAAAAGAGGTTTAGCCATCTCCGCTAGCGCACCTAATTTATTTACTCGCCTACTTGGCGCCTCTGTAACGCTGATTTTCTTTACCTACGCTTTTGTCAATATTGGCATGGTCAGCGGCCTTCTCCCAGTAGTGGGCGTACCACTCCCGTTTATTAGCTATGGAGGGACTGCTTTAGTAACACTTGGATTTGGGGCCGGTATATTGATGAGCATTCATCGCCACCGACGCCTAGTGCAAAGCTAACTCCCAAAATCTCTGCAAAGAAAATGTAGAGCTAGAAACAAAAAAGCCCGGCATGCCGGGCTTTTTCATCAACAAATAAGAATTACTTCTTACGCTTGTTAACTGAATCTTTAAATGCTTTACCAGCAGAAAACTTGACAGTTTTAGCAGCAGCGATTTTGAGTGGCTCACCAGTTTTTGGATTGCGGCCCATACGTGCAGCACGTTTACCAGATGAATAAGTACCAAAGCCGATCAGTTGTACTGAATCACCTTTAGTAACAGCTTTAATGATGTGCGCAATAGCAGAATTTAATGCAAATTCAGCTTTGGCTTTTGAGATCTCAGCGTCGTCAGCAATCGCTGCGATTAGTTCTGCTTTGTTCAAGTGAAGCTCCTTATAGATATTGATGTCAGCGCCCAGTGCGCTTACGTGATTTTAACCACAAAAAATTATAAAAATAAATGCTTTTTAAAAAACAATTTTTTTATTTTTTATTTATTCATCTAAAACAGTTATGTCTGATACAAAATATTCAGTATCTCCAAAACAAGTTGTTGGTAGTCCAATGTGCTGCTCATACTTTAGAGCTACCTTTTTGCCTAAATTTGCGTTAATTTTTTGCGCCACAGCATCTTCGCGCACCGTAAAGAGGAATTTTTCAGACATTGTTCCGGGCATGGAAACCATTGCCAACTCCCCCTCCCAGGTCTTGCAGACATAGCCACGATTTGAGAACTTCTGTACGTAGCCAGCACGCTCACCACTGCCATAACTCCAACTGAGCATGACCCAGGTATAGACTGATAGACCTGTAATCCCTATAAATACAAGGCTTAAGAGCCACTTTATAAACTGATTCATTACCTTTTTCCTAAAAAATAAGCCCTCTTTAGTGACCCTATTGCGCTCTCTTGTACTGATGAGTTTAAGTATAGGGGCATATTTAACTTAGAAATAGATGAGGCGCCCCTAAGATACAAATTAAAATGAGACACTAAAGCTGATCGGTAAATCCATGCAAATACGTCACACCATTTTCATCATCTTTGTTGTATCGGCTGTATTTGTCTATTTTCGCGGCAGAGTACGTTTTGGCCTAGTTAGATCTCTGACTGATTACCAGGTCCTTTTAGCCCCTATAAATAGCCTGCTCTACATCTTCTCTAAAGTGAAGGCGGGCGCATTCATCCCTGTATCGCAATTTCCAGAGCTTGCGCCATTGCAGAATAACTGGGAAATCATTCGCGAGGAGGCGCTTTCCCTCAATGAAGATGGCGCAATTGCGGCTGCTACTGGATATAACGATATCGGCTTTAATTCTTTCTTCCGCACTGGCTGGAAGCGCTTTCACCTCTACTGGTATGGCAAGGAAATGCCTTCAGCACAAGCTAGCTGTCCAAAAACAGTAGCGCTCCTCAAATCCATTCCATCCATTAAAGCGGCGATGTTTGCCTCCCTACCCCCTGGAGCGACGCTGGTACGCCATCGCGACCCCTATGCAGGGTCCTTGCGCTATCACATTGGGCTAGCTACACCCAATGACCCTAAATGCTTTATTGAAGTGGATGGAGAGCGTTATTTCTGGAAAGATGGCGAGCCAGTCATGTTTGATGAAACCTACATTCATCTGGCGGCCAATGAGACTGATCAGCAACGCATCGTCTTGTTTTGCGATATAGAACGCCCGCTTTACACAAAGCCCGCACAACTTCTCAATCGCTGGTTTGGCCGCTACGTGATGAGTGCGACATCCTCACAGAATGTGGCAGGAGAAAAAATAGGGTTTGTAAATGTTCTATTTGGCTACTTTTATCACCTCAGAGCGCAGGCAAAAAAACTCAAAGCCAAGCATCGCTCGGTATATTACGTTGGCAAATGGGTGCTTATTTTGGGTATTTTATGGGGAATTTTCTGGTAAATCCTAGGGCGCCAAGATCTGCGCTATTTGCTCCGGAGTAATGGAGCCCCAAATCTCCAGACGTTTTTGGCGACTATTTTGACCCGATAAAAACCGAATTTGCTTTTGCGGGATCCTTAATTGCTTAGAAAGCCATGCTACTAGCATTTCATTGGCCTTATTTTCCATAGCTGGCGCTTGTAGAGAAATCTTCAGGCTGCCATCATGCAAACCAACAACCTTGCTCACCTTGGCGCCAGGCTGGCAATGGATATTAAGGACAATTCCGGTGGGTGTTTCTTTTAACCAAATGGGCGTCATCAAAGTACTTTAAACTCAAACCATGATTATGAAGAACTCCAGCGCCTTAGACCACCTATTTGCCAATAATCGTGCATGGGCGGAAGAAATGGTTGCCAAGGATGCAGATTTCTTTAAACGGCTTGTTAATCAACAGGCCCCAGAATATCTCTGGATTGGCTGTGCTGATAGTCGCGTCCCAGCAAATGAAATCGTTGATCTTTTACCTGGCGAGCTATTTGTTCATCGCAACGTCGCAAACGTCGTTGTTCACACCGACCTCAACTGTCTATCAGTCATCCAATTCGCCATTGACTTGCTCAAAGTCAAACATATATTAGTTGTCGGTCATTATGGTTGCGCTGGCGTTCATGCTGCGCTAAGCGATCGACGCATTGGACTAGCTGATAATTGGTTACGTCACGTAAAGGATGTCCACCAAAAACATGAGCGTTATTTAGGAGAGGTACTGCCGACGCCCAAGCGCCAAGATCGTCTTTGTGAGCTCAATGTGATCGAGCAAGTGGTCAACGTATGTGAAACCACCATTGTTCAAGATGCCTGGGCTCGTGGCCAAGATCTTACCGTGCATGGCTGGGCTTATCGCTTAGATACTGGGCTTGTTAAGGATCTTGGTATGTCGAGTAGTTCCATAGAGGAAATGGGGACTCGTTACAAAAAAACATTAACACGCTACGACGCTGAATAACATTACGCTTGCTTAAATCTTTTTCCAATAAAGCCATAGTGGCTTTATTAAAACTCCTCTCAATTCTTCCTTATGCATTATTGGTTGCCATTGGCTCTGGCCTGGGCTTTATTGCCGCCAGAATTCCGAGTGAGCGCAATCATGTGGTCACAACAAATTTAAAATTATGCTTTCCTGAGTTATCTGATGCGGCCATTGACCAACTCAGAAAAAAGCACTGGCGCCTGCTCGGTAGAAGCTTGGTAGAAAAAAGTATCATCTGGCACGGTAGCGAAGAGCAATTAAGTAGCATGATCGAAGTGCGATCGGAGGTAGACCTCTCCGATAGAAAGCCTCGCATCTTGGTGAATATGCACTTCGTTGGCATCGAAGGCAGCATTATTTTGAGCGCCCTAGCGAAGCGAAATCACTGGCCCCGTACCTCAGGATTTTTTCAAAGGATGAAGAGTCCTTTTTTCAATCAAAAAATTATTGACTGGCGCAACCGTTTTGGCGGTAACTCCATAGATCGTCAAGGTAATTCCATCGCATTAATTCGAGAGATTCGCAAAGGCAGCTTTATCATCATCGCGCCTGATATTGACCTAGGTCTAAAGGACTCGGTATTTGCACCATTCTTTGACATCCAAACCAATACCATCACAGCAGTTTCTAGACTTGCTAGCATTACTGGTGCTGAAGTTTGTATGATGGTTACCGCACTCAAGTCTGACGAAAGTGGCTACTTGTGCACCATCAGCAAGCCCCTCGGCGATTTTCCTAGCGAAAACCCTGAAGAAGATACTGCGCGCCTGAACCAAATCTTCGAAAAAGAAATTCGCCTAAGGCCAGCTGAATATTATTGGGTTCATAAGCGCTTCAAAAATCGCCCCAATAATGAGGCAAGTCCTTACTAAGCCTTCATTAAAAACATCTTTTGTCCTATCATTAAGAGATGAGCGAACGTATTGGGCTATTTGCCGACCTTCACAGTAATTTAGAGGCTTATGAAGCCTGCATGGAAAGAGCCCAAGAACTCGGCGTTACACGCATGGCTTTCTTGGGCGACCTGGTGGGATATAACGCCGATCCAATTGCTTTGGTTGATCGCATTGCTGAACTGGTTCAGTCTGGTAAAGCCATTGCAGTGGTTGGCAATCATGATGAGGCAGTCTTTAAAGATTACAGCCAAAGAATGAATGCCAGCGCCAATGCAGCCATTGAGTGGACCAAGTCGCAACTGAACCCAGCGCATGTGCAATTTTTAAAAGAGCTACCGCTAATCATTAACGAAGAAGAGATTTGCTTTGTACATGCATCAGCTCATAAGCCTTCGGAGTGGAATTACATTACCGACAGCATGAGCGCCTGGCAATGCGTCCAAAGCTCAGGTAAGTCATACACTTTTGTAGGGCATGCACACGAGCAGGCTCTTTTTTATCAAAGTGCTGTTGGCAAACTCATTCGTTTTGCTCCACATCCTGGAGATGAAGTGCCCGTTATGGGCCATCGCCAGTGGGTTGGTGTCGTTGGATCGCTTGGCCAACCAAGAGATGGCAATCCCGAGGCCTGCTTTGCAGTATTTGAACCTGAAATTTCTGCATTAACTTTTCACCGCGTTCCATATGATCACTTTAAAGCTGCAGATAAAGTGCGGCGCGCCGGCCTGCCAGAAGACCTAGCAAATCGCTTGATTACTGGTAAGTAATTTATCTATGCCCATCAAACCTGATATTGAAGCGGTAGATGACATATTTCAGGAGGGTAAAGTCGTTGATGGTTTTGTTCTTGGAAAAGAACTGCATCGCGGCGGAATGGCCAGTCTATTTTCGGCCACCAAAGAGGGCATTGAACTTCCCATCCTCTTAAAAATTCCACGGGTTGGCAAAGATCAACCTGTCGAGAGTTTAATTGGCTTTGAAACTGAGCTCACGATCCTGCGCTCCCTTAAAAGTCCATATGTACCGAAGTATCTAGGCTCGGGAAATATGGCAACACGTCCCTATATTGCAATGGAACAAGTCGCAGGACGTCCGCTAGAAGAGCTCATTAAAGAAGGCAAACAATTTAGCATCGATGAAGTCATTCGCATTGGCGCCGATCTTGCACAAGCGGTTCAGTCTTTGCACTCACAGGATGCAATACATCTCGACATCAAACCAGACAATGTGCTGATTGATGATGAAGGCAAACTAACGCTCATAGACTTTGGCCTCTCACACCACTCGCGCTTTCCGGATTTACTTGCCGAAGAAATGCGCAAAGGTATTGGCTCTGCTCCATACATTTCACCAGAACAAGTAGCTGGCGTTCGATCAGATTCACGCAGTGACATCTTTTCCATCGGCGTGATCATGTATGAGTTGTTGACGGGCGAACTTCCATTTGGTAACCCACAGTCAATGAATGGCTTACGAAAAAGAATGTGGGCCAAACCATTTCCCCTCAGGGCTATCAGGAAAGAAATTCCGCGCTGGCTTCAAGAGGTGGTGTTGCGCTGCTTAGAAGCAAGGGCAGATGATCGCTATCAAAGCGCCACCCGTTTACGCCAAGTTCTACGTGATCCAGAAAGCGTTAAGCTAACAGAGCGATCTGAGCGCTTGGAGCCCCCTAGTTTTTGGGAAAGCCTTAAGCGTTGGTTAAAAGCTGCAGGCTACGAACCATCCCCAAGCCCACTACCGAGTAGGGGAAATCAAGATGCTCCACTAATGATCGCTGCAATTGATACACGCCAATCAGATGAAGAGCTGCGTGAGCGCATGCAGACAACTGCAAAAAATCTACTGCAGGCTTACCCAGAAAGTCGCTTGATTTGCCTTAGTACCATTGCCAGCACACCCACATTTGAAGGCAATCAAGAAAGCGAAACCGCTAGCGGTATTGTGCGCGGTCATTTAGTTCAGCTGATGGAGTGGGCAAAACCACTCAAGCTGCCGCCAGAACGCATCTCATATCACGTACTAGAAGCGCTTGATCCCGCAACCCGAATTGTTGAGTTTGCAAAAGACAATGATGCGTCGCTCATTTTGATTGGCGCATCTCATAAATTACCAAACAAAGTAACGCCCTGGAGAACTTCAATGACCAAGATCGTTGAAGAAGCTCCTTGCAGCGTTCACATTGTTAGAACCTAAACTTTCAGTCCCAGTAATCTTGCGGCATTGCCCCCCAAGATAGCTATGCGCTGAGAATTCGTCAGCCCAGGCGTACTCATGACATGCTCTACTGGATACTCTTCCCAAGGAATGGGGTGGTCTGTACCAATTACCACCTGACTTGCACCAACCTGTGCAACCAAATGACGTAATGCCTCGGGCGTAAAAACCAAAGAATCGAAATAAAGCTGATTTAAATACTCTGTTGGTTTTTTCTTGAGCACAATATCTGGATTGCAGTTTTGTGGCGAAACAAAACAGCTGTGATCCATTCTTGGAGCGTATGAACCCAAGAAACCACCGCCGTGAGCCGCCAAGACTTTTAATTGCGGATACTTATCTAAGACGCCTTCGTAAATTAAATGCTGAAGCGCAATGGTGGTATCCAAAGGATTGCCAATGACATTCGACATCCACCCATTCCCTTTAAAGCGCTGAGCCAATTGCGGAGTGCTTTGCGGATGAATGAAGAGGGTCACGTTAAGCTCTTGAGCTTTAGCAAGTACTGGATGGAATTTAGGATTCGCAAAATCTTCCCCCAATACACTTCCACCGATTGCCGCCCCGCATAAGCCTTGCTTTTTCACTGCATCCTCAAGCTGCTGAACCGCTAAATCAGGGTATTGCATGCTGAGAGAAGCAAAGGCCGCAAATTTATCAGGGCGTTGGGCGCAAAGCTCAGCTAAATTTAAGTTATTGATACGGCAAATTTCTGCTGAAGTGTCCCTATCTTGGCGATACCAAAAAGGATTAACACTCAACACTTGCATATCAATGCCTTGGGCATCCATTGCTTTAATGCGTTCATTAATTTTGATGAAATGCTCAGGCACACCCTTAGTTGGAGGAGGCACAGACTTCGCTTCATCCCCCATCAAATTAATGGAATCCTGAAACATGCAATGCGCATGAACATCGATCGTCTTTACCCTTTTACCGTTAATAAACACTGGGGTGACACGCTTAGGCCCACCATTCTGAACTTCTGCTGCGTGTAATAAACCACAGCCGCAAAATGTCAGACCTCCCAATGTTTTGGCGGAAGTTTTTAAGAAAGATCTACGGCTATTCATATAAAAGTCCCTTCTTTAGGATTTTCTTAAACCAAGCATTTCACGTGTTTCATTTGATGAAGCCAATTCACCACCCATATCATTAATGATTCGCTTGGCTCTGGACACCAGTTGGGCATTGGATTCACATAACACCCCTTTTTCCAAGTAAATATTGTCTTCCATGCCAACGCGCACATGTCCGCCATACAACCAAGATTGGGCGACGATAGGGAACTCTGCGCGACTAATGCCAAATGCAGCCCACTTGGCGCCTAGCGGCAACTGATCACGCATATACAAGAGCGTTGCTGGATCCGTATTCAGTCCATACTTAACGCCCATCACAAAGGTGTAAAGACCAGGACCCTCTAATGTGCCATCCTTAATTAAGTCTTTTGCTAGATTTAAATCACCCGTATCAAAGATTTCAAGCTCTGGCATGACGCCTGCGTCACGAATCACCTTAGCCATCTTGCGCACGTTAGTTGGTGTGTTCATGACAACATCAGCACCAGAATTCATTGTATTTAAATCTAATGAGCAAATATCAGGCCGAAGTTGTGCAATATGCTCAACGCGCTTCATTGGATTACATAGAGTGGTACCAGGTGCGAATACCTTAGGGTCGCCCTCCGTTGGGACATACCTACCGCCAGGACCGGTGGTAAGGTTAATGATTAATTCTTTATTCTGTGCCTTGATTAGACTGATGACTTCTGCATAATGATCAATCTCCATCGAAGGTTTGCCTGTTTCAGGATGGCGGACGTGGATATGCACTACTGCAGCGCCTGCTTCGGCAGCACCAAGACAGGCATCTGCAATTTGCTTTGGCGTAATAGGAAGATAAGGCGTCATCTCTGGTTTTGTTAAATTACCAGTTACGGCACAGGTTAGGATTGTCTTACTCATGGCTTTTCCTTTGAAGTTATTTTGATTGGTTTTTTAATAATGGTTACTAAAACGCTTACGGCCCCAGACAACAAAACAGCCACTCGCTTGCTGAATGTTGCAGAGATATTGTTTTCTGAACATGGCTACGCCATGACAACAGTGCGCGATATATCGGCTAAGTCCAAAGTGAATCAAGCGCTGATCAACTATCACTTTAAAAATAAGCGCGGCCTGTTTAATGCTGTCTTTGAGCGCCGCGCTTCCGTATTGCTTCAAGAGCGCGTCGATCTTTTGAATGCGGCAAAAATCAAAGCAAAAAAGAAGCCTATTCCGCTCAAAGAATTGATTTATGCATTTGTCTACCCGCCACTGAGAATGGCGAGCGAAGATAAGGGTGGTCAAAGTTTTGTCAAACTCCAAGCTAGACTTCACAATGAACCTAAGGAAATTGAAAGCGCTCTAAGAGCGAAGTTATATGACAAGGTCAGCCTATTATTTGTGGATGAATTAAAACGCACCCTTCCAAAACTCAGTGAATCCTCAATCTGTTGGCGTCTCATTTTTATCATGGGTCTTTACTTGTATGTTGCCTCAAACACTGGCCGACTAGAAGTAATCTCCAAAGGAAAGGCCAAGGGTGGCAACTTGAAGCAAGCCCTTCCAGAAATCCTCAATTTCTGTGAGCAAGGTTTTTTGTCCGCTCCTACTCAACCTTAGCACCCGTATCTTTGACAATTTGAGCCCAGCGCTTCAACTCTTCACCAATATACTCGCTAGTTTGTTTGGTCGAACCTCCTACAACTAGCAAGCCTGTTTGATCGAACTTTTCCTTCATTTCTGGATTAGATAAAACCTGATTAATCGCTAGGTTCATCTGTTGAACAATTGCGGCCGGTGTTTTTGCTGGAGCAAATACTGCTGACCAGGTGTAATCCTTAATTTGTGGGTAGCCCTGCTCTGCTAATGTAGGCACATCAGGCAAACTCGCTAAGCGCTTCTCACTTGAAACACCGAGAATCCGCACCTTGCCTTGTTTAGTAAATTGATAAACGCCAGCAACTGCAGTGCAACCAATGGGCACCTCTCCACTCACTACTGCTAGAGACGCCGGACCAGCACCCTTGTATGGAATATGCGTTACATTGCTCTTCCAAATGGCGCGGAATAAATTTTCACAGGTCAGATGGGGCGTTGTTCCAGTACCCGGGCTTGAATAGGAAAGATTTTCTTTGAAGGCCAATTCTTTTAATTCGGCAATAGATTTTACGGGCACCTTTTCACCTACAGAGATGACGTTTGCCTGTGTGGTTGCTACTACTACTGGGATGAAACTCTTCTCAGGACTGTATCCTGCTGCCGGGCCATATAAAGAGGGGTTCACAGCAAAGGCCGCAGACGTCACTAAAAATGTATAGCCATCAGGTGCAGCATTAGCAACATATTGCGCGCCGATATTTCCACCGGCACCCGCTTTGTTCTCAACAATCACTGACTGCTTGAAAATTTCTCCGAGCTGAACCGATAAGATGCGCGCCGTAATATCAACCGGCCCGCCTGGAGGAAAGGCAACCACCAAACGAATCGGCTTATCTGGATACTGCTGGGCAGCGGCAGGCTGCACCATTACTGCTAATACCGCCAAACCCAATCCAATCTTGATACTTTTTTTAAATACTTTTTTTATATTTTTATTCAACTTCAACATATTGTCTCCCCCACGATTGTTGGGAATAAATCTTTTTATTTAATTGCTAGCGGATTGGTTGGCGAACCAACGGCACCGGTAATTGGAATTGCTGGAGCTACAAACATAAATTCATAAATACCATCTTTAGCGCAGTCATCGGCAAGATCTTTAACGTAAAAAATCTCACCCATGGTCATCCCCATAATTGGGATGGTAATCCAATGCCAGGGTTGGTTAATCCCGGCCTCAGATTCATTTGGGCGAACTTCACACCCCCATGTATCACTGGCTAGGGCTGCTAACTCAGTCCGCTGTATCCACTCAAGAGTTTCAAATGCAAAACCAGGCGCATCTCCTCCCGGGTAACCATCCCAGCTACCGGCTTTAATTTTTTCTTCCATTTGACCGGTGCGAACAATAATGTAATCACCGCGTTTAATTTCAATGCCTTGTTTTTTGGCAGTGTCATCTAAATCTTTGCAAGTAATGCCATAGCCCTCTGGCAAAGTTTCGAGACCTTTGGCTCTTGCTACGTCTAGCAAAATGCCGCGGCCAACCATCTTAGCCTTGGTCTTCTCGATGCCACACTTAGCTGCACCAGCAGAAGATACTTCACGACAGTCATAGCCGTTATACATATAGTTCTCATAGAAGACATGTCCCAAGCCGTCCCATTGTGTGCCGCATTGCAAGGGCATCACCACCATATCGTCTGCAGCCCTAATACCACGCTTATCTAAGACGCCAGCATAGGCATCGGTTCCAGTACGCAGCATTGTATGAACAGGATTAATACGGCCCATCGAGGGATATTTTGTTTTTGCTCCCTGAGGACCACTGCTGTCAAAGTTCAGCGCCAAGGAAATGACTTTGCCTTTTTTAACCAACTGAGCTGCGGCGATGATGTCTTCTGGCTGCGTAAAGTTCAAGGTGCCAATCTCATCTTCCGCACCCCATTTGCCCCAATTTTTATATTTTTCTGCTGCTGCACTCAAATCTGCTCGGGTAATTTTTTTCATCATTGGCTCAATTTTTGATTTTTAAGGAAAAGCTTATTTTTAAACAGTTGTTTAAATTATCAGTTAAAAAAATTCCTGTCAAGGAATCCTTATTGTGCATAGCAAAAGATTTAGTCTGGGAAGCGTGGCAAATGGATGCCACCCTCAACTGGGGCGGGATGCCGAGCAGTATTCATCTCCATCGCCAAAAAGGTGTAGTAACCCGCTATTCCAGCAAGATCAACTGCGCCTTTCTTGCCAAAGCGTTTCTCCACCTTGGCAAATGTGACATCTGAGACGCGCTTATTGCGCTGAAGCTCTATTGTGAAATCATAAATAAGCGTTTCGTCCTCGCTCATGCCTTCGGGACGACGACCATCCTGCAACGCAGTACCTACCTCTGTTTTTAGGCCGGCCTTGATGGCAATCGGATAATGAATACTCCACTCATAGTCTTGGCTCCACTCGCGCGCAGTAATCAGAATCGCAAACTCACTGAGCATGTTCGGAATGGAAGATTTGTATCTCAAATAATCACCCATTGCCCTAGCGTTATTCATGAGTTCGGGGCTATACATGAGCATTGCAAAAGGGCCCCATGGTGCACGCTTACGAGCAAGCTCAAATTCTTGAGCGGCTTTTACCTGGTCTGGCGTGTATTGCTCAATCGGTATTGTCGGTAGTCGCGTTTGAGCAGGGACCGCTTGGCTGCCAGTCAATATCAAAACAAAAATGGTAGTCAGCCAAGCTTTTTTCATCATGCCCAATTCTCTTTCGGAAATTAACGCATCTTTTCAGTTTTTTGATCAAGGATGATTTCTGGCTCTTGAGCCTCAATCCAACTATCACGATTCAGAACTGCTGTCATTTGGGCTTGATTAAGCTCGCCCGTCCACTTGCCCACCACAATCGTAGCAACGCCATTGCCAACTAAGTTGGTTAAAGCCCGCGCTTCAGACATGAAGCGATCAATGCCCAAAATAATTGCAAGGCCAGCTACAGGCACGTTACCTACGGCAGAGAGGGTGGCGGCAAGAACAATAAAGCCGCTACCAGTAACGCCAGCAGCCCCTTTAGAAGTCAAGAGCAAGACCAGCAAGAGAGTGACTTGCTGAAGGAGTGTCATAGGGGTATCTGTCGCCTGAGCAATGAATACCGCTGCCATGGTGAGGTAAATTGAGGTGCCATCTAAATTAAATGAATAGCCCGTTGGAATCACCAAACCTACGCAAGTTTTTTTAACACCAAGAACCTCCATCTTCTCCATCATGCGAGGAAGAACAGATTCGGAAGAAGATGTCCCCAAAACAATTAAGAGCTCTTCTTTGATATAACGAACGAATTTGAAAATATTAAAGCCAGTCACCCACGCAATGATGCCTAAGACAACAAAAACGAATAACAGGCATGTTAGATAAAAGCTGCCCATCAATTTTCCAAGTGAAAAGAGTGAGCCAATGCCATATTTACCGATGGTGAAAGACATTGCTCCAAATGCGCCAATAGGTGCAAATTTCATTACAACGCCGATGATGTCAAAGAGAACGTGTGAGGTCTTCTCAATTAAATCAAACACCATGGTTCCGCGACCACCAAATTTATGCAAAGCAAAGCCGAACAACACGGCAATAAAGAGCACCTGCAATATCTCGCCTTTTGCAAATGCATCAACCATCGTGTTGGGAATAATATTTAGAAGAAAGTCGGTAGTGGTACCCATTTTTCCTGGGCCCGTATAAGCAGCGATACCTTTGGTATCCAAGCTAGAAGGGTCGATATTCATGCCTACCCCAGGCTGCAAAACGTTCACTACCACCAAGCCAACAATGAGCGCAATTGTGCTCACAACCTCAAAATACAAGAGGGCCAAGCCGCCTGTTTTGCCAACCTTTTTCATGTCCTCCATGCCTGCAATGCCCAGAACAACGGTACAAAAAATAATGGGGGCAATCATCATCTTGATGCCCTTAATAAAGGCATCCCCAAAGGGCTTCATATTTACACCTAGGTCAGGGTAAAAATTTCCGAGCAAAACACCTAGCACAACAGCCACAAGTACTTGAAAATAAAGGATTTTATAGATTGGTGGTTTTTTTAGATTCGTTGTCAATTTCAATTCCTTTATGAATATGGCCTTAAAGTGCCTACCGGTGAAGTTCGCCCATTATCTCTCCACTTCCCAATGCCGTCACTGATCGATAATAGACACATGGAAAAAGTGCGCGTTTCAAAATTACTCTCCGAGCTTGGGCTTTGCTCGCGTCGTGAAGCTGACGCCTATATTGAACAGGGTTTGGTCACAGTTGATGGGGAGGTTGTCAATGAACTTGGTGTGCGCGCCCTACGCAGCCAGAAAATCGAGCTGCAAACCGGCGCTAAAGTTCAGCAAGCGTCACGCGTAACCGTCATTCTAAATAAACCAGTAGGATTTATTTCTCATTTTGACGATGAAAAGGAGTATCAACCGGCCGCTTCTTTAATTACCCCAGAAAACTATTTCGCAAGTCCGCTTGATCGGGGGCGCAATCCTCGCTTTAATACTCGCGGTCTTGCACCTGCTGGACGTCTAGACATTGACTCAACTGGCATGCTTGTTTTGACTCAAGATGGACGCATTGCAAAACTGCTCATCGGCGAGAACAGTCCGATTGAAAAAGAGTATTTGGTGCGCGTAGAGGGTGCGCTCTCTTTTGAAGATCTAGATAGACTCAAGCATGGCCTTGAGCTTGATGGCGTCGCTCTCAAGCCGGCACAGGTGAGCTGGCAAAACGAAGATCAATTACGCTTTGTATTGCGAGAGGGGCGCAACCGTCAAATCCGCCGCATGTGTGAAATGGTTGGCCTCAAAGTCTTGGGGCTAAAACGCGTGCGCATGGGCAGAATTTCTTTAGGCCCCCTTTCTCCCGGCCAATGGCGATTTGTCAGGCCTGAAGAGCAATTCTGAGTACTGTCTACACGCTTATAATTCTGTCCATACTTAGATAAGCGCAGAATTACCATCGATACCATTTCATCCAGCACGCCAGGCGCGGAAGTTCTCCGTCGCCGTAGTTTCGCCATCATTTCTCACCCAGATGCTGGCAAGACCACTCTCACTGAAAAATTACTTCTATACGCAGGCGCGATTCAAATCGCAGGTAGCGTTAAGGCTCGCAAGGCTACTCGTCATGCAACATCTGACTGGATGGAAATTGAAAAACAGCGCGGGATTTCAGTAGCAAGCTCGGTGATGCAGATGGAGTATCGCGACTGCATTATTAACCTGCTTGACACTCCTGGCCACCAAGATTTCTCTGAAGACACTTACCGGGTTTTAACGGCCGTTGATTCAGCTCTGATGGTGATTGATGCAGCGAACGGCGTAGAGTCTCAAACACTAAGATTGCTGGAAGTGTGTCGCGCCCGCAATACACCTATTGTTACTTTCATCAACAAAATGGATCGCGAAGTAAAGCCACCCATGGAGCTGATGGATGAAATCGAAACAGCGCTGGGGATCGAAGTTGTGCCATTTACCTGGCCTGTAGGCATGGGCAAATCTTTTGCTGGCGTCATTGATATTGCAAACTCACAGATGCGCATGTTCAAAGCTGGCGAGGATCGCGTTACCGAGGATTCACATGCGATTGTGGATGTGAATGACCCTGCACTGAAGGAGCGCCTTGGATCAGACCTTGAAGTTGCGCTTACTGAGGTCGACCTCATTAAAAACGCCATGCCTGCCTTTGATCGCGAAGCGTTCTTGGCAGGACGTCAGTCGCCCGTCTTCTTCGGTTCAGCTATTAATAACTTTGGTGTGCGAGAAATTCTCAATACTTTGGTGGAATTGGCCCCATCACCAGGCTCACGCAAAGCGCTACAAAGGGAAGTGAGTCCTGGCGAAGATAAATTCTCAGCAGTGGTTTTCAAGATTCAGGCAAACATGGATCCCGCACATCGCGACCGCGTTGCTTTCTTGCGCATTTGTTCAGGACATTTCAAGCGTGGTATGAAACTCAAGATTTGTCGCAATAACAAAGAAGTGCGCACCAATAATGCACTGTCATTCTTGTCACAGCGCCGCGATATTTTGGACGAGGCCTTCCCTGGTGACATCATTGGCTTACCAAATCATGGTCTCCTCCGATTAGGCGACACCCTGACTGAAGGTGAGCAATTGCAATTTACAGGCCTGCCTTTCTTTGCCCCTGAAATCTTTCGCATGGTTGAGTCAGCAGACCCTTTGCGTTCTAAACAACTTCGCACCGGACTCATGCAACTCGGCGAAGAGGGCGCAATTCAGGTCTTTCGCCCAATGACAGGGGGCACAATGCTGCTGGGTGCCTTTGGTCAACTTCAGTTTGAGGTAGTGAGTCATCGCCTGCAAACAGAATATGGCGCAGAAGTGCGCCTCTTACCTTCGCGTTATAACTTAGCGCGCTGGGTGAGCTCTGACGATCCTGTTGCGCTGAAGAAGTTCATACAAGAAAATATTCATCGCATGGCAGAGGATGTTGTGGGGGCATCAGTATTTTTAGCCACCCACAAATCTGAACTAGATGTTGCACAACAACGTTGGGAATCTATTCAGTTCCATGCACTCAGAGAGCATGCAGGACTCATCTACCAATCAGATTTAACGGGCTAGCTTGCAATCAAATACGGCGATCAGTTGACTGTCGCTATTTCTAAACGACGCTACTTTTCCATACTGCTCGCAATAAGCACTCGCTTTTTTAGTCAGCTCAGAAATTGACTCACCGCTACTATTGAGAAAAGTAACGTGGTTTGCATCTGATGCATCGGTATAGACCGCTGCACACGCCATCAAACCAAAGCTAAACAACAATATAGATAAATACTTCTTCATACTCATGCCTTCGGGTGCTGATATCTCTTATTTTCGCGATATGCGCTCTACTAATTTAACGGTAATTTTGCTGGCGATTGGCCTATAAACCAAAATACAAACAATCGCTACAGGATAGGCGACAGTCCAAACCTCAAGCCACACCCAGAAAAAATTTTCAGGAGTGCCTATACGCACAAACGTAGTAGCCAAGGTAATGCTTGCAGACATCAAGCAGCCCATCACTAAAGAGAAAATAAGGTTTGAAATGGTAATCATGATCTAAACATAACATAGCATCTGGGCTCTTTAGCTGTTATTCTGAAATGTGATCACTATTTCGCGCCCTAGATAGGGAGATTTGCGGGGACACCTCAAATCTATCATCCAATACTCTAGGAAATTAATATGGCTGTCGGCCAAAATCAAAGAAACAGAAAAAACGATTCAATGCTCACCAAAACAGGAAAAGCAAGATTGGGTCCTCTGAATACGGCTCAACTAAGCACGCTACTTGAAAAAAGCACTAAGCCAAAAGAAAAAGCCAAAATTCAACGGGCTCTCAATAAGCAAAACGCACCAGCAATTGCAGCAGCATAACTAAAAACCCCGCTCAATCAATGTAGCGGGGTTTTTACATGTCCTTATTTTTGCCAAGGAAGTACAGGCAATACAGGCTTCAAACCTGCTTTCTGAATAGTCGGCACTGCCTTGGGTGACGCCAAGAAAGCGATCAAATCCCTAGAAGCATCCACGTTACTGACATTGCTGGTAATGCCGGCAGAGAATAATACGGTCTGCTGTACCTCTGAAGGAATTTCGCCGATAAAGTCGATGCCAGGGATCGGAATGAGCTCGCTTACTTGCTGAAAGCCCAGCTCAGCATCACCTCTAGCAACTACTGTTCCTACTCGTTCGCTATAGATTTTCTTGGCAGTTTTACTCATTTGCTCAGCTATCCCCATCTTAGGGAAAAGCTCTGTGGATAAATAGGTGCCACTTGCGCTGGCTGAATAGGCTACTGACTTGGCATTGAGCAATGCTTGCCTTAAGGCGGGAATAGTACTGATATCGGGCTTTGGGGCTCCAGCCTTCACCGCCACCCCAATCACTGAGGCGACCAAGTCCACTCTCGTTCCGGGCTGAACTGCCCCACTTTTAATAAAGCTATCCAAAGCTGGAGATGCCAAAATAAGTACATCGAACTTTTCATCTCTAGCCAATCTGGATGGAATGGAGTCGGGTGCAGTTCCCATGGATGAGCCGTAAGAGATGATGACCTTATTGGGGGATTGCTTTTCATACTCGGGCACTAGAGCCTTTAATGCCTCAGCAAAGGCCCCTGAAGTAATAACCTGAATGTTGGCGGCAACGGCGGATGCAGATAAGAAAAGGGTCGCCAATACCCCAATGAATAACCCCGTCATTTTTTTGTTCATCAATGTCTCCCGCCTGTGATTGATCTGATTGTATTAATAGTAGAGAATAATCAAAATGATTATCTACCGAAACAACGCAAAGATTACTGCCGCACAAGCCATAGATCTTTATGTCCGCTCGACTCTGGGTGAGCGACGCCCCATCGACAAGGTGACTACTTTTGCGGACATGCTGGCCAATGCCAATCTCATCATTACTGCATGGGACCAGGAAAAATTGGTTGGCATCGCCCGAACCTTAACGGATTTTTCATATGTAGCCTATCTGGCAGACTTGGCGGTTGATGAGCAATATCAAAAACAGGGGATTGGGAAACAACTCATTGAAGAAACCAAATCTCACCTTGCTTCAGAATGCATGATTGTTCTCTTGGCTGCACCCAAAGCAAATGACTACTACCAAAAGATTGGTTTTGAACATAATCCACGCGCCTGGACGCTGAAGAAATAATCTTTAAAGTATCATTTCCATATGAATACAACGCGCTTCTGCCTGGTGCGTCATGGCGAAACGGATTGGAATGTAGCCCGACGCTTACAAGGGCATACCGATATTGCGCTCAACGCGCGCGGGCATGCACAAGCTATGCAGCTAGCGCTAGCCCTTAAGAAATCAAATCTACAATTTGATGTTCTCTATACCAGTGATTTGCAACGTGCAGCTGATACTGCGAATGCAATTGTGGAGTGCTTTAACCTGCCCGCCATTGCTAATGGTGAATTACGTGAACGTCACCTTGGCACTCTTCAAGGGCTGACCATAGACGAGGCACCTCTTGCTGAACCCGAACTTTGGCGAGCCCACATAGCACGCGAGCTAGATCATGAAATGTCTGGCGGGGAAAGTATTCATCAGTTTTCTCGGCGCATTCGAAATGCGCTTGAAGCGCTACGTCAGAAACATCTGGGCAAAACGATTCTGCTAGTGAGTCATGGTGGAGCGCTAGACATGATGTACCGAATTGCCACCGATCAAGCCTTGGATGCCGAGCGTATTGCAGCAGTACCCAACGCTTCGTTAAATTGGATTTCTCATGACGGGCAGTCCTGGAAGCTCGATCGCTGGGCCGATACCAGTCATCTAGATAGCCTTGCCCTTGATAACTTAGATCTTTGAAGCTAAGTGTCAAATCCAGGCTTTTAGCCTATTATTCGTCCATGAGAACCGTTCTGTTTGCACTCCTTCTTGCGCTATCAGCGCCATCTTTTGCGATGGATAACCTGCCGGATGATGGACTACCAGACCATATTGTTGGGGATATTGGCGCAGCGGTATACACCTCAAATCTTCATATTGGCACTGAGGGAACGCAATCTCTCGCTTTGCCTTATGCCTTTTTTGACTACAAACGTTTTTTCGCCCGCATAGATGAGATTGGAATCAAAACATTCAAGATGGGCTACGGATATTTTGAGCTCACTGGGAAGATCAATCTAGATACGTACAAAGTAAAGTCGCCATTCAATGGCAACTCCATTAATCGAAGTGACCCAATTCCGCTCGGTGTGGGTACTTATCAAGAAACACCTATTGGTGCTGTTTTCGCCAATGCATATCATGACTTTGGCAAATCTAAAGGGGCGCTATATGAGCTGCTCTATTTTGCTGAAGTAGAAACATTGCAGAAAATTGTGGTGTACCCACAAGTGGGGATTGAAAGACAATCTAGCCAGTACGCAAACTACTACTATGGTATTAGTCCTGGAGAATCAAACCTCACCGGTTATGCTGCATACGTAGCGCCTGCTACCACTAATCTCATGGCTGGCCTGATGGTTGAGATTCCGGTTGTGGATAACTGGTACGTAAACGTCTATGGCAAACGTAAATGGATGGGTGGCGGTATTAACAATAGCCCCGTCATGAATCGCTCTTTCCAAGACAATATCTTTATGGCTCTCGCCTACCGCTTTAAGTAAGGTCTACTGAATACCGACACAACCATTCGGGGCTTGCTTGCCAGCGAAACGGTCTTCTACCCAAGGTGCAAATAAGAGTTCTGCAACTGGTGGGGTCGTGTAATGCGTCTGCTCTCCTTGCAGCTGAGTACGCGCAACATTGGCGCCTAACTTACACATCTGCTCTTGATAGAGCTTGCCCATGAATGGCGGCACTGCTGTATCTTTTGTGCCCCAATAGATCGTTACCGGAGCCACTGGTTTTACTTTCTTAACGCCACTCTCGTAAATGGCTTTTGCCCATGCCAGTGAATTCTTCGGCGGTGAGTTCATCAATGACTTATAGGTGCTGCCAAAGTTGTAAGTAATTGTGTCAACTGCAGTGTGAACGCATTTGCCCGTATAAATTTGATTGATAGCCTTGGCGCCCTCTGGAGTAAATACATCTTCTAACTGAAGATTTGAAAATCCATTTGGTAGAGCCCAAAAAGTCATAGATAGGTGAGCAAAACCCATGACATCGCCAGAAAATGCTTGGATTAGTCCTCCGAGGTACTTGTCGGCAGATGCTTGATCTTGTGGAGGGACGGCGATTGTTGCGCTCACATCTGGCGGGGCCAATGCAACAAAGCCAACAAGCTCAATGCCATCAAATGCCGTACCTTTTTGCGCAATGTACTCTGGTGAACTAGCGGCAGCCAATACTGTGCCACCACCCTGTGACCAACCGTAGATCAACGCTTTTTTACCAGCACCCACTTCTTTCATATCACCGGCAGCACGTATCGAATTGATTGCGTCTCTAGCTTGCGTTCCGGAGATCATATATTGATGCTTACCGCCACCGCCAAGCCCCTGATAATCGGCGGCCACAATGACATAACCATCTTTAATAAAGCGCTCCAACGCAGGCATGCCGTAATCAGTGCCTGAGTTTCCGCCGATCAAAAAATATTCATTTAAGGGCTGCGCTGGATTTGGTAATTGTGATGGGCCACAATTTTGTGCGGTACCTGTTGTGCCGTGAGCCCAGGCAACTACAGGCCTACCGCCTTTAGGAGCGGGGCCGATTGGCGCTACCAGAATGCCTGTAGAAATTGTTTTTTTATCTGCAAAATCAGAAGAGATAAAAGCAATGCGCCAAGCCTGCGCACCCTGAACGGATGTACTAATCGACTCCTTCTTAATAATCTGCCCTAACTTTCCGTTGGGCGCCATCTTCATTACTGACTCATAAAAAGCTGGCAAATACACGCGGGTGTTGTCGCCAGCTGAAAATGCCAGGGGGCTCATCAAAGACAGCAGAAATACGCAAATGAGATTGAGGTTTTTATTCATCATGGTTTTGATGGTAGTAAGGATTATTTGCTTTTGCTTGGCAAGCTTTTCATAGTCGCCGCATCATTGAGTTGTTGATCAACTAAATATAAGGTCCCGCCATAATTTGCCTGAAGGTCATAACCTGAAAGGCCTACTGTATAAAAAGTAATGTCCGGATTGAATGATCGAATCTCGCCACCAGAACCGGCAGAGAAATTGGCATCCACATCTATGCCACCTTTTTGGCCATCAATAGAAGTCAGCAGAAATTGATCAATAGATTTAGGGGTTTTGAAGATCGCAACCTGATACTGATCTTGGTAGCCAGCGCCCAAGCCCTCGCCGGTTTTTAGAGAGTCCATAAAAATAGGTTCTTTGCGGCGCTTGTCATATAAAACACCCTCACCTCTAGCAACGACGATCAGGACAACATTTACATTCGTAGTGCTGAACACTGCGTATCCAGCAGCTGCATCAACGTCTTTTTTCACTGCTGGGTTTTGCTTAATGAGCGCATCTAAGCCAGTTTTTGCCATCTTGATGGTGGCTTCTCTTTGCTGACTAATCTCAACTGGTGTTAAGGGCTTACCATTCTTACCGGTTGACTGGCAGCCAGAAAGCATGACCAACAATACTAAAAGCGATGGGATGATTTTTTTCATACCACCACTATATCCAATATTTCCCAGGGAGGAGAAGCGTGCTGTGTTTTTATCCGATTAACTCTAATACTTTACTAAGGGAATTGCCCTCATAGTTTGGCTTCTCCCCAATCTCTTCAAATGGGTGATTGAGGCGGTTGACCCAGAACACATCAAAGCCGTACCACTTTGCGGCAAGGGCATCCCAAGCATTACTTGATACAAACAGAATTTCTTCCTTCTTAACTGGAAAGGCTTTTAAAAGAAGTTCGTAAGCTTGCGGGGCAGTTTTAAATAAACGCACGTCCTCAACGGTGACCACTTTATCTAAGTATGGTTTTAGGCCATTGCTGTCGACTACCGTAGATAGCATCTCCTTGCTTCCGTTTGACAAAATAGCCGTGTAAATACCTTGCTCCTTAATGCGCTTAAGAACTAGCAGGCTATCTTCAAAACCCGTGAGTTTGGCATACTGATCCATCAGTTTCTTTTCATTTTCAGAGCTTAACTCCAAGCCCATGCGCTTACATACATAACGCAAGGAACGAATGGTTAACTCCCAAAAGGGAAGGTAGTATTTGCTGCCACCAGGACTTGGGTCGCTCATTGTGACTAAACGGGTGTATTCAATTTGGCGATCGCGCCACATCAAGGCAAGTGCTTGGCCATGCTTGGGAAATAATGCTTCGGCCAACTCCCCCATTGAATAAACATCAAACAAGGTGCCATAGGCATCAAATGCGATTAGCTTATACATTTCGTCCTTTGCCTTTAGCAAAATAAAAATATTACTTTGGCCTATACACCTTAAAGAGCTGTTCTTTACCAACCGTAAAGTAGTCGGCCGGCCCTCCACCCCTTAAAACATGACCAGCCTCTGCGGTATCGTAGATTCCATCTTTTAACATTGCTTTATCAATATGGATTTCAATCACCTCGCCTAACACTAGCCATGTTTGGACCTTTTCACCAGAAATAGCTTTGAGTTGAATGATGTCAGTGCACCTACATTCAAATGCTACTTTTGCCTGAGCCACTCTGGGTGGCGTCACTAATGTGGATTTGGCCTGCTCAAGTCCCGTTGCATCAAATTCACTCACTTCTGGAGGGTATGGTGCGCAGGATTGATTCATGGCCTCAACCAAATCAAATGTCGCTAAGTTCCAAACAAATTCGCCTGTCTCTTCAATGTTTCTTAAAGTATCTTTATAGCCAACACTAGAAAAACCAATAATCGGTGGGACATAATTGAAAGCATTAAAAAAACTATATGGGGCAAGGTTTACAACCCCAGCCTTGCTCTGAGTTGAGATCCAGCCAATGGGTCTTGGGCCAACAATGGCATTAAATGGATCATGTGGCAAGCCATGACCATTCTTAGGTTCGTAAGAATATAAATTCGTCATCACAGGCTCCTTAAGTTGCCGATGACAAGGTCTGAGTTGGCATGGTTACGAAATATGGTGACAAGCATTGATCTCTTTCGCAGATATGGTAAGTCCGAGTGGTCGTGACACTATCTCACAATCTATAGACATTTGTCGCTCAACAAAAAATCGCCAGGCAAAATAAATTGAGGATGCCGAATCCTCAATGCGCCTATAGAATAAACACAAGCCAAAACAAATCAAGCCTATTGATATCCTAAAAGGTAGAGAGCCTTCATGCAAGACATTCACACCATCATCGACGCCCTTAATCTTGAACCACATCCAGAGGGTGGCTTCTATAAAGAAATGCATAGATCTAAAACAACCGTCCAGGATTTGAAAGGCTCCAGAAATAAAAGTGCCCATACCAGCATTTACTACCTGCTTTCGGGAAAAGATTTTTCATCTTGGCATCGAATTAAATCCGATGAAACCTGGTACTTCCACCTTGGCTGTGATGTGCTCATTTATTTTTTTGATGAAAATAAATTGCTGCACTCCATACAAGTAGGGATGGCATCAAAAAATTTACAGGCCACCATACCTGCCCATACTTGGTTCGCAGCAAAGCCCCTGAACGAAAATGCTTTCTGCTTAGTTAGCTGTGCAGTGGCCCCAGGCTTTGAATTTGTTGACTTTGAAATTGCTAGGCGTGAAGACTTATCAAAGGAATTTGGGGGCTCGACTGAGAATGCTCAGATTATTGAAGCACTCACACGGGCATAGCCTCACCCGTCAACTCAAGAATTATCGACCCTGACAATCAAGAGGCATATCCCCCAAGGCCTTGCCTTTGCTGTAATCACAATTTACGCCAATTGGTGAGGTTGAGCTGGCGGCGCAGCCAGTTAAACCCCAAAAAAACAAAACCATTGCGACCAAACCAAAGCATTTTTTAGCGCTCATCTCTCACTCTCTTTCTGGTCTTGATTGCTCTTAGCAACTGAACGCATAATTCTTAATAGCTCATCATCGTGATTGGGTAAGCCATCAAGTACGCCCGCCAACTGAGGCACGTCCTTAGCGATTTGATCGCCTCCATAGAATCTTAGGGCCCAATTTGGGCAAAGCCTTTGATCAATTTCATCAAACTCAATTTGGTGGAGAACCTTATGCCGATAATCCTTTTGAATTTTTCCCCAGATGAATAAGACGTCTTTTCTTTTGCCTTCAAGAATCTGTGCAAAATGTCCGCTCTCATAAAATAAGACGCCCGTAAGCCCATGGCCCTGATTCCATTTATGAGCAACATCAAATAGACGAATAAGGCTTGATAGACCCATATCCTGAGTTGCTTTGCTGACATAGCTAAGCTCAACTAATTGATTCGGATCTTCTGAATTCACTTCTCCCCCTAGCGTCGTCAAGATTTTTATGAAAACTAAAGTCAGTTTGTTCTTTTAATCACCAAGCTTATACAGGTAATAACCCTAGAGCCAAAATGAAAAACCACCCGAAGGTGGTTTTGGTGATTCTTAGTGGCCCGGGGCGGAATCGAACCACCGACACAAGGATTTTCAAATATCCTCCGATAGACCGCTTTCGCTAGGATTTCAAGGGCTTGAGTCACCAGGTTTAACTTATCTAAAAATTGTGCGTCCTTGTGCTGGTCAAATTTTGCAATGAAATCAGAATCTTGCGAGGGGCTATTTTTCTGTGTGTACAGATTGTGTTGCCATCACTGCGCCAGTCAATCACCATAGTGTCTATGAATGTCGTTTTAAACGACATAGAATCCCAATCTCTCCAATTGAGATTCATTCTCAATTATATGCTAAGATGAGAACAATTCTCATTAAGCATATTTGTCATTTACGATGTTTTTCTCATTTAGCACTAACCGCACAGCCTTTTTCAGCCTAGTTAGCTCCCTTTGCTTGGTTGGGCTATCTTTGCCTGTCTATGCCGAGTCCCCCGTAAGCGATACCCCTATCGTTTTAGCTGTGTCACCTGTCAGTAGCGCTCCCACCATCGACAGTCCAGTCGCTCTCGAAAGTGCATCAGAGCAATGGAGTGTTCATGGGCAAGCAACATATATCAATCAATTTAAAAATAATTTCAACTCGCCTTATTACGGGGCTAAAAGTCTTTTAAATAAATCTGATGGCGATATCTCTAAAAGCTATACCTTCTCGGCCACAGCGTTTTTAGGAACAAGACTATGGGAGGGTGCTGAAGCCTATATCAACCCTGAGATGTTTGAAGGCATTCCCTTTTCTGGTCTCAGCGGATTGGGTGGGTTTAGTAATGGTGAGCTACAAAAGGGAACGGCGATTCCACCAATCTATTACATGGCAAGAATGTTTTTACGCCAGACCTTTGGCTTTGGTGGCGGACAAGAGCATATCGAAGGTGTTGCTAATCAGTTAGCAGGTAATGTAGATAAGCGTCGCCTTGTAGTGTCATACGGAACATTCTCGGCATTAGATTTCTTTGACGCCAACACCTATAGTCATGATCCTCGCACACAGTTTTTAAACTGGTCCCTTATGGCCAGCGGTGCTTATGACTATGCCGCCAACTCTCGTGGCTACACCTATGGCTTTGTAGGCGAGTATTACCATGATGAAAAATGGGTGATGCGCATGGCTCGATTGGCTATGCCCAAATCACCAAATACATTGGCGCTGGACTATGACCTGACACAGCAATACGGCAACACAGCTGAAATAACTCATCTTCATACGATTAACGGACAAGCTGGTAAGGCGAGAGTTTTAGTCTTTCAAAATCGTGGAATCATGTCTACCTATAACAATGCGATGAGTTTTGGCCAACAGACTAATACCACTCCAGATATCTTAAGCACACGATATGGGTATCAAACCAAATGGGGCTACGCATTAAATGGCGAGCAAGCGATCACAGAAAATATTGGTGCCTTTGGAAGGTGGAGTTGGAATAACGGCCAAACTGAAACGCAAGCATTTACGGATATCAGCAATTCATTATCTGGCGGCCTATCCATCAAAGGCGCTGGCTGGGGAAGACCGCGAGATACTATTGGAATTGGTGCGGCACTTAATGGAATCTCATCACAGCAAATTAGCTACCTACAAAAAGGTGGTGTAACGATGTTCATTGGAGATGGGAGACTCAACTATAAGAAAGAACAAATCTTTGAGACTTTTTATAGCTGGAATGTTTATAAGAGTCTCTCACTTTCAGCAGATTATCAGCGTATAGCTAATCCAGGATACAACGCAGATCGTGGTCCAGTAAATTTCTATGGATTAAGAGCCCACATTGAAATGTAATCGTACTGATCCTTTATGATCGCGAAATGTCTTTTTTTCAATATTCACTTAAGCCCCTCAAGTTAGCGCCTTATTTGCTTTGCTTGAGTAGCTTGGTATTTGCGGCACCTTTTGAGATTAAGGTTCACGACGAGCTCATTGCGGAATATCAAGAATCTGCCTATGAAGTAGAAACTAATCTATTTCAGGCACCAGCATCACAGGGTCTCAAAACTAATGTGTTTCAAACAAGACTTGAATATGGGTATGGTATTGCCCGTAATAGTGAGATTGGTGCCAATCTTTACTTGAGCAACTACAACGGTGTGAGCTATGTGAATGGCGGGAAGGTAAGCCATATGTATATTCCCACCCATGATGAAGAGGGCTTGTGGCATTACGGGGTGAAGAATGAGATTAATTACATCAAAGATGTAGGCGGGAATGAGACTACCTATTACGAGCTAACTCCTATCTTGGCGCTTCAACTTCAGAAATGGCGCTTCATTATTAACCCAAGCGTTGATGTGACATTGAATAAAAATAGCTCAGCTACATTCTCACCATCAGCTAAAGCGGTTTATGGGATTACGCACACGGTTGATGTAGGCATGGAGTATTACGGGGATAACCTACCCAACAAGAGCCTATACAACATCACCCAACAACCTCATGCCGCCTACTTGGTCATGGATGCCAAGCATGGCAAATCATCGTTTAACTTTGGGGTTGGCAAAGGTGTTACGGCCAATAGTGATAATTGGATTATTAAGCTGATAGCCTCACTGAGCTTTAATTAGTGTTGTCGTTTTAAACGACATCGACTGACGCAGGGATGCTAAATTGATTTGTCCTTTAAAAGGACGGCTCATACTTGGGATATCCAAAACCGATGGCGTCTACACCTGCCAAAACCAAAAAGAAAATAGCCCAACAAATGGGCTATTGTGATTCTTGGTGGCCCGGGGCGGAATCGACCAGGGCTGAGGATGCCCTACTCTGTGGGAGCCAATTCTGCTCCAGCTGGTCTTTTGTAGCGGTTGTAAGACCACATATATTGATGTGGCTTAGAAAGTATCATCTCCTCAAAATAATGATTCATTTCCGTACAGGCATCAACTAAACAATCAGGAAATGCCTCATTCATCAATTGGCTCTTAATGAGCCAGCCCTTTCCTAATCCCAGTCTTTCTGCGCTAACAAAAAGGATTGCTACATTTATTTGGCGAGCCAATTTAATTGGAAATGAGGTTGTATAAGCATATTGATTAAAAAATTTAGCCCACACCCCATCGCCAACGCTAGGCACCTGATCCGCCAATAGGCCAACTACCTCACCCTTTATTAAAGCTCGTTTAATCTGACGAACCCCGCCAAGATTTGCTTCAACAAACTCAATCTCGGTATGTTTTCTTGATTGAAGCATAAGCTCATTAACCCATCTTTTTCGGGCTGGCCTATACATTACTGTTGCTCTTGTATGTTCAGCAAAAATACGAGGCACTATTTCAAAGCCTCCTAAATGTGAAGCAAGAACAATTAAGCCTTTGCCATTTTTGGATAGCTCAATAACTTGATCCAAGTTTTCAATAGTTACTTTATTAATGGAGGATTTTGGATGCCTCCAAATCCATAATGTGTCAGCAAACATCATTCCAGATTCGGCAGCCGCCCTCCACGGGGTTGATTTGAATCCCGAATAATGGGCTGCGCTCTGATGATTTTTATATAGGCGTCGTCGGTACCTGGGAGAGAATAAGTAAACCAATACACCTGCGCCAGCGCCAATAATTTGAATGGCTGCCAATGGAAGCGAGCTAAAGAGCCGCAATATGAAATACAACATCGGCCATTCTAGACGCTATTGATGAAAAAACCACCCGAAGGTGGTTTTAGTGCTTCTTGGTGGCCCGGGGCGGAATCGACCAAGCCTAAAGATATCTAATCCTAACTCTAGACTTATAATCTTCTAAAAGCTTTTTTCAAACCCAAAGTCAGCGGCAGCACCATTAATACTGAGCCAGCAATTAGGGCAATAGTATTAGGGACCCCTAGCCTATCACCGATAAAACCATAAACAAGGGGTGAAATAGCACCGGCACCAATTGTTACCGTATAAAACACTCCAAATGCTCTTGATCGCATATGCGGCGGAACTAACTCGGGGACAGTTCCATAAAGCCCAGAGGATGTTCCATTTAAGGCAACACCAACTAATGGCAACATCAACATAACAACATCAAGATTTATTGGCAAGGTTAAAGCCATCAGAATAGTCGTGGCAATCTCTGTTATCAAAGTGGTTTTGATTACGCCAAATCGAGCTGCGATAAACCCGCAAACAAATTTACCTGCGGCGCCACCAGCAAAAGTTAAGCTCAGCGCAAAGCCCACTTGAGTGACTGTGGCACCTTTAGACATTAATAAAAAAGGTAGTAGCGTTAGAAAGCCCATACGAGTAGCGCTATCGATCGCAGCAATTGACGATAAAGAAATAAAGCCTAGATTAAGAAAGTTACTACTCGCGCCTTTTCGGCTTGTATCACCTGATGCCTCATCTAGCTGGGTCTTAGAGTGATTAGTAACCGTTGTTTTAGGCAGAATAACTGCTAAGAATATTACAGCTAGCAATCCCAAGAGCCCCATCACGCTGGTTACGGTATGCCAATCCCAGATTGCCAATAAAGCTGCGCAGAGTGATGGCAACAACACCTTCCCTATATCGCCAGAAAGGTTATATGTACTCAAAGCGCCCCTTAATTCCGAACCTTGAAAAGCATGGGAAGTTAATGAGGAGGAAAGGGGATGCTGAACACTGGCGCCAATACCGCTAAGAACTAAACAGGCTGCTAAACCCAAAAAACCGGTAGTCCAACCAGATAATAAAAATCCAATTGCCGCAATCAGAGTGCCGAATAGCAATAGGCGTTTTTCACCGACCTTTTCTGACAACATACTTGCTGGGACTTGTAGCGAAGCCATTGCCCCCGAATATAAAGTCTTTAAGGAGCCAACTTCAGCAAGCGATAAACCAAATGCCATTTGCCAAATAGGAAACATGACATATAGCAGGTCAGAATATCCATCATGAAGAATATGGGCGCCACAACAGGACCCCAAGACTCTTTTCTTGAGCGCTTTCATAACAACAATGTAACTGAGGTCTAATGAAAAAACCACCCGAAGGTGGTTTTGGTGTTTCTTGGTGGCCCGGGGCGGAATCGAACCAGGACCGAGGATGTTTAATTCTATTTCCTGTTTGCCCCATAAGTTTTATTAAGGTAGTCGACTATGACTGGAACCTCCTCATCAGTAATGGGCGCCTTAAATACATTTTTCATCCTTAAAACTTGAGCATTCCAATAGCCAACTCCCGTATTGGGCGGTTGATATTCTGCATAGTGGGCAGAGTGGCAGGTAGAGCATTTCTGTAAAGTCAGCTGATAGCCGGGCAAATCTGATGGTCGCCATAAAACAGTATCGGCTGGCAACTCAATCGTTTTAGCTTGTGCCATTTGTGCCAAAGCAAGAGCAGATAGAAGGAGGATAGTTTTTTTCATATTCTTCTCATTAAACCGCTGTGACTTTTACAGTCTCAACAATATTTCGCATATAGCCAGCCGGCATCCAGCTTGCAGTCATGGGCTGAACTTGGCCAGCATGATTAAATGCTCTGACCCTTAAGTCCAATGTCCCTTTTTGTTTTGGCGTAAATTCAATGCGCCACTCTCTAAATGAGAAACGTCCAAGGTCTTGGCCTAATCTTGCCTCTGTCCAATTTTGTCCATTGTCTTGAGAGAACAAAACTTTTTTGATGCCATAGCCCGCATCAAAGGCAATACCTCTTGCCTGAACTGATTTACCAACATTGACGACACTGCTGTCTGTAAAGTTAGTAATGAAAGATCGAATCGTAAATTGATTAATGGGGATGGTTTTTGAGGGTGCCGTTCCTGGCGCGACACAGTTACAGTCATTATCAGGAATACGATAAGCAGGATTCATCCAATAGCCGTTGTATACATCATCGACCACTTTAATTTCACTAAGGTGCTTAACCCAATACGTTCCGTAGTAGCCAGGAACAATTAACTTGATTGGATAACCATTTAAGAAAGGAATATCTGTTCCATTCATTTGATAGGCAACCATCACATTGCCATCCATGGCGTGATCAATATCTAGACCTTTTACAAAATCTGAATCGCTTGGGAGAATTGGCTGATCCAAGCCATTGAAAGTAACTTGCTTGGCTCCACTACCGGGATTGGCCGCCTTCAAAATATCTTTTAAGGCAACGCCAACCCAAGCGGCATTACCCATCGCACCATTACCGAGTTGCCCACCATTAACTCTAGGCTCAAATAAGCCGCGGCTATTACCAGAGCATTGATTAACAGCAACAATGCGTTGAGATGGAAAGTTTTTCTTTAACGCCTCTAGAGAAATCTCTAAAGGCTTTTCTACATTACCGCCAACTTTTAATCTATAAGTGTTGGGATCTATCGATGTTGGAATGCCGGCCATGTGATAACGCACAAAGAATTCATCGTTTGGCGTAATGACATGATTGTCGTAATACTGAAATGGGGTTTCTAATTGCGGCGGCCTAGAAGTCAGCACAATCATGGGCTTCTTTTCAGGAAAGGCCATGAGTTCGCGCTCACCGTAGGCAATAGGCAAATTAGTTCTCTCTGCCCCCATTGCCCAAGATGGCAATAAAGAACTGGCTCCACCAGCCAAAGCCGCTGTAATGACTTTACGTCTATTGGTAAAGTTTTCTGAATTCATGGATGTCTCCTCCATAGTATTTTTGGTTGAAGTAAGAATAGCTACTTTTGAAGAGACATGCGTTGGTGATTACCCTCATCACACATTAAAAATGTCGTTTTAAACGACATTCCTATAATGGGGCAAGCACTCACTATAAAGGCTTCTATGGCTTGGATCATCACCAAATATCTACTAACAGCAGGAATGGTTGTATTCATTTCTGAGGTTGCCAAACGCAGTGATAGGTTAGGCGGTTTTATTGCGGCATTGCCATTAATGACTCTTCTAACACTTGTATGGCTGTATGTAGAAAACCAACCCGAAGAGAAAATAGCTAATCACGCTTATTACACCTTCTGGTATGTGATTCCAACATTGCCTATGTTTCTATTATTTCCATACCTACTTCCCAGGCTAGGATTCTGGATAACCATGGGAGCTTGCGTGGTGATAACTGTTATCTGCTTTGGCTTATTTGCTTTGCTGATGAAAGGTTTTGGAATTAATCTTCTGTAAATGAGAAAACCACCCGAAGGTGGTTTTAGTGTTTCTTGGTGGCCCAGGGTGGAATCGACCAGGGCCTAGGAGCCAAATCTGCACCTAAATACATTGCATCAAGTGGCACCTCTAATTTAGTCAATGCGCACCAGAAAAAGTGAAGGCTATTTACAAGCCACTGCTTCAATAGACTTGTGTTGGGTGGCTCTTTGTGCCATGGATTCAAATCGTCCCCGCATACTATTTTTTATAAAGTATTCAATGATGGCTGAGGGGATAATTGAGTTAGGCTCAATTTGAGCGTCATACTTAAAAACTGTTTTATCTTTTTCCTCTAGCAATTTCCAGGTCCCCTTGTAAGACCTATTATCGCCGCTGATCTGCTCAAAAGTTAGAGACCTATTTGGTAGCTCTGTATATTCCACTGTTGATTTCATCTCAATAGGGAAAAATAGAATTTGCTCTTCAATCACCCTGTATACGCGAGCCTTATTACCCACTCTTGAAATAACCCTTGCTTCAATTATTCCCGGGATATTTTTAGAGCCCTCGTAATCTGTTAAGAATGTATAGGCGCTACAAATATTGATTGGTACAGAATAACTTGCTTGAGCATGAAAACGGCCATCCACCAAGGTCACGTTCACATGAACATCAAAGGGATTGGAATTCTCTTGAGCAAAGCTCTGAGAAATAAAGAAGGCTAAGGCAAGTGTCAAAAACCATTTCATTAGCTAATTTTAGGGGCTTATGGATTTTGCCGTTTTAAACAACACCTCGAGTAGATTAATGTGTCCTAGAGAACACTTCTTTTTAAATAAGTCTTATAAAGTAATTGGAGGGATGGTCAAGCAGACATTAGAGGATACGATAAGTAAGAAGTTTTTCTGCTTTCCAACTTACAGCTAGCAATCGCCAAATCTCCATTTCCTATAGTTTTGTATTTGCTTTTGCTGGACAACAAAATGAAAAAACCACCCGAAGGTGGTTTTGGTGATTCTTGGTGGCCCGGGGCGGAATCGACCAGAGCCGAGGATGTCTAATCCTTAGTCGATATTAAAAATATTCTTTAACGCACCGCAATAATAGAAATCCTCATAGCGTTTTTTAGTACTAAAAATCATCATTAGAACTAAAGTATTACCCGCTCTCGCTAAGAAAATTGACTTAGGACAAGTTTTTCTTATGCGCACAAGTAGAGTATTGGCTCACCGCTAACAACATAATTGTGGGAGAAGAAAATGGGGATGAAACATTTAGTTGTCGGGTTTGTTATTGGATTGTTTGTAGGTGTCGTAAGCGCATCAACATTGGAAGTGGGCAAAATTGGTTTTACTAAAGATGGGATGATTACCTACCTAAATCAAGCTTGCTCGAATTAAGAACAGTTTTCTCGCAGTAAACATCTTTGCCCGCAGATATATGCGGGCATTTTTTTGACCTCATACATCGGGATCTCATCCGTCAGCACCAATGAAAAAAAACCACCCGAAGGTGGTTTTGGTGTTTCTTGGTGGCTGAGGGCGGAATCGACCAGGGCCGAGGATGGTTAATTCTTCTGCTTTATTACCGAAACTATCCTGCTGTGGATAGCTCCTTCAGGAAACTCAAATTGCTCGAGCATTGTGTAGTGATCTTTTCCTGGAATATCTACAAATACAACCGGATACTTACTTGCCTTCAATTTATCAGCAAAATCATAAGACTGTCGACGCATTTCACTTAATTCAATACCACCAACAAATAAGTAAATTGGGGTTTTACCCGTTGGCAAATTCAACATAGGTGAATTTCTTTTGGCAATCGCCACATCCATTTGAAGATTTTTATTAAGGAATGATCCAGTTAGAGGCTCTAATTCAAAAATACCACTGATGGGCACAACGGCCTTTACTTTCATCCCGTTGATAGAAGTAACGGATAAATGGCCGCCCGAAGACCAGCCAGATAAAACTACATTCTTTGGATTGCCGCCCCATTCTGAAAGATGTTGACTGATAAATTTAACCGCCTTTTCAGAAGAAGCAACAATTTGATCCATATTTGCCTGGGGCGCCAATGGGTAGCCGACCATAGCTACGCTGATACCCTCTTTAAGATAATTTTCTGCCAGAAAAGCAAAATCATTTTTAGACCGTGCTTGCCAAAATCCACCGTGAATAAATATCACTACTGGTGTATTTGGTCCGGCGGAGTAGTAATCTATTTTTTCACGCTCAAGGGTGCCATAAGATATATCTAAATATTGAGAGTGAGCGGCCCTAAAGGCTTTGCTTCTTTCAATCCACGCATTGAACATTGCCGGACTTTCAGGAACGGCTTTAGTATTGTTATAGGAGTCGTCCAGCGTCTGCTGATCCATTTGATGCCAATCTGGAAAGCTTTGGGCCCAAAGATTATTCACACTAACAGCAATGGTGCCAGCCAGAATAAATTTTATTAATTTCATTTTATCTCCATTATTTGTTTTTTAAAGCGTAAGGAATCTAAAACTGCTCTTTGAAATAATCAGAAATGGCCTGCTGGAAGATGGAGTAACCCTTTTGGTACATCATCATATGCCCAGCGTTAGGAACAACTACATAGCGCTTATTAGAATTGGGCAATTGCTCAAAGAAAGGCATCAATTGCTTGGTATCGGCTACGTCGTCATATTGACCGTGAATGATCATCGTCGGAACAATGATCTGGGTCGGGTTGAGCATTGGCAATTTAGTAACTAAATCTAGTTGGGGACTTGTAGCAGTGTTTACCTCAACGGCGGCGGCACTTTTAGCATAAGCATCCACAACCTCTGGGAAATTATCTTCTTTAGGTGTAAGTGAATAGAATCGCCCGTGCCATCCTGCTTCAGGAATTTGTATATAGACCTTTTCTTGATAGGTTTTTAAATTCGCCCTACGCTTACCAATATCAATACTATCGATTCCCATCTGAGCATAAGAAACATAGCGATCCACTTTTTCTGGGTGCGCCATCACAAATAGGCCGCCATATTGCGTAGCATATGACCAAGCCAACAACTTTACCTTGGGAACATTTCTGGCTTTCATTACAAAATCAACGGTTGCGTTTAGATCGCTTGCGGCATCCTCTGTAGTGAAATGTTGCTCTGGATGCGTGGACCTTCCAAAGCCTCTAATATCTAAAGCAAATACATCGAAGCCTTGTTTGGCCAATACATCCATTAGGCTAATGTCTGGCTTACTTGGAACTCGTAAATCAAAAGATTCCTTGCCTGCTGTAGCGGAACCGTGAGCCAAGACAATCACTGGTTTATTTTTTGGGCTACCAGTAAATTTTTCCCAAACATATATCTTGATGTCGCCATTTTGAACCCAGTGTTCGACGCTTTGTACGCTACTAAAGTTATTTTTTTCTGCCATTACATTTGAAAAGTTGATAGCAAGCAATGCCGCAACCAGAATGTGGACTAACCTCATTTTTGTCTCCAATTTATTTTTATAAGCTACAAAATCAGAATATCACGGCCAAAGAATTGAAGTGCGACAGCAAATGAAAAAACCACCCGTAGGTGGTTTTGATGTTTCTTGGTGGCCCGGGGCGGAATCGACCAGGGCCGAGGATGTCTGATCCTAGAATCTCCAGCCTAAAGAAATGCCATAAGAATTGATATTGACCTTATCGCTAGAGCCATCACTCCAGTAAACAGTCTTGTAGTTTTGTTGAGACACCTCAACCCTTGTAAATAGGTTTTTGGTCAACAAATACTCGGCGCCGATGCCGTAACTAGGCCCATTAATCCATTGATAGTAGCCAGGAGATGAATACTTAGACCAGGAGTAGCCAAGCTTGACATAGGCCATTAATTTTTCTGTAAATGCGTAACCCACTTTTCCGCCAGCTTCAATCGGATGATGGGCATCTGGATCTGTGCCAGAAGTATCTGTGGTGCCTAAATCGTATGAACCATACACTCCAATCAACCATTGATCATTGATTGCCCTATAAGCATCAGCGGTAATGCTAGGAACGCCGCTTCTACTGGTAGCTGAATCGCCCGGAGTAGATTTGTCTGTAATGGAATTTAATGAGTAATCAATTGACAAACCAAAACCTTCAAAGTTTTGTGATTGAGCAAAGGCCGCTGGACTTAATAGCATCCATAGCAAGATTGCCATCTTTTTCATTGCTTCCCTTTATTTTAGTATTTGCTAGATTCTATCAACGGGGAAATTAAAAAACCACCCGAAGGTGGTTTTGGTGTTTCTTGGTGGCCCGGGGCGGAATCGACCAAGGCCTAGGATGCTTCATCCTACTTCTTGAGTCTTTCGTTGCTGGGAAAGAGATTCTTTCTCGAATCTTCATCTACTTCTGTCTTGAAGGTGTACTTAGTCTTAATAGCTTCAACAGCTTGAGCACTTGGCTTGGCATTGATCTCATCTAAAAGGCGTTTCACACTAGGTAGTTTTTCCCAGGCGCCTTCGCCTAATACAAATGGAATGACTCTTGCCCAGCCCCAAACAGACATATCCACAATGCTGTATTCACTGAGCATATAGGGCTGTTTAGCTAGGCGCTCTTCAATTAACAACCAATGACGCCATGCTTCAAAGTCATAGCGATTGACCGCATATTCTTTTGGCTCTGGGGCAAAGTGCTTGAAATGAACAGCTTGACCACAATAGGGCCCGATACCAGTAGCAACAAACATCAGCCATGAATACAGCTCAGCATGGGCTTGTGGCGTATTTGCCGGCATAAACTTACCAATCTTTTCACCTAAGTAAAGCATGATGGCATTGCTATCAAACACCTTAATATCACCATCAACTAAAGCAGGCGTCTTTCCATTTGGGTTGATTGCTCTAAATTCTGGCTTGTGTTGATCGCCCTTGCGGGTATCAGTCACAATAATTTCATAAGGTGTATTGGTCTCTTCTAAATAAAGAGCTACTTTTGCTGGATTAGGTGATGGGTGATAGTAGAGCTTAAGCATATTTTCTTTCTCAAATGAATTAAAGTGCCAACCAAAGGACTAAAGGTAAAGCCAATAAAGATAGTAAATGTCCCACAATGACAATCGAAGCGACCTTATCCGGTTCTTGTTTATATCGATCAGCAATCATATAGTTAAAAACTGCTGGGGGTAGTCCGGCAAACAATATCAATGCGCCTTTTTGAATTGGCTCCAAAGGAATCAATATCAAAACTAGGTAAGTTATTAATAGACGCGAGACTATAGATAAAGCAGATCCAATTGCCCCCAACTTGAGATACTCAATCTTGCTATCAGCTAATCGAGTGCCCAGCGATAAAAGCATCAACGGCACCAAGATGTTACCCACCATGGATAAGGGGATGTTCATCCATTCTGGTAAAGATAAGTGAAAGCATGAAAATAGAACGCCCAGTATGGTTGCCCAAACTAAAGGGCTGGCATAAATCAGCTTGGCATCTACCCTGCCACTCATGATCCCAACGCCTACTGAGAAATGAAGAATATTAGAAAAGACCAGAAGCAAAACGGCAGGGGCTAAGCCATCTGGTCCAAAGGCCAGAACGGTTAATGGAATACCAATGGGGCCCACATTACCAAACATCACAGAGGGCAATAAGGCCTTAGCACCAGTACCGGAATATTTTGCTAATGGCCAAATCAAAAGTCCTGAAAATATCACCACAATCGTTGCGGCCAATACAAAGAAGCTTGCGCTTGCTAACTCAAATTGTTTCGCTGATAAGGACGTAAAGATTAAGCACGGCAAAGCTAAATCAATAATGATTTGATTAGCGCCTGCCATATTCGGCTTTTTTACTCGGCCATAAATAAATCCCGCCAACACTATGGCAAAGATGGGTAAGGTAATGCTGAGTATTCGTTCAATCATTTAATGACTTCTAAAACCTCAGTTAATGAGGTGCCTTCATAGTTTGGTTTTTCACCAATCCCTTCACATGGATTTCTATTGTCGTTTAAAACGACATCCCAAGCACCGACCCTAGATGAGCGTCGATTTAAGCGACACTGACCAACACAAGGATGACAAATCCCCCATTAATAACTGTCCTTTTAAAGGACGATTCCAGTCGGGGAGAATTTGGAAAACAAAGGGGAAATGGTGCCAGACCGCGGCCTACACTAGAGATTCTATGGACCAACTCTAATGTTTTGAGAATTCTTGGTGGCCCGGGGCGGAATCTACCAGGGGCGAGGATGAGTGATTCCGTTACTTTCCTTCAACAATATAAAGTCGTGATGATGCATATTTATCACGACTTTCAGCTAAAGCTTTACGCTCTGGAGAATTTACCATAGCCTGCGCCTTTTCAAAGCTATCAAATCTAGCAATGGTCACTCGGTTTATGCTTTTATCAAAGTTAGACACCCCTTCAATTTTGTCTCCCCCCACAATAAAAGTCCCGCCAAACTTGGTGTACATAGCAACTGCTTTAGGCGCATATTCTTTCATGTAACCTGCCCTGTCTTTAATGGTTAATTCCGAGACGAGATAAGCTGGTTTGGTTTGAGCAAATACGGAGGCTGATACACATAACAATAAAACGGCCAATAGTTTCTTCATTTGATTTATTCCTTATAAATATTGAATCTTCGAAAATCTCAAGTGTCTAGCTTCGGGACGCTGAGTTGTTTTGTTCCAAATTGAACAAATGAAAAACTACGAGAAAGTAGTTTGATGTCTCCCCCGGCCAATAACAATCTAGGGCAGGTTTATAGTTAGAAAAATCAATGTATAGAACAAAGATTGCCCGGTATACCTAGTACATACCCGCTCCTATTGGCAATGCTTGAATTGATGGTTTAAGAGTTAATCCCACCAGACCAAATGAAAAAACCACCCGAAGGTGGTTTTGGTGTTTCTTGGTGGCCCGGGGCGGAATCGAACCACCGACACAAGGATTTTCAATCCTCTGCTCTACCGACTGAGCTACCAGGCCAAGACTGCTTATTATACGCAAACTGTTCTTAAAGCTGTTAAAAAATCCTCTACTGTGCGTTTCCACCTTGTAGTTATCAGCTTTTCTACTGTGTGTACGCTATACAAAATAGTTTTCACTGTGTCCATTTAGTCCCACTGTAAAAACCCTGCGTTTACTTAAACCACACCCAACACGCATACAAAACCCACCAAAATATTGCTGTTAGCAGTTGTAGCACACCAAAATCAGGTTGTCCTTACGCTGTGCTGACACTACGCTGTAAAAATGCGTCGTCCATTTACACAGTTAGTTAAAACACAAAGTACAAGTAGCAATAGCCTCACCACCTTACAAAATGACAGCATTGTTTACTTGCGTGATGGGGATGTTGTTTTATATAAGCGTGAAAACAGTAGCGTATGGCAGATGCGCTACAGGCTATATGACAAGGAGTGGCGCAGGGTTAGCACAAAGCATCACAACATAGACTACGCAATACGCACAGCAGGTGACATATACGACGAGGCACGATTTAGAGAGCGTTTAGGACTGTCATTTACTCGTCGCAAGTTTGGTGCTATCGCAAAAGTATGTTTACAAGATATACAAATAGAAATAGACGCAGGCATAAAGCCAATGACTAACAGCGACTACATAAGAGCAATAAACAAATATCTCGTTCCGTTTTTTGAAAACTACTACATTGAAAACATAGACGCAGAAGTTATGCGCAAGTATGAAGTGTGGCGCAATGAACTTATGAAACGCATTCCGTTAGCAAGCACATTAGCAACTCACGCAAGCGCATACAGACGAGTGATAGATACAGCAATACAGCGTGGATGGTTGAGTGAAAACTTGCCGACAGCGCAAATGAGTAGGCGTGGAGAGAAAGGCAAAGCACGACCAGGCTTCACGCGAGCAGAGATTGATTACTTGTTAGATTTTTTAGAAAGCTACAGCGAAGGTGGGCACAGTGCTCGTGCTAAAGAAATGCGCTTGTTGAGTAGAGACTACATAGAGTTATTGATTGGTACTGGTATGCGCTGTGGCAAAGAGAGCTTACACATTAAATGGAAACACATAGAGTGGTACACAGACACTAATACAGACAAGCGTTATCTGCGCATATGGGTAAGTGGCAAAACAGGCTCACGCTTATTGATTGCTAAACATAATGTAAGAGAAACATTAGAGAGACTGATTAGCAGAGAGGATTTATTTGAGGGAAAAGATTTAGATACAGTATTAGCAGAGAAGCACGATGTGTATTTGTTTAAGTACAGCAACGGAGAACAGCCGAAAAGTTTTCACACAACATTTATATGGCTTATGAAGGCAAGTGGGCTTATAAAAGACAGTGCTACAGGACAAAACAGAACCTTGTATTCATTGCGTCACACATATGCTACATTGGAACTTACAGAAAATAGAACGGATTTACATACGCTTGCGAAGCAGATGGGTACAAGCGTTGGAATGATTGAAAAACATTACAGTAAGCTAACAGCAACGATGGCGGCTGATAGACTGGCATAACTTATGTTTACATACTTAAATGAAAAATATGAAAGATAGACTAATACTTTTAGCATTATGGATAGTGGTCGCATTTATAACTTTTTTTGCTATGGGTAAAGATAGTGCACCAGACTGGGCGAAAGAGTTAGAGGTGTTATTGGGTTTAGGTGTTTCATTGATATTGTTAAATCAAGCTTTTGACAAGTGAGAGATTTATAAGTGTCAATGTTTAATCAAACGCTGAGTTTTTATGGCTTGCTATTAAACGCTTTTGGTTCAGTTGCTTTGATTTTTTCACCCAGCTATTACTCAAGCTATACAAGCAATGGCGAGCAAGAGGTTGCGTTTGTTAGCAATCAAACAGTTGAAGGTAAAAAAAGATATAGGTTTAAGCAAATAACTAACAAGGCTT
>NZ_JACVPS010000001.1:37985-96592 GCF_018881755.1 Polynucleobacter finlandensis | reverse complement strand
GGTCCAAACATTATCTACGAGGTCCTTGCGGCCTCTACGGCCCCACAGAGAGGGATCGATCCACTGGGTAAAGCTTTTTCATAGTAACCTTGATACATCTGTTTTGACTTCACTAATCCATACACTACACGCGCCATCTTCGCTGCCACCGCAGTCCTAGCCTTGCGCTGTAAATCCTTATCCTGTGGTGCGCCTTTAATATAGCGGCTATATTTTTGCTGGAAACTATTTTCTGGTTGAGCGATAGCAGTGTTCACTGCCATCCATAACGCCAAACGTAAACGCGCATTACCTCGTTTGGAGATTTGTTCTTGACCACGATAGTTGCCTGATTGATTTTTGGCTAGATCAAACCCACAATACTTCAAGAACTGACGATGATGGCTAAAGCGACGTAGATCCCCGCCTTCCGCCAGAATCGTTAGGGCATTAATCGGGCCAATCCCCGGAACACTTTGCAAGATGGCAGAGTCCGGGTTATCGGCCAATACTGCTTGAGCCGTCTCTTCTAATTGCTTGCGACAAGCATTGATCTCTTGATAGCGTCTCAGTTGTATTTGAAAGGTTTTGCAAGCCAAGGAATCTGCCTCAACAGGTAGTCCAATGCTATGCAAGGCGGTCTCATAGAGCTCAATAAGCTTAGCCGCTTTATTAACCTTGCGGCCAATGACAGGGCTGGCAATCTCGCAAAACGCTTCTTGAGAGTGCTTCGTTACTGCGCTAGGGATGGGGAAGTGCAAAAGATAATTAATCCACCAGTCTGCGCGAGTACTGTTCCACCATTTACCCATCTCCGGAAAATACAAAGGCAGGTAATGAGTGAGGATGGAATGCTGCAGGCGCGTGCGACTCAAGGTCACTTGATAGTAGGTTTTAGATAACTCTTGGAGATCATGATGCCCTGCAATTAATGGGTCAACATAACGTTGAGTAATCCCTTGCTTAAGCAGCTCTAAAAGCACTGCAGCATCCTTGGGATCATTTTTATCCCAGGAGTTGAACATCACCTCCCGATACCGGGCGCTCGCTACCGAGGAAATAAAACAGACTTCAAACCCCGCCGCTACCAAGCGATGCCCTAATGCGCGGTGGTAATTGCCGGTTGCCTCAAACCCAATAATGCAAGGCGGCGGTAAGCTCTTTAGAAAAGCAATAAAACGATCATGATCGGCAGCAGAATTAGCCATCCGAAAATGCTGCCTTTTACCCGCCTTGGTCTCGCTTAACACGGCATTAAAGTCCTTGGCAATATCGATTGCAATCCATGCCCCAAAGGGTTTATTGTTTAAGTGGTCAGCCATAGCAATACTCCTTATTGATGATCTCGCAATCACCAGCATGGCTTAAATTGCTGCGGCTGACTACCATTCTGCATGTACTATGGGCCCGAACTCGTCAGTGGCAGACTCATGGAATGGGCAGCAAAGCATCAAATCCACATACAACATATCCAGCCAGGTAAACCACAGCAAAATGCCTATGTGGAACGCTTTAATCGTACCGTCAGATATGAGTGGCTATCTCAGCATTATTGGGAAAGCATTAACGAAGTTCAGGAGTTTGCAACGCAATGGATGTATAAATACAATCATCAACGTCCAAATATGGCATTGGGCGGCATTACCCCGAAACAGCGACTGGCCATGGTTGCTTAACTAATCCTACTTTTAGGCTCGGTTAAATAAGGGGGGATTACCGCCTCAGTCCAATGTCAAATCACAAACTTTTACTACTCAATACAAAGTTAGTGACGCCGAAAGCAAATATCTTTGGTCATCTACCATTACTAATGCAGGAGCTGAAGTGGTCACCCTTCAGAGCAGTCAGTTCAATACATTAAAAAGCACTAACTCCATCTATTTCATTAGTGATGATTTTTCTAGGCACACCTCTTTACGTCACTCGACGATTTGGATAGCGCCGAATATTGGCAGGTGGGTTGTCAGAACCACAGATGGTACTTACTTAGACAACAATACAGGTATTGGTAACGATCGCTATGAAAATATGCTGCGATATGAATTAATTTCCTATAAATGAGCAATTGTTAAATTCACTTGTAGAGATAAATAAAGCCCGCAAAAAATCTGCGGGCTTTATTTTTATAGCGTCTGGAACATAGCGCTAGGGAAGGTGCATTTTATTATCAGAAAGTATGACGCATACCTACCCCGTAAGTCTGCTGTGTGCTAACAGTCTTACCACTCAACATACTACCAGCTGGTAATGACTGAACATTGGAGCCTGATGTATTAATGTTTCCAATACCTAGATACAAATTAGTACGCTTACTCATATAGTAGTCAAGCATTGCAGATTGAAACTGCTGCACACCACTAAGCTGTGTACCTGACTGTTGAGTGCCTGCATAGTAATAACCAATAGAACCAATTAAGGATTGAGTAAAGTTATAGTTAGCGCCTACCCAATACACATTGATGTTGTAATTATTTCTATTGGGGGTCCAGCTAGCAATAGAAAATCCACTGGGCAATACTGGCAAACCAGAGTACATCTGAAAGTTGCTTGGCGTACCAATAAACATACGCTCATATCCAGCCTTGAGAATTAATTTATCTGTAGCCTGAAATTTACTAGTCAGTTGCAACGCCGAGGTATTTGCTAAGGTAACTAAAATTTGATTGGTTCCAGCAGTTGTTGGGATTGTCGATGCTGCTGATGTTGATGTAGCTGGTGATGCGTTGCCAGGTACAACAGTGCCCCCTGAGGTAGAAAGTCCTGTACCGTAGGTAATACCAGTTAACTTAGTCGCATCCGTAGTATGGGTAGCAATGGCTTGCACACCCCACTTAGCCTCCTCGTAACCCAACTGAAAGCCACTAGTAGTACCAGCGGAGTTATTGCCTGCCACACCACCAGGTGCATACATGGCCTTGAGATTAAAACCATTGTATTTTTTAGCGTATTGAATGGCGCCACTCACATACGCATTATCCGTATAGCCACCACCACCATAGGTTCCCGAGAAAGCAATCGGTGAAAACATCTGCGCATTGACGGGGTTATAGCTACCAATATTTTGCAACATGAGTCCTTGCTGACGCCCCAGCGTCAAGGTACCATACTGCTCATTACTGAGACCAGCATAAGCACCACGTCCAAACAGCATTCCTTGCAGAGCGTTATCACCACCTTGAGCTGCACTGGTTGAGGAGCCGTTACCAGCCATTCCGTTACTTGCGCTTGCGCCAGTTGCGGCACTAAAGCCTTGCTCAAGCAGGAAGATTGCCTTTGTGCCACCACCTAAATCTTCAGAGCCCTTAAAGCCCAAGCGACTTTGACTCTCACCACCCGTCATAAATCCAAAGACATTACCGTTTTTAACGCCAGGGTAGTTAATTGGCGAACCAGAGTTACCCCAGGTGGAAGCATTGAGATTACCGGCATTTGTTTGAGCCATCACGCCCACATCTAATAAACCATAAACCGTCACACTCGATTGTGCTTTTGCTACTCCTGCCGCGCAAAGAAAACTAGCAGCTAAGGCGAAGTAATTGAATTTTTTCATAAAGTACTTAGTTGAAATCCCTTGACCAATATCAAGAAATTAAGATCCGTTAAAAGACAAAAACCACCACACTTGCGTGTGATGGTTTTCTTATTACATTTACTGCTAGATGTTACTCACTACATTTCTAAATCTAGGTAGGCACAAGACCTACGTTAAATTAGAAAGTGTGACGCATACCTAAACCGTATGTGAACTGCTGGTTAACAGTGGTTGCCGTAGCACCGCCTGTAGTGGCTTGAGAGGTAACAAGTGAGCTACCCATATAGCCTGCTAATGTACCAGCTGCGTACAAGTTAGTACGCTTGCTCAAGTAGTACTCAGCCATGGCAGAGATATAGTTCTGTTTTCCTGCTGTTGTTGTCGCAGAGCTATTAATATTCTGTTGATAGTAGCCAACAGAACCCTTCACAGCTGGAGTAAAGTCATAGTTTGCACCCAACCAGAATGTATTCTTGGTAACTGGTTGTTGCAAGGCTGTGTAGTTGAACACGCTAAAACCACTACCATTAGGCAATACCGGTTGACCAACATAGTATTGTACGTTTGACGGGGTGCCAAAATACATATACTGGAAGCCAGCTTTTAACCATAAATTATCTACTGGAGAGAATTTAGCAGTTACCATAGTAGAGCGAGTGTTGGCAATTGTTGCATTAACCATATTTGTACCTGCAGTTTGTCCAGCAGCGCCAATATTAGGGTTGTAAGTGCCTGCTGTCGTTGCCTGAGCCTGACCATAAGTTACGCCTGTCAATGATGTTGCACCTTCTTGCATATCCATCAAAGCTTGTACGCCCCACTTAGCAGCTTCGTAACCAATTTGACCTTCTAAACGTGTACCAACGCCGTTGCTACCAGCATAGCCACCAGGTGCATACAAGGCGTTAACATCAAAGCCCATGATTTTTTCTTTTAACTTCAAAGCACCGTTAGCACGACCGTCATCAGTATAGCCACCGCCGGCGAAGGAACCCGAGTATGCAAGTGGTGAGAACGAGTATGCGTTAACTGGATCATAGCCACCGATGTTGTCTAACATCAAAGTTTGTTGACGGCCCAACGTCAATGTGCCGTATTTGTCATTGCTTAAGCCAGCGTATGCCATGCCGTTAAACAATTGACCTTGGTTGGAAGAGTCCCCAAATGAGGACATGTTACCCATGCCAGTAGTTGTTTTACCGTTGCCTGGCAAACCAGTAGCATTTGATGAGCCGTTAGCAGAGCTAAAGCGTTGCTCTAACTGGAAAATGGCTTTAGTGCCGCCACCCAAATCTTCTTGACCTTTAAAGCCAATACGGTTTGCAGATTCGCCACCAGCCATGAAGCCAAAGGAATTGCCGTTACGTGGATAGCTTGCATTAGCAGGATCTTTAAGGTTGGCAGAAGTACCGCCGGTTGAGGAATTTAAGCTGCTTGAGTTAGTTTGACCCATAACACCAACGTCCAAGATACCGTAAATGGTTACGCTGGACTGAGCTTGAGCAGCGCCAGCAAATGCTGTCATTGCTGCGATTGCTAATAGCGATTTTTTCATTCTTTAAATCTCCAAAAATTAAAAGTAATGCCCAAATAAAACTGGGACTTGCTAATTTTGCTTGTATTGCCCCGCTAGACTGGGGGTAAGGGCATGTAGGAGATCTTTTTGCTTGTCAAAAGGTAGTTTTTTGGTTTTCTTCGTTGTATCAGGGCAACAAGGTCTTGGTTTTCCCCCTTTTATGCACTTTGAATGCCAAAATTGTCAGATGGCAAGCCGCGAATTCTTAAAAATCCTGAGTTCAGCCCGTATGGGTGATGTATCCGCGCAACAAAAATTAGCACAAGCCTATATGACCGGCGCATTTAAAACACCAATACAACCTGCTAATGCTTTGATTTGGCTAGAAAAATCCTATTTATCGATACAAAACCAAGCTGCCGAGACGGGTACCGCAAGTCATGATGAAGTTTCCAAGATTCTGAATCAAATTGCCAATGTCCCACTAGCCCAAACCTTTAATTCCCCAGGATTTCAGTTTGGATGGGGGTCTTTCTGGCAGCTAGCCCAATCCAATCTTGATTCAGGCGCCACACTTTCAGCTAAATGGCAACTTGCTGACTTGCTTATTAATCCAATACATCAAGAAACTCAACCCCAATTGATGGCTTGGTTGAAAAAGGGTAACTCAACCCTTGCCGATGAAAAACTGGCCAATCTAGATTTCGGGGGCTTACAAAAAATTGCTCGTCAATATTTGCAAGAACTCGCAGATGGGGGCTCTGCATTCTCGAACAAAGCAAAAGAGTTTTTGATAAAGCTACAGCCAAAAAATGAAGCCTTATCTTCCCTATGGAATGCTTGGTTAACAACGCAAAATGAAGAAGCATTGATTCAGGCGGCGGAGCTAGGGCTAACCGTTGCAAAACTTACTTTGGGATTACGCCTTGCTCAATTAAGTGGAAATGTTGAAAACAAATCAAACGCATCTCTTAAAAAAGCAGCGCATTGGTTAGAGCTTGCCGCCAAGGACGGTGATCGAGATGCATGGTACGCGCTTGGTGAAATTTATCGTCGCCCCCAATTTTCTGGTTACAACGCTACTGAAAGTGATCGCTGCTTTGATCGCGCTGCCGATCTTGGCCATCCCCAAGCGCAACTTCGCAAAGGTGCCAATCTTTGGCGTAAGCGCGAAAAGAGCGAAGAAAAAGTACGCGGGCTACAGGCTTCATACTCTATATGGCAAGCACACCAGCAGGGCATAGTAGAAGCAAAAGAGCTATTAAGTAAGATTTTAGAAAGTTGCCCAGACCCAAAAACAAATGAATGGCATGAATTGGCGCTATATGCTGAAAGCGCCATAAATCATCACGCCGAACACAAGTTTGATGAAGACTGGCTATTGCTATGTCACCGCATCATCATTGCCAATCAATTTAATTTCAGCAAAGCAGAGCTTTTGTTATGCGAAGTAGGTCAACTACAGCATGAGCATTGTGTAGTGGTAGATATTCGCTGGGAGCTTCCAAAGATACTGCCCAGACTGATTCAGATCGAAACCATTCAACAACGTCGCGCCCTATTGGCTGCTGGCAAAGCTTTTGCTGGTTCTGAAATAGATCTTGAGGGCAACTTACGCCAAAGGCGCTATCGCTTTGATCGTGCCACAAATTGGCTAAAAAATACCTTTTCCAAGAATCAAGTAGACGCAGAGGTTGAGTGATCGCTTGAACCTTCATCATCTGAGGGTTTTGGTACATAAAAGCGCGCTACGATCAAACCTAACTCATAGAGCAAGGTCATTGGCACAGCTAGCAACAATTGCGAGAGCACGTCCGGCGGAGTTACAACAGCGGAAATCACAAATGCGCCAACGATGACGTATGGGCGAATTTCTTTCAGCTTAGCCAAGGGCACCATGCCCATACGCACCAAGACAACCACCACAACAGGTACTTCAAAAGTAATACCAAATGCCAAGAAGGTTGTCATAGCAAAACTTAAATAGTTATCAATGTCGGTCGACATCTCCGCGCCCAATGGTGCGTTGTAACTTGCCATGAACTTAAATACCGTTGGAAACACTAAGAAGTACGCAAATGCCATACCAATAATGAACAAGGTATAGCTACTCACCACCAAAGGCAGAATGAGTTTTCTTTCGTGCAAATACAAACCAGGCGCAATGAATGCCCATAGTTGATACATCACCACTGGTAAGGCGATGATGAATGCCACTAGCATTGTTACCTTCATGGGTACAAAGAAGGAGCCTGTAACGTCAGTCACAATCATCTTGCCGCCAGCAGGCAAAGCCTCCAATAAAGGCTGTGCGAACAAATGGAAAATATCAGGCGCCCAATAGACTAGACATACGAAGACAACAATAATTGCGAGCGCCGCTTTAATTACGCGATCACGCAATTCAAATAAGTGGGAAAGAAAGGTTTCCTGTAATCCCGAGTCTTGAGTTGAACTGTTTTCAGTCATGCGTAAGTATTTTTATTCTTGCTTTTTACTATTATTTTTATTTGCCAGCGCTGTGATGAAAGCGCTTCATCCTAGCAGCACCAGATTGCACTCGAGTACGAATTCCTGCAGAACGTTTGAACCAAAGCGGCCTTGCAGCACGACGCACACCCCAGCTATTGCGCCCTTGGCGCTTAGTTTTGCGCAGCACTTCTTTTTCATCTAAGGCCGGCTTATCAAACCTAGTTTCAAAAATATCCGCTTGATCGCTTAAGTTAGCGCCAGCCTCTTGAACTGTAGAGCCGATACTATTTTCAACCTCTTTGAGAGTGGCAGCAGTTTCTTCTCGAAACTTTTTAAATTCTTCCACTTCCATCTGACGACTTACTTCAGATTTGACGTCCGCCATATAGCGCTGCGCACGCCCAAACAAATTACCAGCCATGCGAGCTACTTTAGGCAGGCGCTCTGGCCCAACGACCACCAAAGCAACTACAGCAATGAGCGCAAGCTTTGAAACTCCGAGATCAATCATTTAACGCAGTTATTTAAATGCAGCATGAGTTTCAATTGCAATTCAATTATTTGTTTACGTCTTTTGCCTGAACATCAACAGTCTTTTCTGTTGTTGCAGAACTTTGTTGAATCTGCTCTTTAGGCTCTTCAGCAGCTTTCATGCCATCTTTAAAACCTTTTACAGCGCCACCCAAATCTTGTCCGATATTGCGCAATTTTTTGGTACCGAATACCAACATCACGATAACCAAAACAATCAACCAATGCCAAATGCTAAATGAACCCATTTTTAATCTCCTTGGATTATTTTTTCCAGGGGCGGGGACCGCCCATCACATGTAAATGCAAGTGATAAACCTCCTGCCCACCATCCGCACCATTGTTTACCATCAATCTAAAGCCGCCATCCTTACCAGGACGGCAGCCTTGCTCTTTGGCAAGACGCGGTGCTAACTCCATCATTCTACCCAGCAAAGGCGCATCTACGCTTTCCGCTGACTCCAGCATAGGGATATGCTTTTTAGGAATCATCAGAAAATGGATTGGCGCAGCCGGGTTGATATCTTTAAAAGCATAGATTTCCTCGTCCTCATACACCTTCTGGGAAGGAATCAAACCTTGAGAAATCTTACAAAACAGGCAGTTAGGATCGTGTGACATACTTTTTTCGTATTTATGCGTGCTTACTCTTTACCAGTAGCTTTTCTCGCAGCCTTCTCTTCGATACCAGAAGTTCCCAGGCGACGATCGAGCTCGGCAATAACATCTTCCGGGCGCAAGTTAAATTGAGACAAAGCAATCAAGCAGTGAAACCACAAATCAGCCATTTCGCCGACTAAGAGCTTTTGCTGGTCAGCCGCCAAATTCGAGTTACGCGCATCCTTTGCAGCCATTACAGCCTCAGTAGCCTCTTCACCAATCTTTTTCAAGATCCCGTCATCACCCTTTGAAAAGAGCAAAGCGGTATAAGAAGTTTTTGGATCTGCTTGGCCCGCCTTAAATGCATCACGACGTTGATCAACTACATCGGCTAAATGGATTAATCCAGATTCAATTTTTTTGTCTGAATTCAGTATTTTGTTCATTAATATATTTTTTCAGACTATACAGTCCAATCCTCTACCTTTAACTGCTTAATCCTTTTAAAAGCCTGGTCATTTGTCACTAGAACTGCTCCAAGCTGAGAAGCGTGTGCTGCAATTTGCATGTCAAGAGAGCCTAGTAAATTTCCATTACTCTCTAACTGGGCTCTTAAAACACCATAATGCTCCGCCACATCAGTATCCCAAACCAAAACATCCACTCGCTTTAAAAACTCTTGTACAACCAAATGTAAGCTCCTTGCATTCGGCTTTTTTGCCAAACCATAGAGAATTTCACCTTCAGATATGACTGACAAGCATAGTCTTTCCATAGGAACGCTGGCGATTTTTCTGCTTACTACTGGGTTTTTCTTAATGAGGCTGCTGACGGTATTGGTATCGAGCATATATCTCATCACTCATTGACTCCAGCAAAAGGATCTCGATCTTGCGACCCTTGATTTCGATCTTCAGGGCTTAAGAAATCCACAGGAACGTCCGCGCTCGCAAGCGCCATGAAAAAACTATCCCAGTTTTCAGGTCTTCTGGAAAGAATTAAATCACCAGTATTAGCATCGCGCCGAATAAAAACCTCTTTTTCCTCGAAACGAAATGCCGCAGGCAAGCGTATGGCCTGGCTGCGTCCATTCATAAAGATTTTTGCTATTAGGCTCATCATCCCGGCTCCTTGGTATATATCAAAGTATATACCATTCTGATCCATAACAAAATGTAAATAAAGTCCCCAAATACTTGCTTGAGTCAGGCTTCACTGATTTTTTGCCAAGTTGAACTTATAGAGTCCCACTGCCGAAAGAAGCAACTATGCTCGCCTGTATGGCAAGCAATGCCATCTTTTTGCTCAACCATAAGCAAAATCGTATCGCCGTCACAATCTAAGCGAATTTCTTTTACTTTCTGAGTGTGGCCAGACTCTTCCCCTTTGTGCCACAGTTTTTGTCTGGAACGGGTCCAATAGACTGCCTCACCTAGGCGCAAGGTTTCCAATAAGGCGTCCCGATTCATCCAGGCCATCATCAAGATATCCTTGCTGCCAACTTCTTGGGCGATTGCTGGAACCAATCCTTGATCATTCCAAGTTACCGCTTCTAGGAGAGCCTGGTCTAGTGAGTTTTTATTTGTATCTGACATTTATCCAATTTTGACAGAATTATTAAGAGCTACCCAAATAAGAATCGCCTTCGGCTTACTGCAGCAGCCCATCCCACCTTCTGGACAATAACCCTTTTTGTGTGTATAATGTGTATAAAACTTATAATGCGCAGATGAATAGCAAAGAACTCATCAAGACATTAGAAAAAGATGGCTGGGTATTGCGGGGCTCAAAAGGCTCTCATCATGTTTTTAACCATCCCCGCAAGGTTGGACACATTACCGTTCCACACCCTAAAAAAGATCTGGGCATTGGATTGGTGTAAAAGATACTGAAACAAGCAGAAATTAAATAGAGGGGTCAATGATGAAATATCCAATTGCTATTGAACCGGGTGGAGATAAGCTGGCATGGGGCGTAATCGTTCCTGATATGCCAGGCTGCTTCTCGGCCGCTGACAGCGGAATTGATGAGGCCATTGAAAATGCTAAAGAGGCAATTGAGTTTTGGATTGAGTCAGCGCTAGATGCCGGTGAAGATATACCTAAACCCAGCTCTATTACTGATTTACAGAAGAAGAAAGAGTTCAAAGGATATATCTGGGCAATTGCTGAGATTGACCCGGCATTACTATCGGACGATATCGAAAGAGTAAATATCTCTTTACCAAAAAGAGTGTTGGCAAGATTAGATGCTAAGGCCAAATCCGCTGGTAAAAACCGCTCCGCCTTTATCGCACATATGGCGATTAGCGCTTAAGAACCCCACCTACATCCGAACCGGAATTCCCTGCGCTGCCATATATTCTTTAGCCTGCCCAACGGTGTAATCACCATAATGAAAAATACTAGCCGCCAATACTGCATCTGCATGGCCCTTAGTAATGCCATCCACCAAATGCTGCAAATTACCAACGCCGCCAGAGGCAATCACGGGAACAGAAACAGCATCGCTTACTGCAGCAGTTAAAGCCAAATCAAAACCATCCTTACTGCCATCGCGGTTCATACTTGTTAAAAGAATCTCGCCTGCACCACGTTTAGCAACTTCAGTAGCCCATGTGACTACATCCATTCCAGTCGAAGTTCTACCGCCATGGGTAAACACCTCCCAATTGCCAGCTTCGGTTTGCTTGGCATCAATCGCCACCACAATACATTGGGAGCCGTAATAAGCAGCAGCATCCGAAACTAAATCAGGATTAGCTACCGCGGAAGAATTCATACTCACTTTATCTGCACCAGCATTCAGCAAGCGTCGCACATCAGCAACGGCACGCACGCCACCGCCAACAGTTAAAGGGATAAAAACTTGTGACGCCACATCCTCAATGATGTGCAAAATCAGATCGCGCCCATCAGAAGTAGCGGTGATATCTAAAAACGTCAGCTCATCAGCACCTTGTGTGTCATAACGTTTAGCAATTTCTACAGGATCACCTGCATCTCTGAGGCCAACAAAGTTAACACCCTTAACAACGCGCCCTGCAGTGACATCTAAACAAGGAATAATTCGCTTCGTTAACACTAGATGATTTTCTTTGCGTACTTGAGGGTTAACTCATCAGCATATTTTTGGGCGGCTGCAAGATCAAGGTCGCCAGCGTAGATTGCGCGTCCCGCAATCACTCCCATGACACCCTCTTCTTCGGCTTTACAAAGCGCTTCAATATCTTGATTGTTAGAGAGGCCGCCACTGGCAATGACCGGGATACGAATGGCTTGAGCCAGCTTGATTGTGGCTTCGATGTTGACGCCCTTAAGCATGCCATCCCGACCAATGTCGGTATAGATAATGGCCTCTACGCCCCAATCTTCAAACTTCTTAGCGAGGTCAATGACTTCATGACCGGTAATCTTGCTCCAACCATCAGTAGCCACCTTGCCATCGCGTGCATCAAGACCAACCATCACATGACCAGGAAATGCTGTGCAAGCATCTTGTACAAAGCCGGGATTCTTCACAGCTGCCGTACCAATAATGACAGTGCTAATACCGTCATCCAATAAGCGCTCAATGGTTTCAAGATCACGAATACCGCCACCGAGTTGCACGGGGATTTCGTTGCCAACCGCTTTGAGGATCGATTTAATCGCAGACTCATTTTTGAGCTTGCCAGCAAATGCGCCGTTGAGATCTACTAAATGTAAGCGTCGAGCACCTTTGCTAATCCAATGCGCTGCCATTGCGCCAGGGTCTTCTGAGAATACCGTAGCTTTATCCATATCACCTTGTTCGAGTCGAACACAGTGGCCGTCTTTAAGATCAATTGCGGGAATCAGCAGCATAGCGAATGGTTAGGAATATTAAGGTTGCCAAGAAACAAAATTTTTATAAAGCTTTAAACCGTATTCTGCACTTTTTTCTGGATGAAATTGAGTTGCAAAAATATTATCTCGCGCCACCGCAGAAGTAAACCAATCGCCATATTCAGTGGAACCGACTGTATCTTCATTGCGCTGCGGCACAACATAGTAGCTGTGCACAAAATAGAAGCTCGTTAGATCAGGTATGCCATCCCAAAGGGGGTGCTTTCGGTCTTGGCGGACTTGGTTCCAGCCCATATGAGGGACTTTATAAGAGGATCCATCTGGCTGCTTTTTACCAGCCAGCTCAAAACGACGCACTTCCCCAGGAATCAAACCCAAACAAGGTGTCCATTGCTCGGCAGCGCGTACCTCTGCACTTCTATCAAAGAGCATTTGCTCGCCTACGCAGACCCCTAAAAGTGGCTTACTTTTGGAAGCCTCCAGTAAGGCATCTAACAATCCGGATTCTTCCAAATGCTTCATGCAATCTGGCATAGCGCCTTGACCAGGCAAAACGACGCGATCTGCAGAATGAATCTCTTCCGGCTGATGAGCAATCAATACATTGTCATCAGGTGCAACATGATGAAATGCTTGATATACGGAACGGAGATTACCCATTCCATAGTCGACGATCGCAATGGTTTGCGCCAAAATTTACCTGTTGTCTACTGTTGTCTTCTGAGCAGCCGTGGGGAGTCTAGATTAAAGACTTCCTTTAGTTGAAGGAATGGCGCCTGAAGCACGTGAATCAACCGCCAAGGCCATACGCAAAGCGCGACCAAAAGCCTTGAACACAGTTTCAATTTGGTGATGCGCATTAATACCGCGCAAATTATCGATGTGCAAAGTGACTCCAGCGTGGTTCACAAAACCACGGAAGAACTCAATGCTGAGATCGACGTCAAAATCGCCTACGCGTGCACGAGTAAATGGAACGTTGAATTCCAAACCTGGACGGCCAGAGAAATCAATCACAACGCGAGAAAGGGTCTCATCAAGAGGTACATAGGAGTGACCGTAACGAGTAATGCCCGCTTTATCACCCACTGCTTTAGCAAAGGCCTGACCAAGGGTGATTCCCACATCCTCAACGGTGTGGTGGTCATCAATATGGGTATCGCCATTAGCAACCACCTTGAGGTCAATCATGCCGTGACGGGCAATCTGATCGAGCATGTGGTCTAGAAAAGGAACCCCGGAGGCTAGCTCAGCCTTACCGGTTCCATCTAAGTTGATGGAAATCTGAATTTTGGTTTCCGAAGTGTTTCGGGTGACGTCGGCTTGCCGCATGCTTCATTGCGCCGCGAGGCGAAGTGTTGATTGAAGCCTCATAATATCATTCCTAGAAGAGATTTAAATATCGATATCGCTGCACTTTTATCCTGATTTTTGACCTGAGAACCCTCATGAGCCGTTTTTGGAGCCCCGTTGTTCAAACCCTAACCCCCTATGTTCCGGGGGAACAGCCGCAAATGCAGCGGCTGGTAAAACTCAATACCAACGAGAGTCCCTATGGCCCATCACCCAAAGCGCTTGCTGCTATTGAAGGTCAAAATACTGCGGATTTACGCCTTTATCCGGATCCAGAAGGTGCAGCCTTAAAACAAGCCATCGCTAATTTACATGGCTTAGATGCAAATCAAGTCTTTGTAGGCAATGGCTCTGATGAAGTGTTGGCACATGTCTTTGCTGGTTTACTCAAGCAAAGTAAGCCAGTGCATTTTCCAGACATTACCTATAGCTTCTATCCTGTCTACTGCAAACTTTTTGGAATTAATGCCCAAATAGTTCCCCTGAACGAAAATTTTGAGATAAAAACTGCTGACTACCAAACTCCTAACGGCGGAATTATTTTCCCTAATCCCAATGCTCCTACTGGTAGATCGATTCCCCGCTCAGAAATTGAAACACTAGTCTTGCACAACAAAGATTCAGTAGTTGTTATTGATGAAGCTTACGTAGATTACGGAACTGAATCTTGCGTTCCACTATTGCGTGGCGCCAACTGTCCAGAAAACTTGTTGGTAGTTCACACGCTCTCTAAATCACGTGCTCTAGCCGGTCTACGTGTCGGCTTTGCTGTTGGCCATCCAGCCTTGATTGAGGGCTTGGAACGAGTCAAGAATAGCTTTAACTCATACCCCTTAGGACGTCTTGCTCAAGCTGGTGCGATTGCAGCCATTGAGGACCAAGCGCATCTGGAAGCAAGCTCAGCTAAGGTGATTCAAACTCGCACAAAGTTAATTGAGCAACTCGATGCTTTAGGATTTGCAACTCTGCCTTCGACTGCAAACTTTATTTTCACGCGCCATCCACAGCATGCTGGAGCAAAGCTATATCAAGCCTTGCGGGATCGCGGGATCATCGTGCGTCATTTCAAATCACCACGCATAGAAGAGTTCTTGCGCATTACGATTGGCACAGATGAACAAAGCAACGAACTTGTTGCTGCTTTAAAACAAATCCTGAATTAATTTTTTTAAGAAGCAAGCGCAGGTAGATTGCGCTCTTACCTCTTCAAGCGCATCTCAGCTGCACGTGCATGAGCTTGTAAGCCCTCACCATGAGCTAGCGTGCTCGCTACTGCACCCAAGGTTTGAGCACCAGCCTCACTCACCTCAATCATGCTTGAGCGCTTGATGAAGTCATACACACCCAATGGTGACGAGAATCGCGCAGTACGTGCTGTCGGTAAAACGTGATTGGGACCGGCGCAATAATCACCCAATGATTCACTGGTGTAGTTACCCATAAAGATGGCGCCCGCATGACGAATCTGGTCAGCCCACTTGCGTGGATCAGCAGCACAAATCTCCAAGTGCTCAGCAGCAATCGCATCCGCAATCTCACAGGCCTCAGACATATCTTTTACCTGAATCAACAAAGCGCGATTTGTGAGCGAAGTTTCAATCACCTTTGCTCTTGGCATTTCTGGGAGGAGCTTATTGATGCTTGCTTGCACTTGTTCAATATATGAAGCATCTGGACACAGCAAGATCGATTGCGCCTGCTCATCATGTTCCGCCTGAGAGAACAGATCCATTGCAACCCAATCCGGATTACTTGAACCATCACAAAGCACCAAAATTTCAGATGGGCCAGCAATCATATCGATGCCCACAATGCCAAATACTCTGCGCTTGGCTGCAGCCACATACGCATTACCAGGCCCAACAATCTTGTCAACCGATGGAATCGTTTTGGTACCGTAAGCCAAGGCGCCGACTGCCTGAGCGCCACCGATCGTAAAGACGCGATCTACACCAGCAAGATGAGCTGCCGCCAGAACTAAAGGATTGCGCGCGCCATCAGGGGTAGGCACCACCATAATCACCTCAGCAACACCCGCCACTTTTGCGGGAATGGCATTCATCAACACAGATGATGGATAAGCTGCTTTACCGCCCGGCACATAAATGCCAACACGATCCAATGGAGTTACTTTTTGACCAAGACGTGTTCCATCCTTCTCTTCGTACTCCCAAGAATGGCAACCTGCTTCAATCTTTTGATGCTCGTGATAAGCGCGCACTCTTTGCGCAGCAATATCGAGGGCATTTTTTTGTTCAGAAGATAAAGAGCTGTAAGCAAGCTCTAAATCTTTGCGAGGAATCTCTAAATCAGAAACGCTTGCAATATTCAAGCGATCAAACTGCTTTGTAAATCCCAGAACCGCTTCATCACCCTGGGCTTTAACTGCTGCCAAAATCTTTACTACTGCAGCATCTATCGCCTCATCATCAGCAGTCGGCAGGGACAAACTCGACAACAGTGTTTCTCTGAAGCCTGCATCCTTGCTATTGAGGCGTTTTACGTTAATATTTGAGGGCATGGGAGAAGACTTTTCGATCTGACTACTATTATTTCAGTAGCTCAAAAATAGGCTGTAGCTGAGCTCGCTTACGTTTGTATGAAGCTTGATTGACTACTAGGCGAGCGCTGATATCAGCAATTGGCTCAACTTCCACTAAACCATTCGCTTTAAGCGTATTGCCAGTAGACACCAGATCCACAATCGCATCCGCCAAGCCTACCAAAGGTGCGAGCTCCATCGAACCGTATAGTTGAATCGTATCGATGTGCACACCTTTATTGGCAAAGTGTTCACGCGCACAATTGACGTACTTCGTTGCAACTTTTAAACGGGAGCCTTGTTTTACTGCAGCCGCGTAGTCAAATCCTTCGCGAACCGCCACAGACATCCGGCACTTTGCAATATTCAAGTCGTAAGGAACGTACAAACCATCGCTCCCTTTTTCCATCAATACATCCAATCCGGCAACACCAAAATCAGCGCCGCCAAATTGCACATAAGTAGGCACATCTGAGGCGCGAACAATAATCAGGCGGACATCTGGATTAGAAGTCTCAATAATGAGTTTGCGTGACTTCTCAGGATCCTCCAGCGGCACTATGCCGACCTTGGATAAGATCTCTGCAGTTTCTTCGAAGATGCGCCCTTTGGAGAGGGCTAAAGTCAATTTCATGGACTAATTATCCATCAGCCTTACTTCACGCGCTCAATATTGGCGCCTAAGAGAGTTAACTTCTGCTCCATGCGGTCATAGCCACGATCTAAGTGGTAAATCCGGTCTACCTGGGTTTCGCCCTGGGCAGCCAATCCAGCAATCACTAAACTAGCTGAGGCTCGTAAATCGGTAGCCATCACAATCGCACCAGAGAGCTTTTCCACTCCCTGAGCAATCGCCGTATTACCCTCAATGGCAATATCGGCTCCCAAACGATTGAGCTCTTGTACGTGCATAAAGCGGTTTTCAAAAATCGTTTCTGTAATCGTTGAGTTACCCGATGCGATTGCATTAACTGTCATCAGCTGTGCCTGCATATCTGTCGGGAAAGCTGGGTACTCAGAGGTACGGAAATTGACTGCCTTGGGGCGACCTTGCATCGAGGCCTTAATCCAGTCGGGACCAACCTCCATTTGCAAACCCGCTTCTTTTAACTTAACAATCACAGCATCCAAAGTATCGGGACGACAATGCTTAACGGTGATCTCACCCCCAGTGGCAGCAACAGCACACAAGAATGTACCCGCCTCAATACGATCTGGGATAACTGAATGCTCAGCACCATGAAGTTTTTTCACTCCTTCAATTACCAGACGATCACTACCAATGCCAGAAATCTTTGCGCCCATCTTCACTAACAATTCAGCCAAGTCGCCAACCTCAGGCTCGCGAGCAGCATTTTCTAAAATGGTAGTGCCCGATGCCAAAGTGGCAGCCATCAACAAATTCTCAGTACCGGTTACGGTAACCATGTCAGTCAAGATGGAGGTGCCCTTTAGACGATCTGACTGTGACTTAGTTTCAGCTTGAATATAGCCGCTCTTAATTTTGATGCTGGCGCCCATCGCCTTCAAGCCTTTGATGTGCTGATCCACTGGTCGTGCACCAATAGCGCAACCACCTGGCAATGAAACCTTAGCGCTATGCATTCTGGCCAACAGTGGGCCAAGTACCAAGATGGAAGCGCGCATGGTCTTTACCATCTCATAAGTAGCTTCTGAACTTTTAATGACCGCCGCATTCAACACCATATGACTTTGATCGTCAGGACTCGGAAAATCAACCGTTACGCCAATTTCTTGCAAAAGTTTGAGCATGGTACGCACGTCTTGCAAATCAGGAACATTGCGCAATACAACTGGTTGATCAGTCAATAGACAAGCACACAGAATTGGCAATGCGGCATTTTTAGCGCCAGCAATCACCACCTCTCCATTGAGAGGAGTGCCGCCAACCATTCGTAATTTATCCATGAAACGATTCCAGTAAAAACTTATTAATTAATGTGTGATGATGTATTTTTTATGCCGCTGAATTTTGTGCAAATTCTTCAGGTGTAAATGCCTTAATTGATAAGGCGTGGACTTCTGCTTTCATACGATCGCCCATTGCACCATATACCAATTGGTGGCGCTGCACCAAACGCTTGCCTTCAAACTCAGGGCTCACGATGGTTGCAAAAAAGTGCTGGCCATCGCCCTCAACTTGAATGTGGGTGCAGGTTATCCCTTGCTTGATGTAGTCTTCAATTTGTTCTGGGGTGGGTAGCATTTCTTTTCCTAATCAAACTCGGGTTTTCAACAATTAATAACGGAGCTTATAGCCCTTTTGCAACAGGCGTAAAGCAATGACTGACACCACTACAAAAAAGCAGAACACAATCACTAAGCTGCTCCAAGGGGAGTTATCTGAAACTCCAAAAAAGCCGTAACGGAAGCCATCAATCATGTAAAAAAACGGATTGAAATGTGACACTACTTGCCACGCTGGCGGTAAAGAGTGGATGGAGTAAAAAACGCCTGACAACATTGTTGCAGGCATGATGATGAAGTTCTGAAAAGCAGCTAACTGGTCATATTTATCAGCCCAAATACCTGCTATCAAACCAAGACTTCCCAAAATTGCTGCACCCAAGAAAGCAAACGCCAAAATCCACAATGGATACTCTAAGGTAGGCGTTGCGAACCAGATAGTAATTAACAGTACGCCTAGTCCCACAACAATTCCCCGAAATACTGCAGCCAAAATATAAGCAGAGTAAAACTCGAAATGACTTAGGGGAGCCAGCAAAACAAACACCAAATTACCGGTCACCTTGGATTGAATCAAGGAAGACGATGTATTAGCAAACGCATTTTGTAAAACGCTCATCATCACAAGACCCGGTATTAAGAAAGCCGTATAACTTAAGCGTCCATAAACTTCCCTACCCTCAAGAACATGGCCAAAGATCATGAGATAGAGCACTGCCGTAAGCACCGGCGCAGCGACCGTCTGGAAAGCCACTTTATAAAAGCGCTTTACTTCCTTAAACAATAATGTCGGGAAACCGCTGCCGTACTCAAGGGCGGGTCGATTAAGGCTATGCTTCATTGCGCACCCCCGACATGATGTTGACGAAGACTTCTTCTAAGTCAGTTTTACCTTCACCATCTTTTTTGACAGATCCGTAACGACTTAATAAATTAGCAGTGGTGTCTAAAGCCACAATCTTGCCTTGTTTAAGCATTGCAATGCGTTGACACAAAGCTTCCGCCTCTTCCAGGTAATGGGTAGTCAGAACAATCGTATGGCCATCTTGATTCAATCGACTAATAAATTGCCATAAGGATTGACGCAACTCAACATCCACTCCAGCAGTCGGTTCGTCCAAAATAATGACTGGCGGTCTATGGACTAAAGCCTGAGCGACAAGCACTCGACGCTTCATCCCACCAGACAAGGAACGCATATTGCTATCCGCTTTGGAGGTGAGATCAAGATTGGCCATAATCTCATCAATCCACGAATCGTTGTTTTTAATCCCGAAATAACCGGATTGAAAACGTAAAGTTTCACGAACGGTAAAGAAGGGATCAAAGACCAGCTCTTGAGGAACCACGCCCAGCATCCGGCGCGCCTCACGAAACCCCTTCTGAACATCAGCGCCCATAATGGCTGCATGACCATGAGTGGGCCTAACCAGGCCAGCCAAGATAGAAATCAAAGTAGTTTTGCCGGCACCATTCGGACCCAACAAACCGAAAAACTCTCCTGGCTCAATGGTCAATGAAACATCATCTAAGGCCTGCAGTGCTCCATATTGCTTGGATATATTTTGAATAGATATTGCAGAATGCATCGCCATTACAAGCCTAGCAATGTAGCAACACCGTAAACACCGGCCAACACCTTCAGCTTAGCCGGTGCGCCATCTATCGAAATAAATTGGCCTTCAGCTACTAGTTTTTTCTGCCACGCCAACAAAACAGTTAACACTGTCGAATCAAAGTCTTTTAATTCAGAGCAATCAATCGAGCGCAAACTTGGGCTATTTAATAAGCCCTCTTTTTGCAGCTGCAAAGCATTTTCTTGCGTTACTTTTTTAGGCAAAAGAAAGGGCATGATGTCTATACTGAATGATTAATTGACTGGCTTAGCAGTAGCCAATTGTTTATTGCGGTCTTGCAAAAACTTCACAAGGCCTTCAACGCCGTTTTGATTAATTTGGTTAGAGAACTGATTGCGATAAGCCTCAACCAACCAAACGCCCATGATGTTCATGTCGTAGACCTTCCAACCAGTGGCTGTTTTCTCAAGACGGTAATCTAAAGGCACCGGATCACCACGACCAAGCACTACGGTTTTAACAACCACTTCTTTGTCATCAGGTGCGGCACGTAGAGCTTTGAATTGCACAGTTTGATCACGTAGCTGACTCAAAGCCCCCGAGTATGTGCGAATGAGCAAATTCTTAAACTCGGAGGTCAATTGAGCCTGTTGCTCAGGAGTTGCCTTTTTCCAATTAGGGCCCATCGCCATTTCTGTAGTGCGACGCATGTCGGTATATGGAACAATTTTCTTCTCAACTAAATCCACAACCTTAGGAATATTGCCTTTTTGGGTATCGGGATCAGCCTTTACCATTGCCATCACTTCAGTAACCACCATCTTAATTAAGACGTCTGGGGGCGTTGATTGATCGGGCACCTGCGCGAAAAGGGCGCCAGAAACTAATAACGCGCTTGCGGCTAAAAATTTAGAAGTTATTGTGTGGATTTTCATATGTTCTATTTAGTTATTTATATATCGATGAGATTTTATTGAGCTACTCAGACTTACTGATATCCATTCTCGTAAGGAGGCATTCGAGGCTCCTCGTCGTCTCTTCCCTCGTCAATCTGATAGGCGCGTCTTTGAATATACGCATCACGCATAAAGCTGTACTTATCAATTGCAGCGCCATCTAATAAATCACCAGCCTCATAGTAGGTATTACGTGCGTTCACTACACGCAAACCAGTAATACTATTTCGCAGACCAATATCCTTCACGAAGCTAAATAAATAGTCTGACTCCAAATCTGCCACCGTACCAAAGGTATCGCGCACATTACTTGGGCCAAAGAAAGGTAAGACCACATAAGGTCCAGAGGGTACACCCCAAACACCCAATGTTTGACCCCAATCTTCCTTATGCTTTTCCAGTCCACCGGGAGTTGCAAGATCGATAAGCCCACCGAGCCCCATAGTGGTATTGACCACTACCCGCATGAAGTCATTAAGGGCATAGTCTGGCTTACCTTGCAACAAGTTAAATAGGGCGGTGTAAATGTCGTTGTAATTACTAAAGAAGTTATAAACTCCTTCGCGTACAAATTCAGGCAATACAAATCGATAACCCGCAACCACTGGCTTTAACAGATAAGCATCTAGGCCTTCGTTAAATTCAAACACTGAACGGTTAAATGGCTCCCAAGGATCCTGAGGAGAGCGCTCTACGCCAGCAGGAATGGATGCGCAGCCAACGAAGGAGGCAATCAAACTTAGCAAGACTGCCATCTTGACTTTGCGCATAAGGAACAACATCATTTTGCTGCGCCCTTTTCTTGGCCGCTATCTGCTGCTTTGTTGTAAAGGAACTGGCTGATCAAATTTTCTAAAACAATGGCTGATTGTGTCTGCGCAATCTTTTCGCCGTTGGTCAACATATCATCTGAGCCGCCCGCCTCAAGACCAATATATTGCTCACCTAATAAACCAGATGTCAAAATCTTTGCGGAAGAGTCCTTCGGAAACTTATAGGAATCTTCAATAGTCATCACCACAGTTGCTTGATAAGTTTTGTCATCGAAAGAAATATTAGCAATTCTGCCAACCACTACACCCGCACTTTTCACTGGTGCGCGAGGTTTGAGGCCGCCGATATTGTCAAAGCGTGCAGAAATTTTGTATGTTGGCGCGAATGACACTGCATTCATATTGCCAACCTTCAGTGCGAGAAATAGAGCTGCTAGTAAACCAATAGCAACAAAAATTCCTACCCAAACATCAATTGCACTTTTTCTCATAAGAGCCCCAGTTTATTCTTTCTAATTTGAGAACATCATCGCGGTTAGCAAGAAATCTAATGCTAAAACCGATAAAGAAGAAATCACTACCGTACGAGTAGTGGCTTGCGAAACGCCTTCAGGTGTAGGCTTGGATTCATAGCCCTGGTATAGGGCAATAAAAGTGACCGCCACACCAAACACCGTGCTTTTAATTAAGCCATTGCCAATATCTGAAAACAGATCAACCCCGCCCTGCATCTGCGACCAGAAGGCTCCGGAGTCGACTCCAATCAAAGGCACGCCAACAAGGTAGCCCCCAAGAATACCGACCGCTGTAAAAATAGTTGCCAAGATTGGCATGGAAATAATGCCTGCCCAAAGTCGTGGCGCAATCACACGGCCCAAGGGATCAACTGCCATCATTTCCATAGCAGTTAATTGTTCGCCAGCCTTCATCAGGCCAATCTCCGCAGTTAAGGAAGTGCCAGCTCTACCGGCAAACAATAAAGCGGTAATCACGGGGCCCAACTCACGAGTTAACGAGAGGGCAACCAATAGGCCAAGCGCTTGTTCTGAGCCATAACGATTTAAGGTGTAGTAACCCTGCAAACCCAAAACGAAGCCAACAAATAATCCTGAGACTGCAATGATCACAAAAGAATGATTGCCCACAAACAGAATTTGATCAATCACCAAACGCGGTCTTTTGAGCAAGAATCCTGAGCGTGCGATCACTGCTGCAAACATACGAGCAGCCAAACCAAGGCTGCTTAAATTGCGACGCACAAAGAATCCAAGATCGCCTAATAAATTCAGAAGCATGGTCATGAGATGCTCACTCCAAAATCTTCTTCTAAACTTTTTCCTGGGTAATGAAAGGGTACAGGGCCATCTGGCGCCGCATCTAAAAATTGTCTGACAAAAGGATCTGTTGAGCGACTCAATTCCTCAGGAGTTCCTTCTGCACCAATGCGGCCATTCGCTATGAAATACACATAATCAGCAATGGCAAAAGTTTCTTCAACATCGTGCGTAACCAATAAACTCGTGGCTCCCAGGGCGTTATTCAGATCGCGAATTAGGCGCGCTGTAATACCAAGAGAAATAGGGTCCAGGCCAGCAAATGGCTCGTCATACATGATGAGCGGTGGATCTAAAGCAATTGCTCTAGCGAGGGCAACACGCCTTGCCATACCACCAGAAATTTGTGAAGGCATTAAGTCTCTCGCACCGCGCAAACCTACTGCATTCAACTTCATGAGCACTAAGGAGTGCAAGAGTTCTTCACTGAGATCTGTATGTTCGCGAAGTGGAAAAGCAACGTTTTCAAAAACACTCAGGTCGGTGAACAAAGCGCCAAACTGAAAAAGCATTCCCATGCGACGACGGGCAGCCATCAACTTGGCACCATTCATCTTGCCAATGTCTTGACCTTCAAATAGAACCTGACCTGATTGAGCATTAAATTGCCCGCCGATCAAACGAAGGATTGTGGTCTTGCCACATCCGGAGCCACCCATCACAGCAACTACCTGACCACGTCGAAACTCCATACTGAGGCCAGATAAAATTTGTCTTTCGCCTGGTGCATAAGAAAAGTTGACGTCTTTAATAGAGACGACAACTTCACCTGCAGCTTGCTTACTTACATCCAATGAGTTTGGCTGGCTACTGTTCATATCTCCGATATTATCGGGGTAAAACAGATGACCCCATTAAATACTGGTCTACTGCTTGGGCGCATTGACGGCCTTCACGAATCGCCCAAACCACCAAAGATTGCCCGCGACGCATATCACCTGCAGCAAACACCTTAGCAACGTTCGTTTGATAGGCTTTTTGACCCTCTACTGTTGCTTTTGCGTTACCGCGAGCATCTTTTTCAACACCAAAAGCATTGAGCACTTGTTGTGCTGGAGATACAAAGCCCATTGCCAAGAAGACTAGATCGGCCTTGATTTCGAATTCTGAATTTGGCATTTCTGTCATCTTGCCGTCTTTCCACTCCAAGCGAACGCAGATGAGTTTCTCAAGTTTGCCGTTTTTACCTTCAAAACGCTTAGTAGCGACCGACCAATCACGATCACAACCTTCATCATGCGATGAGGAAGTGCGCAATTTCGTTGGCCAATAAGGCCATACCAATGGCTTATTTTCTTCTTCCGGTGGTTGTGGCATTAGCTCAAATTGAGTGACTTTTGCTGCGCCATGGCGATTTGATGTGCCGACGCAGTCAGACCCAGTATCACCACCACCAATCACGACCACACTCTTACCTGCCGCAGAAATGTCATTCTTAAAGTCGCCAGCATTCTCTTTATTTTGTGGAATCAAAAATTCCAAAGCGTAATGAACGCCAGCTAGCTCACGACCTGGAACAGGAAGATCACGAGGTTGCTCTGCACCACCCGTGATCACTACCGCATCAAAATCTTTCATCAACTGATCTGGTGAAACTGTTTTTGTTGAATAATTTTTAACTTCAGCGCCGATAGCTTCTTTACCAACAAAGACACCTGTTTCAAACTTGACGCCTTCAGCTTGCATCTGCTCAACGCGGCGATCAATTAACCACTTCTCCATTTTGAAGTCAGGGATACCGTACCGGAGTAAACCACCAATGCGATCGTTCTTCTCAAATACAGTGACATCATGGCCAACGCGCGCCAATTGCTGCGCAGCTGCCATACCAGCAGGGCCGCCACCAACTACAGCCACTTTTTTACCAGTTTTAGTTTTAGCAGGTTGTGGCTTAACCCAACCACTTTCCCAACCCTTATCAATAATGGCGTGCTCGATTGACTTAATGCCAACCGGAGCGCGATTAATACCTAAAGTACAAGCAGCCTCACAAGGCGCTGGGCAAATACGGCCAGTAAATTCAGGGAAGTTATTGGTCGATTGCAATACATCTAATGCATTCTTCCAATCGTTGTGAAATACCAAGTCATTAAAATCCGGAATGATGTTGTTTACTGGGCAACCGTTATTACAAAACGGGATGCCGCAGTCCATACAACGTGCGCCCTGAACTTTTGCCTCTTCATCCGTTAAAGCAGCAACAAACTCTTTGTAGTGATGGAGGCGTTTAGCAGGCGCTTCGTAAGTTTCATTTACGCGCTCAAACTCCATAAATCCTGTGACCTTACCCATATCGAATCCTTAGTATCTTTTCTAACTGTCTGTGTTGATTAAGTAAATTAAGCGGTAACGGGTTTGTTTTGCGCTTTTTCCCACAGCTCACCTAAAGCACGCTTGTACTCGGTTGGGAGCACCTTCACAAAACGTCCACGAGAATTTTCCCAATCGGCCAAGAGCGCTTTTGCACGCTCTGAACCGGTGTGACGGAAATGACGCTCAATTAAGCCCTTCAGAATTTGCTCGTCCGTTAAGCGCTCACCACCGTCTTTAACATCAATAGGAGCATGCCACTGTGCCTGAGGCATCTTGGCAATTTGCTCTGCAGAAGGCAATACTTTTTCAAGAGTAGCCATGCTGGTATTGCAACGCTTGTCGAATAAGCCATCTTCGTCATATACATAAGCAATACCACCACTCATACCAGCGGCAAAGTTACGACCGGTTGTGCCTAACACTACTACTGTGCCGCCAGTCATGTATTCACAACCATGATCGCCTGTGCCTTCAACTACCGTTGTGGCACCAGAGTTACGAACAGCAAAACGCTCTCCCGCTACGCCGTTGAAGAAGGCTTCGCCACCAATAGCGCCATACAGAACCGTATTGCCAACAATAATGTTTTGAGCTGTATCGCCGCGGAACTCATGTGGCGCACGCACAATCACACGTCCGCCTGATAAGCCTTTACCAACGTAGTCATTGCCGTCACCAACCAAGTCCAAAGTAACGCCATGCGCCAAGAAAGCAGCAAAACTTTGTCCGGCAGTGCCATTTAATTGAATGTGGATAGTGTCATCAGGCAGGCCTGCGTGGCCATAACGCTGAGCAATTTCACCAGAGAGCATCGCGCCGACAGTCCGGTTGACGTTCTTTACTGGAACGATGAAAGAAACTTTCTCGCCGCGCTGGATTGCAGGCTGACTCTTCTCAATCAGGATATTGTCGAGCGCACTTGCCAAACCATGATCTTGTGTGAGTACTTGATAACGCGGAACATCTGCGGGCACCTGTGGCGCAGCAAAAATCTTACTGAAATCTAAGCCATGCACTTTCCAGTTATCAATACCCTTTTTGGTATCTAAAAGATCAACGCGACCAATCAGATCATCAAACTTACGAATACCTAACTGCGCCATGATCTCGCGTGCTTCTTCTGCAATAAAGAAGAAGAAGTTCACAACATGCTCTGGCTTGCCGGCAAACTTCTTACGTAATTCTGGGTCTTGGGTAGCAACGCCCACCGGGCAGGTATTCAAGTGACACTTACGCATCATGATGCAACCTTCAACAACCAATGGTGCCGTTGCAAAACCAAATTCATCTGCGCCCAACAAAGCACCGATCACTACGTCACGACCAGTTTTCATTTGGCCATCAGCCTGAACACGAATGCGACTACGCAAGCGGTTGAGCACTAATGTCTGTTGGGTTTCAGCTAAGCCTAATTCCCATGGGGAACCAGCATGTTTGATCGAAGACAAAGGAGATGCGCCAGTACCGCCATCATGACCAGCAATCACAACGTGATCCGCCTTCGCTTTAGCAACACCAGCGGCAATCGTGCCAACGCCTACTTCGGAGACCAGCTTTACAGAAACATCGGCAGCAGGATTGACGTTCTTTAAGTCATGAATCAACTGGGCAATATCTTCAATTGAATAAATGTCATGGTGCGGAGGCGGAGAAATCAAACCAACGCCTGGCACTGAGTAACGCAACTTACCAATGTAATCAGAAACCTTGCCACCAGGTAATTGACCGCCTTCACCGGGCTTAGCGCCCTGAGCCATCTTGATCTGTAACTGGTCAGCGGAACGCAAGTACTCGGTGGTCACACCGAAACGACCAGATGCGACCTGTTTAATTTTGGAACGTAATGAATCACCATCCAACAAAGGAATATTCGCCTCAACAACATCGCTACCTAAGATGCTGGCTAAAGTTTCACCCTTCTTAATAGGAATGCCTTTGAGCTCATTCACGTAGCGATTTGGATCTTCGCCACCCTCACCAGTATTGGACTTACCGCCAATACGATTCATGGCGATCGCTAAAGTAGCATGCGCTTCAGTAGAAATAGAACCTAAAGACATCGCGCCCGTAGCAAAACGTTTCACGATTTCTTTTGCAGATTCCACTTCATCCAATGGAATCGCTTTTGCTGGGTCAATCTTGAATTCAAACAAACCACGCAATGTCATTTGACGCTTGCTTTGGTCATTGATGATGTTAGCGTACTCTTTATAGGTCTGATAACCCTTCTCAGCTCCAATACGGGTGGAGTGTTGCAACTTCGCAATGGTGTCGGGTGTCCACATGTGGTTTTCACCACGGATACGGAATGCATACTCACCACCAGCTTCAAGCATATTGGTCAATACTGGGTCATCACCAAATGCACCTGTGTGCATGCGTAAAGCTTCTTCAGCCACTTCAAATACACCGATACCACCAACATTGGATGGGGTGCCTTTGAAATACTGATCGATCACTTCATGATTTAAACCAATGGCTTCAAAAATTTGTGAGCCGGTATACGACATATAAGTGGAGATGCCCATCTTGGACATGACTTTTTGTAAGCCCTTACCAACGGCTTTAATAAAGTTCTTCACTGCCTTTTCAGCCGACAAGTCGCCTGATAAGCCTTTGGCCAATTCAGCCAGAGTTTCCATCGCGAGATACGGATGTACGGCTTCTGCACCATAGCCAGCCAAGAGTGCAAAGTGATGTGTCTCACGTGCGCTACCGGTTTCAACCACGAGGCCAACACTGGTACGTAAACCTTTTTCAACCAAATGCTGATGAATTGCTGAGGTTGCCAACAAGGCAGGAATCGCAACGTGCTTCTCGTCTACTTGGCGATCACTCACAATCAAGATGTTGTAGCCAGAGCGCACAGCATCTGCAGCCTCTGCACAAAGTGAGGCCAAACGCGCTTCAATCCCGGCTTTACCCCAGACTGCTGGATAGCAAATATCCAATTCATACGAACGGAATTTGCCATTGGTGTAATGACCAATATGGCGAATCTTCGTCATATCGTCAAAATCCAAAATGGGCTGACTGACTTCCAAGCGCATTGGTGGATTGATATTGTTGGTATCGAGCAAATTGGGTTTTGGTCCAATAAACGACACTAATGACATCACCATATTTTCACGAATCGAATCGATCGGAGGATTGGTAACTTGCGCAAACAACTGTTTGAAGTAGTTATATAGCGGCTTGTTCTTATTTGAAAGAACGGCTAATGGACTATCGTTACCCATCGAGCCAATAGCCTCTTCGCCATTCATTGCCATCGGCGCCATGAGGTACTTAATATCCTCTTGGGTATAACCAAAGGCTTGCTGGCGATCTAATAATTTTGCAGCTGGGCGAATGGTTGTTTTCTCATCAACGATGTCGTCCTTGCTGGAATCTACCTCGTCCAGCTTAACGCGTACTGCATCAATCCAGCTCTTATAAGGTTTTGCTTTTGAAACGGCATTTTTCAATTCAATGTCGTCAATAATGCGGCCTTGCTCCATATCAATCATGAACATCTTGCCTGGTTGCAAGCGCCACTTTTGAACAATCTTGTTTTCTGGAATAGGTAATACGCCGGCTTCAGAAGCCATGATGACTAAGTCATCGTCTGTTACGTAATAGCGTGCTGGACGTAAACCATTGCGATCTAAGGTTGCGCCAATTTGACGACCATCCGTAAAGGCCATTGCGGCTGGGCCATCCCATGGCTCCATCATTGCAGCATGGTATTCATAAAAAGCACGACGGTTTTCATCCATTAATGTGTGTTGTTCCCATGCCTCTGGAATCATCATCATCATGGCTTGCGCCAACGGGTAGCCTGCCATAACTAACAGCTCTAAGCAGTTATCAAAGCAAGCAGTATCTGATTGACCTGGATAAATCAGTGGCCATAGTTTTTTGAGGTCATCGCCTAATACTGGTGAGCTAACAGCCCCTTCACGTGCGTTAACCCAGTTAACGTTTCCTTTAACGGTATTGATCTCACCGTTGTGAGCAATCATGCGATAAGGATGGGCTAATTCCCAAGCTGGGAATGTGTTTGTAGAAAAGCGTTGATGTACTAACGCTAATGCTGAAACGGTACGTGGATCTTGCAAGTCTTCGTAATACGCGCCCACTTGGTTTGCCAAGAGCAAGCCCTTGTACACAATGGTACGGGCAGACATGGATGCAACAAAATATTCTTTGCCATGCTTTAGATGTAAATCCTGAATCGCATGGCTAGCGGTTTTACGAATCACATACAACTTACGCTCCAGCGCATCGGTTGTCATGATGTCTCGGCCACGGCCAATAAAAATTTGACGAATGAATGGCTCAGTCTTTCTAACAGTTGGAGACATTGGTAATTTCACATCTACCGGTACATCTCTCCAACCTAAAACAACTTGGCCTTCTAAACGCACTGTGCGTTCTAACTCTTGTTCACATGCCAAACGTGATGCGTTTTCTTTTGGCAAAAAAATCATGCCAACACCATACTCACCAAATGGTGGCAATGTCACGCCTTGCTTAGCCATCTCTTCGCGATAGAGCATATCTGGAATCTGAATTAAGATTCCGGCGCCATCACCCATTAGTGGATCGGCACCCACTGCTCCCCGATGATCTAAGTTCTCAAGAATCTTCAGACCCTGAGCAACGATCTCGTGCGATTTCTTACCTTTTATGTGCGCGACGAATCCGACGCCGCATGCATCATGCTCATTTCGTGGGTCGTATAAGCCCTGAGCTATTGGACGAAGATCTGTATTTGTTTGTGTAGTCATAGTATTTCCGAGGGCGACAAAGGCCTGATTACTTTTGGAGGATCAAATATAGGTGAATACCCATGTTGATGCAATAGAAATAAAATGAGTCTGTCCCATTTATTTATAGACCGCACCAAAATGAATTATTAAAATGGGGACAGACTAATAAGATTAGCGCCTACGTCTGTAATACCCTTGGGTCTGAGAATTCTCTAAGCTTCTGTATTAAAAGACTTTATCTTTCTGGGTCGGCCACGATAGCGAATTTGAGCTAGATCAGGATCGTCTTTAAACAATTTTTTAGCATAGATATCACTCACCCATGGCTTAGAGCGAATGAGAGATTCTGTGATTTGCCGATCTTCCCAATGGGGTGCGCCCTCTTTTACAAAGCCTGACCAACTCATCTGCCTTTCAAAGGGCGTATTACCTAACTTCCAAAAGTGTTGGTGATCGACCAGCCACGGCTCAGCATTTCCACCAATATGCGTTCCAAAGCTAGTCCACCCCGAATCTTGTGGCGTTGACTCAAATCCAGCTCTCACTGGATTGAGCTCTATATAGCGCTGACAACGCAGGAAGTAATCTGGGTCAATCAGAGAGGAACGATAGCGCCCTTCCCAAATCGTTCCCGAGCGATGATGCTGCTGATTGAAGTACTGTGCGTACCGCCTACCTAAAGATTGCATCGTTTTTGCTAAGGAATCTGCATTCTGCGGGGTCATTAGTAAATGCACATGATTAGGCATTAGCGCGTAGGCATGAACCGCACAAGAAAATTGTTTGGCTGCTTCGCGCAACCAGTCTAGATATATTCTGCGATCGGCGTCGCTATAAAAAAGCATTTCACGATTATTCCCACGCACCATGACATGCATGGCCTGACCAGGAATAACAGTACGTGCCTGTCTAGCCATGACTATGCGAACTATTGAAGTTCGCGAGTACCGCCACCTGTCGCAAACTCTGGAATAAACCAATCGCCATCTGCTTGCGTTACACCAGTCGGAACCTCGCGAGACGTTTGCGGGATATCTTTCAATGCGGTAGTCATATAAGAGATCCACATTGGCAATGCCAGACCGCCGCCAGTCTCTCGATCACCTAAGCTTGCTGGCTTATCAAAGCCAATCCAGGCAATCGCGACTACTTTAGGGTTGTAGCCAGCAAACCAAGCATCATGAGAATCATTAGTCGTGCCTGTTTTACCGGCAATATCGTTACGTCCCAATTTGGCTCTGGCACTGGCTGCCGTTCCCGTCTTTGTCACTTCTTGCAACATGCTATCCATGACAAAGGCCGTGCGGGCATCTAACACTCGTGGAGCACCATCTTCAACACTCGTCGGCTTAGCCTCAAATAGAATGTTTCCTTTCGAATCAACCATCTTATTGATTAGGTAAGGATCTACGCGATATCCACCATTTGCAAAAACACTATATGCGGATGCCATTTGCAAGGGCGTTACTGATCCCGCGCCTAAGGCCATTGTTAAATAGGGTGGGTGTTTCTCTGGCTCAAAACCAAAACGCTGAATATATTCCTGAGCATAGGAAGGTCCAATCGCACGAATAATCCGAACGGACACCAAGTTTTTAGACTTTGCTAGGGCAGTGCGCAAGCGCATCATGCCTTCATACTTACCATCGTAGTTCTTAGGCTCCCAAGCCTGACTGCCTGTCTCCATGCTGCCAATCGATAAAGGAGCATCATTGACCATGGTGCTGGGTGTGAAGCCTTTTTCAATCGCAGCTGCGTAGATAAAAGGTTTGAACGAAGAGCCTGGTTGACGCAGGGCTTGGGTCACGTGATTAAATTGATTGCGACGGAAATCAAAGCCACCGACCAATGAAAGAATCGCGCCCGTCTCTGCATTCATAGAAACAAAAGCCGCTTCAACTTGTGGCAACTGCGCTAATTTCCAAACGCCACTATCAAATAACAGTCTTACTACCGCACCGGGGCGCAAACGTTTTTTCGGTTGACTGCTATCCGTTAAAGAAGCTGAGGCTAATTTCAGGCCGTCGCCTTTAATCGTGATGACATCTCCTGTAGAGATCATGACCTGCATTTCCTTTGGCTTGGCATCCAACACCACGCCTGATTGCAAGTCATCTAACTGTGGATAAGCAAGCAAAGCCTCATCAATTGCACGCTGCCGCTTTACAGTGTCCTCAGGAAGATCAATAAATCCTTCAGGCCCTCGATAGGCATGACGCAAGTCGTACTCAAAAATTCCATGACGCACTGCCTTATAAGCTGCATCTTGATCTGCTTTCAAGATAGTCGTGTAGACATCTATTCCTTGTGAGTAGATTGCGTCCCCATACTGGGCAAGCAATATTTGCCTCACCATCTCTGACGGAAAATCAGCACGAGTACTGAACTCATTACCAAGACCGCGAATATGTAATTCTTCGGTCATGGCTTTTTTATAGTCTTCAGGCGTGATGTAAGACAAATCCCGCATACGCTGCAAAATATATTCCTGGCGTATTTTTGCGCGGCGAAAATTGGTAACCGGGTTATAGGCGGAAGGTGCTTTTGGCAATCCCGCCAACATAGCTGACTCAGCAATGCTGATATCTTTCAACTCTTTGCCAAAATAAATTTGGGCAGCACTAGAAAAGCCAAAAGCCCTTTGACCCAAGAAGATCTGATTCATATAGATTTCGAGGATCTTGTCTTTGCTTAACTGTGACTCGATTTCCCAGGCAAGCAGAATTTCATAAATCTTCCGGCTAAAGGTTTTTTCATTGCTTAAGAAGAAGTTGCGAGCAACCTGCATGGTGATAGTTGATGCGCCTTGCGATAAGTGGCCTCGTAAATTGGCGGTGGCTGCCCTTATAACGCCCACATAGTCCACACCGCCATGCGAATAAAAACGATCGTCCTCGGTGGCTATCACCGCATTACGCATACTGAGCGGAATTTCGCTTAAAGGGATCACTTTGCGCCGCTCCTCGCCAAACTCTCCGATCAGAACCTTATCTGCCGTATAAATCCGCAGTGGCGTCTTAGGGTTGTAGTCCGTTAGCGCAGAAATTTTGGGTAGATTTGGTTTAGCGATCAAAAAGGCATAGCCCAGCAGCAAAGTAAACACCAAAGCAAACACGACGCCAATAATGAGCAAAGCCTTAACTAATGGATTGCTACCTGATTTCCCATTGGAGGCAGACTTCACTCCATATTGACGCGGGCGTCTATCAGGGAATCTATTCGACCGCTGATTTAGCGGCGGCCTGTCTTTTGGGGGGAGAGCCATAAGCTCAAATTATAGGGTGCTTGGGCTATTTTCCTAAAACTCTAAAACCCCAGGACTCAGAAAATCTTGCAGGCTTTTTCTGACAGAAGGATCTGACCCGTCTGATGGCATTTCCACATAGGCGACTGAACAATGAGATATGCCTAAGAGACATATTTCCCCGCAGTCATTTGATGACATTCTCAGTGAATTGGGGGATGACCCCGCCATCCCTGACCCCCATGGAATTCGTAAATCTTCCGCGCCTAAGGAGCCTGCCTACCCAAGCTCCAACTCCGTAAAAAGTGACCTTCTAGGGAGCCTTGATTTCCAGGCCAAGAGTAAAAATATATGGCTATTTCTAGTCTTGATAGGCTCTGCTGTTGCCATATTTTCGATCCTCTTTTTAGCGCTTGAGCCGTTCAAAAATGATTCCCAGCTCGCGCTTGAGAAGACTCAACATCAACTGATGGAGCTCAAAAAAGAATTTGCACAATACCAAAATAATATAGAGATAGAGCAAGATGATTTATATCTAGCAATGGATGAATTAGAAGTAAGTATTCACTCTAAATTAATAACAACACCCCAGACCAAGACTTCAAGCGCCCCGAAGATCGATCCCCATGAGACTGAACTGCGTCGTTGGCGGTATTTGGGGATGACCCAAGTTGGGGGCGTCCAGCAAGCTTTTTTCCTCAGCAGCCAAGCTCGATTCTCCTTGCAACTAGGAAGCCCAGTTTTGGGTGATTGGCGCCTTTCTGAAATCCAAAAAACCCAAGCAACTATCACCAACCCCAAAGGTAAATCCTTAATCTTGAAAGCGTCAAAAATCGAATGAAACCACCACTCTTCAAGCTCCAAATTTGTATCGCCTCTTTTGCCTTTTCCATCAGTTTTTGGCTGGGTTCAGCAAAGGCAACTATCCCATCCCAAGTGCCTCTGGATACTCCTATCAGTTTGCAATTTACCGATATTGAGCTATCTGAACTTCTCCAAATTCTGGCCAAAATAGGGGGAGCCAATTTTCTTTTGAGCGAATCTATCAAAGGGACGATTTCAGTTGACCTGACTAATACCCCTTGGCAAACAGCCCTTCATTCCATCATTGCTAGCAGGGGTCTGCGATTGGCGCGCAATGGTGATATCTACTGGATTGGCCCTCATTCAGAAATACAGGCATTTCAAAAATTCCGCAGAGAAGATGCCGCATTACCCTTTGGAGGAGACCACATTAATAGCCCAAGGCAAATTCTCATTGAGGCAAGAATCGTGGAGGCAGACCAACGATTTGCCCGCGAACTCGGCATGAAGCTGGGGTATCAAGCAAATGAGATTGGGGGCCATCCAGACCAAAAGCTGAATGCCAATCTAGATTTAGCAGGTACTGGCCTCAGCGGTTTCAACCCAGCAAGCCTGGCTGCCATCTTGGTTTCTAAGAATGCAAGCCGCTTATTGCAAATGGAGCTTTCTGCCCTAGAGTCCGATGGTCAAGGAAAAATTCTCTCTAATCCTCGCATCATGACTGGGGATCAGGTGAAGGCAACGATCGAACAAGGTACTGAGCTACCTTATCAAACCACCTCCCAAAGTGGCAGCAAATTGCAGTTCCGCAAAGCCAATCTACGCTTGGAGGTTTTGCCGAAAATCCATCCGGATGGCAAGATATCCATGCTGGTAGGCATCAATAAAGACACGATTGGCATGAAAACTGAGCAGGGTTATGCCATTGATACCAAAAACCTCAGCTCAGAAGTCACTGTAGAAAATGGAGGGACTGCCATCATTGGGGGCATCTTTCAGACAACCGAACGCGAGGATGAAGTCAAAGTCCCCTTATTGGGCGATATTCCCCTCATAGGTCATTTATTTCGCCATAAATCAAAGTTAGAAGATAAAACTGAGCTACTGGTCTTCTTAACTCCCACTGTCCTTGATAAACCCTAATAAAATCTGAGGGTGAACTCTTCATCCAACAATATCTTTCTGATCGGCCTGATGGGCGCAGGAAAATCGACTGTTGGAAAAGTGCTTGCCAAAAAATTGGGGCGTCGTTTTCTGGATGCTGACCATGTCATTGAAGATCGCTGCGGAGTCAAGATTCCTGTCATCTTTGAGATGGAAGGTGAAGAAGGTTTCCGCAAGCGTGAAGCGCAAGCGATCAATGAAATTACCGCTGAGCACGATATTATTTTGGCGACTGGAGGTGGCGCAGTGCTGCTTCCAGAAAATCGCAAAGCACTTGGCGAGCGAGGGGTTGTCATTTACCTCCATGCAAACCCAATTGAACTTTGGCATCGCACAAAAGGTGGGGAAGGTCGCCCACTGTTAAGAAATGGTGATGCCAAAAAAATTCTAGAGGATTTATATGCCATTCGCGACCCCCTCTATCGTGAAATCGCAGACCATGTGATTGAGACTGGTAAACCCAGCGTAAATCAATTGGTCAACACTTTAATCATGCAGCTTGAACTGTCCTCCTGAAATTCTTATGAAAACACTTGAAGTAGATCTCGGCATTAGAAGCTATCCAATCCACATTGGTACGGACCTGATTGATCAGCCCGCACTTTTTAGCGCCTGCGAGAAAGCCACTTCAATTTATATCGTTACCAATACAACAGTCGAGCCGCTCTATGCCGAACGCCTTACGAAAACTTTAGAAAAACTTGGTAAGCCCGTCAGAAGAATTGTTTTGCCAGATGGCGAATCTTATAAAGACTGGAAAAATCTACAGCTGATATTTGATGCCCTGCTGACCCATGGCGCTGATCGCCAAACGATGTTGGTTGCGCTGGGAGGTGGTGTCATTGGTGACATGACTGGCTTTGCGGCCGCTAGCTTTATGCGCGGTATTCGCTTCATTCAAGTACCCACTACGCTATTAGCGCAAGTCGATTCATCAGTTGGCGGCAAAACAGGCATTAATCATCCGCTTGGCAAAAATATGATTGGCGCCTTTCATCAGCCAGAAGCTGTCATCGCAGATTTAAATACTTTAAAAACACTTCCTCCACGTGAGCTGTCTGCCGGTCTGGCTGAAGTCATTAAACATGGTGCAATTGCTGATGCCCAATTTTTAGATTGGATTGAAGCTAACCCCAAAGCCTTGTTGGCTTGCGATACAGAAGCAATGGCTCACGCAGTATTGCGTTCTTGCGAAATCAAGTCTGCCGTAGTTTCTGCAGATGAACGAGAGGGTGGTATTCGCGCTACCCTCAACTTTGGCCACACCTTTGGTCACGCCATCGAAGCCGGTATGGGTTATGGAGAATGGCTGCACGGTGAAGCGGTAGGCTGCGGAATGGTATTGGGCGCAGACCTATCTTGCCGACTTGGCCACATCACCCAAGTGGAAGTCGATCGCTTAACAAAGATTATTCAATCGATGAGCCTTCCAATTAAGCCACCTAAATTTGGTGCCGAGCGTTACATGGAACTCATGCAAGTAGATAAAAAGACTGAGGGCAGAACCATCCGCTATGTCCTTCTAGAAAAAATCGGCAAAGCACAGATTAAGAGCGTAGCTGATGCAACCGTGCTTGAAACTCTAAAAGCCACGGGCGCGGCTTAATGCATTCAGGAATTACTTTAGCAAATCAATCTTGACTGATTTACCTGCCTGAGCACTAGCAAACTCAGATAAGTCACTCAATAGCTCACGTCCCGTTTTGGTGTCTAACCATAATGGGGCAACTAGGGTTCCCGACCAGCGATAGTGGTAGCCGCCAGACTTAGCTGCCACCCAAATCTCATGCAATGGTGTTTGCGTGTTCACTACGATGACACTGCGATCGCGGAACCGAATATTAATCACATTACCGCCTTGACGCTCTACATCTAGATCCAGATCTAGTTCGTCGTCGGCAGTCTCTAAAGCCACCTCGATTGAGTGCAGCAAATTAGCCCCCAACTGATGAAATTGCTTGTCATCAATCCGTTCTGAAGTGGCATTATTTGGCTTCATTGGCGAGTCCTGCATGCTATATTCAATCATTCGTTTTAGAGACATTCATGATAGCGATTCTTATAAGAACCCTCGGTATTAGCCTCCTAATATCCCTTGTGGGATGTGGGGTTAGAGGACCGCTTTATTTACCAAACCCGCTGCCCGCACCAACAGCCCCAAGCGAGCCAGAGCCTAAAGGCAAGCTGTATCCACCCCAAAGCACTAGCGTAACCACTCCACCTCCGGTAAAGCAATGAAAAGCCCTGTAATCCCTCTTCCCACATTATCTGGATTCTCAGAGCGCAATGGCGCCTGGTACGCAGAAGATGTCCCATTGGCTGATTTAGCAAAAGAGTTTGGGACGCCACTCTATATCTATAGCAAAAAAGCGTTAACGGAGGCCTACCAAGCCTATGACCGCGCCTGCCTCGATGGCAAAGGCAAGCGTCGCGCCCGCGTTCATTTTGCAATGAAGGCTAATAGCAATTTAGCGGTCATTGATTGCTTCAAAAAATTAGGCGCAGGATTTGACTTGGTTAGCGGCGGCGAACTAGCCCGCGCCTTAACAATCGGAGCCGATCCTCAAAGCCTGGTATTTGCTGGCGTTGGAAAATCCGCCGAAGAAATCGCCCAAGCATTAAAGGCGGGCGTTAAATGTATCAACGTTGAATCCATTGCAGAGCTTCATAAAATTAACCGCGTTGCCCAAGAACTCAACTGTCGCGCGCCGATTTCTTTGCGCGTAAATCCAGATGTGGATGCGCAAACGCATCCTTATATTTCTACTGGCTTAAAAGGCAATAAATTTGGTATTGCATATCACGAAGTTTTAAAAACATATCGTGAGGCCGCCTTACTTTCGCAAATTGATGTGGTTGGTATTGACTGCCATATTGGTTCACAAATTACCACTACTGCACCGTATTTAGATGCACTCGACAAGGTCTTAGATCTTGTCTCCCACCTTCATAAAGAAGGTATTGAAATTCATCATCTTGATTTAGGTGGTGGCCTTGGCATCTCCTACGGCGAAGAAACGCCACCTGACATTACGGCCTTCACAAATACATTGCTTGATCGCGTTGCTGAACGTGGCTTTGGACATCTTGATGTCGTGCTTGAGCCAGGTAGATCATTGGTAGGCAATGCTGGCGTTCTGCTGACCAAGGTGGAATATCTCAAGCCTGGTGCAGAGAAAAACTTTTGTATTGTTGACGCAGCAATGACAGAACTCATGCGCCCCGCTCTTTATGAGGCGTATCACGGCATCGTTCCGGTGGAAACTAAAGCAGTGAAAAGTTCGACCTATGACGTCGTTGGTCCTGTCTGTGAATCCGGTGACTGGCTAGGAAAAGATCGCGATCTTGCAGTTGAGGAAGGCGATCTTTTGGCTATTCTGTCTGCAGGGGCTTATGGCTTTGTGATGGCCTCGAACTACAACACTAGACCCAAGCCAGCAGAGATTATGGTTGATGGAAAAAATGCTTACGTCATTCGGGCCCGCGAAAATATGAAAGACCTTTTCGCTCATGAAATGGTTCTGCCCAAATAAGAATATTCAATTGAAAAGCAATCAATCTTAGGCAATAAAAAACCCCGCTCAGTTCAGCGGGGTTTTTGTTTTGGAGCTGCTAACTATTAACGCAAGCCGGCCATGTAATCTGCAACTGCTTTCATTTCCTGATCGGAGAGTCTTGCGGCAACGATTGCCATCTGCGGACTATTTTTACGAGTGCCTTCACGGAAAGCGAGTAATTGAGCATTTGAATACTCTGCCCATTGACCGCCTAAGCGAGGATATTGAGCTGGGATACCAGCGCCATTTGGACTATGACAAGCTGCACATGCTGGGACACCCTTTGAGGCGATGCCACCGCGATAAATACTCTGGCCCAGTTCAATAGTGTCTTTATTTTGCGCAACGCCTTGAGATGGAGCCTGCTTAGAAAGGAACGCAGCGATATTGTTCATATCTTGTTCGGTCAGGGTAGCAGCCATACCCATCATGATTGGGTTCGCACGGCTACCATCTTTAAAGTTTTTCAACTGCTTGGCTGTGTAAGCAGCATGCTGGGCAGCCAATTTAGGCCATGTACCTACTGCGCTTTGGCCCTTGGGACCATGGCAAGTAATGCAGGCTACAACGCCACGCGTAGAGTCTCCAGCGCTATAGAGGGTCTCGCCAGCGGCTGCATCTGTTTTTGGCTTGCCAGGCACCGCTGGAGCCTTGGCTTCAGCGGCAGGAGCTGCCATAGGGGCTGCATCAGCAGCATTTGCCAGGCCAGAAACACTGAACAGGGCGAAAATAGAGAGGGCCGCGAAACCAGCACGAAGACCAGTTAATTTGGAGATTTGAGAGCTTTGACGCATTATGTTTACCTTGGCAAAAATTCCTAAAAGTGTTTGGGCCCTACATTTACAACCTTTTACCCAACACCATGAGATATTTCATGATTTTGCGTGATTTTACAATAGCTTCAGGACATGTCTAAACTCTTTCAAGCCCGTTTCGCAACCACAGTCAATGACACCCATTGTCTGCCCAGCACCCCATTGCGTGAGGTTGCCTTTGCTGGCCGCTCAAATGCGGGCAAATCTAGCGCTATTAACGTCCTTTGTAACCAAAAAAGATTGGCTTTTTCTAGTAAAACGCCTGGTCGCACGCAACATATCAATTATTTTGGCCTTTTCGCAAAAGATGATCTTTTGGCTTATTTGGTGGATTTGCCTGGTTATGGCTACGCAGCGGTCAATCGCGAAACCAAATACCACTGGAATACCCTCCTGAGCGATTACTTACAAGTCAGAGATCAATTGGTGGGTATGGTGCTGATTGTTGATGCCCGTCGCGGCATTACCGATCTAGACGAACAAATGATTCAATGGTTTGTGCCAACTGGTAAACCAATTCATGTCCTACTCAGCAAATGCGACAAGCTTAATAAGACCGAGTGCAAGCACACCCTTGAAGCGGTAACAAAACAATTGCAACAATACGATCCAGTACTCCCAGGTGGCGTGGGTGACTCTAAGCAACTTACGGCACAATTGTTCTCCAGCACCAAGCGCATTGGGCTTGAAGAAGCAGATAATTTAGTGCTTAAATGGTTATTTGAAGCAGAGACTACAGAAGATGAAATCACCAGCTAACTCGTTATTACACTTCCCAGCACATCGCCCCCGTCGCATGCGACGCGATGATTGGTCGCGCCGTTTAATGCAAGAAAACAGCGTAAGCCCTAACGACCTCATCTATCCAGTATTTTTGCTTGAAGGCAGCAATCAATCGCAAGCCGTTGCCTCGATGCCAGGGGTAAATCGTGTGTCATTAGATTTACTTTTCTCAGTAGCGCAAGAATGCGTGGCATTGGGCATCCCTGTCATGGCTTTGTTCCCCGTCATTGATTCTGCTTTAAAAACACCTGATGGCAAGGAAGCTTTCAATCCAAATGGATTGATTCCTACGGCTGTTAAAGAACTCAAAAAGCGTTTCCCTACTCTTGGCATCATGACCGATGTTGCCTTGGATCCCTATACCAGTCATGGGCAAGATGGTGTTTTAGATGCTGAAGGTCGTATTCTCAATGATGAAACTACAGCTATATTGGTTCAGCAGGCAGTCGCGCAAGCGCAAGCTGGCGTAGACATTGTTGCTCCATCCGACATGATGGATGGCCGCATCGGGAAAATTCGTGAAGCGCTCGAACAGAAGAATTTAATTCACACCCGCATCATGGCCTACTCTGCAAAGTATGCATCCGCTTTCTACGGCCCCTTCCGTGATGCCGTTGGTTCTGCAAAAAATTTAGGCAAAGCCGATAAAAAAACATACCAAATGGATTCGGCTAATAGCGATGAAGCTATTCATGAGGTTGCACTTGATATCAGCGAAGGTGCTGATATGGTGATGGTGAAACCAGGTATGCCTTATTTAGATATTGTGCGCAGAGTGAAAGATACTTTTGAATATCCTACTTACGCGTACCAAGTAAGCGGTGAATATGCCATGCTCAAAGCCGCTGCACAAAATGGCTGGCTAGATCACGATGCCGTCATGATGGAATCCTTGCTCGCATTTAAACGTGCTGGAGCAGATGGAGTATTAACTTACTTTGCACTTGAAGCAGCAAGACTAATCAAGCTGAGCAAGTAAAGCAGTAGTGAGTGGGTCTCCGACCCTGATATCGCCACCCTCTAAGACTTGAGCCCTGATGCCACCTTTGTTTTCAAAGGCTGTCAGAAAATGAATTTTCTTAGATAACTTGGCTGGGCGCTCACAAGGAATACACAGTTCAGTAGCTTTAAGCCTGACCGTCCCCAAGTAAAACTCCTTCCCAAGTAAATGATTGAGCGCTTCTGCCGACATTCCCTCAATCACAATATTTCTTCTAGTCTCGCTATCGAGGTATTTTTTTAAGCCCCCTGCGTGCAGTCCCTCATTGGCAGCATCAATTCCTTCTCGCGTGATGAGAGAGATATCTCTCACCTTTGGCGGGTTTGATTTTGAGTATGCGCCCACGCCTGCTGCATATCTATCCTCTTCGATACCCTTGTTGCGAATGGCCCTGACGCTTTCTTTTTGGATCATTGGCGAGCCAGCCTCAAGAGCCGTATAGATACTCTGTATGCTTGGCATGCTTTTACTGGTTAGCTTTTTGCAAGCGCTCAAGAAAACGCTGTGGTGGCATATAGCCAATCACACGCTGCTCTTTTTGCTCTTGTGAGGTCAGATTAAAAATTAAAATTCCGGGTGGGCCATATAAACCAAAACGCTTTAATAGGGCCTGGTTGTCTGCGCTGTTTTTTGTAACGTCAGCCTGCAACAAAACAAATTGTTTTAATTGCTTTGCAACATCGGGATTCTCAAAGGTGTTGACTTCCATCTCTTTGCAGCTAATACACCAGTCGGCATAGAAATCGAGCAATACCAGTTTATTTTCAATCTTCGCTTTTGCAAGCTCACGGTCAAGATCGGCTGGCGACTGAATGATGGTGAAGCGAAGATCTCCACCTATTTGGCGAATCACCTGACCATTAACACTTTGGCTCCCCCCTGAAATCCCACCCTTTTGAAATAGCGGTGAAGCAATCCAAAAAGCTGTGGCTACCAATAAGACTCCTAAAGTCCGTTGCAGCCAAATCATCCAAATGCCTGTAGATGGAATTAAGATGCGCGCCTCTACGGCAATAAATAAAAGTGGTAAGCCCATCCCCAGCGCCATCACAAACAGTAGACCTGCGCCTAGTGTCATGGATCCTGTTTGAGCAATAAAAGCCAGCACACCTGCCAGAGGGGCTGTAATGCAAGGGCTCGCTACTAAAGTAGAGATTCCGCCCAAGGCAAGCGCGCCAAGGATGCTGCCACCCTTTTGGCGCCCTGCAATGCGGTCAATATGCTGATGCCAGGATTGGGGTAGTCGTAGGTCATACAGCCCAAATAAGCTGCCTGATAGGGCTAATAACAGCAAGGCAAAGCCAGCCAATGCAATGGGACTCTGCAAGGCTCTCTGCACGCTACCACCTAGTGCAGCCATTAACACTCCCGCCATGGCATACATCAGCGCCATGCCTAGTACATAGGCCATTGCGAGCAAACTAGCGCGGGATTTAGAAACCGCCTTGCCTCCTTGCGTGCCAAATATCACACTCGACAATATGGGGAGCATAGGCAGTACACAGGGAGTAAAGGCAAGTGCCAGCCCAAGAACGAAGAAGACCAAAAATAAGTAGGCTGTTGAAGTGCTCGCGAGGAAGTTATTAATGGCATTGATATCGTCCCGCTCACGCCACAAATCCATCAGGCTTAATGCTTTGTCGGTGGATGGATTGTTGGCCTCATCCAGCACATCCGGAATAGGCGCTGCTTTCACACCTGGGCCCGCTAATAAAAATTTCAATGTCATCGGCGGATAACAAATACCAGCCTCAGCACATCCTTGCAACTCAGCTTCTAGATGGATTGGCTTACCTGGGGCGGCCTGTACATCAAAAAACACAATAAAGGGCTGCTTATAAATCTGTAGTGTTTTCTGAAAGGTCTGATCAAACTTTTTTTCGCCCATGGGCAAAGCAGGCTTGTATGTACTGAGCTTATTTAAATCTGAGCCAGCTCGAAAATGCAAAGACTCTTGATAAATGTAATAGCCCTTTACTGGAGAGAGCTCAACTTCTATTTGATTTGAGTTCTCCAGCCATGCGGCCTCAATTCGAAACGCTTTTTCTGGCGGTAAAAAATCTGGGGCAGCAAATGCCTGCCCTGCCAATAAAACCGATAGAGCAATTATCTTGAAAAGTGTTTGCATCAATTTCATGATTCTGAATGTACCTCTGCTTGTACCCATTGGCCATATGCCAGATCATATTCCGCTGGTGTCATGCCGATTAACTCTGGTAATTCGTAGGGATGATTATCTTTAATGAATGTGCTTATCTCGTCCCATTTTCCTGCAACGGTTTTGGCCGCGAGGCTTACTTCCTGCTCTTCGCAAATTTTTCCATTCCAACGATATACCGAATGCACCCCTTCGTTAATCTGGACGCATGCTGCTAGCCGCTCTTGGATGAGTTTACGGGCCATGACTTGTGCATCCCCAAGCTTGGCAAAGCTAGTGATGACGATCAGGAGTTGAGTGGATTGAATTTCAGCCATTCCGTATTTATAACCGTATAAATGAAAAAAGCCAGACCGAAGCCTGGCTTTTAATTGCGCTAAAGGGCTTAAGCCTCTTCAACTACAGCTGTTTCATCAACTTCTGGACGATCTACCAACTCTACTAATGCCATTGGTGCATTATCGCCATGACGGAAGCCAAACTTCAAAATACGAAGGTAGCCACCTGGACGTGTTGCGTAACGTGGGCCGAGCTCTGTAAAGAGTTTAGCTACGATATCGCGATCACGTGTGCGATTAAATGCCAAGCGACGATTTGCTAAGTTATCTTTTTTACCTAAGGTAATCAAAGGCTCAACAACCATGCGCAATTCTTTTGCTTTTGGCAAAGTGGTTTTAATCACTTCGTGCTCCAAAAGAGAATTGGACATGTTGCGCAGCATCGCCAAGCGATGTGATGATGTTCTGTTTAGTTTGCGTAAGCCGTTTCCGTGACGCATGATGCTTCCTTTCTAATTATTTCTCGAGGTTAGCTGGAGGCCAGCTTTCGAGTTTCATGCCAAGACTTAAGCCACGAGCCGCCAATACATCCTTAATTTCATTCAAGGACTTACGACCTAAATTAGGCGTCTTCAACAATTCATTCTCTGTACGTTGAATCAAGTCACCGATGTAATAAATGTTCTCAGCCTTCAAGCAGTTTGCAGAGCGAACTGTCAGTTCGAGGTCATCAACTGGACGCATCAACATTGGATCAACCATTGATGAGCGGCTTGGAGCGAGATCACCAGAAACTTCGCTGCTTTCAAGGGCCGCGAATACAACTAACTGATCAACCAAAATGGTAGCAGCTTGACGAATGGCCTCTTCAGGAGACAACACACCGTTTGTTTCGATTGTCATAACGAGACGATCTAAGTCGGTACGCTGCTCAACACGAGCAGATTCAACAGCATAGCTAACACGGCTTACTGGGCTAAATGAGGCATCCAACACGATACGACCAATAATCTTGGTAGCTTCGTCGTGGTATTGACGCATATTGCCTGGTACATAGCCACGGCCTTTTTCAACCTTGATCTGCATATCTAACTTGCCACCAGCGGACAAGTGAGCAATAACGTGATCAGGATTAATGATTTCTACATCATGTGGCAAATCGATATCTTTTGCTGTAACAACGCCTGGACCTTCTTTACGCAAATTGATAGTGACTTCATCACGCGACTGCAATTTGAATACGATACCTTTGAGGTTCAACAAGAGATTTACTACGTCCTCTTGAACACCATCTAAAGTGGAGTATTCATGAACAACACCTGCAATAGCTACTTCAGTTGGTGCATAACCAACCATCGAGGATAACAACACACGACGTAATGCGTTGCCGAGGGTGTGGCCATAGCCACGCTCGAACGGCTCCATAACAACCTTAGCTTGGTTGGCAGTAAGCGCTTCAACAGAAATAATTTTTGGCTTGAGCAAATTTGTTTGCATATTTTTTCCTTGAGAGTGCCTAATTAGCGTGAATACAATTCGACGATCAAACTTTCATTAATTTCACCGCTGATGTCTTCACGGTCAGGCACTTGCTTAAATGTTCCCTCCAGCTTGGCTGCATCAACTGAAACCCAGCCGACAGCAGACATCTGCTGAACCAAATTGAGTGATTCTGTAATACGGGTTTGCTTCTTCGCTTTTTCACGAATAGCGACTACATCACCAGGTTTAACCTGAATTGATGGAATATTCACTGGGCTACCATTGAGCAAAATTGCACAGTGAGAAACCAACTGACGCGCTTCAGCACGAGTAGAACCAAAGCCCATACGATAAACAACGTTATCGAGACGTGATTCCAACAACTGGAGCAATGTAGAACCAGTATTTCCTTTACGACGCTCAGCTTCGGCGAAGTAACGACGGAACTGACGCTCCAAAATTCCGTACATACGCTTAACCTTTTGCTTTTCACGCAATTGATTGCCGTAGTCAGAAGTTCTTGAGCCAGATGTACGGCCATGTTGACCAGGCTTAGTATCTAACTTGCACTTGTCTGACAGGGCGCGACGTGCGCTCTTTAAAAATAAGTCGGTACCTTCCCGACGTGCTAACTTGGCCTTAGGCCCTAAGTAACGTGCCACGATGCTTTCCTTTCTTTGCCGCAGCCTTACGACCGGCGGTGAGTTCACCCTTTAATTCAGATGAACAGTGGGCTTTATAAAAAACTACTAAAACTTGTGTACTGCCAACTTCCCAGCTTAGATACGACGACGCTTAGGAGGACGGCAACCATTGTGCGGAACTGGAGTTACGTCTTGAATCTCGGTAATTTTGATACCCAAAGAATTCAATGCACGAACTGCAGATTCACGACCTGGGCCTGGGCCCTTGATCTGAACTTCTAAGTTCTTAATGCCACATTCAACGGCTGCTTTGCCTGCAACTTCTGCGGCTACCTGAGCAGCAAAAGGTGTTGACTTGCGTGAACCCTTGAAACCTTGGCCGCCAGATGTTGCCCATGAAAGCGCATTACCTTGACGATCAGTGATCGTGATAATAGTGTTATTAAAAGAAGCATGAACGTGTGCGATACCGTCAGCAACGTTCTTTTTAACCTTCTTGCGTGCGCGCTGTGAAGCAGCGGAAGCGGATTGTTGTTTTGCCATGTCAATAAACTTTCTTGATTATTTCTTCAGTTGCACGCCGGACTTACGTGGGCCCTTACGGGTACGCGCGTTAGTCTTGGTACGTTGACCACGTACAGGCAAGCCCTTACGATGACGAACGCCGCGATAGCAGCCTAAGTCCATTAAACGCTTGATGCTCATCGTTACTTCACGACGAAGGTCACCTTCAGTAACAAACTTACCTACTTCATCACGCAACTTTTCCAAGTCAGCGTCTGTAAGATCTTTGATTTTTTTATCAATTGCAACACCAGTGGTCAGGCAAATTTTGTGAGCACGTGTTGTGCCAATGCCAAAAATTGCTGTCAAACCAATGACAGTGTGTTGATGATTTGGGATATTTACCCCAGCGATACGTGCCATGAGATTTCCTCTTAATTAACTAGATCAGCCTTGACGCTGCTTATGACGTGCGTCTGAAGAACAGATCACGCGCACAACGCGCTTGCGCTTAATGATCTTGCAATTTCTGCAAATACACTTAACGGATGCCAAAACTTTCATAACTCACCTCTTAAAAATAGGTACAACTTAACTATTACTTCGCACGGAAAATAATTCTTGCGCGCGTCAGGTCGTAAGGAGTCATCTCCACCGTCACCTTATCTCCCGGCAAAATTCGGATATAGTGCATCCGCATCTTTCCGGAAATGTGCCCCAAAACTACATGTCCGTTCTCTAGCTTCACGCGAAACATTGCGTTCGGCAAATTCTCAATAATTTCTCCCGCCATCTGAATTACATCGTCTTTAGACATTCAGTTAGGCGCCCATCTTAAAATTGGCTTTTTTCATCAAAGAGCCGTACTGCTGTTGCATCACGAATGACTGAACTTGAGCCATGAAATCCATCGCAACAACAACAATAATTAATAATGAAGTACCGCCGAAATAAAACGGCACGTTGTACTTCAATACTAAGAATTCTGGTAGCAAGCAAACCAGAACCATATAAATAGCACCAGCCAATGTCAGGCGAACCAAGATCTTGTCGATATAACGGCCAGTCTGATCGCCAGGACGAATACCTGGAACAAATGCACCGCTCTTCTTCAAATTCTCAGCAGTTTCACGGCTGTTAAATACCAGGGCTGTGTAGAAGAAGCAGAAGAAAATGATCGCAGCTGCATACAAAATGGTGTACACGGGCTGACCTGGTGCCAATGTTGCAGCCAAATCTTTAATAATTCTGCTGAACACATTGGTTGGCTCGCCTGATGTAAACCAGCCAGCAATCGTTGCAGGGAACAAAATAATCGAAGAAGCAAAAATTGGAGGGATAACACCCGCCATATTTAACTTCAATGGGAAATAAGAAGATTGGCCGCCGTATACCTTATTGCCAACTTGACGCTTAGCGTAGTTCACCAAGATACGACGCTGACCGCGCTCTACAAACACTACAAAATAGGTCACTGCAATCACGATCACAACGATCAGCATTGCTGACAAAATATTCATTGAACCAGTGCGCACCAACTCAAGCAGACTTGCCAAGGCATTTGGTAAACCAGAAACGATACCGCCAAAGATGATGATGGAAATACCGTTACCCAAACCACGTTCTGTAATTTGCTCACCGAGCCACATCAAAAACATCGTACCGGTAACCAAAGTGACTACAGTATTGAGTTCAAACATCAAGCCTGGATTAATAACTAAGCCTGGCTGAGCTTGCAATGCAACTGAGATTCCCAAAGCTTGAAAAGTTGCCAAGAACACGGTGCCGTAGCGGGTGTACTGGGTAATCTTGCGCTGTCCAGACTGACCTTCTTTTTTCAAAGACTCAAGCGATGGAACAACAATCGTCATGAGCTGCATGATGATCGATGCAGAAATATAAGGCATGATTCCCAAGGCAAAAACCGTGAAACGGGATAAAGCGCCGCCTGAGAACAAGTTAAACATTCCCAAAATACCGTCTTTTTGACCTGAGAACAATTGTGCAAGCTGATCTGGGTCAATACCCGGAACTGGAATATGAGCACCCAAACGGAATACCAGCAATGCCAATACTAGGAATACCAAGCGTTGACGTAATTCGCCAAACTTGCCTCCTGATTGTGCAGTGCTTGCGTTATTGGTAGGTGCTAATGCCATGATCTAATAAATTACCGATTAAGCCTGCTCAAGAAATTTGCCGCCAGCTGCTTCAATAGCTGCTTTTGCGCCGGCAGTTGCTGTAATGCCCTTGAGGGTTACGGCAATCTTTATCTCACCAGTTTTAATAACTTTTACGGAAGTAATTTGCTCACCAGCAAAACCATGCTGCTTTAAAACCAACAAATCTACTTCTGGCAAGCCGATGCTTGCTAATTCATTTAGCGTAATTTGACCAACGTGGCGACGTGTCAAAGACACAAAGCCTCTCTTTGGCAAGCGACGGTACATAGGCATCTGTCCACCTTCGAATCCCACTTTGTGGAATCCACCTGAACGGGATTTTTGACCTTTATGACCACGACCAGCTGTTTTACCAAGACCAGAACCGATGCCGCGACCTACGCGACGACGATTTTTGTTTGAGCCCGCTGCGGGTTTAATTGTATTGAGTTGCATATTCTTCGCCTATTTACCTGCTATTTAGCTAATAACTTTAACTAGATAAGAAACTTTATTAATCATTCCGCGTACAGCTGGTGTGTCTTCCAATTCTGAAACAGAATTGATGCGTCGTAGGCCTAAGCCACGAACAGTTCCACGATGGCTTTCGCGAGTACCGATCAAGCTGCGTACTAGTTGCAGTTTGACTTTGGAGTTGGATGCAGTTGTCATTTTTTGATTCCTAATCTTTTGGTCTTAGCCGAGAATCTCTTCAACTGATTTGCCGCGCTTAGCAGCAATTTCAGCAGGAGTACTCATCTTGCTCAAACCATTTATCGTTGCACGAACCAGGTTGTAAGGGTTAGTAGAGCCAAGTGATTTAGCTACTACGTTAGTTACGCCCATTACATCGAAAATAGCGCGCATTGGGCCACCAGCAATAATTCCAGTACCGTCTTTAGCAGGTGAAATCAAAACGCGTGATGCGCCATGTTGACCTGTCACTGTATGTTGCAAAGTACCTTTGCGTAAGGAAACCTTGATCATCTTGCGACGGGCTTCATCCATTGCTTTTTGAACGGCAACTGGAACTTCTTTTGATTTGCCTTTACCCATGCCGATGCGGCCATCGCCATCGCCAACTACAGTAAGTGCAGCGAAGCCGAGAATACGACCACCCTTTACCACTTTAGTTACACGATTAACAGCGATCATCTTCTCGCGAAGACCATCATCACGCTCTTCGTTTTGCATCTTGGTTTGCATTTTTGCCATGTTTTTTCCTAAACCCTATTAGAACTTCAGGCCGGCTTCACGCGCAGCTTCAGCTAAGGCCTTAATACGGCCGTGGTAACGATGACCGGAACGATCAAAAGCAACATCAACAACGCCTGCTTTAACAGCACGCTCAGCAACTAACTTGCCAATTTGTTTAGCCGCATCAGCGTTGCCGCCGTTTTTGATCGCTTGGCGCAATTCTTTTTCCATGGTTGAAGCTGCTGCTACAACCTTGGTTCCGCATGGGCTATATACCTGCGCAGAAATATGAGTATTGCTACGGATAACTGTTAAGCGATTTGCCAATGCTTCGGCAATGCGAATGCGAGTCTGCCGAGCACGTCTTTGTCTGGATTCGTCTTTATTCATTTTTTAATCTCGCTTACTTCTTCTTGGTTTCTTTCAGATGCACAACTTCGTCAACGTAGCGAACACCCTTGCCTTTGTATGGCTCTGGTGAACGGTATGCGCGAACTTCAGCTGCGACCTGGCCAACTTGCTGCTTGTTGGAGCCTTTGATAATGATTTCAGTCTGTGATGGAGTCTCAGCTTTTACACCTTTTGGAAGGTTGTAAATAATGTCATGTGAGAAACCTAACTGCAACTTCAATGTTTCACCTTGAGCAGCAGCACGGTAACCAACGCCTACCAAGCTGAGCTTGCGCTCAAAGCCGCTAGTGACGCCAACAACCATGTTGTTTACTAAAGCACGTGCCGTACCTGACTGGGCACCAGCTTCTGGTGAGTTGTTATTTAAAACAACTGTCAATACGCCATCTTCTTGTTTCAAACCAACTGAAGGATGCAAATTATGTGTCAATGTACCCAATGGGCCTTTAACAGTAATGTTTGCACCATTGATGCTGATTTCAGCGCCCTTTGGGACTGTAATTGGTGATTTACCTACGCGGGACATTATTTCTCTCCTTACGCAACGTAGCAAATAACTTCACCACCAACGCCGTTTGCACGAGCTTTGCGGTCTGTCATTACGCCTTGTGGGGTTGAAATAATTGCAATGCCCAAGCCATTCATTACTTCAGGAATGTCGTGGCGGCCTTTGTAGATACGTAGACTTGGTGTTGATACACGGTCAATACGTTCAATCACAGGACGGCCTGCATAGTATTTGAGTTCAATGTTTAGCACTGGCTTAGCTGCTTCACCTTTGATTTCAAAACTATCGATATAGCCTTCATCCTGCAAAACTTTTGCAATAGCTACTTTAACTTTTGACGACGGCATCATGACTACAGGTTTCTGCACTGCTTGCGCATTGCGGATCCGGGTCAACATGTCGGCGATTGGATCGCTGATACTCATGAGTTCTCCTAATTCTTTCGCCGCTTACCAGCTGGCCTTGGTTAAACCGGGGATTTCGCCACGGAAGGCGATTTCGCGAATCTTGCTACGGGCCAAACCAAACTTACGGAATGTGCCACGTGGACGACCGGTTAATGAACAACGATTTCTTTGACGAATCGGACTTGCGTTACGTGGAAGTGCCTGTAGCTTCAAGCGCGCTTCATAGCGTTCTTCATCGCTGCGTGATTGATCAGCAATGATTGCCTTGAGTTCCGCACGCTTAACAGCGTACTTCTCTACAGTTTTTGCGCGCTTATTCTCGCGCTCAATTAGGGATAGTTTTGCCACGTTAGCCTCTTAATTGCGGAAAGGGAATTTGAACGCTGCTAACAAAGCTTTTGCTTCTTCGTCAGTCTTAGCGGTCGTCGTAATACTGATATTGAGACCTCGCAGGGCATCAATTTTGTCGTATTCGATTTCTGGGAAAATGATTTGCTCTTTAACGCCGATGTTGTAGTTACCGCGGCCATCAAAAGCTTTACCGGAGATTCCACGAAAGTCACGTACTCGTGGCAATGCCACAGTAACGAAACGATCCAAGAATTCGTACATACGCGCACCGCGCAATGTCACCATTGCACCGATTGGGTAGCCTTGACGAATTTTGAAACCAGCAATCGCTTTTTTCGCCTTAGTAACCACTGGCTTTTGGCCCGCTACTTTAGTTAAATCGCCAACTGCATTCTCGATAATTTTCTTGTCGTTCACTGCATCTCCCAAGCCCATATTGAGGGTGATCTTGGTAATGCGTGGCACTTCCATTACTGACTTGTAGCCAAATTTGGCAACCAGGTCAGCGACGACTTTGTCTTTGTAGTGTTCTTGAAAACGTGTGCTCATAATTTCTCCGTGCCCCTTATGCGCTTAAAGTTGCGCCAGTAGTTTTCAGGAAACGCTGTTTTTTACCATCAACGAGCTTGATACCTACACGTGATGGCTTGCCGTTACCGTCTACTACAGCCACATTAGAAATGTGAACAGGCATAGTCTTGTCAATCATGCCGCCGGTAACACCAGCTGCTGGGTTTGGCTTAACTGTCTTTTTATAAATATTAACGCCCTCGATTACTAATTTGTTCTCGAGAACAGCCGTTACAGTTCCTTGCTTGCCCTTATCACGGCCAGTCAACAGAACTACGGAATCACCTTTGCGAATCTTTTTCATATCAGCCTCTTAAATAACTTCGGGGGCGAGAGAAACGATCTTCATGAACTTTTCAGTACGCAATTCGCGCGTTACTGGTCCAAAGATACGTGTGCCAATTGGCTCTAACTTAGCGTTGAGCAATACCGCCGCGTTTGCATCGAACTTAATCAATGAACCGTCTGGACGGCGAACACCCTTAGCAGTTCTCACTACTACGGCGTTATAAATGTCACCTTTTTTTACACGGCCACGTGGAGCAGCGGACTTCACTGTTACTTTTATGACATCACCAATGCTGGCATAACGACGCTTAGAGCCGCCTAATACCTTGATGCATAAAACTTCACTGGCGCCTGTGTTATCGGCGACCTGTAATCTACTTTCGGTCTGAATCATTTTTTAATTCCCAACTTATTTGCCAAAGGCAAACAGTCTTGGTTCCGTCAATGGGTGCTAGCGAAAGCTATAACCCGGAATTAATGAAAAAACACTGCTTCTCTCAATAAAACCAGAGAAGCCTTCTATCATACTACGTAAAACAGGGGTTTGGCAAGAAAGTTCGCCAAATTCCCTAATATTTACTTAAATACCTTTTGAAGCCTCTACTAAACGGGTCACAACCCAAGATTTAGTACGTGAAATTGGTCTAGATTCAGCAATTTCAACGGTATCACCCATCTTGTATGTGCCAGCTTCGTCATGAGCATGGTACTTTTTGGACTGTCCAACATATTTGCCATAAAGCGCGTGCTTCACTTGGCGCTCAACTAGCACAGTCACAGTTTTTTGCATTTTGTCGCTAACGACACGACCCACCAGGGTGCGGCGCAAGGGTTTAGCTAATTCTGTCATATCCCTTTTTCCTTATTTCTGTGCAGATTTTTGGGCAATAAAAGTTTTAACGCGAGCGATGTCGCGCTTATTTTTACCCAATTGGCTGGTATTTGTGAGTTGCTGAGTGCCTTTTTGCATACGGAGCTTAAAACCGGTCTTGAGGAGCTCGGTTAACTCTGTGTTCAAAGCATTCAGATCTTTTGATGCTAATTCTGTATTTTTCATAATATCTATTCCGATCAACCCAAGTGGCGAATCACGAAAGTGGTTTGCAATGGCAACTTAGCAGCTGCAAGCTTGAAGGCCTCGCGTGCCAAAGTCTCATCCACGCCATCCATCTCGTACAAAATCTTGCCTGGTTGAATTTCTGCAACGTAATACTCTGGATTACCTTTACCGTTACCCATACGTACTTCGGCTGGCTTTTGTGAAATTGGCTTATCTGGGAAAATGCGAATCCAGATACGACCACCACGCTTAATATGACGGGTCATTGCGCGACGTGCCGACTCGATTTGACGAGCGGTTAAACGTCCACGACCAACGGCCTTCAATCCAAAGTCACCAAAAGCTACTGAGCTACCGCGTGTTGCCACACCAGTATTGCGACCTTTTTGTTCCTTACGATACTTGCGACGCTTTGGTTGTAGCATGCTTACTCTCCTGACTTCTGCGCTTCAGCACTAGGGGCTTCAACGACTTTAGGTGCACGCTTAACTGTTGGCTTAGCAGCAACTAAAGGCTTGCTATCAGCTGCTGGTTTACGTGCGGTTGTTTTTGCCGGTGCGCGACGTGGCTTTTTCTCTTCAGCTGCTGGCTCTGCTGTTACTGCAGGAGCATCAGCACCACGGCCCAATGTATCGCCTTTGTATACCCAAACTTTTACACCGATGATGCCGTATGTTGTTTCCGCTTCCGAAGTAGCGTAATCGATATCAGCTTTCAATGTATGAAGTGGAACGCGACCTTCACGATACCATTCGCGACGTGCAATTTCAGCACCGTTCAAACGACCAGATGACATGATCTTGATACCTTGTGCACCAAGACGCATTGCATTTTGCATTGCACGCTTCATTGCACGACGGAACATGATGCGCTTTTCGAGCTGCTGAGTAATAGAGTCAGCAATCAATTGAGCATCAACTTCTGGCTTACGAATTTCTTCGATATTCACGTGGACTGGAACGCCCATACGCTTTTGGAGTTCACGACGGAGAACTTCAATGTCTTCGCCTTTTTTACCAATCACAACACCTGGACGTGAGCTATAAATCGTAATACGTGCGTTCTTTGCAGGACGCTCAATGATGACTTTGCTTACGGATGCATTTTTCAGCTTCTTCTTCAGGTAGATGCGGACATCTACGTCCTCTTTAAGCATCTTTGCAAAATCAGTATTGTTTGCATACCACTTGGATGTCCAGTTCTTCGTTACCGAGAGTCGGAATCCGGTGGGGTTTATCTTTTGGCCCATATCTTTCCTTAGTTACTCAAGGTCACGCTAATGTGACAAGTTTGTTTTTCAATTTGATTGCCGCGACCCTTAGCGCGCGCTGTAAAGCGCTTCAAAGATGTCCCTTTATCAATGATCACAGCTGATACCTTGAGCTCATCAATGTCAGCACCTTTATTGTGTTCAGCATTAGCAATCGCTGACTCAACTACTTTTTTCACAATGAAGGCAGCTTTTTTGGGGCTGAAATTCAAAATGTTCAATGCGCGAGCAATCGGCAAGCCACGGATCTGGTCTGCGACCAAACGTGTCTTTTGTGCAGAAATGCGGGCGCTGCGGTGAATAGCTTTAACTTCCATAATCATCCCCTTACTTCTTCGTTACTTTCTTGTCAGCAGCGTGACCTTTGAAAGTACGGGTCAAGGCAAATTCGCCTAACTTATGACCCACCATGTTTTCTGATACATAAACCGGAACGTGTTGACGACCGTTGTGTACAGCAATTGTCAGACCAATAAAGTCTGGAAGAATTGTTGAACGGCGTGACCAAGTCTTAATCGGCTTTTTGTCTTTGTTGGCTTGTGCGACTTCAACTTTGCTTACCAAACTGGCTTCGCAAAATGGGCCTTTTTTAGCTGAACGTGTCATATCTATTTTTCCTTAATCGCTTAGCGCTTCTGACGGCGTTGAACGATCATCGATGTTGTACGCTTGTTACGACGTGTACGATAACCTTTGGTTGGTGTGCCCCATGGGGATACAGGTACGCGGCCTTCGCCAGTCTTACCTTCACCACCACCGTGTGGATGGTCTACTGGGTTCATTGCCACACCGCGAACGGTTGGGCGAATACCACGCCAGCGATTTGCACCAGCTTTACCAATCACGCGCAAGCTGTGCTCTTCATTACCAACTTCACCGATAGTTGCACGGCAGTCGATCAAGATACGGCGAACTTCACCAGAGCGCAAACGGACCTGAGCGTATACACCCTCACGCGCCAACAATACTGCTGAACCACCAGCTGAACGTGCAATCTGAGCACCTTTACCTGGCAACATTTCTACGCAGTGAATCGTGCTACCAACTGGAATATTGCGAATTGGCAAATTATTTCCAGATTTGATTGGCGCTTCTGAACCACTCATTAATTGTTGACCAACAGTCATGCCTTTAGCAGCAAGAATGTAGCGACGCTCACCATCAGCAAACACGATCAATGCAATATTTGCACTGCGGTTTGGATCGTATTCCAAGCGTTCAACTTTTGCTGGAATGCCATCTTTGTCATTGCGTTTGAAATCAACGACACGATAGTGATGCTTATGACCACCACCTTTATGACGGGTAGTGATGTGACCATTATTGTTACGACCCGCTTTTTGGAACTGTGGCTCTACGAGAGCTGCGAAAGGTTTACCTTTATGCAGATCAGGATTGACCACCTTGACCATTGAGCGACGACCTGGTGAGGTCGGTTTTGTTTTCATCAAAGGCATGATTAATTCGCCTCCGCTTCAAAGTTAATTTCTTGACCTGGCTTCAAGCTGACGTAGGCCTTCTTAGTATGGTCACGACGACCTTCAAAACGGCCATAGCGCTTAGGCTTACCTTTTTGATTAACGATTTGAACTGAGTCAACTTGCACTTTAAAGAGCAATTCAACCGCTTGTTTTACATCGCTTTTATTAGCGTCGCGAGTGACTTGGAAAACTACTTGTTCGTTTTTCTCTGCAACCATAGTGGCTTTTTCAGAGATGACGGGTCCAAGCAGAACCTTCATCAAGCTGTGATCGTTTTTACGGACTTGGCTCATTTAAGCAACTCCTCAATTTTTGCAATCGCTGATTTGCTGACCAATACTTTTTTGTATTGAACCAAGGCTAATGGATCAGCGTGCTGTGGTTCACATACAGCAACTTTATGCAAGTTACGTGATGCCAAGTACAAATTCTCGCTAACCTGATCAACAATGATCAAGACTGAATCCAAGCCCATCGCTTTAACTTTGTCAGCTAATTCTTTGGTCTTAGGAGCATCAAGATTGAATTGATCAACAACATTCAAACGACCTTCGCGAGCTAACTGAGACAAAATAGATCTCATGCCGGCGCGGTACATTTTCTTGTTTACTTTTTGGCTGAAATTCTCTTCTGGAGAATTCGGGAATATACGACCGCCTCCGCGCCACAGTGGTGATGAGCTCATACCAGCACGAGCACGACCAGTACCTTTTTGACGCCAAGGTTTTTTGGTTGTGTGCTTAACTTGCTCACGATCCTTCTGCGCACGATTACCGCTGCGTGCATTTGCTTGATACGCCACTACAACTTGGTGAATCAATGCTTCGTTATATTCGCGTTCGAATACTTCTGGTGAGGCTTGAATGCCTGCGCCTAAAGTACCGTTATCTTGGAGAAGCTTAAGTTCCATAGTCGCTCTCCTTATTTCTTCTTCAACGGTGTCTTCACCGCTGGAGTAACAATAACTTTACCGCCTGGGGCACCTGGAATAGCGCCTTTAACCATGATGAGATTACGTTCTGCATCAATGCGTGCGATGACTAAATTTTGTACAGTACGGGTATCGTCACCAAGGTGGCCAGTCATGCGCTTACCTGGGAAAACACGTCCTGGATCTTGTGCCATACCGATAGAACCTGGCACGTTATGCGAACGTGAGTTACCGTGTGATGCACGGCCAGATTTGAAATGGTGACGTTTAATGGTACCGGCGTAGCCCTTACCAATTGTTACGCCTTGCACGTCCACTTTTTGACCAGCAGTAAAAGCAGTTTCAGCAGGAATAACTTGTCCTGGCGTCATTTCTGCAATTTTTGCTGCATCTAATTGGAATTCGTTGAGACCGTTACCAGCCATGACACCTGCTTTAGCAAAGTGACCAGCCATTGATTTGGTAACGCGAGTAGCTCTACGTGTGCCATGTGCCAACTGGATAGCGTCATAGCCATCAGTTGCCTGGGTCTTGATTTGAGCGATTCTGTTGTCGCTCACGTCGATTACGGTTACAGGAATTGCTTCCCCTTCGTCCGTAAAAAGACGGGTCATGCCGATCTTGCGACCGATTAAGCCTAAGCTCATATTCATGCTCCACGCCGACTTCGATTGGTCGGCAAAATTTAATTTAAGTGATTTACAAGTAAAAGTACTTCTAAATCAATAAGTTACAACGTTTTTAGTGCTGATAAAACCTCAAAATTCGCCCAATTAATGGAGCGAAGCCTTAGATTCTATCCCGAAAACCCAGTCTTGGCAAGGGCTAAGACTGGAAATACTGGATTACTGCAACTTAATTTCGACATCCACACCTGCTGGAAGGTCTAATTTCATCAAAGCATCCACAGTTTTCTCTGTAGGATCAACAATATCCATCAAACGGAGATGGGTACGGATCTCTAACTGATCACGTGATGTCTTGTTCACGTGTGGTGAACGCAAGATATCAAAACGCTCGATACGGGTTGGCAAAGGTACTGGACCCTTAACAACTGCACCAGTACGCTTAGCTGTATCAACGATTTCAGCAGCAGACTGGTCGATCAAACGGTAATCAAATGCTTTAAGGCGAATACGAATTTTTTGGTTTTGCATATTAATTCCAAAGAGCGGTGCGGTGCTGCCGCGTTATACAACTAAAGAGCACGGTGACATCTGCAGCACAGACGTCACCGGTTAGCAAACCGCTAAATATATTTACTTCTACTA
>NZ_JACVPS010000001.1:0-37977 GCF_018881755.1 Polynucleobacter finlandensis | reverse complement strand
TTAAGCCAAAATCTTTGCAACCACACCGGCGCCAACTGTACGGCCACCTTCGCGGATCGCAAAACGTAAACCTTCTTCCATCGCGATTGGGGCGATGAGTTTTACGGTAATTGAAACGTTATCACCAGGCATAACCATTTCTTTGTCTTTTGGCAACTCGATCGAACCTGTTACGTCCGTAGTACGGAAGTAAAACTGTGGGCGATAGTTGTTAAAGAATGGTGTATGACGGCCACCTTCATCTTTACCCAAGATATAAACCTCGGCTGTAAAGTGAGTATGTGGGGTGATTGAACCTGGCTTAGCCAATACTTGGCCGCGCTCAACTTCTTCACGTTTTGTACCGCGTAACAAGATACCAACGTTATCGCCTGCTTGACCTTGATCGAGCAATTTGCGGAACATTTCAACACCAGTACAAGTGGTTTTGAGGGTTGGCTTGATACCGATGATTTCAATCTCTTCGCCAACTTTAACAATACCGCGCTCGATACGACCAGTCACTACAGTACCGCGACCAGAGATAGAGAACACATCTTCTACAGGCATCAAGAAGGCGCCGTCAATAGCACGTTCTGGAGTTGGAATAAAAGTATCCAAAGCTTCAGCCAATTTCATAATGGCTTCTTTACCCATTGGGCCTTCGTCGCCTTCAAGAGCTAACTTAGCAGAACCACGGATGATTGGTGTGTCATCGCCAGGAAATTTGTATTTAGAAAGAAGTTCACGAACTTCCATTTCGACGAGTTCTAACAACTCTTCATCATCAACCATATCGCATTTGTTCAAGAACACGATGATGTAAGGAACGCCAACTTGGCGTGCCAAGAGGATATGTTCACGCGTTTGTGGCATTGGGCCGTCAGCAGCTGAACATACCAAAATAGCGCCGTCCATCTGGGCAGCACCAGTAATCATGTTCTTAACGTAGTCAGCATGTCCTGGGCAATCAACGTGTGCGTAGTGACGATTAGCTGTCTCATACTCAACGTGCGCAGTATTAATCGTAATACCACGTGCTTTTTCTTCAGGCGCAGCATCGATCTGATCGTATGCTTTTGCTTCGCCACCAAATTGCTTAGAAAGCACTGTAGCAATCGCTGCAGTTAAGGTGGTTTTACCGTGGTCAACGTGACCAATAGTGCCTACGTTTACGTGCGGTTTTGTCCGCTCAAACTTTTCTTTTGCCATNNNCTTTAGCTAGTCAATATTCAAAAATATGTGGATAAATTACTTCGCTTTAGCAGCCATCACTGCTTCAGCTACGTTTTTAGGTGCTTCTGTGTAATGCTTAAATTCCATGGTGTAGGTAGCGCGACCTTGGGTCAACGAGCGCAAGCCAGTTGAGTAACCAAACATCTCTGCTAATGGCACTTCAGCACGTACGATCTTGCCGCCGCCTGGAATGTCATCCATACCTTGCAAAATACCGCGACGTGATGAGAGGTCACCCATTACGTTACCCATGAAATCTTCTGGTGTTTCAACTTCAACGGCCATCATTGGCTCGAGCAATACTGGTGATGCTTTGCGCATACCGTCTTTGAATGCCATTGAACCCGCCATCTTAAATGCGTTTTCATTGGAGTCAACGTCATGGTATGAACCGAAGAACAATGTTGCCTTGATATCTACAACTGGATAGCCAGCCAAAATACCGGAGTTCAATGTTTCGCGAATTCCTTTTTCTACAGCAGGAATGTATTCACGAGGAACTACACCACCTTTAATAGCGTCAATGAATTCAAAACCTTTACCTGGTGCTTGTGGCTCAAGCTTCAATACCACGTGACCATACTGTCCACGACCACCAGATTGCTTAACAAACTTACCTTCAATTTCTTCGCAAACTTTACGAATGGTTTCGCGATACGCAACTTGTGGCTTACCAACAGTAGCTTCAACACCAAATTCGCGACGCATACGGTCAACCAAAATTTCCAAATGGAGCTCGCCCATTCCAGAAATAATAGTTTGGCCAGACTCTTCATCCGTTTTAACGCGGAATGATGGATCTTCTTGTGCCAAACGATTCAAAGCAAGACCCATTTTTTCTTGGTCTGGTTTTGTCTTTGGCTCAACTGCTTGGGAAATCACTGGCTCTGGGAATACCATGCGCTCCAAAATCACGATGCTATCTGGATCACATAATGTTTCGCCAGTAGTTGCATCTTTCAGACCAACTGCCGCTGCGATATCGCCTGCGTAAACTTCTTTGATTTCTTCACGTTGGTTTGCATGCATTTGCAACAAACGGCCAACACGTTCTTTCTTGCCCTTAATTGGGTTGTAGATTGTGTCGCCAGACTTCATCATTCCTGAGTAAACGCGGAAGAAAATAAGCTGGCCAACGAATGGGTCAGTCATGATCTTAAATGCCAATGCAGAGAATTTCTCATCATCAGCTGCTTTACGCGTCGTAGGAGTTCCGTCTTCCAGTTCACAAGGAACTGGTGGAACATCCAACGGGGAAGGCAGCAACTCTACTACTGCATCCAACATCGCCTGAACACCTTTGTTTTTGAAAGCTGTTCCGCACATCATTGGAATGATTTCATTAGCAATCGTGCGTTGACGCAATGCTGCTTTAATTTCTTCTTCGGTTAGCGCTTCGCCACCGAGGTACTTTTCCATCAACTCTTCTGAGCTTTCAGCGGCAGCTTCTAACATCTTCTCGCGCCACTCTTCAGCAGATGCTTGTAATTCTGCAGGAATTTCTTCGTAGTTAAATTTGGTACCTTGTGAAGCCTCATCCCAATAGATGGCCTTCATTTTTACCAAGTCAACAACGCCTTTGAAGTTTTCTTCAGCGCCAATAGGAATCTGGATCAAGATAGGGTTTGCTTTCAAACGCAACTTCATCTGGTCGTAGACCTTGAAGAAGTTAGCGCCTGTACGGTCCATCTTGTTCACGAATGCTAAACGTGGAACTTGATACTTGTTTGCTTGACGCCAAACAGTTTCAGATTGTGGCTGTACACCACCAACCGCACAGTAAACCATGCAAGCACCATCAAGAACGCGCATTGAACGCTCAACTTCAATAGTGAAGTCTACGTGTCCTGGGGTATCAATAATATTGATGCGGTGCTCAGCAAAATTACCAGCCATGCCCTTCCAAAAAGTGGTGGTAGCAGCAGAAGTAATCGTGATACCACGCTCTTGCTCTTGCTCCATCCAGTCCATGGTAGCTGCGCCATCATGCACTTCACCAATTTTGTGATTAACACCGGTGTAGAACAAAACACGTTCTGTAGTTGTTGTTTTGCCTGCGTCAATATGCGCAGAGATACCAATATTGCGATATCTGTCGATTGGGGTTTTACGTGCCACTGTTGGTGCCTTTTCTTTGCTATTCGATTAGAAGCGGAAATGGGAGAAAGCTTTATTAGCTTCAGCCATACGGTGAACTTCTTCACGCTTCTTCATTGCGCCGCCACGACCTTCAGCAGCTTCTAATAATTCGTTGGCCAAACGTTGGGCCATAGATTTTTCGCCACGCTTTTTAGCGGCTTCGCGCACCCAGCGCATTGCCAAAGCAGAACGGCGTGATGGGCGAACTTCAACAGGAACCTGGTAGTTAGCACCACCAACACGACGGCTCTTCACCTCAACCATTGGCTTAACGTTGCCCATAGCTGTTGAGAAAACTTCGAGTGGTTCTTTGTTTGCTTTTTTCTCGATGTGATCAAAGGCACCATAAACGATACGCTCTGCAACCGACTTCTTGCCGTCCAACATGAGGACGTTCATGAATTTTGCTACTTCTACATTGCCGAATTTTGGATCAGGCAGGATTTCCCGTTTGGGAACTTCGCGACGACGTGGCATAACTATTCCTTCAGTTCAGTTAGGGGTGGTCCACATGGATCACCCGCTCCGGTTGCCCTACTATCTAAGAAAAATTTCTTAGACGGAACAACCACTTACTTGTCTTTTAAGTCTGACAAACAATGACTTGCTACAAAAACTTCAAGCGGCTATTAAGCTGCTTTCTTGGCGCGCTTAGCACCGTACTTGGAACGAGATTGCTTACGGTCTTTAACACCTTGCAAGTCAAGTGAGCCACGAACGATGTGATAACGAACACCTGGCAAATCTTTTACACGACCACCACGGATCAACACTACTGAGTGTTCCTGGAGATTATGGCCTTCACCACCAATGTATGAAATCACTTCAAAACCATTGGTTAAGCGAACCTTAGCTACTTTACGCAGCGCAGAGTTAGGCTTTTTAGGGGTTGTTGTATATACACGTGTGCATACACCACGGCGCTGCGGGCTGTTTTGCAGCGCAGGGCTTTTGCTTTTAACGGTCAGCCGACTTCTTGGCTTGCGTAATAATTGATTAATTGTTGGCATAAAATAGCTCGGTTAGTACTTCTTTGTTGCTTTCTTCAAGAAAATCAATGACTTAGATAATTTCTAGGTCAAAAAGACCCTCTTCTGAATCAGTAGAACTCAGCATTCTAGCTTGGCCAGCCTTTTCCGTCAACCTAATGGGGAAAAAGCTGGCCATTTCTGGCCAAAAACACCAAATTAGCTTGGATCAGCCTCCCCAGCAGGAGCAATCACTTCAGCCTCTATTTCTAAAGGCATATCAACCATTGCTTCCTCTTCGGCGGCAATCATTTGAGCGCGATCACGTTCAAATTGCTCTCTGACCTTGCGTGCACGGCGATAAGCCAAGCCGGTACCAGCAGGGATCAGGCGACCAATAATGACGTTTTCCTTGAGGCCACGGAGTGTATCGGTCTTGCCCATAATGGCGGCTTCGGTCAATACACGGGTGGTTTCTTGGAAAGAAGCCGCTGAAATGAAGCTGTCTGTCGACAAGGACGCTTTAGTAATGCCCAGTAATACGTTCTCAAATTGAGCTGGGCGCTTACCTGCAGCAATCACTAAATCGTTCGCATCATACAGTTTTGAACGCTCAACTTGCTCACCAGTGATGTAGGCAGTATCGCCACCATCAGTAATTTGCACGCGACGCAACATTTGACGCACGATGACTTCAATGTGCTTGTCATTAATCTTCACGCCTTGCAAACGGTAAACGTCTTGAACTTCGTCAACGATGTAGATAGCTAATTCTTCAATACCTCTGAGTGTCAAGATATCGTGTGGATCGGCTGGGCCTTCCACGATCATCTCGCCCTTATTCACAACTTGACCGTCATGAACCAGAACTTGTTTCTCTTTAGGAATCAAGAATTCATTCGCTTCACCATCCATATCGGTAATCACCAAACGTTGTTTACCTTTGGTTTCTTTACCGAAGGAAACTGTTCCTGTGACTTTAGCCAATACAGCGGCATCTTTTGGTGAACGTGCTTCGAACAATTCAGCAACGCGCGGCAAACCACCGGTAATGTCGCGTGTCTTCTGTGATTCGATTGGAATACGCGCCAATACTTCACCAACCTCAACCTTCTGGCCATCTTTAACAGTAATCAAAGCGCCAACTTGCAGGCCAATGTTTACTGGATGATCAGTGCCAGCGATCAATACTTCTTCGCCTTTAGCATCGATTAAGTTAATGAATGGACGAACACCCTTGCTAGCAGCACTACGACGCTTGCCATCAATTACTACGAGGGTAGAGAGTCCGGTTACCTCATCAACCTGCTTAGCTACTGTGACGCCTTCTTCAACGTTGTCGAAGCGAGCGATACCAGCGTACTCAGAAATGATTGGACGGGTTAATGGATCCCATGTTGCCAAGCTTGCACCAGCCTTGACTGCAGCACCTTCTTTTAATGACAGGGTTGCACCGTAAGGCACTTTATGACGTTCGCGCTCACGGCCATTGTCATCAACGATCAAGGCTTCGCCAGAACGTGAAATCACGATCTGCTCGCCCTTCGCGTTCTTAACAACACGCATTGTGCCGGAGAACTTCAAAGCACCATTTGACTTGGCTTCAATATTGCTTGCAACCAAAGCACGTGACGCTGCACCACCAATGTGGAAAGTACGCATGGTCAACTGTGTTCCTGGCTCACCGATGGACTGAGCAGCAATAACACCAACCGCTTCACCAACGTTTACCAAACCACCGCGACCTAAATCACGTCCATAGCACTTAGCACACAAGCCAAAGCGAGTTAAGCAAGACAATACTGTGCGAACTTTAACTTCGTCGATACCCAATGCAACGATTTGATCTACATGATCTTCGTCAAGCAAGGTGTCATTAGGAACGATGACTTCCTGTGTATCTGGGTGAACGACATCACCGATACATACACGACCCAAAATACGATCGCGCAATGCTTCGATAATTTCGCCGCCTTCAACAAGCGCCTTCATCGTTACGCCAGAAGTGGCTCCGCAATCATCTTCGATCACGACGAGATCTTGAGTAACGTCGCACAAACGACGCGTCAAGTAACCCGAGTTAGCAGTCTTAAGCGCAGTATCAGCCAAACCTTTACGAGCACCATGAGTTGAGATGAAGTACTGCAAAACGTTCAAACCTTCACGGAAGTTCGCAGTAATTGGGGTTTCAATGATGGAGCCATCAGGCTTAGCCATCAAACCACGCATACCAGCCAACTGACGAATCTGCGCAGCAGATCCACGCGCACCAGAATCCGCCATCATGTAGATGGAGTTAAAGGATTCTTGACGCACAGTTTTACCGTTACGGTCGAGTACGTCAACGTGTGACAACTCATCCATCATGGCTTTACCAACTTGGTCACCAGCGGCGCCCCAAATATCAACCACGTTGTTATAACGTTCTTGATTGGTTACAAGGCCTGACATGAACTGCTTGTCATATTCCTTAACCTTATTAGAGGCTTCAGTGATGATGCGCTCTTTAGAGCTAGGAATCAGCATATCGTCGATCGCAACCGAGATACCGGCGTTAGTCGCCAAGCGGAAACCGGACTGCAAGAGGCGGTCAGCAAAAATAACAGTTTCACGAAGACCGCACTTACGGAATGAAGTGTTGATCAAACGTGAGATTTCTTTTTTCTTCAGAGGCTTGTTAATTTCCTCGAAAGTCATGCCTTTAGGCAAAATTTCTGACAGGATTGCACGGCCAACTGAAGTTTGATAAATCACAGTTCTTTCAGCAAAACGGGCATCGCCCTCTGCTTTCTTATCAATGATTTCATGCTCAGTGATACGCACAGCAACGCGGGAGGCCAATTCAACCTGGCCAGCTTCGTATGCGCGCACTACTTCAGTAATATTAGCGAAAACCATGCCTTCGCCTTTACCGTTGATCTTGTCACGAGTTGCATAGTACAAACCCAACACAACGTCCTGTGAAGGAACGATTGATGGCTCGCCGTTAGCTGGGAACAATACGTTGTTCGAAGCCAACATCAAGGTACGTGCTTCCATTTGCGCTTCGAGCGACAAAGGAACGTGAACCGCCATTTGGTCACCGTCAAAGTCGGCGTTAAATGCCGCGCAGACTAATGGGTGTAATTGGATCGCTTTGCCTTCAATCAGCATTGGCTCGAAAGCCTGAATACCAAGGCGGTGCAATGTAGGCGCACGGTTCAGCATGATTGGATGTTCACGAATCACTTCTTCGAGAATGTCCCAAACGATTGGAGTCTGACTTTCAACTTCTTTCTTCGCAGCCTTAATAGTGGTTGCGATTCCCAAAGTTTCGAGCTTGTTATAAATAAATGGCTTGAACAATTCCAAGGCCATCAATTTTGGCAAGCCGCACTGATGCAATTTCAATGTAGGACCAACCACGATGACTGAACGACCTGAGTAGTCAACACGTTTACCCAACAAGTTTTGACGGAAACGACCGCTCTTACCTTTAATCATCTCGGCCAAGGACTTGAGCGGACGCTTGTTAGCGCCAGTCATAGCCTTACCGCGACGACCGTTATCAAGCAACGAGTCAACCGCTTCTTGCAGCATGCGTTTTTCGTTACGAACAATGATCTCTGGTGCGCGCAACTCTAACAAACGCTTTAAGCGGTTGTTACGGTTAATAACGCGACGATAGAGGTCGTTCAAATCAGAGGTAGCAAAGCGACCGCCATCCAATGGCACCAATGGGCGCAATTCAGGTGGCAATACTGGCAATACTTCCATGATCATCCAGTCAGGCTTAATACCTGAAGTCTGGAACGCCTCGAGCACTTTTAAGCGCTTAGCGTATTTCTTAATCTTGGCATCACTACCAGTAGCTTTTAAGTCAGCACGAATAGTCTCAACTTCACGATCGATATCAATCGAACGCAAGAGATCACGAATACCTTCAGCGCCCATGATGGCCGTAAATGCACCGTCACCGTACTCTTCAGTCTTGGCGTAGTACTCATCCTCAGACATGATCTGACCGCGCTTCATGGCGCCTTCAGGGGTCATACCTGCATCAACCACTACATATGCTTCAAAGTAAAGAACACGTTCGATATCACGCAAAGTCATATCGAGAACCATACCCAAACGGGATGGCAAAGACTTTAAGAACCAAATGTGTGCGACAGGGGCTGCCAACTCAATGTGGCCCATGCGCTCACGACGTACTTTGGCGAGAGTAACTTCAACACCGCACTTCTCGCAGATGACGCCGCGGAACTTTAAGCGCTTGTACTTGCCGCATAAGCACTCGTAGTCTTTGGTTGGTCCAAAAATCTTGGCGCAGAACAGACCATCACGCTCGGGCTTAAAAGTCCGATAGTTGATGGTTTCTGGTTTGCGAACTTCACCAAAAGACCATGAGCGAATTTTCTCAGGAGATGCGAGACCAATTTTGATGACATCAAACTGCTCTTCGCCCTGCGTTTGCTTAAATAAATCGAGCAATGCTTTCATATCAGTTGCGCTCCATGTCAATGTCAATACCCAACGAGCGGATTTCTTTTACCAGCACGTTGAAGGATTCGGGCATGCCAGCATCAATCGTGTGCTCGCCCTTGACGATGTTTTCGTAAACCTTGGTACGGCCTGCGACGTCATCGGACTTCACTGTCAGCATTTCCTGCAAGACATATGAAGCACCGTATGCTTCGAGGGCCCAAACTTCCATCTCACCAAAGCGCTGACCACCAAACTGAGCTTTACCGCCCAGTGGCTGTTGCGTTACTAACGAGTAAGGTCCGGTTGAACGTGCATGCATCTTGTCGTCGACCAAATGGTGGAGTTTCAAGACGTGCATTACGCCAACAGTGACTGGACGCTCAAACTGATCGCCAGTCCGGCCATCACACAGAATCATTTGCTGACGTGATGGAGTCATCTTCAAAGAGGTAGCTACTTCTTCTGGATAAGCCAACTCGAGCATGCGGCTGATTTCTGCCTCAGTAGCACCGTCAAATACTGGCGTAGCAAATGGCAAGCCTTGACGTAAATTCTCAGCCAAAACAGTGATCTGCTCATCAGTGAAATTGTCGATGTCTTCAATCCGGCCGGTTTCGTTGTAAAGCTGCTTCAGAAACTTACGGAGTTCAGCTTGTTTAGCCTGTTGACGAACCATCTCATCAATACGCTTACCAATACCTTGAGCCGCCCAACCTAAGTGGGTTTCCAAGATCTGACCAACGTTCATACGGGAAGGAACGCCCAATGGGTTCAAGACGATATCTACTGGACGTCCATCTGCCATAAATGGCATATCTTCGGCAGGAGCAATTTTAGAAACCACACCTTTATTACCGTGACGACCAGCCATCTTGTCACCAGGCTGTAAGCGACGCTTAACAGCTAAGTACACCTTAACCATCTTCGTTACGCCAGGCTGCAAATCATCGCCTTGGGTAAGCTTGGTGCGCTTCTCTTCGAAGGCCTCATCAAACTGCTTACGCTTGGCTTCGATTGAAGACTTGATTGCCTCAACTTGAGAGGCAACATCATCATCCGCCGGACGAATATCAAACCAATGGTATTTCTCTAAATCAGCAAGGTAATCCTTGTCGATCTTGGCGCCTTTAGCCAATTTCTTAGGACCGCCGTTGACAACTTTGCCAATCAACATCTTTTCCAAACGCATGAAGGCATCACCCTCAACAATCCGCAACTGGTCATTTAAGTCCAAGCGATAGCGTTGTAATTCCTCTTGAATAATGGCCTGTGCACGTGCATCGCGCTCAATACCTTCACGGGTGAAGACTTGAACATCGATTACGGTACCAATCATTCCTGAAGGAACGCGCAAAGAAGTATCTTTAACATCAGATGCTTTTTCACCGAAGATCGCACGGAGGAGCTTCTCTTCTGGAGTGAGCGTTGTCTCACCCTTTGGAGTGACCTTACCAACCAATACGTCACCAGCCTCAACTTCAGCACCGATGTAAACAATACCGCTCTCATCCAAACGGGAGAGTTGTGACTCTGCCAAATTGGAAATATCACGAGTAATTTCTTCTGAGCCGAGCTTGGTATCACGAGCAACAACCGACAACTCTTCAATATGAATAGAGGTGTAACGATCGTCAGCAACAATTTTCTCAGAGATCAAGATTGAATCTTCGAAGTTGTAACCGTTCCATGGCATAAATGCCACGGTCATGTTTTGACCCAAAGCTAATTCACCTAAATCGGTAGAAGCGCCGTCACCAACTACGTCACCACGCGCAACGCGATCGCCAACCTGAACGATTGGACGTTGATTGATGTTGGTGTTTTGGTTTGAACGGGTGTACTTGATGAGGTTATAAATATCCACACCAACTTCACCAGCCGCTGTTTCGTCATCGTTTACACGAATCACAACACGGTTGGCATCGACATAATCCACAATACCGCCGCGAGATGCCAAAACAACCGTACCGGAGTCAACCGCAACAATGCGCTCTAAACCTGTACCAACTAATGGCTTATCTGGACGCAAGCAAGGAACCGCTTGACGCTGCATGTTCGCACCCATCAAGGCACGGTTCGCATCATCATGTTCCAAGAATGGCACGAGTGAAGCAGCAGCAGAAACGATTTGGCTTGGGGCAACGTCAATGAAATCAACGCGCTCTGGGCTAACCATCAAGGTTTCACCAGCTTGACGCGCTGAAACCAATTCATCTGCCAACTTGCCGTTCTTATCGATCGTCGCATTAGCCTGAGCAATGATGTATTTAGCCTCTTCGATAGCGGAGAGATACATCACTTCATCGCTTACTTTACTATTAGCAACTTTGCGATATGGTGTTTCCAAGAAACCATGCTCATTCAAACGCGCAAAGAGTGCGAGTGAGTTGATCAGACCAATGTTTGGTCCTTCTGGAGTTTCAATTGGGCAAACACGACCGTAGTGGGTTGGATGTACGTCACGCACTTCAAAGCCTGCGCGTTCACGTGTCAAACCACCAGGTCCCAATGCAGAAATACGACGCTTGTGCGTGATCTCTGACAATGGGTTTGTTTGGTCCATAAACTGGGACAACTGTGAAGATCCGAAGAACTCGCGGATTGCTGATGAGATTGGCTTGCTGTTAATCAAGTCATGCGGCATCAGATTTTCTGTTTCGGCTTGACCGAGACGTTCCTTAACTGCACGCTCAACGCGTGACAAGCCAGCGCGGAATTGATTCTCTGCTAACTCACCAACGCAACGTACACGACGATTACCTAAGTGATCGATGTCATCTACTTCGCCTTTGCCGTTACGCAAATCAACGAGCAACTTAATGGTGTCAAGAATATCTTCGTTCGACAAGACCATCAGGCCTTCCATCTCAGCACGACCGAGACGGCTATTGACCTTCATACGACCAACACGAGATAAATCGTAGCTATCTTCGTTGTAGAACAAGCGTTGGAATAAAGCTTCAACGGCATCTTCTGTTGGTGGCTCACCAGGACGCATCATGCGATAAATGGCAATACGAGCAGCCATTTGATCCGCAGTTTCATCAGTACGCAATGTCTGTGAAATGTATGCACCAGAATCTAAATCATTGGTGTAAATGGTTTCCAATTGCTTGATGCCAGCATCACGCAATGTAGCCAACAACTCTTCAGTGATTTCATCATTAGCGTAAGCCAAGATTTCACCAGAGTCCGGATCAATGATGTTGCGTGCAACTACACGGCCAACCAAGTAGTCATCTGGAACAACGATGTTCTTGGTTTTAGCAGCTTCAAGTTCACGAATATGTTTTGCATTGATGCGCTTGTCTTTTTGAATGACAACAACGCCATTTTTATCAAGCACATCAAAGTTGGCCAACTGACCACGCAAACGCTCTGGAACAAATTCCATTGAGGCGCCATTTGCGCTCAAAGTGAAATGATCAAAGTTAAAGAAGTTTGCAAGAATCTGTTCGTTGTTTAAGCCAATTGCTTTGAGCAAAATGGTGACAGGCATCTTACGACGGCGGTCAACGCGGAAATAAAGGATATCTTTTGGATCAAACTCGAAATCAAGCCATGAACCACGGTAAGGAATGATGCGTGCTGAAAACAGCAACTTACCTGAGCTATGTGTCTTGCCCTTATCGTGCTCAAAGAACACGCCTGGTGAACGGTGTAACTGAGAAACGATGACGCGCTCAGTACCGTTGATAACAAAAGAACCGTTTTCTGTCATGAGTGGAATTTCACCCATGTAGACTTCGCTCTCTTTTACTTCTTTAACCTTGGTTGGTGCTTCGCGATCATAAATAATCAAGCGAACTTTTGCACGTAAGGCTGAATGGTATGTGTAACCACGTTGCTGACATTCTTTAACGTCAAATGGTGGTTGTGATAACTGGTAAGACACGTATTCCATACGTGCATAGCCATTGTTAGACACAATTGGGAACGCTGATGTAAAGGCAGCTTGAAGTCCCTCAGTAAGACGAGACATGGCTGGCTTTTCAGCCTGTAAAAATTTAGCGTAGGATTCCAGCTGCGTTGCGATCAGGTACGGAACCTGGTGGTTATTAACTCGCTTAGCAAAGCTTTTACGGACTCGCTTGCGTTCGGTGAAGCTATAGTTCATTTCATCTCCGAATTCAGCGACTGTACAAAGATTTGGCGATTGGCCACTACCAATCACTGGCGGACAACACTAAATCGTATAGATCCAGTGTCCGACCAAACTTGCATTCTGCAGTCGTATCAGAAGGCAAACCCGATTTCAATCAGAAATGAAATCGGGTTTGACCTCTAAAGATCAAACCCAACATGACTAACGCCTCTTTTTGAGAAGCGCTAGTTAAGTTTTTATTACTTGATTTCTGACTTAGCGCCTGCTTCGTCAAGCTTCTTCTTGGCTTCTTCAGCTGTCTTCTTATCAACAGCTTCTTTGATTGGCTTCGGTGCGCCATCAACCAAGTCTTTTGCTTCTTTGAGGCCAAGGCCAGTAATTTCGCGAACAGCCTTAATTACTGAAACTTTGTTAGCGCCAGCTTCGAGCAAGTTCACAGTAAATTCTGTTTGCTCTTCAGCAGCAGCACCGCCACCGCCAGCACCAGCAGGACCAGCAACAGCCATAGCTGCAGCTGAAACGCCAAACTTCTCTTCGAATGCTTTAACGAGATCGTTAAGATCCATTACAGACATGCTACCTACTGCATCAATGATTTCTTCTTTAGTAATCGCCATTTTTAGCTCCTAATACTTAAATAGTTAATGTGTCGCTTATTCAGCGGCAGGGGTTTCGTTTGCTTCTGTTCCAGCTTCTGGACTTACAGCTGCAGGCTCTGCACTTGCTTCTGGAGCGGCTGTTTCGGCAACTACCTCAGCAACAACTTCTGCTGGGGCTGCTGCAACTTCAGCAACTTCAACTACAGGTGCTGCAACTGGAGCTGGTGCTCCTGCTGCTTTTTGCGCTGCTACTGCGCCCAATACGCGAGCCATTGCAGATACTGGGGCCAACATGACACCCAACAACTGAGATAACAACTCGTCGCGGCTTGGAATTGACGCAAGGGATTTAACACCCGCCACGTCTAACAACTTGCCGTTATATAAGCCAGCAGTAATGACTAGCTTGTCTTGAGTCTTAGCAAAGTTCTGCAATACTTTTGCCGAAGCAATCGGATCGGCAGAAATGCCATAGATCAAGGGGCCAACCATCGAATCAGCAAGCGGCTCAAACTGTGTGCCTTGTGCAGCACGGCGTGCCAATGTGTTCTTCAAAACGCGAAGATATACACCTTGGTCACGTGCGCTAGCACGCAGCTTTGTCAACTGCTCAACTGGAATACCACGGTATTCAGCAAGCACGACTGTTTGAGCTCCCGCTAATTGAGCGCCGACATCAGCAACAATCGCTTTTTTGTCTTCTACATTCAAAGGCACGGTTTAACTCCATAAAAACCAACTGTTTCCAGTTGGGGTTACACACCAGCGTCTGATTGTTCAATCACAAGAAAGTCTTGCGAAATCTTTTCAGGGTCGCCATCTGCGCTGGCTATTACTTTCGTAACGATTAAGAATTAACTCTGTATAAGCAACTAATTCACCAACGGTCTTTGATGTTCGACTCACGCTCAAAGAGCAAGAGTCGACCCAAAGTTCCTTTTTGCTACAAGCGTATTACTGAGCTGCCTGTAACGATGCTTGGTCTACACGTACGCCTGCACCCATGGTGCTGCTTACGGCAACCTTCTTTAAATAAATACCTTTTGATGCAGGCGGCTTCGCTTTATTCAAAGCCTCGAGCAATGCAAGCAAGTTAGATTTCAATGCAGTTGGCTCGAATGAACGACGGCCAATGCTTGCGTGCACGATACCGGCTTTGTCCACACGGAACTGAACTTGACCAGCTTTTGCATTTTTAACTGCAGTCGCTACATCAGGAGTTACCGTTCCAACTTTTGGATTTGGCATTAAACCACGTGGGCCTAATACTTGACCTAAAGTACCAACAATTTTCATTGTGTCTGGGGATGCAATCAAAATATCGAAGTCGATTTTGCCGCCTTTAATTTGTTCAGCAAGTTCTTCCATGCCAACAATTTCTGCACCAGCAGCTTTAGCTTGTTCAGCCTTCTCGCCTTGAGCAAAAACAGCAACACGAACGTGCTTACCTGTACCAGCTGGGAGCACAACTGCGCCACGCACAACTTGGTCAGATTTCTTAGCGTCAATACCCAATTGAACAGCAACGTCGATAGACTCATCGAACTTAGCAGTTGCACACTCTTTAACAAGGTTCAATGCATCTTCTAGCGAATAGAATTTGTTGCGATCAACTTTAGATTGAATTGCTTTTACGCGTTTAGATAACTTAGTCATGATTAGAGACCTTCCACTGTGATGCCCATGGAGCGGGCGCTACCAGCGATAGTTCTAACAGCTGCATCCATATCGGCTGCTGTCAAATCTGGCATTTTTGCTTTAGCGATTTCTTCCGCTTGAGCACGAGTAATTTTTCCTACCTTGTCGGTATGGGGACGTGGTGATCCTTTTTCGATCTTGGCAGCCTTCTTAATCATGATGGTTGCTGGAGGAGTCTTCATGATGAATGTGAAGCTCTTATCAGCGAACGCTGTAATCACGACTGGTATTGGAAGGCCTGGCTCCATGCTCTGAGTTTGAGCATTGAACGCCTTACAGAATTCCATAATATTGAGACCGCGCTGACCCAAAGCTGGGCCTACGGGTGGTGATGGATTTGCTTTACCTGCAGGGATCTGCAGCTTAATAAAGCCAATAATCTTCTTTGCCATTTGTTGCTCCTAAAAGCGCGCCTAACCTCATTAGGAAAGACCGCTGTTGAGTAAACGCTTCGCTAGTTTTTGGCTTTCTAGCTCCGCTCCTCGGTTATTACTAACCACTTACAACTACTGCAAAACACGGCTAAAGCCCTGTTTTTACATCTTTTCTACTTGGCCGAACTCCAGTTCAACTGGGGTACCGCGGCCAAAAATTGTAACAGAAACGCGCAGTCTTGACTTCTCATAATTGACTTCTTCAATATTTCCGTTGAAATCAATAAATGGGCCTTCTTTAACGCGCACAATCTCACCAACCTCAAATAAGGTCTTAGGCTTAGGTTTATCAACCCCAGCTTGCATTTGATCCATGATTTTGGCTACTTCAGCCGTAGAAATAGGGCTTGGACGGTTTCTGACGCCACCAACGAATCCAGTCACTTTTGGTGTGTTTTTCACCAAATGCCAGCTCTCGTCGGTCATTTCCATCTCAATCAGGACGTAGCCTGGAAAGAAACGACGCTCAGAAACAGCCTTTTGACCAGATTTGATCTCAACAACCTCTTCGGATGGAACCAAAATACGGCCAAATTTTTCAGGCATACCAGAACGACCGATGCGCTCTTCTAAGCCTCTTTTCACGCTTTTTTCCATACCGGAGTAAGCATGAATAACGTACCAGCGCATATTGTTAGCCGCTTGTGGGTTTGTAGCCAATTCAGAATCAATCATTTTTCTTACTCACTTCCAGCCAAGAAAGACTGAAAAAACTAGCCATTCAATTAATTTGTCTGCCATCCACAGAAATAGGGACATGATCAGAACAAAACCAAATACGACCATTGTCATTTGGGTGGTCTCTTTACGAGTTGGCCAAACAACTTTCTTTACTTCGTACCAGGAATCTTTTGCGTAGGCGATAAAGCGACGCCCATCTGGTGAAACGGCCACAATGAAAACTGCTGCAGCAATACCGCCAAACAAAACCGCCACGCGCACCAATAAAGATTGGTCAATGAGCGTGTAGTAAAGCACTAACGCTGCAACGACAATTAAAGCAGCGAGTCCGGAGACCCAGCTGCTCTTTTCTTCAGAGTGACCTGCTGTATGTTGTGACATATTACTTTCAGTTCAAATCGTGGCAGGGGCGGAGGGCATCGAACCCCCAACCTTTGGTTTTGGAGACCAACGCTCTGCCAATTGAGCTACACCCCTTTATTAAAATTAAGCCAAAATCTTTGCAACCACACCGGCGCCAACTGTACGGCCACCTTCGCGGATCGCAAAACGTAAACCTTCTTCCATCGCGATTGGGGCGATGAGTTTTACGGTAATGGTTACGTTATCACCAGGCATAACCATTTCTTTGTCTTTTGGCAACTCGATCGAACCTGTTACGTCCGTAGTACGGAAGTAAAACTGTGGGCGATAGTTGTTAAAGAATGGTGTATGACGGCCACCTTCATCTTTACCCAAGATATAAACCTCGGCTGTAAAGTGAGTATGTGGGGTGATTGAACCTGGCTTAGCCAATACTTGGCCGCGCTCAACTTCTTCACGTTTTGTACCGCGTAACAAGATACCAACGTTATCGCCTGCTTGACCTTGATCGAGCAATTTGCGGAACATTTCAACACCAGTACAAGTGGTTTTGAGGGTTGGCTTGATACCGATGATTTCAATCTCTTCGCCAACTTTAACAATACCGCGCTCGATACGACCAGTCACTACAGTACCGCGACCAGAGATAGAGAACACATCTTCTACAGGCATCAAGAAGGCACCGTCAATAGCACGTTCTGGAGTTGGGATAAATGTATCTAATGCTTCAGCCAATTTCATGATGGCTTCTTTACCCATTGGGCCTTCGTCGCCTTCAAGGGCTAACTTAGCAGAACCTTGGATGATTGGTGTGTCGTCACCTGGGAAGTCGTATTTAGATAGAAGCTCACGAACTTCCATTTCAACGAGTTCTAACAATTCATGATCATCAACCATATCGCATTTGTTCAAGAACACGATGATGTAAGGAACGCCAACTTGGCGTGCCAAGAGGATAACTTCACGCGTTTGTGGCATTGGGCCGTCAGCAGCTGAACATACCAAAATAGCGCCGTCCATCTGGGCAGCGCCAGTAATCATGTTCTTCACGTAGTCAGCATGTCCTGGGCAATCCACGTGAGCGTAGTGACGGTTTGCAGTCTCGTACTCAACGTGCGCTGTATTAATCGTAATACCGCGTGCTTTTTCTTCAGGAGCAGCATCGATCTGATCGTATGCTTTTGCTTCGCCACCGAATGCCTTAGAAAGCACGGTTGCAATTGCTGCTGTCAATGTGGTTTTACCGTGGTCAACGTGACCGATGGTGCCTACGTTTACGTGCGGTTTTGTCCGCTCGAACTTTTCTTTTGCCATTTTTTGTCTGCCTTTAGTTAACTCTTAAACCAACTCGGTTACACAAATGTAATCAACATGTACTACACAATTATTAAAACTTAATGCCTGGTGCCCATGGGCAGGATCGAACTGCCGACCTCTCCCTTACCAAGGGAGTGCTCTACCACTGAGCCACATGGGCCAAAATTCTTTACTGCAAATTCTGGAGCGGGATAAGAGAATCGAACTCTTGACCGAAGATTGGAAATCTGCTGTTTTACCATTAAACTAATCCCGCACTTTTGGTGGAGGGGGTAGGATTCGAACCTACGTAGGCATAGCCAACAGATTTACAGTCTGCCTCCTTTAGCCGCTCGGACACCCCTCCGTCAACCCAATATTCTGACTCCCAATGGAGTTTCTGTCAATCTCTTAACGCTTTGCACAAGTAAAAACGCCCAGACCTAAAAGGGTCTGGGCGTCGCATTGGTGCCCGGCAGTTACCTACTTTCACACGGGTAATCCGCACTATCATCGGCGTAAAGTCGTTTCACTGTCCTGTTCGGGATGGGAAGGAGTGGTTCCAACTTGCTATGGTCACCGGGCGTAGAGGGTTGAGTTGTTGATTTATCAACAACTCTATTTGAGTAAGCATGTAATAAGGATGCAGATTAAATCTGGCAAACATCCAACACAATAGTGCTGGTTATAGGATCAAGCCTAACGGGCAATTAGTATCGGTTAGCTCAACGCATTACTGCGCTTACACACCCGACCTATCAACGTTGTGGTCTTCAACGACCCTTTATGTAGGTTAAACCTACGGGAGATCTCATCTTCAGGCAAGTTTCCCGCTTAGATGCTTTCAGCGGTTATCTCTTCCGTACATAGCTACCCTGCGATGCTTCTGGCGAAACAACAGGTACACCAGCGGTACGTCCACTCCGGTCCTCTCGTACTAGGAGCAGCCCCCGTCAAATCTCCAACGCCCATGGCAGATAGGGACCAAACTGTCTCACGACGTTTTAAACCCAGCTCACGTACCTCTTTAAATGGCGAACAGCCATACCCTTGGGACCGGCTACAGCCCCAGGATGAGATGAGCCGACATCGAGGTGCCAAACACCGCCGTCGATATGAACTCTTGGGCGGTATCAGCCTGTTATCCCCAGAGTACCTTTTATCCGTTGAGCGATGGCCCTTCCATACAGAACCACCGGATCACTATGACCTGCTTTCGCACCTGCTCGACTTGTCGGTCTCGCAGTTAAGCACGCTTTTGCCATTGCACTTTAGGTACGATGTCCGACCGTACCAAGCGTACCTTCGTACTCCTCCGTTACACTTTGGGAGGAGACCGCCCCAGTCAAACTGCCTACCATGCACTGTTCCCGACCCAGATAATGGGCCAAGGTTAGAATCTCAAACAAACCAGGGTGGTATTTCAAGGTTGGCTCCAGCGAGACTAGCATCCCGCTTTCAACGCCTCCCACCTATCCTACACAGACCGGTTCAAAATTCAATGCAAAGCTACAGTAAAGGTTCATGGGGTCTTTCCGTCTAGCCACGGGTAGATTGCATCATCACAAACATTTCAACTTCGCTGAGTCTCAGGAGGAGACAGTGTGGCCATCGTTACTCCATTCGTGCAGGTCGGAACTTACCCGACAAGGAATTTCGCTACCTTAGGACCGTTATAGTTACGGCCGCCGTTTACTGGGACTTCAATCAAGAGCTTGCACCCCATCATTTAATCTTCCAGCACCGGGCAGGAGTCACACCCTATACGTCCACTTTCGTGTTTGCAGAGTGCTGTGTTTTTATTAAACAGTCGCAGCCACCTTTTTATTGCAACCCTTTCGTCCTCCCCTTGTACAGGGTCAAACTACCAGGGCGTACCTTATCCCGAAGTTACGGTACAAATTTGCCGAGTTCCTTCTCCTGAGTTCTCTCAAGCGCCTTAGAATACTCATCTCGCCCACCTGTGTCGGTTTGCGGTACGGTCTTGTTAGACTGAAGCTTAGAGGCTTTTCTTGGAACCACTTCCAATTGCTTCGTGAATAAATTCACTCGTCTCACGCCCTTGAATTACGCTACCGGATTTACCTAATAGCCATCTCCAACGCAAGAACCGGGACTTCCAACACCCGGACAACTTTCCGCGATCCGTCCCCCCATCGCATCTAACAATGGTCAAGGAATATTAACCTTGTTCCCATCAGCTACGCATCTCTGCCTCGCCTTAGGGGCCGACTCACCCTGTTCCGATGAACGTTGAACAGGAAACCTTGGGCTTACGGCGAGGGGGCTTTTCACCCCCTTTATCGCTACTCATGTCAGCATTCGCACTTCTGATACCTCCAGCATCCTTTACAAGACACCTTCACAGGCTTACAGAACGCTCTCCTACCATCACATTGCTGTGATCCGCAGCTTCGGTTATATGCTTAGCCCCGTTACATCTTCCGCGCAGGACGACTCGATCAGTGAGCTATTACGCTTTCTTTAAAGGATGGCTGCTTCTAAGCCAACCTCCTGACTGTTTTAGCCTTCCCACTTCGTTTCCCACTTAGCATATATTAGGGACCTTAGCTGGCGGTCTGGGTTGTTTCCCTCTTGACACCGGACGTTAGCACCCGATGTCTGTCTCCCGTGCTTGCACTTGTAGGTATTCGGAGTTTGCTATGGCGCAGTAATCCGCAATGGACCCCACTACCATGACAGTGCTCTACCCCCTACAGTGATACACGAGGCACTACCTAAATAGTTTTCGGAGAGAACCAGCTATTTCCAGTTTTGTTTAGCCTTTCACCCCTATCCACAGCTCATCCCCTAACTTTTCAACGTTAGTGGGTTCGGTCCTCCAGTACGTGTTACCGCACCTTCAACCTGGCCATGGATAGATCAACTGGTTTCGGGTCTACACCCAGCAACTAGCGCCCTATTCGGACTCGCTTTCGCTACGCCTTCCCTATTCGGTTAAGCTTGCTACTGAATGTAAGTCGCTGACCCATTATACAAAAGGTACGCAGTCACCCCTTACGAGGCTCCTACTGTTTGTATGCACACAATTTCAGGATCTATTTCACTCCCCTCCCGGGGTTCTTTTCGCCTTTCCCTCACGGTACTTGTTCACTATCGGTCGATTACGAGTATTTAGCCTTGGAGGATGGTCCCCCCATATTCAGACAGGATTTCACGTGTCCCGCCCTACTTGTCTCTAGCCTAGTACCACTCAATAATTTTCACATACGGGACTATCACCCTTTATTGTTGGACTTTCCATTCCATTCTGTTAATTACTGAGATATCACTAGAAGGCTCTTCCCATTTCGCTCGCCACTACTTTGGGAATCTCGGTTGATGTCTTTTCCTCTCGCTACTTAGATGTTTCAGTTCACGAGGTTCGCTTCTCATACCCTATGTATTCAGGTATGGATACCACAAAAGTGGTGGGTTTCCCCATTCAGAAATCCCCGGATCAAAGCTTATTTACCAGCTCCCCGGGGCTTATCGCAGGTTATAACGTCTTTCGTCGCCTGTAATCGCCAAGGCATCCATCATGTGCACTTATTCACTTGATCCTATAACGAGCACCATTGCTAGTAACCGTTACAGGTTTTACTTCTACTTCTGACATGTTTGCCGTAATCCAAACTGTAAGTACTTTTTAAGAACTTTATAAAACTCGTTTGTATTACTGATTGATGATTCAATCTTTACCCTTATTACATTGTCAAATGTCCTCTCAAAGAAACATTTGACACTTTGCTTACTCAAATTTTTAAAGAACAGCCATAAATGGCAAAACTAAACGATTAAATGTTCGCTTAGTTTTGACATTTAGATAGTTGGTGGAGGATGACGGGATCGAACCGACGACCCCCTGCTTGCAAAGCAGGTGCTCTCCCAGCTGAGCTAATCCCCCAACGTTCCACATAGTCCATATCACTTCTGATTTGGTGGGTCTGGTAGGACTTGAACCTACGACCCCTGCGTTATCAACACAGTGCTCTAACCAGCTGAGCTACAGACCCGTGGCTTTTATTGTGAACCGATAAGTGTGGGCACTAAAGCTCCAGCATCTTTCTCTAGAAAGGAGGTGATCCAGCCGCACCTTCCGATACGGCTACCTTGTTACGACTTTACCCCAGTCATGAACCCTGCCGTGGCAGTCGCCCTCCTTGCGGTTAGGCTAACTGCTTCTGGCAAAACCCACTCCCATGGTATGACGGGCGGTGTGTACAAGACCCGGGAACGTATTCACCGCGACATTCTGATCCGCGATTACTAGCGATTCCAGCTTCACGTAGTCGAGTTGCAGACTACGATCCGGACTACGATGCATTTTCTGAGATTAGCTCCCCCTCGCGGGTTGGCAACCCTCTGTATGCACCATTGTATGACGTGTGAAGCCCTACCCATAAGGGCCATGAGGACTTGACGTCATCCCCACCTTCCTCCGGTTTGTCACCGGCAGTCTCTTTAGAGTGCTCTTGCGTAGCAACTAAAGACAAGGGTTGCGCTCGTTGCGGGACTTAACCCAACATCTCACGACACGAGCTGACGACAGCCATGCAGCACCTGTGTTGACTTTCTCTTACGAGCACCTAATGTATCTCTACTTCGTTAGTCACATGTCAAGGGTAGGTAAGGTTTTTCGCGTTGCATCGAATTAATCCACATCATCCACCGCTTGTGCGGGTCCCCGTCAATTCCTTTGAGTTTTAATCTTGCGACCGTACTCCCCAGGCGGCTGACTTCACGCGTTAGCTACGTTACTCAGGATGTAAATCCCGAACAACTAGTCAGCATCGTTTAGGGCGTGGACTACCAGGGTATCTAATCCTGTTTGCTCCCCACGCTTTCGTGCATGAGCGTCAGTGTTATCCCAGGGGGCTGCCTTCGCCATTGGTATTCCTCCACATATCTACGCATTTCACTGCTACACGTGGAATTCTACCCCCCTCTGACACACTCTAGCTATACAGTCACAGGCGCCATTCCCAGGTTAAGCCCGGGGATTTCACGCCTGTCTTGTATAACCGCCTGCGCACGCTTTACGCCCAGTAATTCCGATTAACGCTTGCACCCTACGTATTACCGCGGCTGCTGGCACGTAGTTAGCCGGTGCTTATTCTTCAGGTACCGTCATTCCCGGACTGTGTTAGAGCCGGTGTTTCTTCCCTGACAAAAGAGCTTTACAACCCGAAGGCCTTCTTCACTCACGCGGCATTGCTGGATCAGGGTTGCCCCCATTGTCCAAAATTCCCCACTGCTGCCTCCCGTAGGAGTCTGGGCCGTGTCTCAGTCCCAGTGTGGCTGATCGTCCTCTCAGACCAGCTATTGATCGTCGCCTTGGTGGGCTTTTACCCCACCAACAAGCTAATCAAGCATCGGCCGCTCTAATCGCGCGAGGTCTTTCGATCCCCCGCTTTCCCCCTCAGGGCGTATGCGGTATTAGCACAGCTTTCGCTGCGTTATCCCCCACGATAAGGTACGTTCCGATGTATTACTCACCCGTTCGCCACTCGCCACCAGGTACAAGTACCCGTGCTGCCGTTCGACTTGCATGTGTAAGGCATGCCGCCAGCGTTCAATCTGAGCCAGGATCAAACTCTTCAGTTTAATCACTGTGATCCTTGCGGATCGTCGCACTCATTAAAGAAATTGACTTGGTAATAAAACCAAATCTTTTTACTGTCTATGAGTACTATTTATTTACATCTGTCCCGAAGGACTTGATGCTTTCACTTAGTACCCACAATTATCGGTTCACTAATTTTTAAAGAGGGCTGGCTTGTTTCGTATTTCTTAATAACATCCAGCAGAGAGATGAGACTATATCCCACATTTACAGGGTCGTCAACACCTTTCGTACTCTTTTACGCTAAATAGACGATGTTTTTTCTGATTTTAAAAATAAGCTCAATCAAATCAATTAGATAGAAATCAAAAAAATATTCAACTTTTTTTGAAAATTTAAGGGTTTTGGAGCATTTGGTCTATTTTCATCTTCAAAAACACTCTTTTTTTGCATTCTGAGCTGGTATTTTTTGAAAAACTAGGGATTACCCTGTGTTTTTCTGTATTCCCTGCTACTATGTTGCTATGCACAATAAATTTTCCAAGAGTCGCTTGCCCGGCAACCCACATGTTGCGAGGATTCCCGTGCCAGTGCGCGAGCTTCACGCCGGTCATAGGGCGGCCATTCTTGAGCATTTTTTACAACTGAATGATGACGATCGTCGCCTCCGCTTTGGGACACACACCCCTGATGAAGTGATAGAGCGCTATGTTGAAGGCCTAGACTTCAACCAGGACACGATATTTGGCATATTTGATGCACAGCTCAATATCGTTGGCCTCGCACATCTAGCCTACCTACCGGTCTTTAAGAGCAAAGCACGTGCAGCAGAGTTTGGCGTATCAGTGCTGGCCGAAGGCAGGGCCCAGGGCTTTGGTACCGCCTTGTTAGGGCGTGCTGCTGTGCACTCACGCAATACGCGCATTGAAACTTTATTTGTTCATTGCTTAGCAAACAACAAAGCCATGATGCATTTGGCACAAAAGGCTGGCATGAGTGTTGAATACGCTTATGGCGATGCTGATGCCTATCTCAAATTACCCCCTGCAAATTCCAGCACGATCGTGGAAGAGGCTGCTAACGAGCAATGGGCTGACTTTGATTACGCAGTCAAAGCAAATTTGAAGCGCTCTCATGCTGCTTGGTGGTGGTTCTTGGGCAGGCCGGCACTAGCGTCTTAGTTGTTGCTGGGGGCGCCTTGCAAAATCCAAGGCACCAAGATCGAGAGCTCCGCATCGCTTAACTTAGCATTCGCAGGCATCGGCACTACGCCCCAAGATCCCGCACCACCTTTTTGAATCTTATTTTTTAACAGGGCATTTGCGCTAGGACTATTTTTATATTTGGCGGCAATATCTTGAAAGCTTGGCCCAACAATTTTTTTGTTGATTGCGTGACAACCTAAGCATGCATTTTGTTTGGCAATTGCAAATGCTTTAGCGTTCTCACTAGATGCATACGCAGTAGGTGCTCCAACAAAGAGAAGGGCGGCCAAAAAAGCCGCCCTCACATGAACCCATACTGAAATCATTTATTCCGCTGCTGATAATTTCTTACTGAAATTTTGGGCTAGTCGGTTGTGATTCATCGGCCTTACCTTGTTTGTCTAATCGCGCTTTCTCTGCGTCAGAGATGATGTCAAAGTAAACAAATACTTCTTTCACGCCGCTGGCATTACTCGCAACTTTCTTTGCAATATCAGCTTCTTTTTGCGTTAAGATTCCCATCAGGTAAACACTGCTGCCTTCAGCAACAATCGCCATTGAGTTCGATGGTAATTGCTCTGTAAAAATCATTTGGGTTTTTATTTTCGACTCAAGGTAAGAGTCATTGGCGCGGGCTGTATAAGTGCTATTAGCGCCTATTACCAACTCGTTGTATACGCTACGGGCATTCTTCATCGCTTTAACATAAGCGCCAGCTTCACCCTTGATATCGGCGTCTTTTGCTTCGCCCGTGATCAACACTTTTTGATTGAACGAAGTGATGTTGATATGTGCGTTATCACCAAATCGCTTAGACAGCGCATTGCCAGCCTCTAGCTCGATGCCTTTGTCAATGGCCTGCACGTTCGGACTACGACGGTCAGCTAGGACAGCTGCACTTGCAGCAACGCCGCCAACAGCCAGAACGCCACATGCCGATAAGAATGAAGTGAGCATTAAAGCAATGAGTAATTTACTTGCGAGTTTGATTTGCATCGTGAATGCTTTCTATTGTTAGGGCGCTATTAATCAAGCAATATGTGATCAACACCATCACACAAACTATGCAACAACACTAAATGTGTTTCCTGAATGCGTGCGGTACGAGTAGAGGGGGCGCAAAGATGGATATCGTCTTTGTCTAAGAGACTTGCAATTTTTCCGCCACCGTTACCTGTCAGCGCAATAATTTTGATGCCCATTTTTTTTGCTACTTCAATTGCCTTCACCACATTCTTAGAGTTGCCTGACGTCGAAATACCCAAGAGGATGTCGCCTTTTTTTCCAAGGCCGCGGACTTGTTTACTAAAAATCTCATCGTAGCTGTAATCATTGCCAACAGCAGTCAAGATAGAAGTATCCGTTGTCAATGCAATCGCAGCAAGCTCTTGACGTTCACGTTCAAAGCGGCCAATCAACTCGGCTGCAAAGTGCTGCGCATCAGCGGCTGATCCACCGTTTCCGCAAGCCATCACCTTACCGCCAGCTCGCAAACACTCAACCATCGTGAGCACGCCATGCGCTACCACTTCTGGAAGAATTTTCTCAGCGTCTTGCTTAACGGCAATGCTGTCTAAAAAATGTTGGGATGCGCGCTTGCGCAAGCGTTCAATCGTATTTTTATCCATAACAATATTATGCGCCAAAGCAGGTCCTTTTTCCGCAACCCACTAATCAAACCAAAAGCAACGTATTCTCTTACTTATTGATTAATCCAGCGCAAAACTTCTACCCATGGACCTGAGCTCATTTGACTTTCTGCAGCAGCAAGATTTACCTGCCGGGGCTCTCTATATGGTTGCCACCCCGATTGGTAATTTAGGGGATATCACCCTGCGTGCTTTGCATGTTCTCAATGCTGTCGATGGCATTGCCTGCGAAGATACTAGGCATAGTGCTGCACTACTGCAGCAATTTGGTATTCATAAGAAGTGCCTAGCTCTGCATGAGCACAATGAAATGGGTGGGGCGCAAACGGTAATCCAGCATCTGGCACAGAACGAGCGCTGGGCTTACATTTCTGATGCGGGTACGCCTGGGGTATCCGATCCCGGAGCCCGACTGGTGGATGAAGTTCAAAAGGCAGGCTTTCGCGTTGTGCCGATTCCAGGGGCGAGCGCAGTATCTTCGGCGGTCTCTATCGGTGGTGCCGTCATGCTGAACTCAGAAGGGCGCTTTCAGTTTGTAGGCTTTTGGCCCAACAAAACCAAAGAACGCGACGCGCTAATTCATGACATTCGCAGCAGTACAAAAACCAGTATCTTTTTTGAGTCTCCTCACCACATTAAAGAAACCCTTCTAGTCCTAGCAAATGCGCTTGAGCCAGATCGACAGATAGTAGTAGGGCGCGAGCTGACGAAAAAATTTGAGCAAATTATTTCTGTGCGGGCAAGTGCAATTCCACAGTGGCTTGAAACTGCAAGCAGTCTCAAAGGAGAATTCATTATTTTGGTGGCAGGGCGCCTAGCTAATGCTGGTGAAGCTCCTGAGCACGCCTCTCTTTTACTGTGGGCAAACGCTTTAAGCCCTTACCTTGGCAGTAAAGAGATTGCTGCTGTGCTTGCGCAGGCTTTAGGACTTTCAAAGAAAGAAGCCTATCAAATTGCGCTCGATGCAAAAGCTAGCGATGATGAGAAATAAAAAAGCTGGCTCAACGCCAGCTTTTTCTTTAACGCAGAAAAAATTTATTTTGTAGCTGTTGCAGGCGCCTTAGGCTCTGGTAATTTACCGCCAGCAGAATTAGCCATATAGACAACTGCACGACCCAATTCGTAATCACTAATCTCTGTAGGGTTAGAACCGCCGCGAGCTGGCATCGCGCCCTTGCCCTTAATTACAGAAGTCATCAATGAGTCATAGCCCTTAGCAATACGTGGCGCCCAGGCGCTTGCATCACCAAATTTAGGCGCACCTGCCGCACCCGTGGCGTGGCAAGAAGAACAAACCGCTTTGTAAACCTGCTCACCCGTTTGAAGTTCGCGTGGAGCGCTTGCATCTTTAAAATTTAATTGGGCAACTGGCTTAATCAATTGCTCGGTAGACTTGGCAGCGTCCGCGCTTTCCCCGCCATCGCGCTTGCCGCTGTTCACATACACCATGAGTAACAAAATAATAATCAATGGCACAAAAAAGCTTGCGAAGACCATGATGATCAATTGTTTAGGGGACTTAATTAGGCTACCGTGCTCGTTGCTCATAGGACTTTTATCGTTTGACGGGGTTGAGAGGGTTACTTTGCCGTGATTATAACGAGAGCTTGCGTTATAGGCACTTACAATAGCCAGATGATTGTTTTTGCTACTGGCGCCCGTAGCTCAGTGGATAGAGTATTGGCCTCCGAAGCCAAGGGTCGCAGGTTCGATTCCTGCCGGGCGCACCAGTCTTTCGGGCACACAGTTCTCAAAAAACTGCATTGAAAGCTATTTTTTGCGGCTTTTAATGCTTTTGATATCTCTTCATTTACAAATTAGGCCAATACTCAAATCCTCATTTGTGCCCAAACCGTGCCCATTTTGTGCCTGCTCTGTGCCCACCCTTTTTGATCTATGCTGGTTTTGAGTATTAGCCTCAAATTGACACATTTCTTGTGCCAATAGTTAAATATTTGATCCTATAGCTTGATGACCATTAATTTGAAGCATCAGGAATGTACTCAAATAGATCTTCAACTTTGCAATCGAAGAATTTGCACAGCTTACTAATTGCATCTAAATCGACCCTTGCAGCTGTTTCATCGTAAAGCAGGGTGATGGTATTCCGATGCAAGCCTGTTTCACGAGCGACATCTACCAACTTGAGTTTTCTTTCGCCCATAAGGGTCGATAAATGGCATTTTATCATTCTGAATAGCTTTTTTTAATATTAAATGTAAAAAGTGCTTGCTAAATGTCATTTACTCATGCATAATGTCATTTAGGATGGCAAAAGTTAATTAAGGATTACTTTTCGCCACTTTGATTGATTTTACTACATGGAGTTAACAATGGCACAGACCTATCTCACCACCGAAGAGCTATCAGCTCGCATTAAATACGACCCCCGCACAATTCGGGATCAACTTAAAGATTCTGTCTTATTAGAGGGGCGTCATTATTTCCGCCCTTTTGGCGGAAGAAAGATTCTCTATATCTGGGAAGTTATTGAGGATGACATGACAAAGGCGATCTCTTCGACCCTAAATCAAATCCCAATGGCAAGAGGGGGCGTTGTTCATGTCTAACATTCGCGTCAGAAAAGAAACTGGGCGCCTCTTTCTGGATTTCCGAGTTTTTGGGATTCGCTGTAGAGAGCAAACGGAATTGGGTGATTCCAAGACTAACCGCAAATTACTGGCCAAGCTAGATGAAAACATCAAAGTAGCTGTAGCCAATGGCTCTTACCGCCATGAGCACTTCTTTCCAATGAGTAAACGCATTGCAGAAGTAGAAGAAGCACGACTGGCTATTAGCACCCCTGCTATTAATAAGGCTCCCACCAACTTGGTTTTAGCCATTGCTGGAATGCCACCCGACCGCCCGCCATCAACCCATCGTCAAACCCCACTGTTTTCCGACTTTGCCAATCAGTGGTATTCAGAGATGGAGGTAGGGTGGAAGCGTTCCCATAGAACGACTACCCGCGGTGTTCTAGATAACTCCCTGATTCCTCAGTTTGGCCCTAGACCTGTAAACGAAATTAAAAAGGGCGACATTCTGGCTTTTCGCTCCTCTTTGGCGAAGTTACCCGGTATTAAGAATAAAGAGAGCCTTTCGGCTTCTCGCATCAACCACATCATGACCCCGCTGCGGATGATATTGACAGAGGCTGCCGACCGATATGAATTTGCCCCGGCCTTTATCAATATCAAGCCCTTAAGAGTAGGCAAGACTGATGTTCAGCCGTTCACGATGCAAGAAGTCCAAGACATTCTTCGCACGGTTCGAGCTGACTTTCGCAATTACTACATCGTTCGCTTCTTTACGGGGACCCGTACTGGTGAGATCGATGGCCTCAAATGGCAGTACGTCGATTTTGAGCGCCGCACGATTTCCATCAAAGAGACGATTGTGAATGACTATGAGGAAACTCCCAAAACGGGAGAATCTGAACGTGACATCCAAATGTCTCAGATGGTCTTTGATGCACTTTTGGCTCAGCACAAAGTAACAGGGCAGGGCGTGTATGTTTTTGCGACCAGTGCGGGAACACCGATTTCTCATCGCAACATTTCTAAGCGAGTTTGGTATCCACTCTTGAGATTATTGGGTCTGAAAAAGCGAGTGCCATATCAAACCCGCCATACCTATGCCACCCTCATGTTGGCTTCCGGTGAGGCACCCGAATGGATCGCCCGTCAGATGGGACACACCACTACCGAGATGCTCTTTCGGGTGTATTCCCGATTTATTCCAAACTTGACCCGCCAGGACGGAAGCGCTTTTGAAAGACTTATGGCAGCGCAGATGCAAGACCAGCCGCACCCCATTGTGGACTCCCAATCACTCAACGAAGTAAGCGCCCACTCAGGTATAAATCGCAACAGCATTGGAGTGAATCATTTACCGAAAACTCAGAGTCGAGCAACTAAAGAAATTAAACAAGCGCCAGAATTACCTGAGCCCGAAACCCCAAAGCCTCCAGTTGCACTGCCCAATACTCGAATCAATCCAAGTGCCGATGCTGCACTGATCGCCAATCCTTGGCTAGAAATTGCCAAACATTCTGGTCTTTCTGTGCCCCCTAAAGCCGACCCAATCCCACCCTCAGATCATCCAGCGGGAGACCTTTTATGAAACTGCCAAGCCTGCCCGAGCAACCCAAAAACCCCCATCGGCCAGATGATGTTTTGCCATCGCCGATACCAACCCCCCTACAAACCTATGATGTTCAGGATCTCCAAAATCAGATTACGTATACGGATGCCTCACTTTTGCCAAGGGTCATGCGTATTGTCAAAATCACCATCGCGCCCAATAGCGCCACCAATGAATATCGTCACCAAGCAGTGCTTTATGCCCAAGGGGTGAATATTGCGGTCGAGTGGTTTGCCAAACAAAGATACGACCAGCTCACCTGCAATGGTTTGGTCACCATTGCCTATAAAGGAATTAAGCCCATCTCGATTGATGGCTACCTGCAAATCATTCGGCTGTGCCGCCTTGATCGCCCCGATATGAGCTACAACCTTTTTGAAACCGCTCCGCCTGATTGGTTTGTCAATAAAGACATTCTGACTAGAGCAATACAAGCTTGGGAGCAACTGGACGATAAAAACCAGCATTTACTCAATGCCATTTGCTTTGAGGGGGACTTTTTTAAGCGCTTTTGTACTGGACCAAGCTCAGTAGCCCATCATCACAGCTATCTCAATGGTAATTTGGAGCACACCTTAGAGGTAGTGAACTTCATTTCTGACAATATCGCCAGATACCAAACCGCCAATTTAGAGCTGTCCTTGATCTATGGGTGGCTGCATGACATTGGTAAAGCAGATGAATATCAACCTTGCAGTACTGGGGATCGTGAATTTAAGTTAACGCCCTCTGCCTATCTACACGGCCATAAGCTCAATGGATTACATTTGGTTATTAAGGCTCAAGCCAGACATGTGCCGCTCTATCCAGAAAAGTCCTTTGATCATTTGCGGCACTTATTAGAGCCTCACCCTAATTTAACTTCGCCGGATACAAGAAAACCGCAGATGTTGGAGCACTTAATAGTGCAGCAAGCAGATGCAGCCTCGGCAGCGGCCAATGTTTATACGGCAGCTCATCGCCCTGGGAGTTCATTTGGGATTCCGCCTCAGAGTGGGCAAGGCAAGGGAGTGAACTTTCGGTATGAAAGCTGAAACAGGTTGTCGCGATCGGGTGGAATGCTCTGCTTAGCTCATGTGACATCGCGCTTTCCAAACCATTGTTGCCAACGGGTGGCCTGCTTTGAAACGGATTCGAGTCCATCCGTTAACTGGTACAGTCCGCCATGAGAAAGTAACTTTAATTGCCAAGCAACAAGCAGGTAGCTGCGTATGACTTCGATGGAAGCTCGGAGTTGCCCGAGCAGCTCCGAGCCTTGAGCGCAGCCCATAGCATCATTTTTATTGCACTGATTGGCAAGCGTCACCAGTTTTAAGCAGTGTGTTACTTCAGTCAGAATACTTTCACCGGTAGTAAATCGAAATGGCTTAGGTAGGCCTGCATGAATAGGATAATAGCGTTTATAAAACATCAATAAATCCGAAAAAATTTGCGGGTGCTTAAAATCTTTTTCCATCTCTTCCTTTTTCCATCATGACCGAAGCCCAGATTGCCGCCCAACTATATGAGTGCGTCAATCAATCGGGCAATAGCGCCGAAAAGCGACGCTTGCTAATAAACATCCCACGCATTGTCTCTGCACTAGCGCAGGAAATTTACTCACTTCGCTATCAACCCGAGCGTATGACTGTCTTTGCAGTGCAAGATCCAAAAGTACGGGAAATATTTGCCCCTAATTTTCGTGACAGACTCGCGCAACATTGGCTGGTTTCTTTAGTCAATCCTCAGATTTCCCGTGGCTGGATCGATGACTGTTATTCCAATCGCAGTGGCAAGGGGACGCATAGTGCTATAGCGCGTTTGCAGCACTTTATGCGCAAACCGCACAACACCTATTTTTGTCAAATGGATATAGCTTCTTACTTTCCATCGATTGATCGAAATACCCTGCTATCCCTATGGCAAGAGCAGTTTGCTCGGCTTGATTACCCCGAGCATACGCTGCGCCAAATTGAGTCCGTAGCCGTAAAAATTATTCTGCAAAACCCCATAGACCCAAAACCATTGTTTAGCGGCGAATTGTCCTTGCTCAAAAAAATACCCCTGCATAAATCGCTTTTTAATAATCCGACACGAAAGGGTCTGCCCATTGGCAGTTTGAGCAGTCAATTTTTTAGCAACCTTTACCTTAATCCACTTGACCAATTTGTACGACACCAATTAAAAATTAGCGCTTACTTACGCTATGTGGATGATTTTATAATCCTTGGTGAAACTCCAGAAAAGCTTCTTGAGCAAATGCAACAAATTAATCAATTTTTGATGGACCGCCTGCAGCTGCAGCTGCACCCTCATAAAACCGTGCTGCAAAAAGTAACTCAAGGCTCAAATTTTCTAGGTTACATTGTGTTCCCCCATCACCGCTATATCCGAGAGCGCACCTTGCGAGCTCTTAAAAAGCGAATTTATTTCTTTAGCGGCCTATTAGATCCTGTACGTTACCCCTCTCACGGCATGCCAACTGGCGGTAGTTGGGCCAAGTGGTTGGCATTACATCAATTACACCCTCCACTCACGGTCAACCCCACCTTACTTTTGCGCATGCTGGGCACCATCAATAGCTATTATGGGCAACTGATCCACGCCAATAGCTATCACTTGCGCCGAACCATTTACCATGAGCTACTTGGGCCCCTGAAGCGTTACCTTCTACCAGGCGATGCTACGTATGCTAAGTTACGAATAAAAGCAGTCTGGCTACGTCCACCCCCATGAGTGGGTGTGACTCTAGCGGACACATGACACATAGTTGCTGTTGGTGTCGTTGTTGTTGTTGACGTTGCCATTGTTCAGGTTGACGTTGTAGTGGTTGCCCGCACTATAGAGTGAGGACGACCAGGTGTTGTTCAAGGTCCAAACTAAGGCAAAATGCATCTTCACTATGCGTGAGCGCCTTACTAAACACTCACTCGGTTTTGCCGTTTTCACCGCTTAACCCCTCTGATGCGATCGGATAAACCTCTACCCGACAGCGGAAGATGCCAGCCACATCCCCAATTGGCCTGTTTTATTTCAGCCGTAACCGAAATACCCATTAGGCACCCATGTATGACAAGGGCAGGATGAAGCGTAGCCAGCTGCGTTTAATCGTTTCTGTCTGCCCCAGTTATGGGGCATATCGCTCCTGATTAAAAAATGTAAAACCAAAAAGTCAAAATTCAAAATTCAAACTTCAAGGGCTCTAGCGGACACATGACACAAAGTCGTAGAAGGTGTCGTTGCTGACGTAGCCATAGCCACCGTTCAGGTTGACGACGTAGCGGTAGCCCGCACTATAGAGTGCGGACGACCAGGTGCTGCCCAAGGTCCAACCCGCAGTAGTTGCGGCAGCTATTGCGCTAGCTGTGTTGAACAGTCCCGAAAGCTCTTCCTGTGTCGGCATGCGCCAACCCGCTCCCAAAGCTGTACATTGTGATGATGCGGTTGTCCAGTTTGCTGTGCTGTTTATCCTAGACCAGGTCAATTTTCCGCCGCCACTTAATGTCCAGCCCGTAGCCGTACCGATAGTGCCTCCAGTAGCCGTCGCGGTTTGAATTTGACCATCTGGCAAGGCGGCCGTTGATGGGAATACTGCCGTGATTACCCCTGAGTTAACTGGGTTGGTAGCAGTAGCTCCACTGACGTTAAAGAAGTTTGCCGTAACGCCTGTCATTGTGTAGCCCGCAGTAGGCGTTAAAGTCACAGTGGCCGTGTAAACCGTTGAATATGCGAATGAAGTTGGATTATTGCTCCAGGAAATTGTTCCGGTATATCCCACGCCGCTAATGGCTGTGGCTGGTATTGCTTCCGCTACTGGCACAGTGACACCAGAAATTGCAGAAGTGCTAACCGTTGTCGCAGTTACCGTTAAGGTCGTAGTGTAGATACCTGCAGCGTAGTTACCATTCGCAGCCTGAGTTGCGGTCAAGACGGTGGTACCGACACCGACTACGCTAATGACGCCGGCGCTGGTAATCGATGCGACTCCAGGGGTAGCACTGGTGTAAGTAATTGCGCCAGCACTAGAGGTAACTGGAGCGGTAATCGTTGGGGCAGTAGCACCAAAGGCCACGCTTGCTGAACTCAATCCAAACGGAGTGGTCACCGTTAAGGTCGTAGTGTATATACCTGCAGCGTAGTTACCGTTTGCCGCCTGAGTTGCAGTTAAGACCGTAGTGCCAACTGCTACTAAGCTAATCACACCACCAGTAGTAATAGTGGCGGTGCTAGGAGTTGCACTGGTGTAGGTAATGGCGCCAGCACTAGAAGTAACTGGAGCAACAATCGTTGGGGCAGTAGCACCAAAGACCACGCTTGCTGAACTCAATCCAAATTGGGTGGTGACTGTCGCTGTCGCTGCCGTTACAGTCAGACTTACTGTCGACGTTGCACTTGTGTAGTTACCAATCTTAGCTTGGGTCGCGGTCAAGACAGTGGTACCCGCTGCTACCAAACGAATAATGCGTGTAATTGGATCAATTGTTGCAACACCGGGCACACTACTTGAGTAGGTAATGATGCCGGTACTGGCCGAAGTAGGCGCAGTAACGGTCGGCGCAATAGACCCCAAAGGAACGCTTGCCGTACCAGTACTTAAAGCAAATCCCACCAATACTGGCGTTGTGTTTGCATATTGCACGCTAACGCTAGTGATATTGACTCCGAAAGCCGGCGTCAATACTTGCAAGCCAATGAAATTGAAGGCAGCTATAGCCGCCAAAATCTTGCGCCAACCAGAACGTTTAAATTGGCCTCTCATCAATTCGCGGTGGTGAAGTTCACCAGATAAGGGGTGCCATTAGAATCTGTGATGGAGACAACATAAGCATCTCCACTACTGAGGGCTGCCGGCAATTTCAAAGTATTAATCATTAGGCCGGTTGCCGTAGCAACAGTGATTGAAGTGTATGCATAGGAAGCGCCATTTCTGGTAACCCCACTGATGGTTCCATTACCCGTTCCCACATTCACCAACACTTGCCCTTGTGAATTGACTGATGCGCCAGAGCCCAGTCCTGCCTTACTAATGCTGGCTAGCATAGTGACCGCTGTTGTATCGACTTTAGCCAAGAATGTCTGTGGCAATTGAACTGGTCGGATAGCAGCATCGCGCAAAATATAAGCGCTATTACCAATAAGCTCTGGACGAGTCAGGGAGCTAACTGGGGCTGATGCATCTTTTCCATCTAAAGGAATACTGTAGGAGAGCATGATCCCTTGATTTCCAGTGATCCCGTTGTTACCGTTATTTTTAAAGCCCGTTACCTTCCACTGGGAATAGGCAGCCGAGAGCATCACATTGTTTAGGGCGGCACCCATTTTGTAACCTGCCTGCAGGGATACTTCTTGAATCGGCTGGTATTGCACTACATAGTCTTGATAGATGCGCTTGTTTAGTTCTTGAGTGCCATCGCTAAAGGGGAATTTTAAGGACTCATACCCCATGGATGCTTTTACAATCACCTGCTTGGTAATGCCCACCTGAGTATCTAAGGCCTCGCCCTGCAATGTGCCCACGGCAAGCTTCAGCGGATCCATCATGATGTTGTAACTACTTGCCGTCTCTACCGTACTGTAGTTGGGATTCGGATTATTGGTTTGCTTTGCTTTGCTACTCCATGTGGATAGCCCAATGCTATGCAAATAATCACTGCGCTCTTTGGGCACAACATATTGCGTAGAAAAGTAGTAGCTTGCTTGGGTCAAACTGGCGCTTGAATTTCCACTATAAAAATCAAAGTTTTGTTGGCCCCACATATAGGCTGCCGAAAGCTTAGTTTTAATATTAGTGTCTTTGGGCATCCACACTGCATTGACAACAGCTTCATTAATATTATTAAAGGTGAGGTTTGTCCCAATCGCGTAGGTTTCTCCCAATAAGGCTGCGGCATCAGCTTTTAGACCAAATCCATAATTAGACTTAGGGCTGACATAATCAAGGCCAACATTGGCTAAATAATTCTTGGATTCATAGTGAAACTTTGAGCCAGTTGCGCCCAGACTACCGCCAAGGCCAGCACCCCCAAGATTGATCGCTGGGGCACCCCCGGGCATTGGCGCATTATTTGCGCCTGGCAATCCTGGATTAATACCGCCCATTTGCCCTGCATTGATATTAGGTATGCCCGCTTGCGAATTTGGATATGTCTGCTGAACTGGTTCCGAGGTTTTTTTCGTTGGCGCTACAGAATCTGGCTCACCGCCCAGATCAGGTAGAACAATTTGTCTGTTGCCCAGGGTAAATTCTTTAGATAAATTACTGATGTCCGGCGAGCTATAGCTTGGGGGCGGCTCAATAGGTATTAGTTTGGCGCTAACAGATACACTAGTGCTTGGTGAAGCCTGCGCTCTCACGTCCTTAGTAGCACTTGGGCTAACAACGCTATCTAAATTACTTACAACCCGCTGTCTTTGAGTCTGAGTAATGTGACTCTCTCGATAATCGCCCTCCGGAATTTGCAAGGCATTGGGAGATAGCTGGCTAGTTCGAACATCGATAGCAGTGCCAGAACTTCCCGAATGAATCGATGGGCTAGATCCTGACACAGGTGAATTATTTGCTCTGGGCGATGATGGGTTGGCTCCACCTATTTGCCCTGCATGGATGTTAGGTGCAACCGCCTGCCTATTTTGATATACCTGCTCAGCGGGGCCAGCAGACTGTTTGGTTGACTCCACAAAATCTGACTCGCTACCCAAATCAGGCAACACTATTTGCGCGCTACTTTGGATAGATTGCTGGGGTGCGCTGCTGGTCACCGGTGCGCTATCGCTAGGCGCGGCCTGAGTAGACGGTGCTTTAGAACCAACAGAAACGCTAACCCTTGATGAAGACTCCGCTACGATATCCTTAGTGGCGCTCGGCGTAGCAGCGCGATCTAAAATACTTGCTGTCAGCTTGCTTTGGGGCCGAAGAATGCGCCCCTCTCGATAAGCGCCCTGCGGCATTTGCAGGACGTTAGAAGGAGTCTGGCCAATACCAGTCGAGGACCATATGATCTGAGCGGCATAAGTTGCGCCCTCCTGAAAAACATCCGGACTCGATCCACCCACCCATTTGCCCGACTCAAGTTCGCGCCACTGCACCTTTCCCACCCACCCTGCACTTTGAATAACGGTAATAGGATTTGCCCCCGCTATAGGAGTAGGTACTGATAGCTCACTAACAGAGGCGTTGTCGTTATTTACCCTACTAGTTGCGGAGAAAAGAATGGTGGTGGAAATAGTGTTTGATGCCAAAAACCTGGAATCAAATTCTGCGCGAGTGCCTACTCTATAAGGCGGAAATGTCTGTTTATCAGTGGCTGTAGTCTCAGCCGCATAAAGCACTAGGGCAGGACTACATAGCAGTAGTGGTAATAAATTTTTGTACAAACTGCATTATTGTTTTAGTGAAGGAATGGCGATTCTAGTCTTTCACTAGTCATTTAGCCACCCCATAAATAGGGGGTACGCAAGCCACAGGCTATC